>NZ_BSNQ01000003.1:1962382-2223959 GCF_030160075.1 Dyella lipolytica
CGGATGGTGGGCAAACAGACCCGGCCCTTCGGGTTGCTGTTGAGTGGCCGTCATGCGGCAGCGCGCGGCTTGACTTGGCAGCCAGCCAAGCCTGCGCCACGCACTACCACCTGACGGCCACTCAACAGCAACGCGGGCTACGCGAATAGTGCGAACAGGCCCTAGAATGCTGTTTCTGCGGCATGACAGCCGCACCGTTCAACCATGGACGCCATGCGCCTCTATCTGCAAACCATGCCTGCCTCGGCCGAGGCGCCGCGTTATGTCCAGATCGTGCTGGAGCAGGATCTGCTCGGCGGCTGGACGCTCTACCGCGAATCGGGCACCCAGGGTGGCCGCGCGACGCTCAAGCGCGACCAATACCTGGAGCGCGACGAGGCCATCGCCGCCTTTGAGAAAATGCGCGACGCCCAAATCAAGCGCGGTTTCCGCGTGATGTTTGCCCAGGGCCTGGATGGCCCCCACGGACGCCGATAAATGTCTACCCCTTTGAAGAACGACCGCTTGCTGCGCGCCCTGCGCCGCGAGCCCATCGACACCACGCCCGTGTGGGTGATGCGTCAGGCCGGCCGCTACCTGCCGGAATACCGCGCCACCCGCGCCAAAGCCGGCAGCTTTATGGCGCTTGCGCAGAATCCGGAGCTGGCTTGCGAAGTGACGCTGCAGCCGCTGAAACGCTTCGAGCTCGACGCGGCGATCCTCTTCTCCGACATTCTCACCATTCCGGATGCGATGGGCCTTGGCCTGTCGTTCGCGCAGGGCGAAGGCCCGCAGTTCGCACGCCCGGTGCGCAGCCGTGCCGATGTGGAACGGCTCGGCGTACCGGATATGGAAAGCGAGCTTCGCTACGTGATGGATGCGATACGGCTGATTCGCCGCGAACTCGACGGTCGCGTGCCGCTGATCGGCTTCTCCGGCAGTCCGTGGACGCTCGCCTGCTACATGGTAGAAGGCGAAGGTTCACGTGACTTCGCCACCGTGAAAGCGATGTGCTGGAACGAACCTGCGCTGGCACACAAACTACTCGACACATTGGCGCGATCCGTCGCGGCTTACCTCATCGCGCAAGCGGCAGCAGGTGCACAGGCGCTGATGGTGTTCGACACCTGGGGCGGCCTGCTCACTCCTTCGGCATTCCGAGAATTTTCGCTGCACTACATGGCGCGGGTCGTCGAGGTACTCCAGGCGGATGTGCACGCACGTGACCTGCCGGTGGTTCTTTTCTCCAAAGGCGCCGGCGCGCATCTCGCCGAAATGGCCGACACGGGCTGCGCCGCACTTGGCGTGGACTGGACCGTCGATCTAGACGTTGCGCGTAGCGCCGTCAACGGCAAAGTCGCCCTGCAAGGCAACCTCGATCCTGCTGTGCTGCGCGCCAGTCCGGAGATCATTCGTCGCGAAGTGCGCAACGTGCTCGACAGCTATGGCCCTCATCCAGGCCATGTCTTCAATCTCGGTCACGGCATCACGCCGGAGGTCGATCCCGAGCACGTCAAAGTGCTGGTGGATGAAGTGCACGCTTACAGTCGCACTCTTCACGACGCCTGAAACGAACCCCTCCCCCGCAAGCAGTTGGAGGGGTGGTCAAAGCTGATGCAACGAAACCGTTAGCATCAAGCGTGCATATCTTCCAACTCGATACCTCGTGTCTCGCGCACGGCGCGCATCACAAACAGCAGCGAGAGCAAGGCGAAGAACGCATACAAGCCATAAGCGAAGCTAAGACCGACCTGCGCCAGCCACGGGAAAGTACTGGTGATGGCGAAGTTCGCCAGCCATTGCGCGGCTGCAGCCACAGCAAGCGCGATAGCGCGTATCCCGTTGGGGAACATTTCGCCGAGCAGCACCCACACCATCGGACCCCAGCTGAGGCCGAAGCACACCACGTAGGCATTGGCCGCAATCAGCGCGATGACACCCCACGGCGCGGGCAGGCTCAACGTCGCACCGCTGCCGGTAGCTTGCGAGAAGCACCAAGCCATCAATCCCAACGTGACAGCCATGCCGGCCGAACCGATCAGCAATAGCGGCTTGCGACCAATCTTGTCGACCAGAGCGATGGCTACCAACGTCACCAATACGTTGACGATGGAGGTGGCAACCGTCAGCGAGAAGGAATCGGCCTCGCTGAAGCCCACTGAATGCCATAGCGTCGACGAGTAATAGAAGATGACGTTGATGCCAACGAACTGCTGGAACACCGACAACAGAATGCCGGTCCACACGATCGGCAGCAGGCCTGCGCGCGGACCGCGAAGATCGCGCAAGGTCGGGCGATATTCCGCGCGCAGACTATGCGCAATATCGTTGACCTTGGCATCCAACGCCGTATCGCTGTGCAGATCCAGCACTTTCGCGAGTACTACGCGCGCTTCCGCAAGGCGTCCGCGCGCCACGAGATACCGTGGCGATTCCGGCACGCCCATCACCAGCACGCCATAGATAAGCGCCGGCAAGGTAGCGACCAGGAACATCCAACGCCATGCTTCCAGCCCCAGCCAAAGCGTCTTGGCTGCACCGCCCGCCGTACTGGCCAACCACGCATCGCTAAGCAAGGCCACGAAAATACCCAGCACGATGGCCAGCTGCTGCATGGAGCCCAAGCGCCCACGCACATTCGCCGGCGAAACTTCCGCGATATAAGCCGGCGCGATCACCGACGCCATACCGACACCGATACCGCCGACCACGCGCCACAGCACCAGATCCCACACGCCGTGCACCAGTCCGGAGCCGATAGCGCTCATCACCAGAAACAGCGCCGCCACCTGCATGGTGCGTACGCGGCCCAGCCGATCCGCGAGCGGACCGGCGTACCACGCACCGAGCGCCGAGCCGAGCAAGGCGCAGGACACCGCAAACCCAATCTCTCCCGCGCCAAGGCCAAAACCATGACGCACCGCATCAACCGCACCGTTGATCACCGCCGTATCGAAGCCGAACAGGAATCCACCGATCGCCGCAGCTGCAGCAATCAGCACCACCCTCGCCGTGGTGCGCGCCCCTTCGTCCTGCCCGGTCGTCGTCGTTGTATTTAGATTCATGGATCATGCTCCCCGCATGATGGTCAAGTGGTTGCCGATTCTGCGTGCGCGCGTATGACCTGTCCGCCTGAATACGTATGCATGGCAGAAACTAGCATGCCCGTGACTTGCTAGTTGTTGGCATGCTCCAACGAATCTTCAAAAAACGCCTGCACGCCGGCGAGATCCCGCGTGCGTGGCATCGGCGGCAGGCTGGCGAGAAACAAGCGCCCATAACCCTTGCTGGTAAGGCGCGGATCGCACAGCACCAGCACACCGCGATCGTGCACGTCGCGAATCAGTCGGCCCGCGCCCTGCTTCAACGCAATCACCGCAGCGGGTACCTGCCAGCCCATAAAGGGGTTGATCCCTGCCTGCTCCAACGCTTCCAACCGAGCCTGCAGCACCGGATCATCCGGCGCCGCGAAGGGCAGCTTGTCGATCACCACCACGGACAACGCTTCGCCCGCTACATCCACGCCTTCCCAGAAACTGGCCGCGCCGAGCAACACGCCATGACCGCTGGCGCGAAACTCCTCCAGCAGCTGATGTCGCGGCGCGCTGCCTTGCACGAACAACGGCCACGGCACGCGATCGGCCAGCAGCTCGGCGGCACGACGCAAGGCACGATGTGAAGTAAACAGCAGGAACGCGCGGCCATTCGATGCCTGCAACACCGGCAACACCGCGTCGATCACTCGTTCGGTGTAATCGCGCGCGGCAGGATCGGGCAATCCATCCGGCATGTAGCAGAGCGCTTGCCGCGCATAATCGAAGGGGCTTTCAAGGCTCAGCGTCTGTGGATCGTCCAGCCCGAGCTGGCGTGCAAAATGCTCGAAGTGCCCGGCGACCGACAAGGTGGCCGAGGTATGGATCCATGCGGCGTGCGTGCGCTCACGCATGGTACGCAGGGGCGCTGCCAGATCCAGCGGCGTGGCATGCAACGCAAAACCGCGCGGGAACAATTCATACCAGCGCACATCCTGTTCGGAATGCGCTTCGGCAATCCGGTCGAGGCGTTCGCTCAAACTAGCGGCGCGTTCGTGCACATTCATCAAGCCGCGCGAGCGCTCGGCTTGCGAGGCGAGCACGTCCGTCAGCGCGGCAAGCAATTCGCCCAGATCGCGCAACGCCGCCGGTACACCTTCGCGCTGAAGCAGTTCGTTGAACGACCCGCGCAACGGCAACGGATCGAGCGCGAGGCGAAGCTTGCGCACCGAATCCTGCAGCGCCTCGACCGGTTCCAGCAGCAAACCGATCGCACCGGTGATGCCGTTGCATTCGGCTAACGCATCCTGCGCCAGCTCGCTGAGCTGCCTCGCACTGAGGCTTTGCGAGAAGAACTGACCGGCAAGCTCCGGAATCTGATGCGCTTCGTCGAGAATAAATGCCTGCGCGCCCGGCAAAATCTCACCAAAGCCCTCCTGCTTCAACGCTAGATCGGCAAACAGCAAGTGATGGTTGACCACCACCAGATCCGCCTCCTGCGCCTCGCGCCGCGCCGCCACCACGTGGCAATCGTCATAGAACGGACATTCCACGCCGAGGCAGTTTTCAGGTGTGGAGGTAACGCGCAGCCAAAGCGGCGAATCTTCCGGTACTTCCGCCAGCTCCATGCGATCGCCGCGACGCGTGCGCGCGGACCAGGCGCGGATGGCCGCCAAATGCCCCGCCTGGTTCCGATCGAAGCTCGCACCTTCGCGCACCGTCTGGTCGAGTCGGTACAAGCACAAATAATTGGCGCGCCCTTTCAGCAAGGCCGTCTTCAAGCGCGCGCCGAGCACCGAGCGCACCTTGGGCAAATCGCGAAAGAACAGCTGATCCTGCAGCGCCTTGGTGCCGGTCGACACGATCACACGCTCGCCCGACAACATCGCCGGAACCAGATAGGCGTAGGTTTTTCCGGTACCGGTGCCGGCCTCCGCGATCAGCGTTTCGCATTCGGCGATAGCGTGATGTACAGCCCGCGCCATCGCCTGCTGCGCGGGACGAGGCAAGAAATTCGGCAACTCGCGGGCAAACGGGCCGTCGGCGCCGAGCAGCGCGCCGATGTCATCGGGGTCGGTCATTGCCGCAGTATCGCGCAGCACGGCCATATGGGGAAATGTGTCACGTATTCAGCGCTAGCGCGAAGAACTGCCGAGGTTCACTATCGCGTCATCACCACGGGGGAGAAGCACCATGAATGTCGAGTTGCAGATGCTGGTGTGGAGTGTCGTGCTGGGGTTGGTGCAAGTCGTGGTTGCCGCCACGGGCGTGACCGGACAACGCGGATTGGATTGGGCTGCCAGCGCACGCGACGCTACACCCACACCTCTCACGGGCGTGGTGGCACGACTGGATCGTGCAAGGGCGAATTTTATGGAGACTTTCGCGCTCTTTGCTGCGGTTGTGCTTGCTGGTTGTATTTTGCAGCGGCATACCGCAACGACGGTGTTGGGTGCGCAGCTTTATTTCTGGGCGCGACTGATCTATGTGCCTGTGTATGCGCTGGGCATTCCGTATCTGCGCACTTTGATCTGGTCCGTGAGCATCGTGGGCATCGCGATGTTGCTCATTTCGCTGTTCTGAGTTGGCGCGAGGAGTAAATCCTCGCGCTCCCTCGACGACGCGCATCAGTAACGCTGAATCCCCGGCTCACGACATTCTCCGACCCACTTGATCGCCGCCGCAGCCCCCGCCGCATCATTGGCATGCTGACGAATCTCGACGATGGTCTGCCAATTGCGCGCGCACAACGGCCCCTGCTTTGAACCCAGCGACCAGGACTGGTGCGCAAGCTTTTCGGCCATGTCGTAGTTGCCCATATAGATGGCCAATTCAGCGCGATCCTGCAGCACGCCAGGCGAATCGGGATTTAGTTTCAGTGCCCGATCCAGCTTGGCAGCAGCAGAGTCGTACTGGCCGTTGCGCTCATCATCTCGCGCACCATCCTGCAAGGCGGTAATACCGGGATCGCTCAGCGGATGCACGTTGATGACCGATTTATCGCGCTCACCCGCAGCCTGAATATCCGCCACCATCGCCGCGTTGGACTTTACTGACGGTCTCGGCGCTTCAGGCATAGGCTGTGCGCAGGCGGTTAGCAGTGCACCCGCCACGGCGGCAGGCATGAAAGGCGTAAGTAAGCGTGACGAACGGAATTGCATGATCATTCTCGGGTTACGGTGGTTACGGTAGGGGCAGTGGAGGCTGGCGCGGGATCGCCCTGGCCGGAGCCGAACAGATTACCGACCTTTTGCCAGAAACACCCCTCCGAATCCGTCGCCAGCGAACCGGCAATCACCGGCACCTGCTTGGCGCCCTGGCATTGCGGATCGCTGCGCTTGCCGTCGGCAGGATTAATCCAAGCCATTTCCAGCCCCTCACCCGGCGCTGCCGAAAGCGGCTCCGTGGGCAATTTGCGGAACAACTCCTGCCAGCCACGCATAGCGCCGGTCGCGCCGAACAGATGGCTAGGCTTGTTGTCATCGCGGCCCATCCAGAACACCGCCAGACGATCACCCGTGAAACCAGCGAACCAGCTGTCACGAAGATCGTTGCTGGTGCCGGTCTTGCCGGCGGTATGCAGCCACGCCAGGTTCGAGTCGCCCAATGCGTGTGCGGTACCGTACACCGCTACCTGCTGCATGGCCCATGTCATCAAGCGCACTGCCGGCTGGTACTCGCCCTGCCCGCTCTGCACTTCGTAACGCTTGACGGTGCGGCCATTGCCATCGACCACGCCGCTGACCGCGAGCAGCGGCAACGCGTGTCCATCGGACGCCAGATACTGATACAGCTGTGCGACCTGGACCGGCGCCAGATCGATCGCGCCGATCAGCAGTGAGGGCCCAGGCTGGATGGTGGTAAGACCGAACGAGTCGAGAAACGACTTGATGCGCGGCACACCCACATCCAGGCCAAGATGGATGGTGGCGAGGTTCCACGAATTGGCCAGCGCATCCACCATCGGCACCATGCCGTGGCTCTGGTTGTCGTCGTTGTGCGGCGTCCACGGCGTGCCGTCGGGCTGGCGCATGCTGATCGGTGAATCGTCCAGTGCCGTGGCGAGATTCCATCGCTCGGGCTGGGTCAGCGCCACCAGATAGACGAATGGCTTGATGGTCGAGCCGATCGGCCGCTGCGCGTCCAGCGCGCGATTGAAGCCCTGGTCGCCGGGCAATTTGCTGCCGACGACGGCAAGCACGCTGCCGGTCTTGGCATCGGTGACCACGGCCGCAGCCTGCGTATCGGCGCCGCGCTTGCCCAGGTTTTTGATCGCCGTGTCGATCGCCTGCTCGGTGTAGAGCTGTGCCGCCGGATCGAGTGTGGTGAAGATAGACAGATTGCCCTGCTGCAAGGTCTCTTCGTCGAAATCATTGGTGATCTGCGCGCGCACCAGCTGCATAAAGGCCGGGAAACGATCGTGCGGCAACTGACCGTCTTCGATAACACCCAACGGCGTGGCCTGCGCGGCACGCGTCTGTTCGGGTGTCAGCAGGCCCGTGCTGGCGAATTGATCGAGCACGAGATTGCGCCTGGCCAGTGCGCGATCAGGGTACCGGCGCGGATCGAACTGGCTCGGCCCTTTCACCAGGCCGACCAGCAAGGCGACTTCCTGCGGACGCAGGTATTCCAGGCGACGACCGAAATAGAACTCCGACGCAGCGGCAAAACCGCGCACTGCCTGACTACCCTGCTGACCGAGGAATACTTCGTTGATATACGCCTCGAGGATGCGCGATTTGCTGTAGTGCATCTCCAGCAACACCGACATCAGCGCCTCGTTCAACTTGCGCCCCATGTTCTGATCGCGGCTTAGAAACAGATTGCGCACGAGCTGCTGGGTAATCGTGGAAGCGCCCTGCACGGTATGTCCCGCGCGCAAATCGGCGAAGGCAGCACGCAGGATGGCAGTGAAATCGATGCCGATATGATGTTTGAAATCGCGGTCTTCCACCGCCTGCAAACCCGATACAAGCAAGGGTGGCACATCGTTCAACTGCACGATGCGTCGCTCCTCCTGCTTGGAGCCGTATACGGTGGCGATGCGCGCCGGATCCAGATGCGTTTCGCGCAACGATTTATCGGTGCCCAGATCCGTCACCGACTGCACCGTGCCCTGACCCAAGGTCACGCGTATGCGCTTGGGCAACTCGCCGCCATCGGGACCGGCGTAGCCACGCGATGAAATCAAATAGCTACCGCCTTGCCTGGCCCAGCTGCCCGGCACCTGACCATGACCGTCGGCGACATAGCCGCCGAAGGTCAACTCCACTTCGAGCGCGGCCGGTGTCATCGGTATGCCCGAGGCAAGACGCAGAGGCTGCGAGTACACGCGCGTCGGTACGGCGAAGACAAGATCGTTGAAACGATCCTGTACGCGCTTGTTGAGGATCATCGAGTACGGCAGCAGGAAACCGAAGAACAGTCCCGTACAGACCCAGAATGGAATGCGCAGCCACGGCCAGCACGCGCTTGCGATCGATCGAATTCGGTTCAGAAAGTCCAACGCGGGGATATCCAGTGCAAAGGTGGGCGGGTTAGGCGTGGTCGGATCATAGGACCCGCCACCCGGCGGCCGGATGAACACGGACCACCCGAGCGTGGCATAACAGGGGCGGCGTGCGGCCTTTGTGCAGACAGATCAAGCCGAGGGCTGCCAGCAGTCCGCATCCGGGCGAAAGGGCCGTGGATTGACGCCTAGCAGCCGGATGACGTCCGTATTGTCGGCGATGAGATCGGCCTCCAAACGGCTCAGCGGACCGCGTAACCGCGGCACCCCATGGCGAGCCAGACGCAGCGACCATCCCGGCAAGGGAAGCGGCAACGTATCGACCGGCAAGCTGCGGCGTACGCGCGCGAACATATCGCTTACCGGCAGACGCTCGCCGCCGCCCATGGGAAGAATTTTCATTGCAGATGCCGGCGTATCGAGTGCGGCCAGCGCGGCAAACGCCAAATCCTGCGCATGTACTGGTTGACGAATGCCTCGCCCAGCCGGCAACGGAAACACCCGGGTGCGCATCGCACGCTGCGCGATCGGTGTGAGGCTTTTGTCCAGACCCGCGCCATAGATAAGCGTGGGACGCAGCACCGTCCATTCACTGCCATGCCGCGCACACGCGGCGGCCAATGCATTTTCGCCATCGCGTAGCTGTTGCGACAGCTCACGCTCGGCAGGCACTTCTGAAGTCCGCTTGCTTTCCGCACTCATCGAACTGGTAGCGACGACACGCGGTGCATGCGGCAGCTTGGCGCCACCCAGCCAATCGGCGAACGGTTGCAACGGACCAAAGCTGAAAATGGCGGAAATGCCGTCGACCGCAGGCACGCTGTCGGGAAGACCACCGGTGACCCACGTCACGCCCGGTGTCGATGGACGTGGCACGCGACTCAAAGCCACCACAGTTTCATCGCGCGCAGCAAGCAATGGCAGCAGGTAGTGCCCGATCTGGCCGCTTCCGCCGAACACCAATACCGTCATCCACCACCCTGCATGCGCACGGTGAGCTGCTGCACACGCTGATCGTTCGGCATCAGCTTGCGCCCCTGTTCCAGCGATTGCGCGGCATTGTTGCGATCGCCGCTGTCGAGCTGCCGCTCGGCCTGATCCACCCACGCATCGACAAGCCGCTGACGCGACTGCAACAACCCGGCGTCACCCGGCGAAAGATTGTCCAGCGCATCGAGCAAGCTGCCTGCTTTATTGAGATTGCCCGCGCTCAACGCCTGATTGAATTGCCGCACCACCAGGCCGGAAAGTCCTTGCAAACCAGCCAGCGCCGCCTGGTTGTTGCCATCGATGGCCAGCGCCCCACGATAAAGATCGTAAGCGCAGTCACCCGGCGGCGACATGATGTTGCCGCGCTCGGCGGCGAGCTTCGCCTGCTGCACCATGTTCGCAACTTGCACTTGCTGTTGCGGTGTCAGAGTGGCCGACGGTGTCGTCGCCGTGGTGTCGTTGTCATTCGCGCTCGACGCCTCGGGTTGACCGAGTCGCGCGCGTGCAGCCACCAGGTCGGCCGACTTCGGCGAGAGGGCCGCCGCCTGACCGAGCAATTGCCTTGCCTGATTCGTATCGCCGCTATCGATCGCTGCATTCGCCTGCACGATCAAGGCTTCGGCAACTTGACCCAGTCCTGCCTTGGCCTGCGGATTGTCAGGATCGATCGCCAGCGCAGCCTTGAAATGCGCCAGCGCCGTGTCGTCGCCATCACCGGCGATACGCCCGGCACGCAGTGCGTCGTTGCCTTGGTTGATCGCATCGGTGAGCGTACTGCTCGCCTGCGTCTGCAACGCCGCCAGTGAGGCGCGCAACGTCGGTAGTTGCGCATAGTTGGGCAACACGGCAGCCAAGTGGTCGATGCCCGTGGTGGCGGTGGCAACATCCTTTGCATCCAGCGCTTTCTGAATCTGAGCAGCAAGCGCGTCGCCGACCTGATCTAGACCATGCCGGGCCACGGCATTGTCTGAATCGGCCGCCAGCACGCGTTGATACAGCGCTGCAGCACCATCGGGACCATCCAGCTTGCCATCGGACAAGGCTTGCTGCGCCTGGGCTATCAACGTTCCCGTTTGCCCCGTCGTCGCCTGCGCTTTGGCAATCGCCTGTGTAAGGCGATCCACATCGCTTCCACCACCGAGCAATTCGCGTGCATTCGTCAACGCCTGCCCGGCTTCATCCAGACGGCCAGCCTGCAACGCCGCATCGGCACGCGCGATTTCGGCACGGCCCACATCGTTGAGCCCCTGCCGTGCACTGTCGTTGTCGGGCTGCAGCGCGCGTGCCGCTTCGAACAGCTCGCGCGCACTGGTGCCATCGGTGCCATCGAGATGACCTTGCTGCAGAGCCGTCTGCGCGCGCTGCAAGACATCGTCGAAATCTGTGTGCGGAATCAAACCACGCAAGCGATTCTGGTTAATCCAGAGCCCCCCGATCGCTGCCAGCAGCAATACGATCAACACCGGCATCCACCAGCCGCGCGGACTCTTGCGCTTTTTTTTGCCTGGCGTCGTCTGGCGGCGATAACCGGGTTCGACGTTCATCCGCGGCAAACCGTCGCTCGGTTCGGCGGACGGGCGCGGTTTATCCAGGTGGTCAAGATCACCCAGTTTCGGTTCGGTACGGCCGTTATATCCGGGATCGTTCGGGGGGCGGTTTCCGCTCATGGCTCGCGAGCTGGCAAGTGAACGCTTGCAGCTTAACATTGCGCCATCGACCCGCGCTGGCGGCAGAATGTTGCGTTCAGCCTACCCCGCCCCGACCCTCCGCGCCTCCACCACATTCGGCAGCGCCGCCAAACGATCCAGCAGCGTCGACAACTGCTCAAAATCCCGCACCCGCAGGGTGTAACGCATCTCCACCTCCCCGGTTCGCGCAAACAGCCGGCTGGAGGAAGCAATAATCCCGATATTGGCGTTGCTGATCACACCCACCACGTCCTTCTGCAGCCCCTTGCGATCATACCCATTGAGCTGGATGGTCACCTCGTAAGCCTGCGCAGCAGCGTGCCCCCAGCTCACCTCGATCACCCGATCCGGATCGCGCCGCGCCAGCCGTGCCAGGCTGGTGCAGTTGGCGCGATGCACCGATACCCCGCGCGTGCGCGTAATAAAGCCGCGCACCGGATCACCCGGCAGCGGCTGGCAACAACGCGCCAACACCGTGAGCAGATTGCCTACACCCTCGATACTGATCGCACTGTGATCGAACACCGTCGGTCGCGCCGTCGTAGGCACGCTCGGCGGCTCAGGCGGTTGCTGCGACTCCTGCAGCACGCGCGCTACCTGGCCCGGGCTGATTTCGCCCAGGGCAAGCGCAATCAACAATTCGTCGTGCGTCTGCAGATTGAACAACGCGGGCAGCTTGGTGTGGTCCGTGTCCAGCATCGCCAGACGCTTGAGCTCGCGCTCGAACAAGGTGCGACCTGCCGAAAGATTGGCGTCGTGCGCACTGCGCCGGAACCAGGCGCGCACTTTGTCGCGTGCACGGCTGGTGTTGAGATAGCCATGATGTGCGGAAAGCCAGTCGCGGCTCGGCTCGGCGATTTTGGCGGTGAGAATTTCCACGCGATCGCCGCTATGCGGCTGATGCGTCAACGGCACGATGCGGCCATTGACCTTGGCACCGCGGCAGCGATGACCCACCTCGGTGTGCACGTGGTAAGCGAAGTCGAGCACGGTCGCGCCATGCGGCATGTCGACGACTTCGCCTTTGGGAGTCAGCACATAGACACGATCTTCAAGCAGTTCGGTTTGCAGTTCTGCTGCGAGCTCGCCGTCATCGCTACGCGGCTCCAGCAATTTGCGCATCCAGGCGATCTTCGCCTCGAAATCCGCATCGCCGCTGCCACCTTCCTTGTAGCGCCAATGCGCGGCCACGCCGAGTTCGTTGGCGCGGTGCATGTCGTGTGTGCGGATCTGCACTTCCAGCGTCTTGCTGTGTGGACCGATCACCGCCGTGTGCAGCGAGCGATAACCGTTGCTCTTGGGCCGTGCCACGTAATCGTCGAACTCGCCCGGCAGATGCGGCCACAGCGCATGCACTACGCCGAGCGCGCCATAGCAATCGGCGACGCTATCGACCAGCACGCGCACCGCGCGAATATCGTAGAGGTCGGAAAACTCGACTGCCTTGCGCTGCATCTTCTTCCAGATGGAAAAGATGTGTTTGGGGCGTCCGGCCAGGTCGGCATGGATATCCGCCTCCTGCAGCGCGTCGCCCAGTTCAGACAGCGTTTCGCGGATAAAGCTCTCGCGATCGCCGCGACGCTCGTCCAACAGTTTGGCAATCCGCTTGTAGATATCGGACTGCAGGTAACGGAACGCCAGATCTTCCAGCTCCCACTTCAACTGCCAGATACCAAGCCGGTTGGCGAGCGGTGAATGGATGTCGCGTGTCAGGCGCGCCAGTTCCTGCCGTTCGCCTTCCGGCAAGGTGCTGGCGGCACGCATTTTTGCCAGTTGCCGCGCCAGCAGAATGAACACCACGCGCAGATCGCGGATGATCGCCAGCAATAGCCGCCGCAGACCTTCGGAGCCACCCTCCGGGGGCCGCTGCGCATGCAGTGCCCAAACGCGTTCCGCGGCCATCTGTCCGGCAACCAGTCGTTGCAACTCTTCCTTCAACGAGGCCGCGCGCTGCTCCCACACCAGGGGATGGCGATGCGCCACGTCGAACCAAAGCGCTGCCGCTTGGGTCTGTGCATCGCAGCCGAGCATGGCGAGCAGATCGAGTACATCACCGCACTCGCGTTCGTTGACGCCGTGTTGCTCGCATACGGCGAGGACCTCGGCCAACACGGCGGGCAGTTCGCCCGCGCGCGACTGCCACGCCACTAAGTGCCCGGCAGCAGTGGGGGAGGCATGAACCATGTTGCGATGTTCCCGTACGTCACGGCATGCGGATCATGCCGTGCATGCAGCCAGCATACCGCTTGGTGGATCGCCAGGGGATAGGTTCAGCGTATCGTTTCGAGCGCTTTCGCCAGCCGTTTGGGCGATACCGGCTCGGCGGTCTTCAGCTCCTGCGCGAACAACGACACCCGCCACTCCTCGATCAGCCAGCGCAGCTCGTCCAGCCCGAGATCGCCGGCCGAACGATGGTTGAGGTATTCGCGCCAGTAAGGCAGCACCTGCAGCATGCGTTGCTGATCTCTGGCCGGGTCCTGGCGCAGACGTTCGGCGCGCAGGCGCATGGCTTTTAGATAGCGGGGAAAGTGGGTCAGCCGCGCAGTCGGCAAATCGCGCAGGAACCCCGGTGCGAGCAAGCCATCGAGCTGTTCATCGAGATCGTCGTAGCTGGCACGGGCGAAGCCGAGCAACGGCGGTTGCAGCCAAGGCTTCAACTCGGCTTGCGCCTCGATGATCGGCTCGGCCAATTTGAGCCGCTCAACCGCTGCCGCGAACAACTCGCGTGCAGCATGGGTTCGCAATACCTCGAAAGCAGCTGCACTGCGCACATTCAAATGCTGCGTGGCGAGCAGATCGGTAAAGCCGCCTTCGGTCAGATCGTCGCGCAGACCGTCGATGCTGCCGAGCGGGGCATACTTGAGCGACAACGCGTTGGCGATCGGCAGACGCCGGCGCGCCTGCTTCATGTCGCTGGCCAATGCATGGCGCAGCAAGCGTTCCACACCCTGGATATGCGCAGCTTTTGCTTCATCGCTACGCTCGAAGACACGTAACGCGACCGCATCGCCAAGATCGACCAAAGCAAGAAAAGCCAAAAGCCCACCGTCTGAACGCACTTGCTCGGGAATTTCTTCGAAATCCCAGCTCGTGACGTCTTCGCGGGTGAGTTCGATATCCGTCTTGCGCGAAAACGCCTCGCGCGCCTGCCCTTCCCATTGCCCGCGCAGTGCCGACAAATCGCGACCACTGGCGAGTGTGTGGCCTTTGTCGTCGTGCAAGCGATAGCGCATGGCAAAGTGCGGTGGAAGTGCAACGGGCGCAAAATCGCTTGCGTTGATCTCTACGCCGGTCGTGCGTCGCAGAAAGGTTGCCAGTGCCTTCGTCAACGATTCATCGCGCGGCGATTCGGCTTCGACAAAGGCGCGTGCAAAATCCGGTGCGGGCACGAAGTTGCGGCGCAACGACTTGGGCAACCCGCGAATCAACTCGGCAACTTTTTCGCCAAGCAAGCCCGGCACCAGCCACTCGCAACGAGCGGTCGGCAACGCGTTGAGCATCGCCAACGGCAAGTGGAGCGTAACGCCGTCGGCATCGTCGCCGGGCACGAAGCGGTATTCCAATCGATAGCGCTGCGGTGGGATATCGAGCGATGCCGGAAACGCCTTGGGATCGAGCCCCGTACCGCCGACCATCACATCGTCGATCGACCAGCGCAGTGCGGCCTGTTCCGCCGGACGCGCATGCCGATACCAGGCGTCCAGCGCGCGGCTGCTCGCGATCTCCTGCGGTAGCTTGCCGCGGAAGAAATCGACCAGATCGTCTTCATGACGAATCAAGCCTTCGCGGCGTTGTTTCGCCTCGATGCCTTGTGCATCTTCGATCACCCGCTGATTGGCGCGCACGAAATCCGCCCGCGCTTCGAGGTCGCAACGCGCGATCGCTTCACGCAAAAAGATCCCGTGCGCCAGCGCCGGATCCTGCTGCTGGAACGTCACCGGCCGGCGCTCGACCAGCGCGAGTCCAAACAAGCTGACCTGCTCGTAAGCCACGACCGTGCCGCGCTTGCGCGACCAGTGCGCATCGCGGCAGGTGCTGCGCAACAGATGCGCAGCTTGCTGCTCGATCCACATCGGTTCGACGCGCGCACACATCATGCCCCATACGCGCCCACCGATATCGATGATCTGCGCTGCGAAGATCCAGTTCGGCGGAGTCTTGGCTAGCGCGGAGCCGGGAAACACCTGGAAACGCCGCTCGCGTGTGCTGCGATAAACGCCTTTCTCATCCTTGTGGCCGACTTGGGTGGGAAGACCGGCAAGCAGACTACGATGCACCGCTTCGTACAGCCGCTCCGCATCGTCACTCCCTCTCCCCTCCGGGGAGAGGGCTGGGGTGAGGGGCCGGGGCTTGCGGGAAGACACCTCCGTGCGGATCTTCTTAGCATTCTTTTCGCGCGCGTTGACGGTTGCTCGCGAGGTTGCCCCCTCACCCCAACCCTCTCCCCGAAGGGGAGAGGGAGCAGCGGCGCCAAGCTTCCAGCCGATCTCCTGCACCACCAGCAGCAATTGCCGATGCAATTCACGCCATTCGCGCATGCGCAGAAAGCTGAGGAAATGCCTCGTGCACCAATCGCGCAGCTTCGACTGGGTCAACTCCTCGTGCGCGCTGTCGTACTCGCGCCAAAGATTCAATACGCCGACGATGTCGGATTTGGGATCGGCAAATGCGGCATGCGCCGCATCGGCCTGTTGCCGCGCATCGGCCGGGCGCTCACGCGGATCCTGGATGCTGAGAAAAGCCACAACCACCAGCAACTCGCGCAGACTGCCCAGCTTCTCCGATTCGACCAGCATGCGCGCCAGCTGCACGTCGATGGGCAAGCGTGCGAGCGTGCGACCGATCGTGGTGAGCTGGCGCCTATCGTCGATGGCGCCGATTTCCGCCAAGCGGCGGTAACCGTCTGTCACTACGCGCGGATCGGGTGATTCCAGAAATGGAAACTCATCCACCTCGCCCAGCTGTAACGCCAGCATGCGTAAGATGACGTTCGCGAGCGAGGAACGCAGCAGTTCCGGATCGGTATAGGCAATGCGCGCGGCGTAATCGGCTTCATCGTAAAGGCGATAGCAGATGCCTGGGCCGATGCGACCGCATCGACCTTTACGCTGATCGGCCGCTGCCTGCGACACGGGTTCCACGTGCAGGCGTTCGAGCTGGCTGCGTTGGCTGTAGCGCTTCACGCGCGCGGTGCCGCTATCGATGACATAGCGGATGCGCGGCACGGTGAGTGAGGTTTCGGCCACGTTGGTAGCGAGCACGATCCGTCGTTTCGGCCCAGGCTTGAACACGCGGTCCTGGTCGGTGGCCGACAAGCGGGCGTACAACGGCATGATTTCCGTTTCGCGATACTGCCGGCGCGAAAGCAGCAAATGCGCATCGCGGATCTCGCGCTCGCCAGGCATGAACACCAGCACGTCACCGCGCGGATCGTCATGGGTGATTTCATCCAGCACGGCGGCGACATGCTCGGCGCCACCTTGCTGCATGTCGCTACTGCGCTGATTGCGGCGCGCAGCCACCTCGTCGGTGGAACGCCATCGCACTTCCACGGGATACGCACGCCCCTCCACCGACACCACCGGCGCGTTGCCGAAGTGTTCGGCGAAGCGCGCGGTGTCGATCGTCGCCGAGGTGACGATGATCTTCAGATCCGGCCGCTTTACCGCCAGCCGTTTGAGATAACCGAGCAGGAAATCGATATTGAGGCTGCGCTCATGCGCCTCGTCGATGATGATCGTGTCATACGCTGACAACCACGGATCGCCCTGCGTTTCGGCGAGCAGAATGCCGTCGGTCATGAACTTGATCAGGCTTTGCTCGGAGACCTGATCGGTAAAACGCACCTGGAAGCCGACCTTGTCGCCCAGTGGTGTGTTGAGTTCCTCCGCCACGCGACGCGCCACCGAGCGCGCGGCCAGACGGCGCGGCTGGGTGCAGCCGATCAGGCCTGCCTCGCCGCGCCCGGCCGCCAGACACAGTTTGGGCAACTGGGTGGTTTTGCCCGAGCCAGTCTCGCCAGCGATCACCACCACCTGATGCTCGCGGATCAGTTCGACGATTTCCTCCGCTCGCGCCGTGATCGGCAGCGATTCGTCCAGCCGGATCGGTGGCTTGCTCCGCGCACGTCGCTGCCGCCGCTCGGCAGAAGCGGCGATATCGGCGGCTAGCGTCTCTAGCTTTTTCGCGTCCGGGCGGCGCGACAGCCCGCGCCAACGGCCCAGCAGACGGCCGAAATCACGGCTGGAAACCGCATCCAGCGATTTGCGCAAGGCACGCAGGTGGGCTTCTGGGGAGACGGCGGGGATGTTGGGCTTCGTATCACTCATGCAGACGTACATGATAGCCGGAGGCTATCGCCGGCATCTGCACTATTCATTTCTCCCGCACTCCACGCGTCGGTAAGCTCTAAAGCCAATCCCCTAGAACCCGCTTGGAAAGGAGCGCCCTATGGCCACCAGCATCGGCATTGCGAAGAAGGACCGCGAAACGATCGCCAAGCAGCTGTCCAAGCTGCTTGCGGATACCTATTCCCTCTACCTGAAGACCCACAGCTTCCACTGGAACGTGACGGGACCGCACTTCAACAGCCTGCACACCATGTTCGAAACTCAGTACAACGAACTGTGGCTGGCTGCGGACGAAGTGGCCGAGCGCATTCGCACCCTCGACGTGTTCGCCCCGGGCTCCTACAGCCAATTCGGCAAGCTGACCACCATCAAGGAGGAATCCGGCGTGCCCGACTGGAGAGACATGGTCGGCCAGTTAGTCACCGGCCACGAGATTGCCGCGACCACGTCACGCGAAGTGATCAAGTCGGCCGATGCCATTGGCGACGAAGGCACGGCGGACATGGTGACGGGCCGACTGAAAGAACACGAAAAGACGGCCTGGATGTTGCGCTCGCTGTTGAAATAATCGTGCGCGAAACGCCCTCCCCGTTTGCGGAGAGGGCGTGATGCCTGCGCCTAGCAGATAGTAGTTCGGCAACCGAAGGCGTCGAAACTCGACCGCGCAGCGGTCACTAGAGATGTCGCAAGCATGAGATCTGCGAGTTCTTGCGACACCAGGCCACGCTTACGCTTTCGTGCCCTGCCCCAAGGCCTGGAAAAAGCCCAAACTACCCCGAACGGCCGACGGGCCTGACCTCGCGCTGACCGCTCCCGCCGCAATTTATTGAGCCTAACGCCGTCAATTGGTTAAGCTCGTCGGGCTTCATGCGCCTCGAGAGGGGCACCTAACGGGGATTTTCTTGAGCGCTACACCCACCCAATCACAAACTAGGTCATCGATTTTCACCGCCATGCTGCTGGCGTTGGTGGTGGCAGCGTTGAATATCGGCCTTTGGTGGTGGAGCAATCTTCCGAACGGCCCCCAGGACTGGCACGGCCAGATCAATGGCCTCACGGTCTCGCTGTTCCAGCGCTACCAGAACCCGTTCAATCAGGATTACCCGAGTGACGACCAGATCGACAGCGATCTGAAGCTGTTGCGCCAGTACACGGGCCGTATCCGCACCTACTCCATGCAGGTGAACCCGCAAACGTACCGACTGGCCCAGAAAGAAGGCCTGAAAGTCATGGCCGGCGCCGAGATCGACACTCGCCTGGATAACAACGAAAAGGAAATGGATGCGCTGATTGCGCTCTCGAACCGTTACCCGGACACGATCGAACGCGTGATCGTCGGCAATGAAGTGCTGTTCCGCAACGATCTACCCGTCGAGAAGATGATCACCTACCTCGACCGGGCTCGCGCGCATATCCGCCAACCTGTATCGATCGCCGAGCCGGATTACATCTGGTTGAAGTACCCGGAACTGGCCGACCACGTGGACTTCATTACCATCCACCTGTTCCCATTCTGGAACGGCCTGCCGGTATCGAGCGAGCAGCGGAAATCCGTTGCGATCCAGGCTGCCGAAGGCGCCTACCTGGCCGTCAAGCAACGTTTTCCGAACAAGCATGTGGTGGTTGGCGAAATCGGTTGGCCGTCGAACGGCGATCGTCGTGAACGCGCCTACCCGTCCATCTCCAACGAAGCGATCTTCGACCGCGAATGGCTGATCTGGGCGAAGGCGAATAACGTCGATTACTACCTGTTCGAAGCGTTCGACCAGCCCTGGAAGGAAAACCTCGGCGAGGGCCGTACCGGCGCCTACTGGGGCATCTTCAGTGCGGACCGCCAACCCAAGTTCCCCTTCATCGGCCCGGTGACGGAAGACACCGGCTGGCCTTGGAAGGCATTGGGCGCCAGCCTGCTCGCTCTGATCCCGATGATCTGGTTCGGCATCCGCTTCCACCGCTTCAAGCTGACGGGCCGGCTGTTCTTCGACGTGCTGATCCAGCTCGCCTGCGGCCTGATCGTGTGGTCGGTCACGCTGCCGTTCAATTTCTACCTCGACTGGATCGACTGGAGCATGTTGGCGCTGCTGTTCCCGGCGCAGGTGGCGATCCTGGCGATCCTGTTGATCAACGGCTTCGAATTCACCGAGGTGCTGTGGCGCCGCAAGTGGATACGCCACGCCGGCATGCTGGAGCCCGATCCGGTCGAGAAACAGCCGTTCGTATCCCTTCACCTGGCTTGCTACAACGAGCCGCCGGAGATGGTGATCGTCACGCTCGATTCGCTGGCCGCGTTGGATTACCAGAACTACGAAGTGCTGGTCATCGACAACAACACCAAGGACCCGGCGATCTGGAAGCCCGTGCAGGAGTACTGCGAGAAACTGGGTTCCCGCTTCCGCTTCTTCCACCTGGAACCCTGGCCGGGCTTCAAGGCCGGTGCGCTGAATTTCGGCCTGAAGGAAACCGACCCGCGCGCCGATGTAGTGGCGGTGATCGACGCCGATTACGAAGTGCGTGCCGACTGGCTGTCCACGCTGACCGGCTACTTCCACGACCCGAAGGTGGCCGTGGTGCAGTGCCCGCAGGCGCATCGCGATTTCGAGCACAACCGCTTCCGCCGCATGACGGCGTGGGAATACGACGGCTTCTTCCGCATCGGCATGCACCACCGCAATGAGCGCAACGCCATCATTCAGCACGGCACGATGACGATGGTGCGCCGCTCCGCGCTAGAGGGCACCGGTGGCTGGTCGGAGTGGACGATCTGCGAAGACGCCGAGCTCGGCTTGCGCCTGATGCATGCCGGCTATGAGCTGGTCTATGTCGATGAGCTGATGGGCAAGGGCCTGACGCCCGCCGACTTCAAGGCATACAAGAGTCAACGTTATCGCTGGGCCTTCGGCGCGATGCAGATTTTGAAAGGCCGCTGGAGCTGGATGACGAAGAAAGGTCCGCTGAGCGGCGGCCAGCGCTTCCACTTCCTCACCGGCTGGTTCAGCTGGTTCGCCGACGCGCTGCATTTGATCTTCACGCTGATGGCGATTTTCTGGACCGCCGGCATGGTGGGTTTGCCGCAAATCTTCAGCCTGCCCATGCAGCTGTTCCTGGTTCCCGTAATCGGCTTCTTCTTCGCCAAGGCGATCTTCGGCTTCGTGCTGTACCGCGCCCGCGTGCCATGCAGCTGGTACGACACGATCATGGCGTCCGTGGCCAGCATGAGCCTCAGCCACGCGATCGCGCGCGGCATCCTGCACGGGTTGACGCGCAAGAAGACCTCGTTCGTGGTGACCGCAAAGAGCCGACGCCTGGGCGGCAGCAACTTCGCCGCGTTCGCTCCCGTGCGCGAAGAGATGCTGATGCTTTGCGCGCTCGCGCTGTGCGTCGTCGGCATGCTGATGAGCTCTATCTCGCACTTCACCGAAGGCCGGCTGTGGATCTTCATCCTGTCCGCGCAGGCGATCCCGTATATCTCCGCATTGATCGGCGCCTGGATCGCGCACAGCTCGGGTGACGCAGCGGGCTAACGCCCCCAATAAACCTCGCGCATACCTAAGCCCTCTCCCCTCCTCTGCTATTGAGCCCTCTCCCCTCCGGGGAGAGGGTTGGGTGAGGGGCTGCTCTTGCGAAAATGCAGATTCAGAGCACGCTTCGATCGATGCGTCAGGCAAGAGTGCCCCCCCTCACCTCAATCCTCTCCCCGAAGGGGAGAGGAAGCAAAGAAAAAAGAGCCGGGCATACCCGGCTCTTTCGTCACTTCCCTGTGCACCAACGTGGTCAGAAATTCCAGCGTAGACCCACGTTAGCCGTCCAACCACTGGTGCCGTAGTTGTTGAGCGCACCTTGGTAATCGACCTCACCATAAATCGCCAGGTTCTTGGTGAACTGACTGGTCGCACCACCGCCCAGGCGATAGCTGGCACCGGCACGACCACCGGCAAACGTTGCCTGCACATCCGTCCAATCGGTGCTGCTGATGTTCACCTGCTGACGGCCACCCACGGTGTTGATGTAATCGGCACGCAGGTACGGCGAGAACGTGGCGTTGTCGCTCTTGGTGAGGCGGGCACCCAGGCGATAGGTCGCCTGGCCGACGTCACCCAGCTTCACCGCCAAGTTGTCCTTATCCACCACGTCGTTGAACACCAGCGACTGGTACATCAGCTGCGCCTGCGGCTCGATCGCCCAGCCCTTGCCCAGTTGGAACGGATAACCGGTTTCCACCGAGGCCGTCCAACCGTGGGCACGGATCGTGGCCACATCCGAACCGCGCAGGTCGGTGCTCACCTTGCCGTTGTAGCTTTCGCCGCCGACGATCGCATCGACGTAGAAGCCGTTGTCCTGCTGCCAGGTCAACCATGCCGAGGCACCATGCGCTTTGTACTTGGTGGAGCTGCCACCGATGCTGGTGCGCTGAGGCGTCACGGTGGTGGTGCCGGCATCGGCCGCCCAACCCGCACGCAGGCTGCTCTTGTCGCCCGTCCAGCCCAGGATGCTGCCACCCAACTGCAGCGTGTTGATCTGCTGGTTGAAGTCGTAGCCGTACTGATTGAAGTTGCGGTCGGAGCTGTACTTGTATTGCGTGCCGATGTAGCGCGCGAACACTTCACCACCCAGCTGGTCGTTGTCCTTGGCCTGCACGTTGCGGATTTCACCTAAGCGCTGATGCAGCGTGTCGATGGTCTGACCGCCGTAACCCAGCAGCGCCGTGGCCGAGGAGACGTACGAACCGACCTGCGGCGGAACCGCCTTACGGATCTCGCTGTTGTCATCGGGCTGCGGTGCCGGATCAACAGGCGTCGGGGTAGGTGCTGGCGTCGGCGTGGGTGCCGGCGTCGGCGTCGGAGCTGGCGTCGGTGTAGGTGCCGGCGTCGGCGTCGGGGCTGGCGTCGGTGTGGGTGCCGGCGTCGGTGTGGGTGCCGGCGTCGGTGTGGGTGCCGGCGTCGGTGTAGGTGCCGGCGTCGGTGTAGGTGCCGGCGTCGGTGTAGGTGCCGGCGTTGGCGTCGGCGTCGGCGTCGGTGTAGGTGCCGGCGTCGGAGTCGGAGCTGGCACCGGGGTTTCAAAAGCGTTGGCCAGTCGATAATCCCAATCCAGCGAGTCACCGTTCGGCAACACGCTTTGCGACTGATCGGTCGCGCCCGGACCGAATGCATACAGGTCGTACATCCACGGACCTACCGCTACGTAGCCACCCTTCAGCTGGAACGCGTTCGTGGTCGAGTTGCCGTGCACCTGCACCAACGAGATGCCCTCGCTGGGTTGCACGAAACCATCGCCGTTAAGATCGGTGTCCGCACCCAAGCCCTGGCCACGCACGTCCAGAAGCGTGGTTCCGGTGACATTGCCTTGAATCAAAAGACGGTCAGTCTGCTGATTGCTCAGTGCGCCACCTTCATTGAGCACAGTGTTGACCGCGACCGTGCCACCACCTGTGTAGTTACCGTTGACGGTCAGATTGCCGAAATTGCTGCCGAGCCCACTCGCGCTGCCGGCCAACATGGTGCCTGCGTTGGTGACATCGCCATTGATCGTGCCGTAGCCGGAAAGCGTACCTGCCAACTGCACATCGACAGCACTGCCCGACAGCGAAGCACTCGTATGCGCGCCGTCGCCGATGGCAAGCGTGCCGCCAGAGATGGTCGTGCCGCCGGTGTAAGTGTCGTTGCTATTGAATACCGTCGTACCGTTGTACACGTTGACGCTGCCGGGGCCACCGGTGATGGTGGGCGCAAAAACGTAACTGCCGCTGGTATCGGTGTGATTGAAGTTGATGACACCCGTGCCTTTGCCAAAACTCAGGCTCGTTGCATTCAAAGTGCCAGGCGCTGTGGCGGCATCGCTCGGTGCGGCGCCGATATTCAGGGTACCTGTCGAGCCAACTTGCTGGCCGATAGCGACGGTGCTCGATTGAACCAGCGCGCCATTCGAAATCGTCAGCGCACCTTGACCGCTGTTGCCAACAGTCATGGCCGTAGCGTTATCCCAAGTGGAGCCTGCACCGTCAACGGTGACCGTGCCAACGCCTGTTTTGCTATCGCCGAAAATGGCACTGTTGCTGGCAACGCTGCCGCCATTCGTCACGGCAAGCGAGCCCGTGTCGGCCGTACCCACCTTCAAGTAATCACTCGTGGAGAAACTCGAGCCAGCACCATCCACGGCGACCGTTCCCGCTGTGCCGGAGGAGTACGCAATATCGGAAGTGGTTGACTTTACCTTGCCGCCGTTCGAAACGGTTAGCGAGCCTTGTGCCGAATTAGCCAAGCCAACGTAGGTGGCGCCTTTCGTCGTCAAGCTCGAACCAACACCATCGACAATGGCCGTTCCGGTAGCGTTGTTGTAGCCACCTATCACCGTTTGATCGGAATGGACGGCACCACCATTGGTGACTTCCAGCAGCCCAGTGCTTCTGTAGCCAATGCTTACACTACCTGTGATGTTAGAGCCCTTACCATCGACATAAACCGACCCTTGCGAGCCGGCGTAAACGCCTGCAGTGATAGTGCCAATGGCAGACCCACCATTCGTGATGGACATCGTGCCTTGGCCGCTACTACCAATCTGGAACCCACCAACGGACGTCCAACTAGAACCAGCGCCGTCGATGTTTATGATACCGACGGATTCCGGATTGGTCGCCGTCGCAGAGTACACGCTCCCTGCCGTATCGACCGTGGCGCCATTCGTGATGTTGACAATACCCATACCAGAAGGCGTGGTTGTGCTTGGGTTGCCACCTACGTATACCCTCGCGCCTGTCGTCAAATGCGAACCAGCACCATCAACATTGATCGTGCCTACGCCACCCTGGTTATAGCCAAGAAACGTAATGCCGGTCGGCGCATTATTTCCCGAAATATCAGCAGTAGCGCCGTTGGTAATGTTCAACGTGCCGTTGCCGTAGGCGCCAATAACTTGGCCGCCAACGCCCGTCACAACCAAGCTAGAACCCGGGCCCTGGACGTTAACCACGCCATCAGGACCATCTATTCTCAAGCTTCCGCCCGTCGCCGAAGCGCCATTGGAGATGGTCAACGAACCCTGACCACCTGGCGTAGAAAAGTTTGACCCTACAAAAAATCCACTGGCGGCATTTAGCGAGGAACCGACCCCATCAACCGTGGCCGCGCCCGAACCACCAGGCATTTGGGCTACATACAAAGCGCCCGCCGTGTTAACGGTGCCGCCATTGGTAACATCGAGCGTGCCGGCACCGTTGTAACCGAGAACAATGCCACCGCTCTCTGTCCAGGTCGAACCCGCACCATCGACGGTTACAGCACCCTCTGAGCCACTATTCACACCTACGTAAGTTCCGTTAACGCTGTTAACGACACCGCCGTCCACGATGTTCAACGTACCTTGGCCGTTGTTACCAACACGCAACGTGGCTGGCGTCCAAGGAGCCTGCGTGCCGTCGACGGTAACGGTCGAGCCATTGTCAACGAGTGTCTGCGCCCACACCGGCGAAACCGCCAACGCGGACATGGTGGCAAGCGCCAGCGCAGTACGCCGACGCGAGGTGGATTTGCCGCGAGCGCGGGCCAGTTCGGATGCAGCCACCCAAGACTGAGTCGCTGCATTCCACACAATTCGATAAACCTTGTTCATGCGAGTGCTCCAATTGAGATGGGTTTGTGGGGCGCAAACCGACCCTGGCCTCTCAGAAAGAGCCTTGAATCGACCTTCCGCCTGGGGTGTCCCGACCTGCGTGTCGGGATGTCGTGGGCGCGTATCGCTTCTGCGAACGGTTGCCGCCGTTGACTGCACGCACTGGACGAATCCCCTGTGCATGCTTGCCGCGATGGGACGCGGCCGCTCCTAGCTCCAGGAGAATGCTAAATATCGAGGCGGCGCTGAGATATCGGACTAGGCCTAAATCAGGGTCCCGTCCGAGAAGGACGGCCTTACGGTTCAGCCCAGCGGCATCGCCAAAGCGCCATGCGGCAATCCGCGAAGCGGCCTCGCGAGCGACTTAATGCGCCGTCCATGCCAAGCTCGGTAAGCTCACGTTCGCGATGCCAAGACTGAGGATGGAACCCTAACGCATGCGTTGGATTCGCTGCTGCCAAAGCCTGCTCCTGCTGTTGCTGCTCCCGGCACTGAGCCATGCCGGGGTGCAGTTGGTCGTGGACGGTGTCGACGATCCGCTCAAGGCCGCCGTCATCGCCGGCGTCAGCCTGTCGCAATACGCCACGCGCGATGTGAGCGAGGCGCAGGTGCGTCGTCTTTATGAACGCGCCGATGCGCAAGTGGAAACGGCGCTGCAGCCCTATGGCTACTACGAGGCGCACGCCACCGGCAAGCTGGAACAGGTCGGCAAGGACTGGCGCGTGACGCTGCACATCGCACCGGGTGAGCCGGTCAAGGTCACCTCGGTGGATATTCAGCTCGATCCGACCGCCGCGAAGCTCGGGCCCGTCCGATCCGCGCGTCGTGGCATCGAAAAGCTCAAGGGCCAACGACTGGACGACAACGCGTACGACACCGCGCGCGACGCCCTAAGCCACGCCCTCACCGCGAACGGCTTTCTCGATGCGCGGCTTACTGTGCGTCGCGTGGACGTCCATCGCGGCGAACGCACGGCAGCCATCCACTTGGCCTGGGACGTCGGCCGCCGCTACCGCTATGGCCAGGTTCACTTCGAAGGCTCGCAATTCAAGGATGGATTTCTCGATCGCTACGTCCCGTTCAAGCCGGGCGACTATTTCGATCAGAACCAACTGCTGAAATTCCAGCAGGTACTGAACGGTGCGGACTATTTCTCCATCGTCAACGTGATGCCGCAAATCGACAGCGCGAAAAACGGTATCGTCGATATCGATGTCGAACTCGCGCCTGCCAAACGCACGATCTACACCGCAGGCCTGTTCGTGGGTACCGATACCGGCGTCGGCATACGCGGCGGCATCGAAAACCGATGGGTGAATCAGTACGGGCACAAGTGGAAAAACGACATCGTGCTCGCGCAACGGCTCAAGACGGTTTCGACGCAATACACGATACCGTTGCCAGGCGACAACGAGCGCAGCCTGAACTTCGGCGCAACCTATCGCGATGCCAACACCGTAACGTCACAATCGCGCACGCTGGAACTCGTCGCCAACGAAAGCGAATTGTGGAACGACTGGGTGCGCACGGTCGGCGTGCATGCGCTGTCGGGCACCTTCTCCGTGGGCAAACGCTCCGATGAACCGGAAAGCACACCGGGCGTCGAACATGGCAGCAGCACGCTGGTGTACGCCGAGGGTTCGCTCACGCGCAAGCAGGCGGACAATCTCGATTTCGTGCGGCGCGGCTGGTTGCTCAGCTTTGCCGTGCGCAGCACCGCAGGCGATCTGCTTTCGTCCGCGCGTTTCAGCCAGGTCACCGCCGACGCCAAGTGGATTCGCGCGTTCTGGCGCAACAACAGGTTGATCCTGCGCGGTAGCTACGGCCACATCTGGACCGACGATTTCGCCGCGCTGCCACCTCAATTGCGTTTCTTCGCGGGTGGCGATCAGTCGATCCGCGGCTATCCGTTCCAGGCCATCGGTCCGGAAAACAGCTACGGGCGCGTCATCGGCGGCAACAACCTGCTGGTGGGTAGCGCAACGCTGGAGCACTACTTCACGCAGCGCTGGGGCATCGCTACGTTTGTCGATGCCGGCAACGCGTTCGCTGGCACGAACGTGAAACCCAAAATCGGCACGGGTATCGGCGTACGCTGGCGTTCACCGGTCGGCCTTATTCGGGTCGATGTGGGTACGCCCATCAATGACGCGCAACGCCACGGCGTGGAGCTGCATCTCGTGATCGGGCCGGATTTGTGAGGCATATGTGAACAGCACACCCACACCCGCCTCTCGTCGTCCTCGCTGGATGCGCGCCATCGGCTTGGTGCTGCTGGCGATTTTCCTGTTGGTCGCCGGCAGCGTTGCCTGGTTGCTGTGCACCGGCGCAGGCTTGCGTTTCGCGCTGGCGCGCGCCCAGGATTTCACGCACGGTGCGTTGCAAGTGCAGCAAGCGGAAGGACGATTGATAGGCCCGTTGGATATCGGCGTCTTGCGCTACAGCGATGGCGAGGGCACCGACGTCAACATCGCCGGGCTGCATCTGGACTGGCACGTCGCCACCTTGCTCTACAAACGTCTGCATGTCACCGAGCTTCGTGCGGATCGCGTCGATGTCGCGTTGCCCAAATCGCAAGCATCGTCGTCATCGAGCGGTTTTTCGCTAAAGCCGCCCTTGGCGCTGGTGCTCGACGACGTGCATGTCGGGCCGGTGACCATTACGCAAGATCATCAACCTCTGTTTGCCTCCGACCAGCTCGACCTCGCCGGCCGCTGGACCAACGACGGCATCAACGTGGATCGGCTGGCACTCCGCGCTCCGGATGGTCACGTCAATCTGGATGGCCAACTCGGCGTCGGCCGACGTTATCGCGGCAAAGGACGCGCCGATATCGCGTGGAAGATCGGCGGCGTCGACTATGCCGGCAGCATCACTGCGCAAGGCAACGGACGTACCGCGCAACTCCAGCTTGCACTGACGCAACCGATGCTCGCGCAGTTGCAACTGCAGATCGATCAGCGAAAGAACAATGCGTGGACCGGCAAGCTCGACGCGCCCGCATTCGATCCCAAGCCCTTGCTCGGCGACAGCGCACTCACACGCCTGGCGGCAAACCTGCAGGGCAGCGGCGATCAGTACGGCGGCACGATCACCGGACAGTTGGACCTCAACGACTACCATCTGTTGCTGCAGCCCTTGCAGGCGCAATTCGACAAAGACTTCAAAACGCTCACCCTGCAACAGTTGCAACTCGCTTCACCGCAGATCAAAGGCGTGGTCGATGCGACGGGCACCGTACAGCTGGATGCGCAACCGATCAGTGCCGATCTCGCCATCGACTGGAAAAATCTGGAGCTGCCTGCCAGCTTGGTCGGCCAAGTACTGGATAGCCAGGGCTACCTTGCCGCGAAAGGAAGTGTGGAGCGGTATCACGCCGAGGGCGACGTCACCGTCGGACCGCCCGGCAAACTTGCGAAGCTGGCGCTGAATCTCGATGGCACGCAACAGCAGATTCAGTTGCACACGCTCAGCTTGCTACAACCGCAAGGCAAGCTCACCGCCAGTGGCACGCTGACCTTGCAACCCAATCTGGCCTGGCAATTCCAGGCGAACGCTAACCGCTTCGATCCCGGACAACTGCTCGCAGGCTGGCAAGGTTTGCTGGATGCCGACTTCGGCACGCAAGGCACGCTCACCAAGAACAGCCCGGATGTCACCCTCGATCTGCGCAAGCTCGATGGACAACTGCGGCAGCGTCACTTGCGCGGCAGCGGCCATCTGCACCTGTCACCCAACGAAGTGCTCGACGGCACGCTGGAACTTGCCTCGGGCAGCAGCACTGTCAAGCTGCTCGCCCGCCCTGGCAACAGCAACGATGCCGATGTCACGCTGGCGATCGCCTCGCTGGGCGATTGGTTGCCGCAGAGCAGCGGACGGCTGAATGGCCAATTCCACGTGCGCGGCAAGCTACCGAAACTCGCCGTCAACGGAAACCTGCAAGGCCAAGCGCTGGCTTGGCAGGAACAGACTATCGGCCAGCTGCAACTGCAAGCCGATGTGCCGGATATCAGCAACCCCGGTGGAAAACTCGATCTTGAAGCATCCGGCGCGAATCTCGGCGGCCTTGCCTTCCGGCAGATACGCGTGAATGGTCAAGGCACATCGGCACAACATCAGCTCACGCTCGATGCGCAGGGTGAACAACTTTCTACCGCACTGACACTCCATGGCACGTTGAAAGACCAGAACTGGAACGGCACGCTGACCTCGCTCACGCTCGATGTCCAAGGTCTTCCGCGCTGGAACATGCAACAAGCCACACGGCTGGGTTGGAACAACGGCAGCGCAAGCCTTGCCGAACTTTGCCTGAGCGCAGGCGAGCCTGTGTTATGCGTCAGCGGCAGCCAAGACAAGGCCGGCAATATCGACGCAAGCTATCGTTTGCATTCGGTACCGCTCACCTTGGTGGTCGATGCCCTTGGCAACGCCGACCTGCCGGTCAGCGCGGAAGGCACGCTGGAAGGCAACGGCAAGATTCATCGCAATGCGGCGGGCAGCCTTACGGGCAACGCTACGATCACATCGGCGCAAGGTCGCGTCATCTACAAAGAACATCCCGACCAGCCTGCGATCACCTACAGCAACCTCGCATTGAACGCCACGCTTGCACCTGGCAATCAGCAAGTGACGATGCGCGCCGCACTCAATGGAGATGGACGACTGGACGGCAATGTCAGCATCAACGGTGCGCAGCAGGCATTGGCCGGCCAGGTTGGCGTGCATCTAAACAACCTCGCCTTCATCGGCTTGTTCACCGATACGCTGGCTAACGTGAAAGGTCGTATCGATGGCGATTTCAAACTTGGCGGCACGCTGACCGAGCCAACCGTCATCGGCCAGGCGAGCGTGAACGATTTCGCTGCGGAAGTGCCCGATGCCGGACTGAAGCTCAGCGAGGGCCGCATTACCGTCAGCGCTGCCGATACGCGGCAATTGCGCATCGATGGCACCGTGCAATCGGGCAAGGGTTCGATCGCGATCGCTGGCGTAGCCGGCCTCGACGCGCAGACGCCTAGCGAGATCACCTTCAAAGGCAGCCAGTTCACCGCGGTGGATATTCCCGCCGCCAAGGTGATCGTTTCGCCGGATGTACTCGTGCGTCGCGACGCGCAAGGTCTCAACGCCACGGGTTCCGTGCGGCTGGACAGTGCCGACGTCAATCTCGACAAGTTACCGGGCAGCGGCGTCAACAAGGCATCTCCCGACATCGTGGTCGTCGATCAGCCGCAGCAGCCCGCCGGCAGCGGTTCGATGCCGATCACCGCATCGATCAAGGTCGATCTTGGACAACATACGCATCTGGCCGGCATGGGTCTGGATGGACATCTGAGTGGCGTGCTCACGGTGAACGAACGTCCCGGCCGCAACACCACCGGCCAGGGTCAGATCGCGGTCAACGGCACCTACAAAGCCTACGGCCAGAGCCTGCAAATACAGCAAGGCTTGCTGCTGTTCGCCAGCACGCCCATCGACAACCCCGGACTCAACATTCGTGCAGTGCGCAGCCTCACGCCCACCGCCACCATCGACGAAGGCCAGCAAGTCGGCTTGCAGATTTCGGGCACGGCACAGCGGCCGATACTCACCGTGTTTTCCAATCCGGTGATGGAACAATCCGACGCGCTGTCCTATCTGGTCACCGGCAAACCACTATCACAAGTAAAAGGCGGCGAAGGCAACATGGTCAACGCCGCCGCACAGGCGCTCGGCTCAGCCACCGGCAATCTGTTGGCGAAAACTGTCGGCGGCAAACTCGGCATCGACGATATCGGCGTATCCAGCAGTGATGCGCTCGGCGGCAACTCCGCCTTTACCGTAGGCAAATATCTCTCGCCCCGCTTGTATCTCAGCTACGGCGTGGGACTGTTCGAACCGGGCCAGGTCATCACATTGCGCTATCGCCTCAGCAGGCGCTGGAGTCTCGAGGCGCAAAACGCCACCGACTTCAACCGCGCCAGCCTCAACTACCGGATCGAGAAATAACTCGCTACTTCTTCACGTCCGTCGCATGGCATTGGGAGTAAACTGCGCGGCGAGTCAGGGTAGACGGGCGGCTACGTAGCGGTAGAACGCGCCCAAGAAGACGATGTGTACCCGGGCATGATTGCAAAACAGTCACATCATGCGTCGCAGTTCAGTCCGCGCGTCTTGCACGGTCTCATTCTCCTGCTGTTTGCAAGCGTACTCATGGTGATTGCTCCCGTGTACGCCACTGACTATCCATGGACAGTGGCTATCTACGGCGAGGACAGCATCCCAACCGGCTGGGTTCAGGTGCGCGAGAATGCCGTTGACGGTACCAAGCTCAATGTGGACCGCAATCTCAACGTCAACTACATGCAGACGATCAGGCTACTTGCCTGGAAGCCGCTTTCTGACGTGAGCGAAATGCATTTCGGTTTTTCGACAAGCCAATTGAACGGGCATGCGATGACCTCGGTGCCGGTGTACTACAACGGCACTACCATCGCGCCAGGGCGCATCGACACCGTCACGGGATTTCAGGATTTCTTCGCATTTGATGCCTCCTACTGGTATCGCCTGTTCGACTTCGGTAACGGTGGGCGACTCTGGGGTAGCGTGGGTGCCACGTACGTCATGCTTAATTTCACGCTCAACGGCACCATCGCGGCCAACAGTGTCGGCCATGAGCTGCGCGAAGACTTTTATGTTCAGGAACTGCCCGTACCGATACTGGGATTGCATCTGCGCTATCCGCTTACGGATGCGTTGACAGTCACCGCCGATGTTTCCGCAGGACGGCTACCGTGGGTCAACAGCCTGCGCACGGAAGGTGGTGAGATACGGCTAGCGCAAACCGACGATGAGGCAATGCTTGGTTTCGAATATCGCTTCGCCGCACACTGGCAAGCCGTGCTCTACGGCTTCCATCGTTATTTCGGTCAAAACGAGCGAAGCCGCGAAGACGGTAATGTCATCCGTCTACGCACCAACGGTGTGGGTCTTGGCGTCAACTACCAGTTCTAAGCGTCGGCGTTTCGGTCGATAACGAAAGCCAAGCAGCGAATGGACACGGGCTAAACCCGAGTCACGAAGGGCTGCGACATATAACGAGGCGGCAAACCCCTGCCGCCCCCTTCAGTACTTCCCTATAGGGCGATGAGCGACAACTGCCTTACTTTTCGGTAGCCATCTGAGAGGTGGATGGTCGGGGGCAAGAGCGTCGGCTTCAGCCAAGTTAGCTATGCCATTTATCGAAAGGGAAGCAAACGGTATGTGGAAGGGAATTCTGAAAAAGCGCTGGGTGAGGCACGCAGCTGTGTCGCTGGGGTATGCGCTGGTTTATTTGGCCGTAGTACATATCTTCGACAATTCGCCGTGGTCGTTCACGGCAGCGCTTCGCATCACGTGCTTGCTGGTGATGCCGTATCGCTATTGGCCGGCGCTGGCGTTGGGCGAGCTGGGAGGGGTGATTTATGTCAATTTCGAATTTATAGCTAGATTCGGCTTGATGTATGCGGTCATTAACGCCATTCCGCGCCTCGTAGTAGGCATGCCGGTAGTCTGGTGGTTTCGCAATCACGCGGCGCTCTTTCCAGCGCCTCATCTGGTCGATGTCAAGAAACTCCTGTGGTGCGTGCTGACGCTAGCGGTACTTTGGGCATCCCTGGGCTACGCTGCGGTATTGACGGCGCGCTTGCCCACGGGACCGTACCATGCCCCAGAAGGGACGTTCTTGTTTCTCTTGAGCGGCGCCTATATGGCCATGCTCGTCACGGTGCCCTGGGTGGTTATGATCCGCCTCTATCAGAGAGAGAGGATATGGCAGTTTTTACAGTTACGCGAACTAGCCACCCACTCGCTGACACGAGATGTCGCCATCTCAATACTTGCGCTGGCGGCTCTTACGCTCTTGCACTATGTCGCCATCGATGTCATCAAGCCCGCTGCGATGATGGCGCTGTTTTTTCCAGCCGCGTGGTTAGCGCTGAAGCACGGATGGCGAGCGGCAGTGCTGGGCGGAACGCTCTCGTTAATCACTACGTGCCTGCTGGTGAAACACTGGTCCAATCCGGACACTGTGCAAGCGCAAACATTTATGGCCTTCGCCATGACGGGCCTGTATACCTTTGGGGCACGCATTTCCGCGCAGTTACATCAACACGAACAAGTAACGCGCAATGCGCGCGAAACCCGGGACGTCGCCCAAAGCACCCTGGTGTTCGGCGAGCAGCGCTTGCAGCAAACATCGCAGGCGTTGGAATGCGTAGCAGGTATTTTGCGCTTCGACCACGAGCTTATGTTGGAACGCTTCGTGCCCGCTCCAGAAAAGAATGAATATGGCAAGCAAGCCCAGCAGCTTCAGCAACAAGTCCAGCGCCTGGCCGAAAACATCCATCCCAGTGCGTGGCGCGAGCGTGGGCTGGCGGCGGCGTTGGATGAAACCATCGGCCAGGTGTTGGAGGACACCGACATCGCCTATGTCTGCAATACGCCGGGGCGCGGACTTCGGTTTTTGAGTCCGGCGTTGCAGGTGGCCGTTTATCGCATCGTGTGCGAGATGGTGGCGCGCTTCAGCGCTTCGCCGGCATGCGCACGTATTCATCTCGATATGCGCATCGGGCATCACGATCAGGTCCGCTGGGTGGTGCTGCGCATCCGCAGCGTAGAAAACGAGGCAAAAGTGGCCCGTGCCGCGTTGAATGCGCTTGAACGCTACCGCGTGGCGCCCAAGTTGGGCGCCACTATGAAGAGCTTCGACGAATTGCATCGGTTGGCACGTGTGTTCGACGGCAAATTGCGTCGCCGCACAATCACTGGCGGCATGCTCGTGTCTGCCTTGCTATGCGATGCGGAATCGCAGACTCAAGCACAACGGAAAAACGCGATGCCCATGCGCTTGTGGGTGAGATGACATGAATATCTACGTTATTGACGTCGGTGAAATTCAATAGGCTACTACGCTGCTCACATTACAGGCACCTGGATCGTCACATCCTAAGGCCCTCACCATGATCTGCACCGTCCCATCGCTTTGTGGCGCCGCCATCACGGTCATCGTGTCGTCTTGATAAACCGTTTGCGACGACGTTTCTGCGCTCAACGCAGGAGCGGCATCGACGCGCCGGGCATCCACACCTACCGGCAGCGCAAACAGCGTATCCCCGACACGGCCGATCACTGCGTGCACCGTGCCATTGCGATCATTGATCTGGATATAACGAACGCCGTCGCGCTCAAACACAAAGGCATGCCAATGTGGGTTGACGCTGACATCAGGAGCGTTGGGCCAGGATTGACCCAGGCCCGTGGCTGGAGCGGTCTGGGCGGTGGCGACGATCGCCGTCAGGCTAGCGGCGATCACGCCGACGCAAACGGTTTTACGGACAACGTGAGAAACAAGACGGAACATGGCGCGTCCTCTGCGTGAGTGATGACTTCCCCCTGCGTAGCGGAATGTACCAGGGGGATTTCACGCGCGAGGCAGGGCTCTTTCGCTCCGAGAAGTCCGTCTTATCCTTCGTGATGGGTAAAAACCTTACGACCAGGAGCCACTAAAAAATTCGTGGTCGAGGAGCGACATCGATCATCATCATGATTTGTGCGCCGCGCACGCGCACGTCTCGGTGTGATAACGGCCGGTGGGCGCCACCGTACCGCCCTTTCCGTACATGTCGTGCGGCCGTGCCCAGTCGCCGAGGCTGTGATGAGGACCCAACTCCGCCCTGCCCTTCGGCGTGATGTCGAAGAATCCGTAGATGCCGAGAAAACGCTCGCAACCCCGGCCGAACGCGGAATAGGTGTGAAAGATCTGCCCGTCCTCGTCCTTGTAGAACACGCTGTCGCCTGAAAGATCCTCCATCCCTGGATCGCATTCGCGGAAGTTGTAGAACCCCGTTTTCGTTCGAACCTGCTCCGGCGTGAACGACACATGGAAGTCGTAGTTGAAATCGCTGCGATACGACGACACAAACGGAAAGCGCCAACCCATGCGTTGGCGCAAGGTTTCGATGTCGTCTATCGGCGCACGCGCAATGGCGACATAGGAAAGATCATGGTTCTGCATGTGCACCAGAATTCCTTCCAGATGATCCACCTCTAGCGCGCAACCCACGCAGTGATGCTGCTGTCCCGGGCCCAACATGTAGTGTTTGACGAACAGCTGGCTGCGCCCTGCGAATAAATCCGACAACGTCACTGTTCCCGAAGGACTCTCGAATTCATAGTGCTTGTCGATCTTCATCCAAGGCAGTGCGCGCTGTTCCGCGCTCAATTGATCGCCCAGCTTCATGTGCACCCTTTCCTTGACCATCAGGGCGCGACGCGCTTCCAGCCAGGCTTCGCGGGAAACTACTTCGTGCTTCATGCTTGCCTCCGATACGACGGATAGTTTGGGATGCTCTGATCACTCTGCGGCCACAGCCTGCTCACCAACATCGGCATGCTTCGTCCGCAGAAGTGCCGCGCCGAGCAATGCCGCAAGTGCGGCAAAGCAGGCGCCGGCCAGAAATGCCGATTGATAACCACCTGCCAGCGCGAAACTTTGCGTACCGCCCGCCATCTGCAGCGCCTGCGTGCGTACCGCGGCGAGACTGGCCAGCACGGCAAGACCGAGCGAACCGCCCATCATGAAAGCGGTGTTGACCACGCCCGAGGCCAGTCCCGATTCGGAAGGCCCCACGTCGCTCATCGCCGCCAACAATACGGGGTTAAAGGCGATACCCGCACCAAGCCCCAGCAACACCATGCCGGGCAAGATGTCGGGAAGAAAATGCCCCGACACAGGCGCGCGCGAAAACAGCAGCAGTCCACACGCCGCCAAGGCCAACCCGACCACCAACGGGCGGCGGATGCCAAAACGCATCACCAGCTTGGCCGAAAGCCCCAGCGAAAACATCGCCATGATCAAGTTGGCAGGCAAAAACGCCAAGCCCACTTCCATCGGTCCGTAACCCAATACCAACTGCATGTATAACGCCGACAGAAAGAACCACGCGAACATCGCCGCGGCCCACAACACGCCCACGACATTCGACACCGCCAAATTGCGTAGCTTGAACAGACGCAACGGCATCAGCGGGACATGCACGCGCATTTCGATCCACAGAAACGTGCCGAGCAATGCCAACGCCACGGCGAGTTGCCCAAGCGTGCGCGGCGACAGCCAACCAGATTGGCTGCCGTTGATCACGGCATACACGGCCAACATCAGTGCGGCGGTAACCGTAATGGCACCGAACACATCCAGATGCCGCGAAGCCGCCGTACCCGGCGCCGCCGGCAACAAACGCAACGACATGAGCATCACCGCGGCACCGATCGGCAGATTCACCAGAAACACCCAATGCCAGCTCAGGCTGCTGGTCAGCACACCGCCCAGCATCGCGCCGAGACTACCGCCGCCCGCGCACACGAAACCGTAGACACCCATCGCTTTGGCGCGGTCGGCCGGTTCGGTAAATAGATCCATGATCAGCGACAACGCCACCGCGGTGACCACGGCACCGCCCAAACCTTGCACGCTGCGCGAAACAACCAGCGCGGCTTGTGTGGTGGACAAGCCGCATGCCAGCGAAGTCAGCGTAAACAACGCAATGCCCAGCAGAAAAAGTCGGCGGTGTCCGTAAAGATCGCCCAGCCGACCGCCCAGCAGCAGGAAGCCGCCATACGTAAGCATGTAGGCATTCACCACCCAGGCCAGCGCCGTGTCGCCGAAATGCAGATCCATCTTGATCGATGGCAGCGCCACATTAACGATGGTGGTGTCCAGCACAATCATCAGTACGCCCAGGCACAGGACGATCAGCGCCAGCCAGCGGCGGTCCGGATGCATGGCGACGTGTGGGGCATGCTCGGAGGATAGTGGCTTCATCTTTTTCCCTTGAATGATTTGGCTTGGGCGTTTACACCGCCCTTAATAGTGACGTCGAACGAGCTGATCTGACATCGACATACGCGCTCCGAACAGGGAGATCAAGTAAGAACGTGCTGCACCGCCGCATGTTCCACGCCGCCCTAGCCCAGAAGTCATGCTCACAAGCTCACCGCAGCCGACTATCTTGGATGATTGATTCCCACAGCAAAGGTGATCGCCATGCAGCGATTTCGATGGATGCTTGCCGCAGCAGTGCTTGGCGGCAGTACGGCCCTGATGGCGGCACCCGCCACGATGGACGGCAGCCCAGTGGCAAAAGCGGGCAGCACGGATATCGGTATCGATCTCACCGGCATCGACCACGCGATCAAACCCGGTGACAATTTCTTCAGTTATGCCAACGGCACTTGGGTCAAGAATACGCAGATCCCTGCCGATCGCTCGAGCACCGGCACCTTCTTGCAGGTGTACGAACTGGCGGAGAAGCGCACCGCCGAACTCATTCGCAATACCGCGAAGAACCACGCCGCACCCGGCTCCAATGAGCGCAAGATCGCCGATTACTACACGGCTTACATGGATGACGCCGGCATCGAGAAACGCGGACTCGCTCCGCTGAAACCCGAGCTGGACCAGATCGATGCGATCAAGACGCGCGACGATCTCGCCCGCGTACTCGGTAGCGAACAGCGCGCCGACGTCGATCCGGTCAACGCCACCAACTTCCACACCGAAAATCTCTTCGGCCTGTTCGTGGCGCAGGGCTTGGAAGATCCCTCCCACTACATGGCCTACTTGATGCAAGGCGGTCTGGCGATGCCCAGCCGCGATTACTACCTGTCGCAAGACAAGGAAATGGCAGCGGCCCGTGACAAATACCAAACCTATGTCACCTCGCTGCTGAAACTGGCCGGCACGCCCGATGCCGACACGCAGGCCAAGGCCATCATCGCGCTGGAGACCAAGATCGCGCAGGCGCAGGAAAGCCTGGTCGACAGCCAGGATGTGCACAAGGCCAACAATGTGTGGAGCATGGGCGACTTCGCACAGAAAGCACCGGGACTGAACTGGACCGCCTATTTCAAGGCCGCCGGTCTGGATGGCCAAAAGCAGATCGACGTTTGGCAACCGTCCGCCACCACCGGCATCGCCGCGCTGGTCGCCAGCGAACCGCTCGACACATGGAAGCAGCTACTGCGCTATCACGTGCTGGACGCCAGCGCTCCACTGCTACCCAAGGCTTATGACGATCTCAGCTTTGGCTTCTACGGCACGACGCTGGAGGGTACGCCCACTCAGCGAGAACGCTGGAAGCGCGCGGTGAGCGCCACCAACACCGACCTCGGCGATGCCGTCGGCCAGATCTACGTAAAGCACTACTTCCCTGCTTCGTCGAAGGCGAAGGTCGAGGCGATGGTGAAAAACCTCCTGGCTGCCTTCGACGAACGTGTCGACACGCTGGCCTGGATGACACCCGCGACACGCGCCAAGGCGAAAGCAAAAATCACCACGCTGCGCGTAGGTGTGGGCTATCCGGAAACCTGGCGCAGCTATAGCAAGCTCGATATCCGCACCGACGATCCGCTCGGCAATCATGATCGCGCTGTGGCGCTGGAATATCAGCATCAGCTCGCCAAGCTCAGCCAACCGGTCGATCGTGGCGAATGGTGGATGACGCCGCAAACGGTAGATGCCGTGAACCTACCACTACAGAACGCACTGAACTTCCCTGCCGCCATTCTGCAGCCGCCGTTCTTCGATGCGAATGCCGACGCGGCTGCCAACTACGGCGCGATGGGTGCAGTGATCGGCCACGAAATCAGCCACAGTTTCGACAACACCGGTGCTGACTTCGACGCGCAGGGCAAGATGGAAAACTGGTGGACACCGCAGGATGCCGCACACTTCCAGGCCGCTACGCAGAAGCTGGTGAAACAGTACGACCAGTACGAAGCACTACCGGGTCTGCACGTAAACGGCCAGCAGACACTAGGTGAAAATATTGCCGACACCTCAGGACTCACCGTCGCCTATGCTGCGTATCACAAGTCACTCGGTGGCAAGCCTGCGCCAGTGATCGATGGCCTTAGCGGCGACCAGCGCTTCTTCCTCGCCTTCGGGCAGGCCTGGCGCTCCAAGATCCGTGACGCTGCCCTGCGCCAGCAACTTTCCACCGACGTACACGCCCCAGAGGACTTCCGCGCACTGACCGTGCGCAACATTGATGGCTGGTACGATGCCTTCAATGTGAAGCCGGGCGAGAAGCTCTATCTCGCGCCTGACGACCGGGTGAAGATCTGGTAAGCGTTTAGAGATCGACATCGAAAGGGCCGCCTCTTGCGAGCGCGGCCCTTTTTATTTCTAGCGCAAGTACTGCGCCTTCGCTTGGCGCGCACGCTCTTCGCAAATGTCGATCACGCCACCATGGGCGAGAAGAACAGGCGACTGCCTCGACAGGTATCAGGCGACGCCCAATCCATCGATTCCCGTCATCGTTTCGGCGTTGAATCCAGCGATCTCAGCGAAACGCCGGCCGCGTTCCGCGTAATCGTGGAATTGATCGAAACTGGGCGCGCCTGGCGACAGCAGCACGACACCGCCGCTTGGCGTAATGATGCGTGCCATGTCGATAGCGTCGGTGAGTTTGTCGACATCGCCTAACGGGATTTCGGATTTCGTCGCGCGCAACGCCAATGCGATGCGTGGACCGTTGGCACCTTGCGTCACGATGCGCAGACCTTTGCGTGAAGCGACATCTTTCACGAACGGCGACCAGTCCAGACCACGATCGTGACCACCGACGATGACGGTCACTTCGCGACCGTGCAGACTGTCGAGTGCGGCAATGGTCGCCAGCGGTGTGGTGCTGATGGAATCGTTGATCCATTGCAGGCCATCGCTTTCGCCCAGCGGCTGCAAGCGGTGCGGCAACGGGCGAAAGCCAGTCAGCGCCGGAGCGGCGGCAACGGCATCGAAGCCCATGGCCTCTAATGCTGCCAGCGCGGCACATGCATTCAAGGCGTTGTGCAGCCCAGGCACGGGCAGTTGATTCAATGCAAACACGGCGGCTTCGCCGCGACGGATGAAACCTCCCGCCACATGCCATCCATCTCGCTGCCCGAACATGATGCGATGAGGATGCGCTGCTGTTTTTTCGAGCAACGACGCTTGCTCGGCATTCACCAGCAACTGGCGCGCAGCATCGGCGAGCTTGAGCTTGTCGGCAACATAGCGCTCTCGCGAACCGTGCCAGTCGAGATGCTCTTCGTACAAGCTGGTGATGACACCTAGCTCCAATGCACCCGCTTCGCCGGTTTGAAAACTGGAAAGCTCGATTGCCCACAGCTCGGCGTGCTGGTCGAGCAGCTCAAGCAGCGGCAGTCCGATATTGCCTGCGAGCGCGGTGCGGATGCCCAGCGCACGCGCAAGATGCGCAAGCAATGCCGTGGTAGTGCTTTTGCCTTTGGTGCCGGTTACTGCAACGACTCGCGCTTGCGGATTTTCTGCGAACCAGAGCGCCGTACCGGAAATGAAACGTGTACCTTGCGCTTGTGCCGTGACAATCGCGGGTTTGTAGGCGGAGATTCCCGGAGACTTCACCACAACATCGTAAGCGCTGAGCGCTACGGCATCGGGTTCGTGCGCATAGACGCGCAACGCTGGATCGAATGCTTGCGCCTCAACGGCTTCAGCGTCGCTGCAATAAAGCGCTAATGCCAGATCGGGAATGCGATGTCGCAGAGCACGAATGGCTGCACGACCTTCACGCCCGAAACCCCAGATCGCAACGCGCTGTCCGACAAGCTCACCAATGCGCATGTCAGCCGATCGCCGCGAGCGCTGGTTGCAGGCGCGCCGGTACACGATGCACGCGGGATGCCTTCAACCAAGGCTCCAGTGCGAGCTGCGTAATGTCGAGCTGAGGCAGGATTTCGCTACGGAAACGCGCGACGAGTGCGTCTTCCTGCCATTCCGATCGCTGGCTCAGCGTATACATCGCTGCACGCGCTTCAGCGCCCTCGCCTACGCATTCGAATGGTTTGTGGTTGTGATATTCGAGTAATGCGTCGAAACCTGCTGCTTGCGTTTCATCATCCAGCAGATTGCGCCCGAAGATGGTGAGCAGACGCGGCTTGGATAGAAACGGCGCAAGCGCGAGGAACACGAAGTGGCACTTTGGACATTGTCCACACCAACGATCGGCGGGCTTCGGCCCAAGGATCTTGAAGTTTCGGTTGCAGCTGGAGAACACGTCGAAGTACGGCGTGAGTTTGGCGAAAGCACGCGTGATCGCCAACTCCGAATAAGGACGCAGCAACGAACAGTAATTGAGATCCGCCGCAACATGGGTATGCAGCCAGTTGCCGAGCAATTGCTCGAATGCGTACCCTTTACTCCACTGATGATTCACCTGCTGGCCTTCGTATTCGAGCGTCGCGGCCGACGCAGAGCGTTCATTGGCAAAGGCGATGCTGTCGTAACCGTAGAGAATGGCCGCGACTGCAAGGATCGCCGAGTTCACGGCAGTCACTGGAATATGGCCGTTCCATGCGCCGAGCCGATTGAGTTCGAACAGACCGGGCGCGAGTTCCCGCTGAATATTGAGCGTAGGCAGACCGGTGCGTTCGGCACAGGCAGCGATCAAAGGCGAATTGCCCACCCACACCGCCGTCGCTTCGCCGCCGATCTGCTTGATCGCCTCGACCGCCACCAGCGAATCCTTGCCGCCGCCGATCGGCACCAGGGTGCGTGCGGGTAGATGCAGGGTCTCCGCCTCTACTTTTCCGGAGGGCTGACCGGAGCGCGGAAACGCGATGCGCCCGCGCAAGTCCAGGCTGTTGCGGTACGCGAACTCGGCTAGGCCATGCAGGTACAGACTTTCGAGCAAATCCGCCGTGGCATCGTCGAGCGGGCCGTTGGCGAGTTCGATCTTGGGCGGGACGCCGGCTTTGTAGTAGCTGACGCCCGCGACGAAATGCAGCAGCTTGAGCGCCGCCTCGAACGCATGCTTGCGCTTTGCCGCGACAGCGGGTGCCGCCGGGAAACGCACGCGCTCGATCAATTCCTCGCCCTGGTCAAAGGCGTAGACCAGTTCCGCCACGCCGTCGGCGTAACTGCAACGCACGAAGCGGAAGACCTGGGTCAGGCGGGGTTGGATCGGGTTGGTCACTCAAACACTCCGTGGTTGCAGCTTTACCCCCTCTCCCCTTTGGGGAGAGGGCTGGGGTGAGGGGCCGCACTTGCCACAGCCTCCAGAATCACCTCAAGCACCGCTTCGCTATTCGTCAATACATCATTGTTCCAGAAACGCAGCACACGATAGCCCATTGCTTCGAGCCGGCGTGTGCGATCGGCATCCGATGCCATCCTTTCCGCATGTTGTCCGCCGTCGAGCTCCACAATTAGGCCAGCTTCGGTGCAGACAAAATCGATGATGTAGCGGTCGATTTCGTGTTGGCGGCGAAACTTCCATCCCAAAAGCTGCCGATTGCGTAAATAGCGCCAAAGCAAATGCTCCGCATCGGTCATGCTATGACGCAATCCGCGCGCCCGGTCTACATGCAAGCGTTTCATCCCTGAAGAACATTCCCTTTTCGCCTCAGGCAACTCCTTCTCCCCTCCGGGGAGAAGGTTGGGATGAGGGGCCGATCTTGCGGCAGGCCTCAACAATCACCCGATACCATTTTCATTTATCGCGAGGTTGACCCCTCACCCTACCCTCTCCCCGGAGGGGAGAGGGAGTCAAACGCCGATGATGATCTCTTCCGCCTCATCCCGCAGATTGTAAGGCGAGGACATGACTTTTCCGTAGGCGCCCGCCTGGGCAATGAGCATCACGTCGCCCTCCTTCGCTTCCGGCAGCCGGCGGTCGGAGCCGATCACGTCGCCGCTTTCGCAGATCGGCCCCACCACCTGATAAAGCGCGGTAGCGGGTTCGTCGAGACGGGTGAGGTTTACGATTTCATGCCAGGCGTCGTAGAGGGCGGGGCGGATCAGGCTGTTCATGCCGGTATCCACGCCGAGGTAGCGCCAGCTGCCCTTGCCTTTCTGCTGGGTCACGCGGGTGACCAGCACGCCCGCATCGGCCACCAGGTAACGGCCCGGCTCCATCCACAGTTTGTAATGCGGATAGGCCGACTTGACCTTGCGCAGTACTTCTTCCAGCGCGGCGATATCGAGCCGCGATTCACCCGGATGCGAAGGCACGCCGAGGCCACCACCGATATCCAGGAACGCCACGCTGCCGATGCGCTCGGCGAGACTGGCGAGCTGGCCGTACACCTCACCCCAATGCTTGTCGTCCAGGATGCCGGAACCCAAATGGGCGTGCAGGCCGCGCACGGTCACGCCGTGCGTGTCGGCGAGTCGCAGGAACGTGTCGATCTGCTCGACGGGCAGGCCGAACTTGCTGCCGCTGCCACCCGTGCGCACTTTCTCGTGGTGGCCTAAGCCACGGCCGAGATCCACGCGCAGGACAATCTCGCGTCCACGAAATACGTCACCCCAATGCTCCAATGGATAGAGCGAATCGAGCGAGACGGTGGCACGCGTGGTCAATGCCCAAACATAATCCTCGCGCGGCGCAAAGTTGGGCGTGAAAAGCAGCGGCGCCGATTCAGGCACCACCGCCATCACGGCCTTCAATTCACCCGGCGATACGCATTCGAAGCCGAAGCCCTCTTCCGCCAGCGCGCGCAGGATCGCCGGATGCGTATTGGCTTTCACCGCGTAATGCAGGCGATCCACCGACGTGAGCGCCTTCAACTCGCGCGCCTGCTGCCGTACGGTCGGCAAATGATAGACGTAGCGCGGCGTCGCTTTGGCACCCAGCGCCAACAGCTGATCGCGACATTGCATACGCCACCATGCATCGCCAACAACGACTGCTTCCCTGCTGCCGTAGAGACTCTGCCAGCTCGGTCCGAACAACGCGCTGTCGTCGGTGCGCAGTGCACCGGCCGCGATCAGCATCTCGTGCAGACGGGGTATCAATTCGTCGACCACGCTCTCATCCACCACAAAGGTGAGATTGAGGTTGTTCGACGATTGCGAAATCAAATGCACGCGAAGCTGACCGAACTCCGCCAGCACGCCCGACAAGGTATGCAACATCGAGCGCATGCCGCGGCCGACCATCGTGATGGCGGCGCATGGCGCGATGACCTTGACGCGGCATACCTTGGCCAGATCGCTCGCAAGTGCAGCCACCGCATCGGAATCGAGCAGGTTTTCAGTCGGATCGAGCGACACAGTGACGTTGGTTTCGGCCGAACTGATCAGGTCCACTGACAAGCCATGCTGCTTGAACTGCGCGAACACGTCGGCCAGAAAGCCGACCTGCTGCCACATGCCGACCGATTCCATCGATACCAGCGTGAGGCCTTTGCGCGCGCTGATCGCCTTGACGCTCGGCGCGTGTTCACGCACTTCCGGACCGATCACCGTGCCCTCCAACTCAGGCCGGTTCGTATCCTTGATCAGCATCGGCACACGCGGTTCGCGCAGCGGCGACAGACAGCGCGGATGCAGCACCTTGGCGCCCGTGGAGGCGATTTCCTGCGCCTCTTCGTAATCGAGTTTCTGCAAGAGGCGCGCGCCGGGAACCTGGCGCGGATTGGCGGTAAACATGCCGGCTACGTCGGTCCAGATTTCCACGCGCTGCGCTTTCAGCAATGCGCCGAAATAGGAAGCGGAGGTATCCGAACCACCACGGCCGAGCAGCACGGTGCGGCCTTGCGACTCGCGCGCGATGAAACCCTGCGTGATGAACACTTCACCCAATTTCGCCAGTCGCTCGTTCAAGGCCGGATCGGGTTTGGCTTCGACCATCGCCGATAGCAGCTTGGTGCGCTCGTTCTGATTCGGTAACGCCACGGCGGCAAGACATTCGCGCGCATCCACCCACTGCGTGGGCAGGCCGCTGTGACTCAAGAACGCGGCGCCCAATGCGCTGGACATCAACTCACCGTGCGCCTGCACCAGTGCGGCCCATGCCAGCTCGCCAAGCGCAGCCGGACCTTCTTCGGCCAGCTTCGCCAGTTCGGCCAGTCTTGCCCCGAGCGCATCCGGAACCGCCAGCTGCATATGGTCGAGCAGATCGTAGTGCCGTTGCGTAATCGCTTTGGCTGCCTCGATACGTTTGCCTTTGTCTTCCTGCGCGCACATCTGTTTAAGTGCGTCGGTGATACCGGTGAGCGCGGACACGACCACCAACACGCGTGCGCCTTCGGCACGACGGCTGGCGACCAGCTCACGGATGTTCTGCCAGCGCGGCAGGGTGGCGACACTGGTGCCGCCGAACTTCATCACGATCCAGGGTGCGCCGGCGGTAAGCGGCGCGGAGGCGTTCGAGGTCACGGTTTCTCTGTCAGGGTTGCGGGAAACAATCCTGCCAGTGTTGCGCTGCATCAGCCGGAATGCAACCGGCGATCGGGCATATGAGTTTGGACGGCTAAATGTTCCCAGGCTTGCTCCCTCTCCCCTTCGGGGAGAGGGTTGGGGTGAGGGGACAACCTTGCTATAGAAATAGTTCGAAGCGAGGTTCTTTTAGAGCTTGAGGCCAGCCTTGACCCATCACCTCAATCCTCTCCTCGCTCCTCAAAACCGAGCACATCCCTGTGCTCTCCCCGCGTGCCCCGAAGGGGAGAGGAGGCAAACGCATGCGCTTTGCGCATGGATTTATTCGACAAGAACGGGAATCTTGCCAATCCGCGCCTGCCATTCGCGCGGCCCGGTCTTGTGCACCGAGGTGCCCGCGGAATCGACCGCTACGGTCACCGGCATATCGTTCACCTCAAACTCGTAGATCGCCTCCATGCCGAGGTCCGCGAAGCCGACTACGCGAGAGGCCTTGATCGCCTTGGAAACGAGATACGCCGCGCCACCCACGGCCATCAGGTACACCGACTGGTGTTTCTTGATGGCCTCGATCGCAGCCGGTCCACGCTCGGCCTTGCCGACCATGCCCAGCAGGCCGGTCTGCGCCAGCACCTGCTCGGTGAACTTGTCCATGCGAGTGGCGGTGGTGGGGCCGGCCGGGCCGACCACTTCGTCGCGCACCGGATCGACCGGACCGACGTAGTAGATGAAGCGGCCGTTGAAGTCCACTGGTAGCTTCTCGCCCTTGTTCAACATGTCGACCATGCGCTTGTGCGCGGCGTCGCGACCGGTGAGCAGCTTGCCATTGAGCAAAAGCACTTCGCCGGGTTTCCAGCTGGCGACGTCTTCGCGCGTCACCGTATCGAGGTTCACGCGACGGCCTTTGGAGGCGTCATAGGTGAGCTTGGGCCAGTCTTCCAGCGACGGCGGGTCGAGCATCACCGGGCCGGAACCATCCAGCGTGAAGTGTGCATGGCGGGTCGCGGCGCAGTTCGGGATCAAAGCGACCGGCAGGTTGGCGGCGTGCGTCGGGTAATCCTTCACCTTGATGTCGAGCACCGTGGTGAGACCGCCCAGACCTTGCGCGCCGATGCCGAGCGCGTTGACCTTCTCGTACAGCTCGACGCGCAATTCCTCGGCACGATTTTTTGGGCCGCGCGCGATCAGGTCCTGAATATCGATCGGCTCCATCAGCGCCTCTTTCGCCAACAGCATCGCCTTCTCGGCGGTGCCACCGATGCCGATGCCCAGCATGCCCGGCGGACACCAGCCGGCGCCCATCGTCGGCACGGTCTTGAGCACCCAGTCGACGATGGAGTCGGACGGGTTGAGCATCACGAACTTGGATTTGGCTTCGGAACCGCCGCCCTTGGCCGCCACGATCACATCCACGGTGTCGCCCGGCACGATCGACACATTGATCACCGCTGGGGTGTTGTCTTTGGTGTTGCTGCGTTTGCCGGCAGGATCGGCCAGCACGCTGGCGCGCAGCTTGTTGTCCGGGTCGTTATAGGCGCGACGCACGCCTTCATTGACCATGTCCTCGAGCGACATCGTGGCGTCCCAACGCACGTTCATGCCGACCTTGAGGAAGACGGTGACGATGCCGGTGTCCTGGCACAGCGGACGATGTCCTTCGGCGGCCATGCGCGAGTTGATCAGGATCTGCGCCATCGCGTCTTTGGCGGCCGGCGACTCCTCGCGCTCATAAGCGGCGGCGAGATTGGTGATGTAGTCGACCGGGTGGTAGTAGCTGATGTATTGCAGTGCGTCGGCGACGGACTGGATCAGATCGTCTTGCTTGATGGTGGTCATGGCGGTTGCTTCGACTGGCTAAGGGAGCCCGACAAGCCTTGCACTCGCTGGGCACAACCGCCCTATTGTGCCCCAATCGGGCCCGCGCATAAAAAAGCGGCCGCACCAGGCAGCCGCTGATGAATGCCTAACCTGCTGGATTAGAAGCGGTATTTGCCCTGCAGAATCGCTCTCGATCGCTGTCAAAACTGACGACGCCACGGTTCGATTAGTCGCATTCGGCTGAGCGATATGCCCGGCCAGCACTTCCAGTCCGTTGTACCGCCGCTATAGGCTTCGGTGGCGGCGCAACGCCAGTCGTCAGGGGAGACGGACGACGTCGCGGGGAAAATCCGACTTCAGCTAAACACCCAACGGTACGGCCGCTGGGGCAAGGGCTTATGTATGTCGTCGCCCATGCCTTCTGCGTAAGCCGAGTCGTTGTGCTTATCAGGAGGAACACCATGTTTGCGAAGCTGCACCGCAAGTCGCTTTCGTTGTCACTTGGCTTACTGCTGACCGGCCTGAGCGCCGGCGCATGGGCCGCCAATGCCGTCCCTGCTGTCGATGCCGGCGTCGCTTCGGCCAACCAGACTGTGCAGGTCACACTGGTGCTGAAGTTGCGCAACCAGGCCGCACTGGAGGATTACATCAAGCAGACCGTAACGCCTGGCAGTCCGAACTATCAGCAATTTCTGACGACGAGTCAGTTCGCGGCGCAGTACGGCGCTACCGCTGACGCCATCGCTCGCGTGCAGTCTTTCCTGCAGCAGCAGGGACTAAGCAGCCAAGTGCTGCCCAGCCATCTGGCGATCCGCACCAGCGGCACGCTGAGCCAGTTCGGCAGGCTGTTTCAGACCTCGGTCCATGACTATGTGTCGCGCCAGGACGGACACCATTTCCACAAGCCGGCATCGTCACTGCAGATACCCTCGGCGATCGCCGACGTGGTGGCCGCCGCCAGCGGCTTGAGCAGCGAACGTGCCTATCGTCCGCACCATGTTTCAGCGTCGGCGTTCACCGCGCTCAGCAGCCAGAGTCCGAAGGTGAGCGCGCTAAGCGCCACTTCCGACGGCTCCAGCGGCAACCCCACGGCATCGGGCGTACCCGGTCAGTACACGGTGGGTGACGTTGCCAATTTCTACAACATCAATCCACTCTACAAGCGCGGCGTCGTCGGCAAAGGCTCGACGATTGCCATCGTCACGCTGTCGAACTTCTATCCCAGCGACGCCACCGCGTATTGGTCGGATATCGGCTTGGCGACCAAGCCCAACCGCATCACGCAGGTGCATGTGGATGGCGGCGGTGCGATCGATGGCGGCAGCGGCGAGACGTCGATCGACGTGGAGCAGTCCGGCGGCGTGGCACCTTACGCCAACATCATCGTGTATGACGCGCCCAATGCAGGGAATGGCTATGTCGACGCCTTTGCGCAAGCCGTGTCGGACAACATTGCTGACAGCATTTCCACCAGCTGGGGTCTGCCTGAAATCTTCAACTTCGCGGCACTGAATGTAGCGGGTGCCAGTAACACCGACACCTCCGATGCCGGCGATCTGCGCGCCTTCCACGAAATCTTCCTGGAAGCGGCAGTGCAGGGTCAGTCATTGTTTGCCGCTAGCGGCGATTCCGGTGCGTACGACACGGTGCGCGACCTCGGTGCCGGCACTGCGGTGGGCGATTACACCGCACCGCTTACTGTCGACTCGCCGGCTTCCGATCCGTACATCACGGCTGCCGGCGGCACGACCACGCCCTACAGCTACGCGTTCGGCACCGGTCCGACCGAATCCATTTCGCGAGAAAGCGTATGGGGCTGGGATTACATCCAGAACTATTTCGATACCTACATCGGCCCGAATGTCATCAATCTGTTCTCATCCGGTGGCGGTGGCGGCGTGAGCGTGTATTGGCACAAACCGTTCTATCAAGTGTTCACTGATGGTATCCGCCGCAGCGAGTCGCACCAGTCGTTGGTCTACAACGATCCCAGTGCGGGACCGACCACGCTGCTGCAGCTGCCCAGTCGCTTTACGGGCCGCAATGTACCGGATGTGTCGTTGAATGCGGATCCGGAAACGGGCTACATCTTCGTCTCCACGTTCGACGGCGGATTGCTCGCTGGCGAAGGTGGCACCAGCTTCGTGGCACCGCAGCTCAACGGCGTCACCGCGCTGCTGCGTCAAAGCACGGGACATCGCATCGGTTTGTGGAATCCGCAAATCTACGCGATCCAGAATATTTTCGGCTATGGCCGCTTCTCGGCCTTCAACAGCGTCCGCGCCGGTGACAACTGGTTCTATTACGGTGCACCGCGTTACAACCAGGGTGCCGGCATCGGTTCGCTGAATGTCGCCAACCTGGATGCATTCCTGCGCGCCGGGTTCTGAGTCAAGCTCGATCCGGAAACGGGCCCGCATGCATGGCATGCGGGCCCGTTTCTTTTTTGCGAACGAATCGCGAGCGGCTACGATGCATGGGTCTCGACACAGGTATCGTCATGCCAACCAAACGTCGCTTCATGCAGCTCGACGTGTTTTCCCACCAGCCGCTGCTTGGCAATCCGCTGGCTGTCGTCATCGATGGCGATGGCCTCGATGACGCCACGATGCGATCGTTCGCACGCTGGACGAATCTCTCCGAAACAACGTTTCTATTGTCGCCGACCTCGCCTGATGCGGATTACCGCGTGCGGATCTTCACGCCGCGCCAGGAATTGCCGTTTGCCGGACATCCCAGCGTCGGCAGCGCCTATGCCGCGATTGAAGCCGGCCTTATCGCAAGAGGAAAAAGCGCGTTGCTGCAAGAATGCGCAGCTGGCTTGCTGCCGATACGCGTAAACGGCGAAGACCCCCAACGCAGCATCCACGTACAAGCGCCGCACGCACGGGTGCATCGTATCGACGCCCATCTGCATCAAATCTTAGACAACGCATTGCAGGGTCATCTGAAAGATGAACAAGTGCGCATGGTCGACAACGGCCCACACTGGCTGATCTGCAATCTGCGCGAGGCATCGCTGGTGCGCGAACTGCAACCCGATCTACCGGCCATCGCTGCCTTGTGCAAACAGCATGGCGCCATCGGGGTGAGCGTATTCGGTCGAGAACACAGCCAGAATGCTGCGATGGCCGTCCGGGCATTCTGTCCTGCGGATGACATTCCGGAAGACCCGGTTACCGGGAGCGCCAACGCCGCCATCATGGCCTTCCTCGTCGAACAGGGCGAACAGGCATACGGCCCACGCTACCGCGCCAGCCAGGGACGCGAGCTGGGACGCGATGGCTACGTGGATGTCGCACGCGATCCTGCCAACGGTGCGATCACCATCGGTGGGCACTGCGCCATCACGATCCGTGGCGAGCTCGACCTGGGCTAACAGTCCCGCCGCAAACGGCAGTGGCCGTAGTATTCGTCGTATTTACCGTCATGCAGCTTGCCGTATTGCGATGCGATTGCCATGCTCTGGGTTTCCTACTCAGGGGCACACCATGACGTCACCGGATTCCGGCTACCAGCGCAGCCTTCGCCTGCGGGATGCAGCGTTGGTCGTGATCGGCGGCATCATCGGCGGCGGCATCTTCTTGAACCCATTCATCGTTGCGCAACGCACCGAGTCCGGACTCGCGTTGCTGCTGATGTGGATCGGCGCAGGCGTTCTGACGCTGATCGGCGCGCTCTGCTATGCCGAACTGGGTGCGCGACGGCCGCACGCTGGCGGCAGCTATGTCTACTTGCGCGAAGCTTTCGGTCCGCTGGCCGGCTTTCTGTTCGGCTGGACGATGCTGCTGGTGATTTATTCCGGTTCTACGGCCGCAGTAGCGACCATCTTCGCCAAATATGCCGCATCGGTGTTCGGCCTCCCGATGACCACCGCCACCCCGCTGGCGGTCGGCGCGCTGGTACTGGTTGCCGGGATCAATCTGTTCGGGCTGAAGTTCGGCACGCAGATGCAAAATCTCTTCACGCTGTTGAAGCTGCTCGCCGTGGCGGTGCTGGTGGTATGCGGTCTATTTCTGGCCGGCGCCGGCAGCACACCGATATTGGCCGAGGACCCGGCGCGAAGCGGCGTGGGTTTCTTGAGTGCCTCGCTGCCCGTGTTGTTCGCGTATTCCGGCTTCACCTATCTCAACAACCTCGCCGGCGAAGTGCGTGAACCGCAACGCACCCTGCCCCGCGCACTGGCGCTGGGCATGGCCGGCGTGATCGTGGCGTATGCCCTGGTCAATGTCGCCTATCTTGCGGTGCTTGGCCATGCCGGTTTGGCGCTCAGCCAGACGCCGGCGGCGGATGTGATGGGCCGCGTGTTCGGCGCCACCGGCGCGAAGCTGATCGCCGTCGGCATCGCCATCTCCACCTTTGGCTTCTGCAACATCACGTTGGTGGCAGGCGCGCGCGTGCTGCAGGTGATGGGTGAGGATGGCCTGTTTTTCGCCAGTGTGGGGCGGCTGCATCCCCGCCACCACACGCCCAATCTTGCCCTGCTGCTGCTTACCGGCTGGTCGGTCGTGCTGGTGCTTTCAGGCACTTATGGGCAGTTGCTCGACTACGCCACCTTCGGCGACTGGCTCGCCTGTGCGGTCGGTGTCAGCACACTGTTCTGGTACCGCCGCCGGCAGCAGGCTGACGTGTCGTTCCGAGTGCCGGGTTATCCGCTGCTGCCGCTGATCTTTATCGCCACGATTGGGGTTGTGGTGGTGCAGAGTCTGCGCACCAGCCTGGTCAATACAGGCATCGGTCTGGCCATCATGGCCGCTGGCGTCCCTGTCTACCTGATTTGGCGCCGCTTGTTCAGCCCAGCACGCTCCTAATTTCTTACGGCGATGCCACAATGCGCCGATAGATCTTGAGGAGAACGCATCGATGGCGCAAAACCATGCCGCGCCGGCAACGAAAGGGGCCGATATCCCGCCGGTCGCGGTACGCGCCGGCATCGAGCTGCAGATCAACGGCGAGAATTACCGTCACACCGGCGATCCGCAGATGCCGTTGCTATGGTATTTGCGCGATGTGCTGCGGCTCGATGGCACCAAATACGGCGGCGAGCACGGTGAAGGCGGCGCGGACCTGGTGCTGGTGGACGGCAAAGCCACCTCGGCCATTGGCGTGACGATGGACAAGCTCAGCGGCAAGCAGGTCACGACCGTCGAAGGTCTGGTCACCGTCAAGGGTGAGCTGCACCCGCTGCAGCAGGCGTTTATCGATGAGGATGCAATCGGCTGCGGCTACTGCACACCCGGCTGGCTGATCGCCTCGATGGATCTGCTGAACCGCCGCAAGGATCCCTCGGACAGCGACATCGACACCTTGCCCAACCTCTGCCGCTGCGGTTGCCAGACGCGTGTGCGCAGCGCCATCAAGCGCGCAGCGGCATCGATGAAGCAAGGGGCGAAAGCATGAGCGGTACGGTACGGCTATCGCGTCGCCGCTTTCTGCAAGTGATGGCGGGCACGGCCGGCGCACTGATCGTGGGTGTGCGCATGGCGCGGGGCGCCGATGCACCGGTGCCGCTGGATATGCTCGGGGATACGCTGTACGGCCTGGGCCCTTATATTCGCATCGACGCCGATGGCAGCGTGCTGATCGGTGCCCGCGATCCGGACACCGGCACCGGCGTCGCCACAGCGCTGCCGCGCATCCTTGCCGACGAACTGGATGCCGATTGGCAACATGTCAGAGTCGTGCAACTGGGCCTTGGCGTAGCCAACGGCAATGGCGAACCGCGCTGGATTTACGGCCAGCAAGCGGGTGGCACCGGCAACTCCATGTCCAGGGCGTGGCGCGATTTGCGCGCTGCAGGCGCACTTGCGCGCTGGCTGCTGGTGCAGGCAGCAGCCCAGCAATTGGGTATACCCGCCGAGCGCCTGCGCACCGAAAAAGGGGTCGTGATATCTCCGGACGGCCGTCGCCTGCGTTACGGCGAGTTGGCGTCGGCGGCTACAAAAATCACGCCGCCGCAAAATCCTCCGGCTGTCAAAACACCCGATCGATATACGTTGATCGGACAACCCGCTGGCGATGTCGATGCACGCGGCATCGTCACCGGCCAGACACCCTACTCGTTCGATCAGCACTTCGGCGACGCCGTGGTAGCTGTGCTCTCGCACTGCCCCTGGCCAGACGGTCAGCTCGCAGAGTTGGACCAAAGCGATGCACTGGCGATCAAGGGCGTACTCAAAGTCGTCGAACTGAAACCCGATCCGAAACTGCCGCCGGGCCAAACGGTGATCGCGCCAGCCGTGGCAGTGATCGCGGAAACCACCTGGCTCGCATTGCAAGGTCGGCGCGCACTGAAACTGAGTTGGAAGCCCGGCGCCAGCAACAGCGAAAGCACCGCCGCCCTGGAGCAACAGGCGACGTCGCTGCTCGACAGCGACAGCGCCCCCACCACACGCGTGCGCGACGACGGCGACACGGACAAAGCCGCCCACAAAGGCGCGCGCCGCGTAGACGCCACCTATTACCAGCCGTGGCTGGCGCACGCCACCAGCGAACCGATGAACTGCCTGGTGCGCCTGGACAAGAACAGCGCCACGCTCTACGTGCCAACGCAGGCTCCGCAGCAGGCGTGGACGGTCGTGCAACGTTTGACCGGCCTGCTGCCCGATCAGATCGACATTCGCGTACCGCGCATCGGCGGCGGTTATGGGCGACGGTTGGATCACGACTATGTCGCCGAAGCGGTGTTGCTGGCGCAGGCCATCGACAAACCCTTGCACTTGTTCTGGACGCGCGACGAAGACCTCGCCCACGATTACTACCGCTCCGGCTGCGTACACAAACTCAACGCCGTGATCGACCGCAAACGTCAGATCATTGCGTGGAACCAGCGTCTCGCCAGCGCGTCAGCGTTGACAGGCCGCGGTGTATCGAGCGATCGGCTGTGGACATCCGAAGTGGACGTCAACCAGCTACCGGCCGGATTCGTACCAAACTATCGCAGCGACTGGTTCAGCCTTGCTTCGTCGACGCCGCGCGGACCGCATCGCGGCATGCCGCACATCACCAATGCATTTGCGGTCGACAGTTTCGTCGATGAAATCGCTTTTGCGCTGAAGGAAGACCCGCTGCATACGCGTTTGCGCCTGATCGGCGAACCGCGATTGGTTCCACTGCAAGGCGGCGGCGCGATCGACACCGCGCGTCTCGCCAACGTGCTGCAGCTGGTCGCCGACCGCATCAACTGGAAGGACTGGTTGCACACCGTCAATGGCCTGGGCATCGCCTGCTGGTACATGGACGGCGCTTATGTGGCGCACGCCGTCGAGGTATCCATGCGAGGCGAACAGCTCACCATCCAACGTGCGGTGTGCGCGGTGGACGTGGGTCGCGTGATCAACCCGATGGGCCTGGAAGGCCAAGTGGCCGGTGCGACACTCGATGCGCTGTCCAACGCGCTCAATCTTGCCATCACCGTGAAAGACGGCCAGGTCCAGCAGAACAACTGGAAGGACTACCCACTCGCCAGCATGGCGCAACTGCCCAATACGGTCGAAGTGATCACCGTGCCTGGCGAAGGCGATCCGGCCGGCGCCAGTTTCCTGGCCATGCCTTCGGTTGCGCCTGCGCTGGCCAACGCGGTATTCCGCGTAAGTGCAGTGCGTGTGCGGCGATTGCCGCTGATGAAAGAGCTGTTGCGGTTGCTTTGAACGCACTCCCTTTCCGCAGCGGAGAGGGAGTCAGCGCCTCGCTCGTTCGAAACTCGTCGCGTTGTGCGCGCTCATCACATCGGCCTCCCGATTTCTGTCGCTAGTGAAATTGGTCGCTGGCGGGCACCCACGAACTCGATGACGGGGCCGGCACATGCAAGGGTTTCGCCGGTGCCGACGACGCTCCGCAATCCGGTGGTAGCGGCCCTCCGCTGACACGTGCCGCCGCGCACTCGGCGCTGTTGTCCAAGGTAACCGGTGCAGCCGGCGACGCTGTGCTCACCGCAACCGCTGGCGCCTTCGGTATCGACGGATTGGCAGACGGCAGATTGAGGCGATCGTAAATCTTCTGCGGCAACGGCGCTGCGGGTGGATCGGGATTGGTGCAACCGAAGAGCGACGACGGGAGCAACGGCATCACCGAGCATTTGATGCGCACGCCTTGCGGCAAGTTGAAGGTATGGCTCACCGTGGTTTTTTCGACGGCGTGGCGCAACGCGGTGTCGACTGAGCTCTCGCCTTCGGGCGTCCAGTATTTATCGAATACGGTGGAGCGATATTTCGGCACATTCATGTTGTGCGACATGATTTCCGTATCGCCGCGCGGTTTGAGCTGGATGTACGAGCCGTTCGGATTGCCCGCTGTGCCACCGCCAGCCTGTGCTCCAGCCGTGCTGCCCGCACCGGCGGATGGCGAAGGCTGACCACTTTCGGTGCCGTTGTTTTGCGAGGGCTGGTTCACGCCATTCGGTTGCCCCGGATTGGCCGTCTCGCTGCCTGCCGGCGTTGCATTGGGCGCCGTGCTGACGCTGGCGTTGCCTTCGTTGGTGGGTGCACTCGACTCAGATGCGCTGGGTGCCGGCGACGATGCAGCCGCAGTGGACTTTTCGCTGGGTGCCGATTCGGGCGCTTTACTCGGCGTGGTGGTGGGCGTGGTTGGCGTTGTCGATGACGACGCGCTCAATTGCGGCCGTATCGACACTTCAGGCACTGCAAGCTTGGGCGCGGCGATGTTTAACGGCGGCGCAGAAGGTGCCAGGTTGGGTTTGGGTGCGGCACTTGGCGCGAGCGGCACCGGCGCGAGTTGCGCCTCCTGCGGACGCAGGGTTGGCGCCAGCACCTGTTGCGCCGTCCGCGGCAAACTCGGCGTCACCAGCGGCGTGGCCGACGATTGAAGATTGACCGTCGGCGCAACCTTTGCCGGCATCGGAATCGGCTGGATCGGCGGCGACGGTGGCGCGGCCGGTGTTGGCGCAGGTTCGACGGCGGCGGCGTTCGGCAAGGGGATCGGCGCAAGGGAGGGTTTCTCCACCGCTATTTGCGGTGGCGTCGCCGTGAGCGCCGATTGTGCGGGCTGGGTAGGTAATGCCAACGATGGCAGGGGCGGCATCGGTTGCGTGCCTTCCGCTAGCGCCTTGCGTGCCGGTTCCGGCTGAAACTGCGGAGGAACCGGTTGTGGCGCCGGAATCGCAGGCAGCGACAACGCAGGTGGCGGCAAGCCGACCGCCTTGGGTTGCGTGATGGCGGTCGGCTCCGGTTTGGGCAGCGTGATCGGCGGCAAGGGCGCGGCGGCAGGTTGCGGCTTTTCGGCGGCGACTTGCTTGGTCTGTGCCACCACCGGTGTTTGCACCGGCGCGGGAACAGGCGGCTGTTGCACGGCTGCGACCGGTGCGGCGGTCGATGCTTCATGGGTGGCATGCGTCACTTGTGACGTATTGCCGCGATGAGTCGGTCCCTGTTCTTTCGGCGGCACGCCACGAATCGGCGGCGGCGGCGGTGGCTTGGGTTTGTTTTCGATCAGCCGCACCAGCAGCTCGTTGCCCTTGGGCTCCGGCGGCGGCGATGCCAATTCGTACGGCGAACCGAGTATGGCGCCGAACAGAAAGATCAGATGCACCAGCAAGGTACCGATCAGCCCCGCCAGCTTCAGCAAGCGATCACGCGGCCTGTCGCGGGTGCGGCGCCGATAGACCATCGCCCACGTCGCCGCATCGCGTGGCGACTTGATCAACACGATCGGCTTGGGCGTTGCGGGTTGATCCGGTGGCAATGGCGACATAGCCGCCAGTGTAATGGGCTCGGCGGAATTTCTTCCCCTACCCTCACAGGGAAAGGGACAAGCACGTTAATGCTGAGATGTAACCGCAGCCCTCTGCGCGTCCACCGCCCGCGCCGGCGTATCCACCGGGCAACCGTAAGGCAGCGGCTTGCCAATGTTGTAATCCGCGATGCACGTGGCGAGATTCGGCGCGCTGGGTTTCGGCATGCCTTTCACTAGTGCGGCGGGCGCCATATTCAAGCGTTCGTCGCCATCGGTGGATGGTGGCGGCGGCGGTGGATCGGCGCCGCCGCAGCCGCCGCTCAGCGCCGCCAGCGAAATGCCGCAACGGATACGAACACCCTTGGGCAGCTCGATCGTTTTCGTCACCGTGGTTTTTTCGACTGCTTTCTGCAGGGCGTCGTCGATCGCATTGGTGTTTTTACGCCAGTACGGATCAAGCGCCGTCGGTTTGTATTTGACCGGGTCGCGGTCGTGCATGATTTGCGTATCCCCTTGCGGAACGCGCTGCACATAATCCGCGGCCGGCGCAGCGGGCGCACCGGAGGCATTCGCAGGCAGGATGATTCGTCCGGTGCGATCGAACAGCACGGGTTGCGGTGCCGAACTCGCCGATGCGGGTGGCGGCGGCGAGACGGGCGTCGGCGGCGACTCGGGCAGATGCACCGTCATGGCGTTTTTCGAAACGGGTTCACGCGCCGGACGAGGGGGCGGCGCCACCGGTGGTGGAGCGGCGTGCGGCCCCGCTGCGCTATGAAAAATCAGGCGCACCTGCATCGTCGTTTCCGGCTGCACTAGCGTTGCTTCCTGCTGCCTCACGCCAGGCTTCATCTCGTACCAAACGATGCTTACGAAGATGACGTGCAGAACCAGCGCGATCGCCAGCGCCACCCACAGGCGACGGTGATCGCGCGGGGCTTTGCGCCAGCGCAACTGATGCAGCATGGCGCGGGTGGGTCCGTCGAACGGGGCCAGGCCGCGATCCTTATCGGGCGGCGGCGAGAACCAGCGGTGATGTTCGACCTCGTCGGGGCGTTCGATAAGCCGTCCTCGGTGTATTGCCCGGCCACTGCTTGTGGCCGCTGTGCAGACAGGGGTGCCACACAGACCATCCGTGGGGCCTTCGGTTCCGTCCGATTACATCGTGTTAACGCTTGGTCGTCTTCGCAGTGCAACTTGACCAACCCTTGCAATGAGAGAAGTCTATACATGCGGCCCTGCGCCGCTTCCCGCCATGACCGCCCCTGCGTCCCGCACGCGAAGGACGACCATGACGGCCCGCCAATGCGCGGCCTCATGCGGCTCCTCAGGTCCTCGCACGATCCCGCGCCTCGTCAGAGGAGGGTCGCATCGTGTCGTATCACACGGAAAATATCCGCAACATCGCGCTCGCCGGTCACGCCGGCGCGGGCAAGACGACGTTATTCGAGGCCTTGCTGCAAACCGGTGGGGTGATCCAAACCGTCGGATCGGTAGAGCGCGGCACGACGCAGTCGGATACCGACGCGCAGGAGAAAGCACGCGGTCATTCCATCGATAGCTGCATTGCCGGCATCGACCGCGGCGATTCCCATATCAACCTGATCGACACGGCCGGTTATGCCGATTTTCGCGGTGGCGCCCTTTCCGCTTTCGCCGCGGTTGAAACCGTTGCGGTGGTGGTCAACGCCGCCAACGGTATCGAACATGGCACCCGCCGCATCATGGAGCATGCCCGGGAACGCGGACTCGCTCGTTTGCTGGTCATCAACAAGATCGATACCGAAGGTGTGAACCTCACATCCTTGATTGAAGCCTTGCGCGATGAATTCGGCAGCGAGTGCCTCCCCGTGAATCTGCCGGCCGATAACGCCAGTCGCGTGCTCGATTGTTTTTTCCATCGCGAAGGCAAGACCGATTTCTCATCGCTGGCCGAAGCGCACCAGCAGATCCTCGACCAGGTGGTGGAGATCAACGAATCCACCATGGGTGCTTATCTCGACGCCGGCGAAGAATCCCTGACGCCGCAACAATTGCACGATGCATTCGAGCAGTGTTTGCGCGAAGGGCACTTGGTGCCGATCTGTTTCGTGAGCGCGCGCACCGGCGCTGGCGTTAGTGAACTATTGGATATCTTTGACCGCCTGCTGCCGAACCCCGCCGAAGCGAATCCACCGCCGTTCCGCAATGCCGAAAACCTGCAGATCGCGATCGATCCGAATCCGGGCTCGCATGTGATCGCCGATGTATTCAAGGTGATCAACGATCCTTTTGTCGGCAAGCTGAGCGTGTTCCGCGTATGGCAAGGCACGATCCGTCGTGACAGCCAGCTGTTCATCGACGACAACCGCAAGGCGTTCAAGGTCGGCCATCTGTTCCGCTTGAACGGCAAAACCCATGTGGAAGTCGACCAGGCGATTCCCGGCGACATCGCCGCCGTGGCAAAGGTGGAAGACATCCACTTCGACGCCGTGCTGCACGATTCGCATGACGAGGACAGCATCCATCTCGCACCGCTGCACTTTCCGCAACCGATGTTCGGCCTGGCGCTGGAACCGAAACACAAAGGACAGGAACAAAAGCTTTCGCAGGCATTGTCGCGATTGGCTGAAGAGGACCCATGCTTCCGCATGGAACACCACAAGGAACTCAACGAAACCGTGGTGCGCGGCCTTTCCGAGCTGCACCTGAAAATCATGCTGGAGCGCATGAAAGAGCGTTACGGCGTGGAAGTGATCACGCATCCTCCGCGCATCGCCTATCGCGAAACCATCGCCAGCTCGGCCGAAGGCCACTATCGGCATAAGAAGCAGACCGGCGGCGCGGGACAGTTCGGCGAAGTATTCCTGCGTGTGGCTCCGCTCGAACGCGGCGCCGGCTTCGAATTCATCGATGCGGTAAAAGGCGGCGTGATTCCCGGCCAGTTTTTGCCGGCGATCGAAAAAGGCGTGCGCCAGGCGATGGATATCGGTGCGGTGGCCGGTTATCCGCTGCAGGACCTGCGTGTCACTGTCTACGACGGCAAATACCATCCGGTCGACTCGAAGGAGGTTGCCTTCGTCAGCGCCGGCAAAAAGGCGTTTCTCGATGCGATCAGCAAAGCGCGGCCGATTGTGCTGGAGCCGATCGTCGACGTCGAAGTGTCGATTCCGGAACTCAACGTGGGCGACGTCACGGGCGGCTTGGCCAGCAAACGTGCGCGCATCATGGGTACCGATACCCGACGCGGCGGCGAACTGGTGATCAAGGCGCAGGCACCCTTGGCCGAACTCACCGACTATCCCACCGAGCTGAAAGCCATGACCGGCGGCCGGGGGCGCTACAGCTTGGATCTCAGCCATTACGAGCCGGTTCCGCCACCCGTCCAGCGGCAGCTCAGCGAGGCGTGGAAGCCAAAACTGGAAGAGGACTGACATCGCCTACCCTAGCAACCAACGGGCCGGCGACATTGCAGTGTTCGGCCGCGTCCCCATGTCATGAATGCGTCCCCATGGCCCTCTTGGCGCGATCCACCCGGGCTTTGAGAGCACTCTCTCATCAATGAATTCTCACGGAGGGCCGCATGAGTCGCGCCTTCGTTAAAGACAACGATGGCGATGCGGAAAACGCATTGCCCGATCTGCCGCTAAGCGATCACCCCAATTACGTAACGCCGCACGGCATGGCTGTGTTGCGCGAACGCCTGGCAGCGGCGCATGCGCGCCGCGATGCCTTGCGTACCACTGAAAGCGATGCCCTGGGACAGCAGAGCGAACTTGCTTCGCTCGAGCGCGAATTGCGCTGGCTCAACGCACGCGTTGCCAGCGCCATCGAGGTCGATCTTGCGAAGCAGCCGCGCGACCGCGTCGCGTTTGGTGCCATCGTCACCGTGGACAGCGATGAAAGCGAACGGCGCTGGCAGATCGTCGGCGAAGACGAAGCCGATGCCGAACATGGTTTGGTGAGCTACGTATCGCCGCTGGCCACGGCACTGATCGGCGCGCGCGTGGGTGACGAAGTGCGCTGGCAGCGACCGGCCGGCGACCTGATGATCGAAGTCGTGCGTATCGACTACTCCGACACCGCGCCGCGATCGGAACCGCAGCGATGATTCGCTAGAGCCTGTTCTCGCGCTTGAGGCGAAGATAGCGCTCGATCAAGGCACCGGACAATTCCGAACAGCCCACATCCATCGTCATCACGCCGTGGCGATTGAGATTGTCGTGCACGCGTTCCCGCTCGGCCAGATAGTGCATGGCCGAAGCGCTGCGAATGGCCGTTTCCAGACTTTCGCCAGCGTTGCTTGCAACCTGCTCCACCGCTCCTTCACGCAGACTCGCGACAAGCACGAGATGACGTTGCGCAAGCACGGTGACGGCCATGGCTAATTCGGTGTCGTCTTCGTCCCGCACATTGGTGATGAGGATCACCAGCGATCGGCGCCGCTGACGTTCCTGCAAGGCGTTGGCGGCAGCGAGATAGTCCGTCGGCGTCGGCATCGCCTGCAAGTCGTATCCGGCGCCGAGCAGCATGTCCATGCCGCCGCTGCCGCGCTGCGGCGGCAGCCAACGCTGCGTGCGTCCGGTGCAGGCGAGCATGCCCACCGCATCACCCTGGCGCATCGCGATATACGCCAGCGACAGCGATGCATTCAATACATGATCGAAATGCGAGATCGCACCATCTTTGGCCAACATGCGGCGGCCGCAATCGATCAGCAGCACGATCTGCTGGTTGCGTTCCTCACGATACTCGCGGGATATGAAGTGTCCGACACGTGCCGTGGCTTTCCAGTCGATCTTGCGCAGACTGTCGCCGACGCGATAGTCGCGCAGTTCCTGGAACTCGGTACCTTCGCCGCGCCGCCGTTGCAATCGCGCGCCGGCGACGTGTGTAGCGAGCTCGACACTCAAGCCAGCCATCTTCGCCAACGGCGCAAAGTTGGGGTAGACGCGCACTGTGTCCACGGTGCCGAGCGTTCGACGCTGCCTCCACAAACGCCAGCTGGAACGAATTCGCAGATGGCAGCCGGCGAAAGTCGCCAAACCGCGTTCGCCAGGCATCAGCGCGTAGTCGAATGCGCATTCCTCGTGCGACGCCAACTGCAGCCGATAGGGTAGACCACGAACTATCCAGCCGCCGGGATGCAGATCATGCACCTCGATGTCGTATGCCTGCTTGTCGATCGAACGCAGCCGCATACGCACCAACATCTCAAGACCAAGCGGCACGACGGGCGCAACGTCACGCTGCAATTCCGGTGCAGGCCGACGCGCCAGCCGCCATGCGTCGAACAAGGCGACCAACGCGAGCGCACCACCGTACGCCAGCCATGCGGCCAAGGGCAGCATGGCCAGGCTGGCCAGCACCCCGACCAGTACCCAGCCGAACAACAGCCACAGCAGTAGCGAACTTGGCCGCATCATTGCCGGGGAGCGGCGACCTTGTGCAGCAGTGCGCGAATCACATCGTCGGGCCGCTGCCGCTCCACCAGCGCCTCCGGTGCGAGCAAAAGGCGATGGCGAAGCGCCGGTAGCGCAACTGCACGTACATCGTCCGGCGTGACGAAATCGCGGCCGTCCATCGCAGCGTGCGCACGCGCCAAACGCGCGAGTGCCAATCCGCCGCGCGGCCCTGCGCCACCAACTACGGCCGGCCATTCACGAGTCGCGCGAACAATGCGTACCGCATAATCGGTGACGGCAGCATCCATGCGCATCGCTGCCACGCCTTGCTGCATGGCCAGCAGTTCCACTTGGCTCATCACTTGTTGCACACGCGACACATCCAGGTCTGCCGCGATGCGTCCTTCGAGCACGTTGTGCACCATGCGCCGCTCATCTTCCAGCGTGGGGTAGCCGATCAATACCTTGATCAGAAAACGGTCCAGCTGCGCTTCGGGCAACGGATAGGTACCCTCTTGCTCGATCGGGTTCTGCGTGGCAACCACCATGAACGGTGTCGGCAACGGAAAGCGCCGTCCTTCGATCGTGGCCTGCCCTTCCTGCATGGCCTCGAGCAATGCCGCCTGTGTCTTGGCCGGCGCGCGATTGATCTCGTCGGCGAGCAGTAGATTGGCGAACACCGGGCCGCGACGCACCTGAAAGCGTTCGGCCTTTACATCGTAGATCGCGTGTCCTGTGACATCGGTCGGCATGAGATCGGGCGTGAACTGAATACGACCGAAGGTGCAGCTCACCGATGCGGCCAGCGCGCGCACGAGCAAGGTCTTGCCTAATCCCGGAACGCCTTCGATCAGCACGTGACCGGCGGCGAGCAATGCCATCATCACCTGGTCGAAGACCTCGCCCTGGCCGATGAACGCGTGGGCTACTTGCTGCCGCAACTTCGCTGTATAGGCATGGATGGCTTCGACCGTCATCGGCGCCGGCGGCGTCACGGGCGCGAGAGTGTCTGTGGTCATAAGTGGCTCCTGAGTCGCGCCAAAGTGTGGATGCTTATGCGGAACGCCGCAGCGTTTGCGGGAGAACGAAAAGCCTGTTCGACGCGTGCGGACTCCAGCTGACTGCGCTGCGCGAGCCAGTCGTACAGCTCAGCGTCCTTCAGCATGGCGCTGGCTGGATCGCGGCGGCGCAAGCGCGTCAGTACCGAGTCGCACGCAAGTCGATGCAAACTCCGTCCGCCATCACGCCGGAACAGGAATTCGCCTACTGCCTGGATGTGCTCCGTTAAGGCGCGTCGATGACTCGCCGGCACTGGCATCAGCGGCCCGAAGCGCTGGCTGCGCGCCGCCATCCAGCCAGCGAGCAGCAACAGCGACGCCAGCACTGCCGGCCAACCGCGCAGAAACAGATTTACCCAGAACGACGTGCCGATCAGTTCGTAGAGAAGGTAGCAGTGGCCACGCCCAAAGTTCGGAGCGAGCAATCGCCACGCGAATTCCTGCTCGGGTGCGTTCTTCAAACGCTCGCCGGAAATCGGGCCGATATCATTGAGCAGGCTGACCGTCCCGAGACCCATCGGAACGCGCGCGAAAGCGAGTCCTTTGTCGTCGTTGCCAACGGTGACACTGGCTTGAGCAAGGATGGAAGGACGCAGACGGAAACCCGGTCCACAAAGCGATGTTTCTGGCGGTTTCTGATCAGCCGATGCCTTGGCATCCGTCTGCAGCGATGCGCATAGGAAAGAACCTTGGCGCACGTCCAGCAAGCCCAGTTGCTCGAGCAATGGAACACCGTGGCCGGTGTAGGCCATCGGCGAAAACACCAGATGGCCGCCTGAACGCACCCAGGCGACCAGTGCCGTAGCCTGGTCAAACGTGATGCGGCCGACGTCGTCGCCGATGACGACGGTGTCGCCCGGTTTCAGCAAAGGTAGAGTCCTTGCCATCGATATGCTGCTGCTCGATGGCTGTCCCATATTCTCGAGCGTCAGTTCGAGCGCGTAGAAGCGGTTGTAACGCGCCTCTCCGGTCGACGGCGTTGTTTCGGTCACCCATTTCTGCTCGAAGGTGTAGAAAAATCCCGCGACGCATACGGCGATCAACGCGAGCGCGCCGACCAGCAGGTACACGTGCTGGCGCGTAATCACGATGCCACCTGCTGCGCGGGCCAACCCGATAGAAGCACGGCCACTTCGGCATCACCCGGATAACGATTGGCGTACGCCGCCAGCTGCCAGGTGCGCACGATGGCGATCAGACGTTCGCGTCGTGCCGAATCTTCGATGGACCTGGCGTACTGCAGCCAGTCGGATTCGGTGGCATCGACAGGCGCCGGCATGCGCAACGCCGCTGCCGCACGCAACATGCTGCCTCGATAGAGCAGTGCCAGCGCTTCGCGACGGCGGCCGTTGTGCCAGAGCTCGCCGGCAGCTCCAGCGAGATCCGCGGGAATGACTTCTTCATGCACCGTGCTGGTGTTCAACACGGTGGGTTTGCGCATGACGCGTTCCACTTTTGGAACAGACACGCGCAGGTTTCGCAACGCGAAGACCACCAACGCGACGAGTGCGACCGCCAGCACACCCCACGCCAGCACATTGATGACGCCGGACGCAACGTTGCCGAAAAACGCCGATAAGAACGACGCGTCTCCATTCGGATGGGACGTCGGCCGGAACCACGATCTGGGAACCCAGCGGGACACCTTATGCTCGCTGCCGAATGCAGGATCGCGATACACGTAGGCCGCTTCGCTCGCGAACACTGTATCCCGATCGTTCACGGGTTGATGGAACGCCTGCACGATGCTTACCTTCGTCGCCGGCTCCGCAGGTGTTGGATGCGTATCTGCCGCGCGTGCACTCGGCGGCAACCACCCCAGACACGCCACCAACAGCACACCTGCTACGCCGGCCTCGAGCAATCGCTCGCGCAAACGCCGGAAAGTCAGATCGATATCCCAGGCTTCCAACTGCGTGCGACGGTTGAGGTACAGCGCGAAGCCCGTCGCGACATACAGTGGCTCGATCACACTCATCGACAGATACGCGACGCCGGATGCGATCCACACCAAGGCATGCTTGAAGGCGGGTAGCGTGAGCGCCTGATTCAGATCGCGCATCGAGTCGGGCAGCACTTCGCCAGGCAGCAGCCACAACGCGAACAAGCAGATGCTTATGAAGAGCACCAGCTCAAACGCGAGGCACATCCAGGTCAGACCGCCCGCCTTGCCGCCCAGCGGTCGACTCAGCACCCGCCAGCGCGCAGAGCGCTGCGACCGCGACAGGCCTTCCAGCAACTCCATCGGCATCCGCAGCGAACGATGCGTGTCTACGCGCAGCCAGGTCAGCATCGCCACGGTGCGTGCCCAGGGCCAACGCATCTGGCCTTTCAATGTTTCGCGCCAGGCGGGGGCTCGTTCGAACACGGCGCGCGATAGCACGTACAAGGGAATGCGATCGAACAGAGGACGCAGCCACCACGGCAGCAACAAGCCCAGCCACGGCATGCCGAAGAACCACGCCACCAGCTGGCACAAGAGGAAAATCGGCAGCGTGAAAGCAAACCACGCGGTCCATACCGGACGTGCGTGAGCACGCAGCATCGCCGAGCCGAGGTCCATGGCCTCCATCGCCGTACGCGGCCGCAAGGCGACACCGATGCGCTCAAGCTGCATGGTCGCTCTCCCTGCCGCCGCGAACCAGCCAGAACAACACCAGCAGCCAGATCGCCGCGCCACTGCCGTATTTCACGATATTCGGTAACGCCGATATCGAGGACCAATAGGCTTCGATGAACGCGGCAACCAACAGCATCGCAAACGCACCTAGCGCAAGCTGCGCTCCCCTCCACGCGGCCTCGCGCAATGCCGTCTCGCGCCGTAGGCGTCCGGGCGCAAGCAAACTCAGACCGAATTGCAGGCCCGCACCGCCGGCGATCACCATCGCGGTCAACTCGAAACCGGAGTGACCGACTACGAATCGCCAGAACGGCGCTCCATAACCGATGGCGTTGAGATGCCCCGCCACTCCACCGATGATCACGCCATTGGCGGTAAGCACGTAGACCGCGCCAACGCCGAACAGCAGGCCCGACGCAAAGGTGCGGAAGGCGATGCTCACGTTGTTCATCACGTAATGGCCGAACATCTGCAAGTCGGTACCGCTGCTGCGGCCGAGATTGACGTTGGCCGGGTCGTACATCTTCTCGAACGTGCTCAGCTGCGTGGCACTGAACAGCGAATGCGCCAGTTCGGGCCGCCATTGCAGCAACACGTAAGTGACTATGGCCGGCACGTACAACAAAATCGTCGCGGCCAGCATGCAGCGCCACTGTTCGCGCACCAGCCGGGGAAAATCGCTGAGCAGAAAGATCGCCACCTTGTGCCAGCGCGGCGCCGGCGGGCGATAGAGTTGGCGATGCCCCATCTGCACGATCTGCTGCAGCTGTGTAATCACCTCGCGGCTGTATCCGCGTGCCTGTGCCAAGGCGAGGTGGTGGCAGACGCGCCGATACGACGCGGGAAAATCCAAGGCCCGTTCCGAACGCATCGCGACCTGCGGTTGCCGGTCTAGCTGAGCGAGCCAGAAACGCAGCGCATCCCATTCTTCCGCATGCAAGGCGACGAACTGCTGCTGTTTCATGGCCGCCCCAGCAGTCCGTTGGCGTATGCGGCGATCTGCGTCACCGCCGCGGTGCCTTCCCGCCGGGTCAGGGGTTCGAGGATGTGAGCCAGCTCTTCCTGCCGTTCCAGCGTGAGCTGTGCGGCACGTTCGGCGAACTCGATCAGCGCCGCTTGCTCATCCGGATCGAGCGGCACGGGCAGACGCTGCGATGGAACGATCGGAACCTTGCTGCCCGCAGGCAGATCGTCCGCATGAATGACCAACGTACCTGCAACGATGTCACCGATCCGGCGTGCAGACGGATCGATCATGGTGCACACCAAACCTACGCCATACAGAACTGGCAGCGCGTCCACGACACGCAGCAAGTTGCGCACCACCGATGGAATCAAGGTAACCGGCGTACCGTCTGCGCACACCACGCGCAAACCCACCGCACGCTTGCCGATCGTCTGCCCTCCGAACCACACCTCGCAAACGACCGAATAGACCCACGTGAGCGCGAACAGCAGCAAGGCCGCCAGGCCCGCGCCGCCGCGACCGAACGCGGAGCAAATGCTCATCGCTACCAAAAAAAACAATGCGCGCAGCAGGAAATCGAGCAACCAGGCCTGCGCGCGCCCGAAAGCACCGGCAGCGCGCAAACGCAGGGAAACGCCTTCCGGCGTTTCGATCTCGCGCATCGTATCCAGCATCAGTCTTCGATGACGATGGTGTCCGCGATCAGATCATGCATGCAACGCCGTTCCGAGCCGAAGATCATCAATGTGTCCACCAGGCCGATGATGCCGCCGACAAACGGTATGAAACGAAACAGTTCGACGGGCAAAAACCGCAGAAAGATGAAGCGCGTCAGTGGAACCCGGCTACCGTCCTTGCGCACGACCTTGATGCTGAGCGCGCGTTTGCCGATGGTCTGGCCGTTGCGATGCAACAGCACGCAATTGATGATGATCAATCCCAGCACGATGACCCCAGAAACGGCGGCAACCGGACCAGATACGAAGTTTGGCATCGCAGCATGACTCTGCGTCAGTGCCGGATTACGTGACGCCCAACCTTGCAGCACATAGAAGGACAGCGGCATCACGCATATACCGACGGCCAAACCGTCAATAATGGCTGCCCCTAAGCGTTGCCACCGCGATGCCTTGAGGACCTCAAGTTCAGCGCCGTTATACACATACGCATCATCGACCACCGCGCCGGGCGCGGCATACGGATTGGTTTCCATGGCTACTTTTTGTCCCTGTCAGAGTGCCGAGCCCCCTTGCTGGCACTTGATGGGAGTATAGAAGCAAGGTAGTCGTGGCGCGCAAGTGGCCGACACCAGGCAAAAATGGAGGCTGCCAGCGGGGAAACGGCCGGGAATTGCCGGCGAAATCGTTCGAGGGGCGCGCCCATATCGGACGCAGCACGATGTCAGCGCTTGGGCTTGAGCAGCGTACCTGTGCACTTGGGCGAGCCGCACAAGCACACCCATAGCTTCTTCAATCGTGCGGTATGCGGAACCTCCAGCACGATGCCGTAGTCGTAGGTAAGTTCTTCGCCCGGCTTGATGTTGCGCTTGGCTTCGATAATCACCCGATCCTTGCGCGGATCGCCGCTTTCGCTTTCCTCGACGAAGGCTTCGCAATTGGGATTGCAGCTGTGGTTGATCCAGCGCGCGGTGTTGCCCTTGCGATTGGCGTCGATGATGTAGTCGTCGTTGAGCGTGAACAGAAAGGTATGCCCCGTCTCGCCACCGTCGCCGTACATCTTGTCGGCCTGGGCATGGGTCATCATCGTGCCCTTGTACTCGATGATTTCCTCGCCCTTCTTGATCGGGGCGACGGCGAAGACGCCATTGCCATGGATGGGAGAGCGGCGGGCAGCGATACGACGGGTCATGGGCAACCGAACATGGAGTGGGCGTAACCGCCAATGATGCCTGCTCCGCGTGACATTGGGAACCGCGTATAACGCTGGCAGTTTGAAACGTTTGGGTTTGCGAGAGCCCATTCCACCCGCTCCACTCCCTGATATATATTCAAACAATCGTTTGAGGTGACTCCATGAAACGACTGCTCCACGGATTGGCCCTTGTGATACTGGCTTGCCTGCTGGTCGCCTGCGGACCGCAGCGCCAGAGCGTGTTTCCGCCCATCATCACGATCCAGCAGATGCACGTGCAGCCGGATGGCGCGTGGCAGCTCACCGTACGAATCCAAAACAACAGCTACACCGGCATGAATTACCAGTCGATCGAAGGCCAGCTCCAAGTGGCGCAAGGCATACCCGTGCGCGTGCATGCGGGGTTCAATCTGGACATCCCCTCCTTTGCTGGCGATGTGCTGCAAGTCGACGTGCTGCCTACGGAAGCCATGAACCAGGCGCTGCAGGCGGTGGCCAAGAAGGGCAGCGCCGGTTCGCTGGCCTATGACTTGCGGGGCACCGTGCATTGCACGCCCAACCTGGAAGATCACCCGGACAACAAAAATCCGCGCGACTTCGCATTCGACCATAACGACTTCCTCTCGCCGGTTCCCGGCATCGCCAATACCTACCGCTGACCGCGCTACCGCACACGCCACACGAAGGACTTACGCCATGACGCTCTACAAGGCCCCACTCGACGACCAGCGCTTTGCACTCTTCGACGTGATCGGCGCCGAAGCCATTCTTACCAAGCTGCAAGGCGGCGATGGCCACACCCGCGACCTGCTCGATGCCGTACTCGAGGAAGCCGGCAAGCTCAGCGAACAGGTGCTGGCACCCACCAATGCGCCAGGCGATGAAGAAGGTTGCCACTTCGACAAGGCCACCCGCAGCGTCACCACGCCCAAGGGGTTCAAGGAAGCGTTCCGCCAGTTCTCCGATGGCGGCTGGGCGGGTCTCACCATGTCGGAGGAGTTCGGCGGTCAGGCGCTGCCTTCGGTGATGGGCGTTGCCACCACCGAGATGTTTCAGTCGGGCAATCTTTCGTGGAGCCTGTACCCGCTGCTTTCCGAAGGCGCTTGTCATGCGCTGGAACTGCATGGCACCGACGAGCAGAAACAGTCGTATCTGAAACCCATCGTGGCCGGCCGGTGGACGGGCACCATGTGCCTCACCGAGCCGCAGGCCGGTTCCGATCTCGGACTGCTGAAAACGCGCGCCGAACCTGGCGCTAACGGCAGCTACAAGATCACGGGTACGAAGATCTTCATCAGCGCTGGCGATCACGACCTGGCCGAGAACATCATTCATCTGGTGCTGGCACGTTTGCCCGATGCACCGGCCGGCAGTCGCGGCATCTCCATGTTCATCGTGCCGAAGTTCAAGCTTAAGGCGGACGGCACGCCCGGTGAGCGCAACAACGTTTATCCGGGTGCGATCGAACACAAGATGGGTATTCGCGGCTCGGCCACCTGCGTGATGAATTTCGACGATGCCGAGGGTTATCTGATCGGCGAGCCGCACAAAGGCCTGGCCGCGATGTTCACCATGATGAATGCCGCTCGCCTGTCGGTCGGCGTGCAGGGTCTAGCCTTGGCCGAACGGGCGCTGCAGAACAGCGCCAACTATGCGCGTGAGCGTCTGCAATCGCGCTCGCTTTCCGGCCCGAAGTTCCCGGACAAGCCGGCAGACAATCTGCTGGTGCAGCCAGACGTGCGCCGCATGCTGCTCACGCAGCGCGCCTTCGTGGAAGGTTCGCGCGCATTGCTGCTGTACGCCGCACTGCAGACCGACATCGAAGCACGCGACGCCGATGAAGCTACCCGGCAAAAAGCCGGCGAGCTGCTCGCCTTCCTGATTCCGATCGCCAAGGGCGTGGTCACGGAGTTGGCGCAGGAGTGCACCAAAGAAGCGTTGCAGGTATATGGCGGCCACGGCTTTATCGTGGAGAACGGTGTTGAGCAGTTCGTGCGCGACGCCCGCATCATCACGCTGTATGAAGGCACCACCGGTATCCAGGCCGCGGACTTGCTCGGCCGCAAGATCCTCCAGCTGAAGGGCGTCGGCCTGCAGCATTTCCTGGGCGAGATCGGCGCGTTCTGTAAGCAGAATGCGCAGGATGAAGCATTGCGTCCCTACATCGGGCCACTCGGTGCGCTGGCCAAGGAATGGGGCGAGCTCACGCTCAAGCTCGCACAACGCATCCAGAGCAATCCGGAAGAACTCGGCGCAGCCGCCAACGACTACCTCTACTACAGCGGTTACATCACCCTCGCCTACTTCTGGGCGCGCGCCGTGGCTGCGGTGGAGAAGAGTTCGCAGCAGGCGGCGTTCAAGCAGGCCAAGCGGGACACGGCCGCGTTCTACTTCGCACGTATTCTGCCGCGCACGCATATGCACAAAGCAGCGGTCGAAGCGGGCGTTGCGACATTGCCAGCCATTGCGTAAGCAACTCACTGTATGTTGCGGAACAAAACGCCCGGTCAGTCCGGGCGTTTTGTTTTAGAGCCGCTAACAAAACGTAGCGAGCGGCCGCGGGGTGGGTGCGGGTGGCGCGCAGGAACCGGAGTGTACTGGGTCGTACATGAGGATTCCGAGCACCGACCGCGCCCACCCCGTGGTTGCGCAGTAGTTTTGTTAGCGGCTCTTAGCGCAACGCCGCATGCTCTAGCCGCTCATTACGGCTAGGCTAGCTTGCACATCCAACGGGGAGTCACCATGAAGTCGAGTCGTGCCGTGATCGCATGGCGCGGGGTAAAGCCCGCGTTTTTTACCCTGCTGCTCTCACTGGGCAGTGCCTCCATGGCGACGGACGCGCCTTCCCAGCAATACCCCAACTATCCCAGCGAAACACCCGTCAGTTTCAAGCCGGTCACCAGCAGCTTCGACTACGTCGAACGCGACGTGATGATTCCGATGCGCGACGGCGTGAAGTTGAACACGGTGATCCTGATTCCGAAAAATGCCAAACACGCCGGCATCGTGCTGACGCGCACACCCTACGAAGCCAAGGCACTCACCCATCACATGATGAGCGGACACCTCGGCCCCATGCTGGAAGGCTACGACAATGCCACGGACGTGATTGTGGAGGATGGCTATATCCGCGTGATTCAGGACATCCGCGGCAAATACGGCTCCCAAGGCGATTACGTGATGAACCGGCCCGTGCACGGACCGCTCAATCCCACACCTGTCGATGACGCCACCGACACTTACGACACCATCGACTGGCTGGTGAAGAACATTCCCGAATCGAACGGCAAGGTCGGCACCATCGGCATTTCCTATGACGGCTTCGAGCCGCTGATGTCGCTGGTGAATCCGCATCCCGCGCTGAAAGTCGCGGTGCCGATGAACCCGATGGTGGATGGGTGGATGGGCGATGACTGGTTCCATCATGGTGCGTTCCGCCAGCAGAACATGTCCTACATCTACGAGCAGACCGCCAGTCGCGACAACAGCTACAAATGGTGGACCGACTACCATGACGAATACGACCTGTTCATGCAAGCCGGTTCTGCCGGCGCACTCGGCAACCAGTACGGCATGCAGCAAATCGGTTTCTGGAACAAGGTCATCGCCCATCCCGCGTACGATTCGTTCTGGAGCGACCAGGCGGTCGACAAGCTGCTTGCCGCACAACCGCTGAAAGTGCCGGTGATGCTGGTCCATAGCCTGTGGGATCAGGAAGACATCTACGGCGCGCTTGCCGTCTATCGTGCGATCAAGCCGAAAGACAAGAACGGCGACATGGTGAAGCTGGTCATGGGCCCCTGGCATCACGGCCAGGAAATCGAAGAAGGCAGCTCGCTGGGTGCCATCCGTTTCGGTAGCGACACCGCCAAGTATTTCCGCGAGCACATCCTGCGGCCCTATCTCGCGCACTATCTCAAGGATGGTGCCCCCAAAGCCGACATCGCCCCGGTGACGGCGTTCCAGACCGGCACCAATCAGTGGCAGCGACTGAATCGCTGGCCGCTTGCGTGCGAGGAAGGCTGCGCTACGAAAAGCCGTCCGCTCTATCTTCAGGCGGATCAGAAGCTGAGTTTCAGCGCATCGACATCAGGCACGGCGTATGACGAATACGTCTCCGATCCCGCGCACCCCGTGCCCTTCCGTGCACGGCCAATCCAGCCGATCGGCTATGACAACGGCCTGACCTGGCCACAGTGGCTGGTCGATGACCAGCGCGAAGCCTCCGGCCGCACCGATGTCGTCACCTACGTCTCCGACGTGCTCACCCAGCCGCTGACCATCGCCGGCGCCCCCATCGTGCATCTGGTCGCCTCGACCAGCGGCACCGACAGCGACTGGGTCGTGAAACTGATCGACGTGTATCCCGACCAGGTGTCCGAACAACCCGAGATGGGCGGCTACCAGCTCGCCGTATCGATGGATATTTTCCGTGGCCGCTATCGCGAAGGTTACGACAACCCCAAGCCGCTCGCCGCCAACCAGCCGCTGGCCTACCGCTTTGATCTGCCGTCGGCCAACCATGTCTTCCTGCCCGGCCATCGCGTGATGGTGCAGGTGCAGTCCAGCTGGTTCCCGCTGTACGACCGCAATCCGCAGACCTTCGTGCCCAACATGTTCTGGGCCAAGCCGGGCGACTATCAGAAGGCTACGCAGCGCATTTATCACGCCGCGGATCAGGCCAGCTACATCGCACTGCCGGTCGTCGGCGACTGAGCGGCGCCCTTCGCGCCCTCTCCGTCGGGAGGGCGCGGAGGCCATGCGTTATGCGTTCGGGTACTTCCACATGGAACCGGCTTGGGTGTAGAACCGAGCCTACCCGTTCTCACTGACTGTTCGACGCAATGAGCGACAACCATTTTCTGATTCGTCTCGCCGAGGATGACGACAACTTCATTCTTGGCCTCGTCCCGCGTTTCGTGGATTTTTCGCTGCCAGCCTGGCGTAAGCGACACGAATGCATCGAAGGCATCCGCAAGGATCTCAGCCGCCAGCTGGACGAACAACCCGCCAATAGCTACGTATTCGTGGCCGAAAACGAAGACGGCGAACGCGTCGGCTTTATTCATCTGCAGAAAACGCAGGACTACTTCACCGGCCGCTCCAATTGCCATATTTCCGACCTCGCGGTCGCACCGCGCCATGAGGGCCAGGGTGTGGGCAAGGCGTTGATTGCCCACGCCGAGGACTGGGCGCGTGAACATCAATGCCAGCTGGTCACGCTGGCGGTGTTTCCCGGCAACGAACGCGCACGGGCGCTGTACGAAGCCGCCGGTTACAGCGTCGATCTGCTTCGACTCGCCAAGCCGACGCACTGAACCGGTTCTCTGCCTGCGTACTTCCGCAGGTAGAGGATTGAAGCTCAGCGCTGGGAATATGCCTTATGTCACTGTCGTTACAGCGACGGATGCGATGTCCTGTCGCACTGAGTACAAGTGGGGCAAGCGATGCAAGGGGAAGGTTCCGAATTTTCGATCAAACGCCGCGATCTGCTGCGTATGATCGGTCTAAGTGCGGGCGGCGCGGCGATGTACCAGGCGATGGGCAGCCTCGGCCTTGCCGCCGAGTCGCCGTACAAAGGCACACCGAAACTGCAAGGTGCGCCACGCGGCGCATCCGTACTGATTCTTGGTGCTGGACTGGCCGGCATGGTCGCCGCCTACGAGTTGCGCCAGGCCGGTTACAAGGTGCATGTGCTCGAGTACAACCCTCGGCCGGGCGGAAGGAACTGGACACTGCGCGGCGGCGATACGTATACCGAGCTCGGCGGCTTCACCCAGCATTGTCGGTTCGATCGCGGGCAGTACTTCAATCCCGGCCCGTGGCGCATTCCTTATCACCATCGCGGCTTACTGGATTACTGCAAGAAACTGGGCGTGCCGCTCGAACCCTTCGTGCAGATCAATCACAACGCTTATCTGCACGGTGCCAATGCTTTCGGCGGCAAGCCGCAACGCTATCGCACCATCAATGCGGATTACCGTGGGCACGTGGCGGAACTGCTGGCCAAAGTCACCCAGCAAGGCAAACTCGACGCGCCGGTGAGTAAAGACGATCAGGCGCTATTACTGGATTCGTTGCGTCAGTGGGGCGCCCTCGACAAAAACTACGCTTACGCAGCGGGCCACAACGTCAGCAATCGCCGCGGATACGACAAGGCACCCGGTGGCGGGCTGTCGGCCAAACCGGTGGATTCCCAGCCGCTGCAGCTTCACGATGTGCTGAATTCGCATTTATGGTCGAACCTCACCGAAGGCGACAACTACGAATTCCAGACCACGCTATTCCAGCCGGTCGGTGGCATGGGTCGCATCGGCGAAGCATTCGGTCGCGCACTGGATGGATCGATTCGCTACAACGCCAAGGTCACGTCGATCCACCAAGACGAACACGGCGTCACAGCGACTTATGAAGACACGCGCCACCCTGGCCGCGTTATGAAAGCGCAAGGCGACTGGTGTATCTGCACCATTCCCCTTTCCATCCTCAGCCAGATCCCGATGAACGTGGGTGCGGCGATGGCCGATGCGATCGCGGCCGTTCCCTACGCAGCCACAGTCAAAGTCGGCCTGCAATTCAAACGCCGCTTCTGGGAAGAAGACGACGACATCTATGGTGGCGTCACCGCGACCGATCTACCGATCAACAACATCAGCTATCCGAGCAACGACTTCAACAGCCGCAAAGGCGTGCTGCTGGGCGGTTATCTCTGGGGCCTCAACGCTTATGAATTCACCGCCATGTCGCCCGAGGAACGGGTGCGTAAAGCGGTGGAATACGGCAGCCAGATTCATCCCCAATACAAAGCGGAATTCGAGAACGGCATCTCCGTGGCGTGGCATCGCTCGCCCTTTACGCTCGGCTGTTTCGCGACGTGGTCCGAAGAAGCGCGCGCCAAGCACTACGACAACCTCTGCCAGATCGACGGCCGCATTGCGCTCGCTGGCGAACATGCGTCCTATCTCCCTGCCTGGCAGGAGGGCGCGGTGACGTCGGCGCTGGATGTCATTACTCGGATCCATCAACGCGTCGTAGCAGGAGGTGCCGCATGAGTCGGCGCATCTTACATAGCTGCGGCATGGCCTTATGGCTCATCTGCGCAGGGACAGCTCACGCACAGTCTTCCGATAATGCGCTCTATACGCGCGCCACGCTGCGCGACGCCCACGGCGAAGCGATCTTTCGCCATATCTGCCAGGGCTGCCATATGCCCGATGCCAAAGGCGCGACCGGTGCTGGCACGTATCCTGCGCTCACCGGCAATCCCCGCTTGGCATCGCCGCAATACATGGCTGCAGTGATCCTCTTCGGCCGGCATGACATGCCTTCCTTCGAAACCAAACTGTCGACTAACCGCAGCTTCTTCGAGGACGCCAAGCTGAGCGACGCGCAGATTGCCGAAGTCATCAACTACGTCCGCACGCATTTCGGCAATCACTACAGCGACAGCATCACTGCCGCCGAAGTAACCGCCATGCATCCGCAAGACAATCCCGTAAAGCCCAAACCATAACGAGGGAACCACGAAGTGCATCGTGGTTCACGCATCTCCGATGGAGCGCTCACTTGCGGCGACACCATCGCCTAGATCAGGCAGCATCGCCTACTAACGCGCTCGCGCTCGCGACGGCTGGAGTGGTTGATCGATGGTTTGATCCTTGTGGGGGACCTGCTCCCGCTGCAGATATGACTGTTCCGGCGGCGTCTGTTGCGCCTGCACAATGGAAGTGACACTCCGTGAGCGAATGAGCTTCTGTGGCTCATCGCTGTAGGCAATCACATTGCCACGCAGGTCGGGCTGACCGGTGAGACGATCTGCGCTGAACTCCATAGTTGCTACACGTGTCATGCGATGGGCTTTGACATCCCGCATGATCGCTGCCGTGGTGCGCTCTAGCCGATCGCCGTCAAGTGGGACGCCATGCCGGGCGAAGAGCTCCCTGGTTTGGCCACGTATGCTTTGATACTGCGCATGATCGCGGTGAAGGGAGTGGCGTGGGTCATGAGGGGTGGTTTGTTCAGAGGATCTTTCCGAAGGCAACTGCTGGTTGCTTTCACGATAGGGAGCGTTGCTCGGATGGCTCGGGTTATTCATATCCTTCGCCGACAACGTCGTGGACACTCCCTCGTCATCTTTCTCATGGCGCACGGTGTTATGGAAATAATGCCGACCCTCTCGGCGCTTACCGGTGTCGTAGTAACGCTGGGGCTCCTCCGGCCGGATGTCGATTTTAAGCCCATCCCGTTCCATTAAACGGCGATTCAAACCTAAACCGCGCATGTTCAACTCCAGCTTGGACGATTTGCCGTCCACAGAAACTGCATACGTGCGCTCTTCGGAAATGATGCGTTTCACCATGTCCTTTCCATAATGATTCCGGTAGTCGCTTTCTCCCCGGGAACCAAGTGCCATGGAGGGACCTCGATGCCCATGGGCCTTCGCCGGTTGATCGAAGTAATACTTGCCCATCGCGTCGAGGTTTTCCTCAGTATCGGAAAGCGTAAGATCGGCGTTGAAACTCAGGCCTGGCTTGGCGCGATATTGCTTCGTTGCAGAGTCAAGCTCGACAAAATCACATGCCCTGTTCGGTTCCGCATCGAATACATCATTGAGCGTCGCACTAGGATTATCTACGCGGACCTTACAGACCAACGCATTCCAACCCGCGATCTCAGCGCTGGCTTCGTCCCAACGGCACTCCTCGAACATCGTTCGAACCGGACCGGAATAGTCATGATCCAACTGCGGGCTGGCGGCGATGTTTTCGACTCCCTTAATAAACTGCCGGCTTGCAAAAATTTGCTGATTTCGATGCAAGGCGTGCTGAATTTCATGACCGAGAATAAATGCCAGGCTCGGTGCTTTCTCCGCTGAAAAAGTTTTTGGCGGCAGCGGATCGACCAGATCATCCGCAAGCAAAAGCATGGTCTTGCTCGCAAAATCATAGCGCCCGCCTAGTCCCGCCTTGGGATCAAGAATACCGATGTATCGCAAGCTCCCTGCTAACACCGCTCGCTTCACCTCGCTCGCAACCACAGGATCGTCATTGAAGACGGACTGCAGATTGCGAATCATCTCCGGCGACACAGTTTGCGTGGTGCCTTTTTCGTCCTGGTAGGTTTGATGTGCTAAATGCACGATCATCCCCTGCAAGAAGACTGCTGCCGTCAGGTCGCCGCTTACCGTTTGGTTTTCCGCCTTAAAGCTGTTCGCAGGGAGTGTAATCACGCCGGTCAATGGATCGTAGGCGCCCGTTAAGTTGGGCTCGTCGCTGGACTTGGCGATGGCAAAGCGCGTGAGCTGGCCAGTCTTTGCATACTCAGTGAAGGGTCCAAGCAGTAAATTTGAATACCTGTCGAACACTTTGCGCAGTTGCGCAGCTTGATCTGCAGTGACACCAGACTGCTTTGCAAACTGATTCAGAACGGCTCCCAGGCTCGGATCGTTTATGTCCATGATCGACTTACTCCTAATTTCCCTGACTACGGCTTTCATCTGCGCTGAATTGTTATGAGGGACACCCGACCGCGATATCGTCGACATCCCTTCGTCGACTCTTCTTGTGCGCACTTATATGTAGTCGTCGACCCACATGCGAAACGGCATGCATTGAAGGCTGCTTTAGGTATTCACAAGCAGATCGCCTGCGTCTGTACGAATGATCGTAGCTTGGGGAACGAGGCGTCCCGACGCATCTAGAAACTGCGCCCGTCGATCTGGACGTGTTTCAAACTCGCCATATCCACATCTTCCAGACAACGCACATTTACCTACGCCATCGCCTTGTGGCGACGGCATAAAAAAGCCGCCCGGCGGGCGGCTTTTTCATTGTCACGCTGGAAGCGATCAGTTCTTGGTAGCGTTCGCCGCTTCGGCTTCTTCACGCTCGGCAAGACGCTGACCCACGCGGTCGATATTCGCCAGCGACAACAGATGGGCGAAGATCCAGCCCATGGTGCCGTCGTTGAGGAAGCGGTGTGCAGTCTCGGCGTCGATCTTGCGCAGCTTTTCCTCGCTGACCACGAACAGGCCGTTGAGGTTGAGCACGTTGCCGTTGCGCTCCAGGCGGATATTGCGCGGCTCGAGCAGGTCGTGCTTGCGCAGGTCTTCCATCAGCTGCTTGGTGCGCGCCACGTGCTGCTGGAATTCGCCGAGGAAGTTCACGGCGTTGGTCAGGATCTCGGTTTCAGTACCGTCTTCCTTGAACAGACGCTCGCCTTCCTTGTCGTTGAAGCCTTCATAGGCTTCATCGAGGAACACGGTGAAATCGTCACCTTCCGTGCCGACCGGCTTTTCAGCCAGCACGAACGGATAGCGGCGCACGAACGCGGGAATGTACACACCCGGCGCCCACTGACCCTTCATATCCACGAACAAGTTTTCGTTCTGGCGCAGACCGAGCAGTGCCATCGGGCCTGCACTGGCCATGTCGTTGCCGGCGAACAGGATCGGGATATCGCGCGCGGTGACCGGGAATTCGCTGCAGGTCAGCGGCACGGAGTGCACGTTGTGCGCAAACTTGAGGTTCTGCAGCCCCTTGATGCGCAGATCCTTGTGAGCGGTGCGGTTGAGCGGTACCGGCCGCTCGTAGAAAAGAACTTCAGCCACGTTACTTACCTCTGCCCCGCCGTGCCGGGGTCGCCACCCAGGCTCCCCCTCCCAAACCCGGCGTCGGGTCTACAGATGAATGGTCACTATATCAGCGCCCGGTTCCCGGGGCGAATCGGCCCTGGTCCACGCTTTTTGGCTGTCGTGGCAACGATTTGCATGCGATTTGCAACTAAATTGGTCTATGCTCGGGAAAACCGAGCACCGTTGCATCGATGGGGCGCTCTTTCGCTACTGGGTGAAGGACGAAACGCATGCTTATGGAAGTGCCAAATCGGGCCGATCTCAACTCGACCCGTGTGCTGTCGCTGGATGCCGCCGGCCGGATCCTGGATTGGATCAGCTGGCAAGACGCCGTCTGCCTGTACGTCCGCGAAGCCGTGGCCTGGACCCTGGGCGACCCCTGCCTTACCGTCCACGGCGGCCATAACCGCAGCCTGGGCATGCAGAGCCGCATCGACCTGCACCCGATCGTTGCCAGCACCGGCCATTGCCGCGATCACGCCATCGACCCGGCTCCGGCGCTCACCAATAGCGCGCTGTTCGGCCGCGACCGTTTCCTATGCATGTACTGCGGCGAGCGCTTCAGTCGCGGCGAGTTGACTCGCGACCATGTGCTGCCGATCTCCAAGCGCGGTCGCGATGAATGGGAAAACGTGGTGAGCGCGTGCCTTGCCTGCAACCTCAAGAAGAGCAATCGCACGCCGCAGGAAGCCAATATGCCGCTGCTGGCTGTACCGTACCGGCCGAGCTGGGTGGAACATCTGATCCTATCCAACCGCAATATCCTGGCCGACCAGATGGAGTTCCTGGTGAGCCATCTGCCCCGTCATCGGCGCGAAGCCCTGGCCTGAACCGGTGCCGCGGCGCGCGCCAGCGCCCTAAGCCCGCCCTGGTGTTGCCCTTGCTACACCCCGGTGCAGCGCCAACAATATGCAGATGATCGATCTGTCCCGTTATCCGCATCTGTCGCCGATTCATACGCCGGCAGATCTTCGCCGTGTTCCCGATGAACAGCTCCCCCTCATCGCCGACGAATTGCGCCGGTATCTGATCGAGGCGGTGGCCAGTTCGGGCGGTCATTTCGGGGCAGGTCTGGGTGTGGTGGAGCTCACCGTCGCGCTGCACCATGTGTTCGATACGCCGAACGACCGGCTGGTCTGGGACGTGGGGCATCAGTGCTATCCGCACAAGATTCTCACCGGCCGCCGCGAGCGCATCACCACCATCAAGAAGAAGGGTGGCCTGGCGCCGTTCCCGCGTCGTGAGGAAAGCGAGTACGACACATTTGGCGTCGGCCACTCCTCTACGTCGATTTCCGCCGCGCTAGGCATGGCGATCGCCGCGCAACGCAAAGGTGATCCGCGCAAAGTGGTGGCGGTGATCGGCGATGGCGGGATGACCGCCGGCATGGCATTCGAAGCCTTGAACCATGCAGGCGCCGTGGATGCGAACATGCTGGTGGTGCTCAACGATAACGGCATGTCGATCAGCGAGAACGTCGGCGGGCTGGCCAAGCATTGGGAAAAACACGCCAACGAAGTGACCGTGCCGAGCACGATGTTCGAGGAGCTGGGCTTCCATTACACCGGCCCGATCGACGGTCACGACATACCACAATTGCTGCAGGCGCTGCGCGCCGTGAAGGATCGGCAAGGTCCGCAGCTGCTGCACGTGATCACCACCAAGGGCAAAGGCTATGCGCCAGCGGAACAGGCGCAGATCGAATACCACGCGGTGAGTCCGTTCGATCCGAACGCAGGTCTGGTGAAAAAATCCGGCCCGTCCAAGCCGACCTACACCGATGTCTTCAGCGACTGGCTATGCGATATGGCCGCCGCGGACGAGCGCTTGCTCGGCATCACGCCCGCGATGCGCGAAGGTTCGGGGCTGGTGCGTTTTTCCAAGGAATATCCGCAGCGCTATTTCGACGTGGCGATTGCCGAGCAACATGCTGTGACGCTGGCCGCCGGCATGGCGTGCGAGGGCGCCAAGCCGGTAGTGGCTATCTATTCCACATTCCTGCAGCGCGCCTACGATCAGGCGATCCACGATGTGGTGCTGCAAAACCTGGATGTGACGTTCGCCATCGACCGCGCCGGCGTGGTGGGTCCCGATGGCGCTACGCATGCCGGCAGCTTCGATCTGACCTTCCTGCGCTGCTTACCCAACATGGTGATCATGGCGCCGGCCGACGAGAACGAGTGCCGCGCCATGCTCACCACCGGCTTCCGTCATGACGGGCCTGCCGCCATTCGTTATCCACGCGGGGGCGGTCCTGGCGTGACAGTTCGCATGGAACTGGATGCTTTGCCGATCGGCAAAGCCGAGCTGCGCCGTCGCGGTCATGGCCTGGCGATTCTCAGCTTCGGCGCGATGCTTGCGCCGGCGACGGAAATCGCGGCGGAACTCGACGCCACCCTGGTGAACATGCGTTTCGTCAAACCACTCGACGAAGCGCTGATGCTTGAACTGGCGAAGGACCACAGCGCGTTCGTTACCCTCGAAGATAATGTCGTCGCCGGCGGTGCCGGTGCAGGGGTCGCCGAGTGTCTGGCCGCCCATGGCGTGACCCTGCCGATCCTCCACCTGGGCTTGCCCGATGCCCCCCTGGAACACGGCACTCGCGAGGAAGTACTGAGCGAAGCCGGGCTGGATCTGCCGGGCATCCGCAAGGCGATACGGGCTCGATTTCCGCAGGTGGGCTCGCTAAGCCAGGCCAGCGCCTGAGACAATGTGATATGACGGGCGGCCAGCAAGCACTCCATAGCGTGCTGGCCGCTCTGTTTTATCCGCCACTTTCCTAGGAGCCGTTAGGCCCGTGACCGAGCTTATCGTCCGTCTTGTCCAACTTTGCCGGCGCTACGCCGTGCTCGTCGTATTGCTGTTCTTCGCCCTAGCCGGCATCAGCATCTGGGAGGCCGCCGGTCATCTAAGTGTCGATACGAATACGGACAATCTCTTCGCCCGTACCTTGCCGTGGCGTCAACACGCCCTGGCCTTCGATCGCGAATTTCCGCAGTTCAACAACGTGCTGGTGGCCGTGGTGCGTGGCGCCACGCCCGAGGAGTCGGACGAAACCGCCGCGCAACTGGCGAAGGCAATGGAGGCCGACAAGAAACACTTTCAGGATGTGAGTCGCCCCGATGCCGATCCCTTCTTTCGTCAAGAAGGTCTGCTGCTGCTCGATCCGAACGACCTGACCAAGCTGCTCAACTCGCTGATGAATGCGCAGCCGCTGCTAGGGCCGCTGGCTACCGATCCGTCGGCACGTGGGCTATTGAACGGCGTATCGCTGATGGCCGCGGGTGTGCGGATCCAACACGCCGACCTTACTCCTTACAAACCTGCACTGGATCAGTTGCGCCAGGTGCTGGACAACGCTGCCGACGGTCATCCCACGCCACTCTCCTGGCAAGGCCTGCTCGGCTCGGATATCACCCAGCAGCCTGACAACGTGCGCCTGGTTCTGACCCATCCCGTGCTGGAGGAAGGTTCGCTGCAACCGGGTCTCGCTGCCACCAAGGCGCTGGAAAGCATCCGCGACGGTCTGCCGGATGTGAAGAGCGGCCGCGTGCGCATCGACTACACCGGTTCGGTAGCGCTGGCAGACGTGCAGTTCGGCGCGCTGACCAGGGGCATCGTCGCCAGCACCGCGGTGAGCCTGCTGCTGCTTGCGCTGTGGCTTTATCTGGCGATGCATTCGTTCCGCCGCATTATTCCGATCCTGCTGACACTGCTGGTCGGCTTTGCGTTGACGATCGGTTTCGCTGCGCTGGCCGTTGGCACCTTGAACGTGATCTCGGTGGCATTCGCCGTGCTTTTCGTAGGCTTGGCGGTCGACTTCGGCATCCAGTTCGCGGTGCGTTTGCGCGAAATGCGCATGATTTATAACGACATCGATAGAGCGCTGACCGAAGGCGCGCGCGTCTCCGGCAGCCAGATTGCCGTGGCCGCCGCCGCAACGGCATGCGGTTTCCTGGCGTTTTCGCCGACCAGCTTCGTCGGTGTAGCCGAGCTGGGCACCATCGCCGGCGTCGGCATGGGCATCGCGCTGGTGTGCACACTGTCGCTGCTACCGGCACTGTTGAGCCTGGCGAAGCCCAAGCCCCAGAGCAAGGAACTGTCGCTACCTTTCGGCCCTTCGCTCGATTCGGCCTTGCACTGTCACCACAAGCCGGTCCTCATTGTGTTCGCGCTGCTGGGCGTGATCGGTCTAGCGACCGCGGTGCGCATGCCGTTCGATGCGAATCCGCTCAACACGCAGGATCCGCATTCCGAGCCGATGCGCACCTTGCGCAGTCTGGCCGACAATCCGATTACCAACCCCTTCAACATCAACATCATGGTGCCCGATCTGGACACCGCGCGCGCGCTCACCGACAAGCTGTCGAAGCTGCCGGAAGTATCCAGCGTAATTTCGGCCGCGACCTTCGTGCCGGCCGATCAGCAGGCGTCGCTCGACCAGCTCGATCAGGCGCAGGTATTGATGCTGCCGTCGCTGGATGTCGATCCTTCCGCACCGGTACTGACCCCGGCGGCGCTGCGCTCGGCTATCGCCGACACGCACGACGCTATCGTGGAGGCCAACGCAGATCTGCCTGCCGATTCGCCGCTGCGCGGCATAGACGCAGCACTGCAACGCCTGGCCCATGCGCCCGATGCGCAGTTGATGGCGATGAACCAAGCCGTGAGCCGCTTCCTGCCTGCGCAATTGGCCAGCCTGCGCGACGCGTTGAATGCTAAGGCGGTGTCCCTCGCGACACTGCCCGACTCGATCAAACGCGACTGGGTCAGCCCCAACGGTCACGTGCGCATCCAGGTTTCGCCGACCGTCAACGAACAGGACACCGTCGGCCTGCGTCATTTCGTAGAGGCGGTGCAGCGCATCGCACCCGACGCGGGCGGCCCTGCCGTCACCACGATCGCTTCGGCCGACACCATCATGCGTGCATTCCAGCAGGCCGCCGTGCTGGCAACGATTGCCATCGCCATCGTGCTGCTGCTGGTGATCCGCCGCTTGCGCGATGTCGGCATCGTGCTCTTGACGCTGGGTATGTCGGCCCTGCTGACCGCCCTGCTCGCGCGCATGCTCGGTATGGCGGTCAATTACGCCAACATCATTGCACTGCCCCTGCTGCTTGGTGTGGGTGTGTCGTTCAACGTGTACTTCGTGATGAACTGGCGCGCGGGCATGCGCCGTTTCGTCAGCTCGGCATCGGCGCGTGCGGTTTTGTTTTCCGCACTGACCACCGGCACCGCGTTCGGCTCGCTGGCCTTATCGCACGATCTCGGCATGGCCAGCATGGGCCGCATGCTACTGGTCAGCCTGGTGGCGGTGTTGCTGGCGACCTTCATCTTTCTGCCGGCATTGCTGTATGCGATTAAGCCGCCGGCGAAAGTGAGTGGCGCTGGGCATTAAGTCGGCTGCGGCCCTCACTCGTTGGAGAGAGGGCCGCGACACTCGTACTAGAACGGCACGTTGAAGGCGACCCCCACCGTGCGCGGCGTCGACATCTGCACCAGCATCGGACCGCCAACGCTGGCAAGGAAGTTGACCGCTTCATCGTTGAGCGTACCGATCGGCACCTGTCGATTGAGTGCGTTGCGCACGTAGAAATCGATATTGGCGCCACTGCGCAGATTCACGCCCATATTGAGATCCAGGAAGGCGAACCCAGGCAGAATGAAATTTGGATCGCTGCTATCGCCGTTAAAACCCGCATTGCGACGCGTAGACGCGCGCAGGTTGGCGCCAGCGTAAGCATCGGTACCGGCCAAGATAAACTTGTATTTCCCGCTAATCGTGCCGGCCCATTTGGCCGAATACGGCAGCCGCGCATCGCCGGCAATGCCGAGCACCGCGTTGCCGTTCTCCGTGTGGGCGTCGGTGAACGCGCCTGAAGCCGCGAACTGCCATGGACCTTTCGCATAGCTGGCCTGCATTTCCACACCTTCAATTCTCGCATCGCCCGCGTTCTGGATAATGGTGTTACCGAGGGTAAAGGTGTAGAGCTGCATGTGATGCCACTCGATGTCGTAGCCGTCTGCGCCGACATTCAAATGGCCGTCCATATAGCTTCCCTTGTAGCCGAGTTCGTAGCTTACCAACGAGTCCGAACCGAAAGTATCCGTCGCATTGGCATTGGGACCCAGCACCGTGCTTTCTATCGGCGCCTGCAAACCGCCGGGACGATAGCCGGTGGATGCGCGCATGTAATAGTTATCCTTGCTGTCGGGCCGCCAGCTCAGCGTGATCATCTTGGTGACGTCGTCGCTTCGCGTACGTTCGTTGAATCCACCCGGGCTGCCTGCGACGGGGCCCGTCTCGAAATTGGACAGATGCTGCGAGTTACCGCTTGCGCGTGCGCCGATGGTCAGATCCAGCGTCGGGTTGGCATGCCAGGTTATATCGCCATAGCCAGCGTATTCTTTGTAGCTCGCATTGACGTTTTGTTGAAGCAAGCTGGTCAATCCCGGCGGCGGCGCATTGTTACCTTCCAGATCATATTGCTCCCACACATTCTCGCGGTTGAACCAGAAGCCACCCAGCCAATCGAAATTGTCGTTCTTGCGTGAGGTAAGTCGAATCTCCTGCGATGTTTTGTGCACGGTGTACTGTGAGTCCACATACAAGCTGCTGAGCTGCTGATCAACACCAATCGCCGGACCCAACGCATTCAACAGGGCGAGGAACGAATCGGGATAATCCTGCACGCTGTGATTGACGAAATTCTGATATGAGCTGACCCAGTCCAGCGAAGCCCAGTCGAAGTCGTAACCGACGTGAAACGAGTACAGCTCCAACGTCTGCGTAAAGGGCTCGCGATGATTGAGTCGCCGGTTGTACGGGCCACCTGAAATAGGTTGCCCCTGCAGATTGAAGTCGCCCATCGACAAACCGTCTGCCGTGATCTTTTGCGCCATGGCCGTGGCATTCAACGTAAGCTTGTCGATCGGATCCACTTCCAGCTGCAAACGCGCACCTTTGGTATGCGTGCGGTCCGCGCCGCCGGCAGGCGTTTCGCCTACCGCCTGATAAACACCGGTGGTGTGCTGATCCACCGCCGCGATGCGCAACGCCGCTTTGTCCTTCACCAGCGGAATATTGAGCATGGCATGTTCGGAATAGCTCATACCGCCACGCTGCGTATTGGACATATCACCGCCGACGCTGCCGGAAATGCCGCTGGTATCGGGTTTGACGGTAACGTATTTCACCAGGCCACCCATCGAGCCGGCGCCGTACAGCGTGCCCTGCGGCCCGTACAAAAATTCGATGTGATCGAGATCGAGCAAAGCGGGATCGAATACGAACGTCGCGGCGGCCGCATACACCGTGCTTCCGCCCACCGGCACATCATCGATGTAGACCGATACGGTGGGACTGGTCTGGTTGCCGGTCGATACACCGCGCATCACCAGCTCGCCTTCCCCTGCGCCGCCGGCGCTGGCGAAAAATACACCGGGCTGATACGACACGTAGTCGTTGAGATTCTTCGCACCCAGTTGCTGCAACGATGTTGCCGACACGATATCGACGTGCATCGGCACTTCACGCTCCGGCTCGCGGCGAAGATTCGCCGTCACCATGACGGGACCCAAGGTCACCGCGGGTTTGCTGTTAGCGGGTGACGGCGCCGGCGTATTCGCGACATTCGATGTCGGTGGTGTCGTGGTGGTCTGTGCCGCAACAACCGACACCATGGCAGGTAAGGCGAGAGGAACCAGCAGCAGGCGAATCAGTTGCGGCAAACGCCGCTGCTCAGGCTGACGACGAATGACAACACGACGGCAAATTTTCATGGCGATGTGTCCGGGGCTGACTTTCTAGTTTTACCCGGATGCGCCGATATCACCCGGGCCCGTACTGTTGTGGCTGCAGTCTACGCTGATGTCAGCGATCAACCACAATCGTCGTTAACTGCTCGGCCAACATCCCGCACTGACGCGCTCGCGTTGTTCAATGTCGCGCGCGGTGAAGACGTCGGCAAAACCAACGTTGCGCAGCAACATGCGCACCGCTTCACCCTGGTTCCATCCATGCTCGATCAGCAGCCAGCCCCGCGTAGTGAGATGGTGCTTCGCGTCGCCAACAATGCGGCGAATATCGTCAAGCCCATCCTGTCCCGCAGCCAGTGCGCTTAAAGGTTCGAAGCGCAGATCGCCTTGGGTCAGATGCGGATCGGCGCTTTCGATATAGGGCGGATTGGAAAGGATCATGTCGAAACGCTGATCGGCCAACGGAATAAACCAGGCCCCTTTCATGAAACTTACATTGCGGATGCGATGCCGATCTGCGTTGCGTTGCGCAACAGCTAGCGCCTCGACGCTTACATCCGTAGCAACCACTTGTGCAGCGGGCCGCTCGCGCGCGATCGCTAAGGCAATGGCACCGCTGCCCGTACCGAGATCCGCGACTTTCGATGGCGTTTCGCGCGGCAACCGTTCCAATGCCAGTTCAACCAGCAGCTCGGTTTCGGGGCGCGGTATCAACGTCGCCGGTGTTACTTCCAGATCGAGCGACCAGAAGCCGCGGTGGCCGGTGATATAAGCCACCGGCTCGCCCGTCGCGCGGCGCGCCACCAGTGCTGCATAGGCAACTGCCAGCTCCGACGAAAGCTCATCGCTGGCGTGCGCGATCAACCAGCTGCGCGGTTTGTCCAGCACATGGATCAGCAGCATTTCCGCATCGACCCTATCGCCGAGTCGATGCGTTGCGGTAGCCAATGCATCACGTATGTCACGCATCGCGTTGCGATTCCACACCCGGAGTAACCGGCACGGGCGGCGCTGCAGGTTGCTTCGGCTCGCGCTTCTTCCAGTAGCCGCCTTTGGTCCATGCATCGAAGCCCCAGCGCAACCATCCGATAAGCGCATTCGCTAACCACAAAGCCCATGCCAGCATGGCAATCTTGTAGAACCAAAGCGATACGCTGAATACCCCGGCTTGCGGCAAGGCATCCTTTGCTTGATCGGCAAACCAGCTCAATGACCATGCCGTGGAACCGTTACCGGTAACGTGCATGTCGGGCAATCCAAGCAAGCCCTTGGGCACGGCAGACACCAACACCGCCAAAGCCAACACCGTAACCGCCGCCAATACCGCTTGCAGCAGATTGAACTTCATACCGGCAAGTCGCGCGACCGCCGTATCGTGCTGTGCACGCAGGCCGAGCAAGATCAACCAAAGCACGACAAACGCATATGCGCTCCACGCGAAGGCCGAAAAACCAAGCCCAAGCAGCAACCAGTGATGGAAACGTAGCGGCGTCGGTGCGTAGCGGCTCAGCAACCACGCTGCCAACAGCAGCACGACCAATTGCGACCAGTACAGCACCGCTGGCCCAACGCCAGGTCCCCACGTCCACAACACCCAGCGATCCTCGGGCAATTTGAGATTAAGTTCGATGTTCGCCGAGGGTGCGCCGAGCGCGAATGCGGATGTCGCGATGTGCATGCCAACACCATGAGGCTCGCGCAGGCGTATCGCGTAACGATGCTTGCCGGGCAGGATCGGCAGACTCAACTTGCCGTCCTTCACGGCAAGGCTGAGCGGCTCATCATCACGCGACGCATCCAGCAGTTCGGTGCCGATCGGCAACACAATGGCATGCTCGCCGCCACGGGTACTTCGCGCAAGCAAATCGAGCGCGGTCTCCGTCGCTCGATCGCCAACGCTGGCACTTGCATTCACAGTGTCGAAAGCAAGGCTGTCGCCGTCGATCGCTTTGGGACGGCTTACGGTCAACTGCAAGGTTTCATTCGGCAGCGGTTCGAAATAAACGCCGTAGCCACCGTTGCCGACGGGTACGCCCTTGGTTTCGACATGCCAGATCGGCGACACATTCAGTTGCCAGACTTCGGCACGATCGCCGAGTGCCGGCGCTTCGATTTTCAGCGTATCCGCATGATCGAGGCGGCTGGTCCAGGTGACTTCGCTCTCCCCCGCATTAAACGTGACGCCTATGCGTCCATCGTGCACGCGCGCGCTGTCGCCCAACGGGTGCTCGCCGGGTAGCAAGGGTAAATCGAGACTGAAACCGCCGTCGCTCGGCGCAATGCGCTCGACGGTGTTGATTACCGTCCAGTCCACGCCCATCACGATGTTGCGCGTCAAGCGCACGTAGGGTGGAAAGGTTTGCTGTGGAAGCGGCGCCTGTTTGCCGTCGGCAACTGTGCGGATGCGATTGAGCGTTACGCTGTCGCCTAGCAAACGTCCATCGTCGACGCCATCCAGCGACCACCCCTGCCCGCCGAATACCATCCATTGCGGGCGCAATACGAAGTTCAACGTCGTGCTATCGGTCGGCTGCGCACGATAGACCAAGTCGATGCGATGTACGCCGGGTTCCAACCTGGCCAGCGTCTGATCGTTACGTTTGCTGATCGTGGCGCCGGCATGGCCATCCACATTCACGCCGACGAGTTGCAGGCCTGCATCGACTTGCGGCAACGGCAGTGCGATGGGAGCGCCGACATGCACTTCCAGTTCGAGTGCGATCTGATCGTCTTTCGCCTGCAGGTTCGCGGTAGCGACAACCGCGCAATCCGGCGCACATTTGGGTGCTTCCAGCAGACGGCTCTGCAATTGCCGCAACAAATCCGGGCTGGGCATCGTTTGAGCGTGACCGGCATGCGGCAAGCAGGCGAACAGCAGACAGGCTGCCGCGGCGCGCCCCAGTCGCCCGTTGCGCCACGATGTATCGAACGGTTTGATCAGGCCGCGTGCGAGGTGGCCGAGCAGCACGATCAACAACCCCAACATCACCACGCGCAACAGCCGCACCAGCCACGCCGGCGCAATCACAAGCCGTGTGCTCTGCCCAGGCGCAACAGGCCCGGACCAACCCAACCGGTAATTGTTGTCGACATCCCAACTGGGTTCGCCGGCGCCCGCCTGGATGATGCTGTGGCTATCGACTTCGCTCGTGGCTGCGGCACCCGGCAGCGCAGTGCTTGTCACCGTGACAGTGGCCAGGCTGCGATTGGACGCAGAGACTGGCGCGGACTCAAGCATCGCAGTAGGTGCAGCTGGCGGGGGCGGGGCTGGAGCCGCGCCAGACTCGGATGGCTCCTCTGCAGGTGCAACCTCCGCTTTTTTCGCGCGCGCGTTGCTCCCGCCATAGTCGGCTGCGGCCTCCCGTTGCATCAAGGCAGCGTAACCGCTCTCACTTTCAAGCTGAGGATGCAACGCATCTTCCAATTGCGTTTTCGCAAAGGGCAAGGTCCACAACACGGCCAATGCCAGCGCAAGCGTACTGGCAATCTGCGCAACCCAGCGCAGCCGCCCTGCCGGCAAGGCGCGCATCAACAAGGCCAAGGCAAGCGCCAAACCCAACGTCCAACGTGGCGCACCCGCTTCGTGCAGGGACAGGATCAGGAAAAGCGCAGCGAGTACGGCCCAAGGCCAGCCCAGCAAGCGCCCTGCCAACAAAGCAATCAACGCGACGACGAACAAATCCAGCAGACTCCAATGCGCCACCCACGAATCCGGGGAACGATCCACGCCACTTGCACCAATCAGGCGGTAGCCATACGGAAGATGCAAGACGGCATCGATGTTCTCTAGCGATGCCAGCCATCCCGCGCTTGGCAATGCTCCACTGCGATCTGCAACACGCAGGCCGGCATGCAAATCCATATTCGTGTCGCGCAACTCGACGCCAGTCCGTCCATCGCCAGCGTCGGTAACGAGCAGCGGCGCATTGCGCTGCATCGCGCGCTGCAATTGCCATGGTGCACCGACATCCAAGCGTTGCGTGTGCTGCAGCGTGCCGGTGAGATGGTCGCTGACATTGAGGCCGCGTCCATCGAAGTCGAGCCAGATCTCGCGCTGAAGATGAATCTGATCGCCCGCTCCGCCCTCGCCACCTCGCGTGCCCTGTTCGACGGCGAGACCGTCGCTGTTGTCGAGCACGTAGGCCGGCAGCTCTCGCCACTCTTGTGGCACGCCCGCTTGCGCGGCATCGGTGGCATGTCCGTTGACGTGTGTGCTGCGCAATTCCGGATTGTCGGTGTAGCTCCACACTTCCTGCTTCGGCCAGGGATCGGCCGGCAGCGTTAGGCTCACGTCGTGCAAGGTGTCGGTGCCACGCGCGGACAGGCGCACGGTCCATTGACCCGGACGTAGTTGCAGGCGCAAACGTCCATCACTTTCCAATTGCGCAGGTAGCTCGCTATCCAGCGACGTAGCAACGAAACCTTTGGGCAATGCCGGCCCTAGCAGTTGTTCGCGCGCGCTGCCTGTCGCGTTCAATTGCAGCTGCGTGTCCAGCATCGCCGGCATGCCGTCGGTCAGATGTCGATAGACACGTACCGAAAGCGCATCCGCCTGACGCTGCGCTGCTGCTGCCTCACCGAGAGTGAGCTGATCGCCATTGCGCTCGATGCGACCGACAGCATTGCCGTCCAGGCTGAGCGAAACCAGACCAACGGCTAACGGAACGCGCACGCGCGCCGGCCGCGTTTCCCATGGCAAGGTGCCTTGCACGGTGTAGTCACCGGGCTCCAACCTCAGCGCTGGATGTTCGTCATGATTCAGTACCGGCCATGCTTTGTCGTTTACCGAGACTTGCTGCGGCCAGCTGCGCTCGTCGCCTGGCAAATCGACCCAGCCAGCCGCATCGACATGCACATCGAGACTGAAGTGTCCGCCGCCCTTGCCCGCGTCCAAAGCCAGACGGCCGGGCCAGAGGCATTGATAGCTGCCCGAATCCGGATTGCTGTTGGCCAGAAAGGGACAGGCGTGCTGGGGCGCGTTGTGCAGAACCCAGCCCTGCCAATCGCGGAGTGCGGGAGGAATATCTTGCGCCAGCAGAGGTGAGACCACGAATAACAGACCGAGCATCCACTTCCACTGGCGCATACGGCTCTCCACCTGGTGAGGTTTTACCCAGTTTAGATGAGGTTCCAGGCCTGCTGCGATATGACTTGCACTACTTATTGCCGCGTCAGCCGATTCCGCATCGGCACATGGCAGCGCTAATAAAAACGCCGGGCGGCTCGCACCACCCGGCATCCTTGGCACTCGTGGCCGACGGTCAGCGCAGGATCGCAGCGGGATCCTGCTTGGCCTTCAATGCTGCACACAGCACAGTCTGCTCACGTGTCTGCGCGAGACCACGGTCTGCGCCAGTGACGTCTTTCAAGCGCGGTTCGAAATACGTCTGCAGACGATCGGCCTCGGCCGAGGAACAACCGCCTCCGCCAGCCAGCGCCGGCAGTCTGCCGCCGGCGAAACTTCCGGTGCGGGCTACGACCTGATCGTAATGACCAGTGAACCAATGCCACAGTGCATCGCGAGCTGCCGGCGTGTCGTGGCTACCGCGAAGGATGGCGGCCATCTCACCTACCTTGACTTGCTTGCTCAACGCGAAGTCACGCGCCTTGTCAGCTAGCGCAGGAGTGTCTGCTGCACTAAGGCCCGCGAGCATGGCGTTACGCAAGGCCGGATCGGTGGTTTGCGGCAGTTCGGCAATCAGCGCGTCGAGTGCCGGTTCGCCATGCTCCTGCACAGCAACGGCCAGCGCGGCGCCGAGCAGATCCGGATCGGCAGCGGCCAGGTTCAAATGACCGTCAGCCTTCTTGGCGAGCGCCGCGTCGCCCTGCTTGAGGAGTGCCGTGCGCACTTCCGGCAGTTTGAAATCGAGTGCGAGCGCTTCGGCGAGCGCGCTACGCAACAATGAATCGCCATCGGCTTCACCAGCCTTGCGTTGATACCCCAGCTGCTCCATACGCGGAAGGTAGGCGTCGCTCACCCAAGCCACGATTTTTACGCGTTGCGCGTCGGTCACCGCTTCGTTGCGGTAGATCCATTCGATCGTATCCAGCGGTGCAACGACCACTTCGCGGGTTGTCGCACGGGTCAACGGCTTGAGCGCGGCCATGGCATCGCTCGCATTCAAGTCGCCATGACGAAAACCTGCGTCGATGCTATCCGCATAGGCCAGCTGCTCGGTATCGCTCAGCGAAGCGACATGCTGGGTGAGGCCGGCCCATTCCTGCTTACTCAGATTAAAGCGGTAGTAGCCGTGCGCATTCGCGTTGGGCATCACCCACGTCGGTTCGCTAGCATCGGCCAGCACCATCGTGCCATGGGCTTGATCGAGCAGTTCGCAGCTAACCTTGGTGCCGTCACTGGTGGCGTAGCGCACGCAGACGGGAATGCCCCACACCCGGTTGGCATTGCCGGTACTGCCGACCGGCAGGTAACGATCCTGGCTCAAGTGCAGGATGGTCTTGCCGTTCTTCTGCTCCAATCGAGTTTGCACGTAAGGCACACCGGACTGATCGAGGAAGCTGTTGAACGCGTGCTTGAACGGCGCGCCCTGATTCGCCGCCGTAGCAATCGCGCCGACCAGGTCGCTGGCCGTAACGTTGCCGAACTTATGCGCCTGGATATAAGCGCGCATGCCTTTCTGAAAAATATCTTCGCCAACATAACCCTCGAACATGCCCAGGACGGCCGCGCCCTTCTGGTAAGTGATGCCATCGAACGCCGTTTCGATATCGCCGTTGCCGGTGATCGGCTGGCGAATCTGGCGCGCGGAGGTGAGGCTATCGTTATGCATCGCGCCTTCCGCACCACTGATCCGGTCGAGATCGGCGCGATATTCCGGATGCACCTTCATGGTGACCTTCTGCTGCATCCAAGTGGCGAAGGCTTCGTTGAGCCAGATGTCATCCCACCAAGCCAGCGTTACGGTATCGCCCGTCCATTGATGTGCCAGTTCATGCGCGGTGACGTTGAAGGAGCCGCGCACATACTTCGCCGGGGAATCCGGATCGAGCAGCAAAAGCCAATCGCGGAAGGTGACCAAGCCCGGGTTTTCCATCGCACCGGCTGAAAAATCCGGCGCCGCAAGAAGGTCGAGCTTGCCGAACGGATAGCCGAAGCCGTAATAGTTTTCCAGCGTGTGGATGATGCTCGGCGTTTCGCTCAGCACATGCTGCATGCGATGGCCTTCGCCGTGCGCCGCGATGCCGCGCAGGGACAGCGTTTCACTGCGGTAATCCGTCGGGGTGATGTCCGGCCCATTGACGATATCCCAAGGGCCGACAGCGAATGCGACCAGATAGGTCGGCAGCGGCTGCGTTTGCGCGAACGTCAGCGTTTTCCAGCCGGCTTCCGCTGCGGTTTCGTTGATCTGCTTGGTGTTGGCAACGGCCGTTGCATCCGACGGAATGGTCAGGCTGATGTCATACGGCGTCTTGAAGCCCGGCTCGTCGAAACCGGGGAACGCGTAGCGCGCACTGATCGGTTCCATCTGCGTCATCGCGTACGGCACACCTGCGTGGCTCACCTTGTACAAGCCCTGCAGCTGCTGGTTGAGCGGCGCGGTGTATTCGATCGTCAGCGTCAACAATTGCGGCTTCAGCGTGCTGCCGAAGTCGATGCGCGACACACCCTCCTTCAACGCGACCGCTTCGTACTTGCCATCGTGCGTGTGACCGCTGGCCTCAGCGATCGTCACCTTGCTTACGTTTAGATCGTGCCCATCCAGCCAAAGATGATCAGCCGCTTGCTTCAAGTCGACCTTGATGGTGGTGGTACCCGAATAATCTTGCTGCTTCGGGTCAACCTTAAAAGCAAGCTGGTAGGACTGCGGCACAGCCCAGCGCGGCAGCTTTCCCTGCGGTACTTGATCAGCGGGCGTGGATGCAAATGCAGCGCCACAACTGATGGCAAGTGCAGTCAAGGCAAGTGGGCGAACAAGACGGTGCATGGCGAGACCCCTACGGCTTTGAAAAGCATTCACGCTAGGCGGTGTAGGTGCTCTGCCACAGTGCCAAAAGGCATAGTCCTCTGATGTAGGACGCCATCCCTCCCTAAGCTCAATACGAGGGAGAACGAGCTAATGAGCATAGTTTCGACGAGGGGTCACCGGCTTTTGTCCGCGTACGCATCCGTGCACTCCATGCGCGTGGCAGTTGTGGAAGACGACGAAGCGCTACGTGAGGACATTCTGCTGCCGGCGCTGCATGACTACGGCTTCAGTGCGCAGGGCGCCGCATCTGCCGCGGAGCTTTACCGGCACATGCTGTCGCAGCACTTCGATATGGTGGTTTTGGACATCGGCCTTCCGGGAGAAGACGGCCTTACCGTGGCGCAGCATCTGCGCACGATGTCCGACATCGGCATCATCATGCTGACGGGTTCGACGGATCGACAACTCCAGATTCAAGCGCTGCACAACGGTGCCGATGGCTATCTGATAAAACCCGTCGATCTAGATGTTCTCGCCGCCGCGCTTCACAGCCTAGCGCGTCGTTTGTCGCCGACAACACGCGGCATCGTGGCAGATCAACCGCTCATATCCTGCTGGCGATTGGAAGCCGATGGCTGGCGATTGGTATCCCCACGCGGCGAAGTGGTCGCGCTCACCGCCATTGAGCAATGTGTACTCAACACACTCACCGCTTCATACGACGAGCCTGTGCCGCGCCAATCGCTGATCCAGGCGTTGAACCACAATCGCTACGATTGCGATCCGCATCGCCTCGAGATGGTGATCCATCGGCTTCGCCGAAAAGTGCTTGCACAGACCAACGAAGTGCTGCCTCTGCTCACCGTTCGCTGCAAAGGCTACATGGTGCCCGGTGATGCTTGGCACAAGACGACAATCGCTGTCGGATAACAACGCGTCCTCGTACGGTCATTCACCGTACTTCGTCGCCAGATGGATAGGCGTTGTTTTTGTCGTCGGTCACCACTCCATACGCATTCGTAAGGTTCCGACACCGCATGCATCCTCCGAAATGCAACGTGAACAAGCATGTGAGAAAGCGTGAGGATGCGTGAAAGAAGTGAACTTTCGTGATTTTCCGTGCGTGACACGCCCTTCCACGAATCGTGATGCTCGCGGTGCGCCACACGCCCAGGCCTGACACAGACGGACCCTCGGCAGCGGCCATACACGAATAGCAGGATCGAGGGGAACTCCATTCCAGCTTCCGTCACCTCGACGTGCATGCCTTGGCATGCGCTTCCTGCGTTCCCTATTCGCATGGAGGAGTCAACAAGCATGAACAGGATCTACAGCAAGGTTTGGAACGCATCGCTCGGCGCCGTCGTGGTGGCATCCGAGCTGGCCAGTTGCGATGTGGTGGTCGACAGCCGCAAACAAGAGCGCTCCGGAATTCGGCTTGCCGGTATTTCAGTGGCCATCATGCTGGCCATGGCGTTGACGCCAAAATCCGCTCACGCCGATGTTTGCACTGGGTCGTTTGCGCCGACCAATCAGCCTTTTGCATTGAGCAACGCCTTTGCCTGCGGTTCGCTGGCATCGGCTTTGGGCAATTACAGCAACGCGCTGGGCAATCGCTCGCTGGCGATGGGCGACTATTCGACGGCACTGGGTTACATGTCGACCGCACGCGGCGACGACAGCGTCGCGATCGGCCACGACGCGTTCGCCTCTGGCACGGCCAGCATTGCATTGGGGCAAAACAGCGTTGCATCGGGCAACAACAGCATTGCGCTTGGCGCCGGATCGGTCGCCGATGTCGACAACGTCGTATCCGTTGGCAGCGCAGGACAAGAGCGCCGCGTTACGAACGTCGCCGATGGTATTGATGCGCACGACGCGGTCAACATATCCCAGTTGAAGACGCTTGCCGACAGCGTCAGCGATGCACAGCATTACTTCAAAGCCAACGGCAACAACGACGGTAGCGACGATGCCATCGCCACGGGTGTGAAGGCGACGGCAGCTGGGTCATACAGCGCGGCCACTGGCAATTACAGCACCGCCACGGGTGCTGAGGCTCAAGCCATCGGCGTCGCCTCTCTCGCCCAAGGTGCCTTCGCATTCGCCGGCGGGGACATGTCGGTCGCGTTGGGCTTGGCAAGCCTCGCCATCGGCGACGGTAGTACGGCCGTCGGCGGAGGCGCCTACGCTTACGGCCAAAGTTCCACGGCAGTGGGCGGCTCCTCGTTCGCTAATGGCGTCAATTCCACCGCGCTCGGCGCTGATAGCTTTGCGCTGGCGCGCAATGCGATGGCACTCGGCTACAGCGCGCAAGCGCTCACCCCAGGCAGCGTGGCGCTGGGCGCCAACTCCATCGCCAACCGTGCCAACTCGGTATCGGTGGGCCGCGTGGGACACGAACGCCAGATCACCAACGTAGCCGCCGGCACTCAAGGCACCGATGCGGTCAACAAGTCGCAACTGGATGACGTCGCTAACGGCGTGAGCGATGCCACTCACTATTTCGCCGCCAACGGCCAAGGCAACGACGATGCGATCGCCAGTGGTCAGTACGCTACGGCCGCCGGCTCGGGCAGCTTTGCGATGGGCACAGGTGCATCGGCCTTCGGCAGTGGGACTAACGCCGTTGGTCAGTTCAGCACTGCGAACGGTTTTGGCAGCCTGGCGCTAGGTGACTACAGCACGGCGAGCGGCGTGAATGCACAGGCTACGGGCTGGTCGGCAATCTCCGCGGGTGCCAATAGTTTCGCAGGTGGTGCGCAGGCAAGTGCCTATGGAAATACTGCATCCGCAAGCGGCGACTACGCCACAGCACTGGGCGCCCAGGCATGGGCACTCGGCGATGTATCGACGGCCATTGGCGCACAGAGCTATGCGGGCAATCGGGGAACCGTGGCCATCGGCGGTATGGCTGGCGCGTCTGGCGAACTGTCGGTAGCCATCGGCGCCCAAGCGCAGGCTGTTGGCGACGGTTCGATTGCCATGGGTGGTTTCTATCTTTGCCCTCAGGGTCAATTCTGTAACTTCACCGAAGGCGCCCAGGCATTTGGACGGAACTCCATAGCACTGGGCACCGTCGCCATCGCCAATGCCGATGACACGATTGCCATAGGCGATTATGCCTATGCGGACGGTAATGCCTCCATGGCATTGGGCAAACAGGCAAGCACTTACAACGACAACTCCGTGGCACTCGGTGCGGGATCGATTGCCGACCGCGACAACTCGGTTTCAGTAGGCAGTGCTGGCGCGGAACGTCAGGTCACCAACGTGGCAGCCGGCACGCAGGCCACCGATGCGATCAACAAATCGCAGTTGGATGCACTCTCCGACAGCGCGGGCGATGCCATCCATTACTTCGCCGCTCACGGCCAAGGCAACGACGATGCGATCGCCAGTGGTCAATACGCCACCGCCGCCGGTTCGGGCAGCTTCGCCATGGACGATGGCGCATCGGCTTTCGGCAGCGGCGCCAACGCTATCGGTAGCTACAGCAGTGCCTTGGGTTACGGCAGCGCCGCGATAGCGAATAACAGCGTTGCGCTGGGCTCGAACTCCGTCGCCGATCGCGACAACACCGTCTCCGTCGGCAGCGCAGGCGCCGAACGCCAGATCACTAACGTGGCGGCCGGTAAGCAGGCCACCGATGCGGTCAACAAGTCGCAGTTGGATACCTTGGCCAGCAACGTCAGCGACGCACAGCATTACTTCAAAGCCAACGGCAACAACGACGGCAGCGACGATGCCATCGCCACGGGTGTGAAGGCGACAGCGGCTGGGTCATACAGCCTGGCCAGTGGCAATTTCAGCACTGCCACCGGTGTTGGCACTCAAGCTATCGGCAACTATTCCCTCGCCCAAGGCGCTTTAGCTTTGGCAACCGGGGACAATGCGGCAGCGTTGGGCGTGGCAAGCTACGCCATCGGCAGCAATGCTACGGCCGTTGGCGGAAGCTCGTTCGCTTACGGCCAAAGTTCCACGGCGGTTGGCAGCGGTTCGTTCGCCAGCGGCGTCAATTCCACCGCGCTCGGCGCTGACAGCTATGCGCAGACGCGCAATGCGATGGCACTCGGCTACAACGCGCAAGCGCTCACCACAGGCAGCGTGGCGCTGGGCGCCAACTCCATCGCCAACCGTGCCAACTCGGTATCGGTCGGCCGCGTAGGACACGAACGCCAGATCACCAACGTAGCCGCCGGCACTCAAGGCACCGATGCGGTCAACAAGTCGCAGTTGGATGCCGTGGCTAACGGCGTGAGCGATGCCACTCACTATTTCGCCGCCAACGGCCAAGGCAACGATGATGCGATTGCCAGCGGCCAGTACGGCATCGCCGCCGGTTCGGGCAGCTTCGCCATGGGCACCGGTGCCTCGGCCTTTGGCAGTGGTGCTAACGCCATCGGCAATTTCAGCACCGCCACCGGCTATGGCAGCTCGGCCATCGGCGACAACAGTATCGCCGATGGTGCCTATGCGGTTGCCAGCGGCACACAAAGCGCTGCAGTCGGCTCCAACAGCGTTGCAACGGGAAGCAGTTCCGTCGCCCTGGGCAACAGCGCAACGGCGAATGGCACGATGAGCACCGCGCTGGGTAGCAGTTCGCAGGCGCTGGGCTACAACTCCGTGGCGATTGCCGGCGGCGCGGTGGACGGCACTGCGAATTTTGGCCAAGCGTACGGCTACGGCGCCTCCGTGGGCACCAATTCTTACAGCGGCATCGCCATCGGTTCGCTTGCCACCGTAGGCAGCAGCGCCAGCGGCAGCATTGCTATGGGTGCCACTGCCACAGCTAACGGGTCGTCGAGCATGGCAATAGGCTCGGCAGGCGGGTTTATCGATAACGTTAGTCACAGCATCATCACTCGCTCAACGATGAGCACAGGCACCTATTCGATGGCCATGGGCTCGGCAGCCCAGGCCGGCGGCAATACCAGCGTCGCGCTCGGCTTCGCAGCAACGACCTATGGCGCCAATTCGGTAGCGCTTGGTCCGTATGCCGGCTACTACGGCCTGACGGCGGAGAGCGTTGCGATCGGTAATTCGACCGTCGTGACGGGCGCCAACTCGATCGCACTGGGAGCACGTTCGGTAGCCGACCGTGACAACACCCTTTCGGTGGGTAGCGTCGGTCGTGAGCGTCAAATTACCAACGTGGCCGTCGGTACCCAAGCCACCGATGCGGTGAATAAGTCGCAGTTGGATGCGCTCTCCGACAGCGTCGGCTCCGCCAGCCACTACTTCGCTGCCACTGGTAACGGTAATGACGATGCGATCGCCAGTGGTCAGTACGCCACAGCCGCCGGCTCGGGCAGCTTTGCGATGGGTGACGGTGCTTCGGCCTTCGGCAGTGGGGCCAATGCCATCGGTCAATACAGCGTTGCCTCCGGCTACGGCAGCGCGGCATTCGGCGACAGCGCTATTGCCATGGGTGCGAATGCGCAAGCCAGCGGTGACCAGTCGCTGGCGCTAGGTGGCGGGGCATCCGCCTCGTACTACAACGCCATCGCCATCGGCTCCAACAGTGCTTCCACCAGTTGGGCCTCGATAGCCATGGGCCTGAACAGCCAAGCCAACGGTGTTCGCAGCATCGCCATCGGCGAACGGGCGCAGACGGCCAATCTCGGCACGGTCGCCCTGGGTTGGGCCAGCACGGCTACCGGCATGTTCTCCACCGCTCTGGGTGGCGCTGCCTCGGCCATTGGCTATAACACGTTGGCAGCCGGCTCCGGGGCGTGGGTACTGGGCAACAACTCAACCGCACTGGGCGCAGGTGCAGGCAGTGGCAATACGGTGGATGAAATCACTGCAGTGGGCTCCAATGCGGGAGCTAACGCTTATCGCGCCACGACGGTCGGCGCAGGCAGCTACATTGCGAGCTCGGCACCCAAGAGCACAGTGATCGGTGCCAATACCTTCAGTTTCGACAGCAACGGCACAGCCATCGGCGAAAGCAGCGAAGTGGCTTACGGTGCTACGAATGCAGTGGCGTTGGGTTCGGGCTCGTATGCCGATCGGGCGAACACCGTTTCGGTCGGTGCCGACTCGGCTTGGACGGATGGTTATGGCGTCAAGCACAACGCTGTCACGCGCCAGATCACCAACGTGGCAGCCGGCACTCAAGACACCGATGCAGTGAACAAGTCGCAGTTGGATGCGCTGTCCAACAGCGTCGGTGCCGCCAGCCATTACTTCGCCGCTACTGGTAACGGTAATGACGATGCGATCGCCAGTGGTCAGTACTCCACAGCCGCCGGCTCGGGCAGCTTCGCCATGGGCACGGGCAGCTCATCCTTCGGCAGCGGTGCCAACGCCATTGGTAATTTCAGCACCGCTGTCGGCTATGGCAGCTCGGCTATCGGCGACAACAGCATCGCCGCAGGCCAGCAAGCCAATGCCAGCGGTTTGGAAGCGAGTGCATTCGGTTACACCGCCAATGCGCAGGCTGATGGTTCGCTGGCTTTGGGCGCCGAATCTTATGTAGATAGCGCGGCAAGTGGCGGCATTGCCATCGGTTTGGCGTCGGAAGCTCACGGCCCAGCTTCCATCGCGATGGGCGTCGCCGCAAGCACCGGTGCAAATGCCAGCAACTCCGTCGCCATCGGTACGCTCGCCAGTGTGTCGGGGCAGTCCAGCACGGCCATTGGCGGCATCTATGGCGATGTTGTAGGTAACGACATTTATGTCGCCAACACCTATGCGGGAGGATTCGCTTCCACTGCGCTAGGAGCCGGTGCGCAAGCCCAAGCTGATCGTAGTGTGGCGATTGGCACGGGCGCACTAAGTGAAGGCAACCGCTCCGTCGCGTTGGGCAACTTATCAGTCGCCGATCGCGACATGAGTGTCTCTGTGGGCAGTGCCGGCGACGAACGCCAGATCACTAACGTGGCTGCCGGTACCCAAGCCACCGATGCGGTGAACAAGTCACAGTTGGATGCGGTGGCCAACGCCGGCGCCCAAGGCAATCGCTACTTCAAAGCCAATGGCATGAACGATGGTAGCGACGACGCTAGCGCCAGCGGCACGCAGTCGGTTGCGAGCGGCGCCAATGCCAAGGCAACTACCGATGGCACTGTGGCTATAGGCGCAACGAGCACCGCGATCGGCGTGCAAAGCACTGCGCTCGGATTTGGCGCAACCGCCATTGGCAATGCCAGCATGGCACTGGGCGCCAATAGCTTGAGCACTGGCTACAACAGTGTGGCGCTGGGCAACGGCAGCTTTGCCGATCGTGCCAACACGGTCTCTGTGGGACGTGTAGGTAGCGAACGTCAGATCACGAACGTCAAGGCAGGTACCCAGGATACGGATGCCGTCAACGTCGCTCAGCTCAAGCAGGTAGGTCTGATGGATGCCAGCGGTAACACCGTTTCAGCCATTGCTTACGATGCAGGTAGCAACCAGGCCTCGATCACGTTAGGTGGTAATAGCGGAACGACACTCTCCAACGTCGCAGCCGGCCTGAACAACACTGATGCAGTGAACGTGAGCCAGTACAAGTCGCTGGCCGCAGTCATCGGGGGCAATGTCGCCATGGATGCCAACGGCATGATGGGCCTGCCGCAGTTCAGTATCCAGGGCAACATGTTCAACAGCATGAGCGGCGCGTTTAGTGCCCTGGACGGGGCGATGACAGGTGCGCTCAACAGTATCAACTCGTTGAATGGCCGCGTTGGAAGTCTCGAAACCCAGGTGAGCAGTCTAGGCACGAGCAACAGCACACCTGTGCCAGCAGCAAGCAACAGCGCCCCAGGCACCAGTAACGCACTGGCTGCAAGCACCACGGATACGAACACCGTCGCGGGCACTAACGCACAAGTTGCCAGCGCGGCTTCGAACGCCACGGCCGTGGGTGCGGACAGCAATGTCACCGCATCGTCCGGTACCGCTATCGGTCAGGGTAGCCAGGTCACCGCATCGAATGCTGTCGCGATCGGTGCCGGCTCGGTCGCTGATCAAGCCAACACGGTATCGGTGGGTAGCGTGGGTGCGGAACGTCAGATCATCAACGTCGCCGCGGGTGTCAACGCCACCGATGCAGCCAACGTCAGCCAAGTGGCGGCAGCTACGCAAAGTGCCATCGACGCCGCGAATGCTTACGCCGATGCGGGTGACGCGCAAACGCTAAGTTCGGCCAACGCATACACCGATCAAAAGACGGCAGGCCTGGTCACCAACGACAACTTCAATGCGTTCCGTGACTCGGTGAACAGCCAGTTCCATTCGGTCAACCTGCGCTTGAATCGTGTGGGTGCGATGGGCACGGCGATGGCCGGTATGGCCGGCGCCATTGCAGCAGCGCCAGGCACCGACAACCGCGTGAGTGCGGCAGCCGGTACCTATGCCGGTCAGGGAGCGCTGGCGGTTGGCCTTGCTCATCGCATTTCGGGTAACGGCGCCGTGCTGATCGGCGGCTCGATCTCCGGCGGTGGCGAATCCAGCGGCACGGTCGGCGTCAGCTTCGGCTGGTAACGAATGGCGCCCTCTTCTCGCTACCTAGGAAGAGGGCGCATCTCACATCGCCATGCCGCTCGCGACGTGGCGAAAACCGGGCGATCGCAAATCGTTCGTCATTCCATCCGGGACGCGGATAGTCCCGGGCCTCACTTCAAGGATCACTGTATGAAGTCACTTCACACTTTTGGTATCAGTGCACTCGCCGCTGCCATGTTCTTGGCTGTTCCAGCCATTCGCGCTGCGGATACTTCCACGTTATCGGCTAGGTACGTCGGTGCCAGCCGAGCGGATCAGACTTATGACCGCTTCATCGTCACCTACAAAAACGGTACGACCCAGCGCAACAACAGCACGGCCGCGCTGCAGAGCGTGACTGCCGCCATCCATCGTGCGGGCCTGAGCACCGCCACGGTTTCATCGACTGGCACTTCGACGCCAGCCGTTTCGGCGTCATATCAGCGCAAGCTCGCCGTCGGTTCCGATCTTGTCCGCACATCGCGCAAGCTCAGCCAAGGCGAAGCCAATGCGCTGATGCTGCAAATCGCTTCAGATGCTGCCGTCGCAAACGTCCAGCCGGACCGCAAGATGTACCTTGTGCAAGACTTCAAAGCGCCCGCCACGATGGCGAAGCCCACCGATACGGCAACACCCTTCACACCCAACGATCCGTACTACGCGCAGTACCAGTGGAATTTCTCCAATGCGACGGGCGGTGCCGACGTCAATTACGCCTGGAATATCGCAGATGGCACAGGCGTCACGATTGCGGTGATCGATACAGGCATCACCCAGCATCCAGATCTAGATACGTCACTAGGTAACGCGGGTTACGACTTCATTTACGACCACACAGTCTCCGGACGTCCGACGGATGGTCGCGTTCCTGGCGGCTGGGATACAGGTGACTGGACGACCAAGAACGAATGCGGTGCAGGCCAAGCCGCCGAACCGAGTAGCTGGCACGGCACCGTCGTCTCCGGCGAAGCCGCCGAACTTACCAACAATGGCGTGGGCATGGCGGGTATCGCTTATAACGCCAAAGTGCTGCCGCTTCGCGTGCTTGGTCATTGCGGTGGCTATGACTCCGACATTTCCGATGCGATCGAATGGGCATCGGGCGGTCAAGTACCCGGCATGCCGGATAACACCAACGTCGCTCAAGTCATCAATATGAGCTTGGGTGGTGATGGTCAGTGCACGTCCGCCGACCCCGAATACCAAGCCATCCAAGACGCGGTCAGCCGCGGGACCACCGTCGTGGTCGCCGCCGGCAACAGTTCGGCGGATGTATCGGGCTTCACGCCGGCCAGCTGCCCCGGAGTGATTGCCGTAGCTTCGAACGGCATTACCGGTAAGCGCGCGTTCTACTCCAACTATGGCAAGGGCATCACTATCTCGGCGCCAGGTGGTGGCATTTACGCCAATGATGCATCGTCGGGTACGGAGGTGGACGACGGCTTCGTCTGGCAGGCCATAAATTTGGGCACCAAAGGGCCCATTTATCCTGCCGATCCAGTCCAGGCCTATGGCGGCATGGCAGGCACTTCGCAGGCCTCACCACATGTTGCAGGTACCGTGGCCTTGATCGCTGGTGCAGTGAAGGCTGCTGGCCTGCAAGCTCTTACGCCGACTCAGATCACCAACGTGCTCGTGACGTCGGCTCGCGCGTTCCCCGTGTCGGAAGATCAACCGATTGGCGCGGGCATCGTCGATGCCTATGCCGCGGTTAATCTGGCCGTGGGCAACGACAACGGCGGTGGCGGCAATAACCCCAGCGCAACGCCGCTGGCCAAGGGCGTGCTGTTGTCGGGTCAGAACTCCACGAGCACTGGCAACCTGTACTCGATCGTCGTGCCCGCAGGTGCCACGACCTTGAACATCCGCACTTTGGGTGGTTCGGGCAACGTAGGCTTGTATGTGAAAGCTGGCAGCGCTCCGTCCGCAAACGGCGGCAATGCGGATTTCAGCTCGATCAAACCGGGCACCAGCGAAGCCGTGGTCATCCCGCAACCGCAAGCGACCACGTACTACATCCTTGTAACCGCACCGCAAGGCAGCTTCAGCAACATCTCGGTACTTGCCGACTACAACCCGTAATCGGCGTTTGCATGTTGTATAAAAAAACCCCGGCACACGTGCCGGGGTTTTTGTTTACCGTGCTGCCACGCGCTTCAACCTGCGACGTCGGCCTGTTCCAGCGCAACCGCAGCCGCGTGAATCACGGCGGCAATGCGCGCAGCACTCTGAATCGGCTGCGCCGAGAGGCCATGCTTGCGCAACGTCTTCTCATGCGATTCCAGGCACATGCCGCAACCGTTCACCGCCGACACGGCGAGCGAAGCGAGTTCGAAATCGATCTTGTCGCCACCGGGATTGGCCATCGCATTCATGCGCAGACCGGCGCGCAGCGTACCGTATTCGGCATCGCCCACCAGGTGCACGAAGCGGTAGTAGATGTTGTTCATGCCCATGATCGCAGCGGCCACGCGAGCGCCGTTGAGTTCTTCCGGGCTTGCATGCTTGGCCGATTCTTCGGCGATCGCGGCAGTGAGCGGCTTGTAGCGCGAGGCAATCGCCGATGCCAGAGCGATCACGGCGATCTGCTTCTGCGTCAAACCGGGTGCACCGCCTTCGCTCAGCACGGAATCGAGATTCAGGCGCAGGTCTTTCGCGTAGTCGGGCAATTGGGCTTTCAGATCAGCAAGGCTCATGGAGTACCTCATCGAATTCTTGGGGCAAAAAAACGGCGGCGAAACGGACTTCGCCGCCGATGAGTACTCCGTGCGCTCGATGGGGGGAGGGGTGAGCGGCGCGGAGTGCGGGCGATAACTGGATTAGGCGACCTTGAGGGTGTCTTCGCCCTGGCTCCAGTTGCAGGGGCACAGTTCATCGGTCTGCAGTGCGTCGAGCACGCGCAGCACTTCAGCCGGGTTGCGGCCGACGGAGCCGTCGGTGACGTAGACGAAGCGAATCACGCCTTCCGGATCGACCAGGAAGGTCGCACGCTGCGCGACGCCATCTTCGGTCAGGATGCCTAGCGCATTGCTCAGGTCCTTCTTGATGTCGGCCAGCATCGGGAATTTCAGGTCGCGCAGATCCTTGTGGTCTTTGCGCCATGCAAGATGGACGAACTCGGAATCCGTGCTGGCGGCCAGCACCTGGCAATCACGGTCGGCGAACTGCTGGTTCACGTCGCTGAAGCCCTTGATCTCGGTCGGGCAGACGAAAGTGAAGTCCTTCGGATAGAAGAACACGCACAGCCACTTGCCCTTATAGGTGTTGTTGTCGATGTTCTGAAACGCCTTGTCGAGGCTCTCGATCGAGACGGTGGCCGGAACGTTGAACTGGGGGAACTTGTCGCCGATGGTCAGCATTTATTGCTCCTGTTGAAGGTGTGTCAGGGAAGGATGCGCTGCACTCTGCAGCGCTCACCCAGTAAGAATACGGTCAGCACTTGTATTGTTCAAATCGATTATTACCATAGGGTTCATAGGCGTCGCCTATAATTGGAGTCACTCATGAACCTGCGCGACCTGCACTATCTCGTTGCCCTGGCCGAACATCGGCACTTTGGTCGCGCCGCCGAGGCCTGTTTCGTCAGCCAACCTACGCTCTCCACCCAGATCAAGAAGCTGGAGGACGAACTGGGCGTGGCGCTCGTGGAACGCACGCCGCGCAAAGTGCTGCTGACCGACGTCGGCCGCGATATCGCCAACAGGGCGCGCGATGTGCTGAACGAGGTCGAGCAGATCAAAGGCGTTGCGCGCCGCACGGTGGATCCAGAATCGGGCACGGTACGGCTGGGCATCTTTCCCACGCTTGGCCCCTATCTGCTCCCGCATGTGGTGCCGATGATCCGGGATCGTTTCCCGCGTTTGGAATTGCTGCTGGTCGAGGAAAAAACGGAAACGGTGCTGCATCGCTTGCGCGAGGGAAAGCTCGACGCCGGCATCCTCGCCCTGCCCATCCACGACGACAGCCTGCACGCGGAACTCCTGTTCGAAGAACCGTTCGTGCTGGCCGTGCCGCAATCGCATCCGCTGGCCAAGCGGCCGTTATTGAAGCTCAGCGACCTCTCAGATCAAAGCCTGCTGCTGCTGGAAGATGGCCACTGCCTGCGTGATCAAGCGCTGGAGGTGTGCCACATGGCCGGCGCCGGCGAGAAAAGCGGCTTCCGCGCCACCAGCCTGGAAACGCTGCGCCAGATGGTCGCGTCCAATGTCGGCATAACACTGCTGCCGACGCTCGCCGTGAAACCTCCGGTTGCCCAGGCGCCCAACCTGCAATTGCTCGAATTCAGCGGCCACCCACCCAGCCGTCGCATCGCGATGCTATGGCGCAAGAGTTCGGCCATGTGCGGTTTCCTCCAGCAATTGGCCGAAGTGTTCAAGAGCTTGCCGCGCGATCTGCTCGATCCGCATACCGCAGCAACCAGCTCTGCAAAGCGTCGCCGCGCCGCTTGATACGCAACGGTGCTTGTCATAGCCACAACCAATCATCTTCATAAGAACAATCAATTTCATAACTCACTCACCCAGCGTTAGTCTCGGGGGACCGGCCCAAGTTGGCCGCGTCTGCATGGCCCTCCCAAGCCCCACGCCCGAGGTGATGTCATGAACAAGCGGAAAAGCTCCACGACGGAGCAAAACTTCGGTGATGTATTCGCCGAGGGGTCGGTGGTCAGCCACCGCTATCTGTACGTCACTCACAAAGCCGAACGCGCGCACGCTAAGAAAACGCTGAACAAGTTCGGCTCATCGTGTTGAAAAAGACTCCACTGCGTTGAAGGGCAGCCGCATGAGCCAGATGAGCTTCTTCGATGCCGCATACGGCAGCAAGCGCAGACGGACACAGCGTGATGCGCTGCTGGCTCAGATCGAACCGGTGCATCCGAAAGCTGAGGATGACCGCCTTCCTTTTGCGATAGAAACGGATGCTACACATCCGTCTAATACAGCCCAAGAGCACCGCCTAGGCGCTATCGCTGCCTATGCATTATCGGATTTGTGGATAGCCCGACGATGGTTCGCCTGGGCGGGAGAGCTTCGCCTGTGTTGAACCAAGCATCAGGACGAAAAATTCATTTGGACGGCTTTACGCCCAAAATCACCCATCACTTATAGATTAGGGAAATTTGACTTACCGGTACTCGCTCCATTTATCAGCGTTCGGATTCCAGATTGAACCGAGTCGTTGGTCCTCACGCCCCCAAGGAGAGAACACATGTCAACCGAAGCAAAGTGCCCGTTCAACCACGCCGCTGGTGGCGGTACGACGAACCGTGACTGGTGGCCGAAACAGCTGCGACTGGATCTGCTCGCTCAGCACTCCCACAAGTCCGATCCAATGGACGAGGGCTTCAATTACGCCAAAGCGTTCAAGAGCCTCGACTTGGCGGCGCTGAAGAAAGACCTCGCGGCGCTGATGACCGATTCGCAGGATTGGTGGCCCGCGGACTTCGGCCACTACGGCCCGCTGTTCATCCGTATGGCCTGGCACAGTGCCGGCACCTACCGCATCGCTGACGGCCGCGGTGGCGGCGGACGCGGCCAGCAGCGCTTCGCGCCGCTCAACAGTTGGCCGGATAACGTCAGCCTCGACAAAGCGCGCCGCCTGCTTTGGCCGATCAAGCAGAAGTACGGCAACAAGATTTCCTGGGCCGATCTGTTGATCCTCACCGGCAACGTCGCGCTCGAGACCATGGGCTTCAAGACGTTCGGATTCGGTGGGGGCCGCGAGGACACCTGGGAACCGGACCAGGACCTCTACTGGGGTAGCGAGAAGACCTGGCTGGGCGGCGACGTCCGCTACGGCAAAGGCGAAGGCGCGATCGTAGCTGACGAAGAACTGCACCGCAGCGAGACCAGCCGCACCGACAAAGGACGCCACCTGGAAAATCCGCTAGGTGCCGTGCAGATGGGCCTGATCTATGTGAATCCGGAAGGTCCCGACGGCAATCCGGACCCCGTCGCCGCGGCACACGATATCCGTGAAACCTTTGCGCGCATGGCCATGAATGATGAGGAGACCGTCGCGCTCATTGCCGGTGGCCACACCTTCGGCAAGACGCACGGCGCCGGTCCCGCCGACAACGTCGGCACCGAACCCGAGGGCGCCAACCTTGAGAACCAAGGCCTGGGCTGGAAGAGCAGCTTCCGCAGCGGCAAAGGCGCTGATGCGATCTCCAGCGGCCTGGAGGTCACCTGGACCAGCACGCCAACGAAGTGGAGCAACAACTTCTTCGAGAACTTGTTTGGCCACGAATGGGAACTGACCAAGAGCCCGGCTGGTGCGCATCAGTGGAAACCCAAGAATGGCGCAGGTGCCGGCGCGATTCCGGATGCCTATGACCCGTCGAAGCGTCATGCGCCCACCATGCTGACCACCGACCTCTCGCTGCGGCTCGACCCCGCCTATGAAAAGATTTCACGGCGCTTCTTAGAGCACCCCGATCAACTCGCCGACGCATTCGCCCGCGCGTGGTTCAAGCTGACCCACCGCGACATGGGCCCTCGCGCACGCTACCTCGGCCCAGAAGTGCCGGCCGAAGAGCTCATCTGGCAAGACCCCGTCCCCGCGGTGAATCACAAGCTGATTGATGCGCAGGACATTGCCAGCCTCAAGGCCAAGGTCCTGGCTTCGGGTCTGTCCGTCTCGCAGCTGGTCTCGACCGCCTGGGCGTCGGCGTCGACTTTCCGCGGCTCGGATAAGCGCGGCGGCGCGAATGGTGCGCGCATCCGTCTCGCCCCGCAGAAGGATTGGGAAGTCAACCAGCCCGAGCAGTTGGCGAAAGTGCTGAAGACGCTCGAAGGCATCCAGAGCGAATTCAACAGCGCGCAATCCGGCGGCAAGAAGGTCTCGCTTGCCGACCTGATCGTGTTGGCCGGTTGCGCAGGCGTTGAGAAAGCGGCGAAGAATGCCGGTCACACGGTAACGGTTCCCTTCGCGCCGGGACGCACCGACGCCTCGCAGGAACACACCGATGTGGAATCTTTCGCCGTGCTCGAACCGGTCGCGGACGGTTTCCGCAACTACCTCAAGGGCAAATACAGAGCCCCTGCCGAGGCGCTGCTGATCGATAAGGCGCAATTGCTGACGTTGACCGCGCCTGAGATGACGGTGCTCGTGGGCGGTTTACGCGTCCTCAACACCAACTTCAAGCAGTCCCAGCACGGTGTCTTTACCAAGCGGCCGGAATCGTTGTCCAACGACTTCTTCATCAACCTGCTCGACATGAGCACGGAGTGGAAGCCCGTTTCGGATGCGCGCGATGCGTTTGAAGGGCACGATCGCGCGACGGGCAAACTCAAGTGGACCGGCAGCCGCATCGATCTCATCTTCGGCTCGAACTCCCAGCTCCGCGCCCTGGCTGAGGTCTATGGAAGTTCGGATGCGCAGGAGAAGTTTGTCCACGACTTTGTAGCGGCCTGGAACAAGGTGATGAACCTTGATCGCTACGACCTTGCGTGATCTACGAGGATAGCCATTAACGGCATGATGCCGAGCAGCCTCGACCTGGTATCGGGTTATCCCGAACTAGGTCGAGCTTGCGCAAACTCTTAAACTTCTTTCACTCAGTGCGGTGAAGCGCTCGTCTTACTACCGCCGTCGTGAACACGCTGGGCAGACTCCAGAATTCGCGTTGACAAGGTATGCCGAATCAATAGTGGAGCACGGCATGCAAGGGCACGCTTTCCGGCCACAATGCCCGCCCCTGCAACGCTAGCAACTCGATGACCACCGAGGCACCGACAAGATCGGCGCCGAGTTGCCCTAGCAGATTGCGCGCCGCGCCCAAGGTCCCGCCTGTGGCGAGCACATCATCGACAAGCAACACGCGTTCGCCCTGGCGCAGGGTATCCACACGTGCTTCGAGTCGGTCGGTGCCGTATTCCAGCTGGTAGTCCGCATGCATCACCGGCGGCGGCAGCTTGCCGGGCTTGCGCAAAGGAACGAAGCCCGCACCCAGCTTCTGTGCGATGGCCGCAGCAAAAATAAAACCACGCGACTCGACGCCACATACGGCCTGCACATCGCTGCCTAGCCATGGTTCGGCCATCGCATCGATGCAGCGTGCGAAGGCGGCGCCGTCCGCCAGCAGCGGAGTGATGTCACGAAAGGTCACTCCCGGCTTCGGGAAATCCGGCACAGCACGGATCAGGCTTTCAAACGATGTCATGCATGCACTCCAGTATTACGGTTCGTCATGTACGCGCGCGAGGACGCAACGCGCCGAACAGGATACCTGCCAACGCAAGCACCAAGCCAAGCCAATCGCCCGGGCTGGTGGGCCGGCCAAGCAATATCACGTCCAGCACGAATGCCAGCGCTGGTTGCAACAACAGCAACAAGCCCACCAGCGACGCGGGCAATCGTGGCATGGCTCGCACCATCAACAGCCACGCCAACATCTGCCCCAAAAAGCCCAACGCGAGTAAAGCACTCCAACTGCGCAAGCCGTGCAACGCGAAACTGTCCCCTTCGCCCAGACCCCACAGCCACAGCAGCAGCGCGCAGAGCAGGCTCATCAGCCCGAGAAATAGCGCTGGCGAAAGCTGAGCGTGCGTTTTCAGTGCATGGCGAAAACTAAGCAGATACACCGTGTAAGCCAAAGCGCTGCCGAGCGCCAGCCAGACACCCAGGCGATGCTGCGCGTCGAACACCGACCAATGCGCACCCACCAGCAACCACAAACCGATGATCGCCAACAGCATGCCAGGAACGAACCAGCGGCCGGGTCGCTCGCGATAGAACACCAAACCGACCAGGGCCATCAGGAACACCTGGAAATTGCCCAGCAGGGTCGCCATGCCGGGCCCGATCCACAGAATGCTGCGGTGCCACTGGATCAGATCCGTGGCGAAACAGATCGCCGGCAACAAAGCCATCCACAGGTCGCGCCACGCGACCGCACGCCACGCGCCGCGCATCGCCGCCCACGCCAGCAACATGACGCCACCGAACAGCATGCGATAGAAACCCGAAACGGTAGGCGCCGTCCCTGCATAGACCACAAAGAGACTGGTGCTAGAGAGCAGCATCGCACCGATAGTCATCTGCGTGACGGCGGTGCGCATGGGCACTTCGCTGCTGACGCCCACAGGCGTCGCGATGGACACGGCGGACATCGTCACCTCAACCCGGCGCCGGCAGCAAGGTGCCCGTATCGTCGTCCTGTTCTTCGATCGCCAGCCGGGCTTCCGTCAACGCGCCATCGATCTCACGCACGATCGGCTCGGCCGCATCTACGCTGGATGCCGGCACCAGCACCGCGACGTAGTCCAGCGCCGGCAGTTGTCCAACGCCACCGGTGAGGTATTCGCCGGCAATGAAGGCCGGTATGTCGACGCTCTCAAGCGCATCCTTCACCAGGTGTGCGTCGATCAGGTTCTGGGCTCGATAAACGATGCGCATGGGGCCACGCTACTGCTGCTCGCCCTGCCGGGCAAGCACGCATCACCAGAACGCACCGATGCCCGCTACACCTTGCCCGCTGTGATCGCGTGCTTGGTCGACTTGTGCAGGCGTCATGCCGCCCAGTGCATAGACCGGCAACGCGGCCGCTTCAGCCAGGTCCTGGAACCGCGACCAGCCCAACGATGCCGCTTCGGGGTGGCTGGTGGTAGGACTAACCGGTGACAGGGTCGCGAAATCGGCGCCGATGCGCGCAGCCTGTCCGAGCTGGGAAGCGTCATGACAACTGGCGCCTACGACCTGCGTCCAAGGCAAGGGGCGATCGACCAGTGCGTCCAGTTGCGCAGATTTCAGATGTACGCCTACGCCGGTGCCGAGCGCAAGCGCGCCATCAATATCACCGTTGAGTAGAACGCATGCCTCGCACTGCACTGCGCGCTCCTGCAAGCTAGCGGCCAGCGCTCGCACTTGCTCGACCGACCAACGCGGGAGGCGCAACTGGATTAGGCGCGCGCCACGTTGCAGCGCTGCATCCAAACGCAGATGCCATTGCGCCGCCTGCTCCGGCATCACGTCCGCAGGTGTAATGAGGTAGGTAGAAGGCAAGCGCAACGCTTGCAGAATCGGTCGATCGGCGGGAGCCAATATCGCCGGATCCACCGCGGATGGCGACAGCCATTGCAGCGCCTGCCCTTCTAGCGATGCCGGCGTGCCCTGCCAGCGTGTGAACTGCCACGCATCGAGCAACAGACCTCGCTCACCGTAACGCCACGGTACGCGTATCAGCGCTACGCCATCGGCGGCATCGAGATGGATGCCGAGCTCTTCGTGCAACTCGCGCGCCAACGCACGCTGCGGGTGTTCGCCCGGCTCAAGCTTGCCGCCTGGAAATTCCCAAAACCCCGCCAGATGCTTACCCGCCGGACGTTGCGCCAACAGCACCCTGCCCTGCGTATCGCGCAGCACGCCGGCCATCACGTGCAACACTGCGCCGGCGCGGTCGCTCATCGAATGAAATCAGCTGTTGCGGATGTACTCGACCATGTCGAAGTCGTAGCTATGATCGCTATCCTTCTTGTGGTGCGTGCGCTTGACCTCGGTCCAGTCGCTGAAGTGGATGCCGGGGAAGAAGGTGTCGGCGCCGTCTACGGCCGCGCTTACCCAGGTGAGGTACAAGCGACGCGCTACCGGCAGCGCCTCCTGGAAAACCTTGCCGCCGCCGATCACCATCAGGCCAGTGCCATTGGAGCGCGCCTGTGCCTCTTCGATCGAACGCACGGTGATCTGGCCAGGGAACGGTGCCTCATGGCGACGCGACAGCACCAGATTCTCGCGATCCGGCAGCGTCCGGCCGATCGATACGGCGGTGTTGTAACCCATCAGCACATACTTGCCGACCGTCAGCTGCTTGAACCACCGCAGATCGTCCGGCAGATGCCAGGGCAGCTGGCCCTTGCGACCGATTGCAAAGTTCTCGTCGAGGGCAGCGATCAACGAAATGGCCATGGGTGCTCCGGGAAATGACAGTTAGGGCGAACGGCAGGCGTAGCCGGCACATCTCCGGTCACCCTGACCGTTCATTATAGCGTTTCGGGAACGGGGTGGCATGGTGGGAGCAGGGACCTGCGGCACCCTTGTTTATAGCCGCTAGACGGCCACCGGCGCCTTGATCGCAGGGTGAGGGTGATACTCCTCGATCACTACATCGTCGTAGCGGAAGTCGAAGATCGACGCGATATCGGGGTTGAGTCGCAAGCGCGGCAGCAGCCGCGGCTCGCGCGTCAGCTGCAGACGCGCCTGCTCCACATGATTGCTGTACAGATGCGCATCGCCCAGCGTATGCACGAAATCGCCCACGCCGAGGCCGCAGACTTGCGCAATCATGTGCGTCAGCAATGCGTAGCTGGCAATGTTGAACGGCACGCCGAGAAAGATATCGCCAGAGCGCTGGTACAACTGGCAACTCAACTTTCCATCTGCCACGTAGAACTGGAACAACGCGTGGCATGGCATCAGGGCCATCTTCGGCAGCTCGCCCACATTCCACGCGCTGACGATCAAACGACGCGAATTGGGATTGCGTTTGATCTCCTCGACCACCCAGCGGATCTGATCCACGATGCGGCCGTCGGCCGCTGGCCACGCGCGCCACTGCTTGCCGTAGACCGGCCCGAGATCGCCATGCTCATCCGCCCATTCGTCCCAGATGCTGACACCGTGCTCCTTCAGGTAAGCGATATTGGTATCGCCCTGCAGGAACCAGATCAGCTCATGCACGATGGATTTCAGGTGCAGCTTCTTGGTGGTGACAAGCGGAAAACCTTCGGCAAGATTAAAGCGCATTTGCCAGCCGAACACGCTACGCGTGCCGGTGCCGGTGCGATCGGTTTTTTCCGTGCCGTGTTCCAGCACATAGCGAAGCAGGTCGAGATAAGCGCGCATACGAAGGATGCTCTGATCAATTCTGCGTAGGTGTCACCGGCCCTGTCTGTTCGCAGGCCACAGGGCCATCGGCGAAGGCAGACTGGCCGTCTGTCGAGACGATGGACCGAAGGCATGCGGACAGACAGGGCCGGCCCCAACGCATTGAATGGAAATGATGGGGTGATGTCCAGAAGGCTCGCAGGCTGCGCCGCACGGCTTGGCAAGACGGCCAGTCTTCCCGGCGCCGCGCAACACACCCTGCGAGCCTTCTGGACATCATGCCACCTACGCAGAATTGATCAGAGCATCCTTGAGTTTACGCCGTCTGAGCTTCGACTGCCTTTGCGAGTGGCAGCGTCGGTGCGCGACGCGACAGCCACAGTAGCCACAATCCGATGACGATCAAGGGCAGCGACTGGATCTGGCCCATGGTCAGCCAGCCCCATGCCAGGTAACCGAGCTGCGCATCCGGCACGCGTACAAACTCCACCGCAAAACGGAAGCAGCCGTACAGCAGCGCAAACAGACCCGATATCAGATAACGCGGGCGCGGCTTCATCGATACCAGCCAAAGCACAAGGAACATCGCCAAACCCTCCAACGCCAGCTCATACAGCTGCGACGGATGCCGCGGCAGGCCATCGTATTGCTGCATCAGCTGGGTCAGATCGGGGTGATTGGCCGCTAGTGCCATGTCCTCGTCGTGCGCATTGGGAAAAATCATCGCCCACGGCACCAGCCCGGGCTTGCCCCACAATTCACCGTTGATGAAGTTGCCCAGCCGCCCCAACCCCAAGCCAACCGGTACGATCGGCGCGACAAAATCCATGGTGTCGAAGAAATTGAGCGCGTGCCGGCGCGACCACCATAGTCCCGCCACAAGCACACCCAGCAGGCCGCCGTGGAAACTCATGCCGCCGTCCCATACGCGGAACAGCGCTAGCGGCTCGGTCCAGATCCAGCGGATGCCGCCTGCGTAATAGAACAGCATGTACCAGAGTCGACCACCCAGAATCACACCCATCATTCCGTAGAACGCCAAATCGCCCAGCGCATCGCGGCTCACCGGCAAACGGCCCCGCTTGCGGCGGTATTCCGCCAGTGACCAGGCGCTGAGAAATGCAAGCAGGTACATCAACCCGTACCAGTGGATCTGAATCGGCCCCAGATGGAGGGCGACCGGGTTGAATTGCACGACAAAGGGTTGCGACATGGGGTGGCCGAGGAATCCCAAAGCAACAGTTTAGCGGGCTCGCCAAAGGCGCGTCAGGGCCACTGCCTCAAAATACGTCGCTTAGGCACACTCCGGCGACGTCGTCACAGGCCAGAACGTGTCAACCGCCGCCATGCATCGCAAATGCATCCGACGGCGCGTGCTCCAACGCCACGGCACTGGCGGGCGACTTGCCCATCACCGTTTTCAACTCGTGATAGACGTTCAACACCGTTTGCCCGTAACCGCGCGCAAGTTCGGCGTCGTGGCTATGGTAATAGCCGATGCGCAGCACCGGATCGTCGCTTTCCTTCATCGCTTTGCGCAGCAAGCTCGTACCGATGTCGATGTTGCGCGCCGGATTGAGCAGCGCGATGGGATCGGGCTCGATATCCCGATGCATCGGGTAATACACCTGCATGATGCCTACGTCCTGCACCGGCACAGCCAGCAGATGGGCCAGTTCGATGGCGTGCTCCGATTCGGCGCGTGTGCCGTTGTGCAGATGTCCGTTGATGCGCACGATCCACGGGCTAGGCGCTACCGAACCATCCGGCTGCACACCGCGCGTTTCCACCAGCGCCACCGCATAAATAAGCACAGGATCGATGCGATACCGTGCACCGGCCTTCACCCAAAGGCTGCTGGATGACGTGATGTCGAGATTGAATCCTTCCACGTTGCTGGCGTGGGGTGGCGCGACGACGACGATAGTTTTGTCGTCATACGGGTTGAGTGCCGCCTTTGAACTGATAGTGCGTGCAGCGATGACCGGTGCTGCGACATGCACGATTGCATTGGGCGCCTGCGCGGGAGTTGGTGACAACGCGGGTGGCGCAGATCTGGATGTCGACAAGGCGACCACCGAAACCGATTCTTCAGATGGCGCCGAGCGCCAAGCGTGGGCGGCAATCATGGCAGCGACCACTCCCGCCGCTAGTCCCATGCCCCCGATCAAGGGACCACGATGGGCAACCGCATGTTGCTTTATCGCAAGCAACATGGCCGAAGCATCGAGGGTCAGCTGATGCTGCGCCCGTATGCCCGAAGTCGCGCCACCATTTCTTTCGGTAATCCGTCGTCGCGTCGCCCAACCTTGTGGGTCGACCATCAAGATTTTTTTGCTGCCCCGTGAAGGCAAGCTACCCGTACGGCGCCCATGGAAGGCAGCCGGCGCGCACAGCAAGACCCGTTGCGTCACCTCTGGCCGTGTCATGACACTCGCCAGGCATGGGCCGGAGTGGCCCGCAACGGCGGCAACTCTGGCGTCACATAAATGGCGGGAAGCGTGGACGGGCAAAGCACGGGTCGTTATCTCTTCAGCGCCGATCAGACAGTCGGATAGATATGCACAAATCGGGCCGGCAACTATCGGCACCCATATCTACCACCGAGCTCGGAGACAAAAAAACCCGCCAAAGCGGGTTTTTGCGATTTCGAAAGGTATCAAAGATGCCCATGAAACCTGAATATGGCGCCCGAAGTTGGACTCGAACCAACGACCCCCTGATTAACAGTCAAGTGCTCTAACCGGCTGAGCTATTCGGGCGGGGAGCTGCATAGTTTGAGGAATCCGGCCTGAGGCTGTCAAGCCGGATACCGGATTCCGGGCCGGTCATTCAGGACGTCAGTACCCGATAACACGGCACATAGGCGCTGCCGCCCGGGAGCTTCATGCGATGTTGCTGTACGAAGGCCTGCAGCAGACGATCCAGCGCGTGCATGATCTCCGCTTCGCCATCGATCTCGAACGGGCCGGACTTCTCGATGGCAAGTACACCTTCTTCTTTCACATTGCCGGCAACGATGCCGGAAAAGGCACGGCGTAGATCTGCGGCCAGTTCATGGCGCGGACGATTGCGTTGGATCGCCAGGGAACGCATGGCTTCATGCGTAGGTAAGAAAGGTTGCTGGAACGCCAGCGGAACATTCAGCGACCAGTTGAAAAAGAATGCGTCCTTGTTGTCCAAACGATGATTGCGCACTTTGTCGATGCCGCGCACCATCGCGTGCGACACGGCGATCGGATCGTCCACGATGATCTTGTAGTACTGCGCCACGTCGTCACCCAGCGCAAGTTTGAGAAATTTATCGATCTGTTCGAAGTACGCCGCCGACTGCTTCGGCCCCGTAAAGATCAGCGGGAACGGAATGCCCGCGTTGTCCGGGTGCAGCAGGATACCGAGCATGTAGAGGATTTCTTCGGCCGTGCCGACGCCGCCGGGGAACACGATGATGCCGTGTCCCATCCGCACGAAAGCTTCAAGGCGCTTCTCGATATCCGGCATGATCACCAGCTGATTCACGATCGGATTGGGCGACTCTGCCGCGATGATGCCCGGTTCGGTGATGCCGATATAACGATTGTTGCGTCTGCGCTGCTTGGCGTGCGCGATGGTGGCGCCTTTCATCGGGCCCTTCATCGCACCCGGACCGCAGCCGGTGCAGATATCCAGGCCACGCAGGCCGAGCTGATAGCCGACCAGTTTGGTGTATTCGTATTCGTCGCGCGAGATCGAATGACCGCCCCAGCAGACGGCGAGATTGGGATCGATCTGTGGCTTGAGGATGCGCGCGTTGCGCAGGATGTCGAACACGGCGTGCGTGATGCCTACCGTATCGTCCAGATCGAAGTTACCCTGTTGCAGCTGTGTCGATACGTAGACGATATCGCGCACCACTGCCACCAGCAGTTCGTTGATGCCGCGGATGATTTGGCCATCTACAAAGGCGCGCGCCGGCGCGTGCGTCAGCTCGATCTTGATACCACGATCCTGCTGCAGCACCTGGATATCGAAAGTCGGATACTGCTCGAACATCGTGCGCGGATCGTCGCTGATGTCACCGGAGGTGAGCACAGCGAGCGCGCAGCGGCGAAGCAATCCGTGCAGGCCCGAGCCGCTGATGTCGCGCAATCGCGCCACTTCGTTGCGAGAAAGGATGTCCAAACCACCGGCAGGCGAAATGCGTGCGTTTACCGTAGCAGGCTTGCCGGACTTGTCGATCTGCGTGTCATTCATTCTGATCATTCTCCTGACCTCTTCGCGATGATGCAGCTTCCTCTGCACCATGCGCGCGGCCATCTAGCATCTCGCTTCGGGGGCGATGCGGTCAATGTATTCCAGAACCAGCACCGAGCCGACCATAAGAAAGAACTCCCCGCAGCACGCTGCGAGGAGTTCGGGTATGGCTTCACGTCGCATGGTGTACGGGTCCGAGCCGCAGTAACGGCTCGGACCACGCAGCCACTTACTGGAACGATGCGCCAATCGTAATCACGTACGCGCGTGGTTGCAGCAAGCCGTAAGACGGCGCCGAGCCGGAATACAACCCTGGATACAGGGCGCCACCCGATTTAGCGAGCAGCTGAGCCGAGTTCACATAGGACAATGCATGGCGATCGGTCAGGTTGTCGACGTTGAGCTTGATGTACGGCTTCTTCAACCAGTCCCAATCGCCGAAGCGATAACCGGCACTAAAGCTGAAGGTGGTGAAGCCGCCGACGCTCTCGGTGTTCATGTAGTCACCGTACAGCGAGCTGGTCACACGACCGTTCAACGTTGCCCACAAGCGCGAGTCGTCGTAGCTCAAGCTCACGTTGCCGATATTGCGCGGTGTGTCCGGCATGGTGCGACCGTTGGTGGGATAGATACCCGTACCGCCGGCAAAGTTGGCATCGCCCGGACCGCCATCGAGGCCGCCTTTGATCTTGGCCTGCGTGTAGGTGTACGACGTGTAGACGGTCCAGCTCGGTGCAAACTTGTAGCTGGCCTCGCCGTTGAAACCCTGCATATCCATATGCGGGATGGTCGTGTAGTACTCGTTCCCCTGCTCCGTAAAGGCCGCTTCCTGCTTGTTGAAGTAATTGCTGTGATAGACATCGGCGCTGGCCGAAATCGCATCACCGTAGTAGCGCCAGCCCAGATCGGTGTTCCAGGACATTTCCGGGTTGGAGTTCTGTACGCCGACCAAAGCATCCAGCATCGCAACGGTGTTGGACGGCACGCGGAAGGTTTTGCCGGTGCCGATAAAGAACTGGTTGCGCTCGTCCAGCTGGAACTTGATACCTGCGGTGGGTAGGAATTTGTTCCAGTTGTTGTTGAAGGTCGTGGAGGTCTGCGCATCGAAGCCGGTGGTGGAACCCGGATAGTCGTACGTGAACCCATTGCGGTTGGCATGCAGATAACTCACGCCAGCGGTGAACGTCCAGTAGTCGTTCGGCGTCCAGTTGTCCGTTAGGAAGCCCTTCTCCAGTTCGGTGTTGGTGTATTCCTGATAGAACTTCTGCGGCAGTCCACTGGTGGGATACACCAGGTACGAGGAATTACCCCAGATGTCGGCGACCGTACCGGTCAACGGATCGACCAGACCGTACGTATCGGCCTGGGTCTTGCGCGAACGCTCGTACCAGAAACCGTACTCGAGGCTGTTGTCCATCCCGAGATCTTGGTTGAACTTGGCGATCACGCCTGGGCGATATGTCTTCGCGGACGAGAACGAATAGACCGTGCCGCCCGAAAAATTCTTTTTCGTGCTGTTGGTCACCGAGCCGTCGCCGTTGAGATCGGCATTGGCATACAGATACTGATCCACCGGCGACGTGCTTTCCTGGGCCAAGCCACCGCCACTGCCGCCGCCGTTGCCGTACCAGTAATACGGAATCACCGACAGATGCAGGTTGTCGGCGAGCTTGAACTCGCCGTCCATGCTGAACATGTAGCTGCTGTAGGGATTGGTATGCAGCGCGTAGTAGTTTTCGTCGTTGGTCGCCGCGGTCTTGAGCGCCGAACCGCTGAGATTGTTCAGCGGAATCCAGGTGCTGTTGTAGTTGTAGAAATAACCGTTCTGCGCCACCTGAGCCTTGGAGAGCGCATCGTATTCAAGATTGCTCTGACGGCTGTACTGCAACGACGCACTGACGGAGTTGTTGTCGTTGATGGTCCACACCGACTTGCCGTCCACCTTGGCGACGCGCAGATCGCCCGCGCCACGCCACATATTGGCCGTGTTGTCGGACAAGGAGAGCCACGAACGCACCGGGCCGAGGTCGCCGGTATTCAGGCGCACGAAGGTGCGGCGATAGTCGTTGTTGCCAAGGCTCTGGGTGAAATCCACGCCACCCTGATGCGACGGATCGATGGTGGCCCAGCCGATATGGCCGCCGCTGGCGCCCGAATCGGGCATATCGATATCGGGTATGCCCTGCAGCACGGTGATGTCGCCCAGGTTTTCAGAGTCGCCATATTCCGTGGCGTACACGGAGTAGCTGCCCGTGTCGGTGATCGGCGCGCCGTTCACCGTCATGCCGATATCCGACGAATCGTAACCGCGCATGCTGTAGTGGCCGTTGGCGAGACCGGTGACATCGTCCGTGGCGGAGTTCACGCCCGGAATGCTGCCGATCAGCTGCGTAAAGTTGCTGCCGGGACTGGCCTTTTCGATGGCTTCGCGCGTAATGGTCGACACGGCTTTGGGAGCCGTCTGCACCGACATCAGTCCGCCGCCCAGTGACAGCGATTGTGCCTGCACCTGCACGGCCGCCATCTGCTTCACATCGCGCTGGGTGCTGTTCGATGTGGTGGTGTTGGAGGTGCTGGACGCGTTAACGCGCTGGTTGGTATTGCCCTGGTTGGTTTGGGTTACGTCGCTGCTGGCGGTCTGCGCCATCGCGACGCCCATCGACATGTAGCAGGCAATAGCAATCGCTGCGGAAAGATGCGTTCGTTTCATTGAGAGCCCCGTAGTCCTGTTGTTGATAGCGAGATTTCTTTGGCACCGCTTTTTGTGACCGCTCGAACATCTCTTACGTCAAACACGACATCAGCCGACCCGTGCGGGTCATTCGCTAGATAGCGATCCATCGACACAACGAGCCCCGGGCTCATGACAAATGAGCCACGCATAACTGCTCTGGAACCCTAGGTTTTGTGATTTCTTGCGTGACGACGCAAGAAAGTGTCAATCAAAGTAGATAACCCTGGGTGGCAAATCCGTGTGAGACGTCCGATTCGTACGCTTTATCTGAGCCATTTCGAGCGTCAGATAGGGGAAAGCGGTCACGTATCCTTAGCGATACCTTAGCAAGATCACACGAAAGCTTTACATCAACTTTACAAAAATATCTCAGTTGCAACGGAGCTTCCCCGGCCTATCTAGGCCAGGGATGGCGATTGCAGAAGTCTGCTTGGGGACTAAGCGCCCTTGCCTAGATAGCGCGCGCGCTTGGCCGGCTTGAGCCGTGCCAGGTCGAGCATGACCAGGCCGTCGACGCAGCCGGAGAAACCGGGATCTTCGCCAAAGTCGAGGAACTGAACACCATCGGGCTCGACCAGATCCACGTACTGGCGATACAGCACCGGAAGACTTACACCCAAGGCGTCCAGGTGGTTTCGCAGCCGACCCAGGCCACTCACCGGGTCCAGCCCCTCCAGCTCGCGGCGCACGCCTTCGAGTACATCTGGGGAAACCTTGAACGGCTGGCGTGCCTCGGCCAGGCCAGGTGCGCCGAAATAATGCTGATGTGCTGCCGCAATCCACTCGCGAGCCTGGCGCGGCAGATTGACTGACATGCTTACTGGGCCGAACAGGTAACGAAGATCCGGGTGGCGCTGCAGATACAACCCGATGCCTTGCCAGAGCTGATCGAGTGCGCGGGATCGCCAATAGGCCGGTGCGATAAAGCTGCGCCCCAGTTCCATCCCCTGGGCGAGCCGCGATTCGAGGGCCGGCGAATATCGGAACAGGCTGGCGGTATAGAGCCCCGCCATGCCACGCTCAGTAATCAGGCGGCCACCATGACCGAGACGGTACGAACCGACGATGCGCAGCGCCTTGGGATCCCACAGCACGAGATGTTCGTAGTGCGCGTCGTAAGCATCCAGATCGCGCCGGGTATTGGTTCCCTCGCCTACCTTGCGGAAGGTCAGTTCACGCAGGCGGCCGATCTCGCGCAGGGCCGCGCCGTCGATCGATCCACGCAGCACCATCAATTGTTTGCCGTCGGCCAGATCGGCGAGTTTCTCGCACTGGGCCAACTCCATTGCGACGCGATCGACCGGCTCCGGATGCGCCAGCGGTACTTGGCCGCCAAAAACCAGTCCGCGCCGACGACCGAGTCGATAAACATGGCGGCGCATTAGATTCGCCGCACGCTGACTCGAACCATCGCTGCGTTGTTCCACTTCCTCGGCACTGATCAACGCACCGACGCTGAAACCGATCCGGCTAACCGCGGTGGCGACCGCTTCGCGCGGCAACATCGCGGTGCTTAGCGGTTTGGCGAGCATCGACAGACCATAGAACATCGCGGAATTACGTGCCGCCACATGGATCGGCAACACCGGCGTTTTGCTGCGCATGGCAAGCCGCGCAAAACCGTCGGACCAGCGTCCATCGCGCACGCCGGCAGGTCCCATGCGCGACACTTCGCCGGCAGGGAAAATGATCAGCGCCTCGCCACGATCGAGCGCGCGATAAACATTGCGCAAGCGCGACGCCGCGCCGCTTCCGAATACGTCCACCGGTAACAGCAAAGGACCGAGTTGCGGAACCGCCGCCAGCCAGTCGTTGCCGAGAATGCGCACGTCTTGACGCACCGATCCGACCAGTTGCAGCAACGCCATCGCATCGAGCATGCCAAGAGGATGATTGGCGACGATAAGCACGCCACCCTCGACGGGGATATTCTCCCGCTCGCGCTGGACGACGTGATAACTGCAGCCGAGAAGATCCAGCACCTTGTCGACGAAGTCGAACCCTATCGTATCGGCAAGCCGTTCAAGTACGCGATTGAAACCCGACTCGTCGGCAAGCCGGCCAAGCATGCCGGCCACCGGACGGCGGATCATCGGATGCTGTGCGAGCCACGGTAGACGTTCGGTAAGGGCCTGTTCAACGCGAAGCATGACCGCCTCCCTTGGGTTTAGTCCATGTTGCCGATCAAGTGTGACAACTGCGCGAATTTATGCAGCCAAACTCGTCTCATTCGCAAGAATACACGATGGGCAATGGGCGATTCCTTAAGCGCTTGTTTAAGACAAGGCGCCACGAAAACTCAATGCATCACGACTACTTGGCCGTCGGCCAGGAAATGGACGCCTCAGACGGTTAGATGCAGGTACGCCGCAATGCCCCCGAGGAACATCTGTACAGACAGGGCAATGAGCAACATGCCCATGACGCGTTCCAGCGCAGTGAGCACACTTTCGCCCAGCCAGCGGTACAGATAGGTGGAACTCAAAAGAATGACCGCCGTCGCCAGCCACGCGCACAACAAGGCGATCGCCCAATCGACGGTGCGGCCAGGCTCGGAGTTGGTCAACAACAGCAACGCTGCCATCGCCGACGGCCCCGCCACGCCAGGAATGGCCATCGGGACAATAAAAGGTTCGCCGTCGCCAGACTTGCCGAAAATGCCACCGCCGTCGGCGGGCGGAAACACCATGCGGATGCCGATCAGGAAAAGCACGATGCCGCCGGCAATGCTGATTGATTCTTCGCGCAGCTGCAGCAACCTGAGAATCAACTGACCGCCCATCAGGAACATCAGCAGCACGGCCAGCGCAATCAACAACTCGCGCACCATCACGGCACGGCGACGCTTGGGTGCCACACCCTTCAGCAAGCTCAGGAAGATCGGGATATTGCCGAGCGGATCCATGATCAGGAACAGCAGGATCGCCGCCGACAATGTCGTCATCTGCGTTTCCATCGGATCCCCTTATGCAGATATCCGCGGCTGCCGCCGCCGGACGGCATCATGCCACGCGCAGGTCGAGCACGGCGCCACGCGCAACGGCAGCTTCGGCACTCAAGAGATAGACCGCAGCATCGGCGGTGGCATTCGGCAGCGGCTGCTGCAGCGTGTCCTCGCCGAAATAAGCCGTGCGGCGCAACGTGGTGCGCATCGGGCCGGGCAGCAAGGCGTGCACGCGGAACGTATCGCTATCGTGTTCTTCGTGAAGGATCGCTACGAAACGTTCCAACGCCGCCTTCGATACACCGTAAGCGCCCCAATGCGCGCGTCGCACAAGCTCTGGATTGTCGAGTACGAACACCGCCGCGCTATCGGGTGCCGCTGTTAGCAGCGGCAGACAGGCCTGGGTAAGCGCAAACGGTGCAGAGACATTTACATGCAGGGCGCGCAACCAAGCATCCGGCTTGTGCATCGCGATCGGCGTCAACCCGGCGAAGCTCGCTGCAGCGTGCACGATGCCATCCAGTCGACCCAGATCGCGTTGCAGGCCATCGGCCAAGGCTTCGTACTCACGTGGCGTGGCCGATTCCATATCAAGCGGATGGATCACCGGCTCAGGCAGACCTTCGGCAATCATCGCGTCATAAAGTTGTTCGAGCTGGCGCTTGCGCTTGCCTGTCATCACGACGGTCGCGCCGGCGCGTGCAGCGGCGCGTGCTACCGCGCTGCCCAATCCGCCGTATGCGCCGGTGACCAGCACGACCCGACCGTGCAGCACAGTGCCGGCAGGCGTCCATGCCGCGGGCAGACGGTGTAATGGCAGATTCATGCGTGATGCTCGCCCATAACGTCGTGCGCCATGCGCGCCAGTTCGCCGGAGGCTTTGAGATCCTCCACGATGTCGCAGCCGCCGATCAGTTCGCCCTGAATGAATAGCTGCGGGAAGGTCGGCCAATTGGCGTAGTGCGGCAACGCGGCGCGCACTTCGGCATCGGCCAGTACGTTCACCGCGTGAAACGTGGCCTGCGACTCGTCCAGCGCCTGCACTGCACGGCTGGAGAACCCGCACATCGGGAACTGCGGCGTGCCCTTCATGAAGAGCACGATGGGATGCTCGGCGAGCACCGCCTTGATTCGCTCGTTGACGTCCATAACTTCAGATTCATCACTACAATGCAGCAAGATCGGTAGTGTACCAGCCGTTATGGCGACCCATACGGCCGCCGGAACCGTCTTCCTCAGCCAACGCCCCAGGAGTTACCCATGGCGATCGAACTTCCCCCGCTGCCCTATGAAAAGAACGCGCTTGAGCCGCACATTTCGGCCGAAACGCTGGAGTTCCATTACGGCAAGCACCACCAGGCCTATGTGACCAACCTCAACAACCTGATCAAGGGCACCGAGTTCGAGAGCGCCTCGCTGGAAGACATCATCAAGAAGTCGTCCGGCGGCGTGTTCAACAACGCGGCGCAGATCTGGAACCACACCTTCTATTGGCACTCGATGCGCTCGCCGCGCGACGGCAACGCTCCCAGCGGCAAGCTGGCCGATGCGATCACCAAGGCCTTCGGCTCGTTCGACAAGTTTAAGGAAGAGTTCGCCAAGTCGGCCACCGGCAACTTCGGCTCGGGCTGGACCTGGCTGGTGCAGCGCCCGGATGGTTCGCTGGGCATCGTCAACACGTCCAATGCCGCCACACCGATCACCGGCAGCGACAAGCCGCTGTTCACGGTCGACGTGTGGGAGCACGCTTATTACATCGATTACCGCAACGCGCGTCCGAAGTATCTGGAGTCGTTCTGGAATCTGGTGAACTGGGATTTCGCGGCGAAGAATCTCGCCTAAGAATGGCTCTTTGCGTTCGCCTCCTCTCCCCTTCGGGGAGAGGATTGAGGTGAGGGGCTGGGGCTTGCTCCGATCTTCATCGAAGCACGCTTCGAATCAACTTCTCCGCAAGATTGGCCCCTCACCCCAGCCCTCTCCCCTTCGGGGAGAGGGAGCTGCTATTTCGCCAGCAGATGCAATGCAGAAGCGGCCTGCTCTTCGCGCCCCAACGTGCGGGCAACTTCACCGATTCGCGCAGCTAACACCTCAGGTTTTGCCGCACACACCGTCGCATGACCGACCTTGCGTCCCAGCCGCGGCTGCTTGCCGTAGTCATGCCAATGCGCATCGACCGTGCTTAGCACCGGCGCGGCGTCGGGCAGTTCACCGATCCAGTTGAACATGGCCGAAAAGCCGCGCGCCGATGTATCGCCGAGCGGCAGGCCCAGCACCGCGCGCACGTGATTTTCGAATTGACTGGTGATCGCGCCTTCGATGGTCCAGTGACCGGAGTTGTGCACGCGCGGTGCCATCTCGTTGCCCAGAAGCTGCCCATCCTTTACGAACAGCTCCAGCGCAAATACGCCTACATAGCCCAGGCGCTCGGCGAGGATGCGTGCCAGTTCTTCAGCGCGGGCTTGTAGCCCGCCCACCGCCGGCGCTGGTGCCAGGCTGAGACTGAGCACACCGTCGGTATGCCAGTTCTGGGTAAGCGGCCAGATGCGGAAATCGCCATCGCGCGCGCGCGCGGCCAGCACCGACAGCTCACGCTCGAACGGCACGAAGGCCTCGAGGATCAAGCCATGCGCACTGGCCTGTGTACCCAGTGCGGCCCAGGCGGCATCCGCGTCGGACAACTGCTTGATGCGGAACTGCCCTTTACCGTCGTAACCGAGGCGGCGGGTCTTCAGAATCGCTGGCGCGCCGATGGTAGCTAGTGCCCGCTCCAGATCGGCGCGGGTGTCGATGGCCTCGAACGCAGGCGTCTGCAAACCGCACTCGCGGAACAGGGTTTTCTCGGCCAGACGATCCTGCGCCACCGCCAAGGCACGCGGGTCAGGAAACACCGCAACCCGCTCGGCCAGCCAGTGGGCGGTTTCCGCTGGCACGTTCTCGAAGTCGAAGGTCACTACATCGACCTCGGCCGCAAATTTTTCCAGCGCAGCGTAGTCGGTCCAGTCGGCCAGCCTAAGCGGCGCAACCTGGCCTGCGCAGGCGTCGGCGGCGCTGTCGACCACCAGCGTGTTGACACCAAGCGGAGCAGCGGCAAGAGCAAGCATTCTGGCCAGCTGACCGCCGCCCAAAATGCCCAAAACGGGCTGATGACGTGCAGTCACGAGCGGGGATCCGGGTTATCCAGAACAGTTTGGGTTTGCCTGGCGCGATAGGCTTCGACCGCCTTCGCGAGCACGGGGTCGTGCAGGGCGAGCACGGAGGCAGCAAACAAGCCGGCGTTGACCGCACCCGCTTTGCCGATCGCCAGGGTGCCGACCGGTATGCCGGCAGGCATCTGGGCAATGGAGAGCAACGAATCCATGCCATTGAGGGCTTTGGATTGCACCGGCACCCCAAGCACCGGCAACCGTGTCTTGGCTGCCAGCATGCCAGGCAAGTGGGCAGCGCCGCCGGCACCGGCGATGATGACCTGAATGCCCCGGCCCACCGCCTCTTCGGCATAGCGGAACAGCAGATCAGGGGTACGGTGCGCCGAGACGACCCTTACCTCGTGGGGCACGCCCAGCTCTTGTAGCACCTCGGCCGCATGCGTCATGGTTTCCCAATCCGAACGCGATCCCATCACCACACCCACTCGCGGTGCTGCAGCTGTTCCCGTCATGGTCCGGTCGTCCAAAAGGGGATATTGTACGAGCTTCCCTGCATTGCAACGATACCTGCCGACTCCATGGACAAGCGCCTGCTAGACATCCTCTGTTGCCCGGTTAGCAAGACGCCGGTGCGCCCGCTCAACGCCAGCGAACTCAGTGCGCTGAACCGAGCGATCGATGGCGGTCATTTGCTCAGCGTCGCCGGCACCCCGGTCCAGGGGCAACTGGCGGAGGGGCTGATCACGGTGGACCGCAAGGTGGTCTACCGGGTCGAGGACGGCATCCCCGTGATGCTGCCCGAGGAAGGTATCGGCACCACCCAGCTGACGGACTTCCCCTCGGCGGCGTAAGAACCTGCCGTTTGGGCCCCGCCGAACGGTAATACTCGAAATCATGACGCCCGGCATAGCGGCGAAACCCGTTTTCGCTTATGTTGAGTAAATCGGCAAGCAGACCGCACACAGGGGTGTGGCGATGAAAGAAGCCAACGAGCCGTCTAAGATCGTCAACATCAGTCAGCGACTGGATCCGTCCAGTGGTCGCGGCGGCGATCTGTTGAATGCTGTCCGCAGCATCGCTTCCCGTCGCCTGCAGCAATACATCGGCAACATGTTCGAACACGTCGACGACGCGCTGTTCGATCTCGCCGAGAAGGCCGAGAACAACGCCGCACAGATGCATTACTTCGACGGCATGCGTGAAGTACGCAAACGTCGTCCGGTGATCGAGCGCAGTTTTCTCGCTCAGGTCTCGCGCGAATTGAATGATTTCGTCACCGGCAATCACCCCACGACAACTCACACTAGTGTCGCGTCGCCGCTCGCCGGCTCCCCGGAATTGTCGCTGGTGGCCGATAACGAGCTGGAGGAATCGCTGGCGATCACCAGCCTGATCGGCAAGAACGAGACGCGACTGACGCGCGACCTGTTCGCGGTCAATCAGCGCTTGTCGGTCATCTGCGGTGGCACGCGTATCGACGATGCCACCAATCCGGTCGGCCCCGCCCTGCTGGCGCAAGCGTTCCGTCAGTCGATGCGCGAACTCAGCGCCGACATGCGCGTGAAGCTGATCATCTACAAGCTGTTCGACCGCTACGTCATGACGTCGCTGGACGAGCTGTATCAGGAAATCAACGCCGAGCTGATGCGGGCTGGCGTGCTGCCGCAATTGCGTCACGAAGTGGTACGCAACGCCGCTGGCGGCACTGGCGCCGCCGCAGGTGGAGCGGTGTCCGCCCAGGGTGACGCGGCTGCGCCGCTGCCCACGGACGACAGCGAGGCGTCGGCCGAGCTGCTGCAGACGCTGCGCACTTTGTTTGGAGCGCGCCGCGCACATCCCACGGTTCCGCTTTCGGCCATGACGCATGGGCCGCTACCTACCGCCAACGAACTGATCGGCGCCTTGAGCGTGCTGCAGAGTCAGGCTGCCACCGTACAACCGGTGATACAGGCTGGCGCTGGCAGCGTGCTGGACATCACCGAGCAAGTGCTGCACCTCAAAGAACAGCTGCTGTCGCAGCTCGGTTCTTTGCGTGGTCAGCGCCCGGGTCAGATCGCCACGATCGACGAAGACACCATCGATCTGGTCGGCATGCTGTTCGAGTTCATCCTCGAAGACCGCAACCTGCCGGCACAGATGCAGGTGCTGCTGGCACGCCTGCAGATTCCGTACCTCAAGGCCGCGATCATCGATCGCAAGCTGTTCGCGCACCGCCAGCATCCGGCGCGCCGCTTGCTCGATGGCCTGGCCGATGCGGCCAAGAGCTGGTCGGAGGAATCCGATCGCGACGGGCGCCTGCACGACACCATCAAGGCCATTGTCGATCGCCTGCTGCAGGAATTCGACGACGACATGACGATCTTCGATCGTCTGTCCGCCGAGTTGCAGCAGTTCCAGGACGCCAGCCGCCGCCGCGCCGAACTGGCGGAGCAGCGCGTTGCCGAATCCACCCGCGGTCGCGAAAAGCTGGAGCAGGCGCGCCGCCGCGCTGCACGCGAAATCCTCAATCGCATCGGCGACCATGCGCTGCCGCCGCTGGTGCACGGGGTGCTCTCGCGCGCCTGGGCGAACTACATGGTGCTCACCATCCTGCGTAAGGGTGAGGAATCCACCGAATTCCGCGAAGCTTTGCGCTTCGTCGATGCCTTCATCGCCAGCACCAAGCCGGTGCGCACGCCTGAAGCCAAGCGCGATCTGCGTCAGCTGCTGCCCGGTATCGAGCGCGCACTGCGCAAGGGTCTGGCGCAGGTGGCGTTCCAGGAAGCCGATATCGAGCGATTGCTCGCTCAGCTGCATACCTACTATCGCCAGCAATTGGGCGAAGCCGTGCCAGCCGCCGAACTGCCGCAAACGGTTGAAGGTACGCCTGCCCCGCTGCCCATTCCGGAAAGCATTCAGCCCATCGCCGAGAGCATGGCCGATCTCGAAGACGAGTCGATCAACGCCGAACCCGAGGCTGCGGCGATCGCACCGGAAGTGCGCGGTGAACTGGAGCGCGTCAACGCGCTCAAACCCGGCACGTGGCTGGAATTCAGCAGCGAGAACGAGCATTTCGAGCGCGCCAAGCTGTCCTGGATCAGCCCGATGAGCGGCCGCTACCTGTTCGTCAACCGCCGCGGCCTGAAAGTGGCGGACTACTCACCTTACGAGCTGGCCACCGTGATGGCGGACGGCCGTGCGCGAATCCTCGCCTCCAATGCACTGTTCGACCGCGCGATGGACGCCATCGTGGATCGACTCAGCCATGAGGATGGCCGAACCAGCGATACCGAATGACATCAGCATTTCGCTTCAACCCACCCGATTCCGCCTTAATTGCATCCGACGTGGAACGCGCCTTTGCCGAAGACCTCGGCAGAGGCGACGCCACAGCCGACCTTTTGCCGGCCGCTGCACAGGCCACCGCCCAGCTCACCTGCCGCGAGGATGCCGTCATCGCGGGCATCCCGTGGTTCGACGCGTGCGTGCACAAGCTGGATCCGAACGCGCGCATCGATTGGCACGTGAGCGACGGCGACCGAGCCGCGCCTGGCTCGGTGATCTGCGACATGCGTGGCAACGCACGCGCCCTAGTCAGTGCCGAACGCTCCGCCCTGAACTTCCTGCAGCTACTTTCCAGTACCGCGACGATCACAGCCGACTACGTGGCTGCCGTGGCCGGCACGAAGGTGCGCGTGCTCGATACCCGCAAGACCGTGCCGGGCCTGCGACTGGCGCAGAAATACGCCGTGCGCTGTGGAGGCGGCCACAATCACCGCATCGGCCTGTATGACGCGATTCTGGTGAAAGAAAACCACATCATTGCGGCCGGCAGCATTGCCGCCGCCGTATCGGCCGCACGCAAGCTTCATCCGGCGCTGTTGCTTGAGGTTGAGGTGGAAACCCTCGACGAACTGCAGCAGGCACTGGATGCCGGTGTGGATCGCATCATGTTGGATAACTTCACTCCGCCGCTGATGCGCGAAGCGGTGTCTCACACCGCAGGGCGCGTGCCGCTGGAGATTTCCGGCAACGTCGATTTGCAGACGATCGGCGAATATGCCCGTACCGGCGTGGACTACATCTCGGTCGGTGCGCTGACCAAGCACGTGCGGGCGATCGATCTTTCGCTGCGCTTGAAGATCGACTGACTTGCAGGTCTGGGGAGTCGCCCACACACTGTGGGAATGGGCGACTTGGCTACGCTACTGCTGCTTCTCATCCTGTTCGCTATCTCCGGTACATGGCTGACGTTGAGCCGTGCCCGCGACAAAGCCATCCAGGAAGCGCGCTCGCGCTGCCAGCAATATGGCCTGCAACTTCTGGACGAAACCGTCGGACTGAGCGGACTGCGCCTGCGTCGTCTCAGCGGCCGCCGTGTGCTGGAGCGGCGCTACAGTTTCGAAGTAAGCATCGACGGCAATGACCGCGAAGCAGGCCATCTATGGATGATCGGTAACGCGCTGACGGCCCTGATCCTGCCTACGATCGAACTGTATACGCCCGAACAAACCGATAACCCGCTGGAGCGAACACCGGTCCCGGAAGATGGCAATGTGTTGCCGTTTCGCCGTCGGTTCCGAGACCGGGATATTCGTCACTAGGACGATGCGCGCCAACCCACGGTGGAAACTACTTGACGACGCGCAGGTGTGAGCCGCCGCGCTTTGGCTTGTCGCCGCCATCGCTGGGGGGTTCGGGTGTTGGCGGTGACGGCGGGGTATCCGTCGGCGGATCGCCACCCTCTTCTTCATCGGCCGGGAACATCATGCCCTGGCCGTTTTCTTGCGCGTACAAAGCCAGCACGGCAGGAATAGGAATCTGGATGCTGTGGCTGACGCCGGAGAAACGAGCCTGGAAGCTGATCCACTCGTTGCCGAGATCGAGGTTGGCCACGGCGCGCATGGCCAGATTGAGCACGACCTGCCCGTTCTTGATCACATGCGTCGGCACGCGCACACCGCTGCGCGAGGCATCGACCAGCATGTAGGGCGTGAGGTTGTTGTCGCTGATCCAGTCGTAGATCGCCCGCAGCAGATACGGGCGATTGGAGGTCATGCCATGAGGTTCTTGCGATGTCACCGTAAAGCCTTTTCTTCTGCCGTCAAACTGCGAGCATAACCCTGACTGTGGAACAACCGCTCACCGTAATCCATGATCGGCTTGCCTTCGCGCCCCAAATCGACCCCCAGCGAGGGGAGCCGCCAGACCACCGGTGTCACCAGGCAATCGGCCAGGCTCATTTCCGGATTCAGGAAAAACTTCGACGCTTTAAACAAGGGCAGCGCAGATAGCAGCTGTTCGCGCAGCCGCTTACGTGCCGTATCTGCCGGACGCCCGCCGGCGTGGATGGTTGCCACCTCCGGTAACCAGTCGCGCTCGATGCGCACCGCCGCCAGTCGCAGCCGCGCGCGGGAAAGCGGGTCGATCGGCATCAGCGGCGGATGCGGGTAACGTTCGTCGAGGTACTCGCAGACCACCGAGGTGTCGTACAGCGTAAGGTCGCGATCGACCAGGGTGGGTAGCGTCCCGTAGGGGTTCAGATCGATCAGGTCCTCCGGCGGCTTGGCCGGGTCCACCTGGATCAAATCGTAGGTCACACCCTTCGCCGCCAGCACCAGCCGTACCCGATGACATTGGATGTCATCGGCAGCGGAATACATGGCGAGTACCGTCCGGGAACGAGCGTTCTGGACCATGCACGATCTCCCCATCGAGATGACCGCCAGGGGCATCTACCCTCTGGCGGTCACAAGTCCGGTCAGTGGACGTCCTTCCAATATTCCTTCTTTAGCAAATATGCGAGGAAGGTGAAAGCCAGCAGGAACAGAACGACCCAAATGCCGTAGTGCCGCCGTTGCAGGGCGGCCGGCTCGGAGACGTATTCGAGGAAGTTGGTCAGGTCGCGGGTGGCCTGCTGGTACTGCTCCGGCGTGAGGCGGCCCGGGTGCAAAAGCGTCAGCTTGTCGATCTGCGGGTCTTCGCCCGATTTGGCCGGCTTCATCACCGCAATCTGCTGGCCCTGTAGCTCCCACAACGGGAACGGCATGGCGGCGTTGGGCAGGATGGTGTTGTTCCAGCCGATCGGGCTCTTCGGATCCAGATAGAAGCCGTTGAGGTAAGCGAACACCCAATCCGGGCCCTTGGCACTGACTTCCAGGGACAGATCCGGCGGCGCCTTGCCAAAGAACTTCTGCGCGTCGTCGGGCGGCATGTGCGAAATCACCGTGTCGCCGAACTTGGCGTCGGTGAAATTGAGGTTCTGCATCACGTCCTGCTCGGACAGGCCGAGATCGTCCGCGATGCGCTCATAGCGCACGTACTTCAGCGAGTGGCAACCCACGCAGTAGTTGAAGAACAGGTGGGCGCCGCGTTGCAGTGAAGCCTGGTCGCGCAAGTTGGTGCCGGCAGACGGTAGCTCCGGGCCTTCATCGGCCATCACCGCAGTCGTGCCAAGCAACAGGCCAAGTGCCAGCGCAATGGTGGAAATGTAGCGCTTAATCATGCGTCGTCACCCGCTCCGGAACCGGCTTGGTCTTTTCCCAGCCAAGATGCGTATACAGCCACAGGAACACGAAGAACCCGAAGTAGATCAGCGTCATCACACGACCGAATGCGTTGTCCCAGGCGGTGATGTCGATATCGCTGCCGAACAGTTTCGGGAAAAGTACGTCGGTGTAGTCCGTGCCGATCATGACCAGCCCAAGGAAGGCCAGCACAAACATCGTCAGCGCCACCTTGTAACCCGTGCCGCGGTAACGCACCGACTTGACCTTGCCCGCGTCGATCCACGGCAGCAGGAACAGCAGCGCGATCGAGCCGAACATGCCCAGCACGCCCCACACCGCTGTACCGAGAGCCGAAGGAATCATGCGCACGATGGCGTAGAACGCGGTGAAGTACCACACCGGTTTGATCTGCGTCGGCGTCACCAGGTTGTTCGCAGCGATCGAGTTGTCGTGCTCAAGGAACCAGCCACCCAACGTCGGCTGGAAGAAGATGATGAACGCGGCAATGGCCAGGAAAAGGCCGACGCCCACCAGATCTTTCACCGTGTAATACGGGTGGAACGGAATGCCATCGGCGGGCTTGAGCGCATCCCAGCGGTTGCCCTTGGGACCCTTCTTGATCTCCACGCCGTCGGGATTGTTCGAACCCACTTCATGCAACGCGGCCAGATGCAGCACCACCAGCAACAACAGCACCAATGGCAGTGCGATCACGTGCAATGCGAAGAAGCGGTTGAGCGTGGCGTCGGCCGGCAGGAAGTCGCCCATGATCCACTCGACCAAGGTGCCGCCAATAACCGGGATCGTGCCAAACAACGAGACGATCACCTTGGCACCCCAGAACGACATATTGCCCCACGGCAACACGTAGCCCATGAAGGCCTCGGCCATCAGCACGAGGAAGATCAGCATGCCGAGCAGCCACACCAGCTCGCGCGGTTTCTTGTACGAGCCGTACATGATGCCGCGGAACATATGCAGGTAAATCACCACGAAGAACAGCGACGCGCCCGTGGTGTGCATGTAGCGGATCAGCCAACCCCACTCCACGTCGCGCATGATGTACTGCACCGAGTCGAAGGCACCTGCCGCGCTCGGATCGTAGTTCATGGTGAGGAAGATGCCGGTGACGATCTGGTTGACCAGCACCAACAGGGCAAGCGACCCAAAGTAATACCAAAGATTGAAATTCTTCGGCGCGTAGTACTCGGTCATGTGCTTGCGATACGTGGGTGCCAGATTCGGCGCACGATCGCTGACCCACTCGCCAATGCTCGAGAAGACGTTCGCCATTACGCAGCCCCCTGAGGATCCACGCCGATCTGCACCGTCGTGTCATCGATAAAGTGATAGGGCGGAATCACCATGTTCTTCGGTGCCGGCACCCCCTGATAGACACGCCCGGCCATGTCGTAACGCGAGTGATGGCACGGACAGTAGTAACCGCCCTGCCAGTTCGGATCGAACGGCTCGGCCTTCATCTCGCCCACATAGTCGGGCACGCAGCCCAGGTGCGTGCAGATGCCGACCATCACCAGCCACTCGGGCTTGATGGAACGGGTCGCGTTCTGTGCGTACTTCGGCTGCTGGTCGGAAGACGTACCGTTCGAGCCCGGATCGACCAGACGGGGATCCTGCTTCGGCAACGCCGCAAGCTGCGACGGCGACCGATTGACGATAAATACCGGAAGACTGCGCCAGGCCACGATCAACTGCTGGCCGGGCTCGATCTTTTTCAGCGACTGGGTAACTGGAGCACCGGCAGCCTTAGCTCTTGCACTGGGTTCCCACGACTTGATGAAAGGCACAACTGCCGCCACTACACCCACTCCCCCAACCACGGCCGTAGTCGCGGTGAGAAAGCGGCGGCGGCCTGGATCGACGACTTCGTTCGCCATCAGGCTCTCCGGTATTGCATGCCAAAAAGAATGCAGAAACCAGATTCTGCCATTGCGGACGAAAAAGATTGCGCTTCGCCGACCGCCCCAGGATCGTGCCCCTGCAAAAATCGCGTTAGTGTAGCCTCAGGTCTTGCACCCTACAATAAAACCGCACAGGCGGTCACGTCGCTCCGCCACACTCCTCGCAACGGTTCCACGGATCGCACTACGACATGAAGCATGCCGCCGGCATCGTCGCTTTTATTGCCCGATTCGTGATACTGGGGCTGGCGCTTGCGTTCGTGATCAGCCTGATGTGGCCCGGGGTCGGCGATCGTCTGCGCGCGCGCTTCGGGCTGCAACACGCCCCTGCAGAAGCCAGCAGCGCTGCTGCTTCGCTCTCGACGCAGTCCACACCCAGCGCGCCCTTTTCTTATGCCGATGCGGTCGCCAAGGCGGCGCCTTCGGTGGTCAATATCTACGCAAATAAGATCGTCACCGAGCAGGCGGTGAGGATGTTCACTGATCCGCTCATGCAGCAACTGTTAGGCGGCACGCCCGCGGGAACGGTCAAACGGCGCGAGCAAAGCCTGGGTTCCGGTGTGGTCGTCAGTGCGGAAGGCTATGTGCTGACCAACAATCACGTGATCGCCAACGCCGACGACATCCAGGTGCTGCTGTACGACGGGCGCGTCGCCAAGGCCACGCTGGTCGGTTCCGATGAGGAAACCGACCTCGCGGTGCTGAAGATGAAGATCGACGCTGGCAGCCTGCCGGTGATCCAGATGGCCGACCCGAAAAAACTGCGCGTGGGCGACGTGGTGCTAGCCATCGGTAATCCGCTCGGCCTCAACCAGACCGTTACCATGGGCATCATCAGCGCGATCGGGCGGCAGCTAAGCAACAGCAGTCCGGAGGATTTCATCCAGACTGACGCGGCCATCAACTTGGGCAACTCCGGCGGCGCGCTGGTCAATAGCAACGGTGATCTGGTCGGCATCAACACCTTGCTGATCGGCAAAGCCGCCAACGCCGAAGGCATCGGTTTCGCCATTCCGGTCGATACCGCGACCAGCGTCCTGCGACAATTAATCGCAACCGGTCGTGTGATCCGCGGCTGGCTCGGCGCGAATTATGGCTTCGTGCCGGTGGAGGCAGATAGCGGATTGCCCGCGGCAGCACGTGGCGCGCAAGTCACCGATGTCATTCCCGGTGGCCCCGCAGCAACGGCCGGCATCCAGCTGCACGACATCGTGCTGCGCCTTGGCGATGACGACATTCGCGATCCGGCCGACCTGAGCCGGCGCGAAGCGGAGCTCAAGCCCGGCAGCCGCGTCGAGGTATCGGGTCTGCGCAACGGCGTACCGTTTCACCTGATGCTGACCGTGACGCGACGTCCGCCACAGACACCCACGGCACCTTCCGCACCAAGCAGCGTCGGCTAAAGCGTTGCGGCCAAGGGTGGGTGCAACGCCTTGTTGTAGCGCTGCAACAACTCAGCCACCCGTTGCACATACACCTGCGTCTCTGCGAAGGGCGGCACGCCGTTGTAGTGCTGCACCGCCGCCGGGCCTGCGTTGTAGGCTGCGGCAACAAGCCGCACGTCGCCCTTGAAATTTTTCGACAGCAAACCGAGGTAACGCGCACCGCCGCGAATGTTCTGTGCGGGATCGAAGGCATCGAGCACACCCATGTCGTTGGCCGTGCCCGGCATCAACTGCATCAGCCCCTGCGCCCCTTTAAGTGACATGGCGCGAGGATTGAAGGCGCTTTCGGCCTGGATGATGGCGCGGATAAAGGCTTCGTCGACACCCGATTCCAGGCTCGCATTGCGGATCACCTCGGCGTAGTCGGTCAGATCCAGCCGCACGGTGCCCCAGTTGATCGGCGAGTGCAGATTGCACGCCATGCAGGTCGCGATGTAGGTGAAGAGCCGCGTGACATTACGCGCCGATGCGCCACCTGGCGGAATATTGGTGTACTCCACGCTGCCGTCGCGATGTATCACGCGATAGACCGCGCCGCGCAATATCCGGTTATCCGGAGAATCCGACGCGTCATTCGTTGCTAGCGCCGCCGGGAGCGCATCGTGCGATTCGCTATAGGTCCACTGCCCCGGCTTACCATTTGAAGCGGGTGGAGTCGGCACGGCGCGCGCCGTGGTCTCCACACCCCCTTCGACCTGGCTTAGCGACACCACCTGCGGCGCGATCGGCTGGGCGGTGGTGTCCGCCCAACCGGTGACCCACGCCAGAGAGGTGACTTCCTTCGACATCGCCCGTCGCGGCTCCGAACGCGGCTTGGCATTGGCGAACGAGGCCAACTGTTTGCAATCTTTGTAGCCTGCCGTGCTGCTGGTGAATACGGTCTCGCCCTGCGAACCGGCACAGCGATAAAGCGTGCCTGCACGCGCTGGCGCCACGAGCAAGGCCAACAACAGGACACAGCCAGCCATGACCTGCACAAGGGTCATTAAAAGCTCAGGGAGGCTGATTGCCTGGGAGCCGGCGCCTCCCCTTTGGCGTACGGCGACGGGCATGGCGGCAGTGTGCCTCCACACCGAGCCCGCGCCAAGCCCGATATACCGATTTCGTGCACCAGAACATGCCCGCAAGTGCTTGATCCGCCAATTGCTGTCAGTGGCGGGTGGGCCGGAGGGCTAGTAAACTGCACGGTTCGGCGCACCCGCCTGCGCACCTTCCGAATCCACGGTACCGAACGCCATGAGCGGCAAGCTTTTCATCAAGACCCACGGCTGCCAAATGAACGAGTACGACTCGGCCAAGATGGCCGACGTGCTGAAGGCGTCGCACGGCCTGGAATTGACCCAGGACGAGTCGGAGGCGGACGTCATCCTGATCAACACCTGCTCGATCCGCGAGAAGGCCCAGGAAAAGGTCTTCAGTCAGCTCGGCCGCTGGAAGGAACACAAACAGGGCGACAAGCCGGTACTGATCGGCGTGGGTGGCTGCGTGGCCTCGCAGGAAGGCGAGGCGATCATCAAGCGCGCGCCCTACGTGGATCTGGTATTCGGCCCGCAGACCCTGCACCGCCTGCCCGAGCTGATCGAGGCTAAGCGCGCCACCGGCAAACCTCAGGTCGACATCAGCTTCCCCGAGATCGAGAAATTCGACCGCCTGCCGGAGCCGCGCGCCGAAGGCCCCACCGCTTTCGTCTCGATCATGGAAGGCTGCTCCAAGTACTGCTCCTACTGCGTGGTGCCCTACACCCGCGGCGAGGAAATCAGCCGCCCGTTCGACGACGTGATCGTGGAAGTGGCGCAACTCGCCGAACAAGGCGTGCGCGAAGTGATCCTGCTCGGCCAGAACGTCAACGCCTATCGCGGCCCCACGCATGACGGCGGCATGGCGGATCTCGCCGTGCTGATCCACGCCATCGCGCAGATCGACGGCATCGGCCGCATCCGCTTCACCACCTCGCATCCGCTGGAGTTCTCCGACTCGCTGATCGAGGCGTATGCCAACGTGCCGCAGCTCGCGAACTTCCTGCACCTGCCGGTGCAGGCCGGTTCCGATCGCATCCTCACCGCGATGAAGCGCGGCTACACGGCGCTGGAGTTCAAGCAGAAGATCCGCAAGCTGCGCGCGGTACGTCCGGACATCTGTATTTCCTCCGACTTCATCGTGGGTTTCCCCGGTGAAACCGACGAGGATTTCGAAAAGACCATGAAGCTGATCGACGATGTCGGCTTCGACCAGAGCTTTTCCTTCATCTTCTCCTCGCGTCCCGGCACGCCGGCAGCGAATCTCGCCGACGACACACCGGCTGCGGTGAAGCACGAGCGCCTTACGCGCTTGCAGGCTGTACTCAACGCCAACGCGAAGAAGATCAACGAAGCGATGATCGGTTCCGTGCAGCGCGTTCTGGTGGAAAAACCCAGCAAGAAGAATCCGAACGAACTCACCGGCCGCACCGAAAACATGCGCTACGTGAACTTCCCCGGCGCTGCCCGCCTGATCGGCCAGTTCGTGGATGTGGTGATTACCGAAGCGATGAGCAATTCGCTGCGCGGCCGCATCGCCGGCACGGACAGCCAAGCTGCGTGACCTGCGCATGAGCCCGGATGCGGCAAGCTCAGAAACCAGTATCCGGTTGATGCCGTATCAACCTCGGCATTTCGAGGCGACGACGACGCTGATCGTTTCGATTCAACGCGACGAATTCGGTTTCGACATCGATCTGGAAAGGCAACCGGATCTCTCAGCCATCCCTGAGTTTTATCAACACGGTGCGGGTAATTTCTGGGTGGCATTGGATGGCGACACCGTCGTCGGCACCATCGCGCTAAAAGATATCGGCGAACACAACGTGGCATTGCGCAAGATGTTTGTGGCGGCCGATTACCGTGGTGCTGGATGGAACATCGCCGCAAATCTCCTGAAGACCGCAGTACGGTGGGCAGAACAACACGCGGTAAAGTGCATTTTTCTCGGTACGACGGAAAAATTCCGCGCTGCGCATCGCTTCTACGAAAAGCACGGTTTCACCCTGATCGACAAAGCCTCCCTGCCCGCGAGTTTCCTGTTCATGCCGGTCGATACTCGCTTCTATCGACTCGACCCGGTCGCCGATCCAATCCGTTAACCGAAGTAATCAACACCTATCCATGACCAACGGCCTCAACCAACGCGACTTTGCCCTCGATCCGGAAGATAACGCCCGGCTCGCCAACCTCTGCGGCCCGTTTGACGAACATCTACGTCAGGTGGAACTTCGCCTGGGCGTGGAAATCGACCATCGCGGCAACCTGTTCCAGGTGATCGGCGAGGAGGGCGCCACGCGCGCAGGCGAAAAGGTGCTCAAGGCGCTTTACGCCGTTACGGGAAACGAATCGCTCACTGGGGCGAAGATCAATCTGCATCTGGCCGAATCGGGCATCGATGCGATCACCGCGGATGCGGCTGAAGCCGCGCAGGACGTCGCGATCAAAGTAAAGCGCGGTGTGATCAAGGGCCGAGGCCCGAATCAGGCGCGCTACTTACACGCCATCACCACGCACGACATCAGTTTCGGTGTCGGCCCGGCCGGCACCGGCAAGACCTATCTTGCCGTCGCCGCCGCGGTCGAAGCACTAGAAGCGAACCGGGTACAGCGCTTGTTGCTGGTACGCCCTGCTGTCGAAGCAGGCGAGAAGCTCGGCTTCCTGCCTGGCGATCTTTCGCAAAAGGTCGATCCCTATCTTCGCCCGCTGTACGACGCACTCTACGAAATGCTCGGCTTCGAAAAAGTCGCCAAGCTGATCGAACGCAACGTGATCGAGATCGCACCGCTGGCCTATATGCGCGGTCGCACGCTCAACGATTCTTATGTGATTCTCGACGAAGCGCAGAACACCACGGTCGAACAGATGAAGATGTTCCTCACCCGTATCGGCTTCGGCTCGGTCGCGGTGATCACCGGCGACGTCAGCCAGATCGACCTGCCCCGCCATGTGCGCTCCGGTTTACGCCATGCCGTTGAAGTACTGCGCGGCGTAGACGGTATCAGCTTCACTTTTTTCACCTCGCGCGATGTGGTGCGTCATCCGCTAGTGGCGAAGATCGTGCGCGCCTATGAAGCCTTTGAAGACGCCAACGATGGGAAACCCGGCGATGGCGCAAAGTAATCCGTCACCCGTTTCGCACATCGTCCACGTCAATTACGGCGTAGCGCGTGTCGGCTTGCCCTCTGCCCTTAGCTTCCGTCGCTGGGTGGATGCAGCCCTCGCCGGCGCACGGCGTCGCAAGGCCGCCGAACTGGCGATTCGCATCGTCGGCACGCGGGAAGGCCGCACCCTCAATCGCGACTATCGCGGCAAGGACTACGCCACTAACGTGCTCTCGTTCCCGGTCGAGCTGCCGCCTGGCGTCAGCCTTCCCTTGTTGGGCGACATTGCTATCTGCGCTCCGGTCGTCGCACGCGAAGCTGCCGAACAGGGCAAGCCGGTTGCCTATCACTGGGCGCATCTCACGGTGCACGGGGTGTTGCATCTCATCGGTTATGACCATATCGCCGAAGCAGATGCGGTGCGGATGGAAGCACTGGAAACGCGCGTTCTCGCTGGTCTTGGGATTGCCGATCCCTACGCGTAAGCCATCGCAACTGCCCAGCCGCAAAGGAAAATGCCGGCGAACGCAGGTTGGCAGCAAGGGCCGCGAACCTCAGCCCCGCAGCAGTCCACTTTCCTTTAAGCACTGAATTGTCACGCTTTTTCCGCTAGACTGATTATTCCGCCCGAGTGGCCGTCTACCCAAAAGTAATGAACGAGGACCCTGGCAGTACCAGCGGCCCGGTCCACCGAAAATGGTGGGATCGACTGGGCCATCTGTTTTCCGGCGAGCCACGCAACCGCGAGGAACTGATCGACGAGTTGCGAACCGCCCAGGCCAATGGCCTGCTTAGCGCCGACACCCTTCCCATGCTGGAAGGCGCGCTGCGAGTCACCGAACTCAACGTCGACGACGTGATGGTGCCCCGCATGCAGATCGTGATGATCGATGTCGATGCACCCCTTCCCGATATTCTCGCCGCCGTGGTCGAATCCGGGCACTCCCGCTTCCCGGTGCATGGCGAGGACAAAGACGACATCCTCGGCATCCTGCTCGCCAAGGATCTGCTCAAGTACTTCGGCAACGGTACGGATTTCGATCTGCGCACAATTCTGCGTCCGGCCGTGCTGATCCCCGAATCGATGCGCCTGAACGTGCTGCTGGCCGAATTCCGCCGTAGCCGCAACCACATGGCGCTGGTGGTGGACGAATACGGCGGTGTCGCTGGCTTGGTCACCATCGAAGACGTGCTGGAAGAAATCGTCGGCGAGATCGACGACGAGCACGACGACGAGGAAGAACCCAACCTGATGCACGCCCAGGCCGAAGGCGAGTGGATCGTCGATGCGCTCACGCCCATCGCCGACTTCAACGAGGAAATCGGCGCAGCCTTCTCCGACGAGGAGTACGACACCATCGGCGGCATGGCCACCTCTGAATTCGGTCACTTGCCCGAAGTGGGCGAACAAATCGCCATCGGCAACTTCGAATTCCAAGTCACCCAGGCCGACGATCGCCGCGTGCAGCAGTTCCGCGTGATCCGGCGCTGACCGAACCACCGTGCGCCTGCCATGTCCGCCTTCGGCAGGTGCACGCTTCCCGATAAGCTACGCCCTTTCCTTTCAACGGTTCCGCCCATGAAGCTCGCCGGCCGCTTGCTGCTGACCCTTGCATTGATCCTCTGCAGCGCGTGCCTACCTGCGCAGGCCGAAGTGGAAAATGCGCCAGGGGCAAACCTCGAAGTCTCACTGATCACCTACGGCCCAGGCGACATCTATTGGGAGCGTTTCGGCCACGATGCGATCGAACTACGCGACACCGTCAGCGGCGAGGAAGTGGACTTCAACTACGGCGTCTTCAACTTCGACGAGAAAAATTTCTTCCTCAATTTCGCCCGCGGCCGCATGCACTACCTGATCGACGCCGAGGTCACCACCGATGAAGAAAACTTCTATAAGCAAGCTGGACGCTCCATCACCAAGCAGCAACTCGCACTGACACCGCAACAAGCTGCCGCCTTGCGCGACTTTCTGTTCTGGAACTTGCGTCCTGAAAACGCCGGCTACAATTACGACTACTACATCGACAACTGCACTACGCGAGTACGCGATGCACTCGACCGCGCACTCGGCGGTGCCATCAAAGCCCGCCTGACTAAACTGCCAGGCGGCATGACCTACCGCCAGCAAACCGTGCGCCTGATGAGTGCGCAACCGTGGCTGATGCTGATACTCGACCTTGGTCTGGGCCCCTACGCAGATCAACCACTCAATGCGTGGCAGGAGAGCTTTCTGCCCGAAAAGTTACAAGCCAACCTGAGCAGCGTCACTGCGATGGACGAGCATGGTGCACCTGCCGCGCTAGTGCAGAGCGAAGAGCTGCTCTCGCCGAACCACCTCAGTATGCCGCCGCCGCAGCCGCCGGACCTGCGTGTACCAATGGGTTTAGCTGGCCTGCTAATCGCTGGATTGATCGCGCTTGCCGCACGCTGGTGGCTTCCCGGCTTCGCATTGTTTGGCTCGCTCTATCTATTAGCCGCAGGGCTGGTCGGCCTACTACTACTGATTCTCTGGACGCTCACAGCACATCACTCGGCCTGGGCCAACGCGAACCTGCTGCTGTTCAACCCGTTGGCTTTATTGCTACTACCCGCAGTATGGCGGAAGCTCCGCGGTATCACTCCTTCGCACTTCACCGACGGCACCCTGTTGCTGCAACTGCTGGCGCTGATCGCGGCCATGTTGATGCACATGCTGCCCGGCACCGTGCAGCAGAACCAACCGTGGATTCTGTTCGCTCTACCTATATGGCTAGCGCTTGCTTGGGGCATGCGTCAGCGTTCACGACACTAGTCCGAACAAATAGGCGTGATCACATGATCCCGTCAGGCGACAAAGCGCAGATCAGACTTGCTAGGGACTCATCAAATTTCGAGATCAATTAGGAACGCACTTATGCCAGCATCCGCTCCAAAATCAGAAATTACTGGATACGGGATGCGTAATCGGTTGACCTGTGGCGTTGCAGTCATAGTGCTTATCGTAATTGGCGTCGTCTATTGGCCTGTCATACATGCCGGATTTGTCTGGGACGATGTGCTCGACTTCGTCCAGATGGGGTGGCTCAGGCACGGAGATGAGTGGAAGCACTATATCTTCAAAGACTTCAACAACTGGCCAAATTACTTCAGACCGCTGGTCGTTGGGCTCTTTACGCTAGAGGTCCGCCTGTTCGATAGCAGCCCCGGTGCCATGCATGGCGTATCCCTCGCCATTCACCTGATCGACACGCTCCTTGTCGGCCTTTTGTCATGGCAGTGCAGCTCAGCGTTAGGAGATGATCTCAAACGAAGAACTTGTCTGCTCGCCATTTCAATGTTGCTCTATGGACTACATCCAGTATTGATCGAGCCGGTGACATGGATAGGCTGCCAGTTCGACCTCGCCGCAACAATGCTTATGTTGCTGGGGTTGCTGGCAAACACTGTTATCCAGAATCACCTAACGCGCGCAACAGTCGTTGCAATCCTCTTTTTTCTTGCCGCCTGCTGCAAGGAATCGGCAGTCTCGTTTCCATTGATGATTGCAGTTTTTGATTGGGCCCTTATTCCAAGGCATTCGGAGGATGGGCGCCACCCTATCCGAACATTCATCAGGCGAAATTGGCAAACATATACCGCCATGTTTTTCGCCGGAATCATCTACCTTGCTTTCCGTCACTGGGCCCTGGGTCAAGTCCTCAACACGACCGGGGGCAGCTCAGCGTCCGCATTTGCGCGGCTGCAGGAAGTTTGCTTCATCTACCTGCATTACTGGCAGACGCTGTTCTGGCCCATGCATGGAATGAATCCCATCCATGAGATTGACGCCCAGCGATTTCAGACAACTTCCGCATCGTCCATCCTTATCGACGCGACAGCGATCTGCATCGTTGCTGCCGGCCTTTACTCAGCACTTAAACACGCATCTCCGATGGGCTGCATCGTCATGATGATGACCGTCGCGCTGATTCCCGTACTGCACATCAGCTCAATAGCTTTCGCGGCCAGCCTTTACCACGAACGATATGTGATGACTTCTCTTGCGGGCATATGCGCAATGCTCCCGCTCATCCGCGCCCCCATCTATATCAGGCAACGTCAGTTGAAGTTTATTCCGTCATCCGCAGTGATAGCCGGCTGTCTTTGGTTTGTACTTGCAGTAGTCGATATAAGGATGACGTTGCCACTATGGTCCAACAACGTGAGCTTTTGGCAATGGGCTCTCGCCGGCAATCCAGACTCCCTGGACGCAAAAGACAGCCTTCTCAGCGCTTACATTGATACTAAAGATTATGCCCATGCCCAACCGCTGGCGGATCAGCTCCTGACGGAACATGCTTCATGTGCCAATTGCATGTTGAATATCGCCATTCTAGCGGTCGCTAAAAACGATCCCGCACGCGCAGCGATTGCACTGGAGGAAGTGAGAAACTCCAAGGAAGTGGCTGCAGACGAACAAATGTACCGGATGTACCTCCTGACCACAGGCCAAATGTTGCTTTTGCAGGGCCATCCACAGGACGCTGACCAGATTTTTCGTGCCGCAATAGAACTGGATCCTCTGGATCCACAACCACAACTCTCGCTCGCCACTGCACTAGCGATGCAAGGCAAAGAAAGTGAGGCGCGATCGAGGGCTGAATCCGGGATCGCTTTGCTTTCGCCAGACATGCGTGACTCGGCACGCAGGGCGCTTAACAAAGCCATCGATTTAGACATCAAGTTATCTCAACAAGTCAATCATTCAGAGAATTGAGGGAACGGATATTTTTGCATCAGTAGTATGGAAATCAAAAAAGCTCCAAAAAAAATACGCACCATCCTAAACGCCGCCTGACGAGGGTCGACCCGTTAGCACGCGCATGTTCGACAAAATGGCAATTACTCTCAGACACTCGATATCTCAGCCATAGCCCGACCGGATCGGCAATCAACCGTCACACTAGTCGAGGCCCTATTTGCGCGACATCAAGCAAACAGGGCATTATTTGACGTATGTCGATACCCGTGCCCTCGGCCATTGCGACAGCAACCACGCCATCCACGATGGTCGTAAGTTGTGTGGCTTACCATAACGATGGCCGTCGAGCTGGAGACATCGACCTTGACGCGATCAGCGACGCACTGAAAGAACCCGATACTTTCGTCTGGGTCGGCTTGCACGAACCCGATCAAGCGCTGCTACTGAAGTTGCAGGAAGAATTCGACCTGCACGACTTGGCTGTTGAAGACGCTCAACAGGCACACCAGCGCACAAAAATCGAAACTTATGGCGAATCGCTGTTCATTGTGGTGCAGACCGCGCAATTGGTGAGCGGGCATATCGCTTTTGGCGAAACACATATATTCCTGGGCAAGCGCTACCTGATTACCGTGCGGCATGGTGCATCGATGTCGTACTCCCCAGCTCGACGCTCCTGCGAAATGTCACCAGAGTTGCTGGCGTATGGCCCAAGCTATGGGCTTTATGGTGTACTCGACTTTATCGTCGACAACCTGTCGCCCATCGTGCGCGACTTCCGCGAAGAACTTCATAAACTGGAAAAAGACATATTCGCTGACACGTTCGATCGGGGCACCATACGCCGTCTTTACGACATGCAACACGATCTCATGGCTCTTCGACTTGCAACAGCACCGATGCAGGATGTGATAAATCAGCTCGCGCGCCTGCATCCAACGTTGATACCCAAGGAACTGCGGGCATACTTCCGCGATGTATATGACCATGTATTCCGCGTCAACGAATCGATCGGCGCCATGCGCGAGATGCTCACCGCCGCCATCAACGTGAACCTGTCGCTAGTCACCTTCGGCCAGAACGAAGTGATGAAAAAGCTTGCCGGTTGGGCAGCCATGCTCGCGGCGCCCACCTTGATTACCAGCTGGTACGGCATGAACTTCACGCACATGCCCGAGCTAGAAAAACCCTGGGCGTATCCGGCCATCATGGGCTTGGTAGCATGCGTGGTAGCCGGCATCTACGTCATGCTCAAGCGGGCGAAATGGTTTTGAACTACACGCGCGGATCCACGTGAATAAAGAGGCGATGAGCGTTTATCACGATCATCGCCTCGGAAATTTCAACAAAGCTTCGAGTTATTGCGTATTTGACGGCGCACCTTCAGCCGTCCATTTCTTGAGCCACGCGTTCACTGTCTCATGCCATAGCACACTGTTCTGCGGCTTCAGCACCCAATGATTCTCATCGGGGAAGGTAAGGAATTCACTTGGAATACCCTGACGCTGCAAAGCCGTGAATGCGCCCAAGCCCTGTGTAATCGGTATGCGGAAATCGTCGCCCGAATGCACTACCAGCATAGGCACGCGCCAATCTTTGACGTGATTGACCGGGTTGAATTTCTCGTAGTTCTCCGGCACATCGAACTGCCGGCCACCGTTTTCATGTTCTTCGAACCACAATTCTTCGGTGGCGTAATACATCATGCGGGCATCGAACACACCGTCGTGATCGACCAGGCACTTCCACGGTTTATTCCACACGCCGGCGATCCAATATGTCATGTAACCACCGTAGCTGGCACCGAGCGCGCAGGCTCGATCGCTGTCAAGGAACGAATACTTATCCAGCGCTGCCTGCCAGCCTAGCTTGAGATCTTCCAGCGGTTTGCCGCCCCAGTCACCGGAGATGGAATCGGTAAAGGCCTGACCATAGCCGGTGGAACCGTGGAAGTTGATGGTGACGACTGCAAAGCCCTGGCCCGCGTACGTTTGCGGATTCCAGCGATAACTCCAATCGTTATTCATCGCGCCCTGCGGACCGCCGTGAATGATGAAGGCGACCGGATATTTATGACCGGCTTTGTAACCCACCGGCTTTACAACGTAGCCCTGCACGATTTCGTTGTTCCAGCCTTTGAACGTGAAGAACTGAAAATCACCCATCCTGACGTTTTTCAGACGCTCGGCATTGAAATAAGTGACCTGACTGAGGTCACGACCATCGGCGTCGACGGTATACAAATCCGCCGGCCGCTTGAGATCGTCGCGTGCCAGTAGTATTCGCTGGCGCGCCAGCGTGTAGCCATTGACGGAACCGTCGCCGACCACCTGCTTCACCTTGCCGCTAGCGACGTCCACCGCAAACAGCGGACGTTGCCCGTTGTTGTCCGCAGTGACATAGAGCGTCTTGCCATTGGCAGAGATGCTCATATTTGCAGGCGAACGGTCCCAATCCGGATCGACTTCGTGCTTGGCTCCGGTAGCGAGATCCAGCGCCATGATCGCAAAGCGGTCGGCTTCGAAAGCAGGCGTCTTCATCGCCAGGTAGTACAGCGTCTTACCGTCCGGCGATGGCACGGGATAGGCGTCCCACGCTTCGTTGCCGGAAGTGAGATCGGTCGGCGGCGCTGAACCGTCGGCCGGTACTTTGTAGACATCGAAGTTGGTCGACCAAGGCTCACTGGTGCTAGCAATGCGTACGTCGAAATAAACCGTCTTACCATCTGGTGAAAACGCGAATTCACTGTCATCGCCGAACGGTTTGCTCGGTACATCGCCATCGATGCCGCCGGTTAACAGGGTCGGCTCAGCCGGCAGCTGTCCGTCCGCGCCAAGGCGCGCGATATAGAGCTGGTTGCGGCGACCGTCGGCCCAGGTATCCCAATGTCGCACGAAGAGTTTGTCATAAAGCGTGCCGGTGGCTTTGTTCGCGGTGCGACCGTCGAGCCGCTCTTTGGTGCAAGCCAAGCCATGGCAATCGGTGAACACGGCGTAGGACAGCAGCACACTCTTGCCGTCCGGCGACAACTTGTAGTTGTCGATATCCACCGGGCTGTGACTTATCTGCACTGGAGTCGACGCCACGCTCAGATCGAGATCAGGCTTGCCCGTACCGAAATCCAGTCGCCATAGCTGTGCCACCCCGGCCACTGGTGCCACGTAGTAGATGCTACGGCCATCCGCCGACCACCTTGGCGACGAAGCTCCCTTTTCCACCACCTTCACGGGTTTACCGCCGCGTGCCAGATCCAGCACTTCGAGCGCATTGACGCCCTTGTTGGCGGCATAGTCGGTACTGCGCACAGTGAAGGCTGCATAACGCCCATCGGGCGACAGCTGCGGGTCACTGACCCGGTCCATCATCACCAGATCGCGCACGCCGAACGGGTGCGGCATGCCGCTTTCGACCGGCGTGCCGCCCACCAACGTATCCGCGACGGCCGGCACCGCCATCGCCAGCAATAGCGCGGCAAACAGAGGCTTCATAGTGAACTCCTTGTGAAGTGCAAAGGTGTGACGGTAAGGGGGCGTCTTGAAGGAAGCAAGTTTGGCGACAAACAGTGAAAAGCATCACACCGCGGCCTGAGGCTTGGTACGGAACGTGCCTACTTTTTGGGGAAACCAAGGGGGAATACAACCATGTTGCGCCAGCGCAAGGCCACCGGCTTTACTTTGATTGAGCTGATGATTGTGGTGGCGATCATTGCCATCTTGGCCGCCATTGCCATTCCGGCCTATCAGAATTACCTGATTCGGGCACAAGTTTCTGAGGGCGTGATATTCGCCGATTCCGCTAAAACGGCGGAGTGGGATTTCGTTTCCAACACCGGACGCATACCCAAGAACAATGCGTCGGTCGGGCTGTCGAGCCCCGCCTCCATCGCTGGCAAATACGTATCGAGTGTGGATCTTGCGCCCAACGGACAGATCACAGTGACCTTTAACGGCCCTCAAGCGAACACAGCCATTAACGGCCAGACATTGGTGCTTTCGGCGATTACTTCATCCGAGAGCATCAATTGGTCCTGCACCAACAGCTCGCTTCCGGACAAATACCTGCCGACCCTCTGCAGGCATTGAACCGTAAAGCCATGAAGTGACCAAAAGTGTCATTTGATGACAATCCTTGACCAGACCCGATTCCTACGCGTTGGGTTTGCCCCGTCTGAACTCAAATCCTTGACGTATTTGGCTTGTCGACATGCGTGACCCACTCCACAATGCCATTGCCCGATCCATCAGCCGATGCATCGACGGCAGAAGTGGCACATAAGCTGCTTCGATTCGACACGAGCGTCCTGGTCGTTCCTGACGGTAAATAAGGGGGTACCGGTCCCGCCTAGGGGGATTCGGGACTGGGGCTCGGGAAAGTACTACTACGGTTAGCTAGCCAAACAGAGGAACCACCATGAAGAGCATGCAGAAAGGCTTCACCCTGATCGAACTGATGATCGTGGTTGCGATCATCGCCATCCTGGCCGCCATTGCCATCCCGGCCTATCAGAACTATCTGATCCGCGCACAGGTTTCTGAAGGCGCCGTTCTTGGTAGCGCCGCCGAGACGTCGCTTGCTGAGTTCTACCAGAACACGGGGCACTTCCCCACTGTTCTCGCATCGTCCGGCTTGGCCACACCTGCCAGCGTTCAAGGTAAGTACGTGACAAGCGTTGATGGAACCTCGACCGCGGGCGTAATCATCGCCGTATTCGGCAACCAGGCTAACTCTGCTATCAATGGTTCTCAGCTGGGCCTGTCTGCGATCACCTCCGGCGGTACCGTTGCTTGGTCCTGCAACAACGCGCATACCACTGTCGCTGCCAAGTACCTGCCGACCTCTTGCCGCACCGGCGGCTGATACCAAGAAACTCCTCAGTACTGCGAAGGGCCGCCACGTGCGGCCCTTCTTCTTTCGGGTAGGCCATGATGCAAAACCGCTTCACCGCGATGCCGCTTTTTCTGCTCTTGCTGCTTGCGTTTGTCTTTGCCGCCTATTGGCCTGGCCTACATGGCGGCTTCCTGTTCGACGATTTCGCCAACCTCCCGATACTGGGCGATACCGGCCCTATCGATAATTGGCCAGCATTCTGGCGCTATATCACTGCGGGAACAGCCGACCCGATAGGACGCCCACTAACACTGCTGAGCTTCCTACTCGACGCGCACAATTGGCCGGCGGATCCACTCCCCTTCAAGCGCACCAACCTGATTTTGCATTTACTAAATGGTGCGTTGCTGACGTGGCTACTGCGGCGGCTGGGCCATATGCTCTTCCTGGATACCGACCGTCGTCGCATCGACATGGCTGCGTTGCTCGGAGCCTCGCTATGGTTGGTGCATCCGCTGTTTGTTTCGACCACGCTTTACATCGTGCAGCGCGAAGCCATACTGCCAGCCACGTTTACGTTGCTTGGTCTCTTATCTTGGTTGCATGGACGTACAGCGCTCTTACATGGGCGCACGCTCTCAGGTTTAGCATGGACTACGGTTGGATTGGGCGTTTGCACCTTGCTCGGGGTGCTTAGCAAGGCCAATGGCATTCTGCTGCCCGTCCTGGCACTGGTTATCGAATACACCTTACTGCGCTCTGTCCCCCAAGACCCCCTTAGCAAAGGGAAGAATTCCGGCGTTTACCACAGGGCGATGCTCGCGCTTGCATGGCTGCCCGCGTCGATAGTCGCGGGTTATCTCCTGCAGCAAGGCGAGCATGGCCTTGTCCATGGCATTCCATCGATACGACCGTGGACATTGGGGCAGCGCTTGCTAACCGAACCGCGCGTATTGGTGGATTATCTCGATTTACTTTGGCTGCCGCGCCCGTTCACGCCGGGACTGTTCAACGACAATATCCAGGTCTCCACCTCGCTCTGGTCTCCCTATACGACGCTACCCGCGTTACTCGTAGTGCTAGGGTTGATCGGATGTGCCCTGAAATTTCGCCGTCAGTTACCCGTACTGGCAGCAGCCACATTGTTCTATTTCGTAGGTCAATCCATCGAGTCCAGCACCATTCCTTTGGAGCTTTATTTCGAACACCGCAATTACTTGCCGGCCATGCTTATGTTTTGGCCGCTGGCGTTGTGGTTGTGCAGCGTACGTCAGTCGAGGTTCACTGCCGCTCATACAGCAGCGGTATTCGCCAGCATAGCCCCCTCGATACGGCACAGGGCGAAGCTGGCACTTGCGGTAGTGCTGTTGCTAGGCCTCGCCCTAATGACACATTCTAGTGCCGAATTGTGGGGCAATACACACGATCAGGCTTTGCTCTGGGCCGAGTTGAACCCTGACTCACCACGCGCGCAAGCCAATGCCGCGGTGGCAGAAAGAAACGCCGGTCACCCAGAGCATGCAGTTGTCCGCCTACAGCATTTACTCGTCAAGGATCCTAACCAAGTGCAACTGGCTTTGAACCTGTTCAATGCTGAGTGTCAAGTCGGCAGCATCGATCAAGCCACACTAACCGCCTCCCGAACCGCGTTACGCACGGCCCGCGATACTGGCAGTCTGCTGGTGCATTGGTTTGAGAGAACCATGGAACAAGCCACTAACCCGCCTTGCCCCCAGTTGACCTTTCAGACCATTGCAGACCTGCTGGATGCAGCTCAAGACAATAGGTATCTGGCAGATGTTCCGGGACGCCAGCAGGATCTCTACTACTTGCAAGGTCGGTTGGCGTTGATGCAGAGCAATGCAAACGTCGCCCTCGCAGACTTTAATTATGCGTTAGACCTGAATGTACGTGCGCCAATAGCGCTTGAACAGGCGGCACTACTGGGCTCTATGGGTTATCAGCGCCAAGGGCTTGCGCATCTCGATCATTATGAAGCCGTACGGGATCGAACCGTTCCACCGAACATCGGTATGCCGCAGGTACACGCGTGGATACTGCAACATCAACAGTACTGGCCCAAAGAAATGGCACACTTGCGCACTACACTGAGTGAAGATGCTAGCAACCCACTGCTCGGTGGCAAATGAATTTACTCAATACGATAAAGCCTGCGATGCAATTCAATCGGCCTGGATGGGCTCTGTTGCTTGCCGCACTTGCGCTGACCGTCGCCGTCTATTGGCCCGGACTGACGGGAGCATGGTTTTTCGACGACTATCCGAACATCGTCGATAACCATGGTGTACAACCATCCAGTGCAAGCGTGCCATCGCTGATCAATGCGGCACTCTCCTCTCCCTCCAGCGAATTCAAGCGCCCTCTCGCATCACTGAGCTTTGCTGCAAACTATCTCTTTACCGGGCTCACCCCTTACTGGATGAAGCTGACCAATCTGGTCATCCACCTTTTGAACGGTTTATTGGTGTTTCTGCTTTCACGGCAGCTGTTGTTCGCTGCCACGACATTGAACTGGCGGAGTGATTCCAAGGGGACGATCACTTCTGATGTGCCGCGAAATGCGAGAGATAGAACGACTCAAGTAGAGCTGAATGCCGCACTTATTGCCACAGGCTGGATGCTGTTGCCGATCAACCTGACGGCCGTGCTTTACATAGTGCAGCGCATGGAGAGCATGGCCAATCTGTTTGTCCTGCTGGGGTTAATGGGTTACGTCGCTAGCCGACAGCGAATGTTGGAATTCAATTGCAGCAGCGATGCCACGCTTTCCGAATCACTTTTCGGCCGCGCAAATGAAATGCGTATGAGTAGCATCATGCGATGTGCCGTCAGCATCATTATCCCGACCGCCATCGGTCTTCTCGCGAAGGAAACAGCGGTGATGCTGCCGCTATATGCCCTTCTGATTGAATGGGTACTATTTCGCTTCAAAACGTTATCTGGGAAATACGATTTAGGTATTACGGCGCTTTTTCTGCTCGTTCTTTTTTTACCCATGGTTGTCGGACTTACATGGTTGGTCCCAGGCCTACTGAACCCACAAACCTGGGCCGCGCGTGATTTCACGCTGAGCACACGGCTTCTCAGCGAAGTGCGTATCGTAACGAACTACATCGCTTGGAGCCTGCTACCCACACCTCAAGATCTATCGTTTTACCACGACGACTTCCGTATTTCGACTGGATTGCTTTCCCCTTGGACAACGCTCGCCAGCATGCTCGCGCTGATTGGTTTAATCGCCATAGCGATAACGCAGCGGTCTCGTCGCCCACTTGTAGCTCTTGGTATTGGGCTTTTTCTGGCTTGCCACCTTTTGACAGGCACCATTATTCCGCTTGAGCTGATCTACGAGCATCGCAACTACTTTGCCAGCTTTGGATTGTTGCTGGCCGTGATACCCATGCTATCGGCGATCGCTCCAATGTCTTCGGAGAAATCAACACGATTTGTGCTATCTCGCCGAGTGCTACTCGTTGGCTTGTTATTGCTGTGGGGCAGCGAGACCGCCCTTACCTCGATCGCCTGGGGAAATCCATTGCGACTTGCTGAAGAACTGGCCGCCCGCGCTCCCGATTCACCTCGTGCAGAGTATGAGCTGGGACGCACCTATATTATTTATTCAGACTACGATCCGGCTTCGCCATTCACCAAGCTGGCCTATGCACCATTGGAGCGTGCAGCAGCGCTTCCAGGCGCATCGATTCTGGCCGAACAAGCGCTTATCTTCATGAACGCTCGCATGGACTTGCCGCTCAAGGACGCTTGGTGGGACAGCCTAATCGCAAAGCTCAAGGCGCATAAAACCACTGTGCAGGACGAAAGCTCGCTGGCCACATTGACTCAATGCGCTCGGGAGCACAGCTGCAACCTGCCCAAAGATCGCATGATGGCAGCTTTCATGGCCGCCCTCTCTCATCCAGATCCCGATGCGCGGCTACTCGCCAATTATGCGGATTACGCGTGGAACGTACTGGATGACAGGCCACTTGGTGAACGAATGGCCGAAGAAGCCGTAAAAGCAGATCCACGCGAGCCAGCTTATCGCATCACTTTGATCCGCATGCTGGCCGTTCAGGGTCGCAAAGCCGATGCGCTCGACGCCCTGCAAAAGCTAGAGTCGCTCAACATTGGTGGCCGGCTCAATAGTGATTTGGCCAAGCTTCATACGCTGCAGGGCTTGCAATGACCTTATCAAATAGATCCCCAGGGGCTGAATCAAGCCAGGCTGCGATATATATCGCCAAACGCGATTGGACACAGTCCGACAATGAATATTGATCAATCGCCAGGTACTTCAGACGCGACAAGTTCGCTCGAAGAAAACAATGGAGCGATCCGCGTTCTGTTACTGAGCACGTCCTATCCCCGTGACACTTCAGACTGGCGCGGGGTCTTTATGCGACATCTCGTCGGTGCACTTGGCCGCGCAGGTGAGTTGAAGCTTAGTGTTTGGGCGCCACCGGGCGAACTACCTGCCGCGGCGATACCGATTATGACGCCGCATGAGAATGCCTGGCTCCACCAATTGATGGAGGCCGGAGGGGTTTCACACTTGATGCGTAGTCGCGGCAAGCACGCAATATCGGCCCCACTTAAGTTAATTCTAATGATTCGCGCGGTTTATCGCCGCCATGTTGATACAGACATTTATCACATCAATTGGCTGCAATGTGCTCTACCTTTGCCAAGCAACAACAAGCCTGCGCTAATTACTGTCTTAGGAAACGATCTTAAGCTTTTGCGCCTTCCATTCATGAAAAGCTTGCTCAGGCGAGTGGCTAAGAAACACAAAGCAGCGATATGCCCAAATGCCGAGTGGATGCACGCACCACTTCACGCCGCATTCGGAGACGTAGCTAAAGTAATCCCCGTATCATTTGGAATCGACCCATGCTGGTACGCTATACAGCGCCACTTGTCATTAGAGAAACCCAAGCACTGGCTTGCCGTCACACGCTTGACCGCTGACAAGCTCGGGCCTTTGTTCGATTGGTCACGCGACCTGTTCAGCGAAAGCGGCCGCGAGCTACACCTGTTCGGCCCGATGCAAGAGATGATTGCTGTTCCCCCATGGGTGCACTATCACGGCGCCGTGTCACCAGAACAGTTGGCGACAAAGTGGTTTCCCAGTGCACAGGGCCTAATCACGCTGAGTCGCCATGCAGAGGGGAGACCGCAAGTGATGCTTGAGGCAATGGCAGCAGGGCTACCCATCATTGCATCGCATATGCCGGCGCATGCGACGATTGTTGACGATGGAAATACGGGCATCCTTTGCGAGTCATACGAAGACTTTCAACTCGCTCTGAAGACACTGGAAGATAATACTACTAACGTCCGTTTCGGCTCGGCCGCACGCGCTTGGGTAAGCCGTGAGATGGGCACATGGGATGATTGTGCCCAACGCTATATTCGAATATACCGATCGCTGCTTCGGAATGACACCAGTGAGTGAACATATTCTTGTTTTTGGTGCCGGCGGTTTCGTGGGCCGCCATTTGGTGCGCGCACTGGTGGAACAAGGGCACAAGGTGATCGCCATCAGTCACCACCCAATAACCTTTGGCGAAGCAGGTGTCGAGACCGTAATTGGCGAACTGAACAAACCTGAGCAGTTCGCGCCATTGATTGACCGAAGCCGCGTAGTTGTACATCTCGCATCTCGGTCCACTCCCGGCAACTCCGCGGGTCGCGTAATGGCAGAGTTACAAAACAACCTTCAACCTACATTCGCGTTGCTAGAAGCTCTGCAGGATAAGCCCAAGACAGAGCTACTTTACCTATCTTCAGGTGGAAGTCTGTACACAACGGCACCAACCGAGCTTACGACGGAATCTGCAACCACGCATCCGCGCTCCTACCATGGCGCAGGCAAAGCCGCCGCCGAGCATTTCATATTTGCTTGGTGTAGTCAGTTCGGCGGTGCTGCTACTGTATTGCGACCATCCAACATTTACGGCCCCGGCCAAACCGAGCGCGCCGGATTTGGCATCGTCCCAACCAGCTTCGGAAAGATTGTTCGCGGAGAACATCTTACCGTCTGGGGCGACGGCACAGCGATACGCGACTATCTTTACATTGATGACTTCCTATCGCTCTGCATGGCCATTCTCACCTCACCAATGCCACCTGGTATGCGTGTACTCAACGCGGCTAGCGGCATCGGGATCAGTCTTAATGACCTGTTCAAGGTCTTGGAGAATGTTACCGGACGACAACTGCCACGTATTTATGATGCGGGTCGTAAAGTTGACGCACTTCGAGTGGTTATGGATGTCGCCTTGGCCCATGAATATTATGGCTGGGAGCCGTTGACTTCATTACATGAGGGATTGAGACAGACATGGGACTGGTTCACCACTACCCAGCGCTGAAACGCCTGCAGACCCCTACATGCTCGGTTTGTATAGCCAACTACAATGGCGATGCTTTGTTGGTCGATTGCTTGGACTCCGTTCTAGCCCAACAAGGGAGCGACTGCATTGAGATCATTGTGCATGATGATGCTTCGACTGACGGCTCAGTTCGATTACTGCGCGAAAAATATCCTCAGGTTGAATTACTCGTAAGTGCAGAGAATGTCGGATTTTGTGTCAGCAACAATCGCATGGCAAACCATGCTCGCGGTGAATACATATTGCTGCTGAACAATGACGCGGCCCTCTACAATGACGCACTTTCAACACTGCTGGAAAATGCACGCAAGCAACATGCCCCCGGCATTTTGACACTTCCGCAGTATGACTGGATCACCGGCGCACTAGTTGATCGAGGCTGCCTGCTTGACCCTTTTTACAATCCCGTGCCAAATCTCGACCCTGAGCGGCACGATGTCGCGATGGCGATAGGCGCATGTCTATTCCTATCGCGCAAACTTTGGATTGACCTAGAAGGATTCCCTGATTGGTTCCAATCCATCGGTGAGGACATGTATTTGTGCTGCCTTGCGCGCCTACAAGGATTACCCGTGCAAGTTACTTCCAGCAGCGGATATCGACATCGTCAAGGAATCAGCTTTGGTGGAAACCGCGTCTCTTCAGGAACGCTCCAAACCAGCTTTCGTAGACGTCAACTAAGCGAACGAAACAAGTGCTCTACATTATTAATTTGCACACCCACCGCCATCGTGTGGCCACTGTGGCTGCTGCACCAACTTCTCTTGTTGCTGGAAGGTGGCATTTTGACTTTTCTTAAACACGATCGGCGCATATGGCTAGAAATCTACTGGCCGACCCTCAAGCACGTGCATGCTGCGATGCCCGCGCTAAAAGCACGGCGGCGTCAAGTACAATCGAAAAGACAAGCAACGCTAACAGACTACTTATCCGCCTTTGCTTCAGCGCCTCAAAAGCTCCGGCTCTTGTTGCGCCACGGCTTTCCCACGATTCGTTGACGCGTCAAGCGCAAACTCCGCTGAGTTCTCAGTCTATCCAGCTGAGCATTTTGAGTGCGCGTGCTCGAATTATTGGCGCCGCGAGTGCAGCCACCGTCAAAAGTAATAAGGCATAGGAAAGAAGTGCCGCAACTTCTAGTCGTTGCCCTAAATGCGCTGGGGAAAGTAAGCGTAGCAACAACCCTGCTAGGACGGCTGCCGCAAGCGGCACTCCCACATCCCTTACGTACCAATGCCATTTTTCGCGAGGCAGAAGTCTACGGTGCATGAGTGGTATCACTACTACGATGTAAGAAATATTCAAAACCAACCATACCCATGCAGCCGCCGTTACCCCATACCTAGGAACGAGCATCAATAATGCCGGCACCACTACGACTAATGCCACTGCGTTAATGCGAACAGTCAAACCCGTCCAGCCATATGAAAGCTGAAGATAGTAGGGAATCGTCATTAGTCCGTTAAACAGGCTGCCACAAGATAAAATTGCAGCAATTACATATATTCGATCAGATAACACTGCACTCTTTGTCCAAACCTCTAAAAGCTCATGGCCAAACATGACGATAAAGACCGTTGCGGTTCCTAATAGCACAGTGATCAATTGTGCTGCCGAGTGATAGGCGTTAGCCAAGGCAGGCTGCTGGCCATTGCTATGCAATTGTGTGAAGCGAGGATAGAAAGCCTGTGCGATTGGGTTAACTAGGCCCAGCGGTGTCTGCGCCACGACAACCGCAAAAGCGTAGTAGCCAAATGTTTCCAGCGATAACAAACGAGAAAGTAAAATTTTATCCATATTGCTGAGTAGTAGCGAAATGCAGGTAATCGCCATCGTGCCCGCCGCGAAACGTCGAACACCCTGCAGCGCATTGAATGAAAATGATGCCGGCACCGCCTCATGTGGCAAAAGCGAATAGGTCGCCGCAGCAAGTGCGCCGATGCCTATCGCAGAAACAGTAAGCTGCCACAAAAAGAATGCCTGAATTGAGTTTGCGACCAACGCGAGAACTACAACTGCGCCGAGACCACGCAGCGTCGCCATTACACCAATAACCAAGTTCATGAGAACCTGCTTTTGCAAACCGATCATGGCGCTGCGATATACATTCTCAATAATGCGCAAACCCACCAGGCAACCCATGATTACTAGTGCGTGCGCAACCGCATCTATAGAGAGATTTTTCGTCACAAACCAATCATTTGCCAACCATGAAGATGCTAACCAGAGACCCGTCATCATCGCTAGCGCAATGCAAGTCGAGACAACTTCAACACTGCGCAGCAGAGTGCGAGCCGAGGAAGTGCTATCCGCACTACTATTTAAACGAGCCATCTCTCGGCTGATAGTTGGCGCCATGCCTAGATCTAGTAACGACAGCAATCCTTGAAGCATGGCAAAAACGCCGATCAGGCCATACGCCTCTATCCCGAGATATCGAATATAGAGCGGCACAAACGCCAAATTCATCAGCGCCGTCCAACCAGTGCCCAGATAGTTAGCAACAATATTTTGCTTCAAGCCCACTTCAAACACCCGCTCTCGCATGAAGACCCATACCGGCACGGCAAATACGAGTTTGGCTTGGAAGAGATCATACAGACCTGTATGGAGCCTCCCCTTCGCTCACTTGATTCGACGCAAAAATGCGTTCGGCCAGTAAGTGACACGCTCGGTAATGTTTCCCTCATTGAACAGGAAGACAGGCTCTTCGAGAATGAAATCGCTACGTGCTTCAAGAAAGTCCTTGACTGCAGATTGTGGATTGTCTGATATCCATTCTGGTTTGGTACGCTCCGCACCTACTATTTCTTGCATTATCCCGTCGCAGGCGACGATATACGAACCCGGTGCCACCATATCTGCGTAAGCATGTAGTTCAGCTAGCACGTGCTCTCTCGAATGATTGGAATCGAGAATAACCATGCATCGATCTTCAGGTCTTACTAGATCATGGACCTTGTCGATGATCCCTGCGTCAATCGATGATCCTTCCAGCATCGTGATTCGCTCGAACATCTCGTGCGACTCGATAGCCTTCCGATTGTGGGGACGGATTTCAATGTCAACGCCGATAACACGACCGTGGCCCATAGCTTTCATCAAGCTCGCATAGAAGATAAGGCTACCGCCATGGGCGATTCCTGTCTCGATTACGACATCCGGCTTCACAGCATAGATTAGCTCTTGTATACGAAGCATATCTTCGGGCAATTGAATGATCGGACGCCCCATCCAACTGAACCCGTACACGTATTTGGCATCCCATCCACTTCTAAGCCATGCGCGCGAAATCAAATGGAATGCCTCGGGAGAACCGATGGCAACGGTTCTAACCCCCTCTAATGAGTCTATGTGAACAACACCTTGCTCCAAATCAATCTTCAGCATCTTATTTGTTTCCTGTACTCGGTTACCAAGGCCGCCAAGATAGGCAGCACCGAAGTTGGCTCAAACGAAAATTCGGTTTTCAACCGATCGATATTAATCGACGGCGAAGTATCGACAGGCGCACCCACTCGTACGGTTAGACTTGCGCCTGAGGCAGACTGTATTGGTTTCAATAGGTCTCTGTGCGAGATACTTCTACCTGATGCTACGTTATAGCAGTTGTATTTACCGCTAAGAGCGATCTTTGGAAGGATATCGACTACGTCATCAAGGTATATGTAGTCTTTACTAGAATCCAGCGAAGTCCGCAGTTCGATAATGCCTTTTTCGCATGCGTCCCGGATAATCTCGAACACAAAATTCTTTGAGCGAAAGTCACTCCCGAGCACATTGGCAAGCCGGGCTATGCGCACTCCTTGACGGCCGCTGGCATAACAAATCGCTTCACCTGTGAGTTTTGTAAGATCATAGAGTTGATCTGGTTCGTCCGAACGCAATGAAATAGCAGCTGACTCTTGCCCATGACCGGCGTGTCGATATAGTCGCGTCGATGAAAGGTACAAAAACGAGTCGAAGTCGGCTTCCTTAAGGACGCGTGCTGCAACCGTGGTATTCGCGTCCAGAGTGTCGAATGGACGTTCACGAAAATCTGCCGTCACACCCGCCGCGTAAATGATGTGCCCCGGCTTGCTAGGTAGCTCGATGGTGTCACGCGATGTCGTTAGAACTTCGAAACCCATAGCGCGCATTTTTTTGACTAAAGCACCGCCAATGAAGCCCGTGGCCCCAATCACTGTAAACCTCATACCCTCGTACCCAGCATACGCAGCGGATTGCCTCCATACACTCCATAGCTTTCGAGCACGCCTCTTATTACAGAGCCGGCTCCGATCACACATCCATTCCCGACCCTCGCTCCATCGAGGGCTACGCAATTAGCTCCGATCCATACATCGTCACCGATTTCGATGCCCCCCTTACTGGGCCGAAAGCCTTGAGCGACAATTAGAACATCGCGCTTCAGGTATTCATGATTGACCGGCGCAAATGTGCAATTTGCTGCAATCGCCACGTCCTTGCCGATGCGGATGCCGTTGCCGGTGTAGAACACGCAGCCTGAATTGACGACCGTGCCGGCACCGATCTCAAGATCACCGCTACCGCCAGCAGGCTTAATTTTGACGAATGCATCAATCGCAACACGCTCACATATTTTGATGCGCGTGCCTCGAATCGAGTCTTCGATATCTGCTAGCGGAGAAATCTTGGCGGATGGGTCGATGATTAACATGCGGGTATAACGCTCAGCTGCGGCACAGCCGTAACGAAGGAACCTCCCCAGTTCCTGATATAAGCCAGTTGCTGCATGATCTCACTTTTTAGATTCCAAGGAAAAATAACCACATAACTCGGCTTATGCTGCAACAGATGTTCTTCCGATACGATCGGAATCCGGCTACCTGGTAAATATTTACCCTGCTTTGCTGGGTTTTTGTCGACTACGAAAGCCAACAAATCACCCCGGACGCCGGCAAAATTCAGCAGCGTATTTCCCTTTGCGGCGGCACCATAAGCCACCACCTCCTTACCCTCTCGCCTAGCCTTAAGCAAGAAGCCAAGGAACTCATTTTTGACGACCTCCGCTCTAGCTTGAAAATCCGCGTAGAAGGCAGGATTCCGGACACCAGCGCTTGCCTCCTGCTGTAGGAGACGTTCAACGCTGTCACGTATTGTGCGCCTCCCCGTATCGCTACGTTGACAAAACACTCGCAAGCTACCTCCATGCGTCGGCAACTGCTGCACTTCATACGCAACCAAGCCATTGTCGGCAAAGATCTTATTGACGGCGGTCATCGAAAGATATGAAAAGTGCTCGTGATATACCGTGTCAAACTGATTTTCCGCCATCAGCTCAAGCAGGTGTGGAAATTCGAAAGTCACAACACCATGCGGCTTTAGTAGTACGGCGAAGCCCGCCACAAAATCATTGATATCGGGTACATGCGCTAACACATTGTTAGCCACCATCAAATCAGCCTGCCTACCCTCTTCCAGGAGCGCTTTGGCCAATCGAACGCTAAAAAAGTCCTCAACTACAGGCAATCCTTTGGCACGAGCACTTTGCGCTGTACTGGCCGTTGGTTCAATGCCCAGACAGGGAATCTTGTGTTGTTTGAAATACTGCAACAACGAGCCATCATTCGCAGCGACTTCGACGACGTGGCTGTCTGGCCCCAAGTCAAATCTCGCGATCATCGTTGTGACATATTGCTCGCAATGATTGAGCCAACTGATAGAAAAACCGCTGAAATAAGCATACTCGCGGTCAAAAAGTTCGCTCGCCTCAGAAAAATCTTCGGTCTGTGCCAACCAGCACTCGCGGCAAACAAGCACGGAAAGTGGAAACCACTTCTCAGGTCTCTTTAGCGAGTCAAGGGACAAATACGCATTGGACGGGGGCGTGCTGCCGAGGTCCACTAACGATAGGTCCAGATGCGCGCCGCAATGTCGACAATTCACGCTTTAACTCCATCAAAAGCATCAGTTAACTTTGGATGTGCCAGGTCGCGAGGTGAAAGTCCCGTTACGGGTTGCGGCCAATTGATGCCAATCCTGGGGTCTTCCGGATGCAACCCGCGCTCATGTGATGGCTCATAGGTTTCTGTATGGACATAGAGCATCTCGCAATTTTCGACCAAAGTCTGAAATCCATGAGCGAACCCTTCAGGGATAAGCAGGGCCAGACCATTCTCCGCACTGAGTGTCGCCGCATACCAATGGAGGAATGTTGGAGAACCTTGGCGCACGTCGACCGCAACGTCAAAAACACTCCCACGCAGGCAAGATACGAGTTTAAGCTCTGCATACGGGGATAACTGGAAATGCATCCCTCTGACCGTGCCACGCTCTTGCGTCAGGGTTCGATTTATTTGCACGATCGTGCGCTGCCCAATTTGCTCGCGAAAGTCGTGCGCGTCGTAGATGCGCTCAAGGTAACCACGTTCGTCTCGGCGTTGCTTGCGCCGGATCAGCATTAACCCCGAAAGCGGCGTTTCATCTATATCGAAGCGCTCACTCATCTGGCTGCCCAGTCAAGTAGCTCTCAATCTGCGACTCACTGATCGATCGCATATCATTTCCTTCGATCCAATGACGCTGCCACGCAACCGTTTCTTTCAATGCTCGCGTCAGCGGCCAACGAGGCCTCCAACCAAGCAGTTTTTGAGCTCGACTGCTATCTAAACTGAGTGTTGCCGTTTCATGCGGATTGACTTCGGATGAACAGAGCTCCACGGAGGCATTCATTCCCCACATATCAGCCATGGCCTGAGCTACGTCCCCCACAGATGCATCGTCGACCAAGTCCGGCCCAAAGTTCCATGCATCTGCATAGCGGCTCCCCTCCGAATTGGCCAGATGCTCTGCGAGACACATGTATCCGGACAGCGGCTCAAGCACGTGCTGCCATGGCCTAATTGCGGTTGGATAACGCAAACGCACTGGCTTTCTTTCCGCAAAAGCTCGCAGGCAATCGGGCACTAGTCGATCAACAGCCCAATCACCACCTCCGATAACATTACCGGCACGTGCAGTCGCGATTCGTGGTGAATTATGCGTTGCAAAGAAACTAGCGCGATAGCTAGAGACCACTAACTCTGCTGCAGCCTTGCTAGCGCTATAAGGATCTCTCCCGCCGAGCGCATCGCCTTCACGATGAGGATTTTCAGATTTGTCGTTCCCGTATACCTTGTCTGTGGTCACGACAACAATCGCCCGGATGGACTCGACGCCGCGCGAAGCTTCAAGCAGATTGGCAGTTCCCATGATATTAGTAGCGAATGTTTCCAGCGGATTCCGATAGCTTTCTCTCACTAAAGGTTGAGCCGCCAAATGAAAAATCACTTCGGGCTGCGCGCGTGCTATTGATAAGGCAAGCCGCTCGAAATCCGCCAGATCTGCGCGTGTATCTGAAGCAAGTGACGAACCCACCTGCGCAATGCGAAACAAAGAGGGATCCGTATTCGGGTCCAAAGCGTAGCCATGCACCTTAGCTCCAACTTTGTTTAGCCAAAGAGAAAGCCAACTACCCTTGAACCCAGTGTGCCCAGTAATAAAAACGGACCGTCCAGCCCAATATCCGGCCATAGTTACCATACCTTCCAAGGCGCCTTGCCGGACGCCCATAGATCTTCGAGTACATTCTTCTCGCGAAGAGTGTCCATGGCTTGCCAGTAGCCGCGATGCTCAAATGCCATCAGCTGCCCTTCGCTGGCTAGCTGGGTAAGCGGCCCTATCTCCCAACTGGTTTGATCATCCTTGATTAGATCCAGGCATTTGGGCGACAAGACGAAAAAACCACCGTTTATTAATCCCCCATCTCCGCGAGGCTTTTCCGTAAATCCTGAGACTTTCGCCCCATTCATTTGCAAAGCACCATAACGTCCAGGGGGCTGCACCGCGGTGATCGTCGCCCATTTTCCATGCTTCCGATGGAACTCAATTTGCGCAGCCACATCAATGTCAGCAACACCATCGCCATAAGTGAAGCAAAAGGCCTCTTCTTCGCTGATGTGGGATGCAACACGCTTCAACCGCCCTCCCGTCATTGTCTCCTCGCCGGTGTCCACAAGGGTTACCCGCCATGGCTCAGCATGCTTTTCATGTACCTGCATCTGGTTGCTAGCCATATCGAAAGTTACGTCCGACATGTGGAGAAAATAGTTCGCGAAGTACTCTTTGATGACATAGCCTTTGTACCCGCAGCAGATAACGAATTCATTCACTCCATAGGCTGAATAAAGTTTCATGATGTGCCATAGGATCGGTTTACCACCGACCTCTATCATTGGCTTTGGTTTAAGGTGCGTCTCCTCAGAAATTCGAGTTCCCAGACCCCCTGCCAAAATCACAGCTTTCATAAAGGTATCCCGTTAAGTCGGACAGATTCAGCGACTTCTCGCGCGGCGTTTCTCGCGCCATGAAATGTACCGAGTGTAGCGTTGGCGAATTATCTTGAGAGTCCACAGGAAGATTCGCACCACTTTGATCGCATCCAGCACACGCAGGAAACTCAAGGAAGTACGACCAAGCGCCGTTCTCACTTGACTGTGAATACATACATAGTCAAAGCCGACCTTGTCTGACGCCAGCATGATCGTCAAATTTCTTTTGAGCATTACCAAGGGAAGCCAGTATGGCGAGAATTCACCTCGGCGAGCCGCCTCGCTATAGAGCGAATATTCGCTGATTGCTGTATTCACGACCAGGATGGGATCAAATCTCTGCAATGAAGACGCATTTTCACCATCGTTATTCCAGTGGCCAGTCACCCGTTTCGTAACATAGGCGTTGAATTTTGCGAATAGACATGTGAGTAGAAAGCCATCACCGGTATTACCTAACTCCGGCTGAAAGAAAAAGTCATGTCGCAGATCCGCCCTGAACAAACAATTCGTGATCAGCGGATAGTGCCCCAGCAGGCATTTTATGACAGCAGTATTGGCTCTGTAGTATCCCTCATGCCAATAATCAAGCTGACTTTTCACAAAAACCCCATTAACTTTTGTCAAAGCGTTGCATGCGACAAATCCAATGTCCTTGTACTCAGCAAACAGGTCCATTGCAGTCTCAACAAAGCAAGGCTCGTATTCATCATCGTCAGCCAGCACGGCAAAGTAATCACCGGAAACGTGCTCGGCAATCGAATTAAAATTGGGGATCATGCCTATGTTGCTTTCTCTCCTTACGTAGGAGATCCGCTTATCGATCGCCATCAACGACGCAACAACTTGTTCGGTGTTGTCAGTCGAGTGGTTATCAAGCACCACCACTCCCAGCGAATGCCAGGTTTGACCTAATACACTCAGAATCGCTTTTTTTAGTTTTTCGGCGCGATTGAATGTTGGGATAAATATCTGGATATTCATCAACTCATGATCGTGTAATGCATAACCGGCTGCAGCTAGCGCTGCTCGACAACCATGACCGATGGATATGCCCAACCTTAGGCGACTAGTCAGAACATCCGCAGTCGATCTACACGCAACCTATTTGATGTAGCACAACCACCTCGGTTCAAGACTCACGGCCTTTCATATATGTCAGCGCCGTAATCTGTTCCGATACCAACCCAATCAAGAACACGATAACCGCGGCACTCCACATCAACGTACTCATATTGGTGAGCCTACCTTCGTGAATGAAGGTCCACGTATAGTTGATACAGCCTAGCAATAGAAATACCGCACTTGCCGGCACAAAGAGCTTCAGTGGTGAATACAGCGTTGCAATCTTGAAGATAATCAGCAGGAAACGCAGCCCGTCACGCAAGGGCTTGATATGACTCTTGCCAATTCGCTCCGCAGCTTTGATGGGCACATAGGTCACAGGGTAAGCACTGCGGAAAAAAGCCATCGTACTGGTGGTTGGGTACGAGAATCCGTTAGGCAGCAGGTGAAGGAATTCGCAGAATTTGTCAGCTCGGGCAACACGAAATCCCGATGTCAAATCAGCCACAAAATGCCCAGTCATGCGCGATGCAAGCCAGTTGTAGAACGTATTGGCCACCCCCCGCCCAACACCAGCTTGGCTACCCCAGTCGCGCGCGCCGACTATCATGTCGTAGCCCTGATCCAACTTTTCCAGCATGCGCGCAATATCCGCGGGATCATGCTGGCCATCGCCGTCCATGAAAACCAGGATGCTCCCTGTCGCGACGCGGGCTCCCCGCTTGATCGCCGCACCGTTGCCCATCGAGTAAGGTGAACTCAAGCATTGGATACCGTGTTGAGCACAAACGGCTCGAGTATCGTCCGTGGAACCGTCGTCTACGACGATAATCTCGGCGGTCGGCTGAGCGGCACGCAAACGCGGCAACAAACCGGCTAGCGCGGGTGCTTCGTTTTTGGCAGGCAGAATGATGCTGAGGCTGTTCAAACAGATGGCTTCCCCGTGAGAAAGCCGATCATAACGCGTGGAAGCCGCGTGACGAACGGCACCAGGCCGCCGCCAACGCCCGTCGGAGCGGAACTGCGGGCCAGGTCACCCGCGCAACGCTCCCGGGGCGCCTGAACGATCGTGTCCCCTGCTGGCGGGATCTAGCGCCCCCCCCGATGCCCGCGGCCATCCTCCCATGCTCATCCGGTCACATTTGACCGATAGCCTACCGACTCAATGTGCGCTAAATTCGAGATCAATCAGGGGTCTTAGGCAGGTTTTATCATGTCATCGCAACCGCAGCCCACCGCGCTTGGCCTGTCGGGCATGGCCCGCCGTCTTGTTTCCGAAGGTCTGCTGCCCGAAGCGGATGTCCGCAAGGCGGTCACTGAGTCGGCTCAGCAGAAAAAAACACTGACGGCCTGGCTGCTGGATCAAGGCTTGATCGATAACAGCCGCCTTACACAGATTGCGTCGGCCGAGTTCGGCATGCCGATGATGGACATCACTGCCGTAGCTCCCGCAAGCATGCCAATGAGCCTGATCAGTCAGGACCTGATCACCAAGCATCAGGTGCTGCCGTTGCTAAAACGCGGCAAACGGCTGTTCGTCGGTATCGCCGACCCCATGCAGCTGCAAGCGCTGGACGAGATCAAGTTCCACTCCAACTGCATGGTGGAGCCGATTCTGGTTGAGCGTGCTCAGCTGAGTCGGGCCATCGACAATGCGATGAACACGCTCAGCAACGCCACCCCCGATCTGGGCGGCGGCGATCTGGACGAATTGGCGCTGGAATCTGGCGACGACGAGGCTGAAAGTTCTGGTATCGATGCTACTGGCGGCGACGACGCCCCTGTGGTGAAGTTCGTCAACAAGATCCTGGTGGATGCCATCCGGCGCGGCGCATCGGACATCCACTTTGAGCCCTTCGAGACCCAGTACCGGGTGCGTTTACGCATGGATGGCATGCTGCGCGCCGTCGCCAGCCCTCCCATGAAACTGTCGGCTCGCATTTCCTCGCGCCTGAAGGTGATGGCTGGGCTGGACATCGCCGAACGACGCGTGCCCCAGGACGGGCGCATCAAATTGAACCTGTCCAAGACTCACGCGATGGACTTCCGCGTTAGCTCGCTACCCACTCTGTTCGGCGAAAAGATCGTACTTCGTATCCTGGATAGCTCGTCGGCCAAGCTAGGCATCGACAAGCTAGGCTATGAAGAGTCACAGAAACAGCTTTACATGGATGCGATCCACAAGCCCTACGGCATGGTGTTGGTCACCGGACCGACCGGCTCCGGTAAAACCGTATCCCTGTATACCGCGCTCAATATTCTCAATACCGCCGAACGCAACATCTCCACGGTAGAAGACCCGGTGGAAATTCGCGTCGAGGGTATCAACCAGGTACAGCAGAACGTAAAGCGCGGCATGACCTTCGCTGCCGCCTTGCGCTCCTTCCTGCGCCAGGATCCGGACGTGATCATGGTGGGCGAAATCCGCGACCTGGAAACGGCCGAAATCGCCATCAAGGCGGCCCAGACCGGTCATATGGTGCTTTCTACCCTGCATACGAACGATGCCCCACAGACCATTTCACGCCTGATGAATATGGGCATTGCGCCTTATAACATTACGTCGTCGGTGACTCTGGTCATCGCCCAGCGCTTGGCACGCCGCCTGCATAGCTGCAAGAAGCAGATGAACCTGCCGCCCAAGACGTTGCTGGACGCAGGTTTCACGCAGAAAGATATCGATGAAGGAATGACGATTTACGAAGCCGGCGGTTGCTCCGAGTGCAATGAAGGGTACAAAGGGCGCGTGGGCATCTACCAAGTGATGCCGATGGTCGAGGCCATCCAGAAGATCGTGCTGCAAGGCGGTAACGCGCTGCAGATCGCTGAGGTAGCCCGCAGCTTGGGTATCAACGACCTGCGTGCGTCGGCCTTGCTTAAGGTCAAGGCAGGTGTGACGAGCCTCGCGGAAATTGACCGCGTGACCAAAGACTGACCATCGGGCCTGGCCCATTCGGGTCGTTTTCCTGCCGGACTTGCGTCCGGGACCACGAAAATGACCCTTCAAAGTAACGTAAGCTGCAGATTGTCCTGCCCGTAGCTCCCGCAACGGCGCCGGATCGGATCATTGGGGGGAAGATACGTATGGCCACGGTTACCGCCGCAACCAAGAACACCCGACAACAGGCTGCCCAGCGCGCCCAGATCACTCAGATGCCCACCTATGAATGGGTGGCACTGGATAAGCGTGGCAAGCGCATGAAGGGCGTCATGCCGGCGAAGAACGCATCGCTGGTGAAAGCCGAATTACGCCGCCAGGGCATGAATCCGCAGACGGTGCGCGAACGCAGCAAGCCGCTGTTTGGCGGATCTGGCAGTACGGTCAAGCCGCGCGACGTGGCGATCTTCAGCCGTCAGATCGCCACGATGATGGCGTCGGGCGTGCCCATGGTGCAGGCCTTCGACATCATTGCCGATGGACAGAAGAACCCGCGCTTCAAGAACATGCTGGTCGATGTGAAGCAGGGCATCGAGGGTGGCTCCACGCTGCATGAGGCCCTTGGTCAGTACCCCGTCCAGTTTGATGAGCTGTACCGCAATCTGGTGCGTGCAGGCGAATCGGCGGGCGTGCTGGACACGATTCTCGATACGGTTGCCACCTACAAAGAAAAAACCGAAAGCATCAAGGGCAAGATCAAGAAGGCGCTTTTCTATCCCATCATGGTGATGGTGGTTGCTATCGGCGTCATCATGATCATGTTGCTGTTCGTAGTGCCCGTTTTTGCCAAGACCTTTAAAGACGCTGGCGCTGAACTGCCGGCCCCCACTCAGTTGCTTGTAAGCTTGTCGGGGTTCATGCAGCAGTACTGGTGGGTCGTTCTCGGCAGCATTGTCGGCGGTGTCGTGGCACTCATCATGGCCAAGAAACGCTCGGTCAAATTCGCTCATTTCCTCGATCGTCTAACGCTCAAATTACCCGTGATGGGCAATATCATGCGTCAGTCGGCCATTGCGCGGTTTGCACGCACACTGGGTGTTACCTTCCGCGCCGGCGTACCCCTGGTTGAGGCGATGGACGCCGTCGCCGGCGCGACCGGTAGCGTGGTGTACGGCGATGCCGTGCGCCAGATGCGCGACGACATCGCCGTGGGGCACCAACTGCAGCTAGCCATGCGACAGACCGGCCTATTCCCGAACATGGTCACCCAGATGGTGGCGATCGGCGAAGAATCCGGCGCGTTGGACCACATGCTGTTCAAGTGCGCTGAATTCTATGAAGAGGAAGTCAGCAACGCCGTCGATTCGCTGGCGTCATTGCTCGAACCCTTGATGATGGTGATCCTGGGTACCTTGGTCGGCGGTATCGTGGTTGCGCTCTATCTGCCTATCTTCAAGCTCGCCGGCACGTTCTAATCCCGCTAATACCTGCGCGCCACATTCTTGTCGCCCTGCGACGATAATGTGGCGCGTTTTCATAACTAGGATCCGGGCATGCCCGATTTGCCGTTGACAGCTTGGATCGTTATCGCCGGCGTACTCGGCTTGCTGGTGGGCAGCTTTCTCAACGTCGTGATCCTGCGCTTGCCCGAACGCCTGGACGCTCTCTGGCGCCAGGAAGCACACGATGTGCTGGGTCTGGAGCACGCACAGCAAACGCTTCCACCGGGCATCGTGCGCGAGTCTTCGCACTGCCCGCATTGCAAGCATCCGCTGGCGGCCTACGACAATATCCCGCTCTTCAGCTGGCTCTGGCTCAAGGGCCGCTGTCGGTATTGTCAGGCGCCCATATCGATTCAGTATCCATTGGTCGAACTGCTGACCGCGATTTTGAGCGCGATCGTCGTCTGGAAATTGGGCCCGACGTGGGTAGCATTGGCAGGACTGTTCTTTACCTGGTCGCTAGTTGCGCTATCGGGTATCGATCTGCGCACCCAGCTGCTGCCCGACCAGATCACCTTGCCACTGCTATGGGCTGGCCTGCTGCTTAGCTTGGGCCATCTTTTCGTCGAACCCAAATCAGCGATTCTCGGCGCGGCGATCGGCTATCTCAGCCTGTGGAGCGTGTACTGGCTGTTCAAGCTGTTAACGGGTAAAGAAGGCATGGGTTTCGGCGATTTCAAATTGCTCGCCGCACTTGGCGCATGGATGGGGCCGGTCGCGTTGCTGCCGGTCATCCTGCTGTCTTCGTTTATCGGCGCGTTGATCGGCGGTGCGATGATCGCGCTTAGAAAACATGCGCGCGAAGTGCCGATGCCGTTTGGCCCCTTCATCGCTATGGCAGGATGGGTCTGGTTTATCGCGGGCGACTATCTATTGCACGCGTATCTTGGCCTGACCGGAATGGGATGAGCACGACCATGCCGTTCACAGTGGCGCTTACAGGCGGCATTGCCTCCGGCAAAAGTGCTGTCGAAAAGCGCTTCAGGATGCTCGGCGCGCATGTCTACGACGCCGACCACGCGGCGCGCGTGGTAGTAGAGCCCGGCAGTGATGGCCTGGCATCGATCGTCGCCGCTTTCGGCGACGACGTGCTGGATGCCCACGGACGACTCGACCGTCCCGCCATGCGAAAGCGCGTTTTTGCCGATCCCACCGCGCGCAAGACGCTGGAGGCGATCGTGCATCCGCGCGTCAGGCAATGGATGCTGGAGCATGCACAGACCGACAAAGGGCCGTACGTGGTGCTGGCCATTCCCCTGTTGACCGAAAACATCGGGCATTACCGCTGGGTGGACCGAATCCTGGTGGCGGACGTACCGGAAGCCATCCAGATTCAAAGACTGGTTGCACGCGACGCTATCGACGAAACTCTGGCCGCCCGCATCCTGGCCAGCCAGGCATCCCGCGATAGCCGCCTGGCGCTGGCTGACGATGTGATCGACAACGCCGGCCCGGAGGCTGATCTGGACGCGCAGGTTGAGACTCTGCATCAGCGTTACCTGGCATTGGCCGCCGCCCGGCGCTGAATACCCTCGATCCGACCCGCGGTGTCGTAAATCCTTCAAGCGGTTAAACTTGGTGGTTCCCGCCACCCTCGTGCGAATCCTGACCCGATGTCCACCGAATCCGTCGCCGCCAAGCCTGCCGTAACCCCCGAGACCGATGCGCCGCGCGATTTCATCCGCCAGATCGTTCGCGAGGACCTAACGCGAGGCAAGCACCACGCGATCTGCACGCGCTTCCCGCCGGAACCCAACGGTTACCTGCATATCGGGCACGCCAAGGCGATCTGCCTGAACTTCGGCATCGCACGGGAATTCAGCGGCTGGTGCAACCTGCGCCTGGACGATACCAACCCCGGCAAGGAAGACCCCGAGTTCGTCGAGGGCATCAAGGACGACGTCCGCTGGCTGGGCTACGAGTGGCATGACTTGCGCCACGCGTCCGACTATTTCGAGGTGTTCTACCGTGCCGCGATCAAGCTGATCGAGGACGGACACGCCTACGTGGACGATCTGACCGCCGATGAGATGCGAGCTTATCGCGGTACGCTCACCGAACCGGGTCGCAACTCGCCGTCCCGCGAACGCAGCGTGACGGAGAACCTGGACCTGTTCCGCCGCATGCGCGCGGGCGAGTTCGCCGATGGCAGCAAGACGCTGCGCGCGAAGATCGATATGACCTCGGGCAACATCAACATGCGCGATCCGGCGATCTACCGCATCCGCAAAGTCACGCACCAGAACACCGGCGATGTGTGGCCTATCTATCCGATGTACGACTACGCGCACTGCCTCTCCGACGCGCTGGAAGGCATCACTCATTCGTTGTGCACACTGGAGTTCGAGGATCACCGCCCGCTCTACGACTGGTTCGTGGACAACGTGGATCTGCCCAACCATCCGGAACTGTGGCAGCACATGCGTGACAACGGCTTCCGTACCGAGCCGGCCAAGCCGCGACAGATCGAGTTTTCGCGTCTCAACCTCACCTACTCCATCACTAGCAAGCGCAAGCTCGCGCAACTGGTGAGCGAAGGACTGGTCGGAGGTTGGGACGATCCGCGCATGAACACGCTGCGCGGCCTGCGTCGTCGCGGCTTTACGCCGGGCGGCATCCGCCTGCTGATCGAACGGCTAGGTGTAAGCAAGCAGAACAGCGTGATCGACTACGCGATCTTCGAAAACTGCATCCGCGAAGACCTCGACACCAGCGCTGCCCGCCGCATGGCGGTGGTCGATCCATTGAAGCTGGTGATCACCAATCTGCCCGAGGGTCACGAAGAAACACTGACCTTTCCCAATCACCCCAAGGACGAAAGCTTCGGCACTCGCCACGTACCGTTCTCACGCGAACTGTGGATCGAGCGCGAGGATTTCGCCGAAGTGCCACCCAAGGGTTTCCATCGCCTGAAGCCCGATGGCGAAGTGCGCCTGCGCGGCGTCGGCATCGTCAAGTGCGAGCAGGTGATCAAGGACGTCAACGGTGGCGTGATCGAGCTGCATTGCACACTCGATCCCGAATCGCGCTCGGGCATGCCAGGCGCCGACCGCAAAGTGAAGGGCACGATCCACTGGGTCAGCGCGCAGCATGGCGTTGCCGCCGAAATTCGCCTCTACGATCGCCTGTTCAACGTGCCCACACCGGACGACGAAAGCGACGGCAAAACCTGGCTCGAGCACATCAATCCCGACGCCAAGCGCGTCGTGCGCGGCTGGCTGGAGCCCGCCGCCGCCGATGCCGCGCCGGAGCAGCGCTACCAGTTCGAACGGCTGGGCTATTTCGTAGCCGATCGTGTGGACCATCGCGCCGAGGCACCCGTGTTCAACCGCACCGTGACTTTGCGCGACACCTGGGCCAAGCAGGCAGCCTGAGCATGATGCTGCCGCTGCAGATCCACCTCACCCTGCCGCCCTGGATCGAAGAGGTTGCCGACGCTAGCCGGCGTTATCTCACCGACGAGGAGCGCATGGAGCTGGCGATCGAGCTGTCACGGCGCAATATCCAGCACGGCAGCGGCGGCCCGTTTGGCGCCGCGGTGTTCGACGAGCATGGCCGGCTGATCGCCGCTGCAGCCAATCGGGTCGTGCCGCAAACCTGCTCTGTGGCCCATGCGGAAATGCTCGCCTACATGGCGGCACAGCAACGTCTGGCCAGCTACCGTCTGAATGAACAGGGTGGCCACTACACTCTCGCCACCAGCTCACAACCTTGCTGCCAGTGCTATGGCGCCACGGTCTGGGCCGGCGTCGATACGCTACTGATCGGCGCCCGCGCCGAAGACGTGGAAGAACTCACCGAGTTCGACGAAGGCCCGCTTCCCGCCGACTGGGTCGGTGAACTGGAACGCCGTGGCATTGCCGTACGACGCGACATTCTCCGCAATCAGGCACGCAGCGTACTGGCCGAATATGGCGCAACGGGGGAGAGCTATTGAACCGCCTCCGCGCCTCACTGCCGCTGATCCTGCTGATCGTTGCGGGAATCGTGCTGGTTAGCTCCGGTATCTTCGACCGTTTCCATCCAGGGCATCTGGTCGCGCATCAGCAGCAAATCCATGCGCGCATCAATGCGGATCCTTGGCTGAGCCGTCTCGTTTATATCGGCCTGCTGACACTCGCGACATGTACCGGCATTCCTCTGACCATCGTATTGATTCTGGCAGGGGGGTTTGCCTTCGGTATCGTTGAAGGCACCATGTATTCCTCGATCGGGCTTACGCTGGGCTCGTTGATTCTGTTTCTCGCCAGTCGCTATGCCTTCGGCGAAGGCAGCAAACATCCGCCGGCGATTGCGGAAAAACTGCACCACGGCTTTGAACGCCATCCGGTGAGCTACACGCTGTTTTTGCGGTTGGTACCTGTCGCTCCATTCGGCTTGCTGACGGTCGCGCTTGCATGGCTGCGTTGTCCGCTGTGGTTGTTCCTGGGCGCCACCTGGCTAGGCGGTACGCTGATGCTGGCGTTCGAGACCTCGGTGGGCGCCGGATTGAGCCAAGCCTTGAGCCACGGGCACCGACTCGGCGCGGATCTGTTCTTCGATCCCAGCATCATGTGGCCATTGGGTGTGCTGGCGCTGCTGTCGCTGCTTCCGCTGCTGGTCGACTTTATCCGCACCAAGCGCCATGCCGCGGCGGAAAGCTCACAAGAAAAGCCGCCTTCGCGCGGAATCGGGCCCACCGGTTGACTTCAGCACCGTTGCGGCAACCGAACGATGCGGATTGCCCATGGACCGACAAGGACCAAGAGGCAAATCCGCACCTCACCAGCATCACTTGCTGCTGACTTCCTGCTTTTTTCGACGTTCGGCGACGGGCAATCCACCCCATCCGAAGTTTTCCATCTCGACCTCTTCAATCACCACGAACGTGGCATCGAGTGGCTTGTTCAGAACATCCAGCAATAACTGACTACTCCCTTTGATAAGCGCCGCTTTCTCTTCTGCCGTGGCTGCCTTGCGGCCCGGGCCGGAACCTTCGCGGGTAATCTGGATAGTGACGATAGGCATGTTCGTTCTCCTGGTTAGCGAAGGGCGGGCGATGTGCCCACCCCATGATTCGTCAGTGTCCGGCGCTCTGTCCGCCGTCGACGTGGAGGATCTCGCCCGTTACGAAGCCTGCGGAATCGAGATAGAGAATGGCGTCAACGATGTCTGAGATATCGCCCATACGACCCACCGGATGCAGGCTGGCGAGAGCAGCATGCGTTTCCGGCGCGTGCATCGGCGTCTTGATGACGCCAGGCGCTACGGCGTTTACGCGAATCCCGCGCTTGGCATATTCAATAGCCAGCGACTTGGTAGCGGCGTTCAGCCCGCCCTTCGTCAACGATGCCAACACCGACGGCACACCATCGATCGCATGATCGATGAGGCTCGTCGTGATATTGACGATATGGCCACTGCCCTGCTTCTCCATTTCCGGTATAGCGAGCTGCGTGATATGGAAGAAGCCGTCGAGGTTCACTGCCAACGTGCGGGCGTACTCTTCCTGGGTGTAATCGGTAAAAGGCTTGGCGAGAAAGATGCCGGCATTGTTCACCAGTGTGTCGATACGGCCGAAACGGGACATGGCCTCGGACACAATGCGCTGGGCCACGGCGCGCTCCGAAATGTCACCCGGCACGGCGATGACGTCGGGATCGCTCGATGGTTTGATCGAACGCGAGTTTGCAACCACGCGGTAATTGCTATCCCGAAAAGCCTTGACCAGGCTTGCGCCAATGCCTTGCGACGCACCGGTAACGACGGCGACTTTCTGTTGAATGTTCATGATGTGTGCCACTCGAAGATGAAAGGGGGGAGGTCGGCTTGATCCCGGTCGGATCAATACCGCCGACGCCCCAAATCTAGGCGCACACCACGCATTAGCGAATCCCTGCTACCCGGCAGACATTCTTCCGCGCCGCGGTGGAATCGGCGGGTCGGCTGGCGCCTCAGCCTCCTTCGCCAGGCTCGCAAACTGGGCACGCAACCGCGGAAGTGCGAAGTCGACAAATGCACGCACCTTCGGCACCAAGAGACGACCATGCGGTGACACGATATGCACGGGAAGGGGCGAAGGCTCGGCATCGGCAAGAACGATACGCAGCAACCCTTGCTTGATCTCCTTAGCCACGTGATAGGAGAGCAGACGCGTCACGCCATGACCTTCGACCGCCGACTCCACGACAGCTCGTACGCTATTGATCACCAAGCGCGGCGTGAATGAAACGGAGCGAGGGACCGACGACCCCGCTAACGGCGGAAAGCTCCACGAGTCCAGTCCACCATGCGCCAGGGCGATGATCTGATGCTTTGCTAGGTCCGCGGGTTCCTCAATACGGGGGTGCGTTGCCAAATAACGTGGCGACGCTACGATGACTCGCCGAACATCTCCAACGCGATGCGCGACAAGCGTGGAATCGGCCAGATGCACAATGCGCAGCGCCAGATCCATACCTTCATCGATCAGATTGACCGGCCGTTCCAACATGTGCATTCGAACGTTGACCGTCGGATATTGATCCATGAAGGCATCGACGATCGGCCGGAGCAATTCCACTCCAGAGAACACGGTTGAGGTAATGGTCAGCGTGCCACGGGGCACTGATCGCTCGCCTGCCGCGCTCCTATCCGCCTCCTCCAAATCCATGAGCAATTTCCTGCATGCCGCAGCGTACCGCTCGCCGGCTTCACTCAGCTTGATGGAGCGCGTGGTCCGATGCAGCAGCGGCACGCCCACATGTGTCTCGAGAAAAGCAACCGCCCTGCTCACCGCAGCCGCCGAACGGCCTGTCTTACGGCTGGCTCCCGCGAGGCTGCCTTCATCGAGCGCTGCGATGAAGACTTTCATGGCATCAATACGATCCATTAGGAGCGCCTCGCTGATGTGCGTTAAAAACGTAAATACCGATGGTCGATCCGGCATTGTCTCGTATCGATGTGATCACTACACATGTTCCGTTGAGCCGGATCGGGTGTGAGTGGCAGCTGTCATTGTGCCCCTACGACTACTTACAAAAAACCCGCAAGGCCGTGAGCTATGCGGGTTTGAAATGGGTGGACCAGACGGATTCGAATCGTCGTGCAATCCATTGAAAGTCTACGGCTAATTTCAATGAGTTACTGAATTCATAAAGTAACAAAACGTAATCCAGCGAAAGACGACAGACTTAGCGCGGGCTAGGCTTCCGCGAGCGGCATGTCCTGCCGGCGGCGATAGGCTTGATGAAAGCCTGCCGTGTGATGCAGTTGCGCGCCTTCCGCCAAATCTTCGTTGGAAACGATACGGCAGAGGAAAAACGTGTGCGAGCCGATCTCCTGACTATGCACGATGCTCAACTCTTGAATGCGCAGCGCTGCGGCAACGGCAGGAATGCCGAATTCTCGCGACTTTCGAACGGGAAACGGAAGCGCATTCCAGTCCCCGAGCGCATGCTTATGATGCTCGCTGAGCTTGTAAACGATCGCCTTCATCGCTGCAGGGATGTTGGACAGGGCAACCCGGCGCACTTCGCGCATGACTGGCATGGAAACGTTAGTGCTGCGTAGCGCGAGCGAAAAAAGTCCACTTCGCCCCAGCGGGCCAATCAAATCCATCGGGAAGATATTTTGATGGCCTGGTGCGCCGACAGAGACAAGAACGACCGGCCGCGGACACAGATAGGCGATCATAAGCTGCTGTACTCCAGCCGTCTCCATATTGAAGTGGTGCGACGAGCGATTTTTCAGCATCTGGCGGTTCTGAAGCCACGCATTCCACGAGCGCCGCGGCCAACCGAGGCAGCGGTGTTCGCCAGCTGCAACATGGTAGAGGGTGAGTGACGTCTCTTCGGTAGCTATGGACGCCGTCCGCACCAGATGCAAAGCGCCGAGAAGCTTTCCCGTGGCGCTATCGATGTACTCCAAGACGGGACGTTGGCCCGCATCAAGACTGGTCGCGATCACGAGTGGCTTGAGCGAAGCCACGGTATGGTCCCCCGTGACATCTACCGATTTACCGTCCCAGCGCAAGGTCGCGATGACCATCCGCTGCGGAGGAGCAACGGCGACCGTAGACCATTGCGGCAGTGGACGCAGGAACGGTCTTATCCAGTCTTTCCACATGTCATACCCGCCGAAATAGCAAAAACATGTATAGATCGGTGGCCCATCCGAAACCACGCGGAATGAAACGTTCCAGCCGGAAATACGGTGCTGCGGCGCGCGCCACGACGTGTGGTGTAAAACGATGGATGCGACTTTCACTGGGGATGGCGTAGTGACCACGTCGCACAAGATTCATGACGTTCGCCCGCCACCAGCCGTACCGCGCATCCCCGAGATAATAAGGATTGAGCATACTGGCCAGGACAAACCCGCCCCGATGAACCACGCGCGACAGCTCTTCAAAAAGCAATGTGTGATCCGCGAAATGATTGAGCACGGCAAAGTTCGCCGTAACCGCCTGCACCTTGCAAGCGAGAGGCGACGTCACCGTGACAATGGACTTGCGGGCGATTTCATCGCGACAGTACTGCGCCAAGTACTCGCACATCGCTCCTGAAGGTTCATACACGAAAGTCGGGTGTCCGTTAGCGGCATAGTCCTTTGCATCAATGCCGGTACCCGCACCAAAATCGAGCACCGCCGCTCCCTCGGGCAGCAGATCCAGCGCCATCTTCTGAAACCTGTTGCGCACCACCCGGTCCCGCCGCGAGGTCAGAATGAATGTGTGGTATTGCTCTCCAGTATGCACGTCGTCCACTACCTCAATGGAGCCTTGAGCTTCAATCCTATGTGAGTACCGGCTACGTCATGGAAAGTTGCGTTGAAACACGCGCAAGTCGCGAGCCCATGCCCATACGTGTCGCGGCTCACGCCACGCTTGCAACCACGCTGAGATCCTCTCCGATAACGAGGCGCTGATCGGCAATCGCCATCACATCGGGCCGATGCGAGACCACGATCAGGATCGTGTGCGGCAAGCGGTGTTTGAGTTGTGAAAGCACCATGATTTCCGAGGCGACATCCAGCGCGCTGGTTGCTTCGTCGAGCAGGGCCACGCGCGGTTGGCGGAGGATCACTTGCGCCAGCAATAAACGTTGCAGTTCGCCGCCGGAAAGTTTGCTCGACGCATTGTCGATGGCGGAGTCGAGGCCTCGGCGTGATGCGGCCAATCGCTTGGCAAGCCCCACATCCTCCAGCGCGCTCGTCAGCATCTCGTCCGTGGCGCCGGGCGCAGCCCACAGCAGGCATTCGCGGATCGAACGCTGCCAGGGTCGAACACTCTGGCTGACGTATGCGCCTCGTCGTACGAGTTGGCAGTACGTGTCGAAATCGATGGATTGTCCATCGATGCGCGCGGAAAATTCCTTGGGCGTTGCCATCCCTGCGAGTACATCGACCAGGCTACTCTTGCCGATGCCGGAATCGCCTGAAATCAGGGTCAGTTCGCCGGGCATCAGCACGAGTTCGTCGATGTCGAGCGCGTCTAGCGGCGGCATCAGCCGTATATGCTCTACGTACAGCACGTCGCCGGACGCAACAGCACCTGGCGGTGCCGCAGATGAACGCGTCGGCTGCAGATACATGTATCGCCGCCAAAGTTCGAATGCGGGTACCGCGGAGCGCAACTGCTGGAAGCTTTGCCGCGTCGACACCAGATAAGGCAACAAACGCCCAAGCAAGAGGCACACTGCGATGAGCGATGCCTGATCGACACCATGCAGGCGATAAGCAAGCATGAAAACAGCGGCAATACCCACCGCCGCCAACAGTTCCAACATCAGCCGCCCGGAGGCTATCAGCTCCAGCTGACGCTGATAACCATAGCCTAGGCGTTCTGAAATGGCGCCGTAACCATCTTTCTCCGCCTCCTCTTTCTCGAACGAACGCACATGGCGCAAGCGGCGAGGAAAGTCCTCGCTGTGCCAGAACAAACGCGTCAAGTCCGACACGTATTGCCGACTCACGAGCGATTGCTCGCGACTGCTGATGCGCGAAGCCATCAGCCCGAAACCTGCCAGCAGCGGCGCCACGAAGACCAGCGGCGGCGATACCCAGAGCGCAAAGCCAACGCTCACGATGGAGGTCACGCCGACCACCAGCAACTGCAATAACGCGTTGAATCCCTGGGTGACGATTTCGATGTTGTGGGTGAGAACGTTGGCGATTTCCGCCGAAGTGGCATCGGCCAGCGAGGCCAAGGGTGCATCGATCAATTGTGCATGGACCATGCACCGCAGATTCATACCGTAGCGACCGACAAGGCGCGCACCCAGCCGTGCTGCCTGCCAGCGCAACAGAGCAAATGCGATGGCGGTACCCGCAAATACAGCTGAATGCAGGTCGATGCCGCCCTGTACGTCGAACAGACCGCCGCCCAGAGGGAGCGTGTGACCCGGTTGTACCAGCGGCACCAGAAACACCGCCACGAGACTGCCGGCAAGGGCCGATCCCAAGGACAGCAACACGTAAATGATGACGCCGGTCAAGCCAACGCTCTTTAGCGTGCGCGCAAACGCGCGCAGCACATCGTTCGGCAAGGTCGTTTTGCCAAGCATCGCTAACCTCCCTCGCGGCCGCCTGGCCAGGACGACCGCGACTTCATCGATATGTCGGCTCGATGCAGAACGCCTCTCCTGTTGCATGGCACATCGCCATGCCCGTAAGTGCGTTCTTCGGGGGCGCGGGTTGCACCCGCACCGTCATTGCGAGCGTTGGCGTTATTCATCGAGCAATTGCAGCAACGCATCGACGGATGCACGCGGATGACTTCCACGGCGCAGTTGGTAGACGCCGGTGCGCTTCAGTTGCTTCTCGAAATGCGACCAACCCGGTTGCCCTGCGGCATACGGCTGGTCGGTGACAAGTCGGGCGGCGATGTCTTGTTCCGGGATAGCGCGCAACAACACCCCCGCCTCGTCGGCCGGCTGACTGGACACGAACACTGCACCGACCACTTCCAGCGGTGTAGCAGCTGGCCGACCGTATCCCTGCCGGAGGTCGGCCTCGAATTTCTCCACGCCGCTGCGACGACGGATGACGGGCGATGCGCCGATCCAGCGGCGCATTCTTTCGTCTTCGACGAAGCGCAGGGCATCGGCTTGCAGATGCAGATAATTCGCCACGCCGGTGGCGAACAGACTTTCCGGTTGCACAAACACTGCATCTTCGGCGAGAAAGTCCAGCCCATGCAGCACGCTATGCAAGGCCAGCGTGGATTTTCCTGAACCGCTGGAACCCAGCAACAGCACGCCACGTCCGTTGCTTCCCACGCATGCGCCATGCAGCGGAACCAGGCCCAGCCCGCGCGATGCGAGCGTGAAGACCGCGAATTCGATCAGCTCGTAACGCAGATGGTAAGGACGCTGCAGCATGTCTTCCGACGCCACCACCAACGCCTTGTTCTGTTCCGGCATCAGGATCGTGTAATTGCACGCGTCCATGATGCCGCAGAGCATGCCCGCACCGGATTGCGTCTGCACGGGCGGTGGCTCGTTCGCCATCGACGCGTTGCGCATCACTAGCCGCAATTCGATGTGAAATTCCGTCACCGGTACCGGCATCCGGTGCGGTGGCAAACGACCATAGGCCTGATCGACCACCTGCAACAACGCAACGCTGTTGCTTTCGAACAGAAAGCTTCCGCCCAGGATCTGTTTGCGCGCGGAAAAGGGTGAACGCGATCGCTCGCGAAAAGGATCGTCGCTGACGTCGCGCGTGGCGGAGCTAGAAGTCAAAGCCATAAGGTGTCAGCCGATTCGAGTCCGGCCCTAGGTAGCGCGGCACTAGATCCATCCAGACGGATTTGCCAGTGAGTACCGCATACCACCTGAAAGGTTGCGGCCTTCTCTCGCCATAGCGCGGCTGCGAGATGCAATCGCTTGCTGCCGCAACTATTTTTCCAAGTCAGGCAACCACACGCCCAAAGCGGAGCACTCACGACCAAGCAGCGTCAAACGACGGCACCGACACGCCGGCACCCGCGCTTCTGCAGCTTATCCCGCGGTAACGATCGAGGCCCCTTTCAGATGCTTAAGATCCAGGTAGCCCACTCCTACTTCCTGACATACGATCGGAAACAGTGGGAGCGCGGCAAGCCTTACCCTCCCCTTGCCACCTTGCATGTCGCCGCACTCCTGCGGGAGATGGGGCACGAGATTACGCTGTTCGATGCGATGCTGGCCGATAGCGTCGATGACTACGATGCATCGCTGTACGGCGCGCAACCGGACGTCGTCGTCATCTATGAAGACAACTTCAATTTCCTGACCAAGATGTGCCTGGCGCGCATGCGCGAGGCTGCGTGCCAGATGATCACCGAAGCCCGCGCCTATGGCGCGCGCGTCATTGTTGCCGGCTCCGATGCCTCCGATCAGCCCGACGCGTTTCTTGCGGCCGGCGCGCATGCCGTGTTGATCGGCGAAGGCGTCGCGGCGCTGGTCGAATTGATCGAGCGGTTGAAACAGAATGCGGGCATCGATACCGAGACCTGGACGTCGGGCATCGCGGGTGTCGCCACGCTGGTGAGCGAGCGCACGCACGTAACGCGCATCGGCGTGCAACCGCCGGATCCGCGCCTGACGATTCATCCCGCTTGGGATCTCGTCGACATCGAACGCTACCGCACGATGTGGCTCGCGCGTCACGGCTATTTCAGCCTCAATATGGCGGCCTCACGCGGCTGCCCCTTCCGCTGCAACTGGTGCGCCAAGCCGATCTGGGGCAACCACTACAAGCAACGCAGCGCGCAGGATATGGCCGCGGAAATGACCTACCTGAAGCGGATGTTCAAGCCCGATCGCATCTGGATGGCCGACGATATCTTCGGCTTTCATGTCGATTGGGTCGTGGAATTCGCCGAACATCTAGATGCCGCCGATGGCTCGATACCCTTCACCATCCAGACGCGCGCCGATCTGATCAGCGAGCGCATGGCTGCCGCACTGAAACAGGCGGGATGTGCCGAAGCGTGGATCGGCGCGGAAAGCGGTAGTCAACGCGTACTGGATGCCATGACCAAGGGCACGAAGGTCGCGGAACTTATCGCCGCACGCGAACGATTGGGCAAACACGGCATACGCGTAGGTTTCTTCATCCAGCTCGGCTACCTGGGCGAGCAGCTCATCGATCTGCTGGCAACGCGCGAGCTGATCACGACGGCGGCGCCGGATGACATCGGCGTCAGTGTTTCCTATCCGCTTCCGGGCACCAAGTTCTACGAACAGGTGAAGGCCCAGCTGGGCGAAAAGACGCATTGGCAGGACAGTGCCGACCTCGCCATGATGTTTCGCGGTGCCTACGATTCCGACTTCTACCGGCGCGTGCGCGATCTGATGCACGAGCAGATCACCATCCAGCAATCGATGAAAGCCGAGCCACCGGAACGCCTCCGCGAAGCGCTCGCCACCCTCGATGCGCAATGGAATGCGCTACTCGCTATCGAACAGCAGCATCGCACCGAACATGCGACCCCGCCACTCGCGACAACCTCAACCCTCGTTCGACTGCCACGCCATGTTGCCTCCGCTCAAAACCGTTAAGGCCGGCTTATATCGCACCACCGAAGCGCTCGCTCACGAGTTGGCGCTTGCGCGGCCGGGCACGACGACGCCCGCGTGGAGCGATCTCGAATGGCGATTGGCCTCGGCCGCGGCGGTCGCGCATGGTGTGTCGCCGCTGCTTTCTCGGTTCTCCTATTGGCAAAACGCCGGCTGGAAGCATTTTCTCGCCGAACAGCGCGAGCACGTGGAACTTCGCTACCAACGCATCGCATCGCTGCTGGCGCGCATCGACACCGAAGCGCGCGAAGCCGGACTGGCCATCGTGCCCTTGAAGGGTTCGGCGCTTCACGCCATCGGGCTTTATGCGGCGGGCGATCGTCCCATGGCCGATATCGACTTGCTGGTGCGCGACGTGGATACGGAGCGGGCGGCCGCATTGTTGGAAGAACTCGGCTACGTCGAGTCGTTCGTGCAATGGAAGCATCGGGTATTCAAACCATCGACCGGCGAAGCGTTTGCCGGCCTTGGCGAGCATCGCGATACCCCGATCAATATCGAACTGCATACGCGCATCCAGGAACGGTTGCCGATCTCCACCGTCGACATCACCGCACGCATTTACCCACGGAAACCTCGCCCCGGGTTGAATCCCTACCCGTCCTCGGGCGCATTGATGAGCCACCTGCTGCTGCATGCCGCTGGCAATATCTGCGGCCGCAGCCTTCGCCTGATCCACTTGAACGACATCTCCCTGCTGGCCACGCGCATGACCGCCAACGATTGGGAGGCGCTATGGGATGAACACGCCACCGATTCGCCCTGGTGGGCGTTGCCGCCCCTGCGCCTGGTCGCACGTTACTACCGTGGAGCGATTCCCCGTTCGGTACTCGCGCGTGTCGAGCGGGATTGCCATGCTCCGCTACGCATGGTCTCGCGCCGCCAGACGCTGACACAGGTTTCGTGTTCCGCGCTTTGGCTCAATGCATTGCCGGGCATCGAATGGTCGCGCTCGGTCGGCGAAGCCGGCCACTGCATCCGCAACCGCATCAGACCCACCGACGAAGCCGTCAAGGAACGCGCTGACATGGTGCGCACGCAAGTGTGGTTGCAGGGGCAAAGCTGGGTCACGTTGAATCACGGCCGTCGCATCCTGACCTGGCTGACGAACCCGGTGCCGCGCATGGATACCTTGTACGTGGTGCGCGCGGCGCTGGAGTCGACTACGCTCGCTGTTTAACGCGCGACGTCCCAGCCGTCGTGGCAGCGGGCCGCCAGCAGCTGGCGATAAAGCGCTTCGAACATGCCCGCGGTGTAGTCCGCATCCTCGGCAATGGCGCGACGCTGCGCTTCGCTCGCCAGATGAAGCCGTAGCTCTTCGTGCGCAAGCACGTGCTGGATGGTACGCGCCAATGCTTGCCAATCGCCCACCGGAACGGCGCACGCGGCCTGCGGCGACCATTCGGCGATATGCCCGACCGCCGTTCCGACCGTGGGCACACCCAGCACGGCGGCTTCTAGCAAAACGAGCGGCCCCGCTTCGTGCAGCGACGACATCACCAGCAGATCCGCCGATGCCATGATCGGCCGCAGTTCGCGTTGCGTCTTGAAACCGAGGAAACGAACGTGCGACGCCAGCCCAAGCTGTTGGGCGAGTCGCTCGGTCTCACCTTGCAAGGTATCGACACCGACGATATCCATCTGGAATGCCACGCCTGCATTCATCAGTGCAGCCAGCGCGCGGAGCAACGTCGGCTGATCTTTGACGCGGTTGAGACTGGCGACATGGATAAGACGCGCCTGCGCATGGTTGCGGCCGCGCGGCGACATCGGCGGCCACCGCTTGAGGTCGACGCCGAGCGAGATGCGCTCCGCATGCAAGCCGAGATCGCGTAGTGAATCGATAATCGGCACGCTTGCCGCTGTGATCGCATCGGCGGCGCGCAGCACCAACGCTTCGCGCAATCGCCCTTTCCAACGCTGCCGCCCGCCATAGCCGATCTCGTGCAGCGCGACGAGCTCGCCGCCGGCAATGTGCACCACGCTAGGCAATCGCAATGACTTCGCCGCCGCCACGGCGACGAAGCTGCAGGAGCCCGAAAAGATCGCGTGCACGAGATCGAAGGGAACTTGTTGGTGTTCGGCGCGGATGGCTTTGATGGCGCGAAGACGCGGCCATCCGTCACCGATGTTGTGAATGGTGGCGCCGGCGAGTTCCCACCGGCCAGGCTCGGCTTCCTGCCGCAAGGCAAAGACATGCACTTCATGCACGCGTGCCAGCCGCTCGATCAACGCCAGCAGTACGGGTATTACCCGGAATTCTCCGGTGCGATCTACCCCGCCTGGAACGACCAGCGCCAGCTTCATCGCACACTCCGTGGCTGGCTGCCGAGTACTTGCGCATAGGCATCGGCCCACTGGCGCCCTACCGCGGTAAACGACAGCGTGGCATCGAAGTGCGCTCGCACGCATTCGGGCGACGCGCGATGCGTGGCCGCGTGAACCAATGCCTCGCCCAATCGCGTTGCATCGCCGCATGGCCACAGATGGCCGACGTCGCCGGCCAGTGCACGGAACGACGGGATGTCTGTGACCACCGGCGTGACGCCGCACGCCATGGCTTCCAGCAAGGCATAACCGCAGCTTTCGCTGCGACTGCCCGAAACGAACAGATCTGCCGCACGCATCAGCAACTCCACCCGCTGGTGCGCGACGCTTCCCAAGAGATGCACTCGCCCGGAAAGGTGCGGATCGCGGTCGATGCGTCGTTGTACGGCCGGCAGCAGCGGCGCGTTGCCGAAAACACACCACAGTTTCAGGCCCGGCAGTTTCGCCGCCGCCTTGGCAACGCCGTCGAGCACGGTCATCGGGTCCTTGCCCGCATTCAAATGTCCCACCCACAGGATGCACGGATCGCCATAAAGTCCGGTCTCGGCGCGGGCGCGGGCGCGACTGCCGCGCGTGAAGCGGCAACTGGATTCGGGAATCGCGAACACCTGCGCACTGGGATCGAGCAAACCCGCATGGGTATAAGGCCATGCGAGTTCCGGCGCGGTGAACACCATGCCCGATGCAGCCTTGTACCAGCGCCGCCACTGTGCGCGTCGCCACCAGTGCGGTGGCCGGTTGGCGTGATCCTGGAAGACGATCGGCAAATGAGGAAGGCATTGCGAGATGGCGAACGCATCTTCGGCGAAATCGAGGCCGTGCACATGCAGCACATCTGCCTTGATATCGTCGATCAGACTGGCGAAGCGTCGACCGCGAATCGCCACCGTATCCGCATCGCGAATGTCGCTGAAGTGATAGCCGATGCCGTTGCGGACCACGTGCACGGGACGCGTCGTGGCCTGAATCACCGATACGCGCGTGCCTGAACTGGCGACGGCCTCGGCAACATCGACCAGCGACGGCCATTGCCTGAAAATATCGGTCGCGCCGAGGCCTACCGGCACCGGGACAAAATTGATTTGCGCAACGTGCAGCGCCGACATCCGGTCAGAGACCTGAAACCTGCGGCATGCGCAGTTTCACTAGACGATTGGCAAGCTCCAACTCCCACGGCCGATCGTATTTGCGGTAGCTGTAGCGCCACGATGCCGCGGCGCTGAGCGTGCGCTTGGCCCAGCGTGGCGAACGCAGATCCTGCGCGGTGGGATAGCGGCAACGCAGTACGGTCACGAAGTCACGGATGCGGCGCCGCAATTTGTCGGTCAACCATGGCGCGTCCGCGTGGCAGGCGTAGTCGACCCAGCGCTGCTGCGTCCATTCTTCCGGCGATTTCGGGAAGACCACCGGCTCGCCGTGCACATCGAGCAACGGCGCCGAAGGGCGTTTGCCCCGATCCTTCTCGTGACGGCTGCTCTCGGGCAACGGCGTGTAGACGTAGACGATGATCTCGGACTGCGGATTGATGCGCTTCAACTCGCGAATGAATTCGAACGTCTGCTCGGTTTCTTCCTCCGTGTGTTCCGGTGGCCCGACCATGAACGACAATTCGGGAATCACGCCATTGCGCCGGCACAGCTCGGCCACCTGCAAGGTCTGATCCGGCCGAGTGCCTTTGCGAATGTCCTTAAGCATCTGGCCGCTGGGCGATTCCGCACCGATATACGCCATTCGCAGCCGACTCTTGCGCACTAGTTTCCAGGAGCTTTCCGAGAGATTCAGCAGCGCATCCGAACGCGCGTAGCACCACCATGGCAGTTCGAGCTTGGCCATCACTTCGAGCAGCGGCACCATGTCTTCTTCGCGGTCGAAGAAGTTGTGGTCGAAATATTGAATCGAATCGGCACCCAATTCGTACTTGAGGTAGCTGAGTTCGCGCTCCAGACGCACGGCGGCCGGCAACGCCGTGGCGCCGCCGAACATGGCGGCCACGCCGCAGAAAGTGCAGCGAAAGCGGCATCCCACCGCGGCCTGATGCGCGGCGGTGCGTCGGCCGAGGAAGGTGCGCGCGAGATAGCGACGCGGATCGCCTAGCTTGTCGTATGGCAACACCGTGCCGGGATCGGCCAGCGAAAAGCGGCGATTCGGGTTGTGGATCACCTCCTCGCCGTTCTTCCACGACAATCCGCCGATTTTCGCCAGCGAAGATTCCTTTTTATCGCTGAGTGCCGTCATCAGTTCCGGAAAGCTCTCCTCGCCCTGCCCGCGAATGGCGTAATCGACATAAGGCGCAGCCAACGCCGTATCCGTGTAGAGCGTGGGAAAGTAACCACCCCAAACGATCGGCATGGCGGGAAAATGTTCGCGAACCGCCTTCGACAATTCGATGGCGGGCTCCATCTGCGGACCGCCCATCACGCTGATCCCCACGGCGTCGAAGCGGCGCTCCTGCAGCGCATGCAGCGTGTCGCCGACGAAATCACGATCGACATTGCCGTCGATGATCTCGCTACTGCCCGTTCGGTCCAGCGCAGCCGACAGATGCAGCAGGGACAACGGAAACCGCGCGCTGGAGCGCGAGGTGATAGTCGGGTTGACCAGCAGCGTATGCGGGCGCGTCATGGGCGGATATCAAGGGTAGGGAAAGTCATGGCGTCCGCCGCAACTGGAACACCAGCGCCACGGGAACATCCAGCGCGATGCGATCGAAGTTCGCGCCGTCGGGTATGTCTTCCGGATCGAGCATGGGTTCGAGCACTTGTTCGATGTCCAACCCGACGTTGGCGCAGGCCGCATGCCAATGGCTGTAGCGGTGCGCCTTGTGTTGCACGGCGTAGCGCTGCCCGTCGGACTTGAAATCGCGCAGCCATCCGAGCGCGTGACCGATCGGATGCACATCGCTGCACAGCACTGTGCCGCCGGGACGCGTGACGCGACACAGTTCGGATAGCGACTGTTCCAGATTCTCGAGATGCCCGATCACCAGACCGCAGATGGTCAGATCCGCCCAGGCATCCGGCGTCGGCAGCGCAGTCAAACAACCCTGCACCAGGCTGATATCGGCGTCGAAGTGGTGTTCGCGCAATTCCAGTGCCGCGCGTTGCAGCATATCCACGGAGAGATCCACACCCTTCACGCGATGAGCGCCGCGATGGAGTGCATGAAGCATGTAACGACCGCTGCCGCAGCCGGCATCGAGCACGCTTTGTCCGTGCAATCCTTCCGGCATGAGCGCGAGCATCGCGCGCTCCTCGGCTTGCATCAGCGGATTGTGCGCGCGCGCCGGATAGTGGGGCGCCCACAATGCATAGGCTTTCGCAGGTGTGAGAATCGGCGTGTTCGACATCAGTAGTACCGAGCCTCCATGGCCATATCGCACTCACGCACATCCCCATCGGCGGCGCGTTCCAGTCCGGGTTCGAGTGCGATAAGGGCCGGTTCGGCGAGATGGCTGGCGAGCAATTTGGGTTTGCCGTCCAGTTTCACCCGCACCGCTTCCACACCCGTCATCGCAAACCATTCGGCGAAGTCGGCATCGGCGATCTGGGGAACACCATCGCGCACTACCGCGCGGATCTGGTGGCGCTCGATGCCTACCAGGCTACGCACTGCATCGCCGCCGAGATCTTCGACGACCACCAGGTCCGCATGCGCGCCGGGCGCAAGCGCACCACGCGAAGGCAAACGCAGGATATGCGCAGGTTGCGTCGTAACCAGGCCCAGCAACTGCGCGGCGCTGAGTTGGCACGTGTCGATGACAGCGCGCAATTCATCCAGCAGATCGCGCGCGCCGCTGAGTCGCGAATCGCTGCCCAGCGCAAGCCGGCCAGCCGCACACAAACGGCGCGGATCGAGCGAGCGGCCCAGCAAGGCGCGATTGCTGCCGGGACACCAGATCACCGCGGCGGCGCTGGCGATGACCCGCTCGATATCCTGCTCGCGCAAACCCACGCCATGGATCAGCACGCTGTTAGCCGAGAGGCAACCGAGCATATCGAGCTGCGCCAGCTCCGCCTGCGCTGTCGCATCGGTGCCCTCGGCCAGGTGAATCATCCACGGCCACTCGGCCGGCGTCGCCGAAAAACTTTGCTGTACGGGAGGGCCGTAACCCGGCCACCCGAGCGCGTAGCTCCAGCCGTAGTTGCGTAGCAGCGCCACCGGAAAGTCCGGCGCATCGAGCGCGGGATGCCAGGGATCGTGATGTGCCACGCAGGTGGTGCCTGCCAGCAGGTTCTTCAATGCGCCATGCCGCAGCCGCAGCGCCTTAGGTATCTGCAGTGCAGCAGAGACGGCGGCCTTCTCGAAATGCGATTGAAACGCCGCAATCCACGCATAGCTGTTGGGAAAGGGCGCGTCCGATGTCAACGGCGGGACCGCGTTGACATGCAGATGATCGTGCGCATTGATCAAGCCGGGAAAGATCAGGTGATCGCGGAGATCGAGCTGGTAGGCCCACGCCGCCTTCGACGAACCAATGCGTCCCGCTCGTATCGGCAACGGCGCTCGCGTCACGCCGCCGGGCGCGACCGAGGCCGCGTGGCATAGCGTAGCGTTCGTTCTTGCCGGAGGCGTGTTCACGGATTCAGCGCCGACGCATCACGATAAGGAAGTGATCGCCCATGTCGCGCAGCAACGGCAGCGCGCCGAGGCGGTCGTCGAGCCGGCCCATACGCTCGTATCCGGCGCGGTGGCGCCGGTACACATCAACCAGGTAAGGCGGCGGCATGAACAAGCTCAGTGCGCGGTAGCTCTCCAGCGAAAAGTGACTGGCGAAGGCGCGATAGAACTCGCGCGGCAAGTAGTAATACGTCCAGATGGTATGGCGATTCATGCCCACCGCCGTGGCGCCGCGTGCGGCGCGAACGGCCGCGCGCTTGAAGCGCCCTTTCAGCGTGTAATAACCGAGCTCCCACGGACAGATTCGACCGATCACCGAAAACACCAGCGTGCCGCCCGGCCGAAGCAACCGCGCGCATTCGGCGGCGACGGCGCCGAGATCGGGCGCGCAGTTGAGCGGACCGAAGTTCGAATAGATGCCATCGAACGTATCGTCGAGCCGATCCAGCTGATGGACGCCAACGTGCACGGCTTTCACGCGCGCGGTCAGTCCGTGCTCGTTTGCGCGTGCGCGCGTACGCTCGACCATCTGCGGCGACCAGTCGGTGGCGACCACGTCATAACCACGGCGTGCGAACTCGGCCGCATCGATACCGGTGCCGCAACCCAGATCAAGCAGGCGCGAACCGGCGGGAAAGGTATGGCCCACCGTATCCCACAGCGTGAGCCGCATGCGCTGGATCAGTTCATTGTTGCCACGCGGACCGTCATAGTCGGCCGCCACGCTGTCGAAGGCGCGTTGCGTATCGAGCAATTGCGTCTCGTCCAGCGCGACCGTCCTGCTTCCGGTTTCAAGCTTGTATGCCCTGCTCACTTCGATCTCCGTTCCACCGGATGGCATGCGTCGGGATTGACGCTTTCTAATCCGTGAGTGCGGGAATGGGCTTTTTTGGTTGAATGCTTTTACCCCACACAGGCTGCGTCGCGGCGGCGCGCCGCAAGGCGTTGCGCGCAATCGCCGCCAGCGTTCCCAAAAACAAGCCCAGCACCATGCCCACGGCCCACATCAACACAGGATTGGGAAACGCCGGATGGTCCGGCACGTAGGCGGGCCACATCAGCGAGGTGTCGTAGGTGTAGGTGGCGCTCAAGCGGTCAGCGAGATCGCTCTTGGTCTGTTGCAAGGTGTGTATCTCCTCGTTCTTGCTGGACAGCAGCGCGCTCGCCAACATCGGGCCCGGTGCGCTCTTGCTTGCTGCGTCATCCTTGTTCCCGGACGTAGCGGCTTGCACTAACCGATCGCGATCGGCCAGTGCGGCTTGCAGTTCCGCCTGCACCTCATCCAGACGCGCACGTGCATGCGCCAGCGGTGTCGCCTCGATGCGTTGATGGATCGCTTCTAGCTGGTCCACCGTCGCGTTGGCGAGCTGAACGGCCTGCTTCGGCGAATACGCGCGCAGTGTTATTTTGACGAGCGGCCCCGCATACGGCAGGGGATCGAGCTTCAGGCTCTTGCGATAGAGATGAGCCTCGCGCGTGGTGGGCAAAAGACCGATGCTTTGCACGACGTCGTCCTGGAAGGGCACCAGCTGCAAACGCTCAAGCACGCGCGCCAGCGGTTCGGCCTTTGGATCCTGGCCCGGTGGTGCGGCACCCACCTGGCCGATCTGGACCCACGCGGTCGCTTCCCATTGCGGCCTGGCGACGCGCATGAATGCGAATACGCACACCAGCACCAGCACCAGCATCGTCACGAACCATTTCCACTCGCGGAGCAGTATCCGCCACGTGTCGATCAGATAAATTTCATTCTGTTCCATCGTCTTGGACTCACTGGAAAGTGGGGAGAGAGATTTCTTTTGCGGCGTGCGTCATGCCCATCGGCGGCGCTCTTCGATTCGGCAACCACGCTGCAAGTACCTGCATGACCAGGCACAGTGCGATAAAACCGCCATGGGTCCAGGTGAAGGCCTGCGGCGCGAACGGTGACATGACGCAGACATACGACATGCGCAGGAATATCAACCACGAGAACACGGAAATCGGTGAGCGAAGACGTCGCACGCTCCACCACAGCATGGCGTACAAGGCGAGGATCGAAGCCACCGCACCGACGGGCCCCAGCGCCATCAGAAACGGAAAAAATTCCGTGCCTACGTTGATATTCGGCGCATCCAGCGGAATGCCCGTTCCGGCGGTCGCGATGGACCCCGCCATCGGAACCACCTGATTGATGAGAAAACTCGCGTTCGAGTAGTGCTTGGCCAGCATGGCTCCGAAGTTGTAAGGACCTGCACTGACGTAGAGCAACAACCACTTCACTCCTTGCGGTGCCGCGCGATACATCGCACTGAATGGCAGCGTGACCGTATCGAGTGAGCCCGATCGCAACATGCCCAGTACTGAGAAGACCACGCCACCGGTCAGCGCCAGAAAGCCGACGGTCTTCCACGGCAACGGCCTGGACTCGTCGCGGCGGAACATCACTACCAGCGCGAATGAAAACAGGGACGCAAAGATCCTGTTGCGATCAATGACCAGCACCGGAAAGATCAGCCCAGCAGCGATGAGAAGGTTGCGCAGCCATTTGCTCCGCGCGCAGAGAAGACCGATGGGTGGAAGCGCCCAGCACATGTCGGAAATGTGCCGGATATGTTCGTGCCCGCCTTCCATGTTGGCGTAAGACGCCGGATTGTCGATCAGCGGAATCGGATACAGCGTCAGATCAAGCAGACAGAAAAACATCACTCCGCAGGCGAATGCCAAGGCGACGAATGCTTCGCGCGTGCCGACATAACCGTGCGCACGAAACTGGGCGAAGGTCGGAAGCCGTGCGCCGAACAGCAGATCCACCAGCATGATGACGAACGCCGTCATCGCCAGCAGCAGTACACCTTCCAGGTAGCTGCCGGGCAGATCGTATGTAAGCAACGTCAGCCCGCAAGACAGCAAGATGGGAGGCGCGAGATAGGTGGAAGGAAGGCGCAACATCCTGTCAGGCCTCCTTTACCATCGAGTGGGACGCCGGCAATCCAAGCTTGGAGATCAGGATCAGCGACAGATATACCGCCATGTGGAACATCAGCAGGAATAGGCGTCGCTGCAGGAAAGCGATCTTGGCGCCAATGAGATGCGCCTGCGCCTTGAGCAAGGTCCGGTAGGGTTCTTCGAACAGATGGGCTCTGCGCATGGCGACATAGCGCGACTCGACCAGATTGACCACCCGCGTTGCCCGATGCCGCGTCTTGCTTAAGTTCGCGCCGTGAAGACGGTATGCACAAACACTGACATCGATAAAGCCGAGCGCATCGAGCGCGGCCAGGCGCAGGAAGAAATCCCAATCGTCGATGCGCAAGCCTTCCGTCCAGCGGTCGACCGTATCGAGCGCATTCTTTCGGATCATGGCGACGGGTCCGCCGATAGCCCACTGGCTGATCACGGCGCGACGTATGCCTTCGTCGGAGCGATAGAGTCGCTTGTTCGCGCCGTGGAGATCGTGCATGCCGCTACCATGCAGGATGAGTCCGTTCTCATCGACGACGATCGAGTCGCCGACCACCGCTTTCTTGAACGGATGCGTCATCAGGTAGCGCACCTGGGCTTCCAGACCGCCCGGCAGCAGATAGTCGTCGCTCGCGCCCAACCGGAGAAATTCACCCTGGGCGCGCGCCGCCAGCTCGTTCAAGGTCGCCGCAATGCCCTTGTTGCCGCGGCGCACATAATTCACGCGCAGCTTGCTGCCGTGCCTGGCGATCCAATCGGCGATGCGCTCGGGCGTGCCGTCGGTGGAACCGTCATCGATGATGACGATTTCCTTGGACGGATACAGATCTTCCAGCACGCTATCCAGGCAGCGTTGCACGAAGCGTTCGTGGTTGAACGCAGGAATAAGCACCGAGACCAGCGGCATGGCCGGCGCATCCATCGGTGCGGCGTCGGATACCATCATGAGTCTCCCAGATAGCGTCGCGCGACCAGCACGTTGAACAAAAAATAGAAAAAGTAGTTGACCGCAAAGGCGTACATGGCACCCACGAGCCCGAAGTAGGTCGTGAAGAGATAAACCAGCGCGAGATAGCTGAGAGCGAACACACACTCGGATATCACGAACAGCCGGGTCATGGCCTTCGCCAGCATGAGGTACGACAGCACGAACGATGCGATCTTGATCACGTCGCCGATCAACTGCGGACCGTAAAGCGCGTTGGCGGCCGTGAAGTCGACGCTGAATAGGAAATGCGTCACCCAGTTCCTCAGCACGTAAACCAACGCCGCAAGCGCAATGACGACAGGCAACAAGTGCCGATACGCGCCGCGCAATTCCTGCACCAGCGATGCGCGTTCGTGCGTAGACGCCAGCTTGGGCAGGTAGTAGATGTTGATGGCCGTGGTGAGGAACAAGAGATACGCATCCGATACCTTGCTCACCGCCTGCCAGTAACCGACTTGCTCCCAGCCGAATTGGAGCGCGAGGTGGTTGCGTACCGCGATATTGATCAAGGGCGGCAACAGCGCCGAGGTGAGCGTCATCACCGAAAACGCCGCCAATCGACCGGTCATCTCGCGGTCGAAGCGGATGCTTAGCATGCTGCGGCGAAAGTACGGACTGCGCCACCAGGCCGGCAAGCCGACGACGAGCGTCAGCACCTGCCCGACTACCAGCGCCAGCAGCGCACCGTAGAGCTGCAGCCACCGCGAGAGCTCGACCACCATCACCACGCCGATCGCCGAACCCAGCACCTGCACCAAGGCAAGCCGGCGCACATCCATGAAACCGTTGATGACCGCGAGAATATAGTTGACCAGCGCAATGCCGAGCTGCGCGATGGCGAGGATACGGATCAGGCTTTCGTAATGCGGATCACCTAGCAGCCACAGCGCGATACTGCGGCTGAACACCAGCGCCACGCATCCCATCAGGCACGACGCGCACAATGCATACCAGAGTGCCGCGGCAAGCAGGCGCGACAGCCGCTGCGCATCGTGGCGATACTCGGCGACGTATTTGACGACGCCCGCACTGATGCCGCCGCCGGCCAGCACGGCCAGCAGCGACATCAGGCTCATGAACTGCCCCAGCTTGCCAACGCCTTCGGGCCCTGCAAACCACGCGACGAGCTTGATCACGACCAGACCCGCGAGCAGCCGCGCCGCGGTGGCGATGGTCGTGTAGAAGCCGGTGCGCACGAAACTCATGGCGGACACTCGAACGCTTGGCAGGCGGCAATGACCCGACCCACCTCGTCCTCGCGCAAGGTCGGTCCCATCGGCAGACTGAGCACTTCGTCGTGCAATTGTTCGGTGAGCGGCAGACGGACGTCCCGCAAGGACGCATAGGCTGATTGGCGATGCGGGGGCACCGGATAGTGCACCTGGCTTTGAATACCCAATCGCTGCAGCTGCTGCTGCAGGGCATCGCGATGGGCGCAGCGCACCACGAACAAATGCCAGGCGTGCTGCTCTTCGCTCGTCACTGCCGGCAAACGGATATCGGGATGTCGAATGCCCTGGCGGTAGCGTTGTGACACATGACGACGACGTGCGATGTCGTCGTCCAGGTACTTCAATTTCACGCGCAGCATGGCGGCCTGCATTTCATCAAGCCGCGAATTGACGCCTTGGAAGAGATGCCAGTATTTCACCTCGGAACCGTAGTTGCGCAGCGCGGCGACGCGACTCGCCAGCACCGTGTCGTTGGTGACGACCGCACCGCCGTCGCCAAGCGCGCCGAGGTTCTTGGCGGGAAAGAAACTGAAAGCCGCTGCGTCGCCGAACGCGCCTGCCCTGCATCCGTTGCTGATCGCGCCATGCGCTTGCGCGGCGTCTTCGATCAGCAACAAGTTGTAGCGGCGTGCCAACGCGAGCAGTGCTGGCATGTTCGCCAGCTGACCGTAAAGATGCACCACCATGATCGCGCGCGTGCGCGGGCCGATGGCGGCTTCCACGCAGCCCGGGTCAAGATTGAAGCTCGTAGGATCGGGCTCCACCGGAACCGGTACCATGCGGTTTTCGGTAATGGCGAGAAAGGTCGCAATAAAGGTGTTGCCGGGCACGATGATCTCGTCGCCCTCGCTCAGTGCACCGAGTTCCTTGTAGCCGCGCAGAATCAGCGCCAGCGCGTCCAATCCATTGCCTACCCCCACGGCGTGCCGCACGCCGCAGTAAGCGGCGAACTCGCGCTCGAACGCTGCCACTTCCTGGCCAAGTACGTACCAGCCCGAATCGATCACCCGTGCCGCAGCGGCTTTCAGCTCGTCGGCATAACGGGCGTTGATGTCCCTGGCGTTGAGGAACGGAACGTCCATCAAAGCTCCCACTCGTAAAAATCGTGCACGACGGCGCGCGCACCGAAGCGTTCCTTCTGCATGATCAGGCCGCCATTGAGATGCCGTCCTTCCTGCTCCGTCGAAATACCGAAACTGAAATAGACCCTATCTGCGTAAACAGCGCCGATCAGCTCGCTAAGGAGCAGGCTGAGTGCATTGAGCTGGCGCCCCTCCTCCGACGTAGCCATGTATTGGGTGTGCACGGTCCGGCCGAAGTCGTAGACAAGTACCGCCGCCAGCAAGGTGTCGTCGACGCGCGCCTCGTGAAACACGATGCGATCGGGAAACCGCGCCTGCAGCAACTGCAATTCCTGCAAGCTGTGGGTCGGCGCGGCGTCGTGCTTGCGCAACGTCTCCGTCAGCAACGCGTGGAATGCCGCCAGGTCGACACCGACCTTCAACTGGATCCCCGCCTTCTTCGCCTTGTTGATCGAGCGTTTGCGGCCATCCGTAAAGCGGAAGGCTTCCTGCAGCGAAACGACGGATGAGATGTCGCGCCGCTTCAGCCGAGCTCCCATCCGATGCAGGGCGTAAAGATCCTCTTCGGCGGGATAGGCGTGGAAGACGTGCGGTATCGCCTTGTAGACGATTCGCTCGACGCCTTGCGCGCGATAGTGCTCGCTCATCGTTTCGAACAGGGCAAGCGTCGCTTCGGCACGCACATCTTGCGTTGTAATCAGACCGGCATAAGTGAGGCCGCCGTGGCTTACCACGACGTTATCTTTCACGTTGGCAGGAAAAACCGCCTCTATTTTGCCCTCGCGCTCGATCATCAGTGATCGATCCACGAAGCGATCGGCGTGGTAATCCATGTAGCCTCGCCGATGCAGAAAGTTGCCGTTCCGCGACCGTTCGACCACCGCATCCCAAGCCTGCGCGTGAATCGGCGCATAGGGCTTAACCGTGTACATGCAGCCCTCCACCCGTGGAAACGTCGCGCAGCTCGGCCACGCCGAATCCATCGACTCCCATGTCGTTGCCGTTGTAGAACATCAATAACTTGTCGCGATGACGAATCAGGGCGGGATAACAGATGACGCGCGAATCCCAGCCGCTTTCGGAGAGCGTCACGCCTAGCGCTTCGTCGTGACGCTCCCAGGTGATGCCGTCGTCGCTGTAGGCGACGCCGGGAAAGTATTCGCCGGTGACATTGCCGCGCGTGAAGTACATGACGTACCGGTCGCCAAATCGATACACGCGCGGCCGGCCGATGCGGTATTCGCTGCCGCGTGGTTGCAGGCAGATCCGGTCGTTGCGCGGAAAGACCCTGGGATCGTCCGTTTCGGCATAGCGAATGTGGTAGCGCGGAAAGGGCCGGCCACCGATGGTTTCCCAGTCGTCGCCGACGGCGTACCACATGCGCCAACGGCCGTTTTCCCGCATCACTGAATGCACCGCGCCGATGGTGCTGCGCCCGTGTGCGCGGTCCAGAATCGGCGTCTCCTGCGCGCGCTCGAAATGAAGCCCACCGTCGCGGGAGATCGCTAGGCCTGTAAAAGCAAGAAACTTCGCTTTCGCGACGCGCTGGAAGCCGACATAGAACATGTGCAGGCCGTCGGGTGCATCGACGATGTCGCCGAGGATCATGCCGTTGTCGTCGAAACAACCGCCCCGCCCGATATCGAGCACCGGTTCGGCGCCGACATGCACGATGTCCGTTGGGTCGTCCGCACGCAGATCCACATAACCGATACGACTGACACCGTCGGCATCACGGAAGCCCGCATAGACGCGTATGAGCTCGCTACTTAGGCGATACGGCGTCGGCGTGAGCGCAGAGTGGCGCATCCACGCACCTACGCTGTGGTGCGCGGTTTCGAACACCAGGCCTTTTTTGATCCATGCGCACATGCGCGCTCAAAGCCTCACGGCGAGGCTGGACTTGTCCGGTATCGCGCGGGCCGGCGAACCCACGTAGATGCGACCTGGCTCGGTATCGTGCGTGACCAGGGCGCCGGCGCCGATGACGTTGTCCGCCGCGACCTTCACCTGATCGTTGAACGTGGCGTTGACGCCGATGAAGCTTCCCTCGCCGATCTCGCAATAGCCCGAAATGACCGCGTGCGAAGCGACGAATACGTTGTCGTGCACGACCGTGCGGTGCCCGACATGGTTACCGCTCCAGAGAATGCAGTTGTTTCCGATGCTGACGAAGGGTTGAATGACGTTATTCTCGAAGATGAAACTGTTTTCGCCCACTTCGGCATTGCGCCATACGAAGGCGTGCGTACTGACGTAGGTGGCGAACCGATAGCCTTTGCTTTTCGCGTCCTGATAAAAGCGCGTGCGCAGGCGGTTGAGATGTGTGGCGGGAATCGCGACGAATACGTCGTACTCCGCGGGAGGGTAGTGCGCCTCCAGCGTCTCGTACGCCACGACGGGTCGGTCCGCCAGCGTGGGCTGAGTGAGGTATTCGCGCTCGACGCTGAAAGCGACGACGTCGTACTCGCTGTCGTGCACGAAGTACTCGCAGGCGATCTGCGCAAACTCGCCCGCGCCGACGATCACTAACGGCCTACGCATGCGGCCAAGTCCTCCCGAAGCATGGAACCTTTCACTTCACGCAGGAATTCTGCGTAGTCGGTGATGTAGTCGGTCGGGTCGTAGAATTGGTCGGCCAGCACCATCAGCACGCAGTCTTCGCTGAAGTTGTAAAGCTCGCGCCATACCATGCAACCGATCAGCAATCCCTGCGCAGGATCGTCGAGCACCACTTCCACCGGCCCGTTGCCGTCGTCCAGCAAGATGGTGACCGAGCCCCGCACCGGCACCGCCAATTGATGCAGGTGCCGGTGCGCATGCTGGCCGCGATGCACATGGTTGTTCGTTGCGAACAGGTAGTACACGCGCCGGATTTGGAACGGCACGTTTCGATCCTGTTCCAACGCGATGAGCATGCCGCGGTCGTCGCCATGCTTTTGCAACTGGATTCGTTCGATGTCCATGTTTCAGGCCATGGCCTTGAATGCGTGAAGTTGACCCACGTACCTGAGTACCGCGTCGATGAGGAAAGGTTGTGTGGCGTCCGCACGCGACGCGACGCGATGCGTTGCGATCCGCACGCATTGCCCACGACGCTTTGTTAATTCGATGCAACCTTTCGCTCCATAACCGACACCCATACGCACGAGGCCGTTTTCACTGCACCCAGGCATGCCGCTTCGGGCATGAGGCAGACGCAAGGCGGGCATGAGATCGGCAGGACGACGGCAACGCGGGCGACTGGGATATGGCATCGGAAAACAAGGCTGGGCCAAAGCAGGGGAAGAACGTGGCATTCATGCCCGGCGTGCAAGCCGACGCCGAGCATTTCGCACCGCGACCCGCGGAGACGACCGTCGTTGAGCGCCCGAGGAAACTGGTGGTCATGCATTGGTTGACCGTGCTTTGCGTGTGCACGGCGGCGACATTCATTCTGATCCGCGATGAAGTCGACGGCCGCGCCCTGCGCCAATGGCTGCTCGAAGGTCATCGCCATTTCGGGTTGTTCGTACTCATTCTTTTCTTCTTGCGCGTGGCACTCCGTATTCGGCTGGGCAAGCTGCCGCCCGCAAGCCATACGTCGTGGCCGATTCGCCTCGCCGCGGCGCTGACACATATCGCGTTGTACGCATTGATGCTTGCCCTGCCGATACTCGGTTGGGCCTTGAGCAATGCGGAGGACAAGCCGGTTCATCTGCTTGGCCTGACGCTGCCCACCCTGGTGGGTGGCGACGAAGATCTGGCCGATCGATTGCAGGCATGGCACCTCGACGCTGCCTGGTTGTTGCTGGCCCTGGTTTCGCTGCACATCGCCGCCGCGCTCTGGCACCACTTCGTGCTGCGCGATGGAACGTTGCGGCTGATGCTGCCCAAACGCCGACGCTGATGGAGAACGCTTTGTGTTCTGTCGCATCCGATCACGACAAGGAGATCTTATGTCGCACTCTTTGAACCGACGCTCGATGCGCCGGACGCATCGGGTTTACCTGTGGCTAGCCGTCGCCGCGCTACTGCTATTTGCCAGCACCAGCGTACAAGCCACTCCCGCTTATGCGCGGCAGACCGGCAATGCGTGCGCGGACTGCCATGCCGGTGCCTACGGTCCCGCACTGACACCCTACGGCATGCGCTTCAAACTCAACGGCTATACCGATACGGACGGCAACGGCTTCAAGATTCCCGTGGCCGTGCAGCTCATCGGCACGCATTCGGTACCGGCGCGCGGTCAGAACACTACGCAGCTCACGGAAGCAGACATCTACGTAGCCGGACGCATCTCGGACAACATCGGCGGCTACGTCAAGATCGAAACGGACAACGATGGCCAGGACCACTTCAGCACCAAACTGAGCAATGTCGATCTGCGCTTCGTCGCCAAGGATCTGAAGCTCGGCAGCAAGGAAGCCACATTCGGCGTGAGCGTAAACAACAGTCCCGGATTCGAGGATGCGGTGTCCGATCTGCCGGACTCAACGCTACTGGGCCCGCCCGGTGTCACCGGCACGCTGCTCAACCCTTCCAGTCCCGACGCGCTTGCCAATCGCGTTGTCGGCGCAACCGCCTATGGCCTTTACGACTCCGATTGGTACGGCGAAATCGGCAGTTACACCTCGTTGCCGCAGTCCACGCAGAGCAATCTCGGCTACGCGTTGTCGGGCGACCCGGGCAGGCTCAGCGACACCGGTTTTTTTCGCTTCGCGTACATGAAGGATCTGAAGAAGCAGTTCTTTTCGGCAGGCATCGTCGCGCTGACCGCTAAGCGCCAGCTTCCGCGCTCGGGTCCGGCCGACGACCTCACGGATCTCGGCTACGACGTGACTTACCAGTACATCGGCAATCGGGAAAACATCGTGCAGGCGAGTTTTGTCGATATTCTCGAACAACGCCGCTACGGCAGCCTTCCCCCCAGCCCGTTCCCGGGCATCACCGCGCAAACGCACGGCGCCGTGCACGACCGCACGTTTACGTTGACCTACACGTTCTTGCAGACCTACGGCCTCACGTTCTCGCATCTGGTGAGCACAGGAACGCGCGACATCGTTCGCTATCAACCGTACGGCGTTCCCGATACCACCAGCAACCTGCTCACCTTGTACTGGGCACCGTTCGGCAAGGACGACTCTTTTACAACGATCGCGAACCTGAAGCTCGCTGCCACGTGGTTCCATTTCAGTCGGTTCAACGGTAGCAGCACGAACATTTTCGGCGTGGGGCCAGGCCTCCCGGTGACCAATGCGCACGATCTCAACGCCTTTTCGCTAACGGCGAGTTTGGCTTTCTAAAAATGTGTACAGGAGTCAGAAAGTGACCAAGTTGCTTTGGGTACCGTTCCTACGGTGCGTTGCTGCCGTAGGGCTCTATCTGGGGGCGGCGTCGATGTCCCCTTTTGCCCTGGCCGGTGACGCGAGCGCCGGGTCGGATGTTTTCAAGACGGAATGCTCCGAGTGCCACAGCGTGAAAGAGGGGCGCAACAAGAAAGGCCCTAGCCTGTTCGGTATAGTCGGACGCAACGCGGGCACCGCACCGAACTACAAATATTCGGATGCGTTGCTGCAAGCCAAATGGGTGTGGACCACGGACAAGCTGCACAGCTACCTGTCCCAGCCGGCCAAGCAGGCCAACCCTGGGACCAAGATGAAGTACGACGGCTTGACCGATTCCAAGCAACTGGACGATCTCATTTCATACCTCGGCACGATTCACTGATGACAGCTTCCCGCTCCACGGATGACATTTCCTCGTATTACCGAACCGTCTATAGGTGCGGCATACCTGGCGCAGGGCGGCTTTCGTGCGTGTGAATGCATAGATCCCCATGAAGAAGCGTCGCCCCTTTTGCGCTGGAGTCAGTGTGCACCGAGGCTTTGCCCGGCGCGCCCGTCATGATCCGCGCGGGCGGGGCATCTTGCGCGCGCGCGGGGCTCTCTCGCTCGCGTTGCTCGCGGCGACGGCATGCCTGGCGGCACCGCTTCATGCGCAGTCGGCCACGGTCAGCGGCGCGGTGGCGGTCAGTTCCCAGCTGGTGGATCGCGGCCAGGCGGTGACGCCGGCTACGCCTATTTTGCAGGCCGCTGTGTCCTGGGCGCCCGCGCCGGGCTGGTCGCTTGGCCTTTCCGGAGGAACCGAAATACGCTCGCCCGGGCATGTTTCCGAGGCCCTGGCCCAGGTGTCGCATTACTGGTCGCTCTCCAGCGACTGGCAGATGCAAGGGGATCTGCTCTATTACGACTACCCGGGCAATGCCCAGGCCCGGCTTTTCGATCGAACCGAAATAGGCGTTAACTGGATATACCGGGACATTCTGACGTTTGGCCTGTCGGGCATCTGTCTTATCAACGGAACCCGTCACGAACCACGAGGTGCCGCCGATATCAATTTCCACTGGCCGCTGGCCTGGCATTTTTCTCTTTCGCTGGGTGCGGGTGTCAGCCAATCCCTTGTTTTGAATAGTGGTTCCTACGGTTACGGTGAGCGCATCAACACCGCCGTCTATCGGTATGGACATGCCGGACTGCTATGGAGCTACGGCCCCTGGCGGGTGGAACTGGACCGCGTGGCGACGAATCCGGCCATACCCAGGCATGCGGGTAACCTGGTCACCGCCCCCTGGGTGGGGACCATTTCCTGGTCTTTTTGATTCAGGGGCAACCTTTCCGCGCCGATAGCGCACTTATGTGGAAACTCGCCGCTATCCGGTGACCTCCTCCAAACCTATGAACGAAGCCACCATCGACGCCGACGCCACCGATCGCATGCTGCTCCAACGCATGTCGACGGGTGACCGTGTCGCGCTGTCGACGCTGTACCACAGTTATCACGGCAGGCTGTGCCGCTTTCTGTCCCGGCTGACCCGACGCACCGATGTCATCGAGGAAGTGGTCAACGACTGTTTCTGGATCGTCTGGCAGAAATCCGGCGAGTTCCGCGGCGACTCGCGCGTGTCGACCTGGATCATGGGCATTGCCTACCGCTGCGGACTCAAGGCGCTGCGACAACATGGCGACGAGCCGGTGGAAGACGATGCTTTGTCGGACGATCGCGCGCCGTCGTCGGATCCGGATGAAGATCGCGAATTGCGCGACTGGTTGAGCAAGGGCCTCGATCGTCTTTCGGCCGACCAGCGCGTGGTGGTCGAACTGGTTTATGGTGTGGGCCATTCCTTGGACGATGTCGCCGCGATCATGCAATGCCCAGTGGGCACGGTGAAAGCACGCTTGTTTCATGCGCGCGTCAAGCTGCGCAACGTGCTTCCCACTTTGGCGGGCGAATCACCTGTTATGAAAGAGAGCGTGTCATGACCTACCCCATGGATACCGGCCAGGATTGTCTCCGCGCCTGGGAGGCAATGCCCTGGGTATTGCAAGAAAGCGCATCGCCCGAACAAAGCGAGTGGCTGGACTATCATCTTGTCCGCTGCGCATCGTGCCGCGCGGAATTCGAACAGCAGACTCGCCTACGGATTGCGCTGTCGCTGCCTACGGAAATTCAGCTCGATGCGAATGCCGGATTGAAGCGCCTGATGGATCGCATCGATGCACCCGAACGCGAAGAAACCCCTCATCGCTTGCGTTCGGGCAGCTGGCTGACCCGCGGACTGGTTGCCGCGGTGCTGGTGCAGGCGATCGCCCTGAGCGCGCTGGGCGTGAAGCTCTGGTCGATAAACGACGCACCGGCCTATCGCACCTTGAGCCAGGTATCGGCACCCGTAGCGCCGGGCAGCATCCGCGTCGTGCCCGATGCAAGCATGACGCTGACCGATTGGAATGCGTTGCTGCATTCTCTGCGCCTGCAGGTGGTGAGCGGCCCCAACGATGTCGGCGCTTACACGGTGGCGCCGACGAATTCCACGACGACCACGCCACAAATAGTGCAGCAGTTGCGCACTGCGCGAGGCATCCGATTGGCGGAGCCCGTCGTTACGCCATGAAGCGTCGCGTCTTTTTTCTGGTCGCCGTAGCAGCCCTATTGAGTGCATGCGCGCATTCGCCTTCCTTGGCATCCCAGGATCCTCCCACTAGCACCGGCGGTGCATCGGCGACCGACGTATCCACCATGGATAGTCAGCGCGACATCGTGCTGGCCGTTGCCAATCCGATCGATCCGCCCACGACGCATGCCGGCTCCAGTTTGCTCGGCTATGCCTCACCCGCGCTTTACGGTGCGGGACAACGCGCCGTGTCCGAACTGGCGGCATTGAAACAGCAATATGGATTGCACGAAGTCACCGGCTGGCCGATCAAGGCGCTCAAGCTCTACTGCGTCGTGCTGGAGCCCCCGCCGGGGGTAGAACGCGACACGCTGCTCAAGGCACTCGCCAAAGACGATCGCGTGCAGCTCGCACAACCCTTGCAAGACTACGCCGTCTACGCTGCCGCCGATCGTTCCGCCGACGCGCACCGATACAACGACCCCTACGTCAACTTGCAGCGCGGTTTCGTGGAAACCGATGCGGCGCTCGCCCACAACACCAGCCAGGGCGTCGGCGTGCATATCGCGATCGTCGATACCGGCGTCGATGTCACGCATCCGGATCTTCAGGGACGCATCGGCGATACGCATAACGAAGTCGATGGCGATGTGTCCTCGTTCAACCACGACAGCCACGGCACGGAAGTCGCCGGCATCATCGCTGCCGACGCCGACAATCATCAGGGCATCGTGGGCATGGCGCCGAAGTCGGTCGTCAGCCTTTACAAGGCGTGCTGGTATCCGCAGGCGGCCCATAGCGGCGCACGCTGCAACTCCTTCACGCTGGCCAAGGCGCTGGCGGCGATCATCGATACGAATGCACGCATCATCAATCTGAGTCTGGGCGGCCCCCCGGATCCGCTGCTCGGCAAACTGCTCGATCAGTTGCTGAGCCAGGGCCGCATCGTGATCGCGGCACTGCCGCCGGATGGATCACGCGGCGGATTTCCCGATAACGCACCGGGTGTCATTGCCGTTCGCGTAAGCAGCGCATCGACGGCGCCACCCGGCGTATTGAGCGCGCCGGGCACCGACATCCTCACCACACAACCCGGCGGCGGATACGACTTCACCTCCGGATCGTCCATGGCTGCCGCTCACGTGAGCGGCATTGCTGCGTTATTGCTATCGCTCGCACCGAAACTGGACGCGCGTACCGTCCATGATCTTCTGTTACGAAGCAGCAAAGTCTCCAACGGCGTGCTTCAGGTCAATGCCGCATCGGCCGTGACGGCGCTGCGCAGCGCGCGACAGGCCAATCGTTGATAGGCGGATCAACCGCATGAAGCCGCCTGGTCCCGCCACACATCCGGAACGTCATCGTGAAGAACATCCCCTATACCGCCGGCCTGATGCCTGATGTCGCTATTCAGGCGCAACCGCATCTGGCCGACGCCCTGGACTGGGTGGGGATGGACGGCATCGAAATGCCGGTGCGCTTCGACGCTGGCGATGGCGAGGTGCAATGCACCCGTGCCCAGGCCGGCGCCTTCGTCAACCTGATCCGTCCGGACCGTCGCGGCATCCATATGTCGCGCCTATACCTGTTGATGGACCAATACCTGAGCACTCGCACGGTCGACAGCGCGATGCTCGAATCCTTGCTGCGCGCCTTCCTGGAATCGCACAAGGATCTGGCCGATCGCGCACGCGTCAGCATCCGCTTCGATCAACTGGTGCGTCGCGCTGCGCTGCGCAGCGACAACAGCGGCTGGCGTGCCTATCCGGTATCGATCGAAGCGAGCCTTTGCGCCGACAGCTTCCGCATGGAACTGGGTACGGAAGTGGTGTACTCATCCACCTGCCCCGCGTCGGCGGCGTTGTCGCGCCAGTTGATCCAGCAGCAGTTTGCGAAGGATTTCGACGCCACGCAGCCGGTGGATTACACAGCGGTGCTGGCGTGGCTGGGCAGCGAGAAAGGCATTGTGGCCACGCCGCATGCACAACGCAGCGTCGCGCGCTTGCTGGTGCGCTTTGTCGACGGCGCGCCGTTGAATCTGATCGACCTGCTCGATCGCGTCGAGCACGCGCTGGGCACGCCGGTGCAGACCGCGGTCAAGCGCGAAGACGAACAGGCGTTCGCACTGGCCAACGGCAGCAACTTGATGTTCTGCGAAGACGCCGCGCGCCGCATCCAGCGTGCGCTCGATGCCGACAACCGTATCGCCGACTTCCACGTTCGTCTCGAACACCAGGAAAGCCTGCACGCCCATGACGCCGTGGCCTACACCTCAAAAGGCGATTGGGGACGTTGAAGCGTCACCCGATCGCCTGTCAAAGCATCACACCTTTGACTATGCGTCGACAGACATCCTAGCGATTTGCCCGAAGGCTAGTGGCCAGATGCACAACGCCCACGACCACCAAATTGATAACGAGCGCCAATAAACCGGTATAGAGCGACAACCCCGCGCTGCCGATGGCGAGATGGTGAATCGGCTTCAGTCCATCGGACCAGATGAACCACGTCCCGCTCACCAAACCGGCAAGCCAACCCGCCAGAAGCGACGAAGCCCGCAGGCTTTGCAGGAACAAACCAAACACCACAGCAGGCAGCGTCTGCAAGATCCACATGCCGCCCAGCAATTGCAGATCCAGCGCGAAATGCGTGGGCAGGTAAAGAGTGGCGAGCAAGGCCCCTATTTTTACGACCAACGACACGATCTTCGCCACTCCGGCTTCCGCTTCCGGCGTCACCGCGGGATTGACGTAAGCCTTCCAGAAATTGCGCGTGAACACATTGGCCGCACCGATACTCATGACCGCAGCGGGCACCAGCGCACCGATGCCGATGGCGGCAAACGCAAAACCGGCAAACCAGCTCGGAAACAACGTCTTGAACAACACCGGCACCACGTCGTTATTGCTCGCAAGCTGCAGATGCGCGGCGTGACCCATGTAGCCCAGCAGCGCGAGCAGTCCCAGCAACAACGTGTATGCCGGCAGGAGCATGGCGTTGCGACGAATGGTGTTGGCGCTCTTGCTCGCAAAGACACCCGTCAACGTATGTGGATACATGAAAGCCGCGAGCGCCGAACCAAGTGCCAGCGAGGCATACGGCAGGAATTGATCGGGCTTCAGCAAAATGCCGCCCGCGCCTTTGGCCTTGAAGGCGTCATCGGCGGCCGCAAAGACCGCGCCGTAACCACCGAGCTTGCTCGGTATCACCGCCACGGCGGCGATGACGGCGATATAGATCATCACATCCTTGACGAAGGCGATCAGCGCCGGCGCACGAATACCTGACGAATACGTGTAAACGGCCAGCACCACGAACGCGATGATCAGCGGAATTTCGCCTTGCAGGCCCAATGCGGCCAGCACGGAAGCCATGCCGACCAGTTGCAGCGCGATGTACGGCATCGTCGCGACCACGGCCGTCAGCGCGACGGCGAGTTCCAACAGACGCGAACCGTAGCGCCCGTACACCACGTCCGCCGCCGTGACATAACCGTGTTGCTTGGCGATTCGCCAAATCACCGGCATCACCGCGAAGACGAACGGATACACGATGATGGTGTACGGAAGCGCGAAGAATCCGTACGCGCCGACCGCATAGACCAGGGCCGGCACCGCAATGATGGTGTACGCGGTGTAGAAATCGCCGCCGACCAGAAACCAGGTGATCCACGTTCCGAACCGACGCCCGCCCAGACCCCACTCGTCCAGACTCATCGCTTCGGACGATTGTTTCCACCGTGCCGCCCAGAAGCCCATCACGGTGACGAGCAAAAAGAACGCGGCGAAGATACCGATCGCCACATAGTCGGGTTTAGTCGTCATGAGAAGTCCCCTGGTAGACCACCCAGATCAGAAGCACCGTGATAGGTACCCACAGCAGCTGATACCAGTAGAAGAAGGGAAAGCCGAACAGCGTGGGCTCCGCGACGTTGTACAACGACACGTCCAACAATCCCAGGAATGGCACCAGCAGAAGCAGCAGGATAGGACGCGGCCTGACGTGGTTCGTGTTCATCGGTGGGCACTCCTGACGTTCACTTCGGAACGTTCTCGGTTACGGAAGATGGGCAACGATGCGATGGTATGGGACATGACGTTGCCGATGAAGCCCGAATACCGGAAATGTACCTCGGTTCGATCGGCGAATGCGGACACTGACCCCAATCCGTAGGCGCGGCATCCGCTCTTGCCTTGGATATTCATGACTGCGATCTCGTCGCAGTACTAGGGAGCGCCCGGTCCAAAAAACTTGCCGCCGGTCCTTTACATTACGTACGTCATATCATATGATGACAATAATTCAATCGCAAACGTTGCAAATCCAGCCATTGAGGTCAGGTCCATGCGCTACGAAAAAGGACATAAAGAAGCCACCCGCCACCGTATCGTCGAAGCGGCAGGCGAGCGCTTCCGTAAAGAGGGTATTGCCAACGTCGGTGTGGCCAGCCTGATGAGCGAGATCGGACTGACCCAGGGCGGTTTCTACAACCACTTCGAGTCCAAGGACGACCTGGCGCGCGAGGCGCTCGCCGTGGGGCTGGAAGGCATGCGCGAGCGACTGCGCAAGGCGAGCACCAAGACGGGCGACGCGCGCCTGGAAGATCTGGTCAACGGCTATCTCAATGCGCGCCATCGCGACAACGTTGGGAGCGGATGCATGTTGGCCACGCTGGCCGTCGAGGCAGGTCGCAGTGAGGGACCTGTGCGTGCGCAGCTGACCGATGGCATCAAGGAAATGGTCAAGCTGGTCGGCTCGATCCTGCCCGAATCGCTGAAGCCTAAGCAGCGCGAGGCGGATGCCATGGCTGTGGCGTCCTGCCTGATCGGCACGTTAATCCTGGCGCGCGCCACCGACGATCCGCAGATGTCCGATCGCTTTCTGGACTCCGGTCGCCGCGCCGCCCTCGCTGTCGTGGAGGCCTCAGCCTCATAGCGCTCATGTCGGTATAGGTCCATGGCCACTTCAAGAACCAGCAAGAAAGTAAGTGACGCACGCGTTAGCGGTGCACTGGCCGCGGCGCCCAAGCAGGGTGCCACGGCGCAAAAAGTAAGAGCGCGCCGATTCGCCGCGCGCAACCATCACGACAACGTTGCTCACGCCCTGGTGCGCACGTCATCCGCTTTCAAGCGACTCACCACGCAGCGAATGAAAGAGGAATTCGACATCACCGGCATACAGGCCGAGATTCTGATGTTGCTCGCCTCCGAACCCGCGATGCTAGGTAACGATCTCGCCGCGGTCGTGGGCGTCAATGCCAGCACGGTAAGTCATGCACTGGACGTGATGGAAAAGTACGGCCTGCTGACGCGCAGGCGTTGCACGGAAGATCGTCGCGTCGTGCGTATTGCGCTTACCGATCAGGCCAGGCGCATGGCTCGTCGCACGATAGAGATTACTCGCCACATTCTCGATGCCCTCACGACGGGCATCGGCAAGTCCGATCTACAGGCCCTGCAACTCGGCCTGAAGCAGATGGCAGACAACTGCCAGACACATGCCCGCTCTCCCCTGCGAAACCGCGATGTCCGCCTTCCGCGGAAACCGTGATGTCGCCAGACACGGTATGACCTTCCCCCGAGGTACACCTCTTATGCACCCTTCCACATCTATCTCTTCTCGGCATTCGCGCAGATCACTGCGCGTGATCGTCGTGGCGATGCTGGTCACTGCTCTCGCCGCATGCGTGAATTATCGCGGTATTCGTAGTGACAGCCATCCGGCGTCGATCGACGATTACTCGGCGGCTGTGAGCATCCCGACACAAGGCGGTGCGTGGCCGGCGATGGATTGGTCCGAACGATTCGGCGATCCGCAGCTTACCGCGCTGATCAACGAGGCCGTCGCCAACAGCCCTACCCTCGCGGAAGCCAAGGCGCGGGTCGAAAAAGCGTCGGCGTATACGGAACAGGCGCACGCTGCGATAGGGCCGAAAGCGGACGTCAAGTACGCCTTCACGCGTGAGCATCTCAGTGGCAACACATATCTTCCACCTCCGGTCGGTAATAGCTGGCAGAGCGAAAACTCGCTGACGTTGGGCGCGTCCTATGAGCTGGATCTCTGGGGCAAGAACCATGAAGCGCTGCGTTCGGCGATCTCCGAGCGTAAAGCCGCCGAGGCCGAGGAGCAGCAGGCACGGCTTATTCTCTCGACGTCGGTCGCTCATGCGTACGTGCATCTCGCCTTGTTGTATGCCTTGCGCGATGTGGCCCAGAACGAGGTGGCCAGCCGCACGTCGATTGGTTCGCTGACGCAGGCGCGCGTGCAAACGGGGCTCGACAATGAAGTCGAAAGCCGCACCGTGGATGTGACCATCAACGCCACCCAGACCGATGTCTCGGAACTGGATGGAAAGATCGCAACCACGCGGTACCAACTCGCCGCGTTGCTCGGCAAAGGACCGGATCGCGGTCTGCAGATCACCCGCCCGGTGTTGCTCGATGCATCCGATGACGCCTTGCCGAGTAGCCTGCCGGCCGACTTGCTGTCGCGCCGCCCGGACGTGGTTGCTGCGCATTGGCGCATCGATGCGACGGGGCATGACGTGAAAGTCGCCAAGGCCGATTTCTTCCCGGACATCAATCTGGTCGCTGCATTCGGCTACGACGCGTTCGGTTGGGGGCATCTGTTCGATGCCAGCAGTCGGCAAGTTCAGGCTGGCCCAGCGATTCATCTGCCGCTGTTCGACGGTGGCGCGCTACGCGCCCAGTTGAAAGATCGCTATGCCGACTATGACCAGGCGGTTGCCGCTTACGATCAAACGTTGGTTGGCGCTTTGAACGAAGTCGCGACGCAAGTGGCCGCGATCCGTGCCGTCGAGCAGCAGCAGACCACCGCACAGCGCGCCTACGACGCCAGTCGGCGGGCCTACGACCTGGAAATCATCCGCTACAAGGCCGGACTCGATCCGCAACTGCAGGTGCTGTCGGCCGACGTTGCACGGCTCGAGCAGAGCCAACGTATTGCGACGCTGCGCATGCAACGACTGGATGCGCAGATTGCGCTGATCCAGTCACTAGGTGGTGGCTACACGACGTCGTCGAACGATGTCGCCGCCATCAACCGCGTGGCAGCGTCGCCCTGATTGAACCATGCAGCCTGACATCGCGAACACACCTTTCCCCACTCATTCCTCACATTCCCCCGGAATTAGCCATGAACGCTCAAGCCTCATCGAACCCCACCGACGGTGGCGATCTAACCGGTCGAGGTCGCCGCCGCCGTGTCCTCACCCTTATCACCCTCGGTGTTGCCGTCATCGCGGCGGCAGCTGTTGCTTACTATTTGACGGTCGCCCGCTACTACGAGTCGACGGACGATGCTTACGTTAACGGCAACGTCGTGCAGGTAACCCCGCAAGTCGTCGGTACGGTCATCGCTGTCAACGCGGACAACACGCAAACCATCAAGCAGGGCGAACCTCTGGTGAAACTGGACCCGGCCGATGCCCGGATCGCCCTGCAGCAGTCTGAAGCGACGCTGGCGCAGACGGTGCGTCAGGTGCATACGTTGTATGTCGATAACCTGCAGTTCCGCGCTGTGCTCAATCAGCGCAAATCGGATCTGGCCCGCGCGCAGGAAGACTATCGCCGTCGCCTCGATATTGCCCAATCGGGCGCGGTGTCGACCGAAGAGATCACACACGCCCGCGATACGTTGACCGAAGCGCAGGCCGCCTACGATGCCGCCGAGCAACGTCTAGCATCGAATCAGGCGCTGACATGGAATGTCTCGATCGCCGATCACCCCGATGTGATGGCCGCCGCGGCGCACGTGCGTGATGCGTATCTTGCCTACGCACGCAATACCTTGCCGGCACCGGTGACGGGTTACGTGGCGCAACGTGTCGTACAGGTGGGTCAGCGCGTGGCGCCGGGCACGCCGCTGATGGCGGTGGTGCCGCTCAATGAAATCTGGGTCGATGCCAACTTCAAGGAAGTGCAGCTGGAGCATATGCGCATCGGTCAACCCGTGGCGCTGCATGCCGACGTCTATGGTTCCTCGGTCACGTATCACGGCCATGTGGTCGGCTTCTCGGCAGGTACCGGCTCGGCGTTTGCTCTGTTGCCGGCGCAAAACGCTACCGGTAACTGGATCAAGATCGTGCAGCGTTTGCCCGTGCGCATTGCGCTGGACCCCAACGAATTGCAGGCACACCCGTTGCGCATTGGCCTGTCGGTGATCGCCGAGGTCGATTTGCACGACCAGAAGGGTGCAACGTTGGAGAACGCGCCTAATACCGTCTATCAGACTCCGGTGTTCAAGGACTATGGCGCCGAGGCCAACGGCGAGATCGCACAGATCATCGTGCAGAACGCTGGTGGCGACACCGCGCAGGTGGCCGCAGCGTCTCGCACCTTGCGCGATACATCTAGCGTTGCCATCGCGCGCTGAGGAGTGTCGCCATGAGCGAGACACACATCGACCATCCACCCTTATCGGGCGCAAAGCTTGCCATCGGCACGATTGCCGTGTCGTTGGCGACGTTCATGAACGTGTTGGATACGTCGATCGCCAACGTTTCGATTCCCACGATTTCCGGCAATCTCGGCGTTTCCTCGGACCAAGGCACCTGGGTGATTACCTCCTTTGCAGTGTCCAACGCCATCGCGTTGCCATTGACCGGATGGTTGTCGCAGCGCGTAGGACAGGTTCGGCTTTTCATTAGCGCCACGGTGCTGTTCGTCATCGCGTCGTGGCTATGCGGTATTGCGCCGACCTTGCCGGTTCTTTTGTTGGCGCGTGTACTGCAGGGCGCAGTAGCGGGCCCGATGATCCCGCTGTCGCAGTCTCTGTTGCTGGCGGCTTTCCCACGCGCCAAGGCGCCCGTGGCGTTGGCGTTGTGGTCAATGACAACACTGACGGCTCCGGTGGCCGGACCGATTCTCGGTGGTTGGATTTCCGACAACTACACGTGGCCGTGGATTTTCTACGTCAATATTCCGGTGGGCATCCTTGCCATCGCCGGTACGTGGCTGATCTTCCGCGATCGGGAATCGGTCACGCACAAGCTGCCGATCGACAAGCTCGGCCTCGTGCTTTTGGTCATTTGGGTCGGCGCATTGCAGATCATGCTGGACAAGGGCAAGGATCTGGACTGGTTCAACTCGCCCGTGGTTATCGCTTTGGCTGCCACCTCCGCGATCGCATTCGTGTACTTCGTAGCGTGGGAGTTGACCGATCGTCATCCGATCGTCGACCTCAGTCTGTTCAAGCTGCGTAGTTTCAGCGCAGGCACGATTGCGTTATCGGTAGCCTATGGTCTGTACTTTGCCAACATCGTGTTACTGCCGTTGTGGCTGCAGACAGACGTCGGCTATCGCGCAACAGACGCGGGCTTGGTGTTGGCACCTGCGGGGCTGGTGGCCGTCGCACTTACACCGTTTACGGGTAAGTTGGTGGGACGCATCGATCCACGCCTGATTGCATCCGTATCACTGCTGGCATTCGCCGCCTGTTTCTTCTGGCGCGCCAATTACACCAGCGACGTGGATACTAGATCGCTGATGATACCCACCCTGATACAGGGGATTGGTCTGGCGACGTTCTTTGTACCCTTGCTAGGTATCACCTTGTCAGGCCTGCCGGCGTCGCGCATCGCAGCCGCGTCGGGTTTGTCCAACTTCCTGCGCATTCTGTGCGGCGGTATCGGCACGTCGATTTTCCAGACTGCCTGGGACCACCGTTCCATTCGTCATCACGCGCAGCTCAATGAAGTGACGACCAGCTACAACCCCGCATTTCAGCAATTCACGAGTCAGGTGCAGAGAATCGGCGTTGACCACCAGCAGGCCTACGGCGTGTTCAATCGCGTCATGGATCAACAGGCGGCACTGCTGGGCGTGGATGATCTTTTCTACATCTCGGGTATTCTGTTCGTCGCGCTTATCGCGCTGATTTGGATTGCGAAAAGGCCGGGGCATGGCGGTGGTGGCGATGCATCCGCTGCGGCATCGGGCGCCCATTAGTTTTCGTGGCGGCAGTTCGCTGTGCTTCGGCGAATGACACGCAAGGCGGCATGGAGTCCATGCCGCCTTGCGTTGACTTGAGTTGATGCCGATCTCAGTCGGCGGAATGTGCCACCTCGCTTGGGTGCAGCAAGTCTTCCAACCCAATGCGCCGAAACATCTCCGCACGAACACGATCGGCGACACCGTTGACGATCTCGCAACCGTCCTGTGATGGGTCGATATGCATGCGAAACGGGCGTTTGCCGAATGGCGTGTCTACGACATGCACGATCGCGTCCGCCACGGCACCCACGTCAGCGTCGGCGGGTTCCAGCGAAGCGAGACCCTTGAGGCTCTGTTCCGGAAGGCCGGCATAAGGACCCTGATCGTATTCGGCAGCGCGGGCTTTATCGGCGGGAGAGCCCGAATGGACGAAATGATTGGTGCCCTTGGTAAACGCACCCGGCACGATGACCGAGGTTTCGATGCCCCAGCGGGATAGCTCGCTGGCGTAGCTGACGGCGAGCGAATCCATCGCCGCCTTTGCGGCAAAGTACGGCGAAAGATAAGGCGGCGTGCCGCCACGCGCACTGCTGCTGGAAACCCAGATCACCAATCCGCGACCCTGTTTGCGCAGCTGCGGAAGCGCGGCACGATTGACGCGCTGCGTGCTCAGCACGTTGATGTCGTAGAGCTGGGCGAATTGCTCTGGCGTAAAAGCCTCGGCGGGACCGAACGACATGTGGCCGGCGTTGTGGATGATCACATCGAGCCTTCCGTGCGCCGCAATGATCTCCTGGATGCCCGTTTCGCAGGAGGCCTCCGAGGCGACATCCAGCTCGACCGCACGCAGGTCGACAGCATGCTCGGCCGCGTACTGTTGCACAGCGGCAACCTGGGGTGCATTGCGGCCGGTGGTTTCACGCATGCTGGCGTAGACGGTGTGGCCGGCATGGGCAAGAGCCCGTGCGGCAAGCGCACCAAAGCCACTGGATGCACCGGTGATGACGATGACTTGTTTCATGATACGGATTCCTTGCATTGAGAGTTGGAAAATACGCGACGGTTTGCGCTGATGTCCGCGTGTGATCAGATGATTCCGCCGTTGGCGCGCAACACTTGGCCGTTGACCCAGCTGCCGTCCGGACCGGCCAGGAAGGCGACGGTATTGGCGATATCCTCCGGCTGCCCCAACCGCTCCAAAGGAGCCAGCTTGGCGAGGCGCTCGACCATTTCCTGCGGCTTGCCTTTAAGGAACAAATCCGTGGCAGTCGGACCCGGCGCAACGGAGTTGACGGTGATATCGCGTCCACGCAACTCCTTGGCAAACACACTCGTCATCGCTTCGACACCGGCCTTGGTGGCGGCATACACCGCATAGGTCGGCTGCAACAGCGCGACGACGCTCGAGGAGAAATTGATGATGCGGCCACCTGCGCGCAAACGCGCCGCCGCTTCGCGCAATGTGTTGAACGTACCTTTCAGATTGACGGCTATCTGGCGATCGAACGAGGCATCGTCGGCATCGGCAATGCTGGCGAGGCTCATAATTCCGGCGTTGTTGACCAGCACATCCACGCCACCGAAAGCGGTTTCCGCAGCATCGAACAATCGACGCACATCCGCGGCATCACTGACATCCGCTTTTGCTGCCAGTGCATGGCCGCCAGCCTGTTCGATCGTGCGCACTAAGGCTTCGGCCGGTGCGGCGTTTTCCGCGTAATTGACGATGACGGTGAAACCGTCGCCCGCCAGACGTTGTGCGATGGCGGCGCCGATGCCACGCGAAGCGCCAGTTACCAGGGCGACTTTCTGAGTTTGCTTGTTCATGAGTTTTCTCCAGGACCAGCACCGTGCCGGCTTGGAAGAACTCTAGGCTTTCTAAATGAGTAAATAATCAGTGCTAATCTGGCAACAGAATTCTCCATGAGCGAACAATGAGGCTGATATGGACCGCCTGGACGTCATGCGTTTATTCACCCGGATCGTCGAGCGGCATAGCTTCACCCTGGCCGCCCAGGATCTTGAATGGCCTCGCTCAACGGCCACGCAGGTCATCCAGGATCTGGAAAAGCGGCTAGGCGTGCGACTGCTGCAGCGGACCACCCGCCATGTAAAAGCCACGCTGGACGGCGAAGCGTATTACCGCCGGTGCGTAACCATTCTGGGCGAGGTCGAAGATGCCGAGGCGGCCTTCAGCGACGCCAAGCCACGGGGTCTATTGCGGATCGATGTGCATGGCACGCTAACGCGTCACTTCGTGCTGCCGGCACTCCCCGCTTTTCTTGCCAAGTATCCGGACCTTCAACTTCATATCGGCGAAGGGGATCGGCTTGTCGATCTGGTGCGTGAAGGCATCGATTGCGTATTGCGCGTCGGTGACCTGCAGGACAGCGCGATGATCGGACGACGCGTTGCCCTGCTCGAAGAAGTGACCTGCGCCAGTCCTGCCTATATGGCGCATCACGGCACCCCTGTCAGCGTCGACGATCTCGCGGGACACGTCAGCATCGGTTTCATGTCTTCAGCCAGTGGTATGGCATTGCCGCTTGAATTCACCGTCAACGGCGAGCTGCGAAACGTCAACTTGCACTCGACAGTGACCGTGACCAGCGCGGAAACCTACGTCGCAGCGGCCAAGCTCGGACTCGGATTGATCCAGGTACCTCGATACCACGTTCAAGCAGACCTGGCTGCGGGAACACTGGTATCTGTCCTTCCCGATTTTCCACCCTCGCCGACGCCGGTATCGCTGCTTTATCCGCATAGTCGACAACTCTCACCGCGTGTCCGCGTCTTTATCGACTGGGTGACGCAAGCATTGGCCCCTTCACGTCAAGACATCCAGCACTAATCTCGTGGATATCCTGCAGCCACGCATCAACTCGGAGAAATGCCATGCGAATGGCAGTCATAGGCGCATCGGGATTGCTTGGACGCCATACTGTTCAAGCGGCATTGACGGCCGGACATGAAGTCGTGGCTATCGGTCGCAGCAAGACGTCTTTGATGGCGATCGAACAGCCGAATGTCGCGCTGCGTATTTCGGACATGGGTGACGCGGCGTCGCTTCGCGCCGCGCTAGAAAACGTTAACGCCGTGATTAACTGCGCTGGCTACTACCCAACCGTGCCACGCCCTTGGCAGGAAGAAGTCGATGCCGCTTTGCGCGGGATGAAGACGTTTTACGAGGTGTGCGAATCGCTGCCACTGACCAAAGTGGTCTACGTTGGCGCCGCCATCGCACTTCCAAGAGACCCCTCAGGCAGACCCGGTACCGAAGCGCTCGATTACGCTGAGCCTCCGAGCCATCACAGCCCGTATCTGCAAGTGAAGTGGGCGCTGGATAAGCAGGCGCGCGAAGCAGCGATGCGAGGTTTGCCAGTCTCCATCGGTATTCCGACGATGAGTTTTGGCGAATACGACGTGGGTAAGACGACAGGTCGCCTCATTCTTGAGATGGCCAATAACACCCTGCCCGGCTTTGTCGAGGGTCGTCGCAATGTGATCTACGCTGGCGACGCTGGTCGCGGCCTCGTGCGAGTCGCGGAAGACGGCGCGGTTGGCGAACGCTATTTGCTTGCCGGTGAGAATCTCACCATGTCCGAGCTGATGGCCAAGATCTCAAAGCTCACGGGTACGGCGATGCCGAAGCGTATTCCTTTGCCCGTTGCGCGCCTCATCAGCAGTATCCAATCGGCGCGTTACAAGTTCCTCAGCGGCCCGGAACCGACCGTCAGTGAAAGCGCCATCGCGGTGATGGCGTCTGGCCAATTCATCAGCGGCGAGAAAGCAAAGCGCACTCTCAACTTTGCCTCGCAGGTGAACGTCGATGAAGCGATCGAGCGCACGCTCGCTTGGTTCAAGAAGCTTGGCCTCGTGACGCGATAGCCATTGCGGCTTTCCCTCCTTCATCCCTCGGCAGGTTTCATGCGGGCTGTTCCCCACTGGTTACTACTGTTGCGGGCTCTCATTTGAAATTGACCGTTCGTCAGCGCAGAACGAACGACACAAAAAAACCCGCACAGCCTGATGCCGTGCGGGTTTCGAATTGGTGGGTCGTCCGAGATTCGAACTCGGGACCAATAGATTAAAAGTCTACTGCTCTACCGACTGAGCTAACGACCCGGTAAAAAGTTAGTCGGTAATTTTATTGCCTTGCCGCCTGCGACACAAGCTAATCAGGCGTATCGGGTGGGATCGGGCAGTCCAGCGTCGCGGAAACCCTGCGCGCGAAGGCGGCAGGCGTCGCAATGGCCGCAGGCGCGGCCTTCGGCGTCGGCCTGGTAGCAACTGACGGTGGCAGCGAAATCGATGCCCAGGCGTTGGCCTTCACGTGCGATATCGGCCTTGCTCATGGCCATCAGCGGCGCATGGATGCGGATGCTGGCGCCTTCGACTCCCGCCTTGGTGGCCACGTTGGCGAGACGCTCGAACGTTTCGATGAAGGCGGGGCGGCAATCGGGGTAACCGGAGTAGTCCACCGCATTGACACCGCACCAGATATCGGTGGAACCCAGCACTTCGGCCCAACCCAGCGCTATCGACAGCATGATGGTGTTGCGGGCGGGTACGTAAGTAACAGGAATGCCTTCACCGCCCTCTTCCGGTACGTCGATATCGGCGGTAAGCGCGGAACCGCCGATGCTGCGCAGATCGACGTGCACCGTTTTGTGTTCGACGGCACCGAGCATGTGCGCCACGCGTGCCGCGGCTTCGAGTTCGGAACTGTGCCGCTGGCCGTAAGCCACGCTCAGCGCGTGGATCTGATAACCCTGCTGACGAGCGATGGCGAGTGTGACGGCCGAATCCATACCTCCGGAAACGAGGATGACGGCCTTGCGGGGAGTGGGTCCTGACATAAATAGATTCCAACGTGCTGAAACAACCGGTCACCGGTTGGGAAACGCTAACGGCGACACAGGCCGATGCGCATGAAACGTGTGCCCTCCCCTGCGTGCAGGGAAAGATCGATCAGTGGCCAGGCGCGTCATGCCAGAGCAACTTGTGCAGCTGCAGCTGGAAACGCACCGGTAATTTGTCTTCGATGATCCATTCGGCCAGCGCACGCGGCTCGACTGCGCCGTGCACGGGCGAGAACAGCACCATGCAGCGTTGATCGATGGCGTGCTCTGCCACGGCGTTGCGCGCCCATTCGTAGTCGGCACGACTGGCAATCACGATCTTCACCTGGTCGTGCGGCAACAGCTGATCCAGGTTGGACCACAGGTTGCGCCTGCTCTCGCCGGAATCCGGTGCTTTCAGGTCCATCACCTTGCGCACGCGCGGATCCACTAGGGAAACATCGAGTGCGCCGGATGTTTCCAGCGACACCTCGTAACCGGCATCGCACAGCTTCTGCAGCAGCACGAGGCAGCGCTTCTGCGCTAACGGCTCGCCGCCGGTAACGCAGACATGCCGTGCACCGTGCGAAGCGACCTCGGCAAGAATGTCGTCGATATCGCGCCAGTTGCCGCCATAGAACGAATACTCGGTATCGCACCACACGCAACGCAGCGGACAGCCAGTAAGACGCACGAATACGGTGCGCCAACCGATAGCATCGGCTTCGCCCTGAATCGAATGAAAGATCTCGGTGATGCGCAACCGCTCGGTCGACACCGCGGATGAAACCGTAGCCGACGTGGCGATATCCACGCTTGCCTTGCTGCCACTCACGACCATGGCCTCAGTGAGCCGGCTGCTGCGAGAGCCGGCGCAGTCGTTCCTGGGCCAGCTTGGCCGCGTTGGAATTGGGATACTTGGCCGGCACCGATTTCAGGGTCGCGATACCCGCATCCGTCTGCTTCATCTCCAGCTGGCTGTAGCCGAGCTTGAGCGTGGCGTCCGGCACCTTGTCGCTCTGCGGGTACTGACTCAAAAGATGCTTGAAGGCTTCCACGGCGACCGGGTAGTTGGTCGTGGCGTAATACGACTCGCCTAGCCAGTAGAACGCATTCGAAGTGAGGGCATCGTTCGGGTATTTCTGGATGAATTCCCGGAACCCGCGCGACGACGATACGTAATCGCCAGCGCGCAAGGACTTGAATGCGGCGTTGTAAGCGGTAAGCGCTGCGGCCTTGTCGGCAGCCGATTCTGCAGGCGCCGATGGCGTGGGCGATGCAACAGGCTTAGTAGACGCGTTGCTCGGCGCGGAGGCGGCGGGCGCAGGTCCGCTGCTCGAGGCAGCCGAGGCCGGATTGGCGCTCGCACCCTTCTCCAGGCGTCCGAGGCGGCTGTCCGCGTCCGTGTACTGGGCTTTGCTTTGATCCTGCAACTGCTGCAGCTGGTGCTGCAGTTCTTCGATCTGACCTTGCATCTGCTGCATCTGCGTTTGCATCTGCTGCAGCTGACTGAGCTGATCGACGCGGTTCTGACCCTGGTTCTGCGACTGCTGCTCGAGCCGGGCAACCCGGTCGGCCAGGCTCATCGGGGAGTTCTGCGCATGTGCGGGGGCCACAAACAGCAAGGCGGACGCCAAGGCGCCCGCCATGCTGATACTGGCCGTGAAGCGATTAGCCAGCCAAACCGTCATTATTGAGCCGTGTAAACGATCTCGACGCGACGGTTCTTGCTCCAGCAATCTTCGTTGTGCTGACGGCACACCGGCTTCTCTTTGCCGTAGCTGATCACGCTGAGCTGGCTGGCGGAGCCGCCATTAGCCTGCAGCGCGCTGGACACGGCGTTGCCGCGGCGCTCGCCGAGGCCAAGGTTGTACTCACGCGTACCGCGCTCGTCGGTATTGCCTTCCAGACGAATCTGAGCGGTCGGGCGATCCTGCAGGTACTTGGCGTGGCACTGCATGATCTGCTGGAACTCCGGCTTCACTTCGTCCTTGTCGAAATCGAAGTAAACGACGCGCTGACGCAGGCAAGCGTCGGTGTCGAGGTCAGCCGGGGTGTACTTGGCGGGACCCGACGGCTGCTGGGTTTCCTGGGTGGTTTCCGGAGCCTGAGCCTGGGGCTTCACTTCTTGCTTCTTGGAGCAGGCCGCCGCGCCAACGCAAAGCAGGGCGACCAGAGCGATACGAACGGTCTTATTCATGGTGACGTTCCTTCAAACGGGTTTGATTTCCGACAGTCAATGACGATTGCGGTTACGGGACAGTGATCGCCGGTAGACCGGCTGTTGTATTTATTTTTTCACACTTCAATTTACAGCCACGCATTGTACTGCTTACGGCCTGTAAACGGGACGTGGCAAAGCACCGCGACCCTGGTAGCCGGAACGCTTCAAGCATTCCGGACCCCTCCTCAGGTCATCCGGACGTACCCCCAGGGGACACGGCCGGATCGAATTCAGTTTTTACGATAGGGTCCCCACGCCGGCTGGCGGACGTCGCCGTTGGCTAGAACCAGACGCTGCCTGACCATGCCATCGTCAGAAACGGCATAAAGCACGTCCTGGGCTCCATCAGTGGCGGCGTATATCAGCATGCTAGCGTTCGGTGCGAAGCTTGGCGACTCGTCAATCGGACCGGGCGAGATGTAGCGCACCTGCCCACCGAGGTTTTGGTCAGCGATAGCAATACGATACACGTTCCCGTTGGCCTGCACCATGGCAATCTGCTTGCTGTCGTAGCTGACCGCTGCGTCCAGATTCTGCTGGCCCTGGAAGCTGACGCGCTCCGGTGTGCCGCCAGCGGCGGACATGCGATAGATCTGCGGGCGACCCGACCGATCCGAGGTGAAATAGATGCTCTGCCCGTCCGGCGACCAGACCGGCTCGGTGTTGATCGCCAGGCTGCGGGTCAAGCGCGTTTCCTGGCGGGAGGCCATATCCATCACGTAGATTTCCGGGTTACCGGAATAGGACAGGGACAACGCAAGTTTGGTGCCATCCGGCGACCAGGCCGGCGCACTGTTGATACCCCGGGCGCGTCCGGAAATCAGCTGACGGGCACCGGTCGATATGTTCTGGATATAGATGGCCGAGTTGCCGCTTTCAAACGACACGTAGGCAATGCGGCTACCGTCCGGCGACCACTTCGGTGACAGCAGCGCTTCATGCGAGCGCGCCACGACCTGCGGGTTGTAGCCGTCCGAATCGGCCACGATCAACGAATAGCTCATGTTGTTGCCGGTACCGACCGCCGTGATGTAGGCGATACGAGTCCAGAAAGCGCCGGGGATGCCGGTGATCTGCTGGAAGATGGCGTCGGCAGTCTTGTGCGCGGCATTACGCAAGTCGGCCGACGACGATGCATCGACGGTGCCCGAAAGCAGACGCTGCTGCCGATTGACATCCCACAACTCGTACTCGACTTGCAGCCCGCCGCCGCCCGCATCCTTGATGCGGCCGATCACGATGTAATCCTGCTTGAGCAGACGCCAGGTGGCGAATTTGATATCCGAGCCCTGACTGGGCTGCTCGACGATTTCGCTGACCGCCAGCGAGCGGAATTTGCCGCAGCGATTGAGGTCGTTGCGGATCACGTCGGCGACGTCGGTCGGCAGCGGGGCGCCCCCCTGTTGCGCAAACGGCACAACCGCGATGGGCGTCGCTGTTTTCAGGCCGCCCACGATTTGCACATTCAGCGTTTGCGCCGCTGCGGGGCCGGCGACCAGGCCAGCAATCAACATCAGGATAAGAGTAACTAGTGATCGGGATGATCTGCGCATGGGCTTGCTCACTGCGGTGTAAAGGTGAAGTCAATTTCACGCTGGAACACGCTTTCGAAGCCCTGGTAGGGCAGCGGCTGCGCGCGCAGCACGGCATTTTCGACGGATCGCTTGCCAGCCTCGTCATACGGACAACTGGGTGACACCTTGGCGCTCATCACATTGCCGCCGGGTAGCTGCACAATGTGCACGACACATGGAAGGTTAGGCATGTTATCCGGACGAGTCCAACTCTGTGTGACGGCGTTCTGAATCGCTGCCAGGTATTGCGACAGCAGACTGCTGTTGGCGGCATTGTTGCCTGACTGGCGCTGTGCGGCGTTAGGCAGATCGGGCAGACCGTTTTCCTGTGCATTCTTCAGATCGGCTAGCTGCTGCTTCGCCTGCTTGGCCTTGGTGTCGAGTTTTTGTGTTTGTGCGGAAGCTGCGTCCATCTGCTTGAACAGCTCATCCACTTTCTCCTGCTCCGCCTTCTTTTTAGCCGCCTGGGCGTCCAGCTCGGCCTGGCGCTGACGCTCCTTCTCTTCCTGCTCCTTCTTGGCGTCTTCGGCTTTCTGCAGCGCATCCTGCACCACGCGCTCCTGATCCACCGTGTCCGGATGCTCGGGCGGCGGCGGCAATTGGCTTGGTGTTTTCGGCGGCTCGACCTGGGGCGGAGTGGGCGGCGGTACCGATGGTGGCGGTGGCACGGTATTGGGCACCGGCGTCACCTTCACCGCTTTGGGTGGTGGTGCGCCCGTGTTACCGATCAACGTGGCTTCGATCACCGGGCCGGTCAATTGCAACGGTGGCGGCGTGCAAGAGATCGGATTGGGCAGACCCACTGCACTCAGGAACTTGTCGTACGTCGTGCACGACAACATCGCCAGAAACAGAAACGCCACGATGCCCAAATGCAGAATGGCGGAGAGCACTACCGCGATCGGGGTGCCTTTGGGGTTACGGTCGTCCATTCGGGCTGCCCGACTCCGGCGCGCTCATCAAACCCACCTTGGCCACGCCTGCCTGCTGCAGCAAGGCCAGCACCTGATAGACACCGTCATACTTGCCATCGCGATCGCCCGCGACCAGCACGCTGACATCCGGATTCTGCTGCACGAAAGCGCCCACCTTCACTTTCAACGCGTTGGCATCGATCGGCTCTTTCTTGCTGGTGCCCAGGGTCAGATACATCTGCCCCTGGCTGTCGACCGAGATGATCACCGGCTCTTTCTTGTCGTGCAGCGACTTGGCATTGGCCTGCGGTAGGTTCACGTCGACGTTCGCATTGAGCATCGGCGCGGTCACCATGAAGATGATCAGCAACACCAACATCACGTCGATGTACGGCACGACGTTGATCTCGGACTTCAGCTTTAAGCGCTTGTGGCGCGCTGCATTACGCATGATCGCCTCCGCTTAGTTGGTGTCGTCGATCTGGATCTGCCGCTGCAGCACGGAAGAAAACTCTTCCTGGAATACCTCGTAGCGCGAGGCGACCCGCTCGACCTTGTTGGCGTAGCGGTTATAGGCCCACACAGCCGGGATCGCAGCGAACAGACCCATGGCGGTAGCGATGAGTGCCTCGGAGATGTGCGGCGCGACCACGGCGATGGTCACATCCTTCATCTCGCCCAGACCCTGGAACGCACCCATGATGCCCCACACGGTGCCGAACAGGCCCACGTAGGGGCTGATCGAACCGACGTTGGCGAGGAATTCCAGATTGCGCTCCAGCGCACCGATTTCCTTGGTGCCCGTGACACGCATCGCGCGCTCGGAGCCCTCGATCACCGTGCGCATGTCCTGCGTGCGGCGCTGACGCTGGCGTGCGAATTCGCGGAAGCCGGACTCGAAAATGTTTTCCATGCCGCCGTTGTCGCCGCCGTTGTTGCTGACCTCGCGGAACAGCTGCGCCAGGTCCGTGCCGGACCAGAAGCGCTCCTCGAAGGATTCGGCGTTTTCCATCGCCGCCTTCAGCTGCGAATACTTGCGGATGATGATCACCCAGGACAGGAAGGAGAAGATCAGCAGCGCCAGCATCACCAGCTTCACCGGCCAGCTTGCGTCCGCAAGGATCTCGAAAACGTTCAGTCCACCGTTCATGGCTTGGGGGTTCTCCACCGCATGGGCATGTCTAAAGGATGTTCAATGGCGATCGATCCGGCCGGTAATGTCGTCCGGGATCCGAGCAGGCTGCATTCGTTTCAGATCCACGCACGCCGCGCGTACTTGCGCCTGGATCAGTGCGGTTCCGTCCGCCCGGGTGATCGTCTGGGCGAAAAGGATACTGGCTGCGCGCCTTTCTTTGACTTCCACCGTCACCGTCAGTTCATCGTCCAGCAGGGCGGGCCTGAGGAAGTCGATCTCCATCCGGTGCACCATAAAGGCCAGTCCGGTGGTTTCCTTGAACGCCATCTGGTCCACGCCCAGGTCGCGCAGCCATTCGGTGCGGGCGCGCTCCAGGAAGCGCAGGTAGCTGGCGTGGTAGACCACGCCACCGGCATCGGTGTCTTCCCAGTAAACACGGACGGGCCAGTCGAAAACCTTGGTTTCAGGCATCGCCGTCGCCCACGCCGAACAGATCCGCCGCCTGCGACTGGCGCGGCGGCGGCGTCAGCCCCAGGTGCCGCCAGCCCTTGGCGCTGGCCATGCGGCCGCGAGCCGTACGTACCAGGAAACCTTGCTGGATGAGGTAGGGTTCGACCACGTCTTCCAGCGTGCCGCGATCTTCGCTGAGCGCGGCGGCCAACGATTCGACGCCGACCGGGCCGCCGTCGAAATTTTCGATAATGACCGTCAGCAGACGCCGATCCAGCTCGTCGAAACCTTCGGCGTCGACCTTCAGCATAGTCATGGCCGCCTGCGCTGCATCGCGTGTGATGTGCCCTGCCGCACGCACTTCCGCGTAATCGCGTACGCGACGAAGCAACCGGTTGGCGATACGCGGCGTACCGCGCGAGCGGCGTGCGATCTCTTGCGCGCCGTCAAGCTCGCATGGGATGCCCATAATGCGCGCCGAACGACGCACGATCGCGGTCAGTTCTTCCGGCGAATAGAACTCCAGCCGCTGCACGATGCCGAAACGGTCGCGCAACGGCGCGGTAAGCAAGCCTGCGCGCGTCGTGGCGCCGATGAGTGTGAAAGGCGGCAGATCCAGCTTGATCGAACGCGCGGCCGGGCCCTCGCCGATCATGATATCGATCTGGAAATCCTCCATCGCCGGATAGAGCACTTCCTCAACGATCGGCGACAGACGATGGATCTCGTCGACGAACAACACGTCGTGCGCTTCGAGGTTGGTCAACAGTGCAGCCAGATCGCCCGCGCGCTCCAGCACCGGGCCGGACGTGGAACGCAGATTGACACCCAGCTCGTTGGCAATGACATGGCTCAGCGTGGTCTTGCCCAAACCCGGCGGTCCGAAGATCAACACATGATCGAGCGCCCCGCCGCGTTTCTTCGCTGCTTCGATATAGATCGACAGCTGCTCGCGCACCGCCTGCTGGCCGAGGTATTCGCTCAGCCGCTTCGGACGGATCGATGCCTCCAGCGCCTCGTCGTCGAGCTGGGCGGCTGAAGTGATGATGCGATGCTCAGTCATGGGGCGATTATGACGGACGAGTGCAAGGACAGCGAATCAGGGGCGCGATATGAGAAACGAGACACGAAAAACCCGCAAAACCTCGACCATGCGCCCCCGCTACTGGCGTCTTTTTCCTACTTAGATCAAATCTCCACCTGCGTTCCCAACTCGATCAGGCGATTGCCTGGAATCTGGAAAAACGCCGTCGCCGGCAAAGCATTGCGCGACATGAAGGCGAACAGGCGATCACGCCACAGTGCCATGCCCGGGCGGCGCTCATCGGCAACGACGTTTTCGCGCGAGAGGAAGAAGGTGGTGTCCATCAGATCGAAAGGCAGTCCGCTGCGCGCGCATCGGGAGAGAGCGAGCGGGATGTTCGGATCCTCGGCGAAACCAAAGCGCAACTCCAGGCCGTAGAAGTCGCCTTCCAGCGGCGTCAGGTGAATGCGCTCCTCGGGATCGGCGACCGGTGTTTCGAGAACTTCCACGGTGAGCATCACATTGCGCTCATGCAGCACCTTGTTGTGCTTGAGGTTATGCAACAAGGCATGCGGCACCGCGTTCTGGTTGGCAGTGAGGAAGGCCGCCGTACCCGGCACGCGCAGCGGCGGATGCTCGGTGATGTTCTCGATAAACGGAGCCAGCGCCAGACCGCCCTGCTTGATCTCGCGCACCACCAGTTCGCGGCCGCGACGCCAGGTGGTCATGACGATGAACACGGCCAGACCCAGCACCAGCGGGAACCAGCCGCCGTATTCGACCTTGATCAGATTGGCGCTGAAGAACGAGATGTCGATGATCAGGAAGAATGCGCCCGCTACCAGCACCACCGGCAAACTCCAACCCCATTGATTGCGCGCCACGAACAACGCCAATACCGTGGTGATCGTCATCGTGCCTGTCACTGCAATGCCGTACGCGGCACTAAGACTGTCCGAACTGCGGAAGCCGATCACCGCGACCAGCACCATGACCAGCAAGAAGCTGTTGACCCACGGTACGAAGATCTGCCCGGACATCTCGCGCGAGGTGTGCACCACTGGCATGCGCATCGAGTAACCCAGCGACATCGCCTCGCGCGTCATCGAGAACGCGCCTGAAATCACCGCCTGCGAGGCAATCACCGTTGCCGCTGTCGCCAAGCCGATCATGGGGTACAGCAACACTGACGGCACCGTTTTGAAGAACGGGTTGTCGATGGCGTCGGGGTGCGCAAGCAAAAGTGCACCCTGACCGAAATAGTTGAGGATCAGTGCAGGCAGCACGAAATTGAACCAAGCAAGTCGGATCGGCCGCTTCCCGAAATGCCCCATGTCAGCGTAGAGGGCCTCCGCACCGGTCAACGCCAACACCACGCTACCCAGTGCGATAAATCCTTGCACACCGTGGTTGATGAAAAAGCGCATGCCGTAGTAGGGATTGATCGCCGTCAAAATATGGGGGTTTTGCAGAATCATCCTGCCGCCCAGCACGGCGATCGTAATAAACCAGATCACCATCACGGGACCAAACAAGCGCCCCACCCGCTCCGTACCGTGACGTTGCAACGCAAACAGGAAGAACAGGATCACAGCGGTCACCGGCACCACCCAGTGCGCAAGCCCCGGCGCGGCCACCTTCACGCCTTCGACGGCGGAAAGCACCGAAATCGCCGGAGTAATGACGCCATCGCCGTAGAACAGCGAGGCGCCAAAGATGCCGATGATGGCCAGCAGCCAGCGCGTTTTCGGTTTGTCGCGCACCGTGCGCAGCGCCAGCGCCATCAGCGCCATGATGCCGCCTTCGCCCTTGTTGTCGGCACGCATGATGAACACCACGTACTTTAGCGACACCACGAAGATTTGCGCCCAGAAGATCAACGACAACACGCCGTAAATGCTTTCGGCCGTGGGCCGCATGCCGTCATGGCTTAGCGCTGTCTGCAACGTATAGAGAGGACTGGTACCGATATCGCCGTAGACGACGCCAATGGCACCTAGTGCAAGGGTAGCCAAGCGACGCTTGGTCTCCGTCTCGCTCATGCCCTGATGGATTTCGTGACCCACGAATCAACTCCCGAGTGCGGCGCGCAGCGCCTTACGGATAATGGTTTCGGCACTGTCGCCCTGCTCGGCGACTTTTTGCACCAATCGGGTAACTTCGGCCGGCTTATAGCCGAGTTGCTGCAGCGCCACTGTGGCTTCGCCGGCTGGATCGAGCGGCGCGCTGGATGTCGCGGATCGGCCCGGCATGCTTATGCCGAGACCGTCCACGCGATCGCGCAGTTCCACCACGATGCGCTCGGCCGTCTTTTTGCCGATACCCGGAATTTTCGTCAACGCAACCACGTCGCCGGCTTGCACGAGGCGAGCGAAATCCTGCGTCGAAACACCGGACAACACGGCCAACGAAATCTTCGCGCCAATACCGCTGACTTTTTGCAAATTTCGGAACAAGGTGCGCTCGGATTCGTGCAGAAAACCGTACAGCGCGACGCTGTCTTCCTTTACCGCGTAATGGGTGAGCAGCGTTACTTCCTTGCCGGTTGCCGGCAGGTCGTAGATGGTGGACATCGGCGCTTCCAGCTCGTAGCCGACGCCGCCGACTTCCACCAGCAACCACGGCGGCTGCTTGGAAACGAGGATGCCCCTAAGTCGACCGATCATCGGCGACGCCTCCAAGCGGTACGCGGAATACCGACACGCTCAAGGCTGGAACGCGTATGCGCATGCGTCACGGCAATCGCGAGCGCATCCGCCGCATCGGCCTGGATGGGGCCTTTGACGCCCAGCAAAATACCGATCATGTGCTGCACCTGGGTCTTGTCGCTGCGACCGCTGCCCACGATGGACTTTTTCACTTCCGTTGCTGCGTATTCGTGCACTGCGATCCCCCGATTGACCACCGCGCAAATCGCCGCGCCCCGCGCCTGCCCGAGTTTAAGGGCCGAATCGGCATTGCGCGCCATGAATACGCGCTCGATGCCGCACTCGACCGGACGATGCTCCGCGATGATGTCACTGATGCCATCAAAAATACGTTTCAGCCGCAGCGGAAAGCTTTCTTCGTCGGCCACGACCAGCGCTTCATGAAAAACATGTGACAGTTTGCCGGCGGCATCGACGTCGACGATGCCGATGCCGGTGCACTGGCTTCCTGGATCGATGCCGATAATGCGGATCATCACGAGCTGGCTTGAGCGCGTGCCACTTACTCGGCGTCGGCCGGCAGCGCGGCGTTGTGATAGACCTCGCTCACGTCGTCGAGGGCATCGAGCTTTTCGAGCAGGTCGGTGAGCGTGTCCAGTGCTTCGCCGGTGACCGCGGTGCGATTATTCGGCCGCATCACCACGCCAGCGTGCTGCGCATCGAGACCGGCTTGGATCAACGCCTGCTGCACCGATTCGAAAACGTCCGGCGCGCACAGCACGGTGCTCTCGCCGTTTTCGTTGATCACGTCGTCGGCGCCGGCTTCGAGCGCCGCTTCCAGCACCTTTTCTTCCGCAGCAGCATGGCCACCGGTAGCGAACACCAGTTCGCCGCAGCGGGTGAACTGAAACGCTACCGAGCCGCTGGTACCGAGATTGCCACCGTGCTTGGTCAGCGCATGGCGCACATCGGCCACGGTGCGGGTGGGATTGTCGGTAAAGCACTCGATGATCAGCGCGATGCCGGCCGGGCCGTAGCCTTCGTAGCGCAACTCTTCCATCTTCGCGCCGCCGTCGGCGCCGGAGCCGCGCTTGATCGCACGCTCGATGGTGTCCTTGGACATGTTGGCGGTGAGCGCCTTGTCCACCGCCGCGCGCAGTCGCGGATTGAGCGCGGGGTCTGCCACCCCGGCACGCGTGGCGACGGTGATTTCACGGATCAGCTTGGTGAACACCTTGGCGCGCTTGGCGTCTTCGGCGTTCTTGCGACCTTCGATGGACGGGCCTCTACCCATGACGATTCCTGGCTGGATCAAATGACAAGCGGGCGATTTTACTGCATCCCCGGGGATATCTCGGCAATCGGCCTATTTCAGCCCAGATCAGCGGGTTGCACGGCGTGGACGTGACCAAACCGGCCTTCACGCAAAAACTGGGTGGTAAGCCGCGCCACCTCTGCCGAGAGTAGCAAGCCGGTGTGAGTGGTTTCGACCACACAGTGGGCAGTAAGGCCCGGCAAGCAGGTCTCCTCAACCGCCACCGTGCCATCGTGTTCCCCCGAGATATGGCTAAGCATGGCACCCAGGCCGATCGGCATGCGGCCGGCCACCATGCCGACTTCGCGCGGTCCACTCCACGCCTCGAAGCCCTGTTGTAGCAACACGCGATTGTGCCCTAGCAACACCTCACTACCGCGTCCCCAGCTGGCGAAGGCGCGCGCCGCGGCACTTCCTTTCAGTGGTGAACCCAGGCAGACGATGCGGCCCGGCGGGAGGTCCCGCGCTTCAACACAAGCGCGCAGCGCCAACAGACCGCCGAGGCTGTGTCCCACCAGATGCACCGGTTCGGGTGCGTACTCGTTCATCGCCGCATTCAGCCGCGCCAGGATGTGCTGCTGCGTCGCCGCCACGCTCATGTAGTCGAGGCGATGGACACGGAAGCCGTCTTCCATCAGGCGCCGATGCAGCAAGCCCAGCGCGAAACCGCGCATCCAGAGGCCGTGCAGCAGAATGATGTGTTCAGTCATCTCTTCAGGCGGTTGGGTGAGAACAATGCCTTCTCCCTTTGGGAGTACGCGGGGAGGAGCCATGGATGGCTCCGGTTTTGAGGAGCGAGGAAGGTGCCCGAAGGGCGGATGAGGGTGCGAGCGGAGCGCGATAACCAAAGCCTTGCGCGAGAACTCAATACCGCGCGCTGCTCCTACCCTCACCCCAACCCCTCTCCCGGAGGGAGAGGGGCAACATCGGCATCATGCCTTGGCGGGATCGGTGACGGACACCGCCACGTGCAATTCTTTCAACTGCGCACCACCGACCGTCGACGGCGCATCGGTCATCAAGTCTTGTGCGCTCGTGGTCTTCGGGAACGGGATCACGTCGCGGATCGATTCGGTACCCGCCATCAACGCTGCGATACGGTCGATGCCGAAGGCCAAGCCACCGTGTGGCGGCGCGCCGAACTTCAGCGCCTTGAGCAGGAAGCCGAACTTCATCTGCGCCTCTTCCGCGCCGATGCCGAGCAATTCGAATACCGCGCTCTGCATGTCCGGACGATGGATACGAATCGAACCGCCGCCGATCTCGTTGCCGTTGAGCACCATGTCGTAACCGCGACTCACCGCATTGGCTGCATTCGCGCGCAAATCGGCGATATCGTCGACCTTGGGCGCGGTGAATGGGTGATGCAGGGCGACGAAGCGCTTTTCTTCCTCGTCGTACTCGAACATCGGAAAGTCGGTCACCCACAGCGGCGTCCAGCGATTTTCGACCAGGCCGCGATCTTTGCCGACCTTCAGGCGCAGCGCGCCCATGAAATCCGTGACGGTTTTCCACTTGCCCGCGCCGACAAACACCATGTCGCCCGATTGCGCGCCGGTTGCCTTGAGCACCGCATCGAGTGCCGCATCATCGAGAAACTTCGCGACGGGCGAGTTGATGCCCTCGCGGCCCTTGGCGAGATCTTCCACCTTGATCCAGGCCAAACCTTTCGCGCCGTACTTGGCGACGTATTCGGTGAGCTGATCGATTTCCTTGCGGCTAAGCGTGGCGCCGCCGGGCAGACGTAGCGCGGCCACGCGGCCAGCGGGATCGTTGGCCGGTTCGGCGAACACCTTGAACTCGACGTGCTTCAGCGCATCGGCGACGTCGGCCAGTTCCAGCGCAATGCGCAAGTCCGGCTTGTCCGAACCGAAACGGCGCATGGCCTCTTCCCAAGTCATGCGCGGGAAGGCGGCGGCCAATTCCACGCCGATCACTTCCTTGAACACATGACGGATCAGCGCTTCGACGAAATCTTGCACGTCCTTCTCTTCGACGAAAGCGAATTCAAGGTCGAGCTGAGTGAATTCCGGCTGGCGATCGGCGCGCAGGTCTTCGTCGCGGAAGCAACGGGCGATCTGATAGTAACGGTCGAAGCCCGCCATCATCAGGATCTGCTTGAACAGCTGCGGCGATTGCGGCAACGCATAGAACTGGCCCGGATGCACGCGGCTGGGCACCAGGTAATCGCGCGCGCCTTCCGGCGTGGCCTTAGTGAGGATCGGCGTTTCGATGTCCTGGAAACCGCGCGCGTCGAGGTAGCGGCGCAGCGCCTGCACCAGTTTGATGCGCGTACGCATCATGGTTTGCATCTCGGGACGACGCAGGTCGAGGTAGCGGTAGGTCATCCGCATGTCCTCGTTCGGGTTCTCGTGCAGCGCGAAGGGCAGATCCTTCGCGGCATTGAGAATTTCCACGGTGTCGGCCAGCAGCTCGACCGTGCCGGTCTTGAGCTTGTCGTTGGCCGCCAGGCGCTTGCGGATGCTGCCGGTGACGCGCACGCAATATTCGTAACCCAACTCGCCGGCGACGGCAAAAGCGGCGGCGTTTTCACGCTCGATAACCACCTGGGCCAAGCCCTCGTGGTCGCGCAGATCGACGAAGGCGACGTGGCTCTGCAGGCGCAGGGTGTTGACCCAGCCGCACAGGGTGACGGTCTGACCGACTAGCGACTCGTTGATGAGGCCGCAGTAATGCGTGCGCATACGCTTGGAACTCCGGGCCGCCTGGGCGGCAAAAAGCGTGGAAAAGGCCCGGAATCTTAACACCGCTTGAGCACGGCTCTTTGCTTTCGCCTCCTCTCCCCTTCGGGGAGAGGATTGAGGTGAGGGGCTGGGGCCCGCTCCGATCTTCATCGGAGCAGGCTCCGAATCACCAATCACGCGAGATTGGCCCCTCATCCCAACCTTCTCCTCGCTCCTCAAAGCCGAGCACATCCATGTGCTCTCCCCGCGTGCCCCGGAGGGGAGAAGGGGTTCGACTCTCGGACTATTCGGCGTTGCTCGGCGCGCTTGCAGGCTTCGTTTCAGCCTTCACCGCAGGAGTAGCGCCCTCGGCAGGCTTGCTGGCCGCGGCATCGCCGGCCAGGTTGCGCTTCTTGTCGCCGTCTTTCTTGAAATCGGTCTCGTACCAGCCGCCGCCTGCAAGACGGAACGATGGCGCGCTCACCTGCCGCTGCACCTGGGGTGCATCGCAGTCGGGGCAAACGGACGGATCGGGATCGGACAGTTTCTGCAACCGGTCGAAGCGGTGGCCGCAGGCGCTGCATTGGAATTCATAGATAGGCATGGACACACTCCGCGATGCCGGCAGCCTAACAGCTGCTGGCAGCCCGTCATTATCGGGTCGCGAAGGCGGATTTCAACCAACCGCACCGGCCTCAACGCAGGGCGAGTACCACCAGCACGGCCACTTCGACCATTTCCGCCAGGGCTCCCGCCGTATCGCCGGTGAATCCGCCCAACCGGCGCAGGCAGGCCATGCGCCACACGCCAAACACTAGCGTGGCGGCCGCGAGCGCTAGCAGGCCGCGCCAGCCGCCCAATAGACAGAGTCCTGCAGTGATCGCCAGGGCAACGAAGCACGTCCCGCGCGGTGCGTTGGTCAACACCGTCCCGAGTCCGCCGCCGCGCACATAAGGCATGGTGAGGAACAACGCCGTCAAACCAGCCCGCGCCAGCAAGGGCGCCAACAGCAGGGCCGACCATGGCACGACCGGCAGGCTCGCAAGCGCAGCGAACTTCAACAGCAGCGCCAGCACCAGCGCCACCACGCCTGCCGGACCGCAACGCGGGTCCTTCATGATCGCCAGCGTCTTCTCGCGATCACCCAGACCGCCGATCCACGCATCGGCGCTGTCGGCCAGTCCGTCCAGATGCAGTGCGCCCGTCAAGGCGACCCAAGCGACGACGACAAGGCCGCTCGACAACAGCGAAGGCGTGTCACGCAGCAGCCAAGCCAATGCACTTAACAACGCTCCCAGCAACAACCCCACCAACGGATACCACGCCAAGGACGCAGCCTTGGCGCGCTCATCGTCGAACACATCCGCCGGCACCGGCAGCCGAGTGAGGAAACCGATAGCTGCAAGCAGGCTGCGCATCAGGCGATCACCGTGGCAGGCCACACAAGACGATGCAGCGAAGCATGCGGTACATCGATACTGGCCATGTCGCCATAGCCGCGTTTTTCCAGCAAACAGCGCAGCATGCGGATCGCGCCGCCGTGCGTGATCACCAATACACGCTGACCGCCGGCTTCGGCAGCAAGGTCGTCGAGCGCCGCACACAGACGATCGCGAAAAGCATCCAAGGGTTCCGCGTTCGGTGGCGGATGCGCCACCGGATCTGCCCAAAAGCGCGCCAATGCATCGCCCTGCTCTTCAGCGATCTGTTCCATCGGCACGCCCTGCCAACTTCCGAAATGATATTCGGCCAGCCGCGCATCGAGACGCAACGGCAAACCGCGCGCAAGCGCCAGGTCGCGCGCGAACAAGGCGCAACGTTGCAGCGTCGAGGAGGCGATGATGTCCCATGCATGCCCCGCCACCGCGTCGCGCAATTGCATCCATCCCGCATCGCTCAACGGATCGTCGAGCTGGCCGCGGTAACCACGCTGCCCGGTGTCGCCGTGGCGCAGCAGTTCGATAGACATAGTCACGCAGTGGATACGCCGGCCTGCGCAAACGTCGCCATGCCGTTGTGCAGGGCACAGGCCAGCCGCAGCAGAGGCACGGCCGTTGCCGCACCGCTGGCTTCACCGAGACGCAGGCCGAGATCGAGCACGGACTCGGCATCCAACGCGCGTAGCAATCGCGCGTGTCCGTGCTCCTTGGAACGATGTGCGAACAACAACCACGGGCGCAGATCCGGACGCATCGTGACTGCCGCTAGCGCTGCGGTGGTAGTGATGAAACCGTCCACCAGCACCGGTATCCCAGATTGCGCAGCAGCGATGTACGCGCCAACCAATGCGGCAATTTCGAAACCGCCCAGACAACGCAGTTGTTCCAACGGTGTGGTGGCGCCGACGTGCAGCGCCAACGCGCGCTCGAGCACGGTGACCTTGTGCATGACGCCAGCCGCATTAAGGCCGGTGCCTGCACCCGCAAGCGTCGACGGCGGCTCGTTGAGCAACGCACTCGCCAAGGCCGCGGCCGACGTGGTGTTGGCGATTCCCATTTCACCGCCGATAAAAAGCTGCGCACCCGATGCTTTTGCCGTCCGCACACTTTCCGCGCCGACCGCCAAGGCCGTTTCCAGCTGCGTCATCGTCATCGCTGGGCCAAGGCAAAAATTGGCCGTGGACGGTGCAATGATTGCCCGTCGCACAGAGGGAATCTCACCCGGATCGTTCACCGTGCCCAGGTTCACCACCTCCAGGTCGGCGCCCAGGCTACGCGCCAGCACGCTGATCGCTGCACCGCCGGTCGCGAAGTTGCGCACCATTTCGCCGGTGACGACCTGCGGAAACGCCGACACGCCCTCGTCCGCCACGCCATGATCGCCGGCAAACACACTGATCCACACGCGATCCACCGCGGGCTGCGCTGTGCGCTGTAAAGACGCCAGCTGGATCGCCAGCGCTTCCAGCATGCCGAGCGAACCCGGCGGTTTGGTCAACTGGGATTGGTGCGCATGTGCAGCTTCTGCCAAGGCCGCATCGGGCTGTGCGCAAGGCGCGGTGAGCCAGTCGATACTCATCAAAGGGTTCCTTTCAATACAAGTGGCAGACCTGCGGCGACGAAGAGCACACGCTCACTGATCGCCGCAATGGATTGATGCAAACGCCCCGCTTCATCGACGAAGCGGCGCGTCAACGCGCCCAACGGCACGATGCCGAGGCCGACTTCATTGCTGACCATCAACACCTCGCCAGGCAACGTCGACCATGCATCCAGCAAGAGAGCACGCTCCTGTTCGAAACGTTGCGCATCGGCATCGCCGAGAAGATTGCTGAGCCAGAGTGTGAGGCAGTCGACGAGAATGCAGCGGTCGGCGCGCGCATGTTCATGCAACACGGCAGCGAGGCGCAGCGGTTCTTCCACGCACAACCACGACACCGGGCGACGCGCCCGATGGTGAGCGATACGCACCGCCATTTCCTCGTCGCCCGATTGTGCGGTGGCGATGTACACCACGTCGCGTCCGCTTCCAACAGCCAGCCTCTCGGCCAGCGCGCTCTTGCCCGAGCGGGCGCCGCCAAGGATCAAAGTACGCATCGCACTCATGGCAGAAACAGTCGCTGCGCGGCCAGCGGATTCGAGGGAAAGTAGAAGTGGACGAAGCTGGCCGTGAGCCGGCGCGTGCGGTACACCGCTTCCTGACATGGACCTTCGTTTGGGTTGGATGCCTGTGCCAGCGGCTCGGCGACGATCCATGCACGCGCATAGTGGAAGGTATGGCCGCGCAGCGTGCCTTCGGGCAACTCCACACTTTGCAGGCCCAGTGCTGCCAGGCGCGATTGCAGCACCGCGCGACCGGAGAGCAAACCGGCCATGGGCGCCTCGTCACCGTCGCGATCGGCCAACGATTCCAGAGCGAACAGCAAGCCGCCGCACTCCGCCAGGATGGGTTTGCCGGCATCGCGATGGGCGCGCAGCGAAGCGTGCAAGTCATGTCGCCTCGACAACGTGGCGAGATGCAATTCCGGATAGCCCCCCGGCAGCCAAACCGCATCGCAATCGGGTAACGCATCGTCTGCCAACGGCGAGAAAAAACGCAACTCGGCGCCGGCTTCACTGAGCAGATCGAGATTGGCCTGATACAAAAAGCAGAATGCCGCATCGCGCGCCACGGCAATACGCTGCCCCTTCAACAGCAAGGGAATGGGATCGGTCGCCGGCGCCTCGAAAGCCATGGGCGGCGGCAGCGCAGTCGCTGCGTGCTGCGACCATGCGTCGGCCAGTGCATCGAGCCGCGCATCGATGTCGGCCAGTTCGTCCGCGGCAATCAATCCAAGATCGCGTTCCGGCAAGGCCAAGGTTTCGTCATACGGCAAGGCACCCAGCCAATGCAATGATGGCGGCACGCTCTCTTGCAGCAACTGCGCGTGGTAAGCACCGCCGATACGATTGGCAGCGACGCCATACATCGACAGCCCTTCGCGATAGGCGGCCAACCCGCAGGCGAGCGCGCCGAAGGTCTGCGCCATCGCCGAGCCATCGATCACGGCCATCACCGGCAAGCCGAGCTGTTGGGCCAGATCGGCGCTGGACGGTGCGCCGTCAAACAAACCCATCACACCTTCCACCAGGATCAGGTCGGCGGCGCCAGCGGCATCGAACAAACGCATGCGCACATCCGCATCGCCGCACATCCACAGATCCAGCTGGTACGCCGGCGTGCTTGCCGCGCGCTCCAGCATCATGGGATCGAGAAAATCCGGGCCGGTCTTGAACACGCGTACGCGCCGGCCCTGCCGTGTGTGCCAGCGCGCCAGCGCAGCGGTGACCGAGGTCTTGCCTTGCCCTGATGCCGGTGCGGAGACCAACAGCGCGGGACAGTGGCGAACTGTATTCACAGCGTCCTGCCTTATTCCCGTTTCAACCGCCGGCACAACGCCGACAGTCACCTCAAGCCGGGGCATGGTAGTGCCTGCCTCCCTGCGCGCCTAGCCCAATCGCTCACGAGGTCAACGGTGCCTCTCGCGCTCGTCAGCAGCCCGATACCCCCGCGGAATACGCGGGTAACTATGTGTTCGATATGGATATTCCTATTTGGACTTTTAGATGCCCAAACATCGGTTGATGCCAGGCTGCGCTGTCACTAATCTGAAATTGCTGCAAAGCACAAAATAAGCGCTAGGGGATATACCGCATGAAGAAACAGCTCGACAAAAACACAACAACGCTACTCACCGCTGCCGTACTACTTGCACTCACCACCACAGCCGCCGCGCAGGACGCGACACAAAACCCACCCCCACCCGGCAATGCCAAAAGCCTGCAGGCCGTGATTGTCACCGGCACGCGAGCACAGAACCGGACCGACAGTACTTCGCTGTCACCGATCGATGTCATCCCAGCTACCGCACTGCAAAGCACCGGCACGAACGAACTCGCCACGGCACTGGCACGCCTGATCCCGTCGCTGAATTTCCCGCGCCCCTCAGCCACAGACACGACCGACTCGCAACGGCCAGCGCAGCTGCGCGGTCTTGCACCGGATGAAGTGTTGGTACTGGTCGACGGCAAGCGCTGGCACACCAGCTCGCTGGTCAACACTGACGGCAGCATTGGACGCGGCTCGGCACCGGTTGACCTGAACACCATTCCGCTTTCCGCGATAGATCACATTGAGGTGCTGCGCGACGGCGCATCGGCCCAGTACGGCTCCGACGCCATCGCCGGCGTTATCAACATCATCCTCAAACATGGCGCCCAGGGTGGCTCGATCGAGCTCGATGGTGGTCAGTACCAGAGGGGTGGCGGTCGTCAGTGGCTAGGCTCGGCCAACGTCGGTATTCCGCTGGGTGGTGACAAAGGCTGGCTGCGCATCAGCGTGGACGATGGCCATCAGGATCCGACCAACCACGGTGGCGCCGATGTGCGTTATCCGCAACTGGGCGAGAAGCAGGTGTTCGGCGATCCCTCGGTAAGCCAGCACAACTTGTTCCTCAATACGCAGTACGACATCACTCCTAACGTGCAGTTCTACGCGTTCGGCAGTTATCACGAGCGCAACGCTTTTTCCGATGAGCTCTATCGCAACCCGTATCTGTATCCGGCATCGGTGAAGCCCTCACTTAGGGCGCTCTATCCCGATGGCTATCAACCGCTGCTGCAAGCCCGCAGTACCGATCAAGCGCTAGTTGCCGGCGTGCGCGGCACAACGGACGGCTGGCGCTGGGATGTAAGCGCCAACTACGGCGGCAACCGCGTCGCGCTCAATACCATCGACAGTGCCAACTATGCCTTCCTGCACGACTTCGGTTATACGCCGACCCGTTTCTTCGACGGCATCGTCTCGTCGGCGCAGCAGGCGGTGGATGCGGATGTCGCCAAAGACCTGACGGTCGGCTGGTTGCCCAACGCAGTGACCTTGGCCTTCGGTGCGGAATATCTGCGCGACACTTACCACATCGGCGGTGGCGATCCGAGTTCCTATTACGTGGGTACCTCGGGCGTCAGCGGCGGCGCGCAAGGTTTCAGCGGCTACAGCCCTGTCAATGTCGGTTCGTGGAGTCGCAGCGATGTGGCCGAATACGTGAGCCTGGAAACCAATCTCACCGACAAGCTGGGTACGTCGGTCGCGGTACGCCACGAGGATTACAACGACTTCGGCAACACCGTCTCCGGCTCGCTCGCCGCACGCTATGACTTCACAGACCGCTTTGCGCTGCGCGCCAGCGCATCGACCGGCTTCCGCGCACCGTCGCTGGCGCAGGAAGATTATTCGCAGATCGGCTCGCTGTACCTGACACCGAGCAATGCAGGTCCTGGCGTCGCTCCGGGCATCTATCAGACCGGCCTGTTGCCGGTCGGCAATCCGGTGGCGCAGTTGCTGGGCGCGCAGTCGTTGCGGCCGGAGAAGTCGCACAACTACACCGTTGGCGCGGTGTTCAACCCGATCGATCCGCTGACGCTGACCTTCGACATCTACCAGATCCAGATCGACAACCGCATCGTGCTTTCCAGCACGCTCAGCGGCTTGAACGATCCGGCGGTGGTGAATTACCTGGCCTCACACGGCATCACCAACGTGGCCTTCAGCTCGGCGCAATACTTCACGAATGCGGTGAATACGCGCACGCAAGGCGGAGACCTGGTTGCCAGCTACCGTTCGGATTTCGGTAACGATGGCCTGCTGGATAGCACCTTGAGCTACAACTACAACCGCACCCAGGTCACTGGCGTGGCAGCTAATCCGCCACAACTGGATGCGTTGGGATTGCGGTTGCAACGCGTGAGCTATCGCGATGTAAAGGGTCTGCTGGCCAATTCCACCCCGCGCAGCAAGCTGATCCTCAACGAGAACTACACGCTGGGGCATTGGGTGTTCAACGGTAACCTGACGCGCTACGGAAGCTTCACCGCGTACAGCAACAGTTCGTACCTGCTAAACCAGACCTTCAGCCCGCAATGGGTGCTCGATCTGGCCGGCAGCTACAACCTCGACAACTGGACCTTCACACTCGGCGTGGACAATGCCAGCAACAGCTATCCGGACAAGGTCATCGCTGCGAACAGTACCAACGGCACCATTCCGTATTCAGAATTTTCACCCGACGGCTTCAATGGGCGCTACTATTACACCAAAGTGATCTATCACTGGTGATTCGACCCACTGCCAAACTCCTGCGATGCATCGCATCGAACATCCCGGCTCCGGCCGGGATTTTTTTTGCGCGGCGCGTGCACGTCGTGCCGGAAACCACGACAACCCCGGACTCGTTGATCGAACGAGTCCGGGGCCACATCATCACGCCATGCCGGTCAGCGACGATGGAAGACCAGATGTCCGTGCTCCGCATCGACGGCAATGATCGCGCCGGGTGCATAGCGGCCTTCCAGAATTTCCTTCGCCAGCGGGTTTTCCAACTGCTGCTGGATGGCGCGCTTGAGCGGACGCGCACCGTACACCGGATCGAAGCCGACGTTGCCCAACAAATCCAACGCCTTGTCGCCGATCTCCAGTTTCAGCTGGCGCTCGGCAAGGCGCTTTTCCAGATACGCCAGCTGGATCTTCGCGATCGCGCGAATCTGCTTCTTCTCCAGCGGACGGAACACCACTAGTTCGTCCAGCCGATTGATGAACTCGGGCCGGAAGTGCGCCTGCACCACGCCGAGCACCGATGCCTTCATTTGCAGATAGTCGGCCTCCGAGTCGCCGGCCTGTTCCTGGATCAGCTGCGAACCGAGGTTGGACGTCATCACGATAACGGTGTTGCGGAAATCCACCGTGCGGCCCTGGCCGTCGGTGAGGCGTCCGTCGTCGAGCACTTGCAACAGGATATTGAAAACATCCGGATGCGCTTTCTCCACTTCGTCGAGCAGGATCACGCTGTACGGACGGCGACGCACCGCCTCGGTGAGGTAGCCGCCTTCCTCGTAACCGACATAGCCTGGAGGTGCGCCAATCAAGCGGCTCACGGAATGCTTTTCCATGAACTCGCTCATGTCGATGCGCACCATGGCGTCCTGCGTGTCAAACAGGAATTCGGCCAACGCTTTGCACAACTCCGTCTTGCCCACGCCCGTGGGGCCGAGGAACAGGAATGAACCGTAAGGACGATTCGGATCGGACAGGCCCGCACGCGCGCGGCGGATCGCATCGGATACCGCACGCACCGCTTCGTCCTGACCGACCACGCGCTTATGCAGCGATTCTTCCATGCGCAGCAACTTGTCGCGTTCGCCTTCCAGCATCTTGTTGACGGGAATGCCGGTCCAGCGCGACACCACTTCGGCGATTTCCTCTTCGGTGACGCGGTCCTGCACTAGCTTGAAATCCTGCTTTTCGGCGGCTTGCGCGGCAGCGAGCTGCTTTTCCAGTTCGGGCAGCTTGCCGTACTGAATCTCGCTCATCTTGGCGTAGTCCTGCCGACGTTGCGCCGCTTCCAGTTCCACACGCGCCCGTTCGATCTGTTCCTTCACCTTGGTCGCACCTTGCAACGCCGCCTTTTCCGATTTCCATACTTCGTTGAGATCGGAGAACTCGCGCTCCAGCTTGCCGATATCGGTATCGAGATCGGCGAGACGCTTTTTGGACGCGTCGTCGGTTTCTTTCTTGAGCATCTCGCGCTGAATCTTCAGCTGGATCAGGCGGCGCTCGAGGCGATCCAACTCTTCCGGCTTGGAGTCGATTTCCATGCGGATGCGCGAAGCGGCCTCGTCCATCAGGTCGATGGCTTTATCCGGCAGCTGGCGGTCGGTGATGTAACGGTTGGACAAGGTGGCGGCGGCGACGATCGCCGGGTCGGTAATTTCCACGCCGTGATGCACCGCGTAGCGTTCTTTCAGCCCGCGCAGGATCGCAATGGTGTCTTCCACGCTCGGCTCGCCGACGAAGACTTTCTGGAAGCGGCGTTCCAGCGCAGCATCTTTTTCGATGTACTTGCGATACTCGTCCAGCGTGGTAGCGCCGATGCAATGCAGTTCACCGCGCGCCAGCGCGGGCTTGAGCATGTTGCCCGCATCCATCGCGCCCTCGGCCTTGCCTGCGCCGACCATGGTGTGCAATTCATCGATGAACAGAATGATCTGGCCTTCGTTCTTCGACAGATCGTTCAGCACGGCCTTTAGTCGCTCCTCGAATTCGCCGCGGAATTTGGCGCCGGCGATCAGCGCGCCCATGTCGAGCGCGAGTACGCGACGATCACGCAAACCCTCGGGCACTTCACCTTTCACGATGCGTTGTGCGAGACCTTCGACGATCGCGGTCTTGCCGACGCCCGGTTCGCCGATCAATACCGGATTGTTCTTGGTGCGGCGCTGAAGCACCTGGATGGTGCGGCGGATTTCCTCGTCGCGGCCGATCACCGGATCGAGCTTGCCGCTCTCGGCGCGCGAGGTAAGGTCGATGCAGTATTTCTCCAGCGCCTGGCGTTGATCCTCGGCATTTTCGCTCTGCACTTTTTCGCCGCCGCGCACTTTTTCGATGGCGGCTTCGAGATTCGTCTTGGTAGCGCCAGCTGCTTTCAGCGCCGCGCCGAGTTCGCCCTTGTCGTCCAACGCTGCCAACACGAATAGCTCGCTGGCGATGAACTGATCGCCACGCTGTTGCGCAAGTTTGTCGGTGAGATTGAGCAGCCGCGTCAGCTCGTTGCTGGCATGTACGTTGCCCTCTTGCCCGCTGACCTTGGGCAAGCGTTCAAGCGATTCGCCCACGCGCTGGCGCAATGCCGGCACGTTCACCTGCGCCTGAGTGAGCAACGGCCCGGTCGAACCGCCTTGCTGATCGAGCAGCGCCGCCATCACGTGCACGGGCTCGAGCATGTTGTTGTCGCGTCCCACCGCCAACGACTGTGCATCGGCCAGTGCCTGCTGGAAACGCGACGTGAGTTTGTCCATTCGCATCGGAGTATCCCCAAAAAGGTTTGGCGGACACGCCGCCACTGGCCGAAGAGATGCGGACAGCGCGGGGCGATTCAAGCGAACCCAAGCATGGCACTCCGGCGCGGCTTCAGCCAAGAGCAGGGAAACGGCCGTTATCAGCTATCGGCAAGCCATATCAGGCTGGCGAAACGGCCGCTGCGCGCACCCTCGCGGCGATACGAATAAAAGCGCGCATCCGTGCGGGTATCGAATCCGCCGCCATAAATGCGCGTGATACCAGCCGCCAGCAGGCGCTGTCGTGCCAGTACCGCCAGATCGCACAACCAGTGCCCGGGACGCGTCGCAGTGAAGGCGTCGGTGGCAGCGGCATCCTGCTCGATGAAGGTTTTGCGTACTTCTTCGCCCACCTCGTACGACGCCGCGCCGATGCAGGGCCCGAGCCATGCCATCAGACCGGCGGCGGGCTGCTGCATCTGCTCGATGGTTTCCTCCAATACGCCGGCAGCCAACCCGCGCCAACCGGCGTGAGCCGCGCCGATGGCGCTGCCGTCGTCGGCGCAGAACAGCACTGGCAGGCAGTCGGCGGTGAGTATCGCCAGCACGGTGCCCGGCAGACGCGAGACCGCCGCATCTGCTTCGGGTTCATGGGCACTCGGCAAAGGGCCCAGCTCGGCGACGGCCGTACCGTGCACTTGCCGCAACCAACGCGGCTCGGCGGGCAAATCCAGCGATTGGTGTAGCGCACTGCGATTGGCGCGCACGGCCTGCGCATCGTCCCCACTGCGCAAGCCAAGATTGAAACGGCCGAACGGCGCTTGCGAAATGCCAGGACCGTTGCGCGTCGTGACCGCCGCATGTACGCGATTCGGTGCGGGCCAATCGGGGAAGATCCAAGCGTCGGTCATGGAAGTCACCGCGATCAATACTCGTCCGGGCCATTGGCGGCCAGATCGGCGCGAAGCGTGGCGATCAGCGTTTCCAGGTCTGCTGGGCGCGGCGCTTCGAACGCCATCGTGGCTCCGCCAACCGGATGCTGGAACGACAAACGCTCCGCATGCAACGCCTGTCGCCGAAAACCTCGCAGTGCCGCAGTGAGCTCAGGCGTCGCGCGTTTGGGTAGCTTCAAACCACCGCCGTACAACGGATCACCTACCAACGGATGATTGATATGCGCCAGATGCACGCGGATCTGATGCGTACGCCCCGTTTCCAGATTGCACTGAATCAAGGTGTGGGCGCGGAAGCGTTCGCGCAAACGGTAGTGAGTGACCGCATGCTTGCCATCTTCCTCGTCGCGCACCGCTTGACGCAGGCGGTCGCCAAGGTGGCGGCCGATCGGCGCATCGACGGTGCCGCCCGCGATCAGCGTGCCCAGCACAATGGCCTCGTACTGCCGCTCTACGTCGTGACGGGACAGCATGTCGACCAGGGCCGTATGCGTAGCGAGCGTCTTGGCCACCACCATCAGGCCGGAGGTTTCCTTGTCCAGCCGATGCACGATGCCGCCGCGCGGCAATTCAGCGAGCTTCGGATCGTGGTGCAGCAAGGCGTTGAGCACCGTGCCCGCCGGGTTGCCGGCGCCGGGGTGCACCACCAGGCCGGCCGGCTTGTTGATCACCAGCAGGTGCGGATCCTCGTGGACGATGTCCAGCGCGATGGCCTCGGGCGCGCTGGCGACCTCGGTCTCCAGCTCCGCTTCCAGCCGTACCTGCTCACCGCCCCGCAGCAGTTGGCGCGGCGGGGCCGGCGCTCCGTCCAGGGTCACCGCGCCGGCCTTCACCCACGCGGTGAGGCGGGAGCGTGAATAGTCCGGGAACATCTCGGCCAATGCCTGGTCGAATCTCCGACCTGCGGCAGACAGGGGGACGATCGCCTCATGACGAATGATGGTCATCCCTGCTCCCCCGGCTGAAGGCCGGTTTCGGCTATGATCCCTTTTCGCTCAAACATCTGAACCCCTTACTCATGCGCGTAACCAAGCTGCCGGCCGTCCCGACATCTGCCCTTAAAGTACTGATCGTGCTCGTCCTGGCTTTGACGATGAGCGCCTGCTCGTGGTTCCGGCACAACGGCGACCCGCTCGATACCTTGCCGCTGCCGCAGCTTTACGCCAAGGCACACAATGATCTGATGCATGCCGATTATTCGGCGGCCGAGAAAGCCTACCAGCGCCTGATCGCCCGTTTCCCGTCCGGCCCGTTCAACCAGCAAGCCCAGCTGGAACTGGCCTACGCGCAGTACAAGAACAACAAGCCGGACGACGCTTATTCCACGGTCAACCGCTTCATCAAGGCCAATCCGCTCAACGACCATGTGGATTATGCCTATTACTTGCGCGGTCTGATCAACTTTGATCGCACCAGCGGTGTGATCGAGCGCGCTTTCGCTAGCGAGCGCACGGGTGCCCAGACGCGTCGCGACCAGGGTTTCAACCTGAAAGCGTTCGATGATTTCTCCGAACTCACCCGCCGCTTCCCCGACAGCGCCTACTCCGCCGATGCACGCCAGCGCATGATTTACCTGCGCAACGTGCTAGCCCAGTTCGAAGTCAACGTGGCGGACTTCTATATCCGCAATAAGGCTTACGTGGCCGCGGCCGACCGCGCCCAGTACGTGATCGAGCATTACCAGGAATCTCCGCAGGCCGGCGATGCACTCGCTATTCTTTGCCGCAGCTACCTGGCGCTGGGTCAAAAAGATCTGGCCGCGCAGACTCGCAGCGTGCTTGTGCTCAACTATCCGGATCATCCGTACCTGAAAGATCCCAAGTGGCCGCACTCGCCGTCGATGCTGCGCAAGATGATTCCGTTCTCGGGCCATTACTGAGCCAGCGGATCACCGCCAAAAACACGAAAGCCGGTGCGCCTTGGGCCACCGGCTTTTTTGTGTGGCGATGAATGACGAAAACGCTCTAGCCGACGCGGCCGATCACTTCCACCCCGAGGTAATCGGATAACGCCGCTCGCGGCCGAATGCGCGCGTGGTGACGCGTGGCCCAGGGGCCGACTGACGACGCTTGAATTCGTTGACCAGCACCAGCCGCACCACACGGTGCACGGTGTTTTCGTCATAGCCGGCCGCGATGATTTCCGATTGCGATTGTTCGTCTTCAATAAAGCGGGCGAGGATGGCGTCGAGTTCGTCGTAAGGGGGAAGCGAATCCTGATCGGTCTGGTTGTCGCGCAGCTCGGCCGAAGGCGGACGATCGATCACCGCCGGTGGAATCGCCCAGTCGCCCGCGTTGCCCGTTCCCCGCTGTTTGGCTTCATTGCGCCAGCGCGATAGGCGATAGACCTCGGTCTTGTAGACATCCTTGAGCGGTGCGTAAGCGCCGCACATATCGCCGTACAGCGTGGCATAACCCACCGCCATCTCGCTCTTGTTGCCGGTCGCCAGCAACAAGCGGCCGTGCTTGTTGGACAAAGCCATCAACATCACGCCGCGCGTGCGCGACTGCAGGTTCTCTTCGGTGGTATCGGGCTGCTTGCCGCCGAACAACGGCGTCAGGGCGGTCATGAATGCGTCGTAGGTCGGTTCGATATCGATGACGTGATATTCCACACCCAGACGCTCGGCCTGTCCGCGCGCACCGTCCAGCGAGAGTTGCGAGGTGTAGCGCATCGGCATCATCACCGCCGTGACGCGGCCCGGACCCAGTGCATCCACTGCCAGCGCCAGTGTCAGGGCCGAATCGATGCCACCGGACAAGCCCAGCAACACGCCGCCGAAACCGTTCTTGTCGATGTAATCGCGAATGCCTCGCACGAGCGCGGCGTATAGCGTTGCTTCGCGCGATGTATCTGCAGCGATCGGCCAATCGCTGGCATGCAAAGTTCGATCGGCCGGATCAAAGTCCGCCCACAGCAAAGCATCGACGAAAGCCGGCGCGCGTGCGGCAATGCTGCCGTCGCCGTTCACCATCAATGACCCGCCGTCGTAGACCACTTCATCCTGACCGCCGACAAGATTGAGATAGATCAGCGCGCAACCGGTTTCCTTGGCGCGAGCGACCAACACCTCTTCGCGCGTCGCTTGTTTGGCATCGTCCCAGGGCGAGGCGTTGATCACCACGATCAGCTCCGCGCCCGCGGCGGCGGCGGCAGCCGCGGGTTCGGCCTGCCAGATGTCTTCGCAGATCAAGTAGCCGACGCGAATCCCATCAACGACCGCGACAGCGCTGGTGCGGCCGGGGCGAAAATAGCGCTTGTCATCGAACACGCCGTAGTTGGGCAGCGCCTGTTTGTGCGTGACTTGAACGATCTTCCCGCCGCGCAGGAACGCCGCCGCGTTGAACACCTCACCCTGGCTATGCGGAAAACCGACGATGGCGGCCAGGCCGTCGGTATCGGCCGCGAGGCTTTCTATGGCTCTCTGGCAGGAGGAGAGAAAGCTGGGCCGCAGCAAGAGATCTTCCGGCGGATAACCGCTGATGGTCAGCTCTGGAAAAACCGCCAGCGACGCACCGCCGGCACGTGCGCGCGCCATGAGTTCACGCACCTTGGCGGTGTTGGCGGCCACCGCGCCAACGGGGAAATCGTATTGGGCGAGCGCCAGGCGAAAGGCAGCCATCGTTTTACTTATCCGGGATCGACGGGTGCTAAATGGTAGTGGAACAAACCAGAGACAAGACCGTCAGGTAGGGTTTTTCGAGGTTCGCCAACGCCCGCCCGAGCGAAATTTGTTGCGCAGGGGCCATAACGGCGGTGCTACCATCCCCGGACGCAGACTGGCGAAGGGGCAGCTTTGCGTCATTACTCGCACGCGCAGGAACCCGCGTCGGCGCGGTCGTTGGGCCGTGGCGTGATGGGGTTTCTGTTGTTTGCGCTAGCTCTGCTGGTGTCTACGGCATGCCGGGCTACCGCACCCTATCCGCTGTTCGGTCCCACGTCGCAAGAGCCTTCCGTCGCAACCTATAAGGCAGCGGCGGGCGAGCAAGCGCCGCAAAGCTATACCGAGCTAAGCACCTGGCTCGCTGCACGTACCCGCGTGCGCTCGGTCGACATGCTCGGCGGCGACTTCTGGCTGGTTTCGTCGCTCAGTCCGAACCAGCCCGTTTCCGACTGGGTGGTCACCTTCGACAACACCTACTACGAAAACGCCAGCATGCTCGTGCTGGGCGACGATGGCTCGCGTCGGCAAGTCGAAACCGGTGCCGACACAGGGGTGAACGACATACCGCGCGGCACTATCGCCGTGACGCTCACGCCAGGTCATCGCTACGCGGTCGTCATCCACGTGACATCGCGGTTTTACACCGCGCTCCCACGTATCGATGTGCAGACCCGCACCCAATATCACCAACGGCGCACCAACGAGTCGGCCCTGATGCTCGGTTCGCTGGGTGTGCTGTTCGGCTTGGGTGTTTTCATCCTGTTCGTGGGATTGTGGATCAAGGATCGCAGCTACACGCTCTATGGCTGCCAGGCGCTGATCCTGGTGCTGGGATGGGGCTTTTTCTTTGGTGTGCCGCAGAGCTGGCTGGGGATTAACACCGGCCCGATCAACTTCACGCAATGGTTCATTCTGCTGCCGGTCGTGCATGCACGATTCACCATCCGCTTTCTCGATCTGTGGCGGCATGCGCCGCGAATGGCACGTGTCGGCCATACCATCGCGCTCGCTTCGATCGTTGCGCTGCCGATATCGTTGTTCTTTCCTTCGTTCGCTTTCCTGATCGCAACCTTCGCGGTATCCATCGTGGTGTTGTTTTCCGCCAGCATGGGTCTGTGGGCATTGCTGCGCGGGGTACGCCGCGCGCGCTTTTTCACGCTGGCGTACATGGCCGTGCTGGTGCCAGGCTTGATCATTCTGCCGGTCAACTTCGGGCTGGTGCCCAGCATCGTCGACAACGCCGATCTGTTGACCTTGATGGGCAACAGCTGCGAAGCCATGCTGTTGGCGTTTGCGTTGGCCGATCACGTCAAGCTGGTCGAGGACGGCCGCGAACGCTTCCGTCGCGGCATGCAGGAAGCCGTTGCCAAGGCGTCCATCGACCCGCTGACCGGGCTCGGCAATCGCCTCGCCTTCAACGTGATGATCGAAGAGATCACCCGCCGCGAAAACACCGATCCGGCCCAGGGCACCTGGCAGATCGCGATGATCGATCTGGATGGACTCAAGCAAGTCAACGACAGTCAGGGCCACGAACGCGGCGACGATTTGCTGCAAGCGGTGGGCGAAGGCCTGGCGCGTCTTGGCGATCTGATCCGTGCATTCCGATTAGGCGGCGACGAATTCGCCTTGATCGCCTACGGCGACGAGCTCAGCCAGCAACGCCTGGCGAGATCGCTGACGGAACTGGACATGACACTGCGCGAAAGCGATTTTCCCGATGCAGGCATCAGCTTCGGCATCTGTAGCGCCCCGCCAAACCAGCGACATCTAAGCAGCGCCGATTTTACCGAACTGGTGCGCGAAGCGGATCGCACGATGTATGCGCACAAATCGCGGCGGCGAACCGAACGCGTTACGGATCAACCCATGCCCGAGTTGAGAAGCGAGTAACGCTCTTCTCCCTCTCCCCGAAGGGGAGAGGGAGAAGAGCTACCACCCCCGCTCCCCTTGGATGGCCGCCGGCAAACCGCAGATGGCACGGCTAGCCTGCATGCCCCCCATAACGGCCGCCTCCACGCATCCGGCATCCAGGCCCGTCTTCAGCCAGTCGCCCGCCAGAAACACATTGGAAAAACCGGACTGATCGGCGCGTAGCCGGTATTTGCTCGTATCGACCAGCGACAACACGTAACGTTCGGAGGGATCGATATTCGCGCGCCAGTACTGGCTATCGAAACGCGACACGCCCGAGCCGCCGGCCGGATCGATCAGCCATGTCCATGGAAATTCGCCAGAGCCAACATGCGTCCACAGCGCATTGATCTGTGTCTGCAACTGATGGATCGCCGTCGTCTTGACCAGCTCCGCGCAATGCGCGGGAAAACCGTGATCGTCGGAAGATGGATACGCATCGAGCGCCAGAGCGTTACAGAAGTACGCGATGTTTTTCGGCTCCTCGCCCGATGGCCATGTTTCCCGGCACAGCAATTGATTCATCGATGCCCACGTATCGAACGGTTCGGTGAAACCCGACAGCACGGGTTCTTCGTCGTGTGCGCCCGGGTAATTCCAGCCGATACCTTGCAGATCCTGGTTCAACCAAACCTGATAAGCCTGCGTCGCCACGGCGGCTACGTTTTGACTGCATTGCTGCAGCGGCGCGCTGACCGCGAGCAGGGGTTGCGCCACCTGCGCGAGACTTGCCACGGACAAACCGAATACGACCTGGTCGAAATCGACACCCAGGCGCAACGTTTTCCGCGGCAATGAAGCACCGGTGGCCTGCCGATACACCTCCGGCCAGCTCGACCAGTGGCTTTCCAGATTGATCCCGTGCGTTGCCAGCAACGCGGCCTGTTGCGGATCGATCTGACCGTAAAGCGGTTGCGACGGCCAGCAGGGCAACCCGTTTACATCCACCAGCGGATCGTAGGCATCGCCGATCAGCGCCACTTGCTGTTCGAGTTCGATCTCATCGACGCGCGTGTTCGTGGCGTCAGGCCGCAACTCACAGAGTTTATGGAAGTAATGAAAGCGCACACCTCGACGTTGGAGCACTTCATACAGCGGCGCAAAAACGACATCACCCATACCGGCTTGCATCTTGTACATCAGTGCACCGCGATAGCCCAGGCCGACCTTGAGCATGCCGCGCAGCATGGTCCCGGCTTCGATCTCGGGGTGCAGCGGATCGCCGTTGCGATACGCAAAGACTAGATCGTAAAAGCCGCGTACGGGCGCGCTATCGACACTCACCGGCTGCGCGCCGTTGCGTGCCAACCAGGCGCGAAAATCGATGTTATTGATAACCTCGAAACCGTCGCCGATCACATCGTCGGTCAACATGCCGATGCCAATGGCCAGCGACATGTCCAACGCAAGGTAAAGACGACGCCAATCATCCGACCATGTATCGGGATCGCCGAACGGTGCAGCGACGTCGTGCAGGGCATGCTGCAAGTCTTGCAACAGCTTCAGCACAGACGGCCAATCGGATGTTGCGGCACCGCCTGCCGAAGCCGATTGCGCGGAGGACCGCGCCAGATCCCTCGCCTTGCGCGCCACCACCAGCGGATCGCCCACATCCTCGAACGCAGTCAAGCCGGCGTGCGCCGCAGCCAGAATGTCGTGCAGCCGACTTTCGCGATGTTGGCCCATGCGAAACGCCGAGCCTTGATGTTTGAAATAAGTCAGTGCCCAGGACTCGAACCAGGACCGCTGCCAATCCAATAATTCGGCCATCGCCGAGCCCACCGTTTCCGGCGCACGCGGTGCGCCGGGCGTGCCGGGAAGTTCGGGCGTGTCGATGGGCCAGACGCGCCAAGTGCTCTCGATCAACTCGGCCAGACACACGTAGTGCTGAGGCTTGAAGGCATCCGTCCATGCCGCCAGCGGACTGCCTGGGGGCCGACCCAGTTCGGCGTATGCCTGCTGCATCAGATTGAAAGCGTTGTCGTAAAACCCGAACCAGATATGCAGGCCGTGTTCCTCGATGCGCTGCGCGATATCCGCGTTGCGACCACTGGCGCCTTTACCGCCGAGCCGCCAACCCATCTGATACACATCGATCTGATAACGATCCTGCCAATGATCACCGCTGGTAAGCCAGAATGCTGCCGTCATGGCACCAACACCGCCACCGAGAATGGCGATGCGTTGTGGTTGCGCTTCCATCAACCCTGCTCCTTGCTGAAAGAGTTGTCGACCAGCTCAATACCGTCGCGAACTTCGAAATCGAAATCGACGCGGAAACCGCAATGCGCCTGCTGCTTACCTATCTTCCAGCCGAGCGTGCGGTTCAACGGAAAACTATCGAAGGCGTGTAGTCGAAGATCGTAGCGACCGTCCAGCAGGGCAATCTTGCGGATCTCCTTCACCTTCGCGGGCGCGGCGACGATGGCCTGATACACCGCGCGATGACCGGTGCCGTCTGGAAATTGTTTGAGGAAGACCTGATCGACGCCCGGAAAAAATTCGAACCACTGATCGAAAGTCTTTCGCCATGCCGGATGCGTGTCCCAGAAACCCGGTGTCTCGTGCATGCACGCAATCAATCCTTCACGCCATGCGAGCACGTCTTTCGACGGCTCATCCTTGACGCCGTCGGTCGCATCCAAATCGATCAAGGGATGTACAGCCAGTTCGGTTTTCAGCGAAAACGGCTGGAAGCCTTTCGCAGCGAGGCGGAAGGTGGTGGGCGGTTCATCCGGCCCTGGCATGGCATAAAAACATTCGTACTTGGGATAACCGTACAACTCGCGCCCGTTGACCAGCGCCATGCAGTCGTCGACCCAGATGTGCAGCGGATACGCATAGAACGTAGGCATCACGTCGCCAGGTTTGGTCGCGCCCACCATCACCCAGGTAACGATGTCGATTTCTTTGCCCCAGCCCTTCACCACATCCGCCGGATAGGCGCTGTGTGCGTGGCTGATCTCAGCGAAGCTGAGCAATACGTAGTGGGTCAGTACGGTGAAATGCATCTCCCCGCGACTGCATGCGTTGAGCGTGTGGTCCACGCTGGTTTGCAGGGCAGCGAGATCACCGGGCACCCAGAAGCCATAGAGGCGCGCTTTGTCCAACGCCAGCGGCGGGTGCATCAACGGCGAACCCGGCGGATACAGAAACGGCGGACGTGATGAAGTAGCCATGCCAAGCACCCCCCAATGCCATCATGCGCGGACCTTTACGCTGGCACGAAACCTGACATTTGTCGATTCACTTTCGATGTCAGCGTGAATGCAACGGGGCGTTGGCGCATGACAACCGCTGATACGCCAGTGATCGATGGCGCCCGCTCGCCCCTGTACAAACGGCATCCGTTCTAAACGGATGCGTGGCTGAACAGCGCACCTAGACACCTAGATCAGCCGTCAATTTAGGTCCAGTCCGATATCTCGCAGGACCTCCTCTACCTACCATTTATCTCGGTAGCAGGACGCTGCCGCGCCGAAGAGACGCAGGGATGCGCAACACGTCTATTCGGCACTGGCCATCTGGTCACCACTGGCCTTCGGAGTCGACACCGCGATGCGGATGACTCCCGACAAGTACGTCGCATGCAACCTGGCGATACGCCTTTTGCGGGCCTTTCTTTGAAAGGCCGAGATCGACTCATTTTCAAAATTTCTGACGAGATGTTTTCACCGGGAGCAAGCGTATGAACAAGGTTTATCGAATTGTGTGGAATGCAGCGACTCAGTCTTGGGTGGCCGCTTCCGAACTGGCCCGCGCTCGCGGTAAATCTACCTCGCCTCGGCGCACTGCGCTGGCGCTTGCCACTCTGTCCGCGCTCGCGGTAGCGCCGGTGTATGCGCAAACGGCGACCATCGACAATGGTCAAGTCGTTGATGTTCCGAATACCCAATCATCGCCGTGGATCATTCCTAGCACGCTTTATGTCGGCGCCAACGCAGACGGCACGCTGAATATTACCGATGGTGGCTCCGTTACCGCCGATGCCGCCTATGTAGGCACGAATGCCAGCGGCAATGGCGCCGTCAACGTCAGTGGCGCGGGTTCAACATTTACCGTTACATCGAGTTCCCGTACCCGATACCTCACTGTCGGTAACTACGGTACGGGTACGATGACCGTTACCGATGGCGGCACCGTCAATACGACGAACGCAAGTGCTATCGGCAATTTCGCCAATTCGGTTGGCACGGTGACCATCGATGGTGCCGGTTCGTCCTGGGTGAATGGCAACGATCTGTATGTAGGTGCCAGCGGTCAGGGAACATTGAACATCACCAACCAAGGTACTGTCACCGGCACTAACGGCTACATTGCCGCTGGCCTGGTTGGCAGCACAGGTGCTGCGGGTACGGTGAATGTAGATGGCTCTGGCTCGGCCTGGAACAACTCGGGCACGACGGTGGTTGGCTACATTGGCCAGGGTGCATTGAATGTCACCCATGGCGGCAGTGTGACGAATGCTGTCGGCTCCATAGGCGATCAAGTCGGTGGCGTCGGTGAGGCTACCGTTAGCGGCCCCGGTTCGAGCTGGTCGAATTCCAACTTGACCGTTGGTAACAACGGCCAGGGCACGCTGACGATCTCCAATGGCGGCACCGCCACCGCCAATGGCGGTGTCGTAGTGGCCTACGAATCGGGCTCGACGGGCACATTAAATATCGGCGCAGCACCGGGTAACGCCGCGACGGCGCCCGGCACGCTTAATACCTCAAACGTAGTGTTCGGTCTCGGCACGGGGGCGATCAACTTCAATCACACGGACGACAGCGGCAACTACGTCTTTGCGCCGACCATCAGCGGCGGCGGTGGCGCGGGCAGTGCCAACGTCAACGTATACAACGGTACGACGGTGTTCAATAGCAACAACACCTATATCGGTACTACGACCCTTTACGGCGGCACCCTCATGATCGGCGACAGTGCGCATGCCGGTGCGTCACTGTCCTACAGCGACGTCGACGTGCAATCGCCCGGTACGCTGTCCGGTTACGGCACGGTCAATGGCAACGTCACCAACACCGGCACCATCGCGCCCGGTAGCGGCGTGCCCGGTTCCACCGCGTTCGGTTCGCTCACCATCAACGGCGACTACACCAGCAACAAGGGTGTGGTGAGCCTCAACACCGTGCTCAACGAGGGCGGCGCGCTGAGCAATCAGCAGACCGACCGTTTGTTGATTGTCGGCAACGTCACCGGTACCACCACGCTGGAGGTGCGCCCGCAGGGTTCGGGTGCCTCGACCGATCTCAACGGCAACAGCATCGTCGATTCCAACGAAGGTATTTCGTTGGTGCAGGTGGGACATGCGACCGGAACGCCGGGAGGTGGCGGCATCATCTCGAGCATCGAGTCGGTGGGCGTCAACACGGTAGCGAGCGCGAATGAAAATTCGTTCGTCCTCAAGAATGGCTATGTCGCCGTGGGTCCGTGGATGTACAACTTGTACGCCTTCGGTCCGGGCTCCACCCATGGCACCGCCGATCCGTCGCAGAACTTGTTGCCGGGCGGCGCACAGCTGGATTGGGACTACCGTTTGGCGAACACGTATGAGACGCCGACGCCGACGCCGACGCCGACACCCACGCCTACTCCAACACCGACGCCAGCGCCAACGCCAACGCCAACGCCAGCACCTACGCCGACGCCAGCTCCGACGCCGACACCGACGCCGGCACCCACACCGACGCCAGCACCGACACCAACGCCGGCTCCGACACCGACGCCAGCACCAACGCCGGCACCGGCGCCGACGCCTGTCGACCCGGCACCACAGCCCGATGACAACAGCGACATCCGTAAAGCGGTACCGCCGCAGGTCGGCTCGTACGTCTCCTCGGCCACGGCGCTGCTGGGTTACGGCGGTCAGACCATCGACACGCTGCATCAGCGGTTGGGTGAAATCCGCAACGTCCAGGCCAAGGACAACGACCAGCTGGGTGGTGAAGTCTTTGCGCGCTACATCGGCACGCAATACAAGTACAGCTCCGACCGCAACTTCAGTCAGTACGGCTACGACTTCAACCAGCAGATCAGCACGCTGCAGTTGGGTGGCAGCATCCTGGGCTGGACGGGCGACAAGAGCAGCCTGCGTGCGGGTTGGGCGGCCGATGCCGGCACCACCACCGTGACGCCTCAGCGCACCAGCATCGGTGGCAGCTCCACCAAGTACAAAGCGCATGGTGCCTCGGCATGGTTGACCTGGCAGCAGGACAACGGCTTCTACGTCGATGCGATCGTCGGCGGCGAAAGCTACAACGGCAAGGTGAGCACCGACCTGCGCGGTTCGGATGTCGCCACGATCCGTGCCCACGGTTGGACGGCCTCGGTGGAAACCGGCTATCCGTTCCAATTGGGCAAGGGCTGGACGATCGAGCCGCAGGCGCAGCTGATGTACCAGTCGCTGGTGTTCAACGACGTGGTCGATAAGGACAACTTGGCGGTGAAGCTGGGTGACGTCGGCCAGGCGACCTATCGCCTGGGTGCCCGCCTCACCAAGAGCGACAACGCCACGTTCTCGCCGTACCTGCGTGCCGATTACATCAACACCGTGGGTGGTCGTCAGCAGGTGAACATCAGCAGCACCGATTGGACGGATGTGCAGGCGACGTTTGCCGGTGGCCGTGCGGGTGCCAGCTATCGCCTGGGCGGTGGTGCGACCAGCCAGTTCACCAAGAATCTGGCGATTTACGGTGAGGTCGATTACCAGGGTGCGCTCAACAACTACGGCACCAGTGGTTGGACGGCCAATCTGGGATTGCGCTGGAACTTCTGATCAAGGTAAGTGCTTCAACTTTAGAGCCGGGCATTGCCCGGCTCTTTTTTTTCGATCGCTGCCGCAACGAACGGCGATGCGGCTCCATAAAAAAAGGGCCGCGTTGCCGCGGCCCTTTTGCGATCGTTCAAGCGATCGAATTACTTCAGCAACTTCGCAAGCGTCTTGCCGAGATCGGCAGGCGACTTCACCGTGGTGACGCCGGCCTTTTCCAGCGCCGCGAACTTCGCAGCCGCCGTGCCCTTGCCGCCGGAGATGATGGCGCCGGCATGGCCCATGCGCTTGCCGGCCGGAGCCGACGCACCGGCGATGAACGAAACCACCGGCTTCTTCACGTACTCGCCGATGAATTCGGCCGCTTCTTCCTCGGCACTACCGCCGATTTCGCCGACCATGATGATGCCTTCGGTCTGCGGATCGTCCTGGAACAGCTTCAGGCAGTCGATGAAGCTCAGGCCGTTGATCGGATCGCCGCCGATGCCGATGCAGGTGGACTGGCCCAGGCCTTCGTTGGTGGTCTGGAACACGGCTTCATACGTCAGCGTGCCGGAGCGCGAGACGATGCCGACCTTGCCCGGCTTGTGGATGTGGCCTGGCATGATGCCGATCTTGCATTCGCCCGGGGTGATCACGCCGGGGCAGTTCGGTCCGATCAGCACGGTTTCCGGATGCTGTTGCAGCACGTTCTTCACGCGCAGCATGTCCAGCACCGGGATGCCTTCGGTGATCGCCACGATCACGCGGATGCCGGCGTCGATCGCTTCGAGGATCGAATCAGCCGCGAACGGCGGCGGCACGAAGATGACCGATGCATCGGCACCGGTGTCGTCGACCGCTTCCTGCACGCTGTTGAAAACCGGCAGGCCGATGTGCTCGGTGCCGCCCTTGCCCGGGGTCACGCCGCCGACCACCTTGGTGCCGTAGTCGATCGCCTGTTCGGCGTGGAAGGTGCCCTGCTGGCCGGTAAAGCCCTGCACGATCACCTTGGTGTTCTTGTTGACCAAAACGCTCATGATTTATTGCTCCTCACTTCGCGGCAGCGACGGCTTTCTTCGCCGCGTCGTTGAGATCGTCGGCTGGCGTGATCGCCAGACCGGAGTTGGCCAACAGTTCGCGACCCTTCTCGACGTTGGTGCCCTGCAGGCGCACCACTACCGGAATCTTCAGGCCCACTTCCTTCACCGCGGCGATGATGCCCTCGGCGATCAGGTCGCAGCGCACGATGCCGCCGAAGATGTTGACCAGGATGGCCTTCACCTTGTCGGAGGAAAGGATCAGCTTGAACGCTTCGGTGACGCGCTCCTTGGTGGCACCGCCGCCGACGTCGAGGAAGTTGGCCGGCTCGCCGCCTGCCAGCTTGATCACGTCCATGGTGGCCATCGCCAGGCCGGCACCGTTGACCATGCAGCCGATGGAGCCGTCCATCGTCACGTAGTTGAGGTTGTGCTGCACGGCAGCTGCTTCGGCGGCGTCTTCCTGCGTGAGGTCGCGCATCTTGGCGAGGTCCGCGTGGCGGAACTCGGCGTTGTCGTCGGAGTTGACCTTGCCGTCGAGGGCGGCGAGGTTGCCGTCTTCGAGAATGGCGAGCGGATTGAGCTCGACCAGCGACAGATCCTTCTCGTTGAACAGCTTGTACAGGCCCAGCATGATCTTGGTCAGCTGCGAGACCTGCTTCGGATTGAGATCCATCGCGAAGCCGAGCTGACGGCACTGGTAGGGCTGCAGACCTTCGATGAAATCCACCACGATGGTGTGGATGTCTTCCGGCGTCTCTTTGGCGACCTGCTCGATGTCCACGCCGCCGTGCTTGGAGGCGATGAAGGTGACGGCCTTGCTGTCGCGGTCGACCAGGATCGACAGGTACAGCTCCTTGGCGATGTTGGTGGCATCGGTCACCAGCACCAGGTTCACCGGCAGCGCGCGGCCGGCGGACTGGTAGGTTTCCATGCTCTTGCCCAGCATGCCTTTGGCGGCAGCATGGACGTCGTCCAGGCTCTTGCAGAACTTGACGCCGCCGGCCTTGCCGCGGCCGCCTGCATGGATCTGGGCCTTGACCATCCATTGCGAGCCGCCCAGGTGCTTGGCGGCGTCGACGGCGGCGTCGGGTGAGTTGGCTACTTTGCCCGGCGGCACGGCAATGCCGTAATGCGCGAACAATTCTTTGGCCTGGTACTCGTGGAAATTCATTCGATACCTCGAGCGAACGGGGGGAAATCAGACCCGTGCGATGGCGACGGCACGGGCCAGGGAGAACGAACGGCGGTGATACGCACTGCCGGCGTGCAGTGCGCCGCGGCCATGTCTAGACAAGGCGGAAACCGCGCAATACGGCCAGGTATTTTCGCGGAAGCCGGTCCCGATGGAAAGGGGCCATAGGAATGGCCCTTTGCGTTCGCCCCTTCTCCCCTCCGGGGAG
>NZ_BSNQ01000003.1:2224127-2327151 GCF_030160075.1 Dyella lipolytica
CCCAATCGCAAGATTGGCCCCTCACCCCAACCCTCTCCCCGAAGGGGAGAGGGAGAAAGACTTGGCGATGCAAAGAGGATTGAGGTGAGGGGCCAATCTTGCGAAAGTGGCGCATCGAAGCCCGCTTCGAGCTAGCCCAATCGCAAGATTGGCCCCTCACCCCAACCCTCTCCCCGGAGGGGAGAGGGAGTAGATGGCTAATGCCCCCTCCTATTCCTGCCGCCGAGTGCCCACAACTGTGTCCAGCCGCGCGATGTCCGACTCGCCCAACAGCACGACGACCCGCCACGAATTGTTGTTCCTGAATTATTTCAGGCTGGCCCAGGCACTGGTTTACGTCGGACTTGCCTTCACCCCCGTCGGAATCGGCTGGCCGCACCTGGACAACGTCGGCCTGGCGCGCATCGTCGCAACGCTCTACCTGATCTTCGCCGGGGCCGTGGTGTCGGTCACCCACATGACCAAGACCCTAGGCTGGCTGGCCATTCTGGGCACCGTGTTCGTCGATATCGTTGCCGCCGTATTGGCCATCACGGCCATGAACGATGCCCGCATCGGCATCGCCATGATGTTGGCCGTGAACCTGGCTGCCGGCGCCCTGCTGCTGCCCCTGCGACTGGCGTTGTTCCTTGCCGCAGTCGCCACCTTGGGCGTGCTCGGCCGCACCCTGCTGGCCTTGCCGCATCTGGTGTTGGCCGATGATCGCGACTTTCTCGAGTCCGGCCTGTTCGGCATGGCCTATTTCTCGATCGTCGTGCTGTGCAACGTGCTGGGTCGCCAGTTACGCGCCAGCGAGGCCCTGGCCGAACAGCGCAGTATCGACCTGGTCAACCTTTCGCAGGTCAACGAGCTGATCATCCGCCGCATGAAAACCGGCGTGATGCTGGTCGACGATGCCAATCGCATCCACCAGATCAACGAATCGGCGTGGATGTTGCTGGGTAATCCGTCCTCCGATCAGCGCGACCTGGGCCGCGTGGCACCCGAACTGTCGCGCCGCCTGTATCACTGGATCACCTCGGGCAAGCTGGACGAAACCGCCACGCAGCTGGCGGACGGCATGCCGGAAGTGGTGCCGCGTTTCAGCCGCCTGGCGCCGAACGACGATTCGCTGGTGCTGATCTTTCTGGACGACACCTCCCTGGTGTCCCGGCGCGCGGAGGAACTCACGCTCAGTTCGTTGGGACGCCTCTCTGCGTCGATCGCACACGAGATTCGCAATCCGCTGGCGGCGATCCGCTATTCCGCGCAGCTGCTTGCCGAGTCCAACGAGATGAATCCCACCGACCTGCGCATGGTCGAGATCATCAACAACCATTGCAGCCGCCTCAATGAAATCATCGAGAACATTCTGCAGCTGTCGCGGCGCGAACGTTCGCGTCCCGAGACGCTCAATCTCGGCGACTGGTCGCACAGCTTTGTGGAGGAATACAAGCAGGGCAACGATCTGGGGAGCGATTCGCTGCGCGTGGTCGACAACAGCCCGGCACCCGTGGCGGCCGTGGCCGATCCGCAGCAGCTGCAGCAGGTTTTATGGAATCTGGTGCAAAACGCGCTGCGCTACGGCCGCATGCCTGGAGAGGCTGCACGTGTGATGGTGGTGGTGCGTCACGGCGAGCATGGCGTGCCGATTTTGGAAGTGATCGATCGCGGTCCAGGCATTGCACCGAAAGTCGCGGCGCAGATTTTCGAGCCGTTCTACACCACGCACGAATACGGCACGGGTCTGGGGCTTTATCTGGCGAGGCAGATGGCCGAGGCCAATCAGGCCGCGCTCGAATACGTGCGCGTTGCAGGTGGCGGGAGTTGCTTCCGGCTGGTGCTCACGCCACCGGCGCGCATCGAACCGACGGTGTAGCGATCAGGTCGATCTAACCACTAGCGTGGTTGCCATCATCTGCGATTGCACCGGCTGGCTATGAATCAACGCCAGCACTTTGCGCGCCAGCAGCACACCGCCCTCCTGCCAGTTCTGGCGCACCGTGCTCAACGGCGGCAGAAAGCTCGCGCCCAGCGGCGTGTCGTCATAACCGATCACCGAAACATCGTTCGGCACGGATAGCCCGAGTTCGACCAGGGCACGGATCGCGCCCATCGCCAGCAAGTCACTGCACGCAAAGATCGCATCGAAGCGAACCTTTCGACTGTGCAGCGAACGCACCGCGTCGACGCCCGATTCGAGGGTGAAATCCGCTCGGCGCAAAAGCAGCGGCTTGATGCCGTGGTCAGCCAGCTCGTCGACAAAACCGAACAGGCGCTGCGCCATTTCGGGGTGATCCGGGTTGCCTATAAAAACCGGATTGCGCCGCCCGATGGAAAGAAAGCGCTCGGCCACGCTGATGCCGCCCTGTCGGTTGTCGCTGCCCACCACGATATGGCTATCGCCACCCTGCCCGGCCGCGCCCCACACCACCATCGGCATGCCCAGCTTGTCATAGAGACGCACAGCATCCTGGCGCACACCCTGGCCCAGCAGAATCAGGCCATCGGCGGATTGCACCGACGCGTCCGCTGCGCCCTGGCGCGTGGTCAGCAGCACGCTGTAGCCGGCCGACGTCAGCTCCTGCGAGATACCACCTAGCAGGGACAACGGGTACGGATCCCACATGGTGCGCCCGGAGGACGGTTTCATTTCCACGATCACCGCCACCGTGTGGCTGCGCCGCAGGCGCAGATTGCGGGCGCTGACATTCAGCTTGTAGCCATGCTTGCGCGCCAGCTCTTGAAGGCGTTCCCGCGTTTCCACATTCACCAGCGGACTGTCGCTCAGCGCCCGCGAAATGGTGATCTTGGATACCCCCGCCAACTTGGCCAGATCGGCCATGGTCAGGCCGGGGCGTTGCGCAAGGGGTTGTTTCTTCTTGGCGTGCGTCAAGAGGCTGCCCTCGAAAGGCGGTGCGCGGAGCAATGCCGCATACCCGGACAAGTGTGGCCCGCGAACCGCGGCGGCGTCCAATCCAGCGATGTTTTCAGCCCGTTCACGAGCGCAAGTTGGTGCGATGCCGCATATGATATCGATATCTTGATATCGATATCATTCGCTTCTATGCTCGCCCCACAAGAGGCCTCAGGGCCGACGAGAAGACCAAGCAACGATGCCGAGGGGAGAGTGCGTGCACAGCCACGATGCGCCAACACCAGCCAGGGATACGGCACATCAGGTATCTCCGGACACCTGGCGCTTGGTGCATACGCATCGCCCGGCCGATAGCGAGCGGGCCAGGCTGGAAAGCCTGTTCGCCCTCGCCAACGGCATGCTTGGCGTGCGCGGCGGCCTGGAAGAAAGCCGCAGCCCGACCCAAGGCACCTTCCTTACTGGGGTCTGGGAACGTACGCCCATCGAGTATCACGAACGCTTCCCCGGCTTCGCTCGCAGCACCGATACGCGCATCCCCGTCGCCGACGGTACGCGCATCGGCCTGCGCCTGGGCGAAACACCGGTGGATCTGGATGAAGGCGAATGGCTGGCATTCGAGCAGGCTTTGGATCTGCGCGCCGGCTGCCTGCAACGCACTCTGCGTTGGCGCTCCCCCACGGGCGTCACTCTGCAGATCGACGCGGAGCGGATCGTACCCCTGCACACGCCGAACCTCCTGTGCATCCGCTACCGCGTCACCTCTATCGACTACAGCGGCCCGATCACCCTCGAATCGGCCCTGGTCGCCAACACCGCCGCAGCCACGCAAGGCGACGACCCGCGTATCGGCACGCGTCTCGACGGCGGTCTAAGCATCACCGCCTTGGATTCGGATCAGACGCTGGCCTCGATCTGCCAGCGCACCCAAAACAGCCACATCCGACTTGCCAGCGGCCAGCGCCATCGACTGAGGGAACCCGGACTGAGCTTCACCCGCGCCATCATTGAAGATGGGCAAGGCGCACAGCAGCACTACAGCGCTGAGCTGCACCCAGGCCAAAGCGTGATGCTGGAAAAGTACGTGGCCTACGCCTGGAGCCATCCCGAAAGCAGCGATACCGAAGCGCACCTGCTCGACGCCGTCGCCGCCAGCCTGGAACGGGCACTGGCGCAGAATTTCGACGCCCACCACGCCGACCAGGCAAAGGCCTGCGACGCTTTCTGGCGCGAGGCCGAGCTGATGATCGACGGCGATCCGGCTGTCGAACAAGCGCTGCGCTTCAATCTGTTCCATCTGCTGCAGTCGACCGGCCGCGACGGCAACGGCAGCGCGGCCGCCAAAGGCCTTACCGGCGAGGGCTACGAGGGCCACTACTTCTGGGACGCCGAAGCCTTCGTCCTGCCCGTGCTCGCGCTGACTTCGCCAGCGCAAGCACGCAGCATGCTCGAATATCGCGTCAACACACTCGCGCGTGCACGTAACCACGCACGCGAAATGAATCATCCGGTCGGCGCGTTGTACGCATGGCGCACGATCAGCGGCGACGAATGCTCGGCCTACTTCCCATCCGGCTCCGCGCAATATCACATCAATGCCGCGATCGCCTTCGCGATCCGCTTTTACGTCGACGCCACCGGCGATACGGATTTTCTCGTGCGCGGCGGCGCCGACGTGTTGTTCGAGACGGCGCGCCTCTGGCATCACGTGGGCTATTACAACCCGCGTCGCAACAACGCGTTCTGCATCTGTCAGGTCACCGGCCCCGACGAATACACGGCACTGGTCGACAACAACTACTACACCAACCACATGGCGCAGCAACACCTGCGCTACGCCGCCGTTGTCGCGGCGCAATTGGCGCAGGACAAGCCGCAGGATTACGCGCGCATCGCCGCCGCGATCGATCTGTCGGAAAAAGAAATCGCGTCGTGGCTCGCTGCCGCGGATGCCATGTATCTGCCGGTCGATCCGACACTAGGTATCTTTCCGCAGGACGACGACTTTCTCGACAAGCCGCGTCTCCCCGCCACGCACTCGAACGAACTGGGACATCGTCCGCTGCTGCTGCAAATGCATCCGCTGACGATCTATCGCCACCAGGTATGCAAGCAGGCCGATGTGCTGCAAGCCTTCGTGCTGGCCGGCAATGCGATCGACAAGGACAGCAAGCGCCGTAACTTCGATTACTACGAAGGCGTCACAGTGCACGACTCCACGCTGTCGGCATCGACCTTCAGCATCGTCGCTTCGGAAGTGGGCTATGCCGACAAGGCCTACCGCTATTTCCTCGGCACCTTGCGCGTGGATCTGGACAATCTGCACGGCAATACGTCGCACGGCGTGCACATGGCCGCGATGGCCGGCAGCTGGCTGGCGCTGGCCTGGGGCTTCGGTGGCATGCGGGCAATGAATGGCCACTCGGCTTTCGCGCCGGTGCTGCCGGCTGCATGGCGCGGTTATCGATTCGGTGTGCGTTGGAAGAACAGCCACATTCGCGTATCGGTTGGAAAAGATCGCGTGGAATACACGCTGACCGAAGGCGCACCGACGGAAATCCTGCATCACGGCCAGCCGTTGACGTTGCGCGTCGGGCAACCTCTCAGCGCGCCACTGCGCGCGTCCGCTTCGCAGAGCCTGAAAGGCCTGCTCTTCAAGGGTGTGATCTTCGATCTCGACGGCGTGATTGCCGACACTGCCGTGGTGCACCACGCCGCCTGGAAACAACTCGCTTCCGAGATCGGCATACCTTTCGACGATGCGATTGGCGAAAGGCTGAAAGGCGTCGATCGTCGCAGTTCGCTGGACATCCTGCTCGAGCAGACGTCGCACGCATTTTCCGAGGACGAAAAAGAAACGCTCGCCACCCGCAAGAACAACTACTACCGGCAACAGATCGAACACCTCGGCCCAGAGAACCTGCTGCCTGGCGCGCGCCATGCGATCGAGTCGGTTCGCCGCGCCGGACTGAAAACCGCGCTGGCTTCGGCCAGCCGCAACGCACCGCTTCTGCTGGAAAGACTCGGCATCGCCGATTTGTTCGACTACGTGGTGGACGCCAACCACATCCGTCGCGCCAAACCCGATCCCGAGATTTTCCTGGCCGCCGCGCGCGGCCTCGGCCTGGCACCGAGCGAATGCCTTGGCGTGGAGGACGCCGCGGCGGGCATTGCCAGCATCCACTCCGCAGGAATGAAAGCAGTGGGAATTGGCCATGCGCAAGCATTGGCCGGGGCAGACCTGCTATTGCCGAGCGTCGCCGCGTTCGACATCAGCGTGTTTACGACATAAAGCGGCTAACAGACAGACGTGGCCCGCGCCACGCGATCACTTACAAACCGTTGGGGAGAACGATTGATGAACAACAAGCCACTCACACGCCTAGCGCTATCAGCGGCGATCGCGACCACGCTCGCATCTGGTGTCGTCTATGCACAGGACAGCAACCAGGCCCAGACCACGCCGCCGCCCGCGACGACCACGACCAACGCCAATCCCGGCAGGCAACCGACCAATGACAAGAACACCAAGACGCTTGAGCAGGTCGTGGTGACAGGCACGGCCACCTTCGCCGGCATCAAGAAGATCGACGCGGCCTACTCGATCACTTCGATGTCCGCCCAGCAAATCAAGGAAGCCAACCCCAAGAGCGCCGCCGACCTGCTGAAAGCATCGCCTGGCGTCTATCCGGAATCCTCCGGCGGTCAGACCGGCGCGAACATCGAAGTGGCCGGTTTCCCGGGCGGCGGCGACGCGCCTTATGCCACGTACCAACTCAATGGCACGCCGCTTTATCCGATGTCTACCCTCTCGTTCATGGAGAACTCCTCCATGTTCCGCCTCGACGACACCATCGATCGCGCTGAAATCGTGCAAGGCGGTCCCTCGGTGCTGTATGGCAACGGACAGCCCGGTGTGACGGCGAACTTTATCCTCAAGGAAGGCACGGACGTACCTTCGGGCGATCTCGGCTTCACCTACGGCTCTGAAGGGATGGAGCGCTTGGACGGCTTTATTGGCTTCAAGATCGCCAACAATTGGTACGGCAGCGTCGGCGGATTCTGGCGCCGGTCCGACGGCGTGCGCGATCCCCAATTCCCGGCCGATAACGGCGGCCAGTTGACGGCTACGTTGACGCGCGATTGGGATAGCGGTTCGCTAATGTTCTACGCACGCTCGCTGAAGGATCACAACCAGTTCGTCACCGATACGCCGATTCTCAATCCGGGTCAGGGCAGTTTCTCCAACTATCCAGGCTTCAACGCGCTAACTGGCACCTTCGGCAGCAAGGCCGACCAGCGCGAATTTATCCAGACCACGCCTTGCTTCACCGCAGGTTGCACACCGGGCGGCCTCGACGTGAACCTCGCCAAGGGACGCGGCGCAGACATACACCTATTCGGTACCAACTTCGATTGGGATTTCGGCAACGGCTGGTCGCTCTCCGATAAGCTGGGCTTTACCGGCGGCGAGATGAACACCGTGTCGTTCTTCAGCACGGGCAACAACCCCACCTCGTTGGCAAACTACATTGCTACGGCTGAAGCCGCTGACACGCAGCTTCCCACCGGCCTCACTGCCATCGCCACCTACACCAACGGCAGCCCGGCCAGCATGAACCAGAACGTCACCACGCAGGGACTCTGGTACGTGCACAAGGTCATCCAGGCGATCAGCAACGAATTCCATGTCAGCAAGGAATTGTTCGATGGCAACACGCTGACCGTCGGCAACTACACCGCCGTCTACAACGATCACGACACATGGTTCCTGGGCAACAACATGCTGCTGCAGGCCCAGAACAATCCGAATCCGATTGTGGTCGACCTCACTAACGGCGCCAATACATGGCAGCTCACCAGCCCACAGGGCTTCGCTGGTGCTGTGTCTGCAGCGGCCATCCGCGAACGCTGGAGCGGATTCAATACCGCGTTCTTCGCTACCGACAGCTGGAAAGTCGACAACTGGCTGTTCGACGGTGGCTTGCGCGTAGAACGCCAACAGGCGAATGGCGCTATCGCCAACACCACTACCGGCGATCTCGATGCCAATCCGTACACGCTGTACAACAACAGCTCCATATACTTCGCACCGGGACAGAGCTACATCCACTACTTGAAGACGGAAAAGTCCTGGACGCTCGGCGCCAATTACGAGTTCAACCCGAACATGAGCGCCTACGTTCGCGCGAATCTGGGTATCCACTTCCCGGGTTTCGATGACCTCCGCGGCTTGCCGACCACTCCGGTGCAAAAGGTCAAGAACTACGAGATTGGTTTCAAGTACCAGGCCGACTGGATCTATGCCGACGTCAGTGCTTACCGCAGGTTGTTCTACAACGTGCCGTACACCATCACCACGGACACCGGCCAGCAGACGTTCGTGTATGGATCGCAAACGAAGGGCGTGAATTTCACCACCACCGTGCAGCCATTCGAGCACGCTGCGATCACCTTCTCCGGCGACTACATGGATGGTCATTACAACCGTTACGTCGGTTGCGTCACGTACACGGCCCAGAACGGCAGCACGCAATGCGCAAGCATCAACGGCATGCAGCTGCAACGCCAGCCGAAGTTCCAGGCCCGCCTGACGCCCTCTTACGACCTCCCCGCAAGCTGGGGCGACGTCAAGGTGTGGATCACCTATGAACACATCGGCAATCGCTATGGCGATCTGATCCAGCAGCAGCCGCTGGGCAGTTACTACGATCTCAGCTTCGGCGTACTCGCCAATGTCGGCCAACACTGGGAATACAGCGTGCAGGGCACCAACCTGACCAACCAGATCGGCATCACCGAAGGCAATGCCCGCTTGTTCGGCTTTGCCAGTACCGGTGGCGTGATTCTGGCGCGCTCGATCGAAGGCCGCGAGGTGCAGGGACAGATCAAATACAAGTTCTGATACGTGTTCATCGCCCTCCCCTCCTAGGGCACCCATGGCCGGATGTCACACATCCGGCCATGGACTTTCCTCACGAGGCAAGTTGTAGAGTTGGCGGTGCCATGCGCGGCAGCTTCCCGCGCTATTCGCAGTGGCGGTGACTATCATGTTTTCGCTCACGCATTCATTTCCAAGCAGGTCGCCATGAATCGATTCCGCATGCTTGCCGCGCTGGCGCTGATCTACATGGTCTTCGCGATCCTGCTCAATAGCGTCGGCACGGTTATCCTGCAATCGATCTCTACCTTCGGCGTCGACAAGCCACAGGCCAGCCTGCTGGAACTGTTCAAGGATCTGCCGATCGCGATCACCTCTCTGCTGGTCGCTTCCTTCCTTCCCCTGTTCGGCTACCGGCGCGCGATGATGATCGCGCTCGGCATCGTCGCCTTTGCCTGCGTGCTGATGCCGCTCTATCCGAGCTTCCATACCACCGAGCTGCTTTTTACGTGCGTCGGCATTTCGTTTGCGCTGACCAAAGTAGCCGTGTATTCCTCGATCGGTTTGTTGACCAACGACCGCAGCGAGCACGGCCGTCTCACCAACACCGTCGAAGGGCTATTCATGGTGGGCGTGCTGATAGCCGGCTGGCTGTTCAGTGCCTTCGTCGATCGTAGTGCACCGGCAAATCCTTCGTGGCTCAACGTCTACTGGGTGCTTGCGGTGATCTGCGTACTTGTGATCGTGCTGCTCGCTACGTCGCAGCTCGACGAATCGGCTGCGCGTACCGATGAAACGACATCGATGCGCGGCTCGCTCGCCGAAATGCTGCATCTGTTCTTGCGGCCGCTGGTTTATGTATTCCTCGCCTCGGCCTTTCTGTACGTGTTGATCGAGCAGAGCTTCAGCACCTGGCTGCCGACCTTCAATAACGAAATACTCAAGCTGCCCAATGCGATGAGCATCCAGGTCGCCAGCATCCTCGCCGCCGCATCGGCCATCGGCCGCATCACAGCCGGACAAGTGCTTCGCCGCATGCCTTGGTATGCGCTGTTGAACCTGTGCGTGGTCGGCATGGGGTTGCTGGTCACGCTGACCTTGCCGCTGGCGCACGGTGTAACGGCACGCACCGATATCGGCTGGTTCAACGCTCCGATTGCCGCGTACCTGATCCCGCTGATCGGCTTGCTGATGGCGCCGATCTATCCAGTGATCAATTCCGTAGCACTGAGCTCATTGCCGAAACCTTCGCATGCGGCAATGACCGGTTTGATCGTGATTTTTTCCGCACTCGGCGGCACCCTCGGCTCCCGCATCACCGCCATTATCTTTTCACGCTTCAACGGCATTCACGCGTTCTATTTCTCGCTGGTGCCCATGTCGCTGATCTTGATCACGCTATTCCTCTTCAAGCGCGAAACCGATCGGGCGGGCCAGAAGACGGCACGCATCACCTTCACGGCCAAATAGCGCTGTCCGGGCCGAAACGTGCAACGCGCCATCGCTGGAGTTTCCATGAGTTTTCGCAACATCGGCATGTTGGGACTGTTTCTTGCTGCGTGCGCCGCCGCGGCCACCGCCCGGGGTGCCACGGATCCAAGCTTTTTGCTCACCGCCACGTCCGATAACTTCGGCAGCTACTTTCCCAGCTATTTGGCGAACGGCTATTTCTCCACGATGACCTCGCCACGCGGCACCGAGCCGAATCGCGCATACATGGTCGCGTTCATGGATTACGACAAAGCCGACATTTCGCGCCCCGCAGCGATACCGGGCTGGAGCGAGATCGACTACAACCCCGGCGGAGGCTGGCTGAATGCGACACGCCTGGACAAGAAGATCTTTGCGGACTATTCGCAAACGCTGGACATGTACGACGGCACGCTCACCACACGCTATCGCTTCGACTACGCCAACAAAGCGACGGACGTGCAGGTGGTTACCTTCGTCAGCCAGGCCAATGCGCATCTCGCTGCGACGCAAATCACCATCACGCCGCAATTCGACGGCAGTGTGGAACTCACCTTTCCGCTTCGCCTGTGGTCCGAATACCAGCCGCGCTTTCCGATTGGAAGCATGAGCGGCGATCAGATGATCGCGTCGGTCATAGCGAGCGGGCAAACGCTCGATAACAAGCCGATACCGACCCCCGATCGCGCTGCGGTGTGGTATCCGGGCTACACCCAGGTGTTATCCAGCGACGGCAACACCAAGGCACTGACATTGTGGCTCGATGGCCGCGCCAAGCAAGGCCTGAGCATGGCCGAGGCGGCGGCGATCGAATTGCCTGCATCGTTGACCGTAGAGAACGTAAAACTCGAGAAGACCCACGACCTGCTCTCCTTGCACATCACTGCGAAGGTGAAAAAAGGCGTGACATACACCTTCACCAAATACCTCGCCGCTTCGCGCCAGGATTGGGGCGGTGCGGCGAAAGACGATGTCGTGCTTGCCACGCAGGCACGACAAGCGGGCTTTGCGGCACTGCTCGCCAGACACCGGGCCACGTGGAACGAACTGTGGCAGTCCGACATCGTCGTGGACGGCGATCCGCAAGTTCAGAAGGCCGTGCATTCCGATCTCTACTATCTGCTTTCCAACACCACCGTCGATACGGCGTGGCCCATGGGCGCCTGCGCACTGACGCCGAACTACGCAGGCCATGCGTTCTGGGATAGCGACTCCTGGGTGTTCCCCGCACTGCTTCTGCTGCATCCCGAGCGCGCCAAGCCGATCGTGATGTTCCGTCATCGCACCATGCAACCGGCGCGCGAGCGTGCCGTGCAATATGGGGCCAAGGGCACGATGTATCCGTGGGAAGCCGATCCGCAAACCGGCGTCGACAATACGCCGCACTTCGCCTACGGCGTCTATCGCGAGATCCACGTCAACGCCGATATCGCCATCGCGCAATGGCAGTACTACCTCGCCAGCGGCGACACTGCGTGGCTGAAGCAATACGGTTGGCCGGTGATCCACGAGATCGCGCAGTTCTGGGCCAGCCGCGTCACCTACGACAAGGCGCAAGATCGCTACGAAATCATGCACGTCACGTCGCCGGACGAGGCTTATGACGACGTGCCAAACGATTCGTTCACCAATGCCGCGGCGCGCAAGGCGCTGCTGATCGCTATTGAAGCAGCGAAAGCAGTCGGCGAGCCAGCCGATCCGCAGTGGTCAAACATGGCAGCCAAGATGTACATCCCGTTCCTTGAGAAGGAACAACGTCATCTCGATTTCGACGAATCCGTACCGCACGACAAAATCACGTGGATGGGTTCCTCGCTGGCGTGGTTGATGTATCCCAACCTCGACCTGCCGATGTCGGAAACCGTGCGCCGGAACGATTTCGACTTCCAGCTGCACGAGCTGAAAGTCCATGGTGACGATCCGAACGAAATGATGATGGTGATGCTTGCAGTCGCGGCTTCCGAGCTGGGTGATGCGAAGACCGCCGGCGACTGGATTCAACGTAACCTGGTCGGCTTTCTCAAGCCTCCCTTCAACGTACGCACCGAAACAGTCGCCAACAACGCGGGCTACATCCTCGCCACGTCGGCGGGCTTCGTGCAAAGCATGGTGTATGGCCTTACCGGCCTGCGTATCGACGACAAGGGGCTCGACGCGGCGTACGCGCCCACGTTGCCGCCAACGTGGACATCGCTGACGCTCAAACGCATCCGTTTCCAGGGCAAGCAATACGACATTACCGTGCAGCGCGACGCGCAAGGCAAGGCGACGTTGATACGTCATGCATTGTGAAAAAGAGACGCCACACCACGCAAAACGCATTGATGGGTGAACAAACATGAAGCTCTCAACATTCTCCCTGCTGCTTCTATCGGCGACGCTCAGTACGGGAACGATGGCGACGCAACCGGATCCCGCCAAAACGCGCGCCTATATCGACCAGGCTTGGAGCACGCTCACGCGCTCGACGGACGACTGCGCGTCACTGGTGGATATCAAGGTCGCCAATCGCCCGGTGCTCTACGTACCCGCGCAATTCTCCATGCCGGTGGACCTGGCTCAGGTGCAGAAGCGCTGCAACGTCGACGTGCAACCCCTGCCGCGCGCCATCGAAAACCTGGGCGATGTCGACGCGACAAAGCTGCCCGCACAGGGCCTGCTCTATCTGCCGCACCCTTATGTCGTTCCCGGTGGCTTCTTCAACGAAATGTACGGTTGGGACAGCTACTTCATCACGCTCGGCCTGATTGCCGACCACCACATCGACCTCGCGCGCAGCATGGTCGACAACGCCTTGTTTGAAGTGCAGTACTACGGCGGCGTGCTCAACGCGAACCGCAGCTATTACCTGAGTCGTTCGCAGCCGCCGTTCCTCTCCGCCATGATGGCGGCCCTGCTCGACGATCCGACGAGCTTTCACAACGCATCTGAAAAGCGCGCCTGGCTTGAACAGGCCTATCCGCTTGCCGTGCGCAATTATCGGATCTGGACACGACCGGAGCATCGCGCTGGCGATACCGGCTTGGCGCGTTACTACGACCTGGGCAGTGGTCCCGTGCTGGAAGCGCTCGACAGTGAGTTTTATCGCGGCGTGATCAAGTGGCTGCTGGCGCATCCGTCCGAGAATCCCGGTTATCTCGTGAAAGCGTCGGAACATCCGGATGACGCCGAGGCGGCACGCCTGAAAACGGAAAGCTGCGACGTGCGCGCGTCGAAGGTCTGCGCCGGCGCATGGGTGGATGGCTATCGACTCACGGCCGACTACTACCACGGCGATCGCGCCATGCGCGAATCGGGCTTCGACACCAATTTCCACTTCGGTCCGTTCGGCGGTTCCACGCATCACTATGCGGCGGTGGATTTGAACAGCTTGCTCTATCGCTACGAACGCGACTTGCACGATTTCGCCATGCGGCTGGGCAAGACGGCGGATGCCGAGCGCTGGACGCAAGCGGCGGCGGCGCGCAAGCGAGCGATGAACAAATACTTGTGGCGCCCCGAATTTGGCATGTATCGCGATTACGATTTTGTCGCCGGCAAGCCTTCCGATGCGCCTTACCTCACCACCTTCTATCCACTGTGGGCCGGCGCCGCTTCGGCGCAACAAGCGGCAGCAGTCCGCGACAAGCTTTCCATTTTCGAACTGCCTGGCGGACTGACGATGGACAACCGTTCCAGCGGCACGCAATGGAACAGTCCCTTCGGCTGGGCACCGACCAATTGGCTGGCGGTATCCGGTCTCGACGCCTATGGTTTTCACGACGATGCACGCCGCATCGCCGGCAAGTTCGACGCCACCGTCGATCGCAGCTTCGCGGCGGACGGCACCATTCGCGAGAAATACAATATGGCGCTGGGCAATGCCGACGTGAAGGTGAGTGCGGGCTACACCGCGAATGTGATTGGTTTCGGGTGGACCAACGGCGTGTACCTGAAGCTGCAAGAGATCTTGCATGGCCCGTCCGCCACACAACCCGTCATCGTGAAGTAATTCGAAGTTATGCGTAGGTTGATGATGAACGTGGCCCGCTCTAAGGGGAACATCATGCATGTAGTACGCCTTCTTTCTGCCGCATCAGCCTTCCTGCTGTGCACAGCCGCATTCGCACAAAACGCCTCTCCCAGTGTCACTCCCGACGGCAGCGTAAGCTCGTCAGTTGCGACCGTGCCCTACTCGGCCCTCGCCTCGCCGGAAGCGCACGACTTTTTTCCCAAGATGCTGGCCGCGGGTAGCAAGGCGCCACCGATAACCGCACCGATCGCGCAGAACCGTGCCTTCTACGACCGCATGAACAGCGATCGCGCCGCGCGCATGGAAAAGCTCTATCCGGTGAAGATCCATAGCGAGACCATCGCCGGCGTCGGCACCGATGTCGTGCTGCCCGCGGAAGGTATTGCGCCGGAAAATCGCGATCGCGTGCTGATCAATCTGCATGGCGGCGGCTTCCTGTGGGGGGCGCACAGCGGTGGCCTGGTCGAATCCATCCCCATCGCCAGCATCGGTCGGATCAAGGTCATCAGCGTGGACTACCGGCAAGGGCCCGAGCACACCTTTCCGGCCGCCAGCGACGATGTGGAGGCGGTCTATCGCGCCTTGCTCAAGCAGTACAAGCCCGCCCAGATCGGCATCTACGGCTGCTCCGCAGGCGGCATCCTCACCAGCGAGGCGGTTGCCCGCTTTATCACCGACCAGCTTCCCGTTCCTGGCGCCATCGGCACCTTTTGCGGCTCGCTGGTGGATGTCAGCGGCGATTCGGCCTATGTCGCCCCGTTGTTGAACGGTCAGGGCATACCGGCGCATCCGCTAGGGCTGGCCGAGCTGCCCTATTTCCACGGTGTAAATCTAAACGATCCGCTGGTGCAGCCGGGGCTGTCGCCGACCCTGCTGGCCAAATTCCCGCCCACGTTGTTGATCACCGGTACGCGCGACATGACGATGAGTTCGGTGCTCTATAGCCAGCAGCTGCTGGACCGCGCCGGTGCCCAGACCGAACTGCATGTTTGGGAAGGCATGTGGCACTCCTTCTTCTCCGACCCGGAGCTGCCCGAGTCGAAGGAGGCCTATCGCACCATCGTCCATTTTTTCCTACAACACTTGAGTCGTTGACGCTACGTACACACATCGCGCTTTGCCACTGACGGGCGCGGCGAGTATCCTGAAACACACCCTACCTTCGCCTCCGGACCATGAGCCAACAGACCGTCCTGGTCATCGACGACGAACGCGATATCCGCGAACTGCTCACCATCACCCTAGGCCGCATGGACCTGAAGGTCGATGCCGTCGGCACCGTGGCCGAGGCGCGCCACGCGCTAGGTGAACGCAGCTACGACCTGTGCTTCACCGACATGCGCCTGCCCGACGGTAGCGGCCAGGAAGTGATCGAGCTGATCGCAGCGGAACATCCCGATACGCCCGTGGCGATGATCACCGCCTACGGCAATGTCGACGCGGCCGTGACCGCACTGAAGGCCGGCGCCTTCGACTTCGTCTCCAAACCGGTCGACATCCAGATGCTCCGCCGGCTCGTGCGCACCGCGCTGAAACTGGCCGAGGAAAAACGCAGCGGCGCCGGTGCCGGCAGTGCAGCGACCCATTCCAGCGATCGCCTGATCGGCGACTCGGCGGTCATGCAGCAGGTGCGCAGCACCATCGGCAAACTGGCCCGCAACCAGGCGCCTGTCTACATCGCCGGCGAATCAGGCGTGGGCAAGGAGCTGGTGGCGCGGCTGATCCACGAACAAGGGCCGCGCGCCACCGGACCGTTCGTACCGGTCAACTGCGGCGCGATTCCGTCGGAGCTGATGGAAAGCGAATTCTTCGGCCATCGCAAAGGCAGCTTCACGGGCGCCGGCGCCGACAAAGAAGGCCTGTTCCAGGCCGCCCACGGCGGCACGCTGTTCCTGGACGAAGTCGCTGAGCTGCCCCTGCACATGCAGGTGAAGCTGCTGCGCGCGATCCAGGAAAAAGCCGTGCGCCCGATCGGCGCCCGCGAGGAAGTGGCCGTGGACGTGCGCATTCTCTCCGCCACTCACAAAAACCTCGCCGCGCTCGTCGACCAGAGCCAGTTCCGCCAGGATCTGTTCTACCGCATCAACGTGATCGAGCTGCGCGTGCCGCCGCTGCGCGAACGTCGCGGTGATGTGTCGCTGCTCGCCGATTTCGTGCTGCGTCAGCTCGCCGCGAAGAGCAAGAGCGAAAGCGGCGCCGTGCGCCTGCTGCCCGAAGCGCGACAAGCGCTGGAGGAATACGACTTCCCAGGCAACGTGCGCGAGCTGGAAAACATTCTCGAACGCGCCGTCGCCATGTGCGATGGCGACCGCATCGACACCACCGATCTGATGCTGCCGCAACGCCCGCCACGTCAGAGCGCGGATACCGCCGCCGCCATGCATACCCATCATCATGCGCAATCCGGCGTTACGCAGCTCGGTTCCGCACCTTCCGCACCACCGGCCCCCGCACCATCCAGCGAACTGCCGCTGGATGACTACATCAGCAATCTCGAACGCACGGCGATCATGAAGGCGTTGGAAGAATCGCGCTACAACAAGACCGCCGCAGCACGGAAGCTGGGTATCACGTTCCGTGCATTGCGCTACAAGCTAAAGAAACTCGGCATCGACTAGCAGGCTTTTCGGGTTCCCGTAGACCGTCTATTCGCGACCGACACGCGCGGTACGTGTGTTGTTCAACGCTTCGCGTACTGCTTGCAGCAATGCCCTGGTGCTCACTGGCTTGTTCAGGCGACGAAGCTGACCGGGCACCGGAAACATGTCGGCATCGAGCCGATCGTCTGTCCTGCAGAGCACCAGCACGCCATTGCGATAGCCGTACTGGCTCAATGCCGCCAAAGTGCGCTCGCTGGTGAACAGGCTCATGTCCGCGTCCATCACTACGAGATCGGGCAGACCGCAGGCTTCGATCCATTGCAGTGCCGCGGTGCCGCTCTGGCTCGCGTGTACTTCGTAACCCCAGGTATCGAGGGTGTCGGTCAGCAGCGTGAGCTGCCCGGCTTCTTCCACCACCAGCAACACGTGTTCGGCATTGCCGTGCAGGCTGGTGTCGCCATCCATGAGCGCGGATGCGTCGGCGGCGGGACGGGACAAGGGAATATAGATCTCGAAACAGCTACCTTCGCCCGGAATGCTGTCCAGGCGCATCACACCGCCGTGGCTGGCGACGATGCGGCGGCAGGAAAGCAGACCAAGCCCGGTACCGCCTTCCTTGGTAGTGAAGAACGGCTCGAACAATCGCTTGAGCACTTCCTCGGGCATACCTTGGCCGGTGTCGGAGACCGAGAGACGCACGTAATCGCCCGCCAGCGATTCTTCGTGTTCCAGAAAGAAGTCGCTACCCAATGACACCTTGGTGGTGACGACGCGCAAGATGCCGCCATCGGGCATGGCCTGGATCGCATTGAGGCAAAGGTTGAGCAGACACTGCTGCAACTCGGTGTGGTTGCCCTCGAAGCTGAGCTCGGGATCGGTCACTTCGATGTCCAGGTGCACCGAACGCGGCACACTTCCCTGCAGCAGCAAGGCCAGCGCGTCGATCAGCGCTTGCGCCCTGACCTGCTCGGCTCGCCGCGCGCCGCGTGCGAACGACAGCATGGATTGCACCATCTCCAATCCGCGTCGCCCGCAATCGCGCACCAGCGCGCCGAGTCGCGCCAGGCGCGGATCGTCCTGGTAATCCTGCAGACTGTCGCCGGCCAGCAACAGCGGCTGCAGCAGGTTGCGCAAGTCGTGACTCAAACCGCCGGCCAGCATGGCGAGACTTTCGAAACGTTGGACGCGGATCAGTTCGGCCTCGGCATGCGCCCGCGCGCGTTGTTCTTCCGCTTCGCGCAGGGCGCGACGCACGGCGGAGGCCAACCGCGCCGGATTCTGTTTCAAGATGTAGTCGGTGGCGCCTTCGCGCAGCGCTGCGATGGCCGCCTCCTCGCCGAGGGTGGCCGAGACGTAGATGAAGGGAATATCCACGCTATGGTCGCGCAATAGCTCCAGCGCACGCTGTCCGGAAAAGCCGGGCATGCTCAAGTCCGATAGCACGATGTGCGGTTTGAACTGCTCCAGCGTTTCGACAAAGGCCGGCTCGTCATCGACCAGACGCACGTCATAGTCGATACCGTCGGCCTGCAACTCGGTGAGGATCAGCTCGGCATCGAGAGGACTGTCCTCCACCTGCAGGACACGAATGCGAGGCAGCGATCGTTGATGGTTGGACTTATCCGGCATCCTGCGGGCCTCTGGGTCACCCTATCCATCATATTTCAATGCATTGCCGCCGGCGCGCTTCTATCGTGGTCCTTACTCGGAATCCGGCGCCTGATTGAGCACCGCCCAGAACTGGCCCAGGGTACGCACCGCCTCGAAAAACTGCGCAACATCGACCGGCTTGATGACATACGCGTTGACGCCAAGATCCCAACTGCGCACCAGGTCGCTTTCCTCGCGGGAGGAAGACAGGATCACGACCGGCAAGCGCCGAAACCGCTCGTCCGCCCGCATTAAGGTCAACACTTCCAGGCCATCCATGCGCGGCATTTTGATATCGAGCAATACCACCGCCGGATCGTCGCCCTGCCGTTGGGCGAAGGCGCCGCGCGCATAGAGCCAGTCCATGCAATCCACCCCGTCCTCGACATGGGTGATGGGGTTGGCGAGATTCGCACCGCGCAGTGCGTCCATCGTCATCTCGGCGTCGACCGGGCTGTCTTCGACCAACAGAATCGTGCGCAAGGGACCTTGTTTCATGACGATAACCATCCATCGGGCGTTGGCGCTTCGACCCCCGACAGCGTGAAATGAAAGCGCGCGCCGTGCCCAGGCTCGCCTTCTGCCCAGGCCTTACCGCCGTGCCGCGTCACGATGCGTTGCACGTTGGCCAGGCCAATGCCGTTGCCGGGAAACTCGCTAGCTTTGTGCAGGCGCTGGAATACGCCAAAAAGCTTGTCGACGTAGCGCATATCGAAACCGGCGCCGTTGTCGGCGACAGTAAACTCGTAGTCACCGGCGTCATTGCGCCAAACGGAGATCTCGATACGGGCGACCTTGCATTGACCCGTGTATTTGACGGCATTGCCGATCAAATTCTGCCATACCGTGCGCAGCATGTTCTCGTCGCCGACAACCACCGGCAGCGGCTCGATCTGCCACTCGATGCAGCGGTCCGGCACTTCCGACTCGGCCAGCGTGCGCGTCTCCTCGACCAACGATTGCATGTCGACCGCCTGTAGCCGCAAGGCACCGCGTCCGAGCCGGGAGAACACCAGCAGATCTTCGATCAGTTGTGCCATGCGCTGGGCCGCATCGCGGATCACGCCCAGGTAGTGGCGTGTCGTTTCGTCGACGCCTATGCCCTGGTGTAGTTCCAATTTCTGCGTAAAGGCGGTGATGTGTCGCAGCGGCGCACGCAGGTCGTGGGATACGGAATAGCTGAAAGCTTCCAGCTCGCGGTTCACGTCGGAAATTTGTGCCACTTTGCTTTCGAGCTGATGATTGAGTTCCTTCACTTGTTGCTCGACCAGGGCGCGCGCGGTGACGTCGCTCACCGTCAGGAGCAAAGCCGGCTTCTCGCTATCCTGCTGTTGCAGACACCGCGCATTGATCACCACGTGCCGTTCGACACCGTCGATGGTGCGCTGAATCAGCTCGAAATCCCACAATTCGCGGTCGCGTAGCAGCACGTCGCGCAGGCGCTGTTGCAGCACTTCGTCAGCCCATGCGCCTTGTCCGACCTCATCGAGGTATTCCGCGCGACTGTCCTCGGACACGCCATACAGTTCGCTAAAGGCCGCATTGACCTGCAGCGTGCGCAAGCTGTTGTCGAGCAGGGCGATCGGTTCGCGCACTGCCTGCAGGATCATTTGCGAGCGTTGCACTGCTTGCCGCTCGCGTATTTCAGCGCGCAGTCGTCGACCGATCTGCCGCTCGGATACCACCACCACGATCATCAGCATCAGCAGCTGCATGGCGGCGGTGAGCGCCAATACCAGGCGATTGTCGACCGAACGCTGTTTGGCGCTCTCTCGGCGCAGCTGCAGTTGTTGTTCGGCGTTGTCGACGATCTTTTCGGCAATGTCGTCGATCTGGAATAACGCGCCGGCATCGCTCAAAGCCTGATCGGCACCGGCACGATCGTTTTGCTGATAACGCTGCAGGGCCTGCTGCAACAACGCCAGCCGACCGTTCTCCTTTGCGTTCAGCTGATCCACCAGATGCTGTTGCGCCGGATTGTCGGCCGACAAGCGGTGCAGCTCGTCGAGCAACGCCGGCACGGTTTTCCCGGCGTTTTGCGCGGTCACTTCAGCGTGGCTGTATGGGTCGTTCGCCAGCAGATGCTGCACGGCCGATTCGCTATCGTGCGTCTGATCGGCGATACGATAGACCAGCGCCTGGATCTCCGCCGAGCGGGTCACCAGCTCGCCGGCGTTGAGGGACTGCTGAGAACCGCCACGGGTGATCAGATACGGCAGGGTCACGATGACGAACACGGCAAACAGCAGACCGGCAGTGCGCCAGCGCATCGCCGTTACTTGTCGCATCCCCCTACGGATCATCGACGGCCCTTGGTCAGCATGCGCATCCTGCATGATGCACGCATTCTGCGCATGTTTGCCGCTACTGACCAGCCCGTTCTAGCCCGGATGGCGAAGTAGTCGCCGCTCAGCGCGAGTAGGAGCTCATCGCTGTGGGACGTGCGGAAATGGCCTGACCCCAGCTTTTGTTCGGCTCGGCCTGCATCGTGAAATGCAGCTCCCCGCCCGCCAGGATGTCTGCGTGCCGCAGATAAACGCGATCCAGCGGCTTGCCGTTGAGGGTGACCGCGCCGACATAGGGATGCGTCCCATCCATCGGCGTAGCCGTAATCGTGAAGGTGTGGCCGTTGCTCAGGTGGATGGCCGCTCGCGGCACAAACGGCCGACCGATGGCGTATTCGTCGCTGGCGGGCGCGACGGGATAGAAGCCAAGCGCAGTGAAGATGTACCAGGCAGACATCTGGCCGAGGTCGTCATTGCCGATCAACCCCGAGGGTCCGGGGCCGTATTCGTTGTCCATGATTTGCTTGAGCCGCTGCTGCGTTTTCCACGGCGCGCCGGCGTAGTCGTAGAGATAGGCAATGTGGTGACTGGGCTCGTTGCCGTGCGCGTACCAGCCGATCAGGCCGGTGATGTCTTCCACGTTTTTGAAGATGGCCGGGTCCACCTTGGCATCGAACAGCTGGTCGAGTTTGCGGTTGAAGGCATCGTCGCCACCCATGGCCGTGATCAGGCCGGCTACGTCCTGCGGCACATACCAGGAGTACTGCCAGGCGTTGGCTTCGGTGTAATCGTCGCCATAGCCGGCGCTGGCGGGATCGAAGGGTTCGCGGAACTGACCGTTGCTCAACTTCGCACGCATGAAGCCCGTCTTCGGATCCCAGACATTGCGCCAGTTGGTGGCGCGTTTTTCGAAGGTGGCGAAAACATCGGTCTTGCCCATCGCTTTGGCCATCTGCGCGATCGCCCAGTCGTCATAGGCGTACTCCTGCGTCTTGGAGCCGCCTTCCACTTCCTTGTCGATCGGCACGTAGCCGAGCTTCATGTAATCGGCCAGGTCGCCGTAATCGCCATAGGTGGCAGTGGACACCATCGCTTTCATCGCCTTGTCGGCATCGAAGCCGCGGATGCCCTTGACATAGGCATCGGCGATGATCGCCACGGCGTGATAGCCGGTCATGCACCAGGTCTCCAACCCCTGATACGACCATACCGGCAACATGCCGAACGGGCTGGCTTCCTGCGAAGCTATCAACGAGCGCACGAAATCGACGGTGCGATCGGGATGCAACAAGATCAACAACGGTTGCTGCGCGCGATACACATCCCACATCGACCAGCTGGAATAAAAGTCGAAACCGTCGGCGTGATGTACCTGATGATCCGGCCCGCGATATTCGCCGTTGACGTCCATGCTCAAGTTCGGAGCGATCATCGCGTGATAGAGCGCGGTGTAGAACTGCGTGCGCACGGAAGGCGAACCATCGACATCGATGGGCGACAGCGCTTTGTTCCAGGCAGCCATCGCGTCCGCGCGGTGCGCATCGAAGAGCCAGCCCCGCCCGTCCTGGTCGAGATTGGCGATGGCATTTGCTTCGCTGACCGGCGAAATCGCCACCTTCATCAGCAACGGCTGCTTGAGTTCGCCGAAATCGAACACACCGACAAGCGCGCGGCCGTTTTGCGCAACGGCATCTTCGGCTTGGTTGCCTGGCCCCTTGAAACCCTTGTAAACGAGGTCGGTCTCGCGGTTATAGAGCTCGCGCGAGGTCATCGGCTGATTGAAGCGCATGGCGAAGCAAAGCTCGCGTCCCGGCGCCCAGCCGCGCGTGGTGCGGCAGCCGGTGACCGTGCCGTCGGGGCGCACCTGCACGTTCGCCCATAGCACCTTGCCGGAGTAGTCATAGATGCTGGGACGAAGATCCAGCAAGACATGGGCGGGCTTGCCCGTGGGAAAGGCGTAGCGATGCCAACCGACGCGGCGGCTGGCGGTCAATTCGGCGCGCACGCCGTAGTCGCTCAGCGTGACGGCGTAATAGCCGGGCTGCTCCACCTCCGTGGCATGGTCGAACCGCGAGCGGTAGCCGCTGCCGGGGACCTTCTCGTCACCCGGGTCAAGCCGCACGTCCCCGGCAATCGGCATCACCAGCACATCACCTAGATCCGAGTGACCCGAACCGGAAAAATGCGTATGCGAAAAGCCCATGATGGTGGCATCGCCATACTGGTAGCCTGCCGCCCACTTGTAGGCGTGCTTGAAATCCGGCATGGCGGTATCCGGTGACAGCTGGATCATGCCGAAGGGCACGGTGGCGCCGGGGAACAGGTGTCCATCGCCCCCGGTACCTATGCGAGGATCGACGTTTGCAGCGTGTTGCTCGGCGGCCTGGGAGGCCGTAGCGGCAAAAACGCCAAGCGATGCCGTGAAGAACAGGGTAAGAAAGGTATAAATCGGGCGACGATTCATGGAATGGGGGCCAATAGTGGGTTTGGATCGTTCTAAACTCGGCAAACTAACACCGGCGATTTTTCTCCGCATGTTGCAGTGCGCGATAGCAATTTCGCCGATTCAGGTAAATTTGGATCGTTCCAAATGCAAGGATCGGGGATAAATGGGGAACACACAGCCAGTAGGTCGAAAAGTTACCTTAAGCGACATCGCAGCCGGTTGCGACGTTTCGCGCGCCACCGTCTCGCTGGTGCTGCGAGGCAGCCCGTTGGTCAACAAGCACACCCGCGCCCGTGTCGAAGAGGAGCTGCGGCGGCAGGGCTATGTGTATAACCGCGCCGCGGCGAATCTGCGCCGTCGCACCTCATCCAGCATTGCGCTGGTGCTCAACGACCTGGCCAACCCGTTCTTCGCCGAATTCGCGGCCGGCGTCGATGAAGTTTTGGGCAATGCTGGTTTCGTTACTCTGCTTGGCAGCACCGGCGAATCGACCGCGCGTGAGCTGGCCGTGCTCGGTTCGCTGATGGAACACGGACCGGCCGGCATCATCCTCTCCCCGGCCGAGGGTGGCGACGCGGAACAGATCCTGGCCGCTGTCGGCACGCAGACACCGTTGTTGCTGTTTAACCGCGAGGTGGGCGGCGATATCGCTGCCTGCGATCACTGGGATCGCCTGTTTCTGGATAACCAGCATGGTGCGCGGCTGGCGACCGAGCACCTCATCGCCCAAGGACACCGGCGCATTGCCTTCTACGGCGGGCATCTCAGCTCCAGCTCCTGCCAGCAGCGCCGCGCCGGCTATGTCGACGCGATGCGTAAAGCGGGTTTGCCGGTGGCAGCGTCGTGGATGGTGGAATGCATTCCCAACCGCCTCGATGCCGTCGCGCAATGCGATCAGTTGTTCGCCGACGGCGCGGCGCCCACCGCAGCCGTTTGCTACAACGACGCGGTCGCACTGGGCCTGATGCTTGGCCTGCATAAACGCGGACTGCAACCGGGCCGCGATTTCGCGCTCACCGGTTTCGACGATATCGCCGAAGCGGCAGTCAGCGCACCGCCGCTGACGACACTGGCGGTAACGCCCCGTGCGCGCGGCCGCCAGGCCGCGGAACTGATCCTGCAGCGTTTGCAGGAACCGTCGTCGTCACCGCGCCAGACCATCGTTCCGGTGCAATTGTTGGTACGTGCCAGCAGCTGTCCGCCACACGTCGCCTGATCCATACGGAATTCATCATGGCTTTTACTGCACCGACCGCTCCCTCTTCGACCTCCACCACTGCTTCGAACAGCCAACGCTATACGTACTATCCGATGGCACTGACCGTGATCACCGCGGTCTTTTTCATGTGGGGCTTCCTCACCGCACTGAACGACATTCTGATTCCGCATCTCAAAGCCGTATTCGAGCTGAACTACGCGCAGGCGATGCTGGTGCAATTCACGTTCTTCGGCGCGTACTTCCTGATGTCGTTGCCGGCTGGGCGCGTGGTGGCGCATCTTGGTTATAAGAAAAGCATCGTCGCGGGACTGATCATTGCCGGTGTCGGCGCCGTTGGCTTTTGGCCCGCCGCAGGCTTGCGGCTCTACCCGGCATTCCTCGGTGCGCTATTCGTGCTGGCCACCGGCATTACGTTGCTGCAGGTCGCGGCGAATCCTTATGTCGCATTGCTGGGGCCGGAGAAAACCAGTTCCAGTCGCCTGACATTGGCGCAGGCGCTGAATTCGTTCGGCACGTTCCTGGCACCCTGGTTCGGCAGTCTGCTGATTCTTTCGACCAAGGTGAAGAGCGCCGCCGATATCGCGGATTTGTCCGCCAGCGGACAACTACTCTACCGCACACAGGAAGCACAGGCGGTGCAAACGCCGTATATCGGCCTGGCTGTGGTGCTGGTGCTGCTGGCGGTGTTTGTGTGGATATTCCGCCTGCCTTCGCTGGAAGAAAGCACGGAGAAGGCCGATACCAGCCACCACACCCTGCTCGATGCACTGCGTTATCCGCATGTGCTGTTCGGCGTGCTCGGCATTTTCTTCTACGTCGGCGCCGAGGTGTCGATCGGTAGCTTCATGGTGAACTATTTGTCGCAACCCGACATCGGCCATATGAGCGAGCAGCAGGCTGCTCATTACGTATCGCTTTACTGGGGCGGCGCAATGGTCGGACGTTTCTTGGGTTCCGCCCTCTTGGCGAAGATGTCGCCGCGCAAATTGTTGGCAGTGTTCGCCGCAGTCAACATGCTGCTGTTGCTGGCCACGATGTCGACCAGCGGTATGACGGCCATGTACAGCATCGTGGCGATCGGCCTGTTCAATTCGATCATGTTCCCCACCATTTTTTCGCTTGGCATCGAACGCATGGGACCGCTTACCGGCAAGGCATCCAGTCTGCTGATCATGGCGATCGTGGGCGGCGCGCTGATGCCCTACGTACAAGGGTTCCTGGCCGATAACATCGGTGTACAGCACGCGTTTTTCTTGCCGCTGCTGTGCTACGCGTACATCGTGTTTTACGGCCTCAGCGGTTCGCGGATTCGCACCGCGCCGGTCGATGCGCAGCACTGAATATCTCTATCCACGGAGCGTGCAATCTGTGCGCTGCCAACTGACGCGGCACTACGACGTATTGGGGTTTATTTGATGAAACATTCCGTCCTCTGCTTCGGCGAGGCTTTGATCGATATGCACGGTGAAGGCGACGATGGCCATGGCTTTGCGCGGCACTACCTGCCCTTTGCGGGCGGCGCGCCTGCCAACGTTGCGGTAGCGGTGGCGCGACTGGGTGGGCATGCGCGATTCGCAGGCATGCTGGCGCATGATCGCTTCGGTGATTTCCTGCTGCACAGCTTGCAACAAGCCGGTGTGGACACCATCGATGTCGCGCGTACCGGCGAAGCCAATACCGCGCTGGCCTTCGTGACGCTGGACTCGCGCGGCGAACGCAGCTTCAGCTTCTATCGACCGCCCTCCGCCGATCTGCTTTTTCGCGCCGAACATTTTCGTGCACAAACCTTCGACAACACCGCGGCGTTCCACGCATGCTCCAACAGCCTGACCGATCCCGGCCTGGCGGCAGCGACGCTGGAAGGCATGCAGCGCGCGCGGAAGGCCGGCGCCCTGGTCAGTTTCGACTTGAACCTGCGCCCGGCACTGTGGCCACACGGCAGCGAGCCGCGCGGCGTTGTATGGCCCGCGCTGCAACTTGCCGACGTGGTAAAGCTCAGCGCCGAGGAATTCGACTGGCTGGCGACCGACGGCGAACAGGCCCTGCTCGATCGCCTCTGGAGCGGTTGCGCGCGCTTTCTGGTAGTGACCGATGGTGCCTTGCCGTTGCGTTGGTATCACCCCGACGCCGAAGGCGAACTGCCCTGTTATAGCGTGCCAATGGTCGATAGCACCGGCGCTGGCGACGCATTCGTAGGTGGTCTGCTGCATCAGCTGGCCGCTCAAGCCGTCACCCCCGAGAACCTCGACGCATGGGTGGCAACCCTACCGCGCCTGCACGCCGCCCTGCGCTATGCCAGCGCTTGCGGTGCCATCGCCGTGACGCGGCATGGTTCGTTTGCCGCCATGGCGAATGCCGACGACGTAGACCGTTTTATGGAGATTTACGCATGACCAAGCCGGCCCTACCGGATTTCCGTTCCGAAGCATTTCTGCGCGACCACATAGCCAAGACGATGGCGTTCTATCACCCGCGCGCGATCGATCCTGCTGGCGGTTTCTTCCATTATTTTCGCGATGACGGCACGGTTTACGACCGCAGTCACCGGCATTTGGTCAGCAGCACGCGCTTTGTCTTCAACTACGCGATGGCGGCAATCGAGTTCGGCGAAGAGGATTACCTCAACGCGGCGCGACATGGCCTGCGTTACCTGCGCGACGTTCATCGCGATGCCGCCACCGGCGGCTATGCCTGGACCATTCGCGACGGCAAGCCGGAAGACCGCACCAATCACGCATACGGTGTCGCCTTCGTGCTGCTGGCCTATTCCACGGCGTTGAAGGCAGGCATCAGCGAGGCCGCCGCGTGGATGGACGAAACCTGGCAGCTGCTGGAACAACGCTACTGGGATGCGCAGGCCAACCTCTACCGCGACGAAGCCGATACGCATTGGCACTTCAGCGACTATCGCGGCCAGAACGCCAACATGCATATGTGCGAGGCGATGCTGGCGGCCTATCAGGCCAGCGACGAGCCGCGCTATCTCGAGCGCGCGCTAACGCTCGCCGACACCATGACGCGCAAGCAGGCCGCGCTCGCCGATGGCCTGGTGTGGGAGCACTACCACACCGACTGGACGATCGATTGGAATTACCACCGCGACGATCCCAAGCACCTGTTCCGTCCGTGGGGTTTCCAGCCGGGCCATCAGACCGAATGGGCCAAGCTGCTACTGATCCTCGAACCGCTGTTGCTTGAGCGTGGTCGTGAAGAGTCATGGCTGGTGCCGACTGCAAGGCATCTGTTCGATACCGCTGTCGCACGTAGCTGGGATAACCAGTACGGCGGCCTTTGCTACGGCTTCGCGCCCGACGGCACGATCTGCGACGACGACAAGTATTTCTGGGTGCAAGCCGAGTCCTTGGCTGCCGCAGCACTGCTGCACGCGGCAACGGGTGTGCCCGACTATGACCAATGGTATGGGAAGCTGTGGGCCTATGCGTGGGAGCATCTGGTCGATCATCGCTATGGCGCATGGTTCCGCATCCTCACGCGGGACAATCGCTCCTACAGCGACGAGAAGAGCCCTGCCGGCAAGACGGACTACCACACCATGGGTGCCTGTTACGAAGTGCTTTCCCTGGTTCGCGCCGGCGCTGTCCCCTAATCCTGAGAAATCCATGAGTCGCCTGACCCTGCTTCGACCGCTTGCCGCTGCCCTACTGCTCGCCTCAAGCGCCGGAATGGCGGCGCAGACACCATCGACATCGAACTACGATCCTCTCCAGACGTTTGCACCCTACGTTTATCCGCAATCCGCCAACGCCTATCGCGCAAGCAGTGGCATGCCGGGCCCGTTGTTCTGGCAGAACCATGCCGACTATCAGATCAAGGCCTCGCTGGATCCGGACACGCGCAAGCTCACTGGCGAGGAAATCATCACCTACACCAACCACAGCCCGGATGATCTGGACGTGCTGTGGTTGCAAGTGGAACAGAACCGCTATCGCAAGGATGCGCGCGGCGCATTCGCTGACGAGGCGTTTCCCACTGAATTCACTGATGGCGAGCACATCGCATCGGTGGCGATAGAAGGCGCCAGCGGCACATTGCAGAAGGCCGAATGGGTTATCTCCGACACCCGTATGCAGGTGCGCCTGCCGCAACCGCTGAAGGCACACGATGGCAAGTTGCGGTTGCATATCAGCTACAGCTACACGGTGCCCGGCGAATTCGGCGGTCGCACCGATGTGAACCCAAGCAAGAACGGCGACATTTTCGAGATCGCACAGTGGTACCCGCGCATGTGCGTGTACGACGACCTGCGCGGCTGGACGACGGATCCTTACCTCAACAACGAGTTCTACCTCGAATACGGCGATTACGACTATTCGGTCACCGTGCCGTGGAACATGATCGTGGTGGGTGCCGGCGAATTGTTGAACCCGCAGGACGTGCTCACCAAGACCGAGCTGCAGCGCCTGGAGCAAGCCCGTCATAGCGATGCGACGGTAATGATCCGCTCGCCGGAGGAAGTGAACGATCCGGCCACGCGTCCCAAGCAAAGCGGCACACTCACCTGGCACTTCCGTATTCAGAACAGTCGCGACGCGGTGTTCGGCGCATCGAAGGCGTATGTGTGGGACGCCGCACGCATCAATCTGCCGAATGGCAAAACCGCGCTGGCCGAATCCGCCTATCCGGTGGAAAGCGCCGGCAACGGTGCATGGGGCCGCGCGACCGAGTACGTGAAAGCATCGACCGAATACTTCTCCAAACAGTGGTACCCGTACCCCTACACCGTTGCGATCAACGAAGCCGGTTCGGCCGGCGGCATGGAATACCCAAGCATCACCTTCGACGCGAAAGAAGCAAAAGGCAGCGATCTGCATGCGCTGATCGCGCACGAGATCGGTCACACCTGGTTCCCGATGATCGTAGGCACCGACGAACGGCGTAACGCGTGGATGGACGAGGGCTTCAACACCTTCATCGATGTCTACGAAGCCGATCAATTCAATCACGGCGAATACGCACCCAAGCGCGACCCCGAATACGCGCCGGGTGGCGGCAATCCAGCCGACGAGATCGTCAAAGTACTTACCGATCCGGACGCGCCGGCGCTACTGAGCCGCGCCGATCAAGTCCAGGAGAAGTACCGTCACCCAGTGACCTACTTCAAGTCTGCTTATGGCTTGATCTTGCTGCGTGAACAGATCATCGGGCCGGAACGTTTCGATCCGGCGTTCCGCAAATACATTCAAACCTGGGCGTACAAACATCCCGGCCCGTCGGACTTCTTCCGCTTCATGGAAAGCGAAACCGGCGAGGATCTGGGTTGGTTCTGGCGTGGCTGGTACCAGCACAACTGGCAGCTGGATATGGCCGTACAGAAGGTAACGGCCGTGGACGGCGACTGGCGCAAAGGTGCACAGGTGACGGTAGCCAATTTAAACAAACTGGTGATGCCCGCCACGCTGGAAGTGGTCTATACCGATGGCAGCAAGCAGGATATTCGGCTGCCGGTAGAAACCTGGATGCAGCATCGCAGCTATACGATTCGCGCGGATGGCAACAAGCCGGTGAAGTCGGTCACGATCGATCCTCGTCACCTGATTCCGGATGTGGATCGGAGCAATAACACGTTTACGGTGAAGTGAATCCGGCACGCTCCTCCCCTGCTTGCAGGGGAGGGAGTTCATGCTCTGCTATGGCTCAGGCGGCGTGCGAATGGCACGCGAAAAATCATCGCTCGTCCCGCTGGCTCGTGCTCGCGCCGTGATGTCCCCCTGCTTAGTCAGCACGGCAAGCGGGTAGCCTGTGTCCAGTGCACCGACCTGGTAGAGATAGCCAGGTAGATAGGACGTCAGCAACAAGCGATAGTCATAAGGCAACCCAGGATCGATCTGCTTGGCCATGCCGTACACGATGGTCACGCAATTGGACGTCGCGGTGTTGTAGAACGCGGGCTTGGCGGCAAGCTCATTGGCTTCTTTAACGTAGGCCAGAAACAATTCGCGCATGGCCGGCTTGCTCATCTGCAACCGATACAGATGATCGTCCTCGCCGCGCACATTGGTGCGCACGCGGATCACATCGCGCTCGTCCGCAGCGACGATGGTGCGTTCGTATCGCTTGAAAAAGCCGCCGATGGACGAAAACGATTGCCCACGCCGGCGGCGGATCTCTACGGAAAAAACGACGTGCGAGCCGTCAGCGAAACCGAACGACAAAAGCGCATGTGAAATACCCGGCACACCCCAGGAAGAAAGAATGACGTCGGCGTTCGAAAGCTGGTCGAGATCGTAGTTGCGCGTTTCCCAGCGAGCGTCGTAATCCTGATCGGAGCGCCAATTGAAGTTGCGCACGTTGTACAGGGTTGCGCGCTCGCCCTCAACGTTGCCGGTCAACATGCGCGATACATCGTCGGCCCAGTCCCGATGATTCGACGGTGCGATCGTGCTCCACCATGCCAGCAACACCATCAACGCCAGCGCATAAGCGGCGAGGGGCAAGCCGCTGCGCCGCGACCAGGCGAACACGATCGCCGCCAGCACGATCAGGCCCCAGATGATGCTGACCAACCAGCGAACTAGGATGCCACCCGGCACCTGATACCACAGGGCCAAGGCACCCCAGCTACCCGATAGCAGCACGACCAGGACGAGCAGTACGTAGAGAATTCCTCGCACGATCACGCCCACTCTCCTCAGAGCCACCGATACATGGATAATAGAACGGCAACGACCGTTCATCCCGCTTCCACGCCCGAGAAGAATCGATGACAGGCCGCACGCTAATCTGGATCCTTCGCGTCGTTGCGCTGACTACCTTGCTGCCGGTCACCGCCTGCGACATCGTCGGCGTGCGACATGTCGCGCAAAAGGAATATGCCATCCAGCGTCGCAGCGACGTACTGAGTACGCGCACGCTCAGCGACAGCACGATCCAGACCCTCAACGTCGTAGCGCTCAGCCAGGATGATTGCGCAGCAAATTTTCCGCGCTGTACCCATACCCTGCTTTACTCCGACGGCATCGACGACGAGCGCCGCCTTTCGGCACTCGCGGAGTTATGGCTGGCCTTCGCCATCCAGGCCGACCATGCCGGCAAAAACCAGGCCACGAACGATTCGGCGCTGGATGCGTACTTGCAGTCGGCCCGCTACGCCTACGCATACCTGTTCTATACCGCACGCAATCCGGGCGAACGTGCGTTCGAGACGCGGCAATCACAGGTGCTGGATTTTTATAACTACGCCGCACAACGGTCGGTCGGTAGCTTCTTCAAACTACTTCCCACCCTCGGTACGGATTGGACCACCGCGCCGGTAGCGGGCTGGACGCTGCTCAAGCCCAGCACCGACGTTTATCTTGGTTCGGGCGATTACATTCCGAAAGAACTGATTCCCGCCGAAGGATTGCACTTTCGTGGTCTGCGCAACATCTACCGTCGCGACGGCTTTGGTTCGGAATTCGTCGCTGTCGGCGCACCGCTGGTAAACACCGATCAGCCATGGCGAGAATCGAACTACGTACCGCTCACGGCAGTATTGCAATTTCCAGGCGACACGCTGCACAGCGTGCTCGAAACCCATGACGTTCGCTTGTATGCGAAGAATCCCTATCTGGATCGTTCGATCACGCTCGACAACCAGAACGTGCCGCTCGCCGCCAATTTCACCGCTCCCTATGGCGTGTGGCTGGCACGTTCGGGCTTTGCGCAGGAATCCCTTCGTTCGCTCTTAGGGCGTGGCGGCCTCACCAAACCGCAAGTGCTGTTGATGCAGCCTTACGATCCCAACCGGCTCACCGTCGTGATGCTGCATGGGCTGGCGAGCAGCCCGGAAGCATGGATCAACGTGGTCAACGAAGTGATGGGCGACGACCAGCTACGCCGCACCTATCAGGTGTGGGAGGTGTACTACCCGACCAATGTGCCGGTGGCCGTCAATCTCGCGCAGATCCGTCGCGCCCTCGACGACACGCTGCATCACTTCGATCCGTCAGGACGTGCTGTGGCGTCCAACCATATCATGCTGATCGGCCACAGCATGGGTGGCGTTATCGCGCGCCTGCTGGTGTCCTCCAGCGGCGACAAGTTATGGAGCGTGGTCCAGGCACGCCCTGGCCTTTCGGAGGCAGCCAAGCAAAAGCTGCGTCAGCGCCTCACGCCTTATCTGCAATTTCAGCCTATGCCACAGGTGACGCGCGCAGTGTTTCTCGCAGCACCACATCGGGGAACACCCGTTGCGCGATGGAAGCTGGCGCGCTGGATCGGCGACCTGATCCGCCTGCCGGTCACGCTGTTGGAAGAAGGCAAGGGCATCACCGACGCTATCCAAGGCAAGAACGCCGCTCCTGATGCGCCGGCTCGCCTGCCCAACAGTATCGACAACCTCAGCGATGCCGATCCTTTTATCAAGGCGTCGAGCACGCTACCGATCTCACCCAACGTGCACTACCACACCATCGTCGGCGTCTATAAATCGAAAGGACCGTTGGCAGAATCCGAAGACGGCGTTGTGCCATACGCCAGTTCGCATCTCGACGGCGCCGATTCCGAACTGGCAGTTCCCGCCTGGCACAACGTGCAGGAAACGCCGCAAGCGATCATCGAGCTGCGCCGCATTCTTCGGCTTCACGCCAACGAGCTGCATTGTCTGCAACGTGAAGGATCGGACGACGCAGGACAGGTGCCCCCGGCTTGCATGGCGTCAACAGCACCATGAGTTTCGGCGCCGGGAAAAAAAGAGCCCGCGATATCGCGGGCTCTTTTTTGGCATGCGGCAAAAATGCCGAAACAGTGATCAGAACGGAATATCGTCGTCGTCGAAGTTGTTGTTGCTCTCCGGCGGCGGTGCGGATTGACGCTGCGGCGCATGGCCGTAGTCGTCGCCGCCCTGGGCCTGGCTCTGGCTCTGACGCGATGCACCGCCCTGCGAGCGCTCGCGGTAACCACCGCCACCGCCCATGCCACCACCTTCGGCCCCGCCGCCCAGCATTTGCAGGTCGTTGGCGATAATGTCGGTGGAGTAACGTTCGACACCGTCTTTGCCGGTGTATTTATCAGTGCGCAGCGAACCCTCGATGTACACCTGGCGACCCTTTTTGAGGTACTCGCCGGCGATCTCCGCCAGACGGCCGAACAGCTTGACGCGATGCCACTCGGTGCGCTCCTGCTTCTGGCCGCTCTGCTTGTCGGTCCACTGCTCGGAGGTCGCGATGCTCAGGCTGGCGATCGCGGTACCGCCGCCCGTGTAACGGACCTCGGGATCGGCACCGAGGTTGCCAACCAGAATGACTTTATTGATGCCACGTGCCATGAGAACCTCAAACGATGCCGTGTAACGGACTGGCTTGGCATCGTAACATACGGCCCTGGGACCGATGCCGGGAAGCATCTTGGCAACCTGCCCTCCTGCGCCGTTCGCGGCTGGGCGAAAATCCGGGACGGGGCCAGGCTAGCGCCCCTATAATCTGGGTTCTATGTCCAGTACCCGCCGCATGAACACCTCCGTTCTCCAGACCATCGATACCGCGCGCGACTTCGCAAGCGTGCGCGCGCTCGCCGAAGGCGATATGCAGCGCATCGATGCCTTGATCCGTCAGCGGCTGGCTTCCGACGTAGTGCTGATCAACCAGATCGCCGACCACATCATCGCCGGCGGCGGCAAGCGCCTGCGCCCCATGCTGCACGCCCTGGCCGCCCGCGCCGCGGGGTATACCGGCGACAAGCACCTCAAGCTGGCCGCGGTGATCGAGTTCATCCACACCTCGACCCTGCTGCATGACGATGTGGTGGACGAGTCGGATCTGCGCCGCGGACGCAAGACGGCCAATGCGCTATGGGGTAACGCCGCCAGCGTGCTGGTGGGAGATTTTCTCTACTCGCGCTCCTTCCAGCTGATGGTGGAGCTGGACGATATGCGCATCATGCGCATCCTGGCCGACACCACCAACACCATCGCCGAGGGCGAGGTGTTGCAGCTGCTCAACATCGGCAATGCCGACGTGGACGAAGCGGCCTATTTGGCCGTTATCGAGCGCAAGACTGCCGTGCTCTTTGCCGCTGCCACCGAATTGGGTGGTTTGCTGGGCGGACTGCCCGATGCCCAGGTCGCGGCGCTGCGCCATTACGGCATGCAACTGGGTTATGCCTTCCAGATCGCCGACGACTTGCTCGACTACGTCAGCGACTCCGGCACGCTGGGCAAGAACATTGGCGATGACCTGGCCGAGGGTAAGCCCACGCTGCCGCTGATCTACGCGCTGCAGCGCGTCGGTTTGGAGCAGGCTCGCGAGTTGCGGCATGCGATTGAGCACGGTGGGCTGGATTCGCTCGATCACATTCTTGCTGCGATCCGTGAATCCGGTGCCATTGAGCGTACCCGTGACTGCGCGCTCCGGCATGCCCACGCCGCGCGCGATGCACTCGTGGCGCTCCCCGCATCTTCTTATCGCGATGCCTTAGCGACGTTGGCCGATTATTCGGTGCAGCGAACATTTTGATGGCTCCCCCTCCCCTACGGGGAGAGGGAGAAAAATCTAAGGCTTAAGGCGTGCCGCTGAAAGCGGCGTGCAACCAGTCGTGCATCAGACGATAACTGCGAGTAGCAGCGCGCGCATCGTATTTGCAGCCTTGCGAGTTCTCGCCGACTTCGGTGAAGCAGTGCACGGCGTTACCCAGCACGACGAATTGCCAGTCGGCTGGGCTGGCACGCATTTCGTCCATGAATTTATCGGCGTCCGGCATGGTGCCTTTGTCGTCGGCGCCATTCATCACCAGCACCCGCGCCTTGATGTTCTTGGATAGTGTCGGATCGTCGGTCGTCAACCCGCCATGAAAGGACACGATGGCCGCAACATCAGCACCGCTGCGCGCCAGGTCGAGCACCGCCGTGCCGCCAAAGCAGAAACCGATGGCCGCCAGCTTAGTGGTATCGATGGGTGCCGTTCCTGCCTGCGCTTTCAATTGCGCAAGGGCTGCGTTGATGCGCTTTCTCATCAACGTGCGGTCGCTATAAAGCGACTTGGTCGCTGCCTGCGCCTGGTCCGCATGGCCGGGTTGCGGCCGTACGTTCTCGCCGTACATGTCGGTGAGCAGGATGACGTAGTCCTTGCCCGCGATCATTTCGGCTTTCTGCACGGCAGCGTCGTTCACGCCGTACCAGTTCGGCACCATCACCAAGCCTGGGCGCTTGGCGCTGACCGCGTCGTCGTACACCAGCACGCTTTTGAAGTGCGTGCCATCCAAGGTCCATTCCACGGGACGATGAACCATCTTTGCCTGTGCGGCGAAGCTGAAGCCGGCCAGTAAGGCGAGACAACCCAGTCGAACGAAGCGCATGGCGTGATTCCTCTGCTTGGCTATGAAACAAAATCCGCCACGAGGGCGGATGAGAATGAAGCAATCAAAGCCCGGCGGCGTGCGCGGCAATGCGCCGTTTCAGCGGCACCAGGCGATCGAGTACGCGCACGCCCAGACCGCGCATGGCCACCAGCGGCGACGCCTGCCAGGCATAGATGCGCGCCAGGGCATCGAAACCATAGGCATCCAGCGTATCCGCGCTGAGCCGACGGCGTGCGTAACGCCGCAACACGTGCGCGGCAGCGAAGTCGCGCCCCGCGTCGCGCGCGACGACGAGCGTATCGCGCAACTCGACCACATCCCGCAGACCGAGATTCACACCTTGCCCGGCCAGCGGATGCACGGTGTGTGCGGCATCGCCGAGCAGGACAAAACGCTCGGCCTGGTAAGTGTCGGCAAGCTGCAGTTTCAACGGAAACGCGGCGCGTGGGGTGCTGGCCGTTATCCGTCCTAGCCGGAAATCGCTGGCGACACCCAGTTCATGGAGGAACGCCTGGTCATCCAACGCGTGCACGCGGCGTGCCTCGGCTTCGGGCAGCGACCACACGACCGAGCTTCGTCCGTCCGCCAGCGGCAGCAACGCCAGCGGCCCGGTGGGAAGAAAGCGCTGCCAAGCGGTATGGGCATGCGCGCGCTCGGTGGTGACGTGCGCCACCACGGCACGTTGCGCGTAGTCGCGCCCGTGTGTGGCGATGCCGGCGAGCTCGCGTAGTGGCGAACCGGCGCCATCGGTAGCGATCAGCAAACGCACCGACACGCTGTCGCCATCGGCCAGTTCCAGCGCAATGCGGTCGGATCGCGTGTCGAAATCCTTGACGGTGGCAGGACACATGCGGCGCACGCCAGCGGCCTCGATCGACTGCCAAAGCGTCCACTGCACCAGATTGTTCTCGACGATGTAGCCGAGCAGATCGCGGCCCTCATCGGCGGCATCGAAATCGATCGCCGCACCGTTCTCGGCATCCCATACGTGCATGTGCGCATAGGGACAGGCGCGTGCATCGCGAATGGACGTCCAGACGTCCAGCTCATCGAGCAAGGCTATCGATGACGGCGCCAATCCCACGACACGCGGGTCTACCTCGTCCGTGGGGCTCCACGGCGTTGGCGGTCGCGCCTCCAGCAGGGCCGTGCTGAAGCCAGCTCGGCTCAGCGCAAGGGCTGCGGCGGCACCCACCATGCCGCCGCCCACTACGGCAATATCCAGTGCTGGACCGCGCCGAAGGTTGGCTGGTGCGGACCTCATGACAAGCGCTCCAGGACGGCGCGCGGCGGTTCGCCGCGAAAACCCATGCCACGTCGCGCTAAGGCTTGCTGCAGCGGCGGCACGCGGTCGTAGGCCAGCAACGCAAGCGAACGCAAGGGCGCAAGCCACGGTTGCGGCATACAAGCGAAACGCACCAGGTCGTGGCTCATGGCCATGGTGCCTTCGCGATCGGGAGCACGTTGCATGGCATAGCGGTCCAGCAATGCCGGCGAACCGGGATCGGCTGCATCCTGCACCAGTTCGGCGAGCGTCAATGCATCGCGCAAGCCGAGGTTGAAGCCTTGCGCGCCGATCGGGTGCACCGTCTGCGCTGCATTGCCGACCAGTACGGAGCGTGCGGCAGTCAGTTGGCGCGCGGCCACGCGTCGAATCGCATACGGATGACGCTTGCCGGGCCGGCTTAGCCGCCCCAACCGCCAACCGAAGCGTTGCTGCGCCAGTGCGATGAACTGAGCGTCATCCATGGCCGCGACCTCGGTGGCGGATGCCGACGGGACGGTAAGTACGAGTCCGCAACGCCGTTCGGCCAGCGGAAGCATGGCGATCGGTCCTTCGTCTGAAAAACGCTCCCAGGCACGGTTCGCCGGATCGCGCTCTGGCGTCACGGTGCAGACGAACAAGGTTTGCGCGTAATTGTGCGTGTCGGCTTCGATGCCCAATTGGGTACGCACGAACGATTCGGTGCCGTCGGCGCCCACCAGCAAGGCGGCATCGATGTGCTGGTGACCCTGTTCGGTCGTGATCTGCGCACGCCAGCCGTCGGCGTGTTTCTCAAGATCGGTGAGGCTGGCCGGCGCAAGTCGCACGAGCCGCTTGCAATCATCCAGTCGCCGCAGCAGCGCAGCACCCAGCTCGCGCGCAGGCAAGGTCCAGCCGAGCGCGTCGACGCCATGGCGCGCCGCATCCAGCCGCGCGCTTCCGAACTCGCCGGCGCGGCTGACATGGATGTGGCGGATCGGCGTGGCCTGCGCAGCAACCAGCGGCCAGACGCCAATGGCAACCAATCCATTCACCGTGGCACGTGCCAGTGCAAGATTGCGCTCGTCGTAACTGGGTTGGGCGTCCGTGCGCGGTGCAGCCGCTTCGACCAGAGTGACGTGGCAACCGGCTGCATCCAGCGCAATGGCGAGGCTGGCGCCGACCAGGCCGCCACCGACGATCAGTACGTTGCCATGGGCGGCAAAGGGAGGAGAGGCATTCATGCACGAAATAATACGCGTTGAATGCGCGCCTAGGGTCTCTATGCAGTCGCATTGGGCTAAACTGGGCGTCTTCTCTGGCCGCCTGTCTATTCACGGAGTTCTTCATGGCGATGACGCAGACCCAGCGCTTTGGCATTTTTGCCGCGCTTGCCTTGGTGATGGCGGCGACCCGTATACATCACTCCACCCTGCATCATTTCGATGCCTTGCCCGATGCGAGCTGGGGAGTGTTCTTCCTCGCCGGGTTCTGGCTGCGCGGCGCGGCCCGGTGGGCGTTCCCGCTGCTGATGGCCGAAGCCGTACTGATCGACTATGTGGTGATCACCCATCTGGGCATCGACTTCTGGAGTCATTACTGCGTTTCGGCGGGCTACTGGTTCCTGATTCCGTCTTATGGCGCGTTGTGGCTGGGCGGTAGCTGGCTGGCGAAACATCAGGTCGGCCTGCGCCTGTCCACCCTGGCGCTCGCCGTGGTCGCGCTGCTGGTTAGCGAAAGCCTGTGCTACCTGATCTCCAACGGTAGCTTCTACTGGATTAGCGCCAACGTACCGGCGCCCCGCAGCTTCGCGGCCTGGTTCGAAAATCTTGGCGACTGGTACCTGCCGTTCCTGCAGACCACGGCGTTATACGTTGGGCTTGGCGCGGTGCTGCATGTGTTGGCTGTGCAAGTGGCGCGGTTGGCCCAGCATCGCGGACAGACCCAGCACTAACCGTGGGCAACCGACTTTCCAAGATCTATACCCGCACCGGCGACGACGGCAGCACCGGCCTTGGCGACGGTTCGCGAGTGGCGAAGGATTCTCTGCGCGTTGCCGCTTACGGTACGGTCGACGAGCTCAATAGCACCGTAGGCATGGTGTTGGCCTGCGACGGTGTCGATGACGCGGTGCGAGAGACCCTGACGCAGGTGCAGCACGAGCTGTTCGACCTCGGCGGCGAGTTGTGCATTCCCGGCATGGCGATGATCGACGATGCCGATATCACCCGGCTCGAACAATCGCTCGACGGCTTCAACGAACCGCTGCCGCCGCTGAAGGATTTCATCCTGCCCGGCGGCGGTATGGCGGCGTCCTGCTGCCATCTGGCGCGTACGGTGTGCCGTCGGGCCGAACGGGAGGTCATTGCGCTAGGGCGCGTGGAACCCATCCGACCGCAGACCCATCATTACCTCAACCGGTTATCGGATCTGCTGTTCGTGCTGTGCCGCGTGCTGGCCCGCTCCAGCGGACACGGCGAGGTGCTCTGGGAACACGAGCGTCGCCGCAAACCCAACGCCTGATCTGCCACGTCATGCTGCAGCTCTACACTCATGCCGTTTGCCTGCAGCATGACCCGGGTCCGGGGCATGCCGAATCGCCGGCCCGCTTGCGTGCCGTGCTGCAAGCGCTGGACCAGGATCGCTTTGCGGTGCTGGACCGGATCGAAGCGCCACGGGCAACACGCGAACAGCTGCTGCGAGTACACACAGCGGCCCATGTCGACCGGATTCTTAGCACCTTGCCCGATTCAGGCACGGTGCGTCTGGACGAAGACACCTTGATGTCGCCAGCCTCCGCCGAGGCCGGCCTGCGTGCGGCCGGCGCGCTGGTTGCCGCCGTTGACGCTGTGATGCAGGGTGCGGCGACGCGCGCGTTCTGCGCGGTACGGCCGCCCGGCCACCACGCGACGCCCGACACGGCGATGGGCTTTTGCTTGTTCAACAATATCGCGGTCGCCGCTGCACACGCCCTGACTTCCCACGGCTTGAAGCGGGTAGCGATCGCCGATTTCGATGTCCATCACGGCAACGGTACTCAGGACATTTTTCAGCGCGAACCGCGTGTGCTGTTTATTTCCAGCCATCAGTCGCCGCTCTATCCGGGAACGGGAAGCGCGGGGGAACATGGTGCGGGCAATATCGTCAACGCCCCCTTGTCGCCGGGCGATGGTTCTTACGAATTCCGTGAATTGTGGGATGGCGCGCTGTTGCCGCGATTACATGCGTTCAAGCCGCAGCTGGTGCTGGTTTCAGCCGGTTTCGACGCCCATCGAAACGACCCCTTGGCCGACATACGCCTGCAGACCGAGGATTACGCCTGGATCACGGAGCGCCTGGTCGATGTGGCCAGAATGCACGCCGGAGGCCGACTGGTGTCTACGCTTGAGGGCGGCTACGACCTGGCGGCTTTGGCGGCCAGCGTAAGCGCACATGTAGCTGCGCTTATCGATTGACCCCTACGCTGCGCAGGCTCATTTCGCTGGCACGAAGTCCAGCGCCAGCGAGTTGATGCAGTAGCGCATACCGGTGGGCTTGGGGCCGTCCGGAAAGACGTGCCCAAGATGCGACTCGCACTGTGCACATCGCACTTCCGTGCGATGCATGCCATGGCTCTCGTCCTGCAACAGGCTGACCGCCGCACGCGTCATCGGCTGGAAAAAACTTGGCCAGCCGGAACCGGAGTCGTATTTGGCTTCGGAGGCGAACAACTGCGCCCTGCAAGCCGCGCAAATATAGGTACCGGGCTCTTTATGCCGGTACCACTTGCCGCTGAAAGGCGGCTCCGTCGCCGAACAACGGCATACGGCGTATTGCTCCGGGCTCAGGCTTTCCCGCCATTGTTCGTCGGTCTTGCCGGGTTTGTGCTGACTCATGCTGAATCCTCGCGCGGACGTGTGCCGTCCGAAGGGCCTTTCTGTTAGCTTAACGCCCCTTCGCCGCCGATTGACTGCCCTCCGTGAAGCCTACGCCGCCCTTGCGTTCTCTGCCTCCACGCCGCCTGCTGGCAATCGCCGCCGCCGCTGCCTTGATCAGCAGCCAGGGCGCCCATGCCGGATCCCAGAATCGACGCCCCAAGGCCACGCTGGATGGCTCGCAGGTCGTCTGCCCGCTGGGCACATTTATCTGCGCACCGCGCCCGGACAACTTCGCACTGTGCCGCCCCAACGGCTTGCTCGAGTTCTACGATCCTTTTCTGAGCAAGGACTCCTCGCTGCGCGACACGGCCAAGACCCATGTGTGGGCCGATCAAGTGGAGAGCCCGGACCAGACCATCTATCACCTGACCGGCCACGTGAAAACGGTCCGCGCCGACCAGGAGCTGCACGCCGACATCGCCGACTACAACAGCGACACGACGGACTATGACGCGCGCGGCAACGTGCACTACCAGGAGGCCGCGCATCTGCTCTCGGCCGATCACATTGTCGGCAACACCAACAACAGCACCGGGGTCGCCACCGGCAACGTGCGCTTCCAGATGCTGGATTCGCATGGCAACGGCACCGCCGTTCGTGGCGAGATGATTGACGAAAACCGCAATCGCTACAGCGTCGCCACCTATTCCACGTGCGATATCGGTCGTCACATCTGGGAAATACGCGCGAAGACTATTGATACCGACCAGAACACCGGCCGCGGTGTCGCACGCAACGCCACGATGAACTTTTACGGCGTGCCGTTCTTCTACACGCCCTATATGTCGTTCCCGTTGAACAACGATCGCCAGAGCGGCTTTCTGTATCCGTATTTCGAGCATACGGGCAACGCCGGTTATCAGTTCAGAATTCCTTACTATTTCAATCTGGCACCGAATTACGACGCGACGCTGGATCCGCGCTACTACACGAAGCGCGGCGCGATGCTCGGCGCTGAGTTCCGTTATCTGTTTCCGAAGACGAGTGGAACATTCAACATCGAATTCCTGCCTAGCGACAATTACAACGACCAGAAAATCACGCCGACCGCGCCGGATACACAAGGTCAGGAACGTTATCTATACAAATTCGTCAACAACACCAGCTTGTGGCCAGGGTGGAGCCTCAACACAAACATCAATCGTGCGTCGGATCAGAACTACATGCACGATTTCGGCGACGACCTTTTCAGCATTTCCACGACCTTCCTCTACTCCAGCATTTACCTCAATGGCTCGGGTAATTGGTGGAGTGCCGCTGTCGGTGGAGACATGTGGCAGAACGTGGATCCTTCGCAGCCCAACAGCGTAGAGCCCTACAAACGCCTGCCGCGCGCCACGTTCAATATGGATATCCCATTCGCGCGGTGGTACGACGTTGGCATGACCAGCGAAGCCGTGTCGTTCCGCAAAACCAACAGCGTGGAAGGCAGCCGACTGGATCTCTACCCCTATGTCGACGCGGACTTTCAAGGGGCCGCCTGGTTTATCAGGCCTAAGCTGGCTTACCGCTATACGGCCTATTCACTCGACTCGGGCTACCAGAATTTCTACACCGCCACGACGACCTCAACGGGAACGACGTTCTATCCGTTCCCGCAAAGCAACCCGAGCCGTTCGTTGCCGATCGTCAGTCTTGACCAAGGCCTGATCTTCGACCGCAGCACGTCGCTGTTCGGCACGAACTACACGCAGACACTGGAACCGCGCCTTTATTACCTCTACGTGCCCTACCGCAATCAGAACAACCTGCCGTTGTTCGACACCGGCTTGATGGCGTTCGACGACTGGATGCTGTTCGCCCCGAACCAGTTCTCGGGCGCCGACCGCCAGATGAATGCGAACAACCTCACTGCCGCGGTCACCACCCGATTGCTCGACGATGGCGGCGTGGAGCGCTTGTCGGCGACGTTTGGACAGATTCGCTACTTCACCCCTCAGCTCGTGCAAACGCCCGGGGTGGCTGCTACGAACTGGTCGGGTTCGGACTACGTGGCCGAACTGAGCAGTCAGTTGAACGACCAGTGGACCATGAGCACCGAGTATCTGTGGAACCCGAATACCCGCAAGACCGATCTGGGCACGTTTACCGTCCAGCGCCGTCTCGGCTTCGACGGCATCCTCAACTTCTCCTACCGCTTCCGCCAGGGCCAGTTGGAACAATACGACGCCTCGGCGGTCTATCCACTCACCGACCGCTGGCGCCTGATCGGCGACTGGACGTACTCGGTGATGGACAAGAAAACCGTGGAGGCAGTCGCCGGGGTGCAGTACGAAGGCTGTTGCGTCAAGGTCAGCCTGGTGGCTCGCCACTATGTGACGGGCTATGACGGCGTCATCACGAACCTGCTGCCAGGCCAGGCCATTCCCGGCAGCGATACCGCTGTCATGTTCGAGTTGGAATTCAAGGGCATGGGTGCTTTCAGCGGTCAGACGGACAGCATCCTGCGGCGTGATATCCTTGGCTATCAATAAGGGCGCTTTGCAAGGTTTGGGCGCCCTCAAGAAAACGGCTACGTAGGCCGTTTTTGAGATCACCGTTAATTCGCTCGCCATTGGCGATAGAAGGCTGTTCACTGATGAAGCAGATTTTTGCGTTGTTCCTGCTGACGATCGTTTCGGCGGCTCCGTCGCTGGCCCAGGCTCAGCTCCTGTCGCCGCAGGACGCAGGCTCCGGCCTGCAACCGGTCGACCGGATCGTCGCCGTCGTCGAAGACGACGTGATTCTGCAGAGTGAGTTGAACGACGCCGTCGCCGCGATCCAGCAGCAATATGCCAGTCAACCGGGGCAGCTTCCCCCCATCGACGTGTTGCGCCGACAGGTGCTCGACCGTCTGATCCTGATGAAGCTGCAGCTGCAGCGCGCCGACGACCAGGGTATCCGCGCCTCCGATTCCGACGTCGATCAGGCGGTGCAGAATGTCGCCACCCAGAACAAGATGTCGCCCGACCAGCTGCGCGCCGCGGTGGAACAAAGCGGCCTGAGCTACGCGGCTTTCCGTCAGCAGCTGCACGATCAGCTGGTCGTCCAGAAGCTGCACCAAGGCGTGGTGCGCGATTCGGTGTCGATCACTGACAGCGAAATCAACAACCTGCTCAACAGCTCCAGCTACAAGGCTGGCGAAGTGCACCTGGCGCATATCCAGATCAGCATTCCTAGCGGTGCGAGCGCCGCCGATATCCAGAACGCGCAGAGCAAGGCCGAACAGGCGCTTGCTGCCATCAAGGGCGGTATGGACTTCAAGGCCGCGACCATCCGCTTCTCCGATGCGCCTGATGCGCTGGACGGCGGCGATCTCGGCTGGCGTCGCATGGACGAGGTGCCGTCGGCCTTCGTCGACACCATCGGCGGCATGAAGACCGGCGACGTAAGCGGCATCCTGCGCGGCCCCACGGGCTTCCACATCATCCAGCTGATCGGTCAGCGCGAACCGTCCAAGCAGATGGTGACCGAATATCACGCCCGCCAGATTCTGATCCGCCCGAGCGAGCTGCTTTCGGCGGCACAGGCGCAGCAAAAAGCGCAGGACATCTACAACCGCATCGCCAACAAGCATCAAGACTTCGCCAAACTGGCGAAAGACGATTCCAATGACGACACGACCGCCAACGCCGGCGGTGACATGGGTTGGTTCCAGCAGAGTGACTGGGGTCAGCTGATCGGCCAGAAATTGGACGAGCTCAAGGATGGTGAAGTATCGCAGCCGTTCCAGAGCGAGGCTGGCTGGCACATCATCCAGCGTCTGAGCACGCGCAGCAGCGATATGACCACGCAAGTCGCCCGCGAACAGGCGCGTCAGGCGATCGGCAACCGCAAGGCCGACCAGGCGTACGACGACTACCTGCGCGAATTGCGCTCCAGCTCGTACGTGAAGATCCTCGCGCCAGAGCTCGAGGAGCCCGCCGGTTCGGACAACAAGGCGTCTTCGTAATGGCGCCACGACGCGCGGGTATCCCGTGAACAGGCTCGCGCTACCGCGGCTCGCCCTCACTGCAGGCGAGCCGGCCGGTGTCGGTCCCGAGTTGCTTGTCCGATTGGCCGCCACCTCGTTGGCGGCCAATTTCGTTGCGATCACCGATCGTGCCTTGCTCGAACGCGCGGCTATCCGGTGCGGCGTCGAGATCAATTTGATCGATGACGATGGCGGGGACGTCGAGGAGCGATCGCCAGGCACCCTGCGCATTCGACATATTCCGCTCGCGGCCAACGAAGTTCCTGGCCGTCCCGACCCGCGCAATGCCCAACATGTTCTCGCCACGCTGGCGGAAGCCGCCGATGGATGCATAAGCGGTCGCTACGGCGCCTTGATCACGGCTCCGCTGCAGAAGTCCTCGATCAACGACGCGGGCATATCCTTCAGCGGCCACACCGAATTCTTCGCCGCACATAGCCACGCCGACGTGGTGATGATGCTGGCCAGCCCGGAACTGCGTGTCGCGTTGGCAACCACTCACTTGCCGTTGAATGCTGTGTCTGCGGCCATCGATGCCACGTCGCTGGAACGAACGCTACGCATCGTGCATAACGAACTGCAGGCAAAATTCGGCTTTGCCGAGCCGCGCATCGCCGTGCTGGGCCTCAACCCGCATGCCGGCGAAAACGGCCATCTCGGGCGCGAAGAAATCGATACGATCATTCCTGTGCTGCAGAAGCTGCGCCAACAAGGCATGCAATTACTGGGCCCCATGCCGGCCGATACGGCGTTCGTGCCCGCGCAGCGCCAGCATTACGACGCCGTGCTCGCGATGTATCACGATCAGGCATTGCCGGTACTGAAAAGCGAAGCGTTCGATCGCACAGTAAATCTCACGCTCGGCCTCCCCTTCATTCGCACTTCCGTCGACCACGGCACAGCGCTGGATCTTGCCGGCACTGGCAAGGCCGATCCGTCCAGCCTGATCGCCGCTGCGCAGATGGCATTAAATCTCGTGGCGCGACGTGCCACCCATTCATCGACACCCCTCCAGAGTGAGGGAACCGCTTCATCTAAGGCCGTATGAGCGCCCGCCCAAAGAAAAGCTTCGGCCAACACTTCCTGCACGAGCGCCGCTACATCGAGCGCATCGTCAGCGCCATCTCGCCTCGTCCCGAGGATTTTCTGGTAGAGATCGGCCCGGGCGAAGGTGCGCTGACCTTTCCGCTGCTCGCTGCGGCGGGCAAGCTCACGGCGATCGAGCTGGATACCGATCTCATCCCTAACTTGCAGGCGAATTCTGCCGGCGTCGGCGAGCTTTCGATCGTGCACGCCGATGTGCTGAAGGTCGACTTCACCGCGTTGGCGCATCGTCATGGCGCAGAGCGCCTGCGCATTGCCGGCAACCTGCCTTATTACATCTCCAGCCCGATCCTGTTTCACTGCATCGATCATGCGGCAGCCATCACCGACATGCATTTCATGCTGCAGAAGGAAGTGGTGGATCGCATGGCCGCTGAGCCGGGCAGCAAAGTGTACGGGCGGCTGTCGGTGATGTTGCAACTCGCTTGCCGTGTCGAGCCGCTGTTCGATGTGCCGCCCGGTGCGTTCCGGCCGCCGCCGAAAGTCGATTCGTCGGTGGTGCGCCTGGTGCCACTCGCGGCAGAGGCGCGTCATGACGCCGACCCGGATCGCCTGTACGCCATCGTGAAAGCGGCTTTCGCGCAACGGCGCAAGACGCTCAGCAATGCGCTTCGCCAACTGATGGATGCCGATACCATCCGGCTCGCCGACGTCGATCCCAAGGCACGGGCGGAGACATTGGCGCCGGAGGACTTCGTGCGCCTGGCCAAGACCGCACCCGCCTCTTGATGTCATACGCGTGCGCGAAATAGATCGGGGCATCCCTTAGGCGTGCTTAACGCTTACAATCCCGCCATGAACGAGAAATCCCCCTACACGATCGATGTGCAGGTACATACCCGCTTTGTCCCGGACCAATCCGTGCCCGGTGAAAACCGCTACGTATTCGCTTACACGATCAAGCTGCACAACGCCGGCATCATTCCCGCGCGCCTGCTCACCCGCCACTGGGTTATCACCGATGCCAACGGCAAAATCGAGGAAGTGCGCGGTGAAGGCGTGGTCGGCGAGCAACCTTGGATGCGTCCGGGCGATGATTACGAATACACCTCCGGCGCGGTGCTGGAAACCGCCGTGGGCACCATGCACGGCAGCTACCAGATGGTGGCCGACGACGGCACACGCTTCGAGGCCCCCATCCCAGCATTTACGCTTTCCATTCCGCGTACCCTGCACTGAGGAGCTGCTCATGATTCGTGTGCAGCAGACCCCCAAGGCAATGCGCTGATGGCCACCTACGCCATCGGCGATATCCAGGGTTGCTACCCGGAATTGCAGCGATTGCTGGAGAAGTTGCGTTTCGATCCCAGCAGCGATCGGCTATGGCTTTGCGGTGATCTGGTGAATCGCGGTGGGCAGTCGCTGGACACGCTGCGCCTGGTGCACTCGTTGCGGGACAGCACCATCGTTACGCTCGGCAATCACGACCTGAGCCTGCTGGCGATCGCACAACGCAAACAGGATGCGCAAGCACGAGTCAATGCGGAGCTTCGCGAAGTACTGTTCGCCGAAGACGCTCCGGTGCTGTTCGAATGGCTGCGCAACCAAAAGCTGCTGCACCATGATGAGTCGCTGGGCTGGACGATGGTGCATGCTGGTCTCGCACCCAGCTGGACGCTCAAGCAAGCTCAGCGCTGCGCCGCTGAAATCGAACGCGAGCTTTCCAGCCCGCATCATCCGCGGCTGCTAAAGAATCTGTTCGGTAACCGACCGGCTGCCTGGTCGAGCCGTCTGCAAGGTATCGAGCGCATGCGCGCGTCGATCAACACGCTGACACGGATGCGCTTTTGCGACATCAATGGCCGGATCGACTTCGAAAGCAAGGGTGCACCCGGCACACAAAAGCCTGGCATGTATCCATGGTTCGAAGTGCCGGGCGTACGTCGTCGCGAGACGCGTTTCGTGTGCGGTCATTGGTCCACATTGGGACGCTTCGTCGGCATGGATGTCTATGGCATCGACACGGGATGCGTGTGGGGCGGCAAGCTCACCGCACTACGTCTGGATGGCGAAGAGCCGCAGTACATCACCGTGGATGCCGAGCCGCATCGCAAGCGCACGCCGGGCGGCGACTGACAACAAAAAAGCGAAGAGGCGCGAGATACGCCTCTCTTTATTTGGCTTTAGCTCAGTTGACCGTGGCAGTGCTTGTATTTCTTGCCCGAACCGCACGGGCACGGGTCGTTGCGTCCCACCTTGGGGCCACCTATCGCCGGCTCAGCGGCGGCTACCTGTTGCGGCGCCTCCACACCCAACACGCCTCCCGCCGGCGCACCGCCGCCGCTGGCCTGCATCTGACGCTGCATGCGCTCGGCAAGGCGTTGCTGCTCGGCTTCCATCGCAGCGACTTCCTCCTCGCTGCGAATGCGGATGCGTGCCAGCATCTGGGTCACTTCGGTCTTGATGCGCGCGAGCATCTGCGAGAACAGGTCGAACGACTCGCGCTTGAACGCCTGCTTGGGATCCTGCTGCGCATAGCCGCGCAGATAGATGCCTTGGCGCATGTAATCCATGCTGGAAAGGTGTTCCTTCCAGGCGTTGTCCACCACGCTCAGCATGATGTGCTTTTCGAGCTGGCGCATGGTCTCCGGACCGATCTGCTTTTCCTTGGCCTGGAACATGTCCTCGATCAGGGTGCGCACGTGTTTCATCACCGTGCCGGAATCGGCCTCGGACTGCTGTTCCAGCCAATGCTTGAGATCGGTCGAGATACCGAATTCGCCATCGAGCTCGCGCTCGAGGCCGACGATATCCCATTGCTCGTCAATGCTGTCGGCCGGAACGTAGCGGTGCACCAGGTGCTCGGCCACGTCCTCACGGATGTCGGCCACGGTGGCAGACACGTCCTCGCCTTCCAGCAGCTCGTCGCGCTGACGGTAGATCACCTTGCGCTGGTCGTTGGCGACGTCGTCGTATTCAAGCAGGTTTTTGCGGATATCGAAGTTGTGCTGCTCGACCTTGCGCTGCGCCTTTTCGATCTGGCGGCTGATCATGCGGTCTTCCAGCGCCTCGTCTTCCTTCATGCCGAAGCGCTTCATCCAGCGCACCAGCCCTTCGCCGCCGAAAATGCGCAACAGGTTGTCCTGCAACGACAGATAGAAGCGCGAGGAGCCGGGATCGCCTTGGCGGCCGGAGCGGCCACGTAGCTGGTTGTCGATACGGCGGGACTCGTGCCGCTCGGTACCCACGATGTGCAAGCCACCTGCCGCCAGCACCTGTTCGTGGCGCTTTTTCCATTCCGACTTGACGCGGGCGCGGTCCGTCTCGCTGGCATCTTCCGGCAACGCTGCCAGAGCGGCGTCCAGACTGCCGCCCAACACGATATCGGTACCGCGGCCGGCCATGTTGGTGGCGATGGTCACTGCACCCGGCATGCCGGCCTGCGCCACGATGTGCGCCTCGCGTTCGTGCTGCTTGGCGTTGAGCACCTCGTGCGGAATCTTTTCCTTGCGCAGCATGTCGGACAGTAGCTCGGACACGTCGATCGAGGCGGTACCCACCAGCACCGGCTGACCGCGCTTGTGGCAATCCCGGATGTCCTCGATGACCGCCTTGTACTTCACGTCCTGGCCCAGGAACACCATGTCCGCATTGTCTTGGCGGATCATCGGCTTGTGCGTGGGAATGACCACCACTTCCAGCCCGTAGATCTGCTGGAATTCATACGCTTCGGTGTCGGCCGTACCGGTCATGCCGGCCAGCTTCTTGTACATGCGGAACAGGTTCTGGAACGTGACCGTCGCCAGCGTTTGATTTTCGCGCTGGATCGGCACGCCTTCCTTCGCTTCCACCGCCTGGTGCAGGCCATCGGACCAGCGGCGGCCGGCCAAGGTACGGCCCGTGAACTCGTCGACGATGATCACTTCGCCGTCGCGCACGATGTAATCCACGTCGCGCTGATAGATCGCGTTGGCACGCAAGGCGGCATTGAGGTGGTGCACGATCGCGAGATTGCGGGCGTCGTACAGGCTGCCGTCTTCGTCGATCACCTTTGCCTGGCGCAGCAGCTCTTCGGCGTGCTGCATGCCCTCTTCGGAAAGGTGTACCTGCTTCTGCTTTTCGTCGACCCAGTAATCGCCGGCGCCATCCTCGACTGCCTGCCGGGTCATGCGCGGCACAAGTTTGTTCACCGCGATGTAAAGCTGCGGCGAGTCTTCGGCCGGACCGGAGATGATCAGCGGCGTGCGCGCTTCGTCGATCAGAATGGAGTCCACCTCGTCGACGATGGCGTAGTGCAAGCCGCGCTGGCAGCGCTGCTCTTTGGACAACGCCATGTTGTCGCGCAGGTAATCGAAACCGAATTCGTTGTTCGTGCCGTAAGTGATATCCGCGGCGTAGGCGGCGAACTTGTCGGCGTGATCCATGCCCGGCCACACCACGCCAACCGACAATCCAAGGAAGTTGTACAACTTGCCCATCTGGGCCGCGTCGCGCTTGGCCAGGTAGTCATTGACGGTAACGACGTGCGTACCCTTGCCTTCCAGCGCATTGAGGTACACAGGCGCCGTCGCCACGAGGGTCTTGCCTTCGCCGGTGCGCATTTCGGCGATCTTGCCCATGTGCAGCACCATGCCGCCGATCAGCTGCACATCGTAATGGCGCATGCCGAGCACGCGTTTGGCGCCTTCGCGCACTACCGCAAAGGCTTCCGGCAGCAGCTTGTCGATCGTCTCGCCACCGGCAATACGTTGCTTGAATTCGGCGGTCTTGCCGCGCAAGGCCTCGTCGCTGAGTTTCTCGAACTCAGGCTCGAGCGCATTGATGCGCACGACGGTCTTGGAAAGCTGGCGCAGTACACGGTCGTTACGGCTGCCAAAAAGGCTCGTCAGGGCACGGTTGAGCATCGATCTTCCGGATCTGGAAACAGGGGACGCCCGCTGGAACAGGTCCGGCGGACAAAGGAGCGATGATACTAGGGTCCGCCAGGTATCCCAAACGCTCGGAACCGGCGGTACACCCGGTTACACCGGACGTTCTGGTTTAGGGGTGGCGGTAGGGCGACACGCTTTCAAGGGCGCCGCCAGGACGCGCTCAGCGATGGTTCTTCACATACGCCAGCGGATTGACGACGCGGCCGTTGTACCAAACCTCGAAATGCACATGAGGGCCGGTGGAGCGGCCGGTGGAGCCGGCCTCGGCGATCTCGTCGCCCACCCGCACATGTTCGCCCGGATGCACCAGCAACTTGCTGTTGTGGGCGTAACGCGTCATGTAGCCATTGCCATGGTCGATCTCGACCACATTGCCATAGCCACTGCGAACTCCGGCATAGGTCACCATGCCCTCGGCGACGGTGTGGACCTCGCTGCCGAATGGCACCGCAATATCCAGGCCGGTGTGGCGGGCAGAACGACCATCGAACGGGTCAGCGCGTACACCAAAATAAGAAGAGATATAACCATCCGCCGGCATCCCGGTCGGCTTGAGATCCGAATCGATGCGCGCATTGAGCAGCAGGCTCTGCATGGCGCTTAATTGGGCTTGTTGCGTATCGAATTGGCTCGCCAGCTGGTCGATGCTGATATCTAGCGTTTGCGGCAAGGCAAACGCGCTGCTGCCGGTAGTGACTTCAACACCGCCAACCGGCGGGGGCTGGTCGAAATTGAATTCGCCGTTGTCGAGCTTGCCGACCTGGGCCAACCGCTCGCCGAGTGCGTTCAGGCGCGTCGCTTGGGCCTGCAGCTGACCGAGCTTGGCGGCCAGCGCGTCGAGCTGTCGATGGGCGTCTTCGCGCAGGTCTCCAAGCTGTTTGTCCTGCTGCTTGACCTGTTGATGCAAGGTATTGATTTCGGCAAGCGCGCGATCGCGTGGACTGGCTACAGCCAGGGCCACGCCGGCGCCGACGCTGGCGAAGGCGAGCACCACAGCAGCGCCTATACCCAAGACACGCCAGCGAAGTCGCTGGTTGGCGAGGTCCAATGTTCTCGGCACCTTCCCTGCACGTGAGACGAGTATGATTTGCATGTCGTTACCAATTCGAAGTTTTTTTACTGATGCAGCGCGACGTACCCGCCGCCCCAAACCGCACCGGCCATGGACTGCAATCCCTTGCCGATATCGGTCCTGTAGCTGCACTGGCCAAAAAAGCCGCCAAGCTCGAAGCCTTGGACCGCACACTGCGTCAGATGTTGCCGCCGCTCCTGCGTGAGCAGGTGAGATTCGCAAATTTTCGCGACGACCGCCTTGTTTTCCTGGCTTCCTCGCCGGCCTGGGCATCGCGGCTGCGCCTGCAACAGGCGCAAATCCTCGCTGCCGCACGCGCCATTGGCGCGAATGCCGGCTCAGTTACCGTGAAAGTGGCCCCCCTTCCTCCGCCTGATCCCCAGCCGGAGCAATCTAAACCGCTTTCCGCCACGGCCGCGCTTCACCTGAAGGCTGCCGCGAATTCGATCCAAGACCCCGAATTGCGGGCGCTGTTCCTAGAACTGGCGTCCGTCGCCGAAACCGCTGATTCCAAGCCTCAAAGGACGCCCTGAGCTGAAGCGTCGTCCCGGATCGATAGGGCTGACTTCAGCCCACCCCCGGAACAGGTGTCAGATTTATACCACGCAACACCCCACCCAGGTCTTTAGGACCTGTCGTAATAGCGTGAACGGGGGTGTGACGAAAGTGTGATGAAAGTCACAAAAACAACAAGCCGGGCTCGAAAGGCCCGGCTTGCTGGGGTGTCACGGATGAAATTAGATCGCTTGGGCGGGATGCGCGTAGGAGATCGGGGCGGTGGCCGGATCGTCCTGATAGCTGACCTCTTCCCATGCCGAGGCATCAGCCATCAGTGTGCGAAGCAGCTTGTTGTTCAACTCGTGCCCGGACTTGTGCGCGTAGTACGCGCCGATCAGGCTGTGACCGAGCAGATAGAGATCGCCGATGGCATCGAGAATCTTGTGTTTGACGAATTCGTCTTCGTAACGAAGACCATCTTCGTTGAGCACGCGATAGTCATCGAGCACCACGGCGTTGTCCATCGAGCCGCCGAGCGCGAGATTGTGTTCGCGCAGCATTTCGATGTCGCGCATGAAACCGAAGGTGCGCGCGCGGCTCACTTCCTTCACGAACGACGTGGTGGAGAAATCGATCTCGGCGCGCGACGTGCGCTTGGAGATGATCGGGTGATTGAATTCGATGGAGAAGCCGACTTTAAAGCCTTCAAACGGCTCAAAACTGGCCCATTTATCGCCATCCTGCACTTTCACCGGCTTCTTGATGCGGATGAAGCGCTTGGCAACCGACTGCTCTTCGATGCCTGCCGATTGCAGCAGGAACACGAAGGGACCAGCGCTGCCGTCCATGATCGGCACTTCCGGCGCGGAAAGATCCACGTAAGCGTTGTCGATGCCTAGGCCCGCCATCGCCGACAACAAGTGCTCCACCGTTGAAACACGCACATCGCCATTGACCAGCGTGGTCGACAGACGCGTGTCGCCGACGTGATCCGGACGAGCGTGGATATCCACTGGAGGATTGAGGTCGGTGCGGCGAAAAACGATGCCGGTATTCGGCGCCGCTGGACGCAACGTCATGTAGACCTTGTCGCCGGTATGCAGACCGACTCCAGTGGCACGGATGATATTTTTAAGCGTACGCTGCTTGATCATTTATTGGGTACCTGTAGGGGCAGCAGCCAATTCGAGCTGGGATGCTAACACAGTCTTAACCTGCGGGAAAACAAACCGTACCGTACAGTCCGGCCAATCCTTCATTTTCCTTTCATCACATAATGCGATTCATTCGCATTCCGATGTTGCAAGCACTCCAGATAGATCAAGTACTTGCGATTCGGCACAAAACCCCGCGCCGGGGACGGGAAAGTCCGGCAACGGGATTTTGGACCGGCAGGGCGGCAAATCCTTCCACGCCACACTGTCAATCGTGCGCCATCCTTAGGTCGCACTGCCTCTCGCATTCAACGCACGAACACGACGTCAGTCGACATCAGTGATGTCCCCTCCTCGCAACCGGCGTCCGGCAGCGGTCAGGTCGCGGACAGGGAGGGTACTCCTCCTTATCCAGCACAGGGAACACTGACAAGTTAATACGTCGTTAGTTCATGACATTCACATATCTTTACGTAATTAATCTGCCTGCCGGCGCAAGAAAGCGGGGATATCCAGGTAGTCGAAGCTCGGATCAGCGCTCTTGGCCTGGCCGTCGCCGCCACGCGGATTGCTGGCCACGACTTCCGGCTGGGCGTAATCGACCACTTCGTTACCGGTACCGGTACGCAGCACCATCGGGCGCGGGCGCTGACGCATCTCCACCTGCTGGGTCGCAACCGGACGAATCGGCTGACGGGCGGCAACGCGATTGAGGCCTGTGGCCACGACCGTGACGCGCACGTCGTCCTGCATCTCCGGGTCGAGCGAGGTGCCGATCACTACCGTGGCGTCTTCGCTGGCGAAGTCGTGGATGATGCGGCCGATCTCGTCGAACTCGCGCATGGTGAGGTTCGGGCCTGCTGTCACATTGACCAGGATGCCGCATGCGCCGTTGAGATTGACGTCTTCCAGCAGCGGATTGTTGATCGCCGCTTCGGCCGCAGCCTGTGCACGATCATCGCCACGGGCGGTACCCGAGCCCATCATCGACAGACCCATCTCGCTCATCACCGTACGCACGTCGGCGAAGTCGACGTTGATCAGACCGGGACTGGTGATGAGATCAGCGATGCCCTGCACCGCGCCCTGCAGCACGTCGTTGGCGGCCTTGAACGCATTGAGCAAGGTCACCTCACGACCCAGTACCGACAACAACTTTTCGTTCGGTACCGTAATCAGCGAGTCAACGTGCTGCGACAGGTCTTCGATGCCCTTCAGGGCGACCTGCATGCGACGACGACCTTCGAACGGGAACGGTTTAGTCACCACCGCCACCGTAAGAATGCCCTTCTCTTTCGCCAGCTGAGCGACCACCGGTGCCGCGCCCGTGCCGGTACCGCCGCCCATGCCGCACGTGATGAACACCATGTCGGCACCATCGAGCATTTCCTCGATGCGTTCGCGATCTTCCAGTGCGGCCTGACGGCCCACTTCAGGATTGGCGCCCGCGCCCAGGCCCTTGGTGACATTGGCGCCCAGCTGCAGGTGGATACGACCACCGCAACCTTTCATGGCCTGCGCGTCTGTGTTGGCGACGACAAAATCGACGCCTTCGATGTTGGCGTTGAGCATATGTGCCACAGCGTTACCGCCGCCGCCGCCCACGCCAATGACTTTGATCACCGCATTCGGTGCGAGTTTTTCGACCAGTTCAAACATTTCCCGTCCTCCGTAAAGCTTTCGTTGTCGTTGTAACCGCGGTACGACTCCTGTCATGCCGAGGTGGTGAGCGAACCTCCATTCGCCCGGGCTGCGCCTCCTGCGCCGCCAAACTTAAAAATTCTTGGTGATCCAGCCGCGCAACTTGTCGACCAAACCACCTACGCTGCCGCCCGTTGTGCCGCTCATGCGCATGCCGCCGGAACGCGAGCCATGCAGTAACAAGCCGACACCCGTGGAATGCAATGGACTGGCGATCACTTCGCCGAGCCCGTTGACGTGCTGCGGCACGCCGATGCGCACCATCTTGTGGAAGATCTCTTCGGCCAGTTCCAGCGCACCTTCCATGCGGGAGGCGCCGCCGGTCAGCACCACGCCGGCCGCGACCAGGCTGTCGTAGCCTGAGCGGCGCAGCTCGTCCTGCACCATTTCGAAGATTTCTTCGTAACGCGCCTGCACGCTTTGAGCGAGCGACTGTCGCGCCAAACGTCGCGGTGGACGATCTCCCACGCTGGGTACTTGGATGGTTTCTTCCGCATGTGCCAGCTGCGCTAACGCACAGGCGTACTTGATCTTGATTTCTTCGGCATGCGCCGTTGGGGTATGCACACCGTAGGCGATGTCGTTGGTGACCTGATCGCCGCCCACCGGCAATGACTTGGTGTAGCGGATCGCACCTTGCGTATAGATCGCGATATCGGTGGTACCCGCGCCGATATCGACCAGGCACACGCCCAGCTCGCGCTCATCGTCGGTCAGCACCGATTTCGCGCTGGCCAAGGCCGACGGCACCAGCTCATCGACGGACAACCCACAGCGCTGGATGCACTTGCTGATGTTCTGCACCGCCGCCGCCGCGCCGGTTACCAGATGCACGGAGGCTTCCAGGCGCACGCCGCTCATGCCCACCGGCGAGCGAATGCCGTCCTGACCATCGATACGGTATTCCTGCGACTCTTTATATAAGACCTTGCGGTCAGCCGGGATCGCCACGGCGCTGGCCGCTTCGAGCACTTGATCGAGATCGCCCGGCGCCACTTCGCGGTCGCGGATCGCGGCGGTGCCGTGCGAATTGCGCGTTTCCAAGTGGCTGCCGGAAATCGAGGCATACACCGAGCGAATATCGCAGCCAGCCATCAGCTCGGCCTCTTCCACCGCACGCTGGATCGAGTGCACGGTGGATTCGATATCCACCACCGAGCCGCGCTTCATGCCGCGTGAGACATGCGAGCCGATGCCGATCACTTCGATCGGTTCGCCCGGCTCGTACTCGCCCACGATCGCCACCACTTTCGAGGTGCCGATATCTAGGCCGACGACCAACTGCTTTTCGTTTTTGCCTTTCATGTGCGGGGCGTGCCTCCGGCGGTGGGGGCGGCCGGCGCTTGCGGCCATTTCACGGCGAAGCCGTTGGTGTAACGAAGATCGGCATACTCAAAGCCCTGGTCGTGACCGGCGATCACCTGCGGATACACATCGAGGAACCGGCGCAGTCGGCGACCCGCCTGGTTGCGGTCGCCGATCACGATCTGCGCGCCGGAATCCGTGGCTACGCTCCAGCTGCCGCGGTCGGTCAGCGTGACGCCAGTGATCTTCAGATGCGTACCGGCAAACGCCTTCTGCACGTCGGCAAAGAAGCTCACCACTTCAGCAAGGTGATCGTCCGGTCCGCGCAAATCGGGCAGCTTGTTGTAGTCGGCAGCGTCAGGCACGGAAAACACCTTGCCCTCGCCGCTGATCAGCTGACTGGTGTTCCAGCGCGCGAACGGTTGCCGTTCGTACACACGTAATAACAAGGTGTCAGGCCAGCGCTTGCTTGCCTCTACCGATTCCACCCACGGCAGCGCGGCGACGGCGCTTTGCACCGTATCCAGATTCATGGCGAAGAAGCCTTTGCCCAGGCGCGGCTGCACGGCGGCGCGAATCTGCTCCGCATTGACGTGCTTGAACTCGGCCTGCACCGTCAACTGGGTCACCGGCCAGCGATCGGCGGCAAACCAGCCGCACAGCACGCCGACGATCGGCAAGACCACCAAAGCGATGGCCAGGCACCAGGCAACGAGGCGGATGCTTCCCCTCATGCATCCTCCCTGAAACTGGTTTCGAGCACGCGCCAGCACAGCGCCTGGTAGTCGATACCAGCCACTGCCGCGGCTTTGGGCACCAGCGAATGCGAGGTCATGCCCGGCGCCGTATTCACTTCGAGCAGCCAGTTGCGACCCTGCCGATCGCGCATCACGTCGACGCGACCCCAGCCGTGGCAGCCCAGTGCATCGAACGCCTCCAGCGCCAGCGCACGCACGACAGACTCTGCCTCGCCTTCAAGGCCTGGACAGATGTAACGCGTGTCCTCGGCGATGTACTTGGCGTTGTAGTCGTAGAACGCACCCTTGGGCACGATGTGGATGCTGGGCAGCACCTGTCGGCCGAGAATGCCGACCGTGAGTTCGTCACCCTCGATCAGCGTTTCCATCAACAGATCACCCGGGTATTTTTCGGCCAGCGTCACAGCGGCATCGAGATCCTTCTCTTCGAAGACGCGGGTGATGCCGACACTGGAGCCTTCGCAAGCCGGCTTCACAATCAGCGGAAAACCGATCTCCTTCGCCGCCGCGTGCACGTCGGCGCCGCGCGGAAGCGCGACGAACTTCGGTGTCGGCAGACCCAGCGATTGCCATACGCGCTTGGAGCGCGTCTTGTCCATCGACAACGCAGAGCCCAGCACGCCCGAACCGGTGTACGGCACATTCAGCGACTCCAACGCACCTTGCAGCACTCCGTCTTCGCCACCGCCATGCTGACCGTGCAGGATGTTGAAGACGCGCGCGAAATGCCCGGCGCGCAGCGCGTCCAGCAACGCCGGAATGCCGTCGATCGCATGCGCGTCGACACCCTGCGCTTTCAGCGCAGCCAGTACGTTGCGGCCGGAATCAAGCGATACCTCGCGCTCGGCCGAGCTTCCGCCCATCACTACGGCGACACGACCAAACTGGGCGGGGTCCTGAATCTTCATCACTCGCTCGTCCTCAAATGACCGGCATGCGCCAGCTCCACGGCTGCCGTGCCGATGTCGCCGGCACCGAGCAGCAGCAGCAGATCGCCGTCGCGCAACAGCGCCGGCAGGGTGTCTTTCAATTCGCGGGGATGCGCGATCAGTACCGGATCGACCTTGCCGCGCGCGCGCACCGCGCGCGCCAGGGCGCGACCGTCCGCACCGGCGATCGGCGCTTCGCCGGCCGGGTAGACCTCGGTCAGCACCAGCACATCGGCTTCGGCCAACACATTCGCGAAGTCGTCGAGCAAGTCGCGCGTACGGCTATAGCGATGCGGCTGGAAGCCCACGACCAGGCGACGCTCCGGCCAACCGCCGCGCGCTGCCGCAAACACTGCCGCGAGTTCGCGCGGGTGATGACCGTAGTCATCAATCAGCATCACTTTGCCGTCGTCCAGTGCGATATCGCCGCGGCGATGGAAACGGCGGCCCACACCTTCGAAATGAGCCAGCGCGTGCGCAATCGATGCTGCTTCCACGCCCAGCTGCCAGCCGATCGATGCCGCCGCCAGCGCATTGAGCACGTTGTGTCGCCCGGGCAAGTTGAGCACGACCGGAATCGCCTTCGTAACACCGGGCAACAACAGATCGAAGTGCATTTCGAAACCGCGTTGCACTACATTCGTGGCGCGCACATCCGCGTTCTCAGTGTCGATACCGTAAGTCATCACGCGGCGCGCGGTGATCTTGGCCAGCTCCGCCACTTCCGGATCGTCCACGCACAGCACGGCCAGGCCGTAGAACGGCAAGCGATGCAGAAAATCGCTGAAGGCCTTGCGCACCAGCGCGAAGTCGCCCTGGTAGTTTTCTAGGTGATCCGCATCGATATTCGTCACCACCGCGATAACCGGCGACAACAGCAAGAACGAACCATCCGACTCGTCCGCCTCGGCCACGAGATATTGCCCCGTGCCCAAGCGCGCATTCGCACCGGCCGCGTTGAGCTGGCCGCCGATCACAAACGTGGGATCGTAATTCGCCTCCGCCAGCACACTGGCAGCCAGGCTGGTGGTGGTGGTTTTGCCGTGCGTGCCGGCGATGGCGATGCCGCGGCGGAAGCGCATCAGCTCGCCGAGCATTTCCGCGCGCGGGATCACGGGAATGCGCGCTTCGCGGGCGGCGACCAGTTCCGGGTTGTCTTGTTTGATCGCGCTCGACGTGACCACGACATCGGCGTCACCGATGTGCGCGGCGAGATGACCGATACGCACATCGATGCCAAGCTGACGCAACCGCTGTGCCGTTGGCGACTCGCTGCGATCCGAACCGGATACCGCGTAACCGAGGTTATGCAGCACTTCGGCAATACCGCTCATGCCGACACCGCCGATGCCGATGAAGTGCACACGGCGGAAGGTGCTCATCAAATCTTCGTGTGCGAGCAGTCGACGTGGCGTCATGCGGCCACCTCCACGCAAGCGCGAGCAATGTCTGCCGCTGCATTCGGCTTGGCCAGCGTGCGTGCAGCCTCGGCCATCGCAAGCATTACTGTGCGATTGCCAAGCAACGCGTTCAACCGCTGCGCCAGGTCTTTCGTATTCAGATCGCGCTCCTGTATCAATTCAGCCGCACCGGCAGCGACCAGCGCTTCGGCGTTGCGCGTCTGGTGGTCGTCGACCGCATGCGGAAACGGCACCAGCACCGCGCCCAATCCACACGCGGTCAGTTCCGCCAGCGTCAACGCACCGGCACGACATACCGCCAGATCGGCCCACGCGTACGTGCCGGCCATGTCCTCGATAAACGGCACGATGCGCGCTTCCACGCCCGCATCGGCATACGCCTTGCGTGCTTCGTCGATGCCCCGGTTGCCGCATTGGTGCAGCACGTCGGGCCGCTGATCGGTCGGCAAATTTGCAAGCGCCTGCGGAACGGATAGGTTCAACGCGCGCGCACCCAGACTGCCTCCCAGCACCAGCAACCGCGGCTTACCGCTGCGCTCGCCCATGCGTTGCGCAGGCGACGGCAGCGACGCGATCGCGGCGCGCACCGGATTACCTACCCACTCAGCATTCGGCAGGCTATCGACAAACCCAGCCATCACACGCCGCGCATGCGCTGCGAGCTTGCGATTGGTGAAACCGGCCACTCGGTTCTGCTCATGCACAAGCAGCGGACGGCGCAGCAAACGCGCCGCGACTCCGCCGGGGCCTGCCACATAGCCGCCCATCGACAGCACGCTGCGCGGCTTCAAGCGATGAAGCACGGCAACTGATGACAACAAGGCGCGCAACAACATCCACGGTGCCAGCAGACGCGTCCTCAAACCTTTGCCGCGCAGACCGCCCACGGCAACTGTATGCAGCTCGATGCCATGCGCCGGCACCACTTTGGTTTCCATGCCGCCGGCAGCGCCGAGCCAAACGACGGGTACACCTTGCGCACGCAAGGTCTCGGCCACCGCCAGGCCTGGGAAAATGTGGCCGCCAGTTCCGCCAGCCATGATCAGCACGGGCGCCTGCGTGCTCATGCCGCCACCGCCTCGCGCTCGCGCGTCGTCTCTGCATTCGCGTCGGGCACGGCGGTGGCCGGCAGGCGTGTCGCCATATGGCGTGCATCCAGTGCGCGGTTGATTTCGAACGTCGCGCGCAACAGCACGCCCGCCATCGCGCACGTCAACACTATCGAGGAGCCGCCGTAGCTGATCAGCGGCAGCGTCAGACCCTTGGTCGGCAGCGCACCGAGATTCACGCCTACCGACACCATGGTCTGCAAACCGATCATCAGCGAAATGCCGAAGGCGATGTAACCGGCGAAGCGCTGCCCTACTTCCACGCCTTTCAAGCCCATATGCAGGCCGCGCCAGACCGCTAGCGCGAACATGCCTATCACGGCAACGATGCCGAACAGGCCCAGTTCCTCGCCGATCACCGCAAAAATGAAATCCGTATGCGCCTCGGGCAGGTACGACAGCTTCAGCACGCTCGAACCCAAACCTACGCCGGTCCACTCACCGCGGCCGATCGCCATGAGCGATTGAGTGAGCTGAAAGCCATCGTTGAACGGATCCTTCCACGGATCCATGAACGAGGTAAGCCGCTTCATGCGATAGCTTTCGCTGGTCGCTGCAATCGCCAGCAGCGGCATCAACGGCAAGCCCATCAGGAACAGAAAGATCGGCCGCGCGCCGCCAAGCCAGACCATGGCAATGGTCACGGCAATGACCAACGTGGCCGAACCGAAGTCGGGCTGCGCGAGCAGAAGCAGCACGATGATGCCCGATACGGCAATCGGCTTGATCAATCCGAGAAAGCGGGTCTCGATGCTTTCGCGATGACGCACCAGATAGCTGGCGATATACACCACCAGGATCAGCTTGACCGCCTCTACCGGCTGGAAGGTGGTAACGAGAAGATTGATCCAGCGCCGTGCGCCATTGAGCTTCATGCCGAAATGCGGCACGAATACCGCCAGCAACATGATGAAGGCCACCAGCATCAGGAAGAATGCGTGCTTTTCCACTTCCTTCAATTCGGTGCGCATCGCCATGCCGGCCGCAACGACGCCCAACCCGAGATACATCAGATGGTGCTTGAGGAAATAGAACTCGCCTTTGTGCGAGCTATCGGCCACCGCGATCGAACTCGACGCCACCATCACGACACCAAGACAGGCAAGGCCGACCAGGGCCACCAGCAGCGGCAAGTCGAACTTGCCGCGCGGGCCCTGCCGCCGCTTTGCCTGCGATGTGCCGAAACCAAACATCAACGTACCTTCAACGTTGCAAGACCGATAAGCACCAGCACGACGCTGATGATCCAGAAACGCACGATGACCCGTGGCTCGGGCCAGCCTTTCAATTCGAAGTGATGGTGGATCGGCGCCATGCGGAAGATGCGCTTGCCGGTCATCTTGAAGCTGGCGACCTGCAGCATCACCGAGACGGTTTCCATCACGAACACGCCGCCCATGATCAGCAACACGATTTCCTGGCGCACGATCACCGCGATGGCAGCCAACGCAGCGCCAATCGCCAGCGCGCCGACATCGCCCATGAACACCTGCGCGGGATACGTGTTGAACCAGAGGAAGCCCAGGCCCGCACCTGATAGTGCCCCGCAGAAAATAGCGAGCTCGCCTGCACCCGGAATCGCCGGGATACCGAGATATTCGGAAAAGACCTTGTTGCCGGCCAGGTACGCGAAGATGCCCAGCGCGCCGGAGACCAGCACCGTCGGCATGATCGCGAGACCATCCAGCCCATCGGTGAGATTCACGGCGTTGGAGAAGCCAACGATCATGAAATACGCGATGACGATGAAAAACACGCCCAATGGCACCGCCACATGTTTGAACAGCGGTACAAACAGCGCAGTCTCCGCCGGCAGCGTCGCCGAGTGATACAGGAACCACGCCGCACCGACGCCGAACACCGATTGCCAGAAATACTTCCAGCGCGAAGCCAAGCCGCGACTGTCCTTCAACACCAGCTTGCGATAGTCGTCGTAGAAACCGATCACGCCGAAGCACAGCAACACCGCAAGCACCAGCCAGATATAGCGATTGGCGAGATCGGCCCACAGCAACGTAGCGACGGCCACCGCAAGCAGGATCATCACGCCGCCCATGGTGGGCGTACCCGCTTTTGACAAATGTGTTTGCGGACCATCCTTGCGCACCACCTGCCCGGCTTTGAGCGCGGCCAGATTGCGGATCAATGCCGGACCAAACAGCAGCGACATCGCCAGCGCGGTCAAAGCCGCCATGATCGTGCGGAAGGTGATGTACTGAAAAAGATGCAGGGCGGTGAAATGCCGTGCCATCCAATCCGCTAGTTCAAGCAGCATGAGGTGCGCCCTCCCCTGGCCGCGCGCCCTTCAGCGCGGCGACGACTTGTTCCATACCCGCTGAGTGCGAGCCCTTCACCAGACAAGTAACGCCGGCATGCAGTTGCGCACGTAGTGCGTCGATCAACGCCGCTTTGTCTGCGAAATGCACGCCACCCGCTCCGAATGCCTCGACGGCGGCCGCATTCAACGGACCCACAGCGAACAATTTTTGGATACCCTGCTCGCGCGCATGACGACCCACACCGGCGTGTAGCGCACGGGCATCTGCGCCCAACTCGGCCATATCGCCAAGCACCAGCCAGCGCTCGCCTTCGGCGAGGGCGAGCGTGTCGATAGCTGCGTGCATCGAACTCGGATTGGCGTTGTAGCTATCGTCGATCAATGTCCATCCGTCAGGCATGGCGATGCGCTTCAGGCGTCCTTCGACCGCTGACGCGTGCTCAAGGCCAGCCACGATCGTGTCCAGCGGCACATCGAGCGCCAGCGCGATCGCGCTGGCCGCGAGGGCATTGGCGATGTTGTGGCGGCCGGGCAACGGCAGCGACACTTCCGCGTCACCATGCGGCGTACTCAACACAAAACGCGAGCCGTCGACGCGCTGTTCCACGATGTCTGCGCCCACATCCGCCTTGTGGTCCAGGGCGAAACGCAACACCCGGCGCCCACCGGCCAGTCCGCTGAAAAAGCTCGCGAACGCATCGTCGGCATTGATCACTGCCACGCCGTCGGCAGGCAATGCGCGGTAAAGCGCGCCCTTGGTTTCCGCCACCATTTCGATCGTACCCATCCGCTCAAGATGAGCCGGCGCGATGAGATTCACGAGGCCGATATCGGGCCGTGCGATGGCAGCAAGATAGTCGATATCGCCCGGTTTGCCTGCACCCATTTCGAGCACCGCATATTCGGTGTCTTCCGGCATCCACAGCAAGGTCAGCGGCAAGCCAATCTCGTTGTTGTAGCTGCCGGTGTTGACATGCGTGCGGCCGTGCCGCGAAAGAATCGCCGCAGTGAGCATCTTCACGGTGGTCTTGCCATTGGAGCCGGTAATGCCGATAACGCGCGCATTACGCTGCGCACGCACGGCGCTGGCGAGATCGCCCAATGCGAGCTCTGCGTTGGCCACCTGCACCTGCGGCAAATCGCTCTCGACGCGCCGCTCCACCAAAGCGGCGGCTGCGCCGCGCGTCTTTGCATCGGCGAGATAATCGTGACCGTCCACATGCTCGCCCTTGAACGCGACGAACAGATCGCCGGGCTTGACCTTGCGTGAGTCGATCGCAACGCCGGCAATCCCAGCATCGACACCAAGCATGCGTCCGTGCGTCCATAAGGCGATGGCGCTCAGCTGCATCATGCGTGTCCCTCCAGGATGGAGCGCGCCACGGCCATATCGTCAAAGGCGCGCTTGCCACTGGCACCTTCTTGATAGGTCTCGTGACCCTTGCCCGCGACGAGCACCACATCGCCTGGGCGCGCCATGTCCAGCGCTGCACGGATCGCTGCTTCGCGGTCACGTAGCACAGTCGCCGCCAGCGGTTTCACCATGCCGGCCAGGATCTGCGACACGATGAGGTCGCCATTCTCGCCGCGCGGATTGTCATCGGTGACGATCGCGATATCCGCCAGCCGTTCGGCGATTTCACCCATCTGCGGACGTTTGCCCGCGTCGCGCTCGCCACCGCAGCCAAAGACACAAATCAGCCGCGCGGCACAATGAGCGCGCAATGCCATCAGGGCCTGCTCCAGTGCGTCCGGCGTGTGCGCGTAATCGACCACTACCAGCGGCAGCCCTTGCACGCCGCCGATGCGATTCATACGACCATTGACCGGATCGAGCGCTTCGACGGCATCCACGATGCGCTCGAACGATTCACCCAGCGCGCCAAGGCAGCCGACCACGGTGAGCAGGTTCGCGACATTGAAACGCCCGAGCAGATGACTGCGAATCGATCGCGTGCCCCAGGGCGTGCGCAACTGGAACGCAACGCCTTCGGCGGACGTGACGATATCGCTCGCGGCGATCTCGGCGTGTACGTCGCCGGTGCTGCTCAGGCGTAGGACTTGCACGCCAGGGGCCGGCTTGCCGGCGAGTTCGCGACCAAACGCATCGTCCGTGTTGATCACCGCCGCAGTAAGACCGGGCCATGCGAAGAGCCTCGCCTTGGCCGCGCCGTAGGCCTGCATGCTGCCGTGATAATCAAGGTGATCGCGCGTGAGGTTGGTGAACGCCGCCACGTCGAACGCCGTCGCGGCAACGCGCCCTTGCTCTAGCGCGTGCGAGGACACTTCCATCGCGACATGCGTGGCACCTTCTTGGCGGAATTCAGCCAACAACCGTTGCACGGCGATGGCATCCGGCGTGGTGCGCTCGCCTTCACGCAGCTGGCCATGTAGACCCGCTCCGAGCGTGCCGATCGTGGCGGCGCGATGACCAAGCTTTTCCAACGCCTGCGCCAGCAGCTGCACGGTTGAGGTCTTGCCGTTGGTACCGGTGACGCCGATCACGCGCATCGACTCGGACGGCCGCTGGAAAAAGCGCGAAGCAATTTCACCGACAAAGGTGTGCAGACCGTCGATCCACAGCACAGGTACGCCGGGATCATCCAGCGCACACGGTGGCGCTTCCGCCAACACGACGCTGGCGCCGCGCTGCACGGCGCCAGTCACGAATTCGATACCGTGCCCGCGCGTACCACGCAGCGCGAAGAATGCATCTCCCGCGCGCACCTGGCGCGAATCAAGAGCAAGCCCGGATACGACAATCGGCCCTATGGCCGTTGTTTCGGCGATGCCTTGCAGCAAGTGGTCGAGGCGCTGGCCGCTCATGGTTCCGCCACCTCGGCAGCCGCCGCATCGTCCTGCGGATTGGGGGGCGGCGCGTTGCCGGCCAGTCCACCGCCGGCCTGTATGGGACCGCCGACATACCAACGGCCAATGTTGTCGGGCGGTACATCCAGCAGGCGCAGTGCGCCATCCATCACACGCTGAAACACCGGCGCGGAGACGGCACCACCGAAATAACCTTTCTTGGGATTGTTGATCACCACCACCGCGACCAGCCGCGGGTCAGTCGCCGGCACAATGCCGGCAAATAGCGAGTTGTAGTTGTTCTTGGAATAGCCGCCGAGCGCCGCTAGATGAGCGGTGCCCGTCTTCCCAGCCACGCTGTAGTTGGCGATCTGCGCGCGAGTGGCCGTACCGCCCGGCGCAGTGACGGTCTCCAGCATGGTGACCAGATTGCCCGCGATCTGCGGCGAGACAATTTGCTTGCCAGAGTTATCGCCGTCCTTGATGAACGTGGGTGAATGCATCACGCCGCCGTCCGCCAGGGTGGCGTAGGCGTTGGCCAACTGCAGCGGCGTGAGGTTGAGACCGTAGCCGAAGGCCATGATCGCCTTTTCCAGCGGACGCCAGGTATGGCCGACCTTCAACAGACCGGAGGATTCGCCCGGAAAGCCGCTGCCGGTGCTGTCGCCGAAACCGAACGCGCGATATGAGTCATACAGATATTGCGTATCGAGCTGCAGCGCGATCTTGGCGGCACCGATGTTGCTCGACTTGGTCAGCACGCCGGTCGGGGTCAGCAAACCGTTGGGATCATCGTCACGGATGTCATGGCCGTAATACATCCAATGACCGTTGCCGGTATCGATCACCGGACCGGTGGGCGTGAACTTGCCGCTCGACAGTGCGGCGGCCAAGGTGAACGGCTTCATCGTCGAGCCCGGCTCGACCACGTCCGTCACGGCGCGATTGCGGCGCTGCGAGCCGGTCGTTCCCGTCACGGCATTCGGGTTGTACGTCGGCAAGCTGACCATTGCCAGAATTTCACCGGTACGCACATCGAGCACCACCATCTCGCCCGAATCGGCCTGACAATCATCGAGCTGCTTTTTCAGTTCGCTATAGGCGAGGAACTGAATGCGCCGGTCGATGCTGAGAGTGAGGTTCTGACCAGGCTGCGGCGCACGCACCTGCTCGACGTCTTCCACGATGTGGCCCATGCGATCGCGGATCACGCGCTTGGCGCCCGGTTTGCCGGACAACCAACTGTCGAACGCCAGTTCGAGGCCTTCCTGACCGTGGTCGTCGATATTGGTGAAGCCGAGCACGTGCGCCGTCACTTCGCCGGACGGGTAGTAACGCTTGAATTCGCGCTGCCCATTCACGCCCGGTACGCCGAGCGCAAGTACCGCCTGCGCTGCGTCCGGACTCATCTGGCGACGCAAGTAAGCGAACTCGCGATCGGAGCGTTGCTCCAGATACGCCTTCAGATCGTCGGCATTGGTGCCCAGCGCCTGCGCCAGCGCGGGAATGCGATCGGCGTTGTCCAGCACTTCCGATGGCACGGCCGTGATGGACACCATGGGTGTGGAAACGGCCAGGGGCTCACCGTTGCGATCGAAGATGGTGCCGCGCGACACCGCGATCGGCACCTCGCGCAGGAAGCGCGCATCGCCTTGATCCTGATAGAACTGCTTGCGCACCACCTGCAAATCGAACGCACGCGCCACCAAACCTACCGATGCGGCGCCAAGCACACCGATCACCAGCAGCATGCGTCGACGCGCACTGGGACCGGCGCCCTGACGGCGCGCAGCTGACTTGGCCGGGATGCGCGGATGCGGCTTCATTGCTGCACCAGCCGCACGTCCTGCGGACGCGGCATGAACATACCGAGCTTGGTGCGCGCCTCATTGTCGATGCGGCGCGGCTCGGCCCAGGTCGCCTGCTCCAGTTCGAGCTGGCCGTATTCGATATTCAGATCGTCGCGCTGTCCTTGCAGCTGAGTGAGTTGCACGAACAGCACGCGGCTCTGGTGCCGGGTCCAGACCACCGCAATGGCACTGACCATGACCGCACCCAGCAGTAGCAGCAGACAGAAGACGCCGATCGCCTTCATGCCAGCCCCCCTTCAGATGCGTTCCCTTCGGCGAGTTTTTCAGCCACGCGCAGCACGGCCGAGCGCGCGCGCGGATTCGCCGCCTGCTCGGCGTCGGACGGAAATTGCGCCTTGCCTACGGCCGCCAGACGCGCCGGCGCGGCGACCACCGGCGGGCCTCGGCGACTGCCCTGCACGCGTCCGGAGTGATCGCGGATAAACAGCTTTACGGCGCGATCTTCCAGCGAGTGGAAGCTGATCACCGAGAGACGGCCACCGACTTTGAGGCGATCGAGCGCCCCGTTAAGGCCACGCTGCAGCGCATCGAGCTCGCCATTCACCCGAATGCGCAGCGCCTGAAAACTGCGCGTGGCCGGATGCTTGCCCGGCTCGCGACGACCGACCACGCGCTCGATCAGCGCAGCCAGCTCGCCGGTGCGGGTGATCGGCGATTCGGCGCGACGCTCGACGATGGCGCGGGCAATCTTGCGGCTGAAACGTTCTTCGCCGAAGGTCCACAGCACATCGGCCATGTCGCGCTCGTCGGCGTGGGCCAGAAAGTCCGCCGCGCTTTCATCTTGCGTGGTGTCCATGCGCATATCCAGCGGCGCATCGGCCATGAAGCTGAAACCGCGTGCGGCCTCGTCCAACTGGGGAGAGGAGACACCTAGGTCGAGTAGCACGCCATCGAGGCCTGCATCCGTTTCGTCCCACTCCGCCAGCGTGGAGAAATTGGCGTGACGAATCGCTACGCGCGGATCGCCAGCGAATTCTTGTTGCGCGGCGGCGATAGCCTGCGGATCGCGATCCATCAGCAACAGCCGGCCGTCGGGGCCGAGGCGCGACAGCACGGCGCGGGCGTGACCGCCGCGTCCAAACGTGCCATCGAGATAACGCCCGCCTTCCCGCACGGCGAGACCCTCCACCGCCTCATTCAGCATCACCGGGATGTGCCGCAACTGATCGGCCATGCCGCACTCCCGCTCTCTGTCCGTATTCACCCCGCGCCTAACCGTCACCGGTCAGAGCCGCAGGTCCGTCATGTCGTCGCTGATCTCGTCTTCGCCGATGGTCTGGCGGATCTTGGCCAGGTGAGCCTGTTCGCTCCACAGCTCGAACTTATTGCCCATGCCCAACAAAACCGCCTTTTTCTCGATGCCCGCTGCCATGCGCTGGCTGGCCGGCAACAGAATCCGCACCGCACTGTCCGGTTCGACCATCGCCGCCGCACCGACCAGCTTCATCTGCAAGGCGCGGTGTACGGCCTTGACGCTCGGCAACGCGTTCACTTGGTCGCGCACCCGCTCCCATTCGGCGTGCGGGAACAGCCAGAGGCAGCCCGACTCGAAGGGGTTGTAGGTGATCACCAGCCGATTAGCACAGGCGCCCACCACCAGCTCCCGATACGCAGTCGGGATAGCCAGCCGGCCCTTGTCATCGACGGTGATGGCGGTCTCGCCCTGAAACACGGCCCGTGAACTCCACGAAATCCCACGATTTCACACAGGAATCCACGATAGTCTCGCCCCTTGAGACTGTCAAGGGATTTTTGCTTGTGAATCAATGAGAAAGGCAATAGTGTGGCCAAATTTCCAGCGATTTCTAGGAAGCAGCCCGAGGTGCTTGATCGCTGTGGATTTTTTGTTCACAAAACCGTTGCAATGCGCCTCTCACACGAGCCTTCGGGCGGACCCCGCATGAACCGATGTTCATGCGAGGCGCCACCCTCCGACGACATCCATCTCGTGCATGAAGATGGACCCCGCCGACGGCTGAAAGAGGTGGAGTCGGCCTATAAGCCGGGTTCTGTACGCCTTGCGGCGCGACAGTCATTCCTCTCGGCCAGGCGTCACCGCCTGGCTCCAGCAACCTACCCGGGAACAACGCGGGCCGCGTTATCGTTCCCCTATTTGGTCTTGCTCCGAGTGGGGTTTACCGTGCCACGCGACGTTGTCCCCGCGCGCGGTGCGCTCTTACCGCACCGTTTCACCCTTACCTGTGCCCTTGCGGGCCATCGGCGGTTTGCTTTCTGTTGCACTGGCCGTCAGCTCACGCTGCCCAGGAGTTACCTGGCACTCTGCCCTGCGGAGCCCGGACTTTCCTCGATGCGCTTGCGCGCGACGCGACTGTCCGGCCGACTCCATCGGGAATTATAGCGGCCGCGGCGCTCGGCAGGTGACCTGCAGGACATCCTTACCCTTCACCCTTTTCTCCGTACAGCATCTTCCTCGGCGCTCCCGTGATCGCCGCCGCCAACTTGGCGGCTTTCGCCGGCGGCAACTCCTCGCGCAAAATCGCAAACACGCGCTGCCCTTCGGCCAGCTTCGCATCTGCATCTTCACCGCGTCCGGCGACCAGGATCACGCATTCGCCGCGCTGCTGATTTGGATCTTCTACGACGCGCGCAACCAATTGTGCCAACGGTTCGCCGATGACCGTCTCGAACATCTTGGTGAGTTCACGCGCGAGCACTGCTTCGCGCTCCGCACCGAAGACATCGCGCATGTCGGCAAGACTTTCCGCGACACGATGCGATGATTCGTAAAAAATCAGCGTACGCGGATCGCTCGCAAGTTCTTCCAGTCGACTGCGACGAGCAGCTGACTTGGGCGGTAAAAATCCTTCAAAAACGAAACGGTCGCTGGGCAACCCAGCTACGGAAAGCGCGGCAATCGCCGCGCACGCCCCAGGCACCGGCACACATGGGATACCCGCTTCGCGCACTGCACGCACGAGCCGAAAACCCGGGTCGCTGATCAGCGGCGTGCCCGCATCGGAAATCAGCGCCACCGATTCGCCTTGCTCCAGTCGCCGCACGATAGCTGCGACGGCCTCACGTTCGTTGTGTTCATGCAAGGCGATCAACGGTGTACCGACATTGTGTTGCAGCAAAAGAGGGCGACTATGCCGGGTGTCTTCCGCAGCAATTACCGTGACTTTGCGCAGGGTCTCTATGGCGCGTGCGGAAATATCATCCCGATGACCGATCGGTGTCGCCACGACCCACAAGCAGCCGGCCTGGTTTGTTGACATGCTGAATATCCTTTCGCGACGACGTGTCGATACGATCGGCTATGATCGCGCAACCACCACCCTTGTCGACAAGAATCGAGGAATATTCATGCGCCTGTGTCGTCTTGCAGCGTCTGGACTGCTGATTTCACTGGCATTGAGTGCCTGCGTACCCTCGGCGGTACCGAGATCGCCAGCCGAGATCGCCGCGGTGCAGAACGCAGCCGCCCTGGCCGACCAGGGGCAGTTCGACCGGGCCGCGCAAGCGTATCTGGCGCTCGCCGCGCAAACGCCAAGTCGCGCCGATCATTACAGCCTGCTCGCCGCCGAAGCCTATCGCCAAGAGAATGCGCTGAACCGGGCCATACCGATCGTCGCGGGCATTCAACGCAAAGATCTTACGGACGACGAACCGCTGCGCCTGGACTTGCTGCGTGCGGAGATAGCACTGCAGCAACACAATGCGCCAGCCGCGCTGCAGTTGACGACACAACCCGATATCAATGCGCCTGAAAATCTGCGACCGCGCCTGTTGAATCTGCGCGCACAGGCCATGGCCGATACCGGGGATCTCTGGGGCGCGGCACGCACTCGCGTAGAGATGGACAACTTCTTGCAAGGTATCGACCGCTCGCAGAACCGCGATCAGGCACTCTCCCTGCTGGCGCGACTCGGGGTTACGCCACTCAAACAACGCTCAGCGGCCATGCAGCCGGGCGACACCATGTTGCCGTGGGTCAATGAAGCGCTGGGTCGTCTCGGCGTCATCGTCGCGCAAGCGCAACCCAACCTCGAACAGCCTGTCGGCACCCTGGTGCCCGGCAGCAACGCAAGCGTGCGCGAAGGCTACAAGATGCCTGCGCATATCGCACTGCTGCTGCCCAACAGCGATGGCTTGGTGGGGGCCGCCTCGGCGGTTCGCGATGGCTTTTTCGCGGCCTATTTCCAGGCAGCCGATACGCATGCTCCGCGCGCGACCATCCGCGTCTACGACAGTGGCGGCAACGCGGCCAGCGCCATCAAGGCCTATAACCAGGCAGTCATCGACGGCGCGCAGTTGGTGGTCGGCCCGCTGACGCGCAACGAAGTGATGGGCGTGCTGGGCCAGTCGTCACTGCCTGTCCCCGTGCTTGCGCTCAACCGTTCGGAAAACAAAAGTCTGCCTGTCGGAACCACCAGTGAATTCGCTCTGTTGCCCGAGGACGAAGGTGCGCAGGTCGCCGATCATATGATCGAGCGCGGTATCCACAATGCCTATGTCGTGACTTCGAACGATGATTTCGCCAAGCGTTCGGCGGCTGCCTTCAAGGCCGAGCTGCTGGCGAAAGGCGGCCAGATTGCCGGCAACGCACAGGTCGGGTCAGACGGCGTCAATTACGGCGGCGCCATCGCTGCGCTCAATGCGGGTGGCGCCGGCACCGATGCCGGCATCTTCATCAGCGTGCGCTCCGAACAAGCGCGTCTGCTGCTGCCGCAGTTGCGCGTGGCGCGCATCACCTTGCCGGTGTTCGCCACATCGCACGTCTATAGCGGCAACGACAACGCAACCGCCGATCGCGATCTGGAAGGTGTCGAATTCTGCGACGCACCGTGGTTGTTCGATGCGCAAACTGGTCTGCCCAATTACCAAAGCATTGCCTCGCAATTACCCTCCGCGCGCGGTGCGACCGCGCAGTTGTTCGCGTTCGGTATGGATGCATGGAGCTTGGTGCCGTATGTCGACTGGCTGCGCAACCATCCTGGCAGCTATCTACCGGGCGCCACCGGCCAGCTGGCCGCCGATACGTTCGGACACATCAATCGTGTGATGAGCTGGCTGAAATTCCAGGACGGCATAGCCCGCCCGATGAACGGCAGCCTGCAGATGGACAACGCACCGGCGGACTCCAAGCCCACCGACGGTACATCGGCACCGGCGGCACAACCGGCCAACGGTTGATGCGTGCGGCAGGCGCCGTATTCGAACAGCGCGCGTGCAGCGCGCTCGAACACGCCGGACTCAAGCTGCTAGCCCGCAACTACACCACGCGCTTTGGCGAGCTTGATTTGGTGATGCGCGACGGCGACGCGGTGGTGTTCGTCGAAGTACGCCATCGGCTGCGCGCTGGCCACGGCGATGCCATCGCTTCGATTACCGCCACCAAGCAAGCCAAACTGGTGCAGACTGCGGAACTCTGGCTTGCTGCTCATCCGCAACATGCGCACCGGGCATGCCGCTTCGATGTGGTCAGCTACGACGGCCCAGCCGACAGCGCACAGATGAACTGGCTGCGCAGCGCTTTCGACGCTGCCTGACGCAAGAAGGTCTTGTGGTGGGATACTGCCGGCAATGAAACTCCCTGCCTCTCTGCTCGACACATTGCACACGATCTTCGGCGCCCACGCGTGCTCCACCGACGACGCCGAACGACTTGCCTACGCCTACGACAACTCGCGTCGCCATGCGTTGCCCGACGCCGTGGTGTTTGTGCAGGAGCATGCGCAGATCGAGAAGCTGGTACTCGCTTGCCGCGAGCATCGTGTACCGATAATCGCGCGCGGCCGCGGCACTAACACTACCGGCGCTACCGTTCCGGTCGATGGCGGCATCGTGGTGAGCTTCGAGCGCATGAACCGCATCCTGCGCATCGATCCAGACAATCGTCTCGCGGTAGTCGAGCCCGGCGTATTGAACGGTGATTTGCAGCGCGCGCTGGCGCCGCACGGTTTCTTCTGGCCACCCGACCCGACCTCGTCGCCGTGGTGCAGTATCGGCGGCAACCTGGCCTGCAACTCGGCCGGCCCACGCACCGTGAAATACGGTAGCCCTCGCGAGAACACGCTGGGCTTGCGCGCCGTAGCAGGCACTGGCGAAGGATTTCGCAGCGGCACCTACACCAGCAAGGGCGCAACGGGATATGACCTCACCCGCTTGCTGATCGGCTCGGAAGGCACGCTCGCGCTGATCACCGAAGCCACGCTCAAGCTGACGCCGAAACCGTCCGGCTTGCGCACATTACGTGCCACATATCGCGATGTGAGCAGTGCCGCACACGCCGTGGCACGCATCATGGCGCAACCGGTTACACCCTGTGCACTCGAGTTCATCGACGACGTCGCATTGAAGCTTGCGCACGATCATGGTGGCGATAGCGTGCCGCTAGCCGGCGCCATGTTGATGATCGAAGTCGACGGCGAACCCGATACCCTAGCTTCTGCAGTAGACGCCGTTTCGCGCGCCGCACGCGGCGATGGCCTGGAAGAATTACGCGTGGCACAGAGTGCTGAGGAAACCCAGGCACTGTGGTCGGCGCGCAAGGCGCTATCGCCCGCACAACGCACGATCTCGCCGAACAAGATCAACGAAGACGTCGTAGTCCCAGTAAGCCGTTTGCCCGAGCTTGTCGATGGCATCCGTCAACTGTCCAAAAAGCATGACGTGTTGATCGTCACGTTCGGTCACGCCGGCAACGGCAATCTGCATGTGAATCTCCTTCCGCGCGACGACGCCGAACGCGAGCGTGCTCATGCCTGTCTCGCCGACTTCTTTGCGCTGGTGATTTCATTGCAAGGAACGCTCTCGGGCGAACACGGCATCGGCCTGGTGAAACGCGAATTCATGTCGCTGGCACTGCAGCCAAGCACATTGAGTTTGATGCATGGCGTAAAGGCTGCTTTCGATCCGGATGGCATTCTGAATCCCGGCAAGTTGCTGCCGTGAGTCGGCACGATCCGCTGGAACCGTTGTTGGCGGAGATCCGTACCTGTCGCCTGTGCGCTGCACATCTTCCCGATGGGCCGCGACCCGTAGTGCAGGCAACCACATCGTCACGTCTGCTGATCGTGAGTCAAGCGCCCGGACGCAAAGTGCATGCAAGCGGCATTCCCTTCGATGACGTGAGCGGCGATCGCCTACGCACCTGGCTCGGCATCGATCGCGCTACGTTTTACGACGCGACGCGTATCGCGATTGTGCCTATGGGATTTTGCTTTCCAGGCAGCAGCCGCGGCGGCGATCTTCCGCCGCGACCGGAATGCGCACCGACCTGGCATCCCCGCCTGCTGCCGCGCCTTACACAAGTGCAATTGACGCTGGCCATTGGACAGTACGCCCAGGCAGGCATACTCGGTGCACACCGCGGTCGCACGCTAACCGACACTGTGCAAGGCTGGCGCAGCCATCTTGCTCATGGCGTGCTACCACTTCCACATCCCAGCCCGCGCAATCAGCTATGGCTGAAACGCAATCCGTGGTTTGAGTCGGATCTGCTGCCGGTATTGCGTCAACGTGTCATGCAGGTGCTGCGAGCCTAACTTACGATCAGGCGCTGCGCTGCGAGAAGATCAGATGCAGCCCAAACAGCATGAACACCGCACCCGCGCAGCCGTCGATCCAACGCCGAATACGTAGATAGCCGCGACGCATCACCGGCAACGCGAAGCACACCGCCACGAACGAAAACCACAACAGCGTTTCGATCACCACTAGCGCCCACAAGCCCCAGCGGGCCGCGGGACTCACGCCTGCGCCGACAAACCCCGAAAAGATGCTGGCAAAATAGATCACCGCCTTGGGATTGGCGAGGTTGGTAAACAGCCCGCGCGTCAAAGAACGCCCTGCGCCCGAAGTGGTCTGCACCGCCTGCGATTCCGTCGCGCTATCAACCGGCTTGGCGAACGCACCGCGTAGCATCTGCACACCCATCCAGCACAGATAAAGTCCGCCACCGATGGCGATCAGGCGTTGCAGCCAGATCAGCTTCTGCAACAGCAATTGCAAACCGAGCAGCGCCAGGGCTGCCCACACGGCCACGCCCAATGCGATGCCAACCACGCCGGCCATCGCTTCGTAGCGAGAACGGCTGATCGCGGTCTGTGAGACGAAAAAGAAGTCCGGCCCAGGGATCGCCAAGGCGATGATCTGGATGATCGCGATTGTGATGAACAGGCTCATGTGGGCGCTCCGGGGATGAGCCGGCAGTGTAGCGGCGAGACGCAACCGAGGCACTAGTACGCCTTGCCGGTCAGCTAGAGCTTCCTCTACGCTGCTCCTCGCTTTCTGGCCCAGGGACTGTCCCCGGCCTGACACGGGGATAGCACATGCGAGAAGCCGGTCCATGAGCCTGAAGTTGCGACTCATCGCGATGAACTTCCTGCAGTTCTTCGTCTGGGGATCCTGGCTCATCACCATCGGCGCCTATTGGTTCCAGAACCGGCATTGGTCGGGCGAACAGTTCGGTGCGATTTTCTCGACCATGGGCATCGCCTCGCTGTTTATGCCTTCGATCGTGGGCGTGATCGCCGACAAGTGGATTCGCGCGGAGCGTCTTTATGGTTGTCTACACATCGCCGGCGCGGCGGTGCTATGCATCGTGCCTATGATCGACGATCCAGGCACGTTGTTCTGGGTCATGCTGATCAACATGATGTGCTACATGCCGACTATCGCATTGGCAATTACCGTCGCTTACAACGCTTTGAAGCGTGACGGCGTGGATGTAGTACGCGTATATCCGCCGATTCGCGTGTGGGGAACGGTGGGATTTATCGCCGCTATGTGGACGGTGAGTCTGCTGCATGTGGAAACCACCACCGGCCAGTTCTATATCGCGGCTGCAGCCGCGTTGGTGCTTGGACTGTATGCCTTTACCCTGCCGCCTTGTCCGCCGCGCCTGCGAGGAAGAGACCACCGTTCATGGTTGGACGTGCTGGGCCTTACGTCCTTCGCTCTGTTCAAGAACAGCAAGATGGCGATCTTTTTCGTCTTCGCGATGTTGCTAGGCGCTTCCCTGCAATTGACCAACGCTTATGGCGACACGTTCCTGCAGGACTTCGCGAGAGTCGATGCTTATAAGGATTTGGTCGCGGTGCGCTACCCCGCCATTATCATGTCGATTTCGCAGGTCTCCGAAACACTTTTCATCCTGGCCATTCCATTCTTCCTCAAACGCTTCGGCATCAAGACGGTGATGCTGGTCAGCATGCTGGCGTGGACGTTGCGTTTTGGATTGTTCGCCTTCGGTAATCCCGGGCCGGGTTTGTGGATGATCGTGCTCTCCTGCATCGTCTACGGCATGGCGTTCGATTTCTTCAATATCTCCGGCTCGCTGTTTGTGGAAGGCCAAAGCGACCCGGCGATCCGTGCCAGCTCGCAAGGTTTGTTCATGCTGATGACCAATGGCATCGGCGCGGTGCTTGGCAGCTCGATCAGCGGCGTCGTCATCGATCGGTTTTTCACGCGTGCCAACCATAGCCTGGACTGGCATGGCATCTGGATGAGCTTTGCCACCTATTCACTGATCATTGCCGTGCTGTTCGTGCTCCTGTTCCGGCACAAGCATCAACCGGAAACGCTGCGGAATCTTCCGGCGCACTGAACGCTTTTTAAGGCCACCATGCGGCCCCAGGCGCTTTACACGAGTCCTGGCAGTGAACGGTTACAATGCCCGGATGCAAATCGGCCCCTACCGCATTGACCCGCCCGTGGTGCTAGCCCCGATGGCCGGCGTCACCGACAAACCTTTCCGCCTGCTCTGCAAGCGGCTGGGTGCGGGCCTTGCCGTGTCCGAAATGACCACCGCCGATCCGCGTTTGTGGCAGACACGCAAATCGATCAAACGCATGGATCACGCAGGAGAACCAGAACCGATCAGCGTACAGATCGCCGGCTACGACCCCACGATGCTGGCCGAAGCCGCACGCTTCAACGTCGCCAACGGCGCGCAGATCATCGACATCAACATGGGCTGCCCGGCCAAGAAGGTGTGCAACGTGTGGTCCGGTTCCGCACTGCTGCAAGATGAGCCGTTGGTCGCGCGCATCGTGAAAGCCGTCGTGGATGCCGTCGACATACCGGTAACGCTGAAAATCCGCACCGGCTGGGACCGGCAACACAAGAACGCGCTGACGATCGCACGCATTGCCGAAGACAGCGGCATCGCCGCACTAGCCGTGCACGGTCGTACGCGCGCCGACAAATACGACGGTGAAGCCGAATACGAAACCATTGCCGCGGTGAAGTCAGCCGTGCGCATTCCTGTGCTGGCCAATGGCGATATCGTCACGCCGCAACAAGCCAAACACGTGCTCGATGTAACAGGTGCCGATGCGGTGATGATCGGCCGCGGTGCGCAAGGCCGCCCTTGGATCTTCCGCGAAATATCGCACTACCTCGCTACCGGCGAACTTCTTTCTGAGCCGTCGCCCGCAGATATCGCGAAGATCCTGCTCGGTCATCTTGAGCATCTCTACGCGTTTTATGGCGAGCAGGCCGGCGTCCGCATTGCCCGCAAGCATCTAGGCTGGTACGTGAAGGATCATCCCGAAAGCACGGCTTTCCGTCACGTGATCAATCGTGCGGAAAGCGCTATGGAACAGCTTGCGCTTACCCGCCATTATTTCGATGCTTTCCAGGAGAATGCCTGGATCGAAACCCAGGCGGCTTGAACGCTCTGCATTAAGCATTCGACGGACATGTCGTTTTTCGACCAGATTTTTACTTCAAACTCAGGCAAGCCTTAGCACGTATCCACACAGTCGTTTGCAAGCAATGCAAATGCGACGCGGGAAAAATCCTTGCCATTCCTATTTACTGCATGCGTGCGTCCTCGACGCTTCATCGCTGCTCTGGGAATCCTAGTTAGGTGAACAACATGCAGTTGTCGGAAGGCGAAATTGCCTTGCGACATCGAGCCTAAGCTTTGTCAAAATCGGCATTCGACATCATTTCGACTTCATTGTTGTCGGACAAGGACCACGCGAAGAAAAGCGCCTTTCTGAGGCTATTTCCACAGTCCGCGTGGACAATCTTGGACCAGCATTTGGCCGTACGGCTCCGCATGTTTCCACATGCCAATCCTTTCGAAACTCAAGCAAGCTGTTTACTGCTTGTATGGCTTCCGGATAGCGCGCCGTCGCATGGGGTTAAAAGCAGCACAACAAGTAGCCCGTTGGGCAAGGAATCGGAATGGAATCAGCTTTATCTCGCGCCAAGGCAGGCATCTGCACTTTAGCTGTTTTGCTGGTTACAGGGTGCGCAACGCCATCTGCGCCTGACTACCACGGCAAATGGAAGCCGGTGAATCGTTACGCGACCACGACAACCCAAATTCCTCTCGCAAAGACCTATGTCTTCTTCGCTACTCCGATGGATGGCACGTTGAAGACCATGCTGACGCGGTGGGCGCATCCCCGATGGGCGCAGCCTCCAACTTGCCGCCGCCTTGACGGTCGCCGCCCGCGAGAAGGGGTTGGATCACATTGATACGGTGTACCTCAACGCCGATGCCAGCCGTGTGGTGGGATATCAAGAGGGTAAGGCGCACCGGCTCGACGGCATGGTTGGTGTGCCTACCGTCAAGGCTCTTAATACGCCTATCGAGCAGAGCAGCAAAGCGTGGGAGCAGGCCATGCAGCAAAAGCACGTGCAACAGTCGCCAGTGCAGCACGTCGTGCAACAGCAAGAGCCGACCAAACAGGGCAGTCATGGTTTCGCGCGTTAGCGGAAACTTGTCTATGCGCGCCACGGAATAGGCCAACTTCCTCAATAAATAGTCCACTCGGCCACGGGCGATTCGTTATGTCCGTGGCCATTGATCCCGAGCTAGCGCGACGACGCCTGGGCGTCATGGTACGTCGCAAGCCCTTGCGGCGGCGATTTAGGCATCATCGGCACTTCTTCGCTTGTGTGCCAACAACCTTCATGCGACACCACAGCTGCTGGCGCAAGCTTTTGTCCCAAGTGGTTTTGTTGGGAACAATTCTTCTACTCAACGGCTGCGAAGCCAGCCTGTTCGCCGGGCTGAATACCACTGATCGCCGCGCTGGCATCGACACGCAAAAGGGCATCGTGTTCGACGCACCGCATCAGTTAAAGCTGGATGTGTATCGGCCCGTCGGCGTGGAACATGCGCCTGTGGTGGTGTTCTTTTACGGCGGCAGCTGGGTGCGTGGCGAGCGTGCCTGGTATCGCTTCGTCGGTACCGCATTCGCTTCGCATGGTGTGATGGTGGTGATTCCGGATTACCGCAAATACCCGCAAGTGAAGATGGACGGCTTTATGGAAGATGCTGCGCGAGCCGTGGCGTGGACGCACGAGCATGCGAGTGAGCTGGGCGGCAATCCGAACGATCTGTTTGTAATGGGCCATTCCGCGGGCGGGCAGATCGGCGCGTTGCTGGCGACCGATCCTTCTTGGTTGGCGCCTTATGGTTTGCGGCCGAAGGATCTGGCGGGCTTCATCGGATTGGCGGGCTGTTACGACTTTATGCCGATCGACCCGTCCGATAAGGACATGCTTGGCATGTTTGGTCGCGATGAAGCGTCGCAGGCGCGCGCTCAGCCGGTGCGTTTCGTGCGGGGTGAGGAACCGCCGATGTTGCTGCTGCAGGGCACGACGGATCACGAGGTCGACCCTTCCAATGCGATATCGCTCGCCCATGCACTTCAAGCGCATCACGAGCCGGTCACGCTAAAGCTTTATCCCGGCGTGGGCCATATTGCGTTGGTGTTTGCGCTCTCCCGGCCGTTGCATGGCGATGCTCCAACGCTGGCCGACACCCTGCCGTTTATCCACGCCCATCCCTCCGCCAGCCTGGTGGCGTCGCATTGACTTAGTCGGTCCAGAGAGCTAATTTCCTCCGCGCTGAAGGTTTTCATCTTTTCATGCGAATGAAGAGATGGAATTAAAAGGGAAGCCGGTGGGATTCCGGCGCTGCCCCGCAGCGGTATGTGGAAACGATCTCCGTCAACGGCACTGGGTTTGTAACCCGGGAAGCGACGGACAGTAGGCGACGCGCATGGCGTCGAGTCCACGAGCCCGAAGACCTGCCCCAGCCGAGCTGCCCGCACATGCGAGCGGCTCGACCGACCTGGGATCCCGCGGGGGAACCCGGCGCGCATCACTTCGATGTGGTGGCGTCGTGTGCCCGTGGTGAAACCGGTTCGCCCGCGGGGGCGAAGGTCGACGGTTCACGCCACCGGCCCTCACCGGCGGCGCGCCGCCCTTCGTTCCTCTTTCGCTCTCCATGGCAAGAGGAATACACATGACACGCACGACCTATCTGGGCTTTCCGCGCATCGGCCAGCGCCGCGAGTTGAAGCGCGCATTGGAAACCTACTGGCGCAACGGCTACGCCACGTCTTTGCTCGACACGGCGCGCGAACTGCGGCAGCGACATTGGCAACAAGCCAAAACCGCGGGTATCGATACGGTGGCCGTGAACGACTTTTCGCTCTACGACCACGTGCTCGATACCGCGTTGCTGTTCGACGCCGTGCCTGAGCGTTACCGTTCGTTGTTGCGCAGCGATCCACTGGCCGGCTATTTCGCAATGGCTCGTGGCAACCGAGAGCTGCATGCGCTGGAGATGACCAAGTGGTTCGACACCAACTACCACTATCTAGTGCCGGAGCTCCACGCCCGCCAGCGCTTTCAGCTTACTCACAACAAACCACTTGCAGAATGGATGGAAGCGCAGGCGCTAAACCTGGATGCACGCCCGGTGCTGCTTGGGCCGATATCGTTCCTGCGTTTGTCCAAAACCGTGGACGGCAGTGATGCGCTGACCTTGCTCGATGCGCTGCTGCCGGCGTACGTGGCGTTGCTGGAGGAACTAGCGCAAGCAGGCGTGCCATGGGTACAGCTGGACGAACCTTGCCTCGTCCAGGATCTGGACGCCGCGACACAGCATGCTTATGTAACGGCTTATACGGCGCTCGCCATCGGGCCTTCGCCGCGCCGCCTTTTGACAACCTACTTCGGCAGCCTCGGTGACAATCTTTCACTGGTGGCAGGATTGCCGATCGATGGCTTGCATGTCGACCTGGTGCGCGCACCGGAACAACTCGATGCCGTCTTGTCGGCACTTCCCGAACACGTTGTGCTGAGCGCTGGCGTGATCGATGGGCGCAATATCTGGCGCAGCGACCCCGCACAAGTACGGCCATTGCTGGCAAAGATTCCCGCGCGACGCCATAGCGATCGATTTTGGCTGGCACCGTCATGCTCGCTGCTACACGTGCCGATCGACGCGACCCATGAATCCGCGTTGCCGAGTGATTTGCGCAACGGATTGGCCTTCGCGCAGCAGAAACTGGAAGAACTGCGCCTCTACGCCGACGCACTGGGCGGCGACATCAATGCGACGCATGCCTTGGATAAGCAGGCCATGTATTGCGCCGAACGCCAGCGCGCACCTGGCGTGAAAAGGCCGGACGTGCGTGCGCGCATGCATGCATTGAGCTCGCAAGCGACATTACGTCGATCCAGCCTCGCGCACAGACTCCGCGTGCAGGCAAACGCACTCGCGTTGCCGCCATTGCCTACCACCACCATCGGTTCGTTTCCACAAACCGAATCGCTACGACGCGCGCGCGCCGACCACCGCGCTGGTCGCATCGACGATGATGCGTACGAGATGGTGCTGCGTGAGGAAATCGAGCGCGTGATTCGCTTCCAGGAATCGATCGACTTGGATGTGCTGGTGCATGGCGAGCCCGAACGCAATGACATGGTGGAATACTTCGGCGAGCAGCTCGACGGTTTCGCTTTCACGCGTCATGGCTGGGTACAGAGCTATGGCTCGCGTTGCGTAAAGCCACCGATCATCTGGGGCGACGTCGCCCGCCCCAAACCGATGACGGTGCGCTGGTCGCGCTATGCACAATCGCTCACCCACAAGCCGGTGAAAGGCATGCTGACCGGACCAGTGACTGTGCTGCAGTGGTCGTTCGTACGCGATGACTTGTCGCGCGAAGAGGTATGTCTGCAACTCGCCCTCGCCTTGCGCGATGAAGTGCACGACCTGGAAGCGGCCGGCATCCGCGTCATTCAGATCGACGAACCCGCACTGCGTGAAGGCCTGCCGATGCGTCGCACTGAACATGCCGCGTATCTCGACTGGGCCGTGCGTTGCTTTCGCATCACGGCTGGCGGAACCAGCGACACGACGCAGATACACACGCACATGTGCTACAGCGAGTTCAACGACATCATCGAAGCCGTCGCTGCGCTCGATGCGGACGTCATCTCGATCGAAAGCAGCCGCTCGCGCATGGAATTACTGCAGGCGTTCGAAGCGTTCAGCTATCCGGGTAGCATCGGTCCCGGCGTGTACGACATCCACTCGCCGCGTGTGCCGTCGCACGAGGAGATGGTGAATCTGCTTGAACGCGCGCTCGCGGTGCTCGATCCGGGCCAGCTATGGGTCAACCCCGATTGCGGCTTGAAGACGCGCGGCTGGGCGGAAACCGAGCCGGCTCTCGTCGCCATGGTGGGTGCGGCCAAGGCGGTGCGGCGAACGCTGGCCTGAGGCCTGCGGCCCCGCGGAATATCCGGCCGGACCAGGCGTTGCCCGGTCCGGCTGCCCCGTCCCTGAATTGCGCAGCTGAATCCGACCTCACCGTCACATGGATATGCCAGACTTGGCGGTGAAACTGAGGCCAGGGGCGTGTATCATGCGCCTTTCCCCTCTTCCATCTCTTTATCCGTAAAGAAGGATATAAGCCACGATGAGCAATTACCTCTTCACCTCCGAATCGGTCTCCGAAGGCCATCCGGACAAAGTCGCTGACCAAATTTCCGACGCCGTCCTCGACGCGATCCTTGCGCAGGATGCGCGGGCGCGTGTGGCTTGCGAAACCATGGTGAAGACCGGCGTGGCGATTGTCGCCGGCGAAGTCACCACCAGCGCCTGGATCGACCTGGAAGCGCTGACCCGTAAGGTCATCATCGATATCGGCTACAACTCATCCGACGTCGGCTTCGATGGCGAGACCTGCGGCGTGCTGAACCTGATCGGCAAGCAGTCGCCGGATATCAACCAGGGCGTGGACCGCAAGAAGCCGGAAGAACAAGGCGCTGGCGACCAGGGCCTGATGTTCGGCTATGCCACGAACGAAACCAAGGATTTCATGCCGGCGGCGATCTACTACTCGCACCGTCTGGTGGAGCAGCAGGCCAAGGTGCGCAAGGCGAAGAAGTCGCCGCTGCCGTGGCTGCGCCCGGACGCCAAGAGCCAGGTCACCCTGCGCTATGAAAATGGCGTGGCGACTGCGATCGACGCGGTGGTGCTGTCCACCCAGCACGATCCGGATGTGAAGCAGAAGGATCTGGTCGAGGCCGTGCGCGAGCACATCCTGAAGCCGGTGCTGCCGTCGAAGCTCCTGCACAAGGGCACCAAGTTCCACATCAACCCGACCGGCAAGTTCGTGATCGGCGGTCCGGTGGGCGACTGCGGCCTGACCGGTCGCAAGATCATCGTCGACACCTACGGCGGCTGGGCCCGTCACGGTGGTGGCGCGTTCTCGGGCAAGGATCCGTCGAAGGTGGATCGTTCGGCTGCTTACGCCGCGCGCTATGTCGCCAAGAACATCGTGGCCGCCGGCATTGCCGACCGCTGCGAAGTGCAGGTGAGCTACGCCATCGGCGTGGCCGAGCCGACCTCGATCTCGGTGACCACGTTCGGTACCGGCAAGATCAGCGACGACAAGATCGAGAAACTGATCCGCAAGCATTTCGACCTTCGTCCGTACGGCATCATCAAGATGTTGGACCTGATCCATCCGATGTACCAGCAGACCGCCAGCTACGGCCACTTCGGCCGCACTCCGTATGAAGTAAAGGGTGCGGACGGCAAGACCTTCACGGCGTTCTCCTGGGAGAAGACCGACAAGGCCGACGCACTGCGCGCGGATGCCAAGCTGAAGTAAGCCGCGCTTATTGCTTGCTAGAAAAACGACGGGCCGCGAAAGCGGCCCGTTTTCTTTTGCAGCATCGAACGATAGCTGCGAGGTAACCGACTATTCGTCCTTGTTAGAACGGCGCTTGGCGATGGCCGGACAGGCTGCCGTGCCTTTCTTACGCGCAGTACAAGTCTTGTGGGCAGCTGCCGGGTGTCGTTTGCGGCAATGGCGGCAATGCGGCGCCGCTGGCGGCAGCGTTTCTGCATCGGCCGTCGAGATAGGCGACAGGGCCGCCAGCAACCGGCGTGCTGTGCCTGGGCTTTCGTTGACGCCAGCCTGCGCGACAAGCACAGCGGGTGTCTGCTGATTGGAGAAACCGTCATCCAGCAGGCGCGCCATCAATCTGTCGCGTACCGCCGCCGTGCGGCCGCCCATGACCACACTAAAAAGACGCTGGCCATCCCGTTCGGCCGTGGAAGCAAGGTTGTAGCCAGAAGCGCGGGTATAACCGGTTTTCAGCCCGTCCATGCCCGGGTAATGGTTCATCAGACTGTTGTGGCCTCGCACGAGCCGTCCGCGGAATACGAATTCCTTGGTGGCGAAATACTGGGTGTACTGCGGAAAATCGCGATAAAGCGCCATGGCCAGGGTCACCATGTCGCGCGCCGTCGTCACGTCATCCTCGTCAGGCAGGCCCGTGGCGTTGGTGAAATGCGTGTGGGTCATGCCGAGGCGTACGGCCTGGGCATTCATCATGTCGGCGAAGTGATCCTCCGAACCGCCGAGCTGTTCGGCCGTCACGGTAGCCGCGTCGTTGGCCGACTTGGTGACCATGCCCAGGATGCAATCGAGCACCGAGATCGACTGTCCGGCACGCAGGCCGAGCTTGGTCGGCGACTTGGAGGCGGCCCAGGCCGATACGGGAAGTGACTGATCGAGCTTCAGCTGGCCGCTTTGCAGCTGCTGGAACGTGATGTAGAGCGTCATCATCTTGGCCAGCGAAGCCGGATGGTTCTGCTGGTCGGCGTTGACCTCGGTGATCGTCTGACCGTTCGTCGCGTTGACCACAATCGCCGCGTAGCCGGCATGTGCAACACTCACGAGCCCGCCCAGCGCTAGCGCTGCGAGCAAACCAAACAGCCGGGTCACCCCCCTCAGCCTTATGGAATTGATGGCCAAACCGGTCTCCTTGCGCCTTCACCCAGCACGACAACGCGTTACGCGACGTTGGAGTACCGCAGTCGCAACCAGACAATACTTGAAGTAACTAGGCTAAGTCTATGTTATTTTTACGTAATTACACAGATGGACAGCTTGGATTCGAACAACGCCTCCACCCCCGCTCCATAGCTATCGGCGCGGTCGGTATCCTTCCTTAGGATTTGCTTCAATGCCCCGCTGTATCAAACATGCTCGGTTTGACGTTACATCCATTGCCGAACGTCATTTCAAGCACCCCGTTAGTGTAACCAATACACCGGAAAACACATGAACGATGTGCGGGCCCGCACACAACCGTTCACGGCGCGCCGAGCGCCTCGACGCATCACTTAGAATACGCACATGTCCCTGATCCAACTTCAACGCGTCGATTTCAGCATCGGCGGCCCCCTCCTGCTCGAACACGTCGATCTGTCGATCGAGGCGAACGAGCGCGTATGCATCGTCGGTCGCAACGGCGAAGGCAAATCCACCCTGATGAAGTTGATCGCCGGCGAGCTGCATGCCGACGATGGCGAAGTCCGCGTGCAAAACGGCGTGATCGTGGCGCGTATGGCGCAGGAGGTGCCGCAGAGCACGGCCGGCAGCGTGTTCGATGTCGTCGCCGATGGCCTGGGCGATCTCGGTCATCTGTTGGCGCGTTATCACCATCTGCTTGCCGAAGGCGACTTCGATGCGTTGGGCGACGTGCAACATCAGATCGAGGCGCAGCATGGCTGGGATCTTGATCGCCGCGTCACCGAAGTACTCACCAAACTGGAATTGCCAGCCGACACCGATTTCGCCGCGCTTTCCGGCGGCATGAAGCGCCGTGTGTTGCTGGCGCAAGCGCTGGTGCGCAAACCGGATGTACTGCTGCTCGACGAACCGACCAACCATCTGGATATCGAAGCCATCGGCTGGCTCGAAGGTTTTCTCAAACAGTTCGCCGGCAGCATCGTGTTCGTCACGCATGATCGAAGCTTTCTGCGTGCGCTTGCCACACGCATCGTGGAAATCGATCGCGGCCAGCTCACCGATTGGCCCGGCGATTACGACAACTATCTGCGCCGCCGTGAAGAGCGCCTGCATGCCGAAGCGCAGGCCAACGCACTGTTCGACAAAAAACTGGCACAAGAAGAAGTGTGGATCCGCCAAGGCATCAAGGCACGCCGCACTCGCAACGAAGGTCGTGTGCGTGCATTGAAGGCATTGCGCCGCGAACGTGCCGAACGACGCGAATTGGGCGGCAATGCCAGGATGGCGCTGGCCGATGCCAAGGCGTCGGGCAAGAAGGTGATCGACGTCGAACACGTGCACCAGTCCTACGACGGCCGCGTGCTGATCGACGACCTCACTACCACCATCATGCGCGGCGATCGTGTCGGCATCGTCGGTCCCAACGGTGCAGGCAAGAGCACGCTGTTGAAGATCCTGCTCGGCGAGTTGAAACCGCAACGCGGCGAGGTCACGCTCGGCACCGGATTGCAGATCGCCTATTTCGACCAGCATCGCACCCAACTCAACGATTCGCTCAACGCGTTGGACAACGTGGCTGAGGGACGCGAATACATCGAACTCAACGGTCAGCGCAAACACATCATCGGCTACCTGCAGGACTTCCTGTTCTCGCCCGAACGCGCACGCGCGCCGATCACGCGACTCTCCGGCGGCGAACGCAACCGTCTGTTGCTGGCCAAGCTATTCGCGCAGCCATCCAACCTGCTGGTGATGGACGAACCCACCAACGATCTCGATGTCGAGACGCTGGAACTGCTGGAAGAGCTGTTGACCGAATACAAAGGCACGTTGCTGCTCGTTTCGCACGATCGCGAATTTCTCGACAATGTCGTGTCGAGCACGCTAGTGCTGGAAGGCGACGGCCAGGTCGGCGAATACGTGGGCGGCTATAGCGATTGGCTGCGGCAAAGATCCTCGCCGCGCACCGCCACCGGAACGGCCGAAAGCGCGACCATGCAACCGCGCGAATCGACTGTACCAGCCGGCGCACCACAAAAGCCAAAACGCAAACTAAGCTACAAGGAAGCACGCGAACTGGAGGAGCTTCCCGTGCGCATCGAAAAGCTGGAAACCGACATCGCTACGCGCAGCGAAGCCATGAACGACCCAGCCTTCTTCCAGCAGGACAGCGGCGCCATCATCAAGGCCAACGAAGCGCTTGCCAAACTACAGGGCGAGCTCGAAGCTGCTTATGCTCGTTGGTCCGAACTGGACGGCTAAACCTCAACCCGTGTTCTGCAGACCTTGCGCCACACCGTTGACGCACGCGACGAGCGCCCGCAATAGGTGCTCGTCGCTACGGTCGGTGGCGCGCCAGCGCTGCAGCAGGTCCACCTGCAACAGACTCATCGGATCGACGTAGGGATTGCGCAAGCGAATCGACAGCGACAAGCGAGGATCGCCGCGCAGCAACTCCTCGCTGCCCTTCAAGCGCAACAGCCAATAACGGGTGCGTGCGAACTCGTCGCGAATCATTGCAAAGAAGCTGTCGTGCAGCGGGCCGGCCAACTTGGAGAACGCCTCGGCGATATCGAGATCGCATTTGGCAAGCACCATCTCAACGTCGTCGAGCACGTTGGCGAAGAACGGCCAGTCGCGCGCCATGTCCGTCAAGGCCGCCTCGCCGCGACTGGCTACTGCACGCTCGAGCGCGGCACCCAGGCCGTACCACCCGGTGATGATGGAGCGACATTGCGTCCAGGCGAACACCCAGGGAATGGCGCGCAGATCTTCCACGCCACGCATGCTGCGTCGACGCGATGGGCGCGAACCCAGCGCCATTTGTTCGATCACGTCGATCGGTGTGGCGGCGCGGAAGTAGTCGACGAAACCTTCGCGGTCGACCAGCTCCCGGTAAGCGCGCCGGCTATCGGAAGCCAGCGCATTCATGTAGTCGCGCCAATCTGCCTCGCGCGGTTCATCTTCGCGCGGACGAAGGCTCGCGCGCAATACTGCACCCACGGTTTGTTCGAGGTTGCGCAGTGCCAACGCGCGAATGCCATATTTGCGATGGATCACTTCGCCTTGTTCGGTCACGCGCAATACACCAGCTACCGAGCCGCGCGGCGAGGACAACAGTGCGGGAGTGATGCGCGCGCCGCCGCGGCTAGCCGACCCGCCGCGACCGTGGAAGAACGCGAGGCTGATGCCAGCTTGTTGCGCCACTTCCAGCAGCTCCACTTGCGCGCGCTGCAGGCCCCAGCGTGAGGCCAGCGTGCCGCCATCCTTACCGCTGTCCGAATAGCCCAGCATCACCCATTGGCGATCGCCTCGCGCGCGAAGATGGATGCGATAGACCGGGTCATCCAGCAATGCGCGCAACGTATCGGGAGCATTCTTCAGGTCATCGACGGTTTCGAATAGTGGAGCGATATCCAACGGGACGGCTGTTTCGCTTTCGCCTTTTTGCGATGCATGCGCAAGCGCTGCAAAACTGCCATATCGTGCTAGCGCCAGCACGGCGAGCACGTCCGCGGCGGAACGCGCCATGCTGATGATGTAAAGGCCGATGGCATCGCTGCCGTAATGACCGCGGGATTCGTTCAGCGTGGCAAAGACTGCGCGCAAGGATTCAGCCTGTGTATCGTCGACTTGCGACAATGCCTGCTCGCCGCTGGCATAGGGCCGCAGTCTTGCGATGCGTTCGGCGGGCGGGCGCGATCCCCAGCTTTCGTCGCCGAGCAGTGCAGCGAGCGCATCGTCGTGCACGCGCGAATCCTGCCGCACATCCAACCGTGCCAGATGAAAGCCGAATGTGCGCACGCGCCAGATCAGGCGGCGCACTGCATAGGCACCTGCATTCAGTCCGCGATGATCGACCAACCCGTGCACGATCAGCAGCAGATCGTCGAGCAGCTCATCCGCGGAGGCATAGCCTTCGTCGTGACCTTCTTCGAGCGTGGCCTCGAGACGCGCCCGAATCAGCGTGAGCAGGCAGCGGTAAGGCATGTCGGCATGACGAGGGCGAATTTTCGCCGCCGCGCGCGGAAACTGCTCGCGATAGACGGCTAAACGTTGCAGCAGCGCAGAGTCGAAATTGACACGATCGTCGGTCTGGCTGAGCAGCCGTGAAAGACCGTCGACATCGGCGATGTAGTGCTCCAGCACATGCGCGCGTTGCGTAGCCAGGCTGTTGGCGATGGTTTCGGCACCGACGTTCGGATTGCCGTCCATATCGCCGCCGACCCAGGTGGCGAAGCTGAGCAGACGGGGCAATGGCACCGCAACGCCGTAGACCGTCTGCAAGGCATCGGCGAGTGCTTCGTAAAATGCAGGCACGATGCGGTAGATGGGATTGGCGAGGTAGAAGCCGACGTGATGATGCTCGTCTTGCACGCTGGGACGGACCGGCGATGCTTCTGCGGTCTGCCATCCGGCTGACAGGGCCATGAAGATGCGGTCGTCGTCTTCTTTACGTTCTTGCGGCGTGCGGGTGGGATCGAAGTTGTCGATCAAGGCACGCACGATCGCCTGCTCTTTTTCGAGCAACGAGCGACGGATGGCTTCGGTCGGATGCGCGGTGAACACCGGCTCGACCTTTAGACGGTAAAGCCATTCGAGCAACTCGTCGGCGCTGACGCCCTGGTCCTTCAATCGCTGCAGCACATCGAGCAGTGATTCCGGCTGCGCGGCACCGCCTTCACGCTGGTAGTCGCGGCGGCGGCGGATGCGATGCACCCGCTCGGCGGTGTTCACCGCCTGGAAATACGCGGCGAATGCGCGGGCAAGCGCTTCGGCGGCTTCGGCATCCAGCCCCGCGAGCGACTCGGCCAGATCGTCCGCGGTATGTCCTTCGCGTCGCCTGCGAATGGATGCGGTGCGGACCTGCTCAACGCGCTGGTAAAAGCCCTCGCCCCCCTGCTCGGCCAGCATGCGCCCCACCATCGCGCCCAGGCGGTGCACGTCTTCGCGCAATGGGCCGTCGTGGGGCAAGAATTCAGGATCGCGGCTGGCTTCCATGGTGACTCCGGTGAGGAACCTCTAAGCCTACCCAATTTGGAGGATTTTGCCCTTTCCAAGTCGTCATAAGGGAGGGTATGGCGTTAGAATCGGGGTCTGCCCGCCGAGGGGCGCTGCGACCGGTATTTATTGAACGCGGATCCATCCGCAAGAGCCTGCACATCCCTGTGCAGACTCTTCAATCAAAACGGCCAGGCTCGGTGGTTGCTTCGACTGCAACGGCGCTCATGACGCGAAGAATTTGCGTCGATCCGGCCACCCGCCGGATTTCCCCAATGAGACTCGGAGAACATCCCTAATGAACGCTGTCACCCAAGATTCCTCTGTGCACGACTATAAGGTCCGCGATATTTCGCTGGCCGAGCTGGGCCGCCGCCGCATTCGCATGGCGGAAGAAGAAATGCCCGGCCTGATGCAGATTCGCGCGCGCTATGCGCAAGCCAAGCCGCTGAAGGGTGTGCGCCTGTCCGGTTCATTGCACATGACCAAAGAAACCGCCGTGCTGATCGAGACGCTGAGTGCGCTCGGTGCGTCGGTGCGCTGGGCGTCGTGCAACATCTTCTCGACGCAGGACGACTGCGCCGCCGCCATCGCCGCCGCCGGCATTCCCGTGTTCGCCTGGAAAGGCGAGACGCTCGAGGAGTACTGGGACTGCACGCTGGACATGCTCACCCACCCGGGCATGAAGGGTCCTGAGCTGATCGTCGACGACGGCGGTGATGCCACCCTGCTCATACACAAGGGTGTCGATCTGGAAAACGGCGACAACTGGGTCAACACGCCCAGCGGCAACCACGAAGAACAGGTCATCAAGGATCTGCTCAAGCGTGTGCACAAAGAGCGCCCGGGTTTCTGGAAGAAAGTCGCGGCCGATTGGAAGGGTGTCTCCGAAGAGACCACTACCGGCGTGCATCGCCTCTACCAGATGATGGAAGCGGGCAAGCTGCTGGTGCCGGCGATCAACGTCAACGATTCGGTGACCAAGAGCAAGTTCGATAACCTGTATGGCTGCCGCGAATCGCTGGCCGACGGCATCAAGCGCGCCACTGATCTGATGGTGGCCGGCAAGGTCGCCGTGGTGTGCGGTTATGGCGACGTGGGTAAGGGTTGTGCGCATTCGCTGAAGGGCTTCGGCGCGCGCGTGATCGTCACCGAGATCGATCCGATCAATGCCTTGCAGGCGGCGATGGAAGGCTTCCAGGTCACCACGATCGAAGAAACCTTGGGCACTGCCGATATCTATGTCACCACCACCGGCAACAAGGACATCATCACGTTCGAGCACATGGCCGCGATGAAGAACAACGCGCTGGTGTGCAACATCGGCCACTTCGACAACGAGATCCAGATCGATCGTCTGAACAACGCCAAGGATGTCACCCGCGAAACGATCAAGCCGCAGGTGGATCGCTACACCTTTGCCAGCGGTCGCAGCATCTACATGCTGGCCGAAGGGCGCCTGGTGAACCTGGGTTGCGCGCATGGCCACCCGGCGTTCGTGATGTCCAACAGCTTCTCCAACCAGACGCTGGCGCAGCTCGATTTGTGGACGAACAAGGACACGTATAAGAAGACGGTCTACCGTCTGCCCAAGAAGCTGGATGAGGAAGTGGCGCGCCTGCACCTGGAGCAGATCGGCGTGAAGCTGACCAAGCTGACCCCGGAACAGGCCGCTTACATTGGCGTGCCGGTGGAAGGTCCGTACAAGCCGGATCACTATCGCTACTAAGCCTCATCATCCCCTCTCCCTTCCGGAGAGGGGATGATCTAGCGACATTCCGCACAAAGAAAAAGGGCGCCTTGCGGCGCCCTTTTTCTTGTGGGAACTCATCCCGATACAAATGCTGCGGGCATGTAGCGTACACGCGATACACCCCCAAACCAACGAAGCTTCAAATAGGCAGGCAGCCCCGGCAGCAACATCCAGCGACTGATGGAGTGGATGTCATTCCGCGCCACTTGAAGCGTGCGTTGTTCGCCCGTATCCACTGCAACCTTGGTGTTGGGCCGCATCCAGCTCACCCGCCCGCGCATGCTTCCGCAACGTTGCCGCTGTGCTTGGATCAGCTCTTCGTACGGAAAGGCCGCATCCCGATCGTGCGCGCGGAACAAGCGTTCCTGCCATGCAAACAACGACTGCAACTGCGGATGGTGCGCAAAGTGAGGCACGATGCGCAGTGGTCGCAACAACGACGCAAGAGTCAGGTCTGCCGCGGTGAAGCGGCCACCCACCAGGAAGCCATCGCGCTCGAGTTGTGCGGCGATCGGTATCAACTGTGCTTCCAGCGCCTCATACACCCTGTCCTCGCGGTTACGATGAAAGCGAAAGCGCAGGGTCAACATAGTGCCGAGCACCGGCGCCGCCAAAGCGCGCCATACCGGTCGTGTGAACAAACCGCCGCAGACGTTTGGCATGAATAGCTTCGACAGAATGTTTGGACACTCCATGATGACTTGCGTGTAACCCAGCCGGCGCGCGTGTAGCCCTAGCGTGGAGTCGAGCCGCAGCATCCATTGCCAGGCCGCCTCGCGTTCGACGGGATGGCTCGGAAGCAATGCGAGCTCTGGATAGGTCTCGTCAAGGTATCGGATGATGGGCGACGAATCGCTGATCGCCACACCGGTAGCCGTATCGTGAATCAGCGGCACTGTTTGCGGACAGTCGAAGCGCTGCATTTCTTTCTTGGTGAACGCAACGATGTCGATGCCGCGCCACGGCAGCCGTTTGAAATCCAGCGCCCAACGCACCTTTTCCACATAGTGCGACCAGTGCAATTTGTATAAATCGATCACTGCGTTTCCTCCTTGGCTGATATATCGCAATGGAGGCAGCGCGCACCGGGCACAAGTGCCGGGACCTGCACGCCGAAACGGCTTACATGACTCACCGCTGCATGCTTACGCCATTTGGAGCCACAAACGAAGAAGGGCGCATCGCTGCGCCCTTCTTCATGTTCGATTGACAGCGAACGCTCAGACCGGCTCCAACCAGCCCCACTTGTCCTGCGTCTTGCCGTCGAACAAACCAAAAAACAGCTGCTGCAGACGGCGTGTGACGGGACCCGCCTTGCCGCTGCCGATCTGCTTGCCGTCGATCTCGCGGATCGGCGTGATTTCTGCAGCCGTACCGCACATGAGAATCTCGTCGGCGAGGTAGAGGTATTCGCGTGGGATATCGCGCTCCACCACGTCGATGCCGTCTTCGCGCGCGAGCACCTTCAACGTGTCGCGGGTGATGCCGGCCAGGATAGACGCGCTCGCCGGCGTGGTGTGCAGCACACCGTCGAACACCAGGAACAGGTTTTCGCCGGCGCCTTCGCTAAGCAAGCCGCTGGCCGCCAAAGCGATGCCCTCGCCGAAACCGAGACGACGCGCTTCGCGCGCGATCAACTGCCCGGAAAGATAATTGCCGCCGGCCTTCGCACCTGCGGGAATCGTATTCGGCGCAAAACGCTGCCAGCTCGACACGCAGGCGGTGATGCCCACATCAAGTGCTTCCGGTCCGAGATAGGGGCCCATTGGCCAGGTGGCCACTGCGACATCGATCGGTGTTTCGGCGGAGAGACCGAAACCGCCCAGGCCACGATAGGCAACTGGACGCAGATACGCAGCGCTGAAGCCGTTCTTGCGAATCACGTCGCGGCAGGCGGTGGCGATATCGTCGTGCGTATACGGCAGCACCATGTCGTAGATCTTGGCCGACTGGTACAAGCGCTTGAGATGATCGGTAAGACGGAAAATAGCCGCGCCTTCCGGCGTGGCATAACTGCGTATCCCCTCGAACACCGACGAGCCATAATGCAGCGCGTGTGACATCACATGTGCGGTGGCGTCCTTCCACGGCTTGATGACGCCGTTCTGCCAGATCCATTCGGGGTACTGCTGGGCCATGGGGAGCTCTCCGTTGGGGACCGCCTATGATACCGCCTGAAGGCTTCAACCGCCTGGGAGTGCTCAGTTTTGGAGCTGCAACCAGAGGCAGCCGGACTGGTGAAGCACCTCGAATCGAGTCTCTTGGGTCGCCCCGCTGCCGTCGTCGGATTCGGTCTGTACCAGCAATGCTTCACCCTGCCCCGTCTTTGGGCTGGGCAAGGCCGAGGTTGAAGGCGTGGGAGGGTCGTCAGCCGGCACAACCTTCACATCGATCAACGGGTGCGCCATCAGCCTTCCCAGCACGCGAATATCAGCCACCACTGCTTGCTCCCCATCGTCGCCCCACAGCATCAGTCCGGCAAGGCGGTTGGGGTTGCGAGCGGCAAAAGCGTCGATCACCGCCTGCTTGAGATGCGCCATGTCCGCGGCACAAAGCACCGGCGGAGGTTGCGAAAGTTCGACCGGAGCCTGCGCGCTTGATGATGGCGCAGGCATGACTGGCGTAGCGTTGACGTCGGAACAGATTCGATCCGTGAAAACGGGAACGCCGTTCGCGCCCGTGCAGCGATGAATATCGCCTTGCGCCCAAGCAGCGCCGACCGGTAGCAGGAACAGCAGCAGGATGGCTATGAAACGCATCCTGCAAGCATAGCCCGATATGTCGAATGGATCAGTGCAGCTGATCGAGTACCGCGCGAGTCGCTTTCGCACGATTCAGCGTATAGAAATGCAAACCGGGTACACCGCCTTCCAGCAGACGGCGACACAGTTGCGCGACCACTTCTGCGCCCATGGCACGAATCGAATCAACATCGTCGTAGTAAGCCTGCATGCGCTTGGCGATCCAGCGCGGCACTTCGGCACCGCAGGCGTCGGAAAAACGCTTGAGCTGGGCATAGTTCGAGATCGGCATGATGCCGGGCACCACCGGTACCGTTACGCCCATTTTGCGCACATCGTCGACGAAACGAAAATACGCATCGGCATTGAAGAAATACTGCGTGATCGCGCCATCCGCTCCAGCGTCGACCTTGGTCTTGAAATGACGCAGGTCCGCATGGACGTCCTCGGCTTGCGGATGCATTTCCGGATAAGCCGCGACTTCGATATGGAAGTGATTGCCGCTGTGTTCGCGAATAAAGCGCACCAGCTCGGCGGCGTAGCGGAAGTCACCCGGCGTGGCCATGCCCGAAGGCAGGTCGCCGCGCAATGCCACGATGCGCCGGTAGCCTGCCGCGCGATAGGCGTCGAGCAAGGCGGCGATCTCGGCGCGCGTACCACCCATGCAGGAAAGGTGCGGGGCAACATCCAGTCCGTGTTCCTGATGCAGGCGCGCCACGGTGTCGCTGGTGTAGCTCAGCGTGGAGCCCCCGGCGCCGAAGGTCACGGACACGTATTCGGGCTTCAGCGCCTTCAATTCCTTCGCGGCCCGGTCGAGCTGGGAGCGCTGTTCATCGGTTTTGGGTGGGAAGAATTCGAAGCTGATGGCCGGCATTGCTCAGGTCCCTAGGCGGCAGTTTGCCTAAGTATATATCTCTCATTCGGGATGAAGCGATATATGGCCATGCAACTCATTTATCTGCCCGTCGAAAGCGAATTCCTATACGTCGAATCGGACTATTGGCGGCTGACACTGCCCGCGTGGGTCTGTCATCATCGCCCGCTTGTGCTGGATACAGCAGCCATCCGTCTTGCTTCAGGGAGTTCTCATGTCTTCTTCCAACGCCATCCGCCGCGACGTCGGGCCCATCGCCCTGATGATGACCGGCCTGGGCTCGATCATCGGCTCCGGCTGGTTGTTCGGCGCGGCACGCGCGTCCAGTCTGGCCGGTCCTGGGGCGGTCTGGGCCTGGGTGCTTGGCGCAGCGATCATCATGACGATCGCACTGACCTATGCCGAGCTAGGGGCGATGTTTCCCGAATCGGGGGGCATGGTCCGCTACAGCCACTACTCGCACGGTTCGCTGGTGGGTTTCATCGGTGCCTGGGCGAACTGGATTGCGATCGTCTCGGTGATTCCGGTGGAAGCGGTGGCCTCGGTGCAATACATGCACCACTGGCCATGGGAGTGGGCACATGGCTTGTCCACGCCACTGGGCAACGGCCATGTCGAACTGACCGCGCCAGGGATGTTGATCGCGGGCGCGTTGGTGTTTGTGTATTTCCTGCTCAACTTCTGGAGCGTCAAGCTATTTGCGCACTCCAACACGGCGATCACGACATTCAAGCTGATCGTTCCGGCAGCAACGGGCTTGCTCCTGATTGCGAGCGGCTTTCATCGCGAAAACTTTTCGATCGGCATCCATGGTGATGCGCACGCCATCGATTTTCCGGCCATCCTGACCGCCGTAACGACTGCAGGCATCGTTTTCAGCTTCAACGGATTCCAGAGTCCAGTGAATCTGGCCGGGGATGCGCGCCATCCGGGCCGCAGCATTCCGTTTGCCGTGGTCGGATCCATCGCGATCGCTACGGTCGTATACGTGATTCTGCAGGTCGCCTATATCGGTGCCGTGCCGCGCGAGCTGCTCGCCAAGGCCGGCTGGCATGGCCTCAACTTCTCATCGCCGTTCGCTGATCTTGCACTGCTGCTTGGGCTGCAATGGTTGGCCGTGCTGCTGTTCGCCGACGCCGTGATCAGTCCAAGCGGCACGGGTATCACTTACACAGCGACCACCGCGCGTATGCTGTACGGGATGGAGCGCAATGGCACGCTGCCGAAGATACTCGGCCGGCTGCATCCCAAGTGGGGAATTCCGCGGCCCGCCATGTGGGTCAACCTGCTCGTCGCTTATTTCTTTCTGTATTGGGGTCGCGGCTGGGACTCGCTGGCGGCAGTGATTGGCGTCGCGACGGTGATCTCCTATCTGACGGGCCCCGTAAGCGCGATGACCTTACGCAGGACGGCTCCGGATTTACACCGACCGCTGCGTATCGCAGGCTTGCCGATCCTGGCGGGCGTCGCGTTTATCATGGCGACCGAGTTGCTCTACTGGGCCACGTGGCCGCTGACCGGCGAAATCATTCTCCTGATGGTCGTCGCTTTGCCGGTTTATCTCTACTACCAGGCAAAAGCCAACTGGCACGACATTGGTCGTCAGCTGCGTGGCGCATGGTGGCTGATCACGTATCTTCCGACGATTGCCGCGCTCTCCTGGGCGGGCAGTGAGCAGTTCAAGGGGCACAACTATCTGCCGTACGGCTGGGATCTGACGATCGTCGCGGTCTTCGGACTTTTGTTCTACGTTTGGGGTGTGAAGTCCGGCTGGCGCACGCCATCGGTCGAAGCCGCGGAAAGAGAAGCACTTGCCGATCCGACTGCGCCGTTGGTGCCACCGGACGAAGAGACGGCAGAACGCATGATCAAACATTGATGGTGTCGAACCAGTGATGCGAGCTGGCTGGCTCGACAGGGAAACATCATTCCAACGCCAGCACGTCCCCCAGTAATGCCTGGGCAGTGACCTCCGGCCCTGCACCGGGCCCTTGGATGACCAGTGGCTGTGTGTGGTAGCGCGTGGTGGTCAAGGCGAACTGGTTGTCCGTGCCGTACAAGCGTGCGGCAGGGTGCGTAACCGGTACCTCCGTCAATCCGACACGCGCGCGGCCGCGCTGATTGAGTCGAGCCAGGAAGCGCAGTACCTGGCCACGAGCGCGCGCTGCCTCGTGCAGTGCGGCCAATGGTTCATCCAGTTCTTCCAAACGATCAAGAAATGCTTCGGCGGAAATGGCGCGCAGACTTTCAGGCACAAGGCTTTCTACCGCCACTTCATCACTACCCAGCGCAAAGCCGGCATTGCGGGCGAGGATCAACAGCTTGCGTGCCACGTCTTCACCGGAAAGATCAGCGCGCGGATCGGGCTCCGTATAGCCGAGCTTGCGTGCCTCACGCAGCAGTGCGGAGAACGGACGACTACCGTCGTACTGGTTGAACAGATAAGAGAGCGAGCCGGAAAACACACCTTCAAGGGTCAACAAACTGTCGCCGCAATCGCACAAGCGACGCAGGGTTGAGAGCACCGGCAAGCCCGCGCCGACGGTCGCCGCATCACCGTAACGACCGCCTGCAGCGCGCGCCGCTTGTAGCGCACGCCAGCCAGAAAGCTGACCGCCGGCCAACGATTTGTTCGCTGTGACAACGTGATAACCGCGAGCCAACCATTCCGAATGTCGAGACGACAGTTCGGTCGACGCGGTGGCGTCGACGATCACTTTCAGCGCCGCGCCGTGAGCATCCAACGCGGATAGCAACGCCGCATCGTCACGGGCGGCACCTTCGCGCTTAAGCCGGTCACGCAGGTCACGTGCAGCAAGCTGCGCTGCATCAGTCTGCTGCTTACGGGAATTCGCAGCGCCCACCAGGCGTAGCCGGCCCGACACCGGTGTACACAGCAGCTTCAGGAAAGCGCCGCCGACCACCCCGGTACCGAGCAAGACGAGCGCGACTTCGGGCTTGGCCGTAAACGACAACTTGGCGGCGGGTGCTTCGGCCAGCACCGCGCTCATGCAAGCACCCGACGTTTCGATGCTACGGCCTGCGCGCGTAGCAGCGCCGCCTCCAGGTCGCGCGACAAGTCATCGGCGTCTTCGATGCCGATCGACAATCGCAGCAACGTATCGGCGATACCTGCGGCGCGGCGCGCTTCCGGAGCCATCGCTGCATGCGTCATCGAGGCCGGATGGGCGATGAGGCTTTCCACGCCACCGAGCGATTCGGCCAGCGAGAAATAATGCAGACCGTCGACGAAAGCTTCGATCTGTGCAACGTCACCGTGCAATTCGAAGCTCAACATCGCACCGAAGCCCTGTTGTTGGCGTGCAGCCAACGCATGGCCGACGTGATGCTCCAGGCCTGGGTAATAGACTTTGCGCACGGCAGCATGACGATCGAGTAGCACGGCAATGCGTTCCGCATTCTCCTGATGTTGGCGCAGACGCACACCAAGCGTGCGTAGGCCACGCAAGGTAAGGAAGCTGTCGAAAGGTGCACCAGTGAGGCCGTTACAATTGGCCCACCACTTCAGTTGTTCGGCAACGGCCGCCTCGCGTGCTACGACAGCGCCGCCGACCACATCGCTGTGGCCGTTGATGTACTTGGTGGTCGAATGCACTACAACATCCGCACCCAGCGTGAGTGGCTGCTGTAACGCCGGAGACAGGAAGGTGTTGTCGACCACGACCAGCGCACCGATGGCGTGTGCAGCATGCGCCACGTGGCGAATATCGGTAATACGAAGCAGTGGGTTAGAAGGTGTCTCTATCCACACCAGCGACGGCTTGTCCGCCAAGCCTTCGGCGAATGCATGATTGTCGGTAAGGTCGACAAAGCGAACCTTGAAGCGCCCCTTCTTTGCCCAAGCATCGAGCAGACGCCAGGTGCCACCGTAGCAGTCGTGCGCGGCGAGAACGGTCGAGCCTGCAGGGACTAGCTCCAGTGCCAGCGCCACGGCGGCCATGCCACTTGCCGTCACTACCGCACCGGCACCCTGCTCCAGTTCCGCCAATGCATTGCCGAGTAGATCGCGCGTGGGGTTGCCGCTGCGTGAATAGTCGTACGCGCGCTTTCCACCCAGCCCCGTGAAGCTGTAGTTGGTAGACAAGTGCAACGGCGGTACCACCGCACCATGTTGCGTATCCGATTCGATACCGGCGCGCACGGCGCGGGTGCTGGCAGCAGTTTCATTCACAACATCAGCGCACATGATTCAGGCTCCACAACGACAAGAGATGGCCTGGCGCAGCAGCGGCGCCAATTGGTGGGTTTCTTTGAGGAAGGCATCGTGACCGTAGGGCGAATCGATGACTTCCAGCGTGGCCGATCCACGCAAGCGACGCTGCAACTCGCACAAGTCAGCCAGCGGCACGAGGCGATCGGAAGGGAAACCGATCAGCGTGGCCGGCACGCTAACCGCTTCCGGCGCGATGTCGTGCAGATCGATGGATTCGGACAGGGCAAGGAAACGTTCCAGATCGAAGCGCTTCACAAAGCTACGCCCTGCATGCTCAAGATAATCTTCTACAGGAAAATGAAATCTGCCCTCGCGGTAATCCGGTGTGCTCGTAAAACGACGCGCGAATTCTTCGCTGCCGCGATACGTTGTCATCGCCAGCTGGCGCGCCAGGGAAAGTGCTTGCTCGACCTGCCCGGACGCCTGACCCAAACGCAAGATCTGTCGCTGGATGGCGCGCTGCGCAGTGGACAGCGGGTGGGCGCGATGGGCACCGGCAAGCAGGACAAGTTTTTCCACCTTGTCTTGATGACGTGCAGCAAACGCGAGCGCCGTCATCGCACCATAGGACGAACCGATAAAGGCCGCCACACGGCCGATGCCCAGTGCATCGACCAAAGCGGCGAGCGCATCGGCCTGGTCTTCGCTGGAGATCGCGCGCGGGCACTCTTCGAAATCGGCAGGTGTCAGCCAATCAATGCTTAGCACACGGCAATGCGCAAGATCGATCGCCTGTCCGTGACCTACCAGCTCTGACCACCAACCGGCATCGCCCTGCTCTGTCTGCGCGACATAGCGATCTGCGGAAATACCGCCTTGCACAACCACCGTGGGTGCATCAGGAGCGCCGGTCCATTGATAACGCACGTCTACTGCGCTGACGCGGCTACCGTATTTGGGGTGCAGATTCAGACGACGGCTGCTGCGCTGCTCAGTGAGCGCGGGTCGTGTGTGCAGTGATACGACCACGGCAGTGTGGCGGTCGTCTGAGGAAGCATTGGCGAGGTGCGGCATCTTGGTTCTCCGTTTACATCGACCTGCGGAGAACCTGCGATGAGTTGTCGTCGGGTCAATCATGCCTACACACGAACTGACGACATCCCATCTACCGGTTGACGCCTAAGCGCCCCGCAGGAGTTGGCACCGTTGCAGGTTTGATCCTGCAGGTTGCCCCGGCTTCTGTGGGCCTGTCCCTCAGCCGGTCTCGATGAGTAGAGTTGACTATACCCACGCCTTTTTTCATCGTCAATGGACGTTTAGACGTCTAAACGTAAAAACAGCCCAAAAGAACCGAGTATTAGCTGTCTTATGTGAAATGGCCATATGGTGCAAGACGCATTCCAGGGCCATAAGTGGCAGGCTAGCGGCCCCTCCGGTACTCTCACGCCAATTTCACTCCAAACTGCCCCCATGATCGTAAAACCTGACCTTTCCGCCGCAGTTGGCCAGACTCCGTTGCTTCGCCTACGCCAGGCTTCGGCACTGACCGGGTGCGAGGTGCTCGGCAAGGCTGAATTCCTCAACCCCGGGGGCTCGATCAAGGATCGAACCGCTCTGGGATTGGTGCTAGATGCGGAACGTCGTGGGCTGCTTCGGCCGGGCGGGACGATCGTGGAAGGGACAGCGGGGAACACGGGTATCGGGCTGGCCCTTATCGGGGCGAGCCGTGGCTATCGATCAGTGATTTTCATGCCGGACACACAAAGCCGAGAGAAGATCGACGCCCTGCGTGTAGCCGGCGCCGAGGTGCGGCTGGTGCCGGCGGTTCCGTTCAAGGATCCACGCCACTATGTGCACATCGCGCGCGCTTACAGCGAAAGTTTGAACGAGGCCGAGACGGGTAGCGCGTGGTTCGGCAATCAGTTCGACAACACGGCTAATAGAGACTGGCATGAGACGACTACCGCCGTTGAAATCTGGGAGCAGACGCAAGGCAGGGTCGATGGCTTTGTTTGCTCCGCCGGTACCGGCGGCACGCTCGCGGGTGTCGGAAGAGCGTTGAAGGCGCGCAACCCGGCGGTGAAGATCGCACTTTCCGATCCTGCCGGTTCGGCGCTCGCCAATTACATCAACTGCGGCGAGCTGATCGCCGAAGGCAGTTCGATCAGTGAAGGCATCGGTTCCAGTCGAGTCACGACGAACTTCCAGGATGCTGCCATTGATTTAGCTTGGTCAATTACCGATCAGGAGTCGGTGCCGCTATTACACCAACTACTGCATGAGGAAGGGTGGTGTGTCGGCGGCTCTAGTGGTGTGAATTTGGCTGGAGCGATCCGTCTCGCTCAAGCATTGGGCCCAGGGCACACCATCGTTACTGTGCTCAGTGATGCGGGAACGCGTTATCAGGCGAAACTGTTCAATCCAACCTTCCTGCGCGAGAAAGGTATTCCTGTTCCCGCCTGGCTTGATAAAGCATTTCCGGGTTGATCGGCATCGCGATGTGGCAAGCCCGAAAAAGAAAAAACCCCCACCGAAGACGGTGAGGGTTTTTAGGATAAAGCCCCTGGCAGTGACCTGTTGCGGGTGCGCCCAGGCGCACAAGAAAAAACCCCCACCGAAGACGGTGAGGGTTTTTAGGATAAAGCCCCTGGCGGTGACCTACTCTTGCATGGGCAATGCCACACTACCATCGGCGCAGCTGCGTTTCACTTCCGAGTTCGGGATG
>NZ_BSNQ01000004.1 GCF_030160075.1 Dyella lipolytica
GGTGTTGACGGAAGGTGAAAGGGATGTAGAATGGGCGGCTCACCCGGGACGAAAGGTCTTCGGGGCGGTTCGAGAAACGGACTGCAAGTGGTTGATCTTTGACAGTGTGCGCAGGTGACTTGTGTGGGCGTCTTGCGTTGGACGGGAAACTGTCCAAACAAATGCAAGCGTCTAACCTAAGAGTCAATTCAAAAGCTTGACGTTTTATGGTTAGGACTAACGCTTCAGAAAGATAGATCAACTTCGGTTGGTCGAAAACTTAAGTGAAGAGTTTGATCCTGGCTCAGATTGAACGCTGGCGGCATGCCTAACACATGCAAGTCGAACGGCAGCACAGTCGTAGCAATACGATGGGTGGCGAGTGGCGGACGGGTGAGGAATACATCGGGACCTACCTAGACGTGGGGGATAACGTAGGGAAACTTACGCTAATACCGCATACGTCCTACGGGAGAAAGCGGGGGATCTTCGGACCTCGCGCGGTTAGACGGACCGATGTTCGATTAGCTAGTTGGTGGGGTAATGGCCCACCAAGGCGACGATCGATAGCTGGTCTGAGAGGATGATCAGCCACACTGGGACTGAGACACGGCCCAGACTCCTACGGGAGGCAGCAGTGGGGAATATTGGACAATGGGCGCAAGCCTGATCCAGCAATGCCGCGTGTGTGAAGAAGGCCTTCGGGTTGTAAAGCACTTTTATCAGGAGCGAAATACCATCGGCTAATACCCGGTGGGGCTGACGGTACCTGAGGAATAAGCACCGGCTAACTTCGTGCCAGCAGCCGCGGTAATACGAAGGGTGCAAGCGTTAATCGGAATTACTGGGCGTAAAGCGTGCGTAGGCGGTGAGTTAAGTCTGCTGTGAAATCCCCGGGCTCAACCTGGGAATGGCAGTGGATACTGGCTCGCTAGAGTGTGATAGAGGATGGTGGAATTCCCGGTGTAGCGGTGAAATGCGTAGAGATCGGGAGGAACATCAGTGGCGAAGGCGGCCATCTGGATCAACACTGACGCTGAGGCACGAAAGCGTGGGGAGCAAACAGGATTAGATACCCTGGTAGTCCACGCCCTAAACGATGCGAACTGGATGTTGGTCTCAACTCGGAGATCAGTGTCGAAGCTAACGCGTTAAGTTCGCCGCCTGGGGAGTACGGTCGCAAGACTGAAACTCAAAGGAATTGACGGGGGCCCGCACAAGCGGTGGAGTATGTGGTTTAATTCGATGCAACGCGAAGAACCTTACCTGGCCTTGACATGTCTGGAATCCTGCAGAGATGCGGGAGTGCCTTCGGGAATCAGAACACAGGTGCTGCATGGCTGTCGTCAGCTCGTGTCGTGAGATGTTGGGTTAAGTCCCGCAACGAGCGCAACCCTTGTCCTTAGTTGCCAGCACGTAATGGTGGGAACTCTAAGGAGACTGCCGGTGACAAACCGGAGGAAGGTGGGGATGACGTCAAGTCATCATGGCCCTTACGGCCAGGGCTACACACGTACTACAATGGTCGGTACAGAGGGTTGCAATACCGCGAGGTGGAGCCAATCCCAGAAAGCCGATCCCAGTCCGGATCGAAGTCTGCAACTCGACTTCGTGAAGTCGGAATCGCTAGTAATCGCGGATCAGCTATGCCGCGGTGAATACGTTCCCGGGCCTTGTACACACCGCCCGTCACACCATGGGAGTGAGTTGCTCCAGAAGCCGTTAGCCTAACCGCAAGGAGGGCGACGACCACGGAGTGGTTCATGACTGGGGTGAAGTCGTAACAAGGTAGCCGTATCGGAAGGTGCGGCTGGATCACCTCCTTTCGAGAACGACAGACGTCCTTCGCAAGACGTCCACACAAGACACCTGCACATCCGCACGCCGACGGCGTGAAAGGCTCAGCTCCGTAAGGGGCGGGGCCTTAAAGCTTTATGGGTCTGTAGCTCAGGTGGTTAGAGCGCACCCCTGATAAGGGTGAGGCCGGTGGTTCGAGTCCACCTAGACCCACCATTATGGGGATGTTGACCCGGAATTACGGGGCCATAGCTCAGCTGGGAGAGCACCTGCTTTGCAAGCAGGGGGTCGTCGGTTCGATCCCGACTGGCTCCACCAGTTATCGGTAAGCGGATGTGTAGCGCACACAAAAGATTTTGAAGCGAGCTGGCGTTGAGGCCAGTGTCGTGTTCTTTGAAAACGTAAACGAGTGACAAGCGTCTTGGTTCGAACGAACCGAGATGTGTCGTTGAGGCAAAGAAGTAAGCGAATGCGTTGTTTGGCGAATCCCATTTCCTGAGGAGGAAGGGGAGTAGCCCCGAGGCGACTTGGGGTTATATGGTCAAGCGACTAAGCGTATACGGTGGATGCCTTGGCAGTCAGAGGCGATGAAGGACGTGGCAGCCTGCGAAAAGTGTCGGGGAGCTGGCAACAAGCTTTGATCCGGCAATGTCCGAATGGGGAAACCCACTCCGTAAGGAGTATCGCTGCGTGAATACATAGCGTAGCGAAGCGAACCCGGGGAACTGAAATATCTAAGTACCCGGAGGAAAAGAAATCAACCGAGATTCCCTGAGTAGCGACGAGCGAACGGGGAGCAGCCCAAAAGCACAGTATGTGTTAGTCGAACGGTCTGGAAAGGCCGGCCATAGCGGGTGATAGCCCCGTAGGCGAAAGCGCACATTGTGTGAAATTGAGTAAGGCGAGGCACGAGAAACCTTGTCTGAACATGGGGGGACCATCCTCCAAGGCTAAATACTCCTGACTGACCGATAGCGAACAAGTACCGTGAGGGAAAGGCGAAAAGAACCCCGGAGAGGGGAGTGAAATAGATCCTGAAACCGTATACGTACAAGCAGTGGAAGCCCGTAAGGGTGACTGCGTACCTTTTGTATAATGGGTCAGCGACTTACTGTCAGTGGCGAGCTTAACCGTCTAGGGGAGGCGAAGGGAAACCGAGTCTGAATAGGGCGCATAGTCTCTGGCAGTAGACCCGAAACCGAGTGATCTATCCATGGCCAGGTTGAAGGTGCGGTAACACGCACTGGAGGACCGAACCCACATCTGTTGCAATAGATGGGGATGAGCTGTGGATAGGAGTGAAAGGCTAAACAAACTCGGAGATAGCTGGTTCTCCTCGAAAGCTATTTAGGTAGCGCCTCGTATGAATCTTCCTGGGGGTAGAGCACTGTTATGGCTAGCGGGTCATCGCGACTTAGCAAACCATGGCAAACTCCGAATACCAGGACAGAATGTACGGGAGACACACGGCGGGTGCTAACGTCCGTCGTGAAAAGGGAAACAACCCAGACCCGCAGCTAAGGTCCCCAAGTTATCGCTAAGTGGAAAACGATGTGGAAAGGCATAGACAGCCAGGAGGTTGGCTTAGAAGCAGCCACCCTTTAAAGAAAGCGTAATAGCTCACTGGTCGAGTCGGTCTGCGCGGAAGATTTAACGGGGCTAAGCGATACACCGAAGCTCGGGGTGCATAGCAATATGCGCGGTAGAGGAGCGTTCCGTAAGCCTGTGAAGGTGAGTTGAGAAGCTCGCTGGAGGTATCGGAAGTGCGAATGCTGACATGAGTAACGATAATGCGGGTGAAAAGCCCGCACGCCGAAAGCCCAAGGTTTCCTCGCGCAACGTTCATCGGCGCAGGGTGAGTCGGCCCCTAAGGCGAGGCAGAAATGCGTAGTCGATGGGAAGCTGGTTAATATTCCAGCACTTGACTGTAGTGCGATGTGGGGACGGAGAAGGTTAGGTCTACCGGGCGTTGGTTGTCCCGGGGAAAGGAGGTAGGCGGTGATCTTAGGCAAATCCGGGATCACATACGCCGAGCACCGAGACGAGCCCAATAGGGCGAAGTGACTAAGACCACGCTTCCAGGAAAAGCCACTAAGCTTCAGCTACAGCAAACCGTACCGTAAACCGACACTGGTAGGCAGGGTGAGAATCCCAAGGCGCTTGAGAGAACTCGGGTGAAGGAACTAGGCAAAATGGCACCGTAACTTCGGGAGAAGGTGCGCCCGCCGGTGTGGTCACATGCGTGACTGAGCACTAGCGGGTCGCAGTAACCTGGCCGCTGCGACTGTTTATCAAAAACACAGCACTCTGCAAACACGAAAGTGGACGTATAGGGTGTGACGCCTGCCCGGTGCTGGAAGGTTAATTGATGGGGTCAGCCGCAAGGCGAAGCTCTTGATCGAAGCCCCAGTAAACGGCGGCCGTAACTATAACGGTCCTAAGGTAGCGAAATTCCTTGTCGGGTAAGTTCCGACCTGCACGAATGGCGTAACGACAGCGGCGCTGTCTCCACCCGAGACTCAGTGAAATTGAAATCGCTGTGAAGATGCAGCGTTCCCGCGGCAAGACGGAAAGACCCCGTGAACCTTTACTATAGCTTTACACTGAACGTTGAGTTCTTCTGTGTAGGATAGGTGGGAGGCTATGAAGCGCAGACGCTAGTTTGCGTGGAGCCAACCTTGAAATACCACCCTGAAGTGCTTGACGTTCTAACCTAGGTCCGTAATCCGGATCGGGGACCGTGTATGGTGGGTAGTTTGACTGGGGCGGTCTCCTCCCAAAGAGTAACGGAGGAGCACGAAGGTACGCTCAGCGCGGTCGGACATCGCGCACTGTGTGCAAAGGCATAAGCGTGCTTGACTGCAAGATCGACGGATCAAGCAGGTACGAAAGTAGGTCTTAGTGATCCGGTGGTTCTGTATGGAAGGGCCATCGCTCAACGGATAAAAGGTACTCCGGGGATAACAGGCTGATACCGCCCAAGAGTTCATATCGACGGCGGTGTTTGGCACCTCGATGTCGGCTCATCACATCCTGGGGCTGTAGCCGGTCCCAAGGGTATGGCTGTTCGCCATTTAAAGTGGTACGCGAGCTGGGTTCAGAACGTCGTGAGACAGTTCGGTCCCTATCTGTCGTGGGCGTTGGAGATTTGAGGGGGGCTGCTCCTAGTACGAGAGGACCGGAGTGGACGTTCCGCTGGTGTTCGGGTTGTCTCGCCAGAGGCATTGCCCGGTAGCTATGAACGGAAGTGATAACCGCTGAAAGCATCTAAGCGGGAAGCACGCCCCAAGATGAGATCTCCCGAGACTTCGAGTCTCCTTAAGGCACCATGTAGACTACGTGGTTGATAGGTCAGGTGTGGACGTACAGCAATGTACTGAGCTAACTGATACTAATGCGCCGTGCGGCTTGACCATATAACCCCAAGACGCTTCGCTAGACGAAAGTCTCACGAACATCTCGACCAACTTCACCAGACGCTTGTCACTCGTTTACCCCTTTTGAAGCCGGCGCATATGATGCGCTGCTTCAACCCCTTCCCTGGCGGCTATAGCGCTGTGGCCCCACCCGATCCCATCCCGAACTCGGAAGTGAAACGCAGCTGCGCCGATGGTAGTGTGGCATTGCCCATGCAAGAGTAGGTCACCGCCAGGGGCTTTATCCTAAAAACCCTCACCG
>NZ_BSNQ01000005.1:0-250794 GCF_030160075.1 Dyella lipolytica
CATCCCGAACTCGGAAGTGAAACGCAGCTGCGCCGATGGTAGTGTGGCATTGCCCATGCAAGAGTAGGTCACCGCCAGGGGCTTTATCCTAAAAACCCTCACCGACATCGGTGGGGGTTTTTTCTTGGGCGCCGAAAATCCTGATCTAAGCGCTATACGTAAGATCGCGAAGCCTGGATGATTACCATCTGGAAGTGCAGCCGGACGAACAAAATCGAGGCTCGCTTACCACCTATGATGCGCCATCGGGTCAGCTCGACCGGCGCATTCGTCGAGGAGAAGAGCTTTGTTCGTCAATGTCGAAACCCGACGTCAACCACGCCTGCATTGGGCCGCGAGCCTGTTGGTTGGCTTGTGTGTGGTGACCTTCGTGGTGTTGGCATTGATGCCGCCGCCGCGCCGCATCACTTTTCTCTTGGAATGGGGAACCATTCCCGCGAATATTTTCGACGCCCATCAACCGATCTGGCAGCAGCTACGCGATCCGGCGCTGTTGCGATTGATTACCGCGCTATTCATTCACGTCGCTTGGCTTCATCTGCTGAGCAATCTGCTGTTCTTGATGATCTTCGGTGTCCCGGCGGAGCGCACCTTGGGGTCAGTGCGCTTTCTAGTGCTATTTCTGCTGGGCGGTGTAGTGGCCAACTTGGCCGGAGCGCTATCGCTGGCCGGCGTGCTTAGGCCGATCATAGGATGCAGTGGCGCCGTTTCAGCGGTGTTGGGTGCTTACGTGTCGCTGTTTCCGCGCGCGCGCTTGGGCCTGGTGCTGCCACTTGGGTTCTATCTGGAATTCGTGCGTGTGCCGGCATTCCTGCTGATCGGAATCTGGGCTCTCTTGCAGTTGCTCTTCAGTTATGTGGGCCCCAGCTATGGCGGTTACGCGTGGTGGACCCACGTGGCAGGCTTCCTGTTCGGCGCGGTGTTCGCGTGGACGTCACGCGGTGCAATCATGCGCCGCATGCGGCGCTAAAATGGCGCTATGCGTAACAAGAAACTCTACAAAGTGACCTTTTTGCACCTGGGCAAGTGCTACGAACTTTATGCCCAGCATGTCGCGTCGAGCGGCCTATGGGGCTTCACCGAAGTGGGTGATCTGGTGTTTGAGCCCGCTGGTGAAGGCTTGGTGGTCGATCCCACCGAAGAGCGCTTGCGCGAAGAGTTCAAGGACACGCGCGTGTTGCATTTGCCGATGCAGGCCGTGGTGCGCATCGAGGAAGTGGAGCGCAAAGGTGCATTGGCCATCCGCGACGCGGCAGATGGCCAGAAAGTGACCCCATTCCCGATGCCGCCACGCAGCCGCTGAGCACCGCTCAGCGTGACCCGCGGTTGAGCCCGTGATGCCGCGCGAACATCTTTAGCAACCGTCGCGCGCTTGGTGTGGCCGCGACTTGCTGAAACGCATGATGAGGGTCGAAACCTTCGCGGCGCATGTCGTGATGCTTGCGCCGGATATAGGCGCGCATGACGTCGGCATTGAATTCCGGATGGAACTGCACGCTGATCGCATTGCGGCCATAGCGAAGCAGATGATGCGGATCACGCGCTGACCGCGCCAGCACCTGAGCGTCTTTGGGAATGTCGAGGACACTCTGTTCGTGTGTGGTGTGCGCGCGAAATTTGGCCGGGAGATGCGCAGCAAGTGGATCTTGCTCCGCGCCGGGCAGCAATTCGATCGGCAAGGTGCCGATCTCTCGACCGCCGGGCAGATAATCGACGCGCCCACCCAGTGCATGAGCCATCAGCTGATGGCCGTAGCACACGCCCAGCAGCGGCAGATCGATATCCATCGCGCTGCGAATCCACCCAGCGGTGCGCTCGCTCCAGGGCGCTCGCTCGGTGACCATGGCCGCCGATCCTGTGATCAGTGCGCCAGAAACGTCGTGCGGCGCTGGTAGCGCTTCGCCGGCAGCCACGTCAATGACATGCAGCTGATGCGGCATCAGCTGCGTGCCTAGGCGGAACCAGTGCGGGAAATCACCGTGACGCGCGCGGATGTTTTCGGGAGCTTGGCCGGTGCGGATGATCAGGACAGGTTTCATGTAGCGAGATGACAACTCGATCGAAAGCGTTCAGGGCAGGGTGTCTTCAATGTGTTCAACGGGAGGCAGTACGGTCAACACCTCTTGTACCGTAGTCAACCCGCGCGCGACTTGGTCGGCTGCGGAGATACGCAGCGGCCGCATACCTTCCGTCAGCGCGGCCTTGCCAAAACGGATCAAATCAAGTTGAGCGCTGACCAAGCCGCGCAGTCGCGGACTCAGCTCCATCATTTCATAGATGCCAGTACGTCCCAGGAATCCGGTGTTGCGACATTCCAGACAGCCGACGGGTTTGAACACGCGTTCGGGAATCGGGATCGACCAGCCGTGCGTCAGAACCGCCCATTCGTGCGCTTCCTGTTGCGTCTCAAGTTTGCAGTGAGGGCACAACGTGCGCACCAGGCGTTGCGCAACGACGCCGGACAGTGTCGACTGAATTAAATAATGCGGCACACCGAGATCGAGTAGACGCGTCACGGCGCTTGGCGCGTCATTGGTATGCAGTGTAGATAGCACCAGATGCCCGGTCAGTGATGCCTGCACCGCCATTTGCGCCGTTTCCAGATCACGAATCTCACCGATCATGATGATGTCAGGATCCTGGCGCAGCAGCGTGCGTACACCGGAGGCGAAGTCCAGGTCGATCGAGGCTTGCACCTGCATCTGATTGAATTCAGGCGAGACCATTTCGATCGGATCTTCGACCGTACAAACGTTGATGTCGGGCGTGGCGAGATGCTTGAGTGTCGAGTACAGCGTCGTGGTCTTGCCCGAACCCGTAGGCCCCGTCACCAGCACGATGCCGTGCGGACGCTCCACCAATCCGCGCCACAATGCATCTTCCGATGCAGAGAAACCCAATTGCGAAAAGTCCTTCGCGACGATGTCCGGATCGAAAATACGCATCACCAGTTTTTCGCCGAAGGCAGTAGGCATGCTGGAAATACGCAGTTCCACCTCGCGCCCGGATGTGGCGCGCGTCTTGATGCGGCCATCCTGTGGGCGACGCTTCTCGGCGACGTCCATGCGTGAAAGGATCTTGATACGCGAGGTGACGGCCGTCATCACCGGCGGCGGCAGCTCGAACACCTTGTGCATGACACCGTCGATGCGGAAACGCATGATGCCTGCATCGCGTCGCGGTTCCAGATGGATATCCGAGGCGCGCTGCTCGAACGCGTATTGCAGCAACCAGTCGACGATGTGCACGACATGCCGGTCATCCGCGCCCACTTCACCGGTTTTGCCGAGTTCCAGCAACTGCTCGAAGTTCAGGATCGCGGAAGGATCGTAGCCGCTCTGGCTCTTGGCATCCCGTGCCAGCTGGATCGAGCGCTGCACGCCGTAGAACTCTTGCAGATAGCGGTTGATATCGATCGGGCTGGACACCACACGATGCACATCCCGTCGCAACATCTGAGCAAGATCTTTAGCCCATGTATTGTCGAACGGCTCGGCCGTCGCGAACGTCACTTCGCCCGGTGTCGCAGCCACCGGCAGGATGCGATGGCGCTGGGCGTAGGCGTGGCTGATCACCTGAGTGACCACGGCCACGTTGACCTTCATCGGGTCGATTTTCAGATACGGCAAGCCCGCCTGCCCGGCCAGCCATTCGGTCAACCCTTCCAGGCTGAGCGGTCGCCCTGGATCACGCTGATTGGTGAGCTTGGCGTTGGCGATGACCACCAGCGGGTTCAGTTCCACCGTGCTGCGGCCGGCACGATTCCCTAACCGCAATTGTTTGGCATCGTCGGCCAAAAGGTGACCGTCGACCACCAGGGCGGCCAACACGTCATCGAGCGCCAACCGGCCGCGGCGGCCGAGCATGGAGGCAATTTGTGGAGTTGCTGCCATTTGCCAAGGACCCCTAATGGGCATCGATTGCCGAGAAAAACGGCGGAAAGATGCGCTGCGGCTATACTAGCGCGCTTTAAACATGGTTACGGAAAGCGATGTCTGCGCCTACTTTCCAGGATGTGATCCAGTCCCTCAACCGCTATTGGGCGGCGCAGGGCTGCGTACTGCTGCAGCCCCTCGATACCGAGGTAGGCGCCGGTACCTTCCACCCCGCTACGTTTCTGCGTGCGCTAGGTCCTGAGCCATGGGCGGCCGCTTACGTGCAGCCTTCGCGTCGTCCCACCGACGGTCGCTACGGCGAAAACCCGAATCGCCTGCAGCATTACTACCAGTACCAGGTGATGATGAAACCCAATCCCGAGAACATCCTCGAGCTCTACATCGGCTCGCTGAAGGAACTCGGCCTCGATCCGCAGGTGCATGACCTGCGTTTCGTGGAAGACAACTGGGAGTCGCCCACGCTGGGGGCCTGGGGTCTGGGCTGGGAAGTCTGGCTCAACGGGATGGAAGTCACCCAGTTCACCTATTTCCAGCAGGCCGGCGGTCTGGAATGCAGGCCAGTGACTGGGGAGATCACCTATGGCCTGGAACGGCTGACCATGTACCTGCAGAACGTCGACAACGTCTACGACCTGATCTGGGCGGAAGGTCCGCAGGGCAAAGTCACCTACGGCGACGTGTTCCATCAGAACGAAGTGGAGCAGAGCACTTACAACTTTGAACACGCCAACGTTGCCGAGCTGTTGCGCTGGTTCGATGTGTGCGAGGGAGAAGCCAACAAGCTGATCGCGGCAGGCTTAGCTTTACCGGCCTACGAGCAGGTGATGAAAGCCAGCCACACGTTCAACCTGCTCGACGCGCGGCGCGCGATCAGTGTTACGGAGCGTCAGCGCTACATCTTACGCGTGCGTACTTTGTCGCGCGCCGTGGCGGAAGCTTATGTGGCGCAGCGTGAAAAGCTTGGTTTTCCAGGCTTAAAGCATAAAACGCTCTCCAAGAGCGGAAAGGAGCACGTCGCATGAGCGCCGCCAAGTCATTGCTCATCGAGCTGGGTACGGAAGAACTTCCGCCGAAGGCACTGGATGAACTTGGTGCGTCGTTTCTGCGCGGCATCTGCGACGGACTGGATAAGCGCGGCATTACCGCACTGCTGGAGCAGGCGAAACTCTACGTTACGCCGCGGCGTTTGGCCGTCCATATTCCACAGGTGGCGATGACGCAACCGGAGCAGTCGCTCGAGCGCCGCGGCCCTGCCATCAACGCCGCGATGGATGCCGAAGGCAATCCCGGCAAGGCATTGATCGGCTTTGCGCAATCGTGCGGAGTCGGCGTCGAGCAGCTGGAAAAGCTGGAAACGGACAAGGGCGCATGGTTTGTCTTCCGTACGGTGAAGCCGGGTCAGCCGGTAGCTTCGCTGTTGCCGGAAATCATCGACGAGGCGCTCAAAGGACTACCCATTCCCAGGCCCATGCGTTGGGCCAGCCACGAGTACACCTTCGTGCGCCCCGTGCATTGGCTGGTGATCTTGCATGGTGCGGACATCGTCGATGGTGAAGTGCTGGGCCTGAAGAGCGGCCGCAAATCCCGCGGTCATCGCTTCATGCATCCACAGCCTGTGCATGTGGCCGATGCGGACAGCTGGCTGGATGCCATGCGCATGGCCAAGGTGCTGGCCGATCCGATGGAGCGCCGCCAGCGCATTCGCGATGAAGTCGCACGCGCGGCAAAACAAACCGGCGGTAAGCCGCGACTCGACGAAGCACTGCTGAACGAAATCGCCAATCTCACCGAGTGGCCGGTGGCGATCGCCTGCACCTTCGAGCGCGAATTCCTCAGTGTGCCGCCCGAAGCCCTCGTCACCACGATGGAGGCAAACCAGAAGTTCGTGCCGGTGTTCGATGAGAAAGGCACGCTGACCGAGCACTTCATCGGCATCGCCAACGTCGACAGCAAACAGCCGAACGAGATTCGCAACGGCTATGAACGCGTCATTCGTCCGCGCTTTGCCGATGCGAAGTTCTTCTGGGACGAAGACCTGAAAACTCCGCTCGAGGACTATAAGGAAGCGCTCAAGGGCGTTACCTACCAGCAGGCGCTCGGCAGCCTGTGGGACAAGAGCGTGCGCGTTGCGGAGTTAGCCCGAATCACGGCCAATCGCGTCGGTGTCGATGCTGGCCAGGCAACGCGTGCTGCCAGTTTGGCCAAGTGCGACCTGCTTACTCGGATGGTTGGCGAGTTTCCTGAGCTACAGGGTGTGATGGGGCGCTACTACGCGCAGCACGCCTACGAGCCCGCCGAAATCGCCAATGCGCTGGACAGCGTGTACCAGCCCCGCTTTGCCGGTGACAGCATTGCCGCGGGCAAAGTGGGACAAGTGCTCGCGGTGTCCGAACGCGTCGACACATTGGCCGGTATTTTCGCTGTCGGTCTGAAGCCCAGCGGAAACAAGGATCCGTTCGCCTTGCGCCGCGCTGCCTTGGGCCTGGCGCGTACGCTGATCGAAGGCGGTCTCGATCTCGATCACAAGGCGCTCTTTACCGAAGCTCTGGAATTGTTGCCGGAGGCCGCACTTGCTGCGGGAGTGAAGCCAGCAAAGGATGGGAAAACGCCTCCTTTCGATGCCGGACAGCGCCGCGCCAGCCTGGTCATCGAACTCAACGATTTCGTACTCGAGCGTTTGCGCGGTTACTACGCCGAACAGGGATTCACCATCGAGCAGTACGAAGCCGTGTTGGCCGTTGCCCCGGTCAGCCTGGTCGATTTCGACCATCGTCTGCGTGCCGTCGTCGAGTTCGGTCGTCATCCTGAAGCGGCAAGTCTTGCAGGTGCCAACAAGCGCGTCGCCAACATTTTGCGCAAGCAGCAAGAGGAGCACGGCGTGCAAAGCATCGGCAGCCACGTCGATCCTGCGCATTTCGAAGCGGATGCCGAACGTGCTTTGGCGCAAGCGCTGGAGGCCGCACAAGCGGATAACGCCGGTCCTCTGCAGCGCGGCGATTACACGGCGGTTCTCTCACGCCTTGCCCAATTGCGGGCCCCGGTCGATGCGTTTTTCGACAATGTGCTGGTGAATGCCGAGGACCCTGCGGTCCGCGCCAACCGACTCGCCTTGCTGGGACGTCTCAAGGCGCAGTTCACGGCTATCGCCGACATCGCGCGTTTGTAGTGCATCCGATCACGTTGCAATTAAAAAAGGCAGCCATGTGGCTGCCTTTTTTAGTGATCGATCAAACAGTCGCTCAGGATGTCAGGCGACCCATCGGTCGATTGCCCTTCAGCCGCTCGGCAAGGCGATGATTGAAAGCGACCATCGCGGTGGCATCAACGTCGTTACCGCCCGGGCCGAGTATTTGGTAAAGCTCCGCCAGCATGTCGGAGTTCTCAGCCAAGGTCAGGCGACTGTCTGCCAGATCCAGCTCCGATTGCAGGATGCGCAGCGCAGTATTGAGGCGCTGGGCATCCATGGCCACGCCGCCCGCTTCCAGTGAATCGGGAGCGTTGCGCAGCTTGGAGCGGTGACGCTGGGATGCGATGTTGTCGGCGCTGGCGTCATCGGAAACCAGGGTATTCGGGTCGACCTGCATCGATCCTTCGCCGGCCACCAGCCATACCAGGGAAATGCCCAAGGTACGTGCCAATGTCACGCAGCGCGCGCGCGACGGGTCGGTGTTTCCGTCGCGCCAACTGCGCACGACGCCCTCTGAAAAACCGCACATGCGTGCGATCTCCGTGACACTACCGACGCGCTGAATCAGCAATTTGATGCGATCGGAGAAGGTCGAGGAGGGCTCGGTAATCGAGTTTACGTGCAGATTCATCGAAAATTTCCGCAGTTATTTCTGATATAGCGCCGGCAAATTCTTACTGGCTGCCTTGTTTTTCTAGGTAAACCCTCAGTTACAAGCATGAGGGTGGTAATAATCCGATGACCGATATTCGCACTATTTTGCGAATGGTAGCGCTCTTCAAGTCATCCTCTGGCGCATAAACGCGTGAGTTCAGAGCGGGTTGACATGTAGTTAGGCCAACAGGGCAAGAAACTGCGGCCGCCGAAAGGGCCGCTCGTATACGGCGATCAAAACGGCTCCCGACCTAGCCAACGAATGAGGCCGTCCGGCACCTCGTTGGCATGAAGCCGTACGATTCAGATAGTTACATACGCTGCCGAATGGAGTTTTCGCTAGGTTAGCTTTTCCATGCCGTAAGTTTGGGCTATTCTCTGAGGCTCCCCCGCGCTTGTTTGTGACGCCGGCGCGTTACCAAACTTTGCGTTCGAATCGATCCAAACCTTGAGGTTTCAATCCCATGCGCAGCGTTGTTTGGTCGCTGATGACAGTGGCAGCGGTAGCACTGGCCGGCTGCAGTAATTCTTCAAATCCGTCGTCGTCGACCGGTGCGGATAGTACCGAGGCAACGGCGCCCACCGGCCCGGCCACTAGCGTTTCGGGCACCATTACTCTTCGTGGCGATATCAAGCCGTCCGCCCAGGACAAGCTCGACATCAGCCTGATCGATGTAACGGCACAGGGCTCCGCTCCGCTAGCGACCAAGACGATTGCCCCCGCCACCACGTTCCCCATGACGTACGAGTTGGATTTCAATCCGGCCAATGTGGCGCCGAATGACTTGTACATCGTGCAAGCCACACTGACCGATGGCGATCGTCACTACGTCATGCCGTTGCAAGCGCCCGTGCTGACCCAGGGCCATCCGACGACAAACGTCGCGGTGCAACTTGCCCCTGAGCAAACGCCGAGCGAAAAGATGCTCGTCGCATTCCAGGACGTGCAGAAGCAGATTGGCGGCATGAAGCGGTCCAGCGGTACTCAGCTTCAAAAAGATGCGTCGCTCGCTTGGCAAGTGTTCCGCGACGGCGGCGAAGTGAAGTTCATCCGCGAACTGGTCGACTACGGCGACAAGGGCTTCACCAGCACCGACTACGCCTACAAGGATGGTAAGCCGTGGGTGGTGCAGCAGCAGAAAAAGTCCGGCCAGACTGCGAAGCCTTCGTCGGTGGATACCGCCGGTTGGGGCGACGATGGTTCGCTGGTGCTAAAGACTCACGAAGCCGGCGGCAGCACTCAATCGCTGGGCGATGACGATGCTGCGAACCTGCAGCAGCAGTCCAAGGCGATCCTCAACCTGGCAACGGGTGGCAAGGGCAAGTAAGCCCTTCGCGCGAAACCGGAAGATTAAAAAAGCCGTCCGCATTGCGGACGGCTTTTTTGTTGCGCATGAAGTCGGCTTAGAAGCCGAACTTCACTCCCAGGTTGATGCTGTTGTAGCGCTGACTGTTGTCGGCGAAGTGACCGTTGTAAGCGATCCAGCCCGAAACGTTAGGCATGATCTGCGCCATCACGCCCGCATTGGCCGATCCCCAATTCTTGTCGGGCGTAAAGCCTGCCATCTCGAAGCTGCCATTCATGCTGTTGAGACCCGCCGTCACCATGTCCGTGCTGGCACGACTATCGTGGTTCCAGCCCAGCTCGGCATACGGTGACAGATCCATATCGTGGAACTGCCAATGCCCCTGCAGGCGCCAGCCCAGCGTGCTGATCAAAGCGTTGCGCTCCTGCCGGCCGAACCACATGGCCGTCGCATCGTTACCGCTTTCGCTGTAGCCGTTGATTTTGATGTTCTGATATTCGAAGTTCGCAAACGGACCGGTCTTGAAGCCGCCGACATCGAACAAGTAGCCGCCATGCAGACCCATGCCCAGGTATGAACCATCGGTCTTGCCGCTTTCATGGGTGCGATAGTTGCCGACCTGAAACACGCGATTGATGTCGGTATAGCTAGCCTGGCCGAAATCGCCATAGGTACCCACGTAGGCGCCACCCGAATGCCAAGTGAGGTAACCCAGGCCGCTGATGGCCTGCAAATCGTAGCCGCCACCGCCGCTGACATCGGCATAGTGCTCGCCGATACCCAGCGCGACACCTGCCGAAATGCTGTCGCTGGCGCGTACGTCCGCACCCACGGTCAGGTCGACATTGTTGCTGGTGGTCTTGGGTGCACCTGCGCTCTGGTCGAACTGTTGATTGGAGTAGTTGATGCTGGCAAAGGCGCGTGTATCGCTACCCAAATTGTCCGCCATCATCTGGTTGCGCACGGCGGCGGTCTGCGTGGTGACGGCAGCAAGTGGCGCTTCTTGCAACAGCGAAATCTGCTGGGGAGCCGCCAATTCCGACAGCACCACTTGCGCGAGCATCTTGTCCGCTCCCGTGGTGGGATGTACGCCGTCAGCGAACAGGTAGCTGTAATTGGTGCCTGGCGCATAGGTGTATGGCAGACCCGAACCCTGCGGGCCGCAAAGTACCGAGCTGGAACCCGCGCCGCACGCCGGTGTGGTGACATTGGTGAAGCCGTAGGCACCTGGATTGGCGATGACTTGGCTGAGCAATGCAAACGCATTGACCGGGATGATGCCTTTGCCCAGCTGCCCGATGCCGGCATTGAGCTGACCGTTGTAGATCGCGCTGAGCGTCGTTAGCGAGGAGGCCGCCGAAGCGCCGGCCGCGGTAGCCTCGGGCGTCAGGCCAATGTTGGGTAGATTGAACACCAGGATGTTCCTGGCACCCGCACCCTGCAATTCGCCCAGCAGTTTCACTTCTTGCTGTGCGGCCGCGACGATCTGCGCCTGCGCGGTGGCTGGCGTGGTCGTCGCGTAGAAAATGTCATTCGCGCCGCCCCACATCGTGTACAGCGCGTGGCTGTCCAGGGTGGGATGGCTGCTCAGATACGTGTTTATCTGGCTGGTGATCGTGGGCACGCCGGCCGGTGTGCCGGGCGAGTTGTTGAAGATGCCGGCGCCACCCCAGGCGAAGTCGTTGCCGCCGGTGAGCGAGGCCGTCAGCGGATGGCCGAGTGCGGCGGCAACGTTCTGCACCACCACGGCGCCAGGATTGGTCGTGAACTCCTGTGGCGGCTGGAAGCTCGGGTCGATGGACAGCGAAAGGTTGCCCGCGTCGCTCAAGCTGTCGCCGAACGTGATGACATTGCTGAAAGTCGGAGTGGGATTGCCAGTGGCATGGGCGGCGCCAATGAGGCCGAGGGCCAGCGCAACAGCGCCGGCAATCTTGCGCGGGTGAAACATGAGTTCCTGCTCCTGCGTTTGTTATAGGGAAGTTACGTTAATGCATGCCATACGTCAGCGCATGCTGCGCTGCAAGCAAACGTCGTCATGGGGTCGTGAGAACGTGCCGGGCTGCACGTTCTCACCTTGCCTGGCCTTCAAATCAAGCACGTCGGTGCTTGATCCCTAACAGTTCAACGCTTCAGGGCACGCGTGAAGGCATCTGCAAACGCACTGTTGCCGGGCGCCGCAGAGGGTTTCGCCGGCGCGGCAGCGCCCGGGCGAGGGCTGCGATTGTCACGCGAGCCAGGGCGCGATTCTTTGCCGCTGACGGGTCGTCCGCTGCGAGCCTGACCCGGCTCGTCGTCCAGGCGCATGGAAAGGCCGATGCGCTGGCGCGGAATGTCCACCTCCATCACCTTCACCTTGACGATATCGCCAGCTTTCACGGCGTCGCGCGGATCCTTTACGAAGCTGTGCGACAGCGCGGAGACGTGCACCAATCCATCCTGGTGCACGCCAATGTCGACGAAGGCGCCAAACGCAGCCACGTTGGTGACGCGGCCTTCAAGAATCATTCCGGGCTTGAGATCTTTCAGATCCTCCACCCCTTCGGCAAAGCTCGGCGCGACGAACTCGGGTCGCGGATCGCGGCCCGGCTTTTCCAGCTCCTTGAGAATGTCGCGCACGGTCGGCACGCCGAAGCGCTCGTCGGTGTACTGCTCTGGCTTCAAGCCACGCAGGAAACTGGTGTCGCCGATGATGCTTTTCACCTCGCGACCGCATTGGGCAATGATGCGCTCGATGACCGGATAAGCTTCCGGATGCACGGCGCTCGCGTCCAAGGGATTGTCGCCGCTGGGTACGCGCAAAAAGCCTGCGCATTGCTCAAATGCCTTGTCGCCTAAACGCGGCACCTTGAGCAATGCTTTGCGATTGGCGAATGGACCGTTGGCGTCGCGGTGCTTTACCACGTTCTCAGCGACGCTGGCGGACAAACCCGCCACGCGCGAAAGCAGCGCGGCCGACGCTGTGTTCACGTCGACGCCAACGGCGTTCACGCAGTCCTCCACCTTCGCGTCGAGTGCGCGCGCAAGCTTTACCTGATTCACGTCGTGCTGATATTGGCCTACGCCGATGGCCTTTGGTTCAATCTTTACCAGCTCAGCGAGCGGATCTTGCAAACGGCGAGCGATGGATACGGCACCGCGCAAGCTCACGTCGAGATCGGGAAATTCTTTGGCGGCCGCTTCGGACGCGGAATACACCGACGCGCCTGCTTCGCTCACTACGATCTTGGAAAGCTTGAGTTCGGCGTGCTTCTTCATCAGCTCACCGGCCAGCTTGTCGGTCTCGCGCGAAGCCGTGCCGTTGCCGATCGCAATCAGGTTTACGCCGTGCTGCTTGCTCAGCACAGCAAGGCGAGCGAGCGATTGATCCCACTGCTTGCGCGGTTCATGTGGATAGATGGTGTCGGTGGCCAACAGTTTGCCAGTGGAATCGACCACCGCCACCTTCACGCCGGTACGGATGCCGGGGTCCAGGCCCATCACTGTCTTCGCGCCGGCCGGTGCGGCCAGCATCAGGTCCTTGAGGTTGTCGCCGAATACACGAATGGCTTCGTCCTCGGCGCCCTCGCGCACGCGACCGAACAAATCCAGCGTCAGATGCAGGTGCAGTTTCACGCGCCAGGTCATGCGTACCGTTTCGCGCAGCCACGCATCCGCGGCGCGGCCGCGATCGATGATGTCGGCGTGCACCGCGACGCGACCTTCGCCTTCGAGATGACCCTGCTCGGCCTCTGTTGAAGGTGCAAGCTCGAGTTCGATCACACCTTCGTTGCGCGCGCGCATCAGGGCAAGCAAGCGATGCGATGGAATTTTGCCGATCGCTTCCATGTGGTCGAAGTAGTCGCGGAACTTCGCGCCCTCCTGTTCCTTGCCTTCGACCAGCTTGGCGCGGATCTGACCCTTGTCCCATAACCAGTCGCGCAATTCGCCGACCAGCCCCGCGTCTTCGGCGATGCTTTCCATCAGGATCGCGCGTGCGCCATCGAGCGCGGCGCGTACGTCAGGTACGCCTTTTTCGACATCGACGAACGATTCGGCGAAGGCGTCGGGTGATTGTGTGGGATCTTCGCGCAAGCCAGTGGCAAGGGGTTCAAGACCCGCCTCACGTGCGATCTGCGCCTTGGTGCGCCGTTTGGGCTTATACGGCAGGTACAGGTCTTCCAGTCGCGCCTTCGTGTCGGCGGCGAGAATGTCGCCCTTCAATGCATCGGTGAGTTTGCCTTGTTCCTCGATGCTGGCGAGGATCGCATCGCGTCGCTCTTCCAGCTCGCGCAGATAGCGTAGACGTTCCTCAAGCAATCGCAGTTGCGTGTCGTCGAGACCGCCGGTGGCTTCTTTGCGATAGCGCGCGATGAACGGCACGGTAGCGCCGCCATCGAGCAGTTCCACTGCAGCGCGTACTTGTTCCGGTTTGGCGACGATGTCCTGGGCAATGCGTTGTTCGATGCTGAGCATGAGACTGAAAGAATTCCTTGGTTTTCGTGTTGCGGTGATTCAGGCGACTTCAGTTCGCCATGATATCAAGCGGCGTGCGATGGTCGCGCTAAATGGCGTCAATACGCAGGCATGGCGAAAGAGGCGGCGCAAACCCACAGGGGCGCACCATCCGTTTTTGGACCGATCAAGCGTTGAAGCTGCCGTGGTCGCTGCTAGATTGCGGTCGTTGTGGCGGCTGTTCCTGCGCGCTGCCATTGAGCACCAACGTGCTGGCCATCAGATCGTGCAGACCTTGCTTGCGCTGCGTCCACGCCACGGCGATGTAGCAGACGAAGGGAATCAGTGCGATCACCAGTGTCGTCAACCGGACCGCATTGCGCACGGCTGAACGTCCCAGTGTGATGCGCTGACCGTTCATGTCGGTAACGCGTAGGCGCAGAGCCAGCTTGCCTGGTGTCGCCTGCCACTTCGAACTTTCACACAGCGCGTAGTAGACAAAGCCGATAACGACCGATGCGACGGACGAACTCTCCGTCGCGGCTGCATATTCGCGAAGCGCGGCACTCATGTCCCCGTTGCCCTGCATTTGCTCAAGCAGATGCTTGTAGGCTTCCATGCCGCCGAGCAGGTACATAACGATCATCGACGGGATCGTCAGAATGATCAGGTCGATGATCCATGCACCGAAGCGTTGCCAGAAACCTGCGTAGTCGATGCGCGTCGCGCTTGCAGGCTGCTGCAGCGGCGGTGGCGGCGCGTACATACTGGGTGTCGGTGCGGCGGCGGGTGTCTCTTGGGGAAACAGGACCGATAGCGGCTGCCAGTCTGCGAGACCGTCGTACCAGCCGAGGTCGTCGCGGCCCAGTTGACCGCTGCGCAGCCACTCCCGCACCTGTTTTTCCTGATAGGGGCCGTGGCGTTCGCCCTGTCGACCGATCCAGACTTCCATCGCCTATTCCTCGCTAAGCAGAAGCGCATGATGCCATGCGCCTGCGAGGTATTGGACACGAGGGTCTGCCCTTAAGCGGCGTTGCGTCGCTTCAGGTGGACGAGCAACAAGGAAATCGCCGCTGGCGTCACACCGCTGATGCGTGCCGCCTGGCCGATGGTCGCCGGCAGGCTGCGCTTGAGCTTCAGCAGTACTTCGGCGGAAAGGCCGCGTACCTTGTCGTAGTCGAAGCCGGTGGGAATCGCCGTACTTTCGTGACGCCGCTGGCGCTCGATCTCATCGCGCTGGCGCTCGAGATAACCGGCGTACTTGGTCTGCACCTCGACCTGGGCGGCCACGTCTTCGTGCGCAACCGCGGGCCCGAGTTCGGTCACGCTAGTCAGCTTGGCGTAATTGAGTTCGGGGCGGCGCAACAGATCCAGTGCGTTGGTTTCGCGGCTCACTGCCACGCCGAGCTGGCGTTCGATGGCCGCACCCAGTGCGTTGTTCGGGGCAGCCCACAGTGCGCCCAGGCGCTGAAGCTCTTGTTCGACGGCGTCGCGCTTGGCGCGCAGCGCGTCGAAACGTGCTTGCGGTACGACACCCAGGGCGTGGCCGGTTTCGGTCAATCGCAGGTCGGCATTGTCTTCGCGCAGATGCAGCCGGTATTCGGCGCGCGAGGTAAACATGCGGTAGGGCTCGATGGTGCCGTTGCTGGTCAGGTCATCGATCAGCACGCCGATATAAGCCTCATCGCGACGCGGGTACCACGGTGCCTTGCCCTGCGTCGCCAGCGCGGCGTTCAGCCCCGCGATCAGGCCCTGCGCCGCGGCTTCTTCATAGCCGGTCGTGCCGTTGATCTGGCCGGCGAAGTACAGGCCGGGAATGTTCTTGGTTTCCAGCCACGGATGCAGGCCGCGCGGATCGAAATAGTCGTATTCGATCGCGTAGCCGGGTCGCGTGATATGCGCGCGCTCGAAACCCTTGATCGAATGGACCAGTTCCAGCTGCACGTCGAACGGCAGCGAGGTGGAGATGCCGTTGGGGTAGATCTCGAAGCTGTCCAGCCCCTCCGGCTCGATAAAGATCTGATGCGAGCCCTTGTCGGCAAAGCGCACCACTTTGTCCTCGATCGAGGGGCAATAGCGCGGCCCGATGCCCTCGATCTGGCCGGTATAGAGCGGCGAGCGGTCCAGGGCACCGCGGATGATCTCGTGGGTGCGTTCGCTGGTCTGGGTGATCCAGCAGCTGACCTGGCGCGGATGGTCCTCGCGCGAGCCCAGGTAGGAGAACACCGGCGTCGGATCGTCGCCCGGCTGTTCGTCCAGATGGCTGAAGTCGATGCTGCGCAGGTCGATTCGCGGGGGCGTGCCAGTCTTCAGTCGGTCCGCCGCCACCGGCAGCTCGCGCAGACGCTGCGCCAGGGTGGTGGCGGGCGGGTCGCCCGCGCGGCCGCCGGCATATTGAGCGGGGCCGATGTGGATCTTGCCGGCCAAAAAGGTGCCCGCCGTGAGCACAATGGACCTAGCGCGGAAAGAAAGGCCCATTTGCGTCACTACGCCGGTGACGCGGCCTTGCTCGATCAGCAAATCGTCCACCGCTTGCTGGAACAGGTCCAGATGGGGCTGGGTCTCCACCATTCGACGGATCGCTGCCTTGTAGAGCACCCGATCTGCCTGGCAGCGGGTGGCGCGCACTGCGGGGCCCTTGGACGCGTTCAGCGTGCGCCATTGGATACCCGCGCGATCGGCCGCCTGGGCCATAGCGCCGCCCAAAGCATCGATTTCCTTGACCAGATGGCCCTTGCCGATGCCGCCGATGGCCGGATTGCAGCTCATCTGGCCGATCGTCTCGATGTTGTGGCTCAGCAGCAGCGTGCGCGCTCCGCACCGTGCCGCGGCAAGCGCAGCCTCAGTGCCGGCGTGGCCGCCGCCGATCACGATCACATCGTAGGAGGTTGGATGCAGCATCAGGATGGACAAAATCGAGGGTTGGACAAAGGCTTATGGTAATGCGGTCGGCGCTGTGGGGCATCCCTTACATCAACATGGCATGTTTTCTGCTTTAGAAATCACCGCACTCTCACGGGCAGATGCCGCGCGACACGCGCGCTGAGAAAGGACGACAGGGGTCCATTCGCGTACCGGGATAGGAAGCAAGACGGCGCCCTTCGGGGCGCCGTCGTTGTTTTTGATCTCTGTAGAGAGATCTGGCGCCCGGCGGTCTCAGGAACAGGGGGAATCCAGGATGACCGTATTGCCGGGCGCCAGAAACTGGTAATTCATTCGGGTCGCACGGCAACTGCCGCACCCCCGTAACGTGGGCTGATCATGGCTCCGAACGCGTGAACACGGGGTGACTGAAACGGAAAAATATGCCGGTAAACGGCAGCTGCTGACACAAAAGGTCACAGCGTGATTTGGAGCAAAAGTATTGTGTGATCTATATCACGGACTGGCACGGCTGTTGCAGCACATGGGTGCAGGCAAAAGAAGAGGACGTGTCATGGACAACAGTAACGACTTCGCACCGGTATACATGCGTCATGACTTGATGATCGAGATCGGTCGCCTCGAAATGGCGATGGATCATCTCGTCGAGCGTGAACCACAGCAGCAGCAGCAACTGCGTCCGCGCCTCGAGTCGCGCATGACCCATCTGCTTAGCGAACTGGATCATCTTCCGGCTTGAGCGGTGCCCGCTCATACCACCATTTTTAGAACCGCCCCGTGACGGCGACCCTTCGGGGTCGCCGCCAGCGAGAAAGATCAATGTTGCAGCACGTTGCCGATGATCTCGCTGAGATTGGCTGACAGGTCTTCCCGCTGAGACAGGCCATTCAGGGCGAGACGAGCCGCTTCGCGGCGAACCGGTTCCAACCGCTGCCATCCGTTGAAAGCTGTCGCCAGGCGCGCCGCGATCTGCGGATTGAGCGCATCCAATTGTCCTAGCCGTTCGGCCAGCAGCCGATAACCGGCGCCGTCCGTGCGATGGAACCCGCTGGGGTTGGTACTGGCGAACGCGCCGAACAAAGCACGCGTGCGATTCGGGTTTTTCAATGTGAACGCCGGATCGCTTTCCAGCGCCATCACCGCCGCGAGCGCCGGTTCGCCAGGCACCTGCGCCTGCACCGAAAACCATTTGTCCAGCGCCAGCGGATTGTCCGCATAGCGTTGACGGAAATCCGCAAGCGCAGCGGCAGCCTGAGATGCGCGACCCCGCACCAGCACTCCGAGAGCCGCGAGACGATCGGTCATGCCTGACGCGGCCCCGTATTGCCGTGCCGCCAACGCATGCGCTTGATCCGCTTCCAGCAAGGCGAGCAATTCAAGCACGCGACGCTTGAGTCGCCGTTTGGCCTGACTGGCGGCATCGAGTTTCTGGTCGGTATCCGCGGCCAAGGCGCGATAGCGATCGAGCAACAGTGGCGCACCCAAACGACCGGCCAATCGACGCTGCAGCTCCTGGCGCTGCGCGTGAATCTTTACCGGGTCCACTTCACCCTGGCGGTCGGCGAATTCGATTTCACCCGGCGGCGTCAGCAGATCCGCCAGAAGTGCATCGTCGATCGCATCATTCTCGAACAGCGCGGTCAGCGCGTTGCACCACGCCTTGCATGCGGCGGACTCGCCAGTGCCCTGCAATGCGTCGAAGGCGAGGATGGCCAGTTGCTGGCCGGCCTCCCAACGATTGAAGCCGTCGGCATCGTGCGTCAACAGCAAGGCCAGTTCTTCCGGGGTGTAGTCGTATTCGAGCACGACGGGCGCCGAGAAGCCGCGCAGCAGCGAGGGTACGGGCGGAGCGTCCACTTCGCGGAAAACGAAGCGCTGCGAAGTCTTGTCGAGCACCAACACTTTCTCGGTCTCGGCTGCTTCTCCGTCCACGTGCAATGGCAGCACTTTTCCGCCGCGATCGAACAACGACAACTTCACCGGAATGGGCAACGGCACTTTCTCTGGCTGCCCCGGTGTCGCGCGCGTTTGCTGGGAAAGGGTCAGTGTGTATTCGCGCTGCGCCGCATCGTATTCGCCTTTGGCATGCAAACGCGGTGTGCCCGATTGCGCATACCATGCCAGGTAAGATTTCAGGTCGATGGCGTTGGCTTCGCCCAGCGCGGCAAGAAAATCCTCGATGGTTGCCGCGCGGCCGTCGTGACGTTCGAAATACAAATCCATGCCGCGCCGAAAACCATCCTCGCCGAGGTGGCCGGCAATCATGCGCACCAGCTCGGAGCCTTTCTCGTAAACGGTCGCCGTGTAGAAATTATTGATCTCACGGTATTCGGCCGGACGCACCGGATGCGCCAGCGGGCCGGCGTCTTCCGGAAATTGCGTGCGGCGCAGCAGCGATACGTCTTCGATGCGCTTCAGCGACAGCGAATTCATCTCGGCGGAAAACTGCTGTTCGCGGAATACGGTAAGTCCTTCTTTCAACGACAACTGGAACCAGTCGCGGCAGGTCACGCGATTGCCGCTCCAGTTATGGAAATACTCGTGCGCCACGACGGCTTCGACGGCGCGGTATTCCTCATCGGTGCTGCTGTCAGGATCGGCCAGCAAATATTTCGCGTTGAAGATGTTGAGACCCTTGTTCTCCATCGCGCCCATATTGAAATCGTGCGTGGCGACGACATGGAACACATCCAGATCGTAGTTGCGTCCATACGTGCGTTCGTCCCAACGCATCGAGCGTTCCAGCGCGTCGAGCGCGTAATGGCAACGGTCGATGACATGGGCCTCGGACCACATCACCAGCTCTACGGCACGACCGTCGGCCGTTACGTAGTCGCGCCGGATGCTTTCCAGCCGCCCGGCGACCAGTGCAAAGAGATAACAGGGCTTGGGATGCGGATCGACAAAACGAGCCCAATGACGACCGTCCACGAGCTCGCCGGCACCGTCAGGGTTGCCACCGGCCAGCAGCACCGGAAAGCGCGCACGGTCGGCGCGCAGGGTCACGGTATAGCGGGCCAGCACATCCGGGCGATCCGGAAAGAAAGTGATATGGCGAAAACCTTCCGCTTCGCATTGGGTCAGCAGGAAACCCGTTTCCCGCGACCCCGACAAGTACAGGCCTTCCAGTGCAGTATTCGCCGCCGGCCGAATGCGCACGCGCGTTTCCAGCACGCTGCCGTCGTGCGCGCCATCGACTTCCAGCACGTTGTTTTCGTGCCGGTAGCTTTTGGCGTCGAGCGCGCGGCCGTCGAGTACGACTGCCAGCAGCTCCAGCCCTTCGCCATCCAGGCGTAGCGGAAGCATCTGCGCAGGGTCGCGGCGCAACACGAGCCGAGAGGTGACATCTGTCGTGTCGATGCCCAGATCGACATCAAGTTCGACAGTGTCGACGGTCCACGCGGGACGGCGATATTCACGTAGACGGATGGGTGTGGCAGCGGGTTCGTTGACGAGGGTCATTCGGTGCAGGGGAAGGCAAAGACGGATCAGGCTAACATGCGGCTCTTTCCCCGTAGGACAAGCGGATGACCGCATTCAGCATCGAACAGGCGCGGCTGGGACCACATGACCTCGTTGTCCTGCGCGATGCCGACCGCGGGCGTTGCGTGCGCCTGGCCCGCCGCGGCGCCGCCTTGATCGGCTTGGAGCAGGTGGCGCGCGGCACGGTGCGGCAGCTCGCCGACGGTTATCGCGACAGCGCGGAACTGGAAAGTCGCCCCAGCTCGCGCTTTGCGATCATGGCGCCGTTCGCCAACCGTATCGCCGACGCCCGCTACACCTTCGACGGCCAATCGCACGACCTGCAACCGGGAGTGGAAGGCGCCCAGCGCGCCAGCCGGCACGGCTTCGTGCGCGGCGTGGATTTCGACATGGCGGGCCAACACACGGATGCGGGCGGAGCGCAGGCGACATTCGTGACGTCGGCCATACGGCCCGGCGCCTTTGCTGGCTATCCGTTTGCGATCGATCTGGCGGTGACTTATATGCTCGATGCACATGGGCTTTCGCTGTTGGCGAGCATGCGCAACGTTGGCGACACCGCAGCCCCCTGTTTTTTCGGCTGGCATCCGTACTTTCGAGTGGGCGACGGTGCCGTCGATACGTGGGAGTTGCAAATCCCCGCGACGACACTAGTACGCACCGATGCCGATTTCATCCCTCTGCCGGGCGCAGTGGCCTATCAGCCGCTGGACGAAGCACCGCCCGCATTGGACTTTCGTCGCGCCAAAATCATCGGTGCCACCGAGATCAATCACGCTTACGCCAACCTTGTGCGTGATGCAGACGGGCGCGCACGCACGCGCTTGCGCAATCCGGTCAGCGGCATGGGTATCAGCCTCTGGCAGGAGCACGGCATCATGCTGGCGTTCACTGCCGACACGGTGACGCGCGATGTGCGTCGCTCGATCGCCTTGGAGCCGATGGAAAGCATGTCCGATGCCTTCAATCGACCCGACTGCGCTGACGCCATTCGTCTTGGACCGGGCGAAGAAAGACAATTTCGTTGTGGCGTGGAGATCGATTCCGTATGAGTGTGCCGTTACCTAGCCTCGATCAAATTCGCGATGCTGCAGCGCGCATCGCGCCGCACGCAACCCTGACGCCGGTCATGCGCAGCGATGCGCTCGATGCGGCAGTCGGCGCGCAGCTGTACTTCAAATGCGAAAATCTTCAGCGTGGCGGTGCATTCAAATTCCGCGGTGCCTGCAACGCGGTGTGGTCGTTAACGGAGGAAGAGGCTGCGCGTGGTGTCGTGACGCATTCCTCCGGCAATCACGGCAACGCACTCGCCATGGCTGCGGCAACGCGCGGCATCGCCGCGCATGTCGTAGTGCCGGACGGCGCAGTGCGTGCAAAACTCGAAGCCATCGAACAAGCCGGTGCCATACTGCATCGCTGCGCACCGACCATCGCGGCACGTGAAGCCAAAGCCGCTGAACTGCAACGTGCTACCGGCGCGATCATGGTTCATCCCTATGCAGACACGCGCGTCATGGCCGGGCAGGGCACGGTGGTGCTTGAGCTGTTTCAACAATGCGATGGACTGGATGCGCTCGTCACGCCCATTGGCGGTGGAGGCTTGTCGGCGGGATGCGCGATTGCCGCGCATGGCATACGTCCGGCGATTGCGGTGTATGGCGCGGAACCTGCCGGTGCTGCAGATGCCGCTGAATCGCTGACGCGTGGTGCGCGCGTCGACAATTTCACGCCTGATACCGTCTGCGATGGACTGCGTGCCTTGATCGGCGAGTCGAACCTCGACGCGCTGCGCGAACATCGCGTCGACGTCATTGCCGTCAGCGACGAAGAAACCATCGCCGCCATGAAACAGCTGTGGCATGCGCTCAAGCTTGTCGTGGAGGTGTCGAGCGCCACGGTATTCGCCGCAGTGCTCAAGCAACGCGAGCGCTTCGCCGGAAAGCGTGTGGGTCTGGTGCTGACCGGCGGTAACGTGGATCTGGATGCGTTGCCCTGGTAGCGACACGTCGATCACGCTCTAACGTGCTTGCGTGCGTACAACGAATAAGTCTCGTATGCGCGCAAAAATTTAAGCATGAATCGCGCCAAATGTGATGCCGCATGCATGTGTACTCAACGAACCATGATGCCAATCACGCTTTGATTTTTCGAAATCGCTCATCCTGCGTGCTCACAATTTGATGACCAGCATCGAGCAACAGGGGGGGCCTTATGGTCGAGCTGGAAATACAGGTCTTCTCCGATCGAAGAGAGGGCCTTCTCGCCGAGCTTGGACGCGTCGTTGCCGCCAACAGCTTTTCGCTCATACGTCAGCGGCTGACGCAAGACAGTCGTGGTGCCTGGCTGTCGATGATCGTGCGTGGTCCGATGGAGCAACGCCTGGCGCTGGAGGAAATGCTGGGCACGCATAGCCGGGTGTTGAGCTTTGAGGCTGCATTGTTCGGCGAGGCCGGCGCCATCGCCGCCGCTCCCGTTTCCGTTCCCACGCAGATGGCGCCGAGAACCTTGCAGCCATCTCCCGTAGAAGCGATGTCGCCGCCTGCGCAACCCGTAGCACCGCTACCGGCGGCCATGCCGGATGTATCCCAGGTCGAGCACACCCTGCCCAAACTTGCCCACGACTATCCGCAGATCTATCCGTGGCTGGTCGCGCTGGAGAACAGCGTGGCCGAACCAGCGCGCGAGTCGTCGTTGATGCTGGCCGGACGACGCACCGGCACATGGGTGTACAAACGCGATTACGCACTCGGCGCCAAGCTTGGCCTGGCCGACGCCATCAAGCGCATCGGCATGCCTGCGCTGCGCGCGCTTGCCGATATCGAGCAGCACGGCGTGCATGTGCATATCCTCAATAGTCCGCTCTGTGCGCCCGGTGTTCACTCCGGTTGCAAGTTCTACGGTGGTTATCTGGAAGGCTTGCTGGGCGCGTCGGTCACACCCAAAAAAGTATTCGTGCGCCATCTCAGTTGCCGCAGCAGCGGCGCTGCGCATTGCAGTCTGGAAATTTCACATTAATCGACGCCACTTCAGGGGGAGCCGACATGCCTATGCAACTTAGCTACAACTGGCTGCTTGTTCTGCTGTCATACGCCGTATCCGTACTTGGTTCATTCACGGCATTGCAACTGGCCGTCGCCATTCCGGTGGCAACCACGCATCATCAGAAAACGGCCGCGGTCGCCATGGCAGGTGGTGCGATGGGGCTGGGGGCGATCTGGGCCATGCATTTCATTGCCATGCTTGCGTGCGACAGCAGCATGCAAGTGACTTACGATCCTGCGCTTACCGCGCTGTCGGCATTGGTTGCCTTCGCCGCCTGCTCGGCGGGACTGATGCTGGTCGGCAGCGGCCTGTTCAGCTGGTTGCGGTTGCTGGCGGCCGGTACCTGCATGGGATTAGGCGTCGCCTCCATGCATTACCTCGGCATGGCCGCGATGATGATGCCCGCAGTCACCAGCTACAACATGGGCCTGGTCATTATTTCCCTGATCATTGCTGTCGTTGCATCCATGGTCGCGCTTTGGCTCGCGTTCAATCTGCGCGGCCCCTTGCAGATGATCACCAGCGCGCTGGTGATGGGGATGGCGGTTTGCGGCATGCATTACACCGGCATGGCGGCGGCACGTTTCGAAGACAACGGCGGGCAACTGCCGGACGGTTACGCCACCGGCCTGCGCGGCGACAATCTTGGCCTGACCATCTTCGTCATCGTGGCGACCCTGCTGGTGCTGATGCTGGTGCTCTATTACTGGCGCCAGCGCTACCGTTCCAGCCTCAACATTTGAGGATAGGCCGGCATTACCGCCAAAGGTCCTGGGTTATCCTGTTCATCAGTGGAAACCGGGAGAAGCGGCGGTGACGTCACGCATTCGCTGCCATTGGGCAGCCGACGGCGAGTTGATGCAGTCCTATCACGACACCGAATGGGGCGTGCCGTTGCACGACGATCGCGCCCTGTTCGAGTTTCTGTGTCTGGAAGGCGCGCAAGCCGGGTTGTCATGGCGCACCGTGCTGCACAAGCGCGACAACTACCGACGTGCATTCCATGATTTCGATATCGCGCGCGTCGCGGCGATGAAGGATCGGGAGCTGGAAAAGCTGCTGCTCGATCCCGGAATCATCCGCAATCGCCTCAAGGTCACCGCCGCACGCGACAACGCAGCGGCCGCCCTGGAAGCGATCGACGAACACGGCAGCCTCGATGCGTATCTGTGGTCGTTCGTCAACGGCAAGCCGATCCAGAATAGCTGGCGTGCCAAGGGCGACGTGCCAGCGAGCACCTCGCTGTCGGATCGGATGAGCAAAGAGCTAAAAAAGCGTGGATTCCGTTTCGTCGGTACTACCATCTGCTATGCCTTTATGCAGGCCACCGGCATGGTCAACGATCATCTTGTAGAGTGCTTCAGGCATAAGGCATGCGGAGGAAAGCACAAGCCATGACTACTTCTATTTCCGCTTCTTTCGCACATCCCGCCCATCGCGGGTTCCTGGCGGGCGCCGCCGTTGCCCTTGTCCTTTTCATGCCGTCCGCGCATGCGAAGACCGGCGACCGCAATCAGCCGATGGTGACGAAACAGGACTCCGTCAGCGGGTTCAATGCGCCCAACACCGTCACGACGCTGACTGGCCATATCGTCATCGCCCAGGGGACCATGAAGGCCACGGGCAATGACGGCAAGATCTACCTGGACGCCGACTCCCAGGTCAGCCGGATCGTGCTGACCGGAAATCCAGCGCATATCCAGCAGATGGACGACAAGAACAATCTCATGACCGGCGAAGCGCCCACGCTCGACTACGACAATATCAACGGCGTTGCCGTGCTCACGCCCAATGCCGTCGTGACCGAGCAGGGAACCGGCGATGCACACGCCGACAAAATCACCTACGACACCCAAACCACGCACTTCACCGGCGTAGGCAACGTCAGCGCGACGTACTTGGCCAAGCAGAGGCCGGCGACGGCCGCACCGGCGAACCCACAGCCCGCTACCGGTACAACTGCGCCCGCGCCGAGCACCTGAAGATTTTGTCGCTACATCGCCAACCCGTCGATGACGGGTATGGCGTCACGCCGCGTCATACGAAAGCTTCGGCCGCCAGTCCGTTCCGCGCCCTTCGGGCGTGTAATCGAGCATGTTCCACAGCGGCCATGCCATGTCGACATGACGCCCGTCCTGGCCCGGCTCGGACGGTGTAAACAATAACTCGGTGCCATAGGTGTGGTAGATCCGACCGTCGCGTCGTGTGAAGACGTTCAACATCGGTATCTGCTTCGCGTCAGCTGTTTCGCCGTGATAGTCGGCGTTGTAGCGATTGTGAGCGGAGGAGAGCAGCGGTAAATTCACCCATCCACGCTGGCGCGCGAATTCGCGGATGCGCTCGATGGCCGATTTGGCGACCACTGCCACGTTGACGCGTTGAAGCAGATGATGGACTGCGCCGTTCCAACCATCGAGGATCGACGTGCAAGACGGGCAGGCCTGCTGCATCGCCGGGCCATACATGAAACTGTAGATAATCAGATTGTCTTTGCCGTTACGGAACAACTCCGACAAACGCACCTGCTTGGCGTTATCCGGAGCGTGCAGGTCGGCATTGCCCTGCTCAAATACGTAGTCTTCCTTGACTTCACCGCCCAACGGTAGCGCGCGCCTCAGCGTCGCGACGGCTTCGATCTGTCGGCGCAGTTCGATCTCGGCTTTTAACAGTTGATCCCGTGCGGTGCGATAAGCGCCACTTTCCTGTGGAAAGCGAGTGTCATGCAGTGACTGATTCATAGGTCCCCCGGTGGCTCGATCGATGTAGAGCGATAAATCCGGAGTCGCCACGTTAGTTGGCGATGGATAAAAAAACCGTAAGCGCGCGCAAGCGCCCGCGCCGCGGTTACCGGCGACGCGAACCGCGTAAACTGTCGACCGAAAAACTGGCGATTTCTCCGCCGTCTTTTGCACGACGCGATTGTCCCGGTGGTGGGCCCCAAGCGTGCGCCGTCACGACTTCCCATGTGGCCGGAATGCGGCCATCCACACGCATAGCGTCATACGCGGCCAGCATGCGTTGAAAGTGATGCTTGCCGGTCAAGCCGCGTTCGCGCGCGCGATCGGCATGTGTCGCGCCAAGGCCTTTGAGTTCACGCAGTAAATCTTTCGGTTCGCTGTAGGTCAGCGTATAGCGATCGACGTCCAGCACCGGATCGCGCAAACCGGCGTTGATCATGGCATCGCCCAGATCATGCATGTCCAGAAAGCGGCTGACGTGGGAATGCTGATCCACGGAGGCCCATGCTGCCCGCAGTTCGCGCAAGGTATCCGGGCCAAAGGTGGAGAACAACAGCATGCCGCCGGGTTTCAGCACGCGTGCGCATTCGCCGAACAGCGCGGGCAGATCGTCGATCCACTGAAAGCAAAGATTGGAGTGCAGTACATCGACGCTGTGATCGGGCAGAGGCAATGCAGTCGCTTCGCCGCATACACGAATAAAAGGTCTGAGCCAGCCGGCGTGCGCCTTCGCGGCACGCAGCATCGGCACTGCCGCATCCACGGCGATCACCTGCGCCTTGGCGTAGCGCTTCTTCAGCAAGGCGCTGCCACGGCCGGTGCCGGCGCCGACATCGATGATTCTCGCGGGTTGCTGCAGATAGAAATCCAGGCGCTCAAGCAATAGTTTCTGCACCTCGCGCTGCAGCGCGTCGTGCTGTTCGTAGCTGCCGGCAGCGTGGCTGAAGTTCGCGCGCACGCGACGGGTGTCGACGTGGAAGTCGCTCATCGGTTGGCCTCGAGCCAGGGCAGCAGCGTCTGCGCGACGGCGTCGGCATGACTGAGGAAGGGTGCGTGTCCGGCGTGCGCGATCTCGTGGAATTCACCGTTGCACGCCGAAGCAGACCATTGCATGGCGTCGGGGTGGACCAAACGATCGAGCCGCCCTGCGCTCCACCAGCTGCGGCTGGTGTTCAATCGTGGAAGGCAGGCGCGCAAATCGGTTTGATCGAGCAGGCGGATACCTTCCTGCAGCACGCGTAGGCTGGGCTGCCCACGCGAAAACACTTCGGCGCGCAATCGGCGCAGATCTCCGCGTGGATCGGGGCTACCCATCACTTCGAGCGTCAGGAAGCGATCCACCGTGGCGTGGTAGTCGGTTTCCAGATCGGTAGCGAGTTGTTGCACCAGTGCGGGATCCCGGCCGTACGGCCAATCCGAATCAGCGACGAAGCGCGGCGTGGCGCATAGCATGGCCAGTCCGCGCACATGTTGCGGCAAATCCACTGCCGCGCGCAGCGCGACCAGTCCGCCCATCGACCAACCCAGCCATGCGGCTGGGGGTGTTGCCTTGGCAATGGCGTTTGCGCAAGCCGCCGGTTCCAGGGGAAGGTCGCAATCGCGTGAAAAGCCATGTCCCGGCAGATCGACTAAATGCATGGTGCAGTGTTCGGCAAGGGCGTCGACCAGAGGTTTGAACACGCCGCCGTGCATCGCCCAGCCGTGAATCACCACCAGCGGCATCGGGCCGCTGCCGTGGACCTCGATATGCAGGCTCATTAAGAACGAGCCTTTTGCGTTTGCTTCCTCTCCCCTCCGGGGCACGCGGGGAGAGTACATGGATGTACTCGGTTCTGAGGAGCGAGGAGAGGATTGAGGTGAGGGGTTGGTGCTTGCTCTGATCTCTGTTCAGAGCAAGGCCCCGAACGGCCAATAGCGCAAGATTGTCCCCTCACCCCAGCCCTCTCCCCGGAGGGGAGAGGGGGTAAAGATGAAGGTATGAGCGACTTATCGACGGCGCCGCGTTCATCGAATACGAAGCAGTCGCCCTGCCAATGCGTACCGCCGACTTCTTCGAAGTATTTCAGAATGCCACCTTCAAGCTGATATACGCGCTGCATGCCGACGTCCTGCATATGCAACACGGCTTTCTCGCAGCGAATGCCACCCGTGCAATACGAGACAACGGTCTTGCCGGCATAGCGCGCCTGATCGGCCGCTAGCGCCACCGGCAATTCGGTGAAGCTGGATATCCGGTAATCGACCGCTTGCGGAAACTTGCCGACGTCGATTTCGTAGTCATTGCGGGTGTCGAGCAGCACGACCTCGTGACCGTCGTCATCATGTCCCTGATCCAGCCAGCGTTTGAGCGTGGCCGCATCCACCGCTGGCGCGCGACCGCCTTCAGGACGGATCGTCGGCTGGCGCAGCGTGATGATTTCCTTCTTCAGGCGCACGCGCATGCGCTTGAAAGGCACGTCGTCGGAAAGCGATTCCTTCGCTTGCAAATCTGCAAAGCGCGAGTCGTTGCGCAGCCAGGTCATGAATGCGTCGATCGCTTCGCGCGAGCCGGCCAGAAACAGATTGATCCCTTCCGGCGCCAGCAAAATGGTGCCTTTCAGCGCCAGCGCATGGCATTGCGCGAGCACGCGTTCGCGCAGCGCTGGCAGGTCGTCCAGGCTGACGAAACGATAGGCGGAGATGTTGAGGATCGACATAGGCAAGCCGGGGGCGCTCGAAGGGCAATTATACCGGGGCATCCGCCAGGCGCAGGGACGCCAGCGCTTCCAGCAACCGATCAACATGGGCCTCCTCATGTGCTGCCGACAGCGTGATACGCAGTCGCGCCTGGTCTTGCGGCACGGTGGGCGGGCGGATCGCCACCACCAGCAAACCCTGCGCTTCCAGAGCCTGCGAGGCTTCCAGGGCGCGCTGCGCATCCCTCAGCAACAGTGGCTGGATCGCCGTGCGCGACGGCATCAGCGGCAAGCCGAGTTCGGTCGCGCCGCGCCGGAAGCGTTGGATCAGATGGTTGAGCTTCTCGCGCCGCCAGCTCTCGCTGCGTGCCATGGCAACAGCGCAATGAGCCGCTGCTGCCAGCGCCGGCGGCATGGCCGTGGTGTAGATGTATGTGCGTGCAAACTGGATAAGCCCGTCCACCAACGCGGCAGAGCCGGCGACAAAGGCGCCGCTGCATCCAAGGGCTTTGCCCAGCGTCGCCATAAGGACAGGCACGTCGCGTTCACCCAGGCCGGCTTCGGCCACGCTGCCGGCGCCGTCGTTACCGAGCACACCTAGGCCATGTGCATCGTCCACCATCAGCGTGGCGCCTTCGCTATCGCACAGCGCGGCCAGATCGCGCAGCGGCGCGATATCGCCATCCATGCTGAATACGCCATCGGTGGCAAGCAGTGCGCAGCCTTCGGTGGTGATGCGCAACTGACGTGCCGCAGCATCGATGTCCCCGTGCGGATACCGTTTCAGCGTGGCTCCGGCAAGCTGCGCGCCATCGAGCAGGCAGGCGTGGTTGAGTTTGTCCTGCACGCACAGTTCGCCGCGTTGTAGCAGCGCCTGCATCACACCGTGATTGGCCATGTAACCGGTGGAGAACAACAGCGCACGCTCGCGCCCGGTCCATTCGGCCAGCGCTTCTTCCAGTGCGGCGTGTTCGCGGCGATGGCCGCAAATCAGATGCGCGGAGCCGCTGCCGACGCCACTTGTATCGGCGGCTTTTTTAAGTGCGGCGATCAGACTCGGGTGTTGCGCTAGGCCCAGGTAATCATTGCTGCAAAAGGCAAGCAAGCGTCGCCCGTTGCTCTCTACCCAGGGGCCGTCAGTGTGCGCAATCGTGCGCAATCGCCGCTGCAACTGAGCCTGCGAACGTTCGGCCGTCTGGACGGCCAGTCGTTCGAGCAGGTCAGGCCGCGGCACTGCAGCCACAACCTTGGCCGCATCCGTTCGCTTCCGTTTCCAGGATGTCGGCATGTACGGTGCCGGCTTCTTCGATCACTTCCAGCGGGTGCAGGTCGAGGCGGCGGAACAGCGCACGGTCGTGTTCCACGTCGGGGTTGCCGGTGGTCAGCAGCTTCTCGCCGTAGAAAATCGAATTGGCGCCGGCGAAAAAGCACAGCGCTTGCACGGCATCGTCCATCTCCTGACGGCCGGCGGACAGACGCACCATCGAGGCTGGCATCAAAATACGCGCCACGGCGATCGTGCGCACGAACTCGAACGGATCCAGCGCTTCAGTGCCGTGCAGAGGCGTGCCTTCCACCTGCACCAATTGGTTGATCGGCACCGACTGCGGATGCTCGGGCAGATTGGCCAGCGTCTGCAGCAGGCCGGCGCGCTGGGTGCGCGTCTCGCCCATGCCGACGATACCGCCGCAGCAGGTCTTCAGGCCGGCTTCGCGAATGTGCTCGAGCGTGTCCAGGCGGTCCTGGTATTCGCGGGTGTGGATGATCTCGCCGTAGAACTCCGGCGCGGTATCCAGGTTGTGGTTGTAGTAGTCCAGGCCTGCGTGTTTCAGCGTTTGTGCCTGCGTATCGGTGAGCATGCCGAGCGTCGCGCAGGTTTCCAGGCCCAGCGCTTTTACGGCGGAAACGATCTCGGCCACTTTGACCACATCGCGATCTTTCGGGCTGCGCCACGCAGCGCCCATGCAAAAACGGCTGGCGCCGGCATGCTTGGCGGCCTGGGCACGGGCGACCACGGCGTCCACCGACATCAGCTTTTCGGCTTTCACGCCGGTGTGGTAGCGGGCTGCTTGCGGGCAATAACCGCAGTCCTCGGGACAGCCGCCGGTCTTGATCGAAAGCAGGGTGGAGACCTGAACCGCGTTCGGATCGTGGTGGGCGCGATGCTCGCTGTGCGCGCGATGCAGCAGTTCATTGAACGGCAAGGCAAACAGCGCAGCGACTTCGTCGCGCGTCCAGTCATGGCGAAAAGCGGCTACAGACATGGGCTTGGGGTTCCAGAAAACACGCGGCATATAAGTGTGGAAGTGGCCTGGAAGGCTGTCAACTGGATACGCGCGAGAATGGTTGACGGAGCCGAAGGGCCGCCGGACCCATTACCATTTGCTCTCCACTATCGAGGGAAGCGATCCATGAGTGCAGGACAGGGCAGCAGTGGCAACGTCATCGCGGCGGTATGCAGCTTTTTTATTCCAGGCCTAGGCCAGCTGGTGCAGGGGCGATTGCTGAAAGCGGTCGTCATGTTCGTGCTGGCCGCGGCGCTGTGGATCGTTTGGATGGGCTGGATCATCCACCTCTGGTCGATCCTCGACGCGGCGTTGTTCAAGCCGGGCAACTAATCCCGCCATCCGCGCATGGATGCGCCGAAACGCCTCCTCACCGTGCTGCATCGCTGGCTATTGCCCTGGCGATGTTTGCTGTGCGGCGATGCGGGCGCGGAAGGGGTCGACCTGTGTGCGGCGTGCATCGAGGAATTGCCGCGCAATACGCACTGCTGCGAGCGCTGTGCCTTACCGCTGCCCGTGTCGGCGCCACTGTGCGGCCGTTGCCTGCGCAAGGCGCCCCAATGGCATGCGGCCTGGGCGCCTTTTCGTTACGCGTGGCCACTGGATCGGCTGGAAACACGTTTCAAATTCAGTCGCGATCTTGCCGCCGGTCGTGTGCTGGCTACGCTGTGGCAGCGTCAACCCCACCCGCCCGCGTTGCCGCAACTGATTCTTCCCGTGCCGCTGCATCGACGCCGCCTGCGTGAGCGCGGTTACAACCAGGCGCTGGAAATGGCACGACCGCTAGCGCGCGCATTGAATATTCCTTGTGCGCACGATGTCCTGCGCCGCGTTCGTCACACGGACGCCCAGACCGCACTGGACGCAACCGAACGTCGCCGCAATCTGCGCGGCGCATTCGCTTTGCGCGGTGACGTCGCTTTACCTGCCCACGTCGCCGTGCTGGACGATGTCTTCACCACCGGCACCACGTTGAGCGAATGCACCAGGGTGCTGAAACGCGCCGGTGTCGAGCGGGTCGATGTATGGGCGCTGGCGCGAGCACCCATACCGGGTCGATGAGCATCAGCGCACGGCAAGCGCCAGGGCAATACCGATCCACAGCGTGAGGCCAAGCCAATTGTTGTGCCGAAACGCAGCCAGGCAGGCGTCGCGTTGGCGGTTGCGGATCAGCCATTGCTGCCAGCCGAACAGTCCGATCGTGGCCAGTACGGCCACCCAATAGGGCCAACCCAGCTTGGCGCGCGTGCCGACCATCACCATCGCCACCACAAAGGTGCCCATCAATACGCCGATGATCGGCACATCCGCATCGCCAAACAGAATGGCGGTAGAGCGCGCACCGGCCTTGAGATCGTCCTCGCGATCGACCATCGCGTATTCGGTGTCGTAGATCACCGACCACAGGATGTTGGCGATAAACAGCAGCCAGCCCAGGGGCGGCACACTGTTTTGCACGGCGGCGAAGGCCATCGGTATCGACCAGCCGAACGCCGCGCCCAGCACCACTTGCGGCATATCCGTGTAGCGTTTGGTGAAGGGATAGAGCGCCGCCAGCACCGCGCCGATAAAGGACAGCTTGATCGTCAACGGATTGGTCAGCAGCACCAACAGAAAGGCGAACACCAGCAAGCCGGCGAAAACGATCAGGGCTTCGCGTGGTGTCACCCGTCCGGAAGCGATCGGCCGTCCCGCCGTCCGAGCCACCTGCGGATCGAGCTTGCGATCGGCGAAATCGTTGATCGCGCAGCCCGCCGCGCGCATGGCGAACACGCCCAGCGTGAAGATCACCAGCATCTTCCAGGGTGGAAAATCGTTCGCCGCCAGCCATAGCGCCCACCAGGTCGGCCATAGCAGCAACAGGGCACCGATCGGGCGATCCATGCGTGTGAGCACCAGAATGTCGTGTGCCTTCTGCCGATGTTGTTCGGGCAATTTCTGCAGCAACCAGTCCAGCACGCGCGAGGCGCGCGTGGAGCTGTCGGCCGGCCGTTGCGTGCGACTCGCCGATGGTGCCGTGGCGGGACGCGTGCGAGTGACGGCCGGCGCCGAAGGAGTGCGCCGCTGGCGCTTGCGAGAGGTCGGAGCCATACCCTCAAGTGTAGCGTGCCATCCCCACGCCGAAACTGTGCGCAATACCACCTGGCTGCTGCCGGCGCGCCGATTGCCCGTGCCTGGGGATCGGTCTAGCATCCGGCATGGCAAACGGCGGCAGGAACCATCCATGACTATGTCCATCGGTCATATTGCACTGATCGTGCGCGATCCCGCACGCACTGCCGCCCTATTCTCCGGGGTGCTTGGCGCCCAGGTCATCGCCGACCGCCCGGATGATGAAGGTCATCCGCAAACCTTTGCGAAATTCGGCGGGGTGTGGTTCGTCATAGTGCAGGGAACCGGCCCTGCTTGCCGCACCGGCGATCACATCGCGCTCGAGGTCAGCCACGACGAGCTGATGGCATGTGCCGGCAAACTCGCCACGTTCGACGTCGAGCATTTCATGGCGCGCAAGGATACCGCGCTGTATTTCATGGACTACGACAACCATGTGTTCGAACTGGATGCCGGTGGTTCGATGGATGAGATGCTCGCCGGCCACGCATAGCGTGCCGGGATGCGTTACGCGCGCAGCAGCAATCGATAGGCGGGATTGTCGCTTTCGTCCACGTGTGGATAGCCCAGCGTGTTGAGAAAATCGCGCAGCAGCGAAAGCTCGTTGGGTGGCACCTGCATTCCGACCAGAATCCGTCCATAGTCGGCGCCGTGATTGCGGTAATGGAACAGGCTGATGTTCCAGTCCGGATGCATGCGTTCCAGGAAACGCGCCAAAGCGCCTGGGCGTTCGGGAAAATCGAAGCGGTAAAGCCGCTCATCGCGAGCAAGCGCCGAACGGCCACCGATCATGTGGCGCAGGTGCAGCTTGGCCAGTTCGTCGTCGGTAAGATCGAGTACGCCGAAATCATTGGCGCGGAACGCATCGGTCAGCGCCTCGCGCTCACCACGTTGCGCGGTCTGGATGCCCACGAAAATATGCGCCGCATGGGCGTCGCCGATGCGGTAATTGAATTCGGTAATCGAGTGCTGGCCAAGCGCATTGCAGAAGCGTCGGAAGCTGCCGCGTTGCTCGGGAATGGTGACTGCAAACACCGCCTCGCGTTGTTCGCCGACTTCCGCGCGTTCAGCGACGAAGCGCAGGCGATCGAAATTCATATTGGCGCCCGAGACTATCGCCACAAGCGAGCCGCTGCATGCGCCGTGGGCAGCGACGTATTGTTTGAGTCCCGCGAGCGCCAGCGCGCCGGAAGGTTCCGGAATGCTGCGGGTATCCTGGTAAATATCGCGAATCGCCGCACAAATGGCATCGGTATCCACGCGCAGCACATCGTCGACGTATTGCTGGCATAGCGAGAAGGTCAATGCACCCACCTGCTTGACCGCCGTGCCGTCGGCAAACAGGCCGACCTCGTCCAGCGCCACGCGAGTACCTGCATCGAGCGCTCGTGCCATCGAATCGGCATCGCTGGCCTGCACACCTATCACGCGTACCTCCGGTCGCCGCGCTTTGATCACGGACGCGATGCCGGCAATCAATCCGCCGCCGCCGATGGGAACGAACACCGAGTGCAGCGGTCCGGGATGTTGGGCCAGCATTTCGAGCGCGATGGTTGCTTGGCCTGCGATCACATCGAGGTCATCGAACGGGTGTACAAACGTTGCGCCGAGCGCCTCACGCAAACGCAGGGCCTCGGCCTGCGCCTCGCTATAAGAATCACCCGCAAGAACAACATCGGTGTAGCTGCCGCCAAAGCGACGCACGGCATCGACCTTGACTTGCGGCGCAGTGACCGGCATCACGATAGTGGCGCGTATACCCAGGCGCGATGCCGCCAAGGCTACGCCCTGCGCGTGATTGCCGGCCGAAGCGGCGACGACGCCGCGTGCGCGTTGCGTCTCATCGAGCTGCGCCATGCGGTTGTAAGCGCCGCGCAGTTTGAATGAAAACACCGGTTGCTGATCCTCGCGCTTGAGCAACACGGATGTGCCTAACCGCGCCGAGAGCAGCGAAGCGGGTTCCAGCGCGGTGTTTTGCGCGACTTCGTAAACGCGTGCGGCCTCGGCCAGGCGTAATACGGACGCCGCCGTAAGCGCCATATCGCTATCGTTTTGCGCCAACCTGGCGTTCATGCCTGTGCCGGATGTTCAACTTGCAGCACATCGACCAGTTTGCGCGTTTGCTGCAGGATCTGCGTAAGCGTGGCATCGTCGCCGCGCACCGTCAGGGTGAGGCGCGATACCGCCGGATCGTTGGTAGCGGCGACCGTCAACGTATCGATGTTGTGACCACGCGCGGCAAACAGTCCGGCCACGCGGACCAGGGCGCCGGCTTCGTTCTGCAGCAGAATGGAGAGTGTGTGTTGCATGGCAGATTCCAGGTTCGGTCGGTGTCAGAAGCTATCGGTGGCCGCGGTGTCGCCCAGATGCGGGGCTTCGCGCGCGGGAATGAAATCGCCGGTGATCATCTGCGAGTAATTGGCTCCGGGACCGACCATGGGATACACGCCGGCATCCGGGTCGATCATCACTTCCAAGAACGCCGGGCCGTCGAACGCTAAAAATTCGGCGATGGTTGCGGCCAGCTCGTCGCGCTGCTCCAGCCGACGCGACCATGCGAAACCGTCCGCCTCAGCGGCGCGCACGAAATCCTTGCGATGAAGGCTTTTATCGGATGACGCGAAGCGGCCCTTGAAGAACAACTTCTGCCACTGCCGCACCATGCCGTCGCCGACGTTGTTGAGCACGACGATCTTCAGCGGCAAGCCATACGTCGTGACGGTTTCCAGCTCACCGAGGTTCATGCGGATGCTGGCATCGCCGTCGATATCGATGACCAGCGCATCGGGGCGTGCGAACTGCGCGCCGATTGCGGCGGGTAGACCGAAGCCCATCGTGCCCATCGAACCGGAGGTCAGCAGATGACGTGGCGCGCAGAAGTCGAGGTATTGCGCCGCCCACATCTGATGCTGGCCCACACCGGTGCTGATGATCGCGCGCCCCTGGGTATGTCGATTGATCTCTTCCAGCACCGCGTTGGGCTGAATCAGTGCGCTATCGCGGTCGTAGTTCATGGCGTACGTCTGCTTGAGTGCGCGTACGTGGGCATGCCACTCGCTCGGCGCCGGCTGATGAAGATGTGCTTTGCCGTACTGCGTGAGTCGCTGCAGCGCGCGATCGAGCGGTCCTACGTGATGCCAATCGGCATGCTTGACCTTGTCGATTTCCGCTGGGTCGATATCGATATGTGCCACAAATTTTGCGCGTGGTGCGAACTGCGTGGGCACGCTAGCGACGCGGTCGTCAAAACGCGCGCCCAAGGCGAACAGGAAGTCGCAATCTTCCACGGCATAGTTGGCGTAAGCCGTACCGTGCATGCCAAGCATATGCAACGCCAGCGGTTCCGTAGTGTCGTAGCCGCCGATGCCCATCAACGTAGTGGTGACGGGCAACCCAAACGCCTCGACGAAGGCGCGCAGCGCGGGTGCCGCGCCGCCGGCGACAATGCCGCCTCCGGCGTAGATAAGCGGACGCTTCGCGCGCGACAACGCAACAAAAAAGTTTGCGCATTCGGTATCGCTAAGCGTCGCCTGCTCCACGGCGCGCAAACGGGCGCGATAGCCCGGCAGCGGCAATTCGCCCCGGCCCTCGAAAAGGAGGGTGGCGTTCTGCACATCTTTGGGTACGTCCACCACCACCGGCCCAGGCCGTCCGCTGCGTGCGATGGTAAATGCGGTGCGTAACGTCGCTTCCAGCTGTGCGGCGTCGGTGACCAGAAATACATGCTTGGCGCACGCGCCCATGATGTTGCTGATCGGTGCTTCCTGGAACGCATCGCTGCCGATGGCCTGCGTAGCGACCTGTCCGCAAATGACGACCAGTGGAATCGAATCGGCCGTCGAATCGCGCACCGGGGTCACCATGTTGGTGGCGCCAGGGCCGGAGGTGACGACCGCCACGCCGACCTTGCCCGAGGCGCGCGCGTAGCCGGCCGCCATGAAACCTGCTCCCTGCTCGTTGGCCGGCACGATCAGCGGCATCGGTTCGCTACCGTCCGGTTTTAAATGTTCCGCGTTGTGACGGAACACCGCATCGTAGACCGGCAGGATCGCGCCGCCGGAATAGCCAAAAAGTACGTCGACACCTTCGTCAGCCAATACCTGTACGAGGACATCCGCACCACTCAGGCTCTTTCCTGCCAGTGGGTGACGCGCGGCGCCGATGTCGGCGCCGGCTGCGAATGATGGTTTCAGCATTGGCATGTTCACTACGGTCCCTTAGCGATGATCAGAATGTGCCGATAAGAGCCATGCAGCGCTCCCCCGCCGGAGGATGGGGGCGTGGGGGAGCGCCGCATGGGGTTAACCAACCTTCTTCAATGGCGCGGGTTCGGACTTTGCGCCGGTCTGCAACCACGGCATGCGTGCGCGCAACTTCGCGCCGACTTGCTCGATCGGGTGATCGAGGTCCGCCTGCTTCAGCCGTTTGTAGTTCGGTAGACCCGCGTTGTATTCGGCGATCCAGTTGCGCGCGAAGGTGCCGTCCTGGATGTCTTTCAGCACAGCCTTCATGCGCTCTTTGGTCGCGGCATCCACGATGCGTGGACCGCTGACGTAGTCGCCGTACTGCGCGGTCTCCGAGACGAACTCGAGCATGCGAGTGATGCCGCCTTCGTAGAACAAATCCACGATCAGCTTCAGTTCGTGCAGTACTTCGTAATAGGCGATCTCGGGCTGGTAGCCGGCTTCGACCAAGGTTTCGAAACCCTTCAGCACCAGTTCGCTGGCGCCGCCGCATAGCACAGCCTGTTCGCCGAACAGATCGGTTTCGGTTTCTTCTTTGAAGTCGGTCTTGATCAGCATCGCACGCGCACCGCCGATGCCGGCCGCATAGGCCTTGGCCTTCTCTTCCGCGTGACCGCTCTGGTCCTGATGCACGGCGTAGACGCAGGGCACGCCGCGACCGCGTTCGTATTCGCTGCGCACCAGTGCGCCGGGACCTTTCGGTGCGACCAGGACGACGTCGATATCCGCACGCGGCTCGATTTGCTTGAAGTGCACGTTGAAACCGTGTGCGAACAGCAACGCGGCACCCGCTTTGATGTTGGGTTCGATCGACTGCTTGTACAGCGTGGGCTGCACCATGTCCGGCGTCAGCACGGCGACCAGATCCGCGCCGCGTACGGCTTCGGCAGGTTCGACCACGTGGAAACCGTCGGCCACGGCCTTGTGCCAGGTGGGACCATTCGGGCGCAGACCGACCACGACATCCAGGCCGGAGTTCTTGAGGTTGAGGGCGTGGGCGCGGCCCTGGCTGCCGTAGCCGAGAACGGCGATGCGCGCCTTGGCGAGCGTATCGGTGGTGGCGGTGCTGCTCATGCGGTAACTCCTGCGGTGGTCTTTGTCGTGGTGTGTTGTGCTTGCGGCCGTGGGGACACGGCAGTATTCGGATGGGTGGTGGCGCCGTCGGAAGCGGAGCCGACCAGACGCGCGTACTTGGCAAGCGCGCCGTGCGTGACTTTCGCAACGGGTGCTTTCCAGCCGGCGCGGCGGCTTTCAAGATCGGCGTCGGTGCGCAGTTCACGGCGGTCGCCGTCGATGAAGATGCGATCGCCGTCGTGCAGCAGTGCAATGGGGCCGCCGCGTGCCGCTTCGGGCGCGATGTGGCCGACCATGAAGCCATGCGTGGCGCCGGAGAAGCGCCCGTCGGTAATGAGACCGACGTCATTGCCGAGGCCGCGACCCACGAGTGCAGCAGTGACGCCGAGCATTTCGCGCATGCCCGGGCCGCCGGCGGGGCCTTCGTTGCGGATCACGATCACATCGCCGGGTTTGATCTTGCCGCCCTGCACCGCGGCGAAAGCTTCTTCCTCGCTTTCGAAAACGCGCGCGACACCTTCGAAGTGATTGGCGCCTTTGCCGGCAAGTTTCAGGATGCAACCTTCCGGTGCGAGATTGCCGTATAGGATCGAATAGCCTCCGCGCGGTTTCAGCGGCTGTTTCACCGGATGCACCACGTCCTGTTTCTCGGCGCGCGGCGCAGCGGCGCATTCCTCGTACAGGCTGCGGCCGGTAACCGTGGGACGATCTTCGAGCATGCCTTCGGCGATCAATTCCTGCGCGACGCGTGCGCTACCACCAGCGCCAAACAACTCGACAGCCGTGTAACGACCGCCCGGCAACAGGTCGGCAATCACAGGCGTGTGCACGGAGGCGGGTTCGAAATCCTCGATCGTCCACGGCACGCCGGCTTCGCGGGCAATCGCCAGCAAATGCAACACGGCATTGGTCGAACCCGCCGTCGCAGCAACCATGCGTGCGGCGTTTTGGAACGCGGTGCGGTCGAGAATACCGAGTGGCTTGCGCTGCTGGCGCAGGCAATCCATCACCAGCTCGCCGCAACGGAAGGCTGCATGCGCCTTGGCCGGGTGCGTTGCGGGAATATCATTGAAGCCCATCGGCGACAGGCCCAAGGCCTGCATCACCATCGCCATCGTGTTGGCGGTGAACTGGCCGCCACAGGCGCCGGCGCCGGGGCAGGCGTCCTTTTCGACCGCGGCCAGTTCTGCATCGTCGATCTTGCCCGCACCGTGTGCGCCGACGGCTTCGAACACCTGCTGGATGGTGATCGGATGGTTGTTGTGCGTGCCGTGCGCGATGCTTCCGCCATACAGCGCGACCGCGGGAATATTCAAGCGCGCCATCGCCATCGCCGCGGCGGGAATGGTTTTGTCGCAGCCGCACAGCACCACCATCGCGTCGAGGCAATGGCCATCGACGGCCAACTCGATCGAATCGGTGATCACTTCGCGACTGATCAGCGATGCGCGCATGCCTGGCGTGCCCATCGCAATGCCGTCGGTCACGGCAATCGTGTTGAACTCGATCGGTGTGCCGCCCGCCGCACGAATGCCGGCCGCCGCATGCTCGGCCAATTCACGCAGATTGAGATTGCACGGGCTGACATTGGACCAGGTGTGCACCACCGCCACCAGCGGCTTGCTGATATCGCTATCCTGCAGGCCGGTAGCACGCAACATGGCGCGCGCCGGGGCACGGTCGGGGCCGGTTTTGATCAGATCGCTACGCATCATGCCCTCGCTCATCCGCACGCGCGCAGACCGCACAAAAAGGCGGGTGTGGCCACGTCGTCCAGCGCCTTGATCACCGCATCGCGCATGTCGCCGGTGCTGGCCTTGCCGCCGATATCGCGGCTGTGCGGACCATTGGTCAGCACATGACTGACGGCGGCTTCGATGGTCGTCGCTTCGATGTCCAGTCCCAGCGAATGGCGCAGCAGCAGCGCTGCGGAAAGAATGGCGCCCAGCGGATTGGCGACGCTCTGTCCGGCGATGTCCGGCGCCGAGCCGTGAATTGGCTCGTACAAGCCAACCTTGCCTTCACCCAGCGACGCGGATGGCAACAGGCCGAGTGAACCGGCCAGCGCGGCGGCCTCGTCGGTGAGGATGTCGCCAAACAGATTCTCGGTGACGATCACGTCGTAGCGTGATGGCTGCGTCAGCAAGAGCATCGCCATCGAATCGACCAGCTGATGTTCCAGTTTTACGTCCGGATACTCCGCGGCGATGCGCGTCACCGTGCTGCGCCATAGACGCGAGGTTTCCAGTACATTGGCCTTGTCCACGGACGTCACCTGCTGACGGCGATCGCGCGCCAGCTCGAACGCGCGGCGCGTGACGCGCTCGACTTCGGCCACGGTGTACTTGCACTCATCGGTCGCGGTATCGATGGTGCGCGTCTTGGCGCCGAAATAAGCGCCGCCGGTAAGTTCGCGCACGAACAGCACGTCAACGTTTTTCAACTTCTCGTTCTTCAACGGCGACAGCGAGGCCAGTGCGGGATGCACCTGCAGCGGACGCAGATTGGCGAAGACGCCGAGCGCGGCACGCAGTGCGAGCAGGCCCTGTTCCGGACGCACGGGTGCGTGCGGATCGGACCATTTCGGGCCGCCGACCGCGCCGAGCAGCACCGCATCGGCGTGCTTGCAGGCTTCCAGCGTGGCTGCCGGAAGCGGCTCGCCGGTCGCGTCGATCGCGCAACCGCCGATGGCGTGCGCTTCAAACTCAAACGTATGACCGCTGCGCTCCGCAACGGCTTCCAGTACGGCGACTGCCGCTTCGATAACTTCCGGGCCTACGCCGTCGCCGGGCAGGGTAACGATGCGCGCCTTCATGCCGCTTTCTCCTGTTGCTGTTCGTAATGAGTGATTGCGTCGGCCTGTTGCAGCAGGAAGCCGAGCTGGTCGACACCGTTGAGCAGGCAATGCCGCGCGAACGGTTCCAGCTGAAAGTGGATGCGTCCGCCATCCGGCAGCTCGATGGCCTGTTCACGCACGTCGATGGAAAGTTCGATGCCGGGGTTTTTGAGCAGCCAGTTGTGCTCCGCGTCGTCGAGCACGATGGCCAATAGGCCGTTCTTCAGCGCGTTGCCGCGGAAGATGTCCGCGATCTCGCTGCACAGCACCGCTTGGATGCCATAGTCGAGCAGCGCCCACGGTGCGTGTTCGCGCGAGGAGCCACAGCCGAAGTTGCGGCCGGCGACGAGAATGCCGCAGCCGCGCGCTGCCGGTTTGTTGAGCGGGAAATCGGGGTTGTCGCTGCCGTCCTGGAGGTAGCGCCAATCCTGGAAGCAATGCTTGCCCAGGCCGCTGCGTTCGGTGGTGGTAAGAAAGCGCGCGGGGATGATGCGGTCGGTGTCGATGTTTTCGTCGACCAGCACGGCGGTGCGCGAATGAATGCGCGTTACGGATGTCATGCGGCGGCCTCCGTCAGGTATTCGCGTGGATCGGCAATCGCGCCGGCAATCGCGGAAGCGGCCGCCGTAGCGGGGCTTGCCAGCACGGTGCGCGCACCTTTGCCTTGGCGGCCTTCGAAGTTGCGATTGGACGTGCTGACGACGAGCTGGCCCGGTTGTGCGAGATCGCCGTTCATCGCGATGCACATCGAACAGCCCGGTATGCGCCATTCCGCGCCGGCAGCGAGAAACACGTCATGCAGGCCTTCGCGTTCCGCATCGCGACGCACGGCTTCGGAGCCCGGCACGACCAGCATGCGCACGCCGCTGGCGATGTGTCGGCCGCGCAGCACATTCGCCGCTTCGCGCAGGTCCGACAGACGCGAGTTGGTGCAGCTGCCGATGAATACGACGTCGACAGCGGTGCCTTGCATCGGCTGGTTCGGCTTGCCTTGCATGTAATCCAGCGCACGTTGTTCCTGTGCGTTGCGCGCGGCGGGGATGGGCTTGTCCATCGCAATAGCCATGCCCGGATGCGTGCCGTAGGTGACCGTGGGGCGTACTTGGCTGGCATCGATGCGCACTTCGCGGTCGTACACCGCGTCAACGTCGCTATGCAGGCCGCGCCAACGCTGCACGGCGGCGTCCCATGCCGCGCCCTGCGGTACGTTGGGACGTCCCTTCAACCAGGCGAAGGTGGTTTCGTCCGGTGCGATCAATCCCGCACGAGCGCCGGCTTCGATCGACATGTTGCAAATCGTCATGCGCTCTTCCATCGACAAGGCCTCGATGGCTGCGCCGCGATACTCGAGTACGTGGCCCGTGCCGCCGTCGACGCCGATCTCGCCGATGATGTGCAGGATCAGATCCTTCGCGCCCACGCCGCGCGGCAGTTTGCCGTCGACATGGATCGCGAAGGTTTTCGGTTTGCGTTGCAGCAGGCATTGCGTGGCCATGACATGGCCGACTTCGGTGGTGCCGATGCCGAAGGCCAGCGCACCGAATGCACCGTGCGTGGAGGTGTGGCTGTCGCCGCAGACAATCGTCATGCCCGGCTGGGTGGCGCCGAGTTCGGGACCGATCACGTGCACGATGCCGCGATCGCTGCTATCCCAGCCATAGAGCTTTACGCCGAATTCGCGACAGTTCGTTTCCAGCTGCGCGACCTGCGCTTTGGCTTCGGCGTTCGCGTAGGGGCGTTCGCCGTTTGCCTGCGCGGGCAACGTTGGGGTGGAATGATCTAGCGTAGCCAGCGTGCGATCGGGACGACGCAGTTTCAGGTCACGCTCGCGCAATTCGCTGAAAGCCTGCGGTGAGGTGACTTCATGCACCAAGTGCAGGTCGATGTAGAGCACCGCCGGTGTGTCGACGGTTTCGGTCGCGACGACATGAGCGTCCCAGATTTTTTCAAATAGCGTGCGCGCGCTCATGCGGCCTCCTCGGCGCGATTGGTTTCTACATGGGTAAGCCAGCCGTAACGGTCTTGCGTGCGGCCGTTGAACAAACCGAAGAAGGCATCGCGCAGCGCGCGCGTGATCGGGCCAGGTGTGCCGCTGCCAACGTTCTTGCGGTCGACCGAACGTACGGGTGTGATTTCCGCAGCCGTGCCGGTCATGAACACTTCGTCGGCGCTGTAGAGCGCTTCGCGCGGCAGATCGCGTTCTTCGACGGAAAGGCCAAGATCGCCGGCGAGCGTGATGACGGTGTCGCGTGTGATGCCGGCGAGAATGCCCGCGCTAGAGGGCGGCGTAAGCAATTTGCCGCGCTTGACCAGGAATAGGTTTTCGCCTGCGCCTTCACTGAGCAAACCGTTGTGCCCCAGCGCGATACCTTCGTCAAAACCGCCGCGGCGCGCCTCCAGTCCGATCAGTTGGCTGCTGAGGTAGTTACCGCCTGCTTTCGCCCAGCTAGGGATCGTGTTGGGCGCCGGACGATGCCACGACGAAACACACACGTCCGCGCCGACTTCGGCTGCCTCGCCGAGATAAGCACCCCATTCCAAAGCCATGATCGCGACGTCGACGGGCGCACCGTCCCTGGGGAGAACGCCGAGCCCGCCGGCGCCGCGAAAGACAATCGGTCGTACATAAGCGGATGCCATCCGATTGGCGCGAATCAATTCCAGGCAGGCTTCATCGATCTGCTGTTCGCTATAACCGATCTCGATCTCGTACACGCGCGCCGATTCGAACAGGCGGCGCGTGTGATCGGCGAGGCGAAAATACGCAGGACCGTCGGGCGTGGCATACACGCGCTCGCCTTCGAAGACGGATGAGCCGTAATGCAGCGCATGCGTGCTGACGTGGACCGTGGCTTCGGCCCAGGGCTTGATGCGCCCGTTGTGCCAAAGAAAGGGCGTACTCATACGGAAACTCCTTGCAATGGCGCGGCATTGGCGTGTCGTTCGATGCCTTGCCGTTCGATGCGATTGACGATGGCGAGCGCGGCATGCGCGGTCGCTTCGATGATGTCGGTGCTCACGCTGCTGCCGTTCCAGTCGTGCCTCGCGTGGCGCGCGGTGAGTTGCGCATAGCCTTGCGCATCGCCGCCCTCGCTCATTGCGCGGACCTGGAAACGGGTCAACACCATGTCGGTGCCGGTGGCGCGCTCGATCGCACGCAGCACAGCGTCCACCGGACCATCGCCGATGGCGGCTTCGCCGACTTTGCGGCCGTCGTCATGGATCAGCTTTACCGTCGCCGAAGCGCTGCTACCCAAGTGCGAACTGGTGTTGAGCTGATCGAGGCGCCACGGGCCCGTGGCATCCGGATCCAAGCCCAGGGCCAATGCCTCGAGATCCTCGTCGCGAATATCGCGTTTGCGATCGGCGAGTGCTTTGAAAAGCTTGAAAACGCCGTCGAGGGCCGCGTCGTCCAACGAGTGGCCGAGTGCTTCCAGACGCTGACGCAGCGCATGGCGGCCGGAATGCTTGCCGAGCACCAGGGTCGTCGCGGCAATGCCGACGTCCTCCGGGCGCATGATTTCGTAGGTGCCGCGATGCTTGAGCATGCCGTGCTGGTGAATGCCCGACTCGTGCGCGAACGCGTTTTCGCCCACGACTGCCTTGTTGCGCGGCACGGCCTGGCCGGTCACCTGGGTCAGCAGGCGCGAAGTGGGATACAGCTTGCGCGTGTCGATGCGCGTATGGAGGCCGAAATGCGGGGCGCGCACCTTCAGCGCCATCACGATTTCTTCCAGCGCCGCATTGCCGGCGCGCTCGCCGATGCCATTGATGGTGCACTCCACTTGCCGCGCGCCGGCACTCACTGCGGCCAGGCTGTTGGCCACGGCCATGCCCAGGTCGTCATGGCAATGCGTGGAGAACACGGCCTTATGCGCATCGCGCACGTGGCGACGCAGGTAGGTGAACAACTCCACCATTTCGGCAGGCGTGGTGTAGCCCACCGTGTCAGGCGCGTTGAGCGTGGTGGCGCCGGCGGCGATCGCGGCACTGAACACTTCGACCAGAAATTCCGGCTCGGTGCGCAGTGCATCTTCCGCGGAAAATTCGACATCCGCGCAGTATTTGCGGGCGCGCTCGATGGACGCGACAGCCGTATCCAGCACCTGTGCCTTGCTCATGCCCAGCTTGTGCTCGCGGTGCAGCGGGCTGGTGGAGAGAAACAGGTGGATGCGCGCGTGCCGTGCGCGTTCGAGTGCACGTGCAGAGGTGTCGATATCGCCGTTCTGGCAGCGTGCGAGTGCGCACACCGTGGTGTTGCGCAACGTGCGCGCGATTTCTTCGACAGCGGCGAAATCGTCCGGGGAAGCCTGCGGAAAACCGGCTTCGAGGATATCCACGCCTAGCGCTTCCAGCGCTTGTGCCATGCACAATTTCGCGCGCCGGTCCATGGAAAAACCGGGCGCTTGCTCGCCGTCGCGCAAGGTGGTGTCGAAGATGCGTACGCGATCTTCGGCGCTTTCTCCACCTTGGTCGTTGTCGTTCGGTTGTGCTGTTTCGGGGGTCATGCCTGGCTCCGTTTGGGGCGGTGCCGAGGGGCAACAAAAAACCCCGCATCCTGATCGGGTGCGGGGTTCTTCGGGGTATCTAGGTTAGTTTTGCTTTACCTTGACACGCGCCCTCAGCCCGCACCTCCGTTGGTAATAAGGAGTACGAGTACGAGGGGAAGAAGAAGCAGGCCACCGAAGGGCAGCAGATCCATGTCCGTCGGTGGACGGATCGCACGGGTCACATAACGGTGGCTGTTGCGCTGCGGCATGTCGTCGACCCTAAGGCACGCTGTAACGACGTGTCAATCTTTTTTTTATGAAAAATTTTCCGAATGCCAATTCGTTCGCGTACGGACGGATGGACGTCCATATGTATCAACGCATTTCGTATCAATTCGTTTCATTAGCAACCAATGCCGATGTTCCCGGTGACGTGTGCTTCTACGAATATCAAGCAACGCAGACGAGCGAAAAGCGACATCACAAAGCCGACGATGCCCTGTTGGCGCAGAATTCTGGGCGCGGTAAGCGACCCGCTACCATGGCGTCATGAACGCCCGAAACCTACTGATGCCTCGTCGTCTTCCCCTGCGCCTGCTGCCATTGGGCCGTTTCATGCGGCCGAAACGGGAGGCCTTGCAGGCGTTTGCGGTGCACGCCGACGGCATCCGGGTGCTGGACGATCCGATTGCCTTCCGCCGGACCCTGCTCGAGCTGATCGCACAGGCCACGCGCCGCATCGTGATCGTTGCCTTGTACTTGCAGGATGACGACGCCGGCCGTGAAGTACTCGATGCGCTCTATGCCGCCCGCAGAAACCATCCATCGCTCGAGGTGGAGATCTATGTGGACTGGCACCGCGCCCGGCGCGGCCTGATCGGCAAGGATGCCAGTGAAGGAAACGCGGCGCTCTATCGCCAGTACGCGACGCGGTTTGGTGATGACGTGCCGATTTACGGTGTGCCGGTGCAGAACCGGGAGCTGTTCGGCGTACTGCATCTGAAGGGTTTCGTGATCGATGAGGACGTGTTGTACAGCGGGGCGAGCATCAACGACGTCTACCTTGCCCGGCACGGACGTTATCGGCTCGATCGCTATCACCTTATCCGTCATGGCGGGCTGGCCGACAGCATGGCCGCCTTCGTGCACGATCATCTGCGCGACAACGAAGCGGTCAGGCGAGTCGATCAAAGACCGTTACCGGCTACGCGCGATTTGCAGCATGCGATCCGTCATCTGCGCCGACAGCTGCAGCACGCGCGTTACCAGGTGCCGCGCGAACCGCTACCTGAAGGTGCGGTGGCGGTTACGCCGCTGCTCGGTTTCGGCCGCAGCGACAATCAGCTCAACGATACCCTCCTGAGCTTGCTGCGCGATGCTCGGCAGCGGGTGATCCTCTTCACGCCATACTTCAATCTGCCGCGTCCTGTGCGTGCGGTGCTCGGCAACCTGCTGCGTCGCGGCTGTGTCATCGACATCATGGTCGGCGACAAGACCGCCAACGATTTCTACATCCCGCCGCAGGAGCCCTTTCGCAAGATTGGTTTGCTGCCGTATCTTTACGAAAGCAACCTGCGACGGTTTGCGCGTGCCCACCGTACGCATATCGCTCGCGGCCAGCTCAACCTTTGGCTATGGCGCGATGGCGACAACAGTTATCACCTCAAGGGTTTGTTGATCGACGACGAGATCGCCGTATTGACCGGCAACAATCTGAATCCTCGCGCGTGGGCGCTGGATCTGGAAAACGGGCTGCTGTTGCGCGACCCATCGTGTCTGCTCACGGCGAGGCACGAGGCCGAATGGGCCGCGCTGCGCAGCCATGCCGCGCGGCTGGACGACTACCATGCGTTGGATAACCCTCGTCGCTATCCGGCCGAGGTGCGCAGACTGTTACGGCGACTTAGCCGGGTGCGGTTGGATCGCCTGCTCAATCGATTGCTTTAGTGGGCGCTGAGTCGCGTCAGCCGCATAGTCAGCCAGCGCGACACATCCGGCCACTCGCTGGCAATGATGGAGTAACACACCGTATCGCGGAGCGTGCCATCCGGGCGGCGCTTGTGGGCGCGCAGCACGCCGTCGCGGTGCGCGCCGAGGCGTTCGATCGCGCGCTGCGAATCGAGGTTGCGGCCATCGGTGTGAAATTCCACGGCGACGCATTGCAGCGCTTCGAACGCGTATCCGAGCAGCAGTCGCTTGCAGGCCGTATTCAAATGGCTTTTCTGCCAGCGTTTCGCATACCAGGTATAGCCAATCGCTATACGTGGGAGGGCAGGGTCGAAGTCATAGAACCGGGTAGTGCCGACGATGTCTCCGCTGCTTTTCTCACGCACCGCGAACGGCAGCATGTTGTTCGCGGCGAGGCCGTCGAGTGCCTTCTCGATATAGGCTTTCGCCTGTCCGGGTGCCGGCGCGCTGGTAAACCAAAGCTTCCACAATTCGCCATCCGCCGCGGCGGCTTCGAGATCGGGTGCGTGCTGCAGGCCGAGGGGTTCGAGCAGGACGTGATCGTCCTGTAGAGAAATCGGGGTAAGCGGCATCGGATTCAGGCGTCGAGGTCGGGGATCAGCTTGCTTTCAAGTCGCGCAATGTTGTCTTTCAACAGCAGCTTGCGCTTCTTCATGCGGGTGATCTGCAGCTCGTCGCGGCCGATCGACGCGGCCAGCTGCGCGATCGCTGCATCGAGGTCGCGATGCTCCTGACGGAGTTCGGCCAGCAGATGGGCGATTTGAGTCGGGTCCTGGGCCTGCATGGCGGACAAGTCGCAAAGGCGGCGGTAGAGCGCCGATTGTAGCGCGCCAGATCGCGGCAGGTGAGGCGGGTACAATAGCCGCTTGCCCGTTCGATACCACCGCCATGTCCGCTCCCCCCGAGGTCGCCCAACCCGATATTGCCCGCAAGCTGGCTTACGAGGCCGGCAAGCTGGCCAAGCGCCTGCGCCACCAGGTCGGTCAGGCGATCGCGGACTTCAACATGATCGAGGACGGCGATAAGGTCATGGTGTGCCTTTCGGGCGGCAAAGACTCGTACACCATGCTGGACATCCTGCTCTCGTTGCAGGCGAAGGCGCCGGTGCGTTTCCAGTTGATCGCGGTGAATCTCGATCAGAAGCAGCCGGGGTTTCCCGAATACCTGCTGCCGCAGTATCTCACCGAGCGCGGCGTGCCCTTTCATATCATCGAACAAGATACCTACAGCACCGTCACTCGGGTGATTCCCGAGGGCAAGACCATGTGCAGCCTGTGTTCGCGGCTGCGGCGCGGCGCGCTGTACCACTGGGCGGCGGCCAACGGCATCACCAAGATCGCGCTGGGGCATCATCGCGACGATATTCTGGGTACGTTTTTCCTCAACATGTTCTATCAGGGCAGCTTGAAGGCGATGCCGCCCAAGCTGCGGTCCGACGACGGACGTCATGTGGTGATCCGACCGCTGGCGTACTGCAAAGAAAGCGATATCGCCGACTACGCCGCGCACAGGCAGTTTCCGATCATTCCCTGTAATCTCTGCGGCTCGCAGGAGAACCTGCAGCGCAAGGCCGTCAGCCGCATGTTGCACGAGTGGGAGCGCCAGCACCCCGGGCGCAGCGAAACCATTTTTCGCGCGCTGGGTAATGTGGCACCCTCGCAGTTGGCCGATCGTCAGCTGTTCGATTTCGCTGCGCTGGGTGCTCGCGAAGGTGCTCAGCGCGTCGACGTGCATGGCTGGCTTGCCGGAACCGAAGGCGACAGCAACCGTTAGCATCCCGGCGGACGTCTGGACGTCCATACCTCCATCTACCCATTGTCGAGTACAGCCGTGTCCCTCTTTGCATCTGTTGAAATGACCCCGGGTGATCCGATCCTGGGACTTACCGAAGCTTTTGTGGCCGATACGCGTCCGGGCAAGGTCAACTTGGGCGTGGGCATCTATTACGACGAATCCGGCCGCATTCCGCTGTTGCGCGCGGTGCGCCATGTGGAAGAGATGCTGGCGCGTGAGGCGAAGCCGCGCGGCTACCTGCCGATCGATGGTCTGCCGGCGTATACCCAGGCGACGCAGAAGCTGGTTTTCGGCGCCGATTCCCCGCTGCTGGCGGCCGGTCGCGTGGCGACCTCGCAGACGGTCGGCGGCAGCGGCGCGCTGCGCGTGGGTGCGGATTTGCTGCGGAAAGCTTTGCCGAAAGCGAAAGTGGCGATCAGCAGCCCGAGCTGGGAAAACCATCGCGTGGTATTCAACGCCGCCGGTTTCGAGGTGGTGGATTACACCTATTACGACGCGGCAACACACGGTCTCAATTTCGCAGGCATGCTGGCCGACCTCGGCAAACTGGAACCTGGCACCGTCGTGCTGCTGCATGCCTGCTGTCATAACCCCACCGGCGTGGATCTCACCGTCGAGCAATGGCAGCAAGTGGTGGCGCTGGTGAAAGATCGCGGCCTGCTGCCCTTCATCGACATGGCTTATCAGGGCTTCGACAAGGGTATCGACGAGGATGCTGCAGCGGTGCGTCTGTTCGCCGAATCGGGCATCGAATCCTTCGTGGTCGCCAATTCCTATTCCAAGTCGTTCTCGTTGTATGGCGAGCGCGTGGGTGCGCTTTCCATCGTCGGCGCCAACCGCGACGAGGCGCTGCGCGTGCAATCGCTGGTCAAACGCATCATCCGCTCGATATATTCCAGTCCGTCTACGCATGGCGGCGCACTGGTGGCAGGCGTGCTCAACAGCACGGAACTGCGTGCGGTATGGGAGCAGGAGCTGACCGAGATGCGCGAGCGCATTCACGCGATGCGTGCCGGCATGGTGGAAAAGCTGGCCGCCAACGGCGCGCCGCAATTCGGCTTTATCCAGAAGCAGGCGGGCATGTTCTCGTACTCCGGTCTGAGCAAGGCGCAAGTGGATCGTTTGCGCGAAGAACATGCGATCTACGCCATCGGCACCGGCCGCATCTGCGTGGCCGCGCTCAATCGCGCCAATCTCGATACGGTGGTTGCTGCAGTCGCTGCGGTGAGCCGCTAAACCTCCATAAATATCATCGCCCCGGCGACGGCCGGGGCTCAGCGTCTTGTCTGCCGATAAGTCACTGGGTCTCGGTTTGCGCCGGGGCGACGGCATGACCCTTCAATCGGATCCTTCATGTTTTTTCGCAACCTCACGCTATTCCGCTTTTCTCCCGCTGTTGCCGAAGATCTGAAGCGCCTCGATGAGGCGTTAGGCGACCATCGCTTGCGTCCCTGTGGTCCGCTGGAAATGGGCACGCGTGGTTTCGTGCCGCCGGTCGGTCGCGGCGAAGAGGCCGCGCTCACGCACGCTGTGAACGCCTGCACGCTGCTCACCGTGGGCAGCGAAGAAAAACTGCTGCCGGCGGCCGTGGTGAACGACGAGCTGCAACGCAAAGTGCAAAAAATCGCCGAGGAAGAAGGCCGCAAGGTTGGCGGTCGCGAGCGCAAGCGCATCAAAGAAGATCTGCTTACCGAACTGCTGCCGCGCGCCTTCGTGCGCAGCTCGCGCATGTCGGCTTACGTCGACCGCAAGCACGGCTGGCTGGTGCTCGATACCGCCAGCCGTAAAGCAGCGGAGAACGCGCTGACGCAAGTGCGCGAAGCGCTCGGCAGCTTTCCCGCCGTACCGCTCGCGCCGGAAGAGGGTCCGCGCGTGTTGATGACCGACTGGCTCGCCAGCGGCAAGCTGCCGGGCGGTCTCGTACTCGGCGACGAATGCGAACTGCGCGATCCGGCCACTGCTACCGGTGCCATCGCGCGTTGCCGTCGTCAGGATCTCGATGCCGAAGAAGTAAAAGAGCATTTGCGCAACGGCAAGCAAGTGTTCCAGCTGGGACTGGTGTTCGATGACCGCATGAGCTTCGTGCTGGGCGAGGATCTGGTGCTGCGCAAGCTGAAATTCCTCGATGTCGTGCTGGACGAGCTGGGCGACAGCCAGCAAGACGCGGCCGCCGAGCTGGACGCCCGGTTTGCCCTGCTGACCCTGGAATTGGAGCGTTTGCTGGCCAAACTCGAGGAATGGTTCGGCCTCCCGCGTCCCAAGGAGAATTGAGACGCGCGCCAGATCGGGCTTCCCGGGGGTCAGGTCAAAAAGCCCTTGCGCATGGCGTCGCCGCCCCACATTCTGCCTGGGCTCGGGGGCCATTTTGGCCCCCGGCGGTAGTACCGATAGGCAGAATCATGGCGTACCTCGACGGCGACTGGCTGGAGTTGGCAACACTCAGCGGCAACACCATTCGTGTGCTCAAAGCAGCACACCCACGGGCGCGACGGCTGCGCTTGACCGTGTCGCCCAAGGGCGCGCGCATCACGTATCCGCAAGGCACGCATCCGTCGCAAGTCAACGCCTTTCTACGTCACAACGCCGATTGGTTGGAGAAGAAACTCGACGAACTGAATCTCTTCGTCGAACCGCTGCCGCCATTGCGCGTGGGCACACCCATCGACTTTCCGTTGCGCGGTGAAACAGCCACGCTGTATTGGGCCGAAGGTGTCTATCCGCGTGTTGTCGCCTACGACAACAGCCTGACGCTGGAAATCCCGCGCCCGCACAGCCGTGCATTGCCGGTCGCGCGCGGCCTGCTTGCTTCGTATTTCGAAAATCAGATCCGCCGTGATGTCTCGCGCTGGCTGGCCGGCTACGTACCGCAGCTTGGTCTGGCGCCGACTGCGCTACGCATTCGCCCGATGAAAAGCTTGTGGGGCAGCCTCGATACGCGCGATCGCATCAATCTCGATCTCGCACTCGCGCTCGCACCGCCCGCAGCCCTGCGCTACGTGCTGGCACACGAGCTTTGCCATCTGAAAGTACGCAACCACTCGCCGCGCTTCTGGGCGCACGTGGAATCGATCTTCCCCGACTGGCGCGAACAGCGCGACTGGCTGCGCCAGAATGGTGCGACGCTGAAGGCGGAACTGGACAGGCTGATCGCCGACGTCGCCGATTGATGGCGCGCCACACCGCCGCTTGGGGATAAACAGAGTTTTCCGACGCAAGGGGATGGCGATGTCGATTCCGTTCGGGTATCTGTTTGGCGGTGCGTGGCTGCTGTGGCTCATGTACTGGGGCATCAGCGCGGCGAACGTGAAACAAGCCGTGCGCGTCGAATCCCCGCTGTCGCGCTTTGGCAAATACAGCTTGCCACTGATCGTCGCGGTGCTGTTGATGATGAATACCGGCTGGTTAAACGGCACCGTGCTGCGCGAACGCTTTATGCCGGCCGACGAATGGGTGGTGTGGCTTGGCTTCATCCTCACGCTTGCAGGGCTCGCCTTCGCCTGCTGGGCGCGCGTGATTCTCGGACGCAACTGGAGTGGCGTGGTCCAGCTGAAACAGGATCACGAACTGATCGTCCGTGGCCCTTACAGCATCGTGCGCCACCCCATCTACACCGGTTTGTTGCTCGCCTTTCTCGGCAGCGCTCTGGCGATCGGGGAGTGGCGCGGATTGCTCGCCACTGCGATTGTCGCGGCCTCGTTCTGGCGCAAGCTGCGAATGGAAGAGCGTTGGTTGTGCGAGCTCTTCGGTGAGCAATATCGCGCGTACATGCAGCGCGTCAAAGCGCTGGTGCCTTGGGTGTTGTGATTCCCCATGGCCTGATTTCGGCGGACACTCTAAATAAATCGACGTCATCCCGACTTTCGTCAGGATGACGTTTTAAAGGTTGTTTTAAGCTTATCTAGCGCAAGCGGGCACTGTCAGTGCGCCAGTGCGAAGCTGGTCAGCACTTGTACGAATTCCTGCGGCTTCTCCATCTGCGGCATGTGATTGCACCCATTGAGCACACTGGTGCTGATCGCCGGCGCATGGGTGAGGCCGTTGCGCAGGCTGTCCAGTGCGGAGATATCGATGATCTTGTCGTCGTGACACCACAGACCCAGCGTCGGCATGGTCAGCTTGTCGAGGCGGCTCTGCAGCGACAGCACCTGAGAGTCTTCGTCCAATTCGTGAAAGGTGCTTTCGATGAAAGCGCGATTCTTGATGCTGTCCTTCACGAACACATCGATAAAGCGCCCTGGAATATTGGGTACATGCTCGAATGCCAACGCATTGGCACGCAGGAAGCCGGCACGGTCGTCGTAGATGAAGGGATCTTTGCCGCTCCGCGCTTCCTTGGCGAAGTCGTTTTCCTTGAAATTCAGGCCAAACGAATCGATCAGCGCCAATTCGCTGACATCATCCGGATGCTCAGCGGCATACACGCCGGCAATCGCGCCACCCATTGAATGACCTACGAGCAGAAAGTGCTGGAGGTGCAGCGTCTGCACGAAATCGTTGAAGCGTGCGACCTGGCTGTCGATGTTGTAGCTGGCGTTGGGAATGCGCGAGGACTCGCCCCAACCCGGCAGGTCGGGAATGATCACGTGGAAATGCGCGGTGAGCATGGGCGCGACCTTCAGCCACACTTCCTTGCGTGCCGCAAAGCCGTGCAGCAAGACGATGGTCGGCCCTTGGCCACCTTCGTAATACACCCACTGCGTATCGCCGGCCTGCACGGAACGCTTTTCCAGCTGCGCATTCATCGCCTCGCGCATCGAGTTGGCCTGGAGCAGCCATTGCGGCGCGAACAGATAACTGCCGCCTAGCGAAACGACCAGCAGCGCGGCAACGATGCCGAGGAATTTCAGGCGACGTATCAGCAAGCGTTGCCATAGGGGGCGAGATGGGTTCAATGCGGATGTGGTCATAGCTAGTGCCGGATGCAGGTTGTGAATCCTTCTCCCACCGGGAGAAGGTGCCCCGAAGGGGCGGATGAGGGTACGAGCGGAGCCTAGAAGCGGGAAACTTCAATATCGCGCAAGCTCCGCACCCTCACCCCAACCCCTCTCCCAAAGGGAGAGGGGCTAAAGCGCTTACTTCTTTGAGGCCTTCGCAAACAATGCCTCGACAGCCTGCTGTGTCAGCGGGTGATAACCATCCTTCGCTTTGGCATACACCTGTTCGGCGAAAGCAAGACCGTCCGGCGTCTTGCTCAGCGCGGCATAGACCGGCATCGTCAGGTACAGACGGCCGATGCGCGTCATATGTTCGGCGGCGTCCGGCCACGCGGCCTTGTCGCCCGCGGCAATGGCGTGAACGTACCAACGCATGCCGATTTCCGCATTCGGCGTACCGGTGAGATGCCACGCGGCATCGAGCGCCTGCATTTTGTCCAGCGGCGGCACATCCGGCAGGCCGTCCAGGAAGTACATCCATTCCTGCGTGTTCCAACCCTTCGCATCGAGCTTGTCGGCGGTCAGCGTGCCCGCTAGAAAGGCACTGCGCTCCTTGTCGATGGCGTCGAAGCGCGGCGAAGCAGGGATCGGTGCATTTTTCGGAATGCCGGCGTCGTAGACCCACTCCCTTGCTTCATCCCAGCTCATTTTGCCGGGGTATTTGTCGATCAGGTTTGGTTTCAGGTAGTCGAGCATCTGCTCGGTGGTAATGCTCTGGAACGCGAAGTGATTGAAGTAGCCCTTCAGATAGTTGTCGAACGTATCGCGGCCGAAGCGCTGCTCCAGCGTGCGCAGAAACCAGGAGCCCTTGTTGTAGGCGACGTCGGAGAGCGAATCGTCGGCATCGATACCGCCTGGCTTGGGAGCAAGGCGCTGCGCGTTTGCGGGCAGCGTGCCGACTTCCTTCTGCAAGGTATGAATATCGAGCAGGGCTTCCTCGTCGGCCTGACGCTTGCCGTACAGCGCTTCGGTGATGCGGCCCTGCACATAGGTGGTCACGCCTTCGTTGAGCCAGATGTCGCGCCACGACGCGGCCGTCACCAGGTTGCCCGACCACGAGTGCGCCAGCTCATGCGCTACCAGCGAGACCAAGCTCTTGTCACCGACAAGCACAGTCGGCGTGGCGAAGGTCATGTTGGGATTTTCCATGCCGCCGTACGGAAAGCTCGGCGGCAACACCAGGATGTCGTAGCGGCCCCAGCGGTAGGGACCGTACAACTTCTCCGCCGTCTGAATCATCTTCTCGGTGTCTTCGAACTCGTGCGCGGCCTTGCCGACTACCGACGGCTCGGCATACACCGCCGAACGCGGGCCGGTTTCTTTCACCGCAAGATCGCCCGCGGCGATCGCCAGCAGGTAGGAGGGGATCGGATGCGTCTGGTTGAAGCTGAAATCGCCGTTCAACGGATGCTTGGGATTATTCGGCGCGCTCATCGCCACGCGAGCATCCTGTGGTGCGGTGACATGGGCGTCATACGTGAAACGGATCGCCGGCGAATCCTGCAGCGGCACCCAGGAGCGTGCGTGGATGGATTCCGATTGCGAGAACATGAAGGGCTGCTTCTTGTCCGCCGTCTGCGCGGGGGGCAGCCACTGCAGGCCGGAGGCGTCCGGCGAGGTGGTATAGACGATGCGCACTTCATGCGGACGCTGCGGCGTCTGGATGGTCAGCTCGCTACCCAGTTGCTTGTCGCGCGGCGCCAACGCGTACTGCAGCGGTGACGTCTTGCCCTTGGCATCGACCGCTTCCACGCTGGCGATGTTCAGATCGCGCGTGTCCAGGGTCAGTGCTGTGGCTTTGGGATCCTTCCAGTCCAGCGTCAGCGTGGCCTGGCCATCGAGCTGGCGGTGCGGGAAATCAATCTTCAGCGTCAGGTCCAGATGGGTGACGCGCACCTCGTCCGGCTGGGCGTAGGAATAGGGATCGTTGGCGTAGGCTGCCAAAGGCAACAGCAGGGCGCCCAGGGCCAGGGTACGGAGCGGGAACATCGTGCGGCTTCCGAGGGGAATAGGGAGCGGCGAGTATGCCACTCCCGCCTGGCTCCCGGCCTATGGCGAAGGTACAAGGCCGGGGTTCGCTAACGCTCTCCCCAACCCACCTCATCCCATTAGCCCACGGGATAAATCGCGCCGCCCACCCATGTCTCGTGCACGGTCAGCGAGTCGTCCAAAACCGCGAAATCCGCGCGATAGCCTGCTGCAATCCGCCCATGCGTGCGGCCGAGCCCGATCCACTCCGCCGGATAACTACTCGCCATGCGCGAGGCTTCCGCTAACGGTATTCCCAGCAGTTCTACCGTATTGCGCACGGCGCCAGCCATGTCGAGCGCGGAACCGGCCAACACGCCGTCCTCGCTTTGGCAAATGCCGTCGCGCATCACGATGGTCTGCCCATTGAGTACGTAATCGGGCCGGTCGCTGCCTACGGGCGGCATCGCATCGGTGACAAGCACGCATTTACCGCTCGCTTTCGCTGCGATCGCTACGCGCAACGTCGCCGGGTGCACGTGATGACCGTCAACGATCAAACCGCACCAGCTGTGCGGATCGTCAAGCGCCGCACCGACCACGCCTGGATCGCGGCTGCTCAGTGGTGTCATCGCGTTGTACAGATGCGTGAAGCCGCACACGCCAGCGTCGAGCGCGGCGCGCGTAGTGGCGTAGTCAGCGCCGGTATGGCCGGCCACGACGATGACGCCGGCTTCGCTCAAACGCGCGATGATCGACGGGGGAACCTGATCCGGTGCCAGCGTAAGCATCACTGCGCCGCGATGCGGTGCGGTAAGCACTTCGATATCGCTGGCGTCGGGCTGACGGAACAGATTGGCGTTATGGATACCCTTGCGCGCTGTGGCAAGAAAAGGGCCTTCCACGTGAATACCTAGAATGCCGGGAATGTGCTGCTCGATCGCCTCATCTACCGCGGCGAGTGCGGCGTGCATTTGCTCGGCAGTATCGGTAATCAGCGTGGGCAGCATGCCGGTAGTGCCGTACTTGCGATGTGCTTCGGCGATGCCGCGCAGCGTTTCCACCGTCGGCGCATCGTTGAACAACAGGCCACCCCCGCCATTCACTTGCACATCGATAAAGCCAGGCAGCAGCAGGCGACCTTGCAGATCATGTCGTTGCGCGTCGGCCATGCGCGCATCGTCGTGCGCGACGATGGCGACAATGCGCTTGCCACGCACCAGCACGGCCAGGCCTTCGCGCGGACCGTGATCGCCGAGCACGCGTCCATTGACCAGAGCAATCAGCGGATTCGCGGGCATTACACGGTCTCCGTGACCTTGCGCAGATGCGGCGGTACGTCCGGATCGTAACCGCGCGCAAGCGCAAGCGCGCTAGCGGCGCGATAAAAACTCTGCACGGCGAGTAGCGGCGTCACGATAGGTTCGATACCGGTGGGTAGCGGCAGGGCGTCGGCGCCTTCCACGCCGGGTGCAGCGACCCACACGCGCACGCCGCGCGAGCGGAATTCGGCGGCAACGGACAAGGTATTTTCCAAGGTGCCGTCATCCTGACCGAGGAACAGCACGGGAAGGTCGGGGCCGACGATCGCCATCGGACCATGCTTCACTTCTGCTGCGCTGAACGCCTCAGCGTGCAAGCCGCAGGTTTCCTTCAGCTTGAGCGCGGCTTCCAACGCTGCGCCGAAACCGTAACCGCGACCGACGACATACAGGTTGTGCACGTCGACCAGGCCGCGTTCCAGCGGACTCCAGTCACTCTCCCAGCCGCGGCGTAGATCGTCGGGCAGGCGAGCGATGGCTGCATGCAGCGCCTTGTCGTTGGTCCAGTAAGCCGTCAGCTGCAAGATCGCTGCGAGCGTAGCGAGGTAACTCTTGGTGGCGGCGACGCTGCGCTCAGGGCCGGCACGCAGCGGAATAACTGTGTCGGCCAATTCAGCGAGCGGCGAATCTTCGACATTCACCATCGCCACGACATATGCACCCCCTTCTTTCGCAGCTTGCGCGCTGCGCAGCAGGTCGGGGCTTTTGCCCGATTGCGAGATCGCTACGAACAATGCGCCGTCGAGCTTGAGATGCGCATCGTAGATCGAGGAAATCGACGGAGAAGCCGACGCCGTGACCAAACCGAGTTGGGTTTCGAAGACATATTTCGCATACGCCGCCGCATGATCGGAACTGCCGCGCGCACAAGTCACAATGAAACGCGGCGGCTCCGCACGCAATCGTTCGCCGAGCGATTTCAGCAGCGATGCGTTCTGCGCCAGCTGGCGTTCGACGGTCGCGGCGCTTTCCTGCGCCTCGTTGTACATCAGGGTGTCACGAGCGGATTTCATGGGGACTCCGGGAAAAGAACGAAACGCAGCGTGTGCCTCTGCTCACCAAAAATGATGCGCACGACGACGACCCGCTGTGCGGGATGACGAAGCAAAAACGAGCGCGGCGGCGCGTTGCGCCTGCCGCCAAGAGGATCAGGTCTGACGCGGCGGCGCCGTCGAGCCGCGCACCACCAGTTCGGGCATAAAGCCCTCGTTGGCCGGTTCGGCGCGCTGGTTCTGCAGTCCGCCGATCAGGCGCAAAGCGGCATGTCGCCCGATCTCGCTGGTCGATTGCCGCGCAGTCGTCAGCGCCGGCCACGCTTGCTTGGAAAAGGGGCTGTCCTCGAAGCCGGCGATGGAAAGATCCCACGGCACATCCAGCCCCGCCGATCGCGCGGCGGCGAGCACGCCAGCGGCGATTTCGTCGTTGCAGCCGAAGATCGCCGTGGGTGCTTCCTTCAACGCCAGCAATTTGCGTGCACCGCGAAAACCGTCGTCGAACGCATAACGGCCGGGCAGGATCAGTTTGCGATTGATGGCGATGCCGTAGTCCTTCAACGCGTCCGCATAGCCCTGATAACGCTCCGGGCTGGAACGGTGATGCGGTTCGCCCCACAAAAAACCGATTCGAGTGTGACCGAGTTGGATCAAGTGCTCGGTGATCGCGTAGGCCGCGTCGTGATCGTCCACATAGACGCAGGGCATGCCGTCCTGCGGATCCTCGCGCGCGGCGATGATGCGCACGAAAGACACATCGTGTGCCTGCAGTGTCGCCAGCAAGGCGGACTGCTCTGACATCGGCGGCGCCAGAATCAACCCGGCCAGACGAGCGCGTTGCACCAGCGATACCAGCTCTTCCGCCAGTTTCGGTGCGGTCGAATCGCAGGGATAGATCTGCAAGCCGAAACCCCGCTCGCGGCAGGCCGACAGCACGCCGTTCTGCATATCGATCACGTAGTGCGCGTTCGGGTTGTCGTAGACCAGGCCGATTGCGTACGAGTGCGAGCTGCTGCGCAGACTGCGGGCGGAGGGATCCGGCTGATAGCCGAGCTGCTCGATCGCCCGCTCCACCTTCTCGCGGGTCTCCGGGCGCACCGCAGCCTCGTGATTGATAACGCGGGAAACCGTCTTCAGCGAGACGCCTGCGTGCTTGGCGACATCCTTGATGGTGGGACTGTGCAACGAGAGATCCTCCCGGGTGTCGGGTGGGCATCGTAGCCCAGTCGCCGGGTTGAGTGGTGGTGGTACGACTGCCGGGGCCTGCCATAAGCGCTCTCAACGCGCGTGGTTGCCTACGTTATGGCCGCGCATACCGTAATAAAGGATGTAGAGATAGCACGGCACGATGACAACCAGAAACGCCAGCTGGAAATCGATGTACTGCTTGAGGTGCACGAAGGCCTGCGGCAGTAGCGCGCCGCCCACGATCCCCATGATCAGGAAGGCCGAACCCAGCTCGGTATGGCTGCCCAGGCCCTTGATCGCCAGCGGGAAAATGGCCGGCCACATCATGGCGTTGGCGAAACCCAGTGCGGCCACAAAGGCCACCGAAACTTTGCCATGCGTGAGATATGCGCCAATCGCGAACAGCACGCCGAGTACCGCCGATACAGCCAAATAACGCTGCTGCGAAATGAAGCGCGGAATCAGCACCAAGCCGAGAACGTAACCGCTCAGCATCGCCAGCATCGTGTAGGTCGTGAAATGCGACGTCATCTTCAGCGGCAGTCCGAAGCCCTGCCCATAGGTATTGATGGCATCGCCGGCCATCACTTCCACACCTACGTAGAGGAACAAGCACAGCACGCCCAGCCACAGGTGCGGGAAGCTGAAAATACCGCCGGCGGTGTGGCCGATCGCGCGCTCGCTGTTGGCACCGGAAGGCTTGATTTCCGGCAACGATGACAAAACGATCCAAACCGCCAACACAACCAGAATGCCAGCCATCGCCATGTACGGCAGAAACACGCGCGACGCGAACTCGGTGAGCAATGCTTCGCGCGCCGGGCCAACCGCCGTTTTCGCAACCTGGTCCTGGAAGGAATCGATGCCGGTCATCACCAGCGCACCGAAAACGAGCGGCGCTAGCGCGCCGGCCACTTTGTTGCAAATGCCCATGAAAGCGATGCGCTGCGCTGCGCTATCGATCGGACCGAGAATGCTGATGTAAGGATTGGATGCCGTCTGCAGCAACGACAAACCTGCGCCGATCACAAACAAGCCGGCCAGTGCGCCTGGGTAGACGCGCATGCGTACATACTCGCCGAACACCGCTGCGCCGATCGCCATCACAAACAGGCCAAGTGCCATGCCTTTCTTCATGCCGGTGCGCTTCAGCACTACGCCGGCCGGTAGCGCGAGCACGAAATAAGAAACGTAGAAAGCGAAAGGCACCAGGAACGCATTGATGTCGTTGAGCGTGAAAGCCACTTTTACAAACGAAATCAGCGGCCCATTGAGCCAGGTGACGAAACCGAAGATGAAAAACAGTACGCCGATGATGACCATCGGCAGCAGTGTCGACGTGCGTGGCGCGTCGGCGGTGTACGTGGTGGACGACATGAACGATTCCCCGTGAAGACCCGATGTCGGCGAATGTGCGACATCGCCGTAGCGATCTTTATTGTCCCCAAGGCATAACGTTGTCAATCGATGGCGTTGTCGCGTGGCCGACAACGTGCGTCATTTCGCCGAATTCGATGCTTGTGTGTGGTGCGTTGCAACACGCTAAGTACTAGGTCATTTGTCCTAGGTGGTACTACGTAAATATCAAATTCTTCATGCGGTTACGTCTTTTGGTCCGCAACCGTGCTGCATAACGTTTCGCACCGCCACAAACATGCTTTGAAGGTAATCTTTACGACCTGTTGACAGCGTTGTCATTCGTGACCAGACTCCGTCATCAGAGTCGCGCAGCAGAGGGCAAGCCCTTGTAGCTGTGTAGGGCAAGCGCGACGGGATACGTTAGGAGGGGGCGTGGTTCAGGCTGTCACACGTGGCAATGCGCAATCGGTGCCGTCACCGGGGCTGGCTTTTCTGGCTGCCGATGTGGGTGGCACCCATGCGCGCATCGGCCTGGTAAGCCCGCGTCCGGACGGCCATCGTCCCGTCACGGTGCTGGAATACCGCCGCTATGCCTGCGCCGAATGGCCCAGCCTTACTGCGGTGCTGAAAGATTTCATCGCGCAGTTGAACCCGGGTATGCACGTAGAACAGTGCGCGGTGGCTAGCGCGGGCTACGTGTTGGGCGACGCCATCGTCAACGACAACCTGCCGTGGCCGGTGTCGATCCGCGATATCCGCGAGACGCTCGGTATCGCCAATCTGGCGGTCATCAACGATTTCGAAGCGGTGGCCTACGCCACGCAATTCATGACCCAGGCCGACACTGCGTCGGTGATCGAGACTAGCTCGCCGCAAGTTGTTGGTCCGGTATTGGTGATGGGACCGGGTACGGGTTTGGGCTCCGCGGTTCTTTTTCCTGGCAAGCCACACGCCACGGTGCTGGCCACCGAAGCGGGACAAGTCGCTCTGGCGCCCGGCAACGAACTGGAAATCGAGATCCTGCGATTGCTGTCGCGCGAACGCTCGTACGTGTCGTTCGAACATGCGCTGTCCGGTCCTGGATTGGTCAATCTCTATAACGCGATCTGCACCTTGCGCGGTGTCACGCCGACCTTGCATCTCCCGGCTGACGTAACCCGCAGTGCCGTGGAAAGTTCGGATGCAGCAGCCGTAGAAGCACTGAATGTGTTCTGCGGATTGCTTGGCAGTTTCGTCGGCGATCTCGTGCTCCTTTATGGCGCACGCGGCGGTGTGTATCTCGCCGGCGGCATTCTGCCGCAGATCCGCGAGCTGCTGCTGTCGAGCACATTCGCCGAGCGTTTTTTCAACAAGGGCGTTATGCGTCCTTACCTGCAGCAAGTACCTGTACGACTGATGGAACACGGCCAGCTTGGGGTCATCGGCGCCGCTGGCCTGTATTTGGACAGCCAGCATGCTCATTGACGGGCGCGCCGAGGGACAGAGAAGCGACGATTTTTCAACCAACCGGGCGCAAGCCCATACGCCAAACAGTACGGGCATGCCGCGAACATCTTCCGTGCTGAAAACGCCTCTGAGGGGAGGAAATCATGTCACATCGTAAGACTATGCTTGCCGCGAGCATCATCGCGAGCCTTTGTCTGTCCAGTGCGTTGCATGCACAGGACGCCACGCAAACTACACCTGCCAATACCGTTAACCAGACTACCGAGCAGCAGGCCGAGAAGGCCAATGCGAAGCAGCTGGGTACGGTAACTGTGGTTGGTATCCGCGCCAGCTTGCAGCAGTCGATGGATACCAAGCGCAACGCCGATGCCATTGTTGATGCCATCACGGCAACCGATATCGGCAAGTTCCCGGCCACCAACGTCGCCGAAGCGCTGGCACAGGTGCCTGGCGTAACGCTTGACCATCTGTTCGGTGCAACCCAACGCGTCAGCATCGACGGCATCGATCCCAGCCTCAACCTCAGCTATCTGGACGGCCATCCGGTGGCGCAGGCAATGTGGCTGTACGGTGATAATCCGAACCGCGGCTTCAACTATTCGCTGCTGCCGCCCGAGATTCTCGGCAAGCTCGAAATCTATAAGTCGCCCGAAGCGCGTCTGCCGGAAGGCAGCCTCGGCGGTACCGTGTTCATGCACACAGTGCAGCCGCTCGATGTCGATGCGAATACGCTTACCGGCTCCTTCGGCGCGAACTACAACGACATGGTCGGCAAACAGCGGCCGAACGCCGCAGTTTTCTACAGCTGGCATAACGCCGACAAGACCTTTGGCGTAGATGTTTCCGCTCAGCACTACGAGGAGATTACGTCTCGCGAAGGCCAGGAAATCTTCAGCTACTCGCCTGTTTCGGCTGCCGCTGCAGTTAACCCGGCGATCGCCGCGGAAGTCGCCGCTGGCACCATCAAGGCGTCGGATCAGTTCCCGACGGAGCTGAACTCAGCCAACTTTATCCAGACCGAGAAGCGCAACAGCATCCTGGTCAACATTCAGTACAAGCCGAACGAGCACTTCGACAGCACGCTCAGCTTGATGTACATGAATGACAGCCTCAACAACATCAACACCTCGCTATATCCGATTGCGGGCTTCGCCTACAAAGGCATCAGCTATTTGGCGCCGAGTTCCAATGGCGTCATCTCCAGCGGCACGCAGGTGGGCACGCCTTGCTTCAACGCCACCAGCTGCACCAGTACCGCCGATAGCTTCGAGGACAATGACGCACGTCACTCCTTCGTCAAGACGCGTGGCGTCGACTGGCGTGGCACCTATTACGGTGATGGCTGGCGTCTGGGCGGTCAGGTCGGTGTGAGCACGTCGCGCGACGATATCTCGCAGGCGTTCAAGGAGCTCTACTACGGTGGCGGCTTCAATTGGAATATCAACAAGGGTTTCACCTACACCGACCTGGCTACCGCCAACAACCCGTCTTACTGGGCTGACAACGATTTCGGCGGCAACATCGGCTACAAGCCATACAAGTCGAAGGACCAGTACGCACAGTTTGATTTCAGCAAGGATCTCGACGGCTTCTTCAACGAAGTGCTGTTCGGCGCGCGTTACGCTTCGCACTGGGAAAGCCAAGGGCTGCTGATCTTTACGGGCGTGCCCAATCAGACGCTTAACCAGATTGGCTATGGCGGCCTTACCAACCTGCAGGGTGCTTCGTCGATCGGTCTGGGTGGAAGCTCGGTTCAGCACGTGCAGACGGCGGGCTTCAACGCGATCTACAACGCCGTGCTTAACGGCAACAACCTGATCGCCAACGATCCAGTCGATACTTGGAATAACACCTTCAACGTGCAGCAGCAGAATACTGCCGCTTACGGTCAGGTGAATTTCGGTAACGACACCGTGCACGGTAACCTTGGCGTACGCTGGGTCCACACCAAGATCACTTCCTACGGCTACGACATACCGAGCACCTGCTTGGCCAGTGCAGCGGCTACAGGCTCTTGGGCATGCGATTTCCCGTCCGGCTTCGGTTACGTGGGCCAAACCAGTACGCACAACAACTGGCTGCCGGCATTCAACGTTGCTTGGAATGTCACGCCTGACGTGATCCTGCGCGGTGCTGCATCGGAGACGGTGGCGTATGCCCCGTATAACCAATTGGCGCCCTACTTCGAGGCCAACGACACGGTGCTGACTGCCACGGCCGGCAACCCGAACCTGAAGCCGTATCGCTCGCTTAACGGCGACATTTCGGCCGAATGGTATTTCAACGACCAGTCGGTGGTGGCCTTCTCGGGCTTCTACAAGAACGTGTTGAACTACGTTGTCAACGCGACCACGGACCAGGTGCGTCAGAACGGTTCTTGGCTCGAGCTGTACCCCGGTGGTACCGGTCAACTCCTGGTCAACCAGGGTATCGACGGCCGCTTCTGTTCGACTGCGGGTATCTGTACCTATGCGGTTTCGGCACCGATCAACGGTGGTCGAGGAACGGTTAAGGGTGCGGCGATCAGCTACCAGCAGGCCTTTAGTGATACTGGCTTTGGCGTCCGCGCGAACTACACGTATTCGGATTCCCATACCAGTTCCAACGGTCCTCTGCCGTACAACTCGAAGAACTCCTACACCGTCGCTCCGTACTACGAGCAGGGCCCGTACAGCGCCAGCATCGCTTACAACTACCGCAGTAAGTACCTCGCAGGCGGTTACGTAGCGGGTGCACCGGATTCGTACACCGGAAGCTACAAGGAACTGGATGCATCGGCCGCCTACGCGTTCAACAAAAACTTCTCCGTGTCGCTGGACATGCTGAATTTGCTGAACTCGGTCTATAGGCAGTACCTCGGTCCGACCAATACGTACCTCCTCAACGAGTACGCGAGCGGTCGCGAGTTCATGGTCAAGGCGCACTTCAAATTCTGATGTAAAGCACCACCTTTCTTCTTCCCCGCCAAGGACCTGGCGATCTTGCCAGGTCCCTTTTTTTCCAGGGTATCTGGGTGCGGGAAGTCGATCGCAATGAAACCCGCAACGCCGGCACGTCCGGCGTTGTAGAGGTTGTCTCGCAGGAGTTGCCGCATGAAGTCTCTCGTGCCGTTCGTATTGGCTTGCCTTAGCCTGTGTACAGTCAATGGCTGGGCGGCCGAACCGAAAGTGCTGGTCGATCAAGTCGGCTACGAATTGCAGGCAAGCAAACAAGCCATTGTGTCGGCGGATGCCGCGCAGTCGCTGCACGATTTTCAGGTTGTCGACGCTAGCGACAACAAACCGGTGCTGACAGGCACCTTGCAGGATACGGGTCCTGTTGCGAAGTGGGGTGCTCAGCGCTATTGGCGCGCTGATTTCTCCACGTTAAAGAAGCCGGGCCGTTACTATCTGACGCTGCAAGATCACGGAACCTACGTGCGTTCCGATGAATTCCTGGTGCAGGACGATGTACTGGAGCGCAACACGTTCTCCAATGTCGTCTATTACTTCAAAGGCCAGCGCTCTAGCGGCGCGATGGACAAGGCCGATCGTCACTTGCCGTATCCGGATGGCAAGCCCGGCACACTCGATATTCATGGTGGCTGGTACGACGCGACGGGCGATTATGGCATTCACCTCTCACACCAGAACCTCACCTCCTATTTCAATACGCAGCAGCTGCCCTTGGTGGTTTGGAGTCTGCTGCGCAGCTGGCAGCAGCTCGATGCGCGCCATGATCCGAATTTCAGCCAATATCAACGACGTCTGCTCGACGAAGGATTGTTCGGCGCGGACTTTCTGGTGCGCGACAAGCGACCGGATGGTTCGTTCTACCAATCGATCGATGCACCCGGTGCGGGCAAGCTCGCCCAAGACCGCCGTATCGGCGATCCTAACTGGCGAACGCAAATCAAGCGCAATGCCAACGACATCGGCGGAAAAGTGGAGGCGCCTGTGCATGGCCCTCACGCGTATGAAGCAAGCTTTCGCGCAGGTGGCGGCGTAGCGATCGCCGCACTGGCGCTGGCCAGCACGATGGATGATGCCGACGGCGACTTCACTCGGCAAGATTATCTACGCACGGCCGAAGCGGCTTACCGTTTTCTGGATGTACATAACAAGGAGTTGATCAACGATGGCGTGGAAAACATCGTTGACGACTATTGTGCGCTGCTGGCGGCCAACGAGTTGTATCGAGCCACGCGCGACGACGTCTGGCGCCAGGCTGCCGAACGGCGTGCCGAAAGTCTGATGTCGCGCCTTGCGACACATGACGGCCAACAAGATTATTGGCGTGCCGATGCCGGTACGCGCCCGTTCTTCCATCCTACCGATGCTGGCCTGCCCGTCGTGGCGCTGGTGGAATACGCATCGATTGCGACGACGGCGCAGCAAAAGAAAGTGCGCGATGTGGTGCGGCGCTCGCTGGGCTACGAATTGCGCGTCACCCATGATGTGAACAATCCTTTCGGCTACGCCCGTCAGTTGGTACGTATGGGCAACGGCACCGTACGCACCGCTTTCTTCTTCCCGCACGATACCGAAGCGGCGCCCTGGTGGCAGGGCGAGAACGCACGACTGGCATCACTCGCTGCCGCGGCGCGCATGGCTGCGCCGCTGTTCGCTGATGATCCGGCGTTCCGCACGAAGCTTGAAGACTACGCGTGGGACCAATTGCACTGGATCCTCGGCCGCAATCCTTACGACACCAGCATGCTGATGGGCAGCGGACAGCGCAACGCGGCGTACATGTTTTTCCGCTCCTACGAATACACCAGTGCGCCGGGCGCCATCACCAACGGCATCACCGCCGGGCTCGACGATGAAGACGGTATCGCCTTCGACCTGGGTTATGCCCAAACCGGTCGCGACGACGACTGGCGGTGGACCGAGCAATGGCTGCCGCACGACGCGTGGTATCTCTATGCGGTAAGTTTGCCCCACGACTGACACATCGACACCTGGACCGATTCATGAGATTCGCAAGCTGTTTGCTCTGTTTGGCTTTATGCAGTCTCGTCCAGGCCGCACCCGTATCGCTGATTCCGCTGCCCGCGCAACTCCAGCTGGCCGATGGCAGATTCAAGGTGGACGCCGATACGCCCATCGTGATCCCCTCACACGATGCGGCGTCACGCCAGGACGCGCTCTACCTTGTCGATGTGCTCGCACGCACGCGCGGGTTGCATCTGAAGGTCACGGAGGACGTTCGCGCGAGCCACGCCATCGTGTTCAGCCGTGATCCGAACGCGGCGGTGCCGCAGGCTGAAGGCTATACATTGGACGTTACGCCGCAGGGTATCCGTATCGCCGCGCGTGACGATGCGGGTCTTTTCTACGGTGCCGTCACGGTGTGGCAATTGCTGACGCCGAATGCGCAACAAGGCCCGGTCCAGGTGCCTGCGCTGCACATCAGCGACTGGCCGCGTTTCGCCTGGCGCGGGCTGATGCTCGATTCGGCGCGACATTTTCAATCCGTCGCGGACGTCGAAAAGCTGCTCGATCAAATGGCGCAGCACAAACTCAATGTGCTGCACTGGCATCTCACCGACGACCAGGGTTGGCGCATTGAGATCAAGCGCTATCCCGAACTCACGAGTATCGGCGCATGGCGCACGCCGCCCGAAGCTGGGCATGATGGCGAGCCGGTGCGTTACGGCGGCTTCTACACGCAAGACCAGATCCGCGACGTAGTGGCTTATGCCGCCGCAAGACACATCACCGTGGTGCCGGAGATCGACATGCCCGGCCACGCGCAAGCCGCCGTGGCGTCGTATCCGCAGATCGGTGTGACCGGCAAGCGTCCGCCGGTGTCGGTGGATTGGGGCGTTAACCCCTATCTCTACAACGTCGATGATGCGACCTTCCAGTTTGTCGACAACGTGCTCGACGAAGTGATGGCGCTGTTCCCATCGCATTACATCCACGTCGGTGGCGACGAGGCGATCAAGGATCAATGGAAGGCTTCGCCGGCCGTCCAAGCCAAGATGCAGGCGTTGCACCTGAAAGACGAGGATGCGTTGCAAGGCTGGTTCATCGGTCGCATTGGCGATTACCTCGCCGCACATGGCCGCCGTCTGATCGGCTGGGACGAGATCCTCGACGGCGGCGTGCCGGCCGACGCCACGGTGATGTCGTGGCGTGGAACGGATGGCGCCATCAAGGCCACGCGGTTGGGTCACGACGTCGTTATGTCGCCGTCGCCAGATCTCTATCTCGACGGAGTGCAGGGCGATCTTGCCGATGAAGCTGCCGGACGTATCCCGGTGCGCGACTTGGCAAGCATCTACGGTTTCAATCCGATACCCGCGGCATTGAATGCCGCCCAAGCCGCTCATGTGTTGGGTGCGCAAGCCAACGCGTGGACCGAGCATATGCCGACCATGCAGCATGTGGAGCACGCAGTGTTTCCGCGGCTCGATGCGCTTAGTGAAGTCGTCTGGTCGCCGGGCTCCGTGCGCGATTGGAAAGGTTTTCTCGCGCGACTGCCAGCGCAGTTAGAGCGTTACGACGACCAACATATCGCGTACGCCGACAGTGCGTTCGCCCCGAGCATCACGGTCGATATCAAGAAGGCGTTGAAGAGCGCGAGTGCAAGCGTCGTGCTGTCGGACCAGGCCGGCTATGGCGCCATCCACTACACCGTCGACGGCAGCGCGCCGGATCTGCATGCGCCGCTTTATGGCGAGCCCTTTACGGTGAAGTTCCCCGCGACCATAAAGGCTGCCACATTCGCCGACGACGGCCGCATGCTTGCCTCGGCACGTACCCGTGTACTGGATCGCACGAGCCTGCTCAGCCGTCTCGGCGTCGAACTACCCAACTGTCCCGGCAGCGATTTCCGCTTGCGCGTGCAGCCGATGCCGGATGCGATCAGCATGACGCCGGTGTATGCGGTCAATGTTTTCGACACCTGCCAGCAATATCCTGCAGCGCCGCTCGACGGCGTGATCGGCATCCGCGCCGATATCGTGCGGCTGGAACGCAACTATGCTCTCGCGCACGATGAAAAACTGGTGGTATCGCGTCCGCATAGCACGCCATACGGCGAATTCGTGGTGCACCTGGATCGTTGCGATGGACCGACGCTGGCCAATATGCCTTTGCCCAAGCCGGCCGATAACAACCGACACGTTGTCCTCGAAGCATCGCTACCGACGCAACATGGCGAGCACACGCTCTGCCTGGTGTTCACTGCGCCCATCGACGGACCGCTGTATGCGATCAGCCTGGTTTCGCTGAAAACACGCACGCCATGAATACCGCGGTGCCGCGGCTCCTTTCCGTCGGCGCACTGCGGGGTTGCATGGTGGCCGTCATGCTGCCGGAACAGGCCGTGCGCTCAGGTAAAGTACCGTGCACGGCCACACATATAGGTGAGCGCAGCAGCTGGCTCTAAGATCGACGGACACGTCCCCAAGGAAACTGGCATGTCCGCAGTGACTTCTACCCAAACGTCGTCTTCATTCGGCCGAGGATTCACGTTTATTGCCCTCGCCGTGGGTGGCGCGATTCTTGGTGCCGTGAGCACGAATGGCGGCGCCGACGCGTGGCATTGGCTGCACTGGCTGTGCAAGCCGCTCGCCACCTTGCTGATCTTCACGATGGTATGGCGCACGACGCGGCCGGTATCCGCTACCTACCGGCGCTACGTGCTTATCGGTATCGCGTTCTGCTTGCTCGGCGACATCTTGCTGATGCTGCCGCAGAACTTGTTCGTGCCGGGTTTGCTGAGCTTCCTGCTCGCCCACGGTATGTTCATCGCGGCATTCAGTAGCGACGTTCGCTTTGCGGCGCGTTGGTGGCCATGGCTCGTATGCCTGGTGTTCGGCGCCGGTATGGGCGCTCTGCTATGGCCCGGCATAGCGGCGATGCTGCGAGTGCCAGTGCTGGTTTACGTAGCGGTGCTGGCGACCATGGCCGGCCAGGCTCTGGGTCGGGCCTCCTGGCTGCGGGCGCGGAGCGATGCTCGGGCCGCCTCCGCACGGTTTGCCGGCCTGGGCGCCGTGCTGTTCATGGCCAGTGACAGCCTGCTCGCCTGGGACCGCTTTCGCGCCGCATTACCCTGGGCTGCGCTATATATACTGGTGACGTATTACATGGCGCTGTGGCTGATCGCCCGCTCGGTCGAACGGGGGCCTACGGCCATCACAGGTGAGCAAGGCTGAGATGATCACTCCGGAACGCATCATGGCCTGGGCGATACCGGGCTTCTTCGTGCTGATCGGCATCGAACTGCTGGTTGCGAAATGGCGCGGTCGCGATGTCTATCACAGCAATGACGCGATCAACAGCCTAGGGCTGGGCGTGATTTCGCAGATCGTCGGAGTGTTTACCAAACTGTTCGCCATCGGCATTTACGGCTGGTGCGCTACGCATCTGGCACAGTGGACGTTGCCGTCGAACAGCGTGTGGGTTTGGATTAGCGGTCTGTTGCTCTACGACCTGCTCTACTACTGGCTGCATCGCCTCGGGCATGAAGTGAATGTGCTGTGGGCCGCGCACGTGGTGCATCATCAGAGCGAGAGCTACAACCTCACCACCGCCTTGCGTCAGACCGGCAGCGGCTTTCTGCTGGGCTGGCTGTTCTATCTGCCGATGGCGCTGCTCGGTTATCCTACCGAAGTGTTCGCCGTCGTTGCATTGATCGATCTGCTCTACCAATTCTGGGTGCACACCGAAGTCATCGATCGTCTGGGCTGGTTCGACCGCGTATTCTGCTCGCCATCCAATCATCGCGCACATCACGCCGTGAACGATCGCTACCTCGATCGCAACTACGGCGGCATTCTTATCGTATGGGATCGTCTGTTCGGCAGCTTTGTCGAAGAAAACAATGAAGACCCACCGATTTACGGCACCCGTTCACCGCTGCAGAGCTGGAATCCGTTGTGGGCGAATGTCGAGGTGTATTGGGCCATGCTCAAGGACAGCTGGCATGCGCGCAACTGGCTGGACAAGCTGCGTGTATGGATCAAGCCGCCGGGTTGGCGTCCAGCGGATGTGGCGGTACGCTTTCCTAAGCCTGCATTCGATATAAGCCATGCGCGCTACAACCCGCCCATATCTTCCGCCTGGAAGACTTACTGCCTCGTGCAGTTTGCTTTGCTGCTGCTGATCGGCGTGAACTTCCTGGGAGTGGCGCCAAGGCTGGAATTGTTGGAAGCCGCCGCTTATGCCGCCTATCTGGTTTATAGCCTGTGGACGATCGGCTTTCTGATAGAAGGTCGCCGCGTAGGTGTGTGGCTGGAATGGGGGCGGACCGTAGGCACGATGGCGGCAGTGGCGCTAAGCGGCCGCTGGTTTGGTGTGGCGCATCTCGATCAGCAAGTCGTCTTGGTTGTGTGTTTGGTTTTTGGAATAAGTGCAGTCATGCTTTTCTATGTGACCCGCCATAACGTCCAACACTCCCAAATAGCGTAAGTCCCACGTCGGCGGTCGAATTCCATGCCGCCGATCATCCGGAAACAGAGATCCTCAACTCCGCATCAGGCGTGCGTAGGGGCGAAGATCTGTCCAAATGGACGTCCTTTTTACGGCCGCCGCGACCGGCCCAGTTTCCGCATTTTTTTAACTGGAAAAAGTGTCGTTAAAACAATGGCTTGAGTGATTGCTGGCGCTATGCAAAAAGAGCCGATGATTTTGCTTGGAGCATGACGCCGCAAGTCGCATAGTGAAGTCCAGGCAACCTGCCTGATGGTCGGGGCGCCGACAAGGTTAAGGCTCCGTGCGTGCTCGTTTGCACTGTTCATTCCGGAGGAGTGATGACCATGCGACACACAACACTGTTCGAAAACTACAAGAACGAGCTGCTCCTGGTTGCTCGCGTGCTACTGATGGCTCTGTTCGTGATCTTCGGCTGGGGTAAGTTGTTGGATTTTTCAGGCACCGCCGCGTACATGGAAACAGCCGGTTTGCCGCTTCCCACGCTTGCTGCCGCCAGCGCGCTGATCATGGAATTATTCGTCGGGATTGCCATCCTGATCGGCTTCTATACACGGCCGTTGGCCTTGCTGCTCGCGATATATACGGTGGTCACCGCCCTGATCGGTCATCGATTCTGGTTGTTGGCCGATACCGCGCGTATCGAGGCCATGATCAACTTCTACAAGAACTTCAGCATCGCAGGTGGGCTGCTGCTGTTGTGCATAACCGGGCCAGGCAAGTATTCCGTGGATCGGCGATAGCACCTACATCCGCCCATCGAAGGGATGGGGCGAGCTGATCCTGTTTACAGGCAGTATCGCTATCTGTCCTAACTCGCGATCAAGTCGGACCAGCTTCCGCATCATAGGATCATGCAGAGCGGATTGTCGTGCTTAATTCTCTAAACGTACCGTGGGTCAAAGCGAGCATACCCAGCATGAAACCCAGCAATATGGTCCAGTAGTGCGTCGGTTGATAGTCGAATACCACGTCGTGTTTGCCGGGCGACAGAGCAACGCTTTGAAATAGACCTTGCGACTGTTGCAAAGCTTGCGGAAGCCCATCGACGTTGGCTATCCAGCCGGGATAGAAGGCTTCACGACGCAGCAACGTGGCGGGGGTGGAACAGGTTGCTTGTGCGTCGGTGCGCGATAGCGCGTGAAGGGTGCACGATCCGTGAGTGATTTCAAAATACGGCTTTGCATTCGCGAGTGCGAAAATCGACATGTCCGTACCGGCATAGACTTGGCGCGTTCCTGCAATCTCGCTATCAAGGTAGAGTGAGATTGTCGGTGCAGTATTTGACGGCGAAGAATCGAGTGACACTCGTCCGATCTGGTCTTTCGCCAATCCCGACACCCATATCGCAACGGGGCGTGTAGATTCCCGGTGCGTCAATGTCAGCGTAATCGGGGTCGTCGCTGCAGTCGTTCCCATGGGGATGGACAAAGCATGATCGAGGCTGATGGCGAACGGCGCATTGTCGATCGAGTCCTGTAGAGAGCGTTCTCCCGTACTGCATGCGCCGTGGTCCAGGCAAAGCTGCGCGTTCAATACGCCATTTGCCTGGCCATCGTAGTTGCCGATCAATACCGAAACCTTATCGACGTTGCGAGTGCTCTGTTGCAGGGGGATGCGCCAGTGCAGCACAGCGCTTTGTCCGTCATTCATTGCGAGTGCTGAGTGGTAGGTCGTCGGATCGCTTTGTATCGATAGAGTATTGACGAATGGATCGACACCAGGTGATACAAGAACAAATTTGACACCGAGTTCTTCGTAAGAAGCTATTCGCTCTTGCAACTGATCGCTCGCCGATCCATAACCATCGGCGCGATTGATCCCACCGGTGAATGTGACTTCGTTTGCGGCGGGGTCTAGATTTTTTTGTACGTATTCCACCCAGTTGCTGGATACCGGCAAATAGTTATGATTGATCTGTGCGACCTTGAAGTAGGCCCCGTAGTTTGGGGCCATCGGCGAGAGGGAATAAGTTCGCTGTAATCCAATCTGAGTACGAAGAAAGGTGATGCCGGGTTCGTTGTATATCGCATGACGCGTACCGCTGCGCATCGGAAGCCAGAACGTAAAAAGCGCATCGAAGATAAGAAGTACTGCCAGCGCATACAGTCCGGGACGCCAGCGTTTGCTCGACAATATCAGCAACAACCCTGCGCCAAGGGAAATGGTTGTCCACACCAGGGCATGGTGAACGAATCGGGCCGATGCCGCGACATGGCTCAGGGCGCTGATCGGCTCTTTTGCGAGCCATAACGCCACGATTACCGCCGCACACGCGAGCGCTGCCGCAATCAAGCTGCGCCAATACGTCGGTGTGGCTCCACGCTGCATGCCGTCGATGCCGAGCGCAATGACAACCACGCTCGCGAATTCCCAGGATGCTGGCGCATATCTGTAGAACGCTACGGAATTCAAGAGCGGGATCAGATTTACCAAATCGCTGATCGGACGAACATCATAAGTCTTGCAAAGACATACGATGATCCAGGCGGCGAGTGCTATGGCAAGCCGACGTGGTGCCACTTGAATAGCTAGCAACACGAAAGCGAATTGCAAGGCAGTAAGGTAGCCGCCGATGTTGCCCCATACCGCCGAAACGGTATTGGACGGGTCGTTAAATTCGAAAATCGGACCGAACAAACCAGGGACTAACGACAATGCAATGGAAGCCGGTGGCAGCAATGTCAGGTGCGAAAAAGAACCAGCATGACCACCGACATAAGCCTGTGACACGTACTCTGCGAACGGAATGATCAGCGGAAGGCTGCAAGCGAGACCCACACCAACGGAAAGCGCAACTTTTGACAAAAACACCAGCTTTTGCCGACCCTCAAGCAACGGCAGTCTGACCAAGGTCCATAGCGCTACAAGCAAGCCATTGATATACGCGGTTTCGGGGAAGCCAGCGTATAGAGACCACGCTAAGGCGATCGGGATAAGTAACCAGCCGCCGGGTCGACGATCACGCACTCGCGAAAGGAGCAGCTCCACGCCAAGCAGCAGCAGGGGCAAGAAAGCAATCGGAGCGATGATGGGTGCGCCAAGCCACGCAAACGTACCGTTGAATTCGAAAAGAATGGCCCCCGTTGTGGCGGCGAGCTCGGTCAATTTGATTTTGCGAAGCAAGGCGTAAGTGGATAGGCCGGCAATGATCTGTAGCAGCAGCTTCACCCAGGCAAAGCCCTGGCGGAAGTGATAGAGCAAAACAAAGGGCAGGAACAGCGCGCCCGGTTGCGCCTCGGCTGCCAGAGGAAGCCCGACTCCGTTATAGGAGTTCCACCAGGGCACGTGCCCTGCCAGCCATTGATCGGCGGAGAGCTTTCCCAGTGCCTGGGCCTGGAAACCCACATTCGGATCAATCCAGGGCGTGCCGCCGGCAAATTTCGCGGTATCGCCGGTTGACCCCACGAACAGCATCGGATCCGCGTTCAAGCGCCCAAGCAGTACCGGCAACTGTATAAGGATCGGAAGAATCAGCACGATCCAGAATGCAGGCGTGAAAAGCCCTTTGTAATGACGCGCTGACATGGAGTCGTTGAATCCTAGAAGATCAGATCGATGAATACCCGGCTCACTAAATGGACACCTGCCTGCCGATGTCCACCACCTGATCCGCCGGTACATGCAGATAATCGGTGACGCGTGCGCAATTGCGCAGCAGTATGCCGAACGGTGCTTCGATCCAGCGCGGCAGGCCGCGACCGTCCGTACGGGGTACGATCTTTTCCATGCCGATGAAGTAGGTCAGTTTGCCAGGGTTGATCGGGCAATCATGGGTAGCGATCTGCGCCATCAATGATGGTAGGTTGGGTCTCTGCATGAAACCGTAGCTGGCGGTGACGGCCCAGAAGTTGGGCACTACTTCCGTGATGGTCAGGCGATCCTTCGCAGCGATATAGGGCGTGGACGCGACATCCAGCGTGACGGCCAGTACACGTTCGTGCAGCGCATGGCTGTGCTTGACGTACCACTGCATCACCGGCGGTGTGTTGGCTTTGGCGCGCGTCAGGAATACGGCCGTGCCGGGCACGCGCGACACCTTGGCTTCGTCAAGGCCCGCAAAAAAAGCGTCGATCGGTACGGGATTTTCGCCGAGGCGATTGGCAATGGCGGTAATGCCTTTGTGCCACACATACATCACCAGATAGACCAGGCCGGCCAGAATCAGCGGCACGTAGCCGCCATCGAGCAGCTTCATCATGTTCGACGAGAAGAACGATGCATCGACCACAAAGAACAGGCCGGCGATGGCGCCGCTTACCGCCAGGTTCCACTTCCAGATTTCGCGCATGGCGATGAACAGCAGACACGTGGTCATCAGCATGGTGGCGGACACCGCGATACCGTAAGCGGCGGCAAGGTTGTCGGATTTGCGGAAGCCCAGCGCAAGCCCGATCGTCACCAGCATCAGCAGCCAGTTGACGGCGCCGACGTAGATCTGCCCGTAACCTTCCTCGGATGTCTGCAAAACTTTCAGCCGCGGCATCCAGCCCAGTTGGATCGCTTGGCGCGTCATCGAAAACGCGCCGGTGATGATCGACTGGCTGGCGATGATGGTGGCGATGGTCGAAAGAATGATGAGCGGCAAAGTCAGCGGTGCCGGACATAAACGATAGAAAATATTTCCCTCGGTCGGTGCGCCCGCCAGCACGATGGCACCTTGTCCCGCGTAGTTCAGCACCAGACTCGGAAACACTAGCGTGGACCATGCCAGCTTGATCGGGCCCGCGCCGAAATGGCCCATATCCGCGTACAGGGCCTCCGCGCCGGTGACGCACAGGAACACGCCGCCGAGAACCAGGAACCCGGTGCCGCCGCTGTGCAGCAGATAATCGAGCCCATAGTAAGGATTCAGCGCCCACAGAATCGCGGGGTGCCGCGCGATGCCCCACACACCAAGCACCGCCATCGTCAGGAACCACAAGGCCATGATGGGGCCGAATGCACGTCCGATTTTCGCGGTGCCCATCGGTTGCAGCGCAAACAGCGCCAGCAGAATGATCACGGTCAGCGGCAGCACATAGGTGTGCAGCGAAGGCGCCACGATATTCAACCCTTCCAGCGCCGACAGCACGGAGATGGCCGGGGTAATCGCGCCGTCGCCGTAAATCAGCGCGGCGCCGAACAAGCCGGCCGCCACGATGATCGGCCGCTTGTGTCGTTTCACACCCAACAACGCCATCAAAGCGAGGATGCCGCCTTCGCCATCGTTGTCGATGCGCATCGCGAAGCCCGCATATTTCACGGATGTCACGATGATCAACGTCCAGATCAGCAGCGAGATCACGCCCAATATCGTGTGCGGGTTATTGCCGCCGGTCATGTCCAGCACGGTCTTGAACGTGTACAGCGGGCTGGTACCGATGTCGCCGAAAACCACGCCAAGCGCACCAACGCCGGCGGCTAGCAATGCAGGCTTTTTCCAAGGGGTGGATTCGGATGCCGGATTCACGGGATACCTGCGCTACGCTGCGTGTAGGGATCGCCAGACTATAGTCATTCGATGACAGTCTGGGCGATCCATTGTGCCGCACGGGCAGGTAAAAAGGGCTCTGCGCAGGGGCGGTCGGATCACCCCTGCAGCAGATAAGCCGACAAGCAGGAGTCGCGGCAGGGCTCGCTAGAACTTCACCCGGAACTCCGCCCCATACATGCGCGGCGCGGTGATGTACGCATACGGCGTGCCCAGTACCGATTCCGACACGGTGCCGAGCCCGATCACATTGCGTTGGTTGAATACATTGTTCACGTAAAGACCGACGCCCCAGCGCCCACCGTTAGCCGTCCAATCGACGCGAAAATCGGTACGCCTCTGGGTGGCGTTGAGGTCGAAGTTGGTGGGTAACGAACACTTGCCCTGATACACCGACGCATCGTTGCAGCGTAGCGGTCCGCGAAAGCCATAGTTCGCGTTGAACGTCACGCTGCCGTTGGCGATGTCGTGCCAGGTGTAAGCCCCGCTGACCGAGTAGGAGATCTTCGGCTCGTCGACCGGCTGGCCCGAAACGTTTGCATAGTCGATCTGGCCTGCGCTGCTCACACCGATTGGCACTTCCGCATGCGTGTACTTGGAATCGATGTAGCCGCCGTTGAACGCCAGCCGCAGGTTGTCGATCGGCACCCACTCCATTTGCAGGTCCAGACCCTTGGCTGCCTGGTTGGTGTTGCTGACCTGGTATTGAGGTACGCCGAGACCCTCGCTGGAGGGAATCAGCGTGAGCGTTTGACGATTGTCGTAGCGGTAGTAGTAGGCGGAGGCATTGACCAGCAGGTTCTGGTCAGGGAACGTGCTCTTGACGCCGGTTTCCAGGTTCCACACTTTTTCCGGCGCGAATTCCGCACCGGGTTCCGTGCCATCGAAGCCGCCCGCCTTGTAGCCCTTGGCCAGCGAGGCGTAGCCCATCACGTTGGGCGTGAATTTGTAATCGAGCACGAAGCGCGGACTGGTGTCGTTCCAGCCGGCGCGTTTTTGCACCAGTTGATTCACGGCGGTGGTGAATATCTGGTTTTGGGTAAGAATATTCAGCAGTTGCTGCGCGGTGACTTTGCCGCCTGTCAGGATCGGCACCAAGTTCAACAGTCCGGCCGCTTGCAATTGCGCCAACGTGGCATCCAGTTGCGGCGCGTAGCGCGGTGGCGTGAACCAGGTGAAATCTTTTTCGTCGTGGGTGAGTCGCAAGCCGACGGTAAAGTTCAGATTGTCGGTGAGATGCCAGATGGTGTCGCCGTAACCCGCCACTGCGCTGAATCGGCCCGTGTTGTACACGGTTTCCGTCCACGGATCGCCTAGCAGGTTGTACGGCAAGCCGAACGACTGCAGCACCGAACTGAAGTAGCCGAAGATCGTGCCGGTGGGCGTGAATTGCTGGCCGACCCCCGTGTTGAGCGCGAGCGTGTCGTAGGTATCGGTGTTGACGCGGGCGAGGCTCGTTTCGTCGGAGTGTTCCTGGTAATAGCTGGCACCCGCCACCCAGTCGAGCAGATCGTTATTGCCGCTGAACTTGAACTCCTGATACCAGGTGTGCCCCGTGCCGATCACACCGGTGTTGAGATATTCAGTGACCTGCTGCAAACCGGTGCCGTTTTCGATATGCGACATACCGTAGCCGGTCCAGTTGGTGGTCGATGTCAACGTGCCCCAGCCGAAGTTGTGGTCGATAGCCAGCGTGTAATCGTTGTAGTTGCGTTCTTCGCGTCCATCGGTCGCGCTGTTGTAGAACGGCGCGTTGAGCGGGTTATAGAAAGTGGCGGGATTCGCCGGGAACGGTGCGCGCTGATTCAGATCGGTCGAGGAAATCGGGATCAGTCCCTGATCGATGCGCGAAGGCTGCCTGACGCGATCGTGGTCGTATGACAGATGCAGCTGCGTGTCCGGCGTAATGTTCCAGCGGTACACGATGCGTGCACCCCATTCGTCATCCTTGCCATAGTGCTGGCCCGTGGCAGCATCTTTCAACCAGCCGTCGCTCTGGTTGTCGACCACGCTGATGCGAAGTGCCATGTCCTTGTTCAAGGGAATATTGATGCGTGCGTCGCCGTAGCGCTTGCCGTAGTTGCCAATGCGCACGCGTGCATCGCCTTCGAATTTGTCGGTCGGCTCGTTGGTGATGATGGAAATCGCGCCGGCTGCCGTGTTGCGTCCGAACAGGGTGCCTTGTGGACCTTTCAGCACTTCGACACGCGCCACGTCGTTGAACGCCATCAGCGAACCGCCGTCGCGCGTCTGGTAAACGCCGTTGATGTAAACGCCGACCGCCGAATCGGTACCGATACCGAAATCGTCCGTTTCGATGCCGCGCAAACGATACGTCGGTTGCGTCGCATCGGTGTTGTCGACTACCAGGCCGGGCACGAACAGGTTCATATGGCTCAGATCGGTGGCTGCCACGGTGTCGATCTGCTTGGCGGTGACGATGTTCATCGCGATCGGCACGTCCTGCATTTCTTGCGTGCGACTCTGCGCGGTGACCGTTACCTGCTCGAGCTTTGTTGCGTGAGCCGCCGATGGTTTCTGGGGTGGGTTATTCGATGGCGTGGTTGTAGTCGAAGCGGAAGCTTCCTGCGCCGCAGCCGGAAAAGCGATGGAGCCAAGCGCGCCGGCAAAAAGCGCAAAACCGATCCGGGAGGCGAGCCTCCGCTTGCGAATGAGCATGAATTGTTCCCCAGTCAGCGACGCTTCTCAGCAACCACGCCGCGGGATCCCCATCCCATCGGCAGCATGGATACGCCCAGGTATGTTCACTTGCTGCACTGGTGCCTGTACAGATGCGCTGCAGCATGACGAGCCCTGCCAAAGGTCATGACGGTGATCTTGCAGGCAGCGCGCTTTCGCTATCATCGGATCTTTGTGATTGGGGAGAGACGCCGATGAGTTTCCTGAGCAGGATGCTGCGCCACAAATCTGTCGAGCAATTGCAGGCGGAGGCGGGCCGGCGCGGCGATTTCCGTCGGGTGCTCGGCTTGTGGCAGCTCACCGCGATTGGCATCGGCGGCATCATCGGTGTCGGTATTTTCGTGCTGGCCGGACAGCAGGCGGCCATGAACGCGGGGCCGGCCGTGGCGTTGAGCTTCATCATCGCCGGCTTCGGCAGCGCTTGCGCCGCCCTGTGCTATGCGGAATTCGCCGGGCTGATTCCAGTCACGGGCAGCGCCTACACGTACGGCTATGCGGTGCTGGGCGAATTTGTGGCCTGGATCATCGGCTGGGATCTGCTGCTGGAATACGCGCTGGTGGTGGCGGTGGTGGCGATCGGCTGGTCCGGCTATGTGCAGGTATTGCTGGGTTCGGTCGGTATCCATCTGCCGGAGTGGGCACAGCAAAGCATGAGCGCGCAGACGATGGAGTATTACCTGCAGCAGATGTTCGGCATGCATGGCGCGCAGGCGATCGCCGGCCCCAGCGACGGGCATCGCTTCAACGTGATTGCCGCCGCCATTTCGCTGCTGGTCGCCGCGCTGCTCACGATCCGCACCGAATGGGGCGCGCGCTTCAATACCGTGGTGGTGACGATCAAGGTGATCGGCGTGCTGCTGGTAGTGGGCGTGGGCGTGTTCTACGTCCATGCAGCGAACTGGCAGCCCTTCATTCCGACGCGCGTGATCGATGCACAAGGCGTGGGACATTTCGGTTGGGCCGGCGTGTTGACCGGCGCCAGCGTGGTGTTTTTCGCCGTGTTTGGTTACGACACGCTCACCACGGCCGCGGAGGAAGCCAAGCATCCGCAGCGCGATCTTCCCCGCGCGGTGCTGCTGTCGCTGGCCGTGGCGATGGTTTTGTATATTGCGGTTTCGCTAGTGCTTACCGGCATTACGCACTACAGCCATTTGGGCGGTGATGCGTCGGTGTCCGACGCGTTCGAATCGATCGGCCTGCATTGGTTGAGCGTGACGATCGCGGCTGCTGCCGTGATCGGTGTGACGAGTGTGCTGTTTGCCTTCATGCTCGGCGCGGCGCGCATCTGGTTTGCGCTGGCGCGCGACGGTTTGCTGCCGGCGTGGTTTGCGCATATCCATCCGCGCTTCGGCACGCCAGCGCGACCGACGGTGATCCTGGGCGTATTCACTGCGCTGGTGGCAGGGCTGCTGCCGATCGGCGAAGTGGCGGAGCTGGTGAACATCGGCACGCTCAGCGCGTTCATCATCATTTGCACTGCAGTGCTGGTGCTGCGCCTGCGCAAGCCGCATGTGCCGCGCAGTTTCCGCGCACCTGCGCTGGCCGTCGTGGCACCGCTCGGCGTGCTGTTTTCGCTGCTGTTGATCTTCGGGGTGCCGTGGTCGGATACCGATGGCTGGCATCGCATCGGTGGCCTGCCGTGGATCACCTTCGAACGCTTCATTATCTGGATGGTGCTGGGCTGCCTGGTCTATTTCGGATACGGCATGCGGCATAGCCGGTTGGAAAATCCGAAGTCATAGCGCAACGGGTAGTCATGACCTCTGGCAGGGGAGAGCAGGTGGGGCCTTGGCTCTAACATGGGTCGGTAAACCGTCAGGTCGGCGGTAGTCACCCACCTGCTGTTCCTGCGGACGCTCCGCGCGGACAGTGTCTGCCCGGAGTTGTCCAGTGAAATTCAGTTCGATGCGTTTTAGCTTGATCGCCGCTGCTGTCATGGCGGCCTGCTCTCTGTCGGCCACGGCGTTTGCCCAGTCGGAATCTACGGATGCGCCGCCACCGGTGGATCAGCCGTACGCAGGGATGTTGACCGTCAACGTGGATCTGACCGACGCGGGCAAGCGCATCTTCCGTTCGCACGAAAGCATTCCGGTGAAGCCGGGTGCGCTTACGCTGTTTTATCCGAAGTGGATTCCCGGCGAGCATGCGCCGTCGGGCCCGGTGCAAAACGTGTCCGGCCTGATCATTCGCGCCGACGGCAAGCAGCTGCCATGGCGGCGCGACCTGCGCGAGATGTTTGCGATTCACCTCCATGTGCCGCAGGGCGTGAGCCAGCTCGATCTCGAATTCCAGTTTCTCTCGCCGGGTGACGGCGAAGGCAGCAACTTCGGCGCCAGCGCATCGGCCACGCCGGATCTGGTCGACATGGAGTTCAATCAGGTGGCCTTCTATCCCGCCGGTTACTACACACGGCAGATCCAGATCCAGCCGACGGTGCAATTGCCCGTGGGCTGGAAGTTCGGTTCGGCGCTGGAGGTGGACAACCAATCCGGCAACACCATCCACTTCAAGCCGTTGAGCTTCAACAACTTCGTCGACTCACCGCTGATCGCCGGCGCCAACTTCAATCGCGTCGACCTCGATCCGGGTGCGAACGTGCCGGTACATTTGAATGTCGTAGGCGACGCGGCGAAAGACGTAAAGCTCACCGACAAACAGCTCGAGCAACAGCGCAATGTCGTCAAGCAGACCAACTTGCTGTTTGGCGCCCATCACTATAATCACTACGACTTCTTGCTCACGCTGTCGGACCACACCGGCCATTTCGGTCTGGAACATCACCAGTCCAGCGACGATCGCCTGCCGGCCAACTTCTTCACCGATGACGACATGCATCTGCTCGCGGCCAGCCTGATGCCGCATGAATTCGTGCACTCGTGGAACGGCAAATTCCGTCGTCCCGCCGATCTTTGGACAGCCAACTTCAACACACCGATGCAGGACGACCTGCTGTGGGTGTACGAAGGCCTGACCGACTATTGGTGCGGCATCCTCACCGCCCGCGCCGGTTTGTGGACGCCTGATCAGTACCGCGATTCGATGGCCAACATCGCCGCTGAGATGACTTACCGCACCGGTCGCTCATGGCGCTCGCTGCAGGACACGGCCGATGCCGCACCGCTCACCTATTACGGTTCCGAAAGCTGGATCAACTGGATTCGCGATACCGACTTCTATCCGGAAGGGCAGCTGCTGTGGCTCGACGTCGACACCAAGATCCGCGAGCTGAGCGGTGGCAAGCATTCGCTGGATGACTTCGCGCATGCGTTCTATGGCATGGACAACGGCAGCTACGTCACCAAGACCTACAGCTTCGACGACGTGGTCAGCACGCTCAATCAAGTGCAGCCGTTCGACTGGGCGAAGTTCCTGCACGATCGTCTCGACTACACCGGCGCGGAGTTGCCCGAGCACGGCATCGAGCGCGGCGGCTGGAAGCTGGTATTCAACGGCACTCAAAATGCCGAGGAAAAGGCCGGCGAAGGTGTCCGTCACGGCGCGAATCTCGCGTATTCGATCGGACTGGTCGTCAATCAGAGCGGCCGCATCGGCGACGTGCAGTGGAACGGTCCGGCGTTCCAGGCCGGGTTGGTACCGGGCCTCACGGTCGTCGCCGTCAACGGTCGCGATTTCTCCACCGATGCGCTGAAGGATGCGATTACCGCCGCGAAGTCCTCGCAAGCGCCGATCGAATTGCTGGTCAAGAACGTCGACGTGTACAGCACGGTGAAGGTCGATTACCACGGCGGCCTGCGCTATCCGCATCTGGTGCGCGCAGACGGCAAGGACCTGATCGGGGCCATCGTCGCGCCGCGCAAGTAAGACAATATGCGCGATTGAACGCTCGCGCCCGATGACCCGACAACGGCCGCCCCCGGGCGGCCGTTGTATTTAATGCCCCCCATCGTCGCAAGGAATCAAGATCCAGGCGGCCTTGCCGATACACCTGTATGGGCGAATGCCGCCAAGTGCCTTGCAGCTGAGGCGATCGGCGGAAATTCGCATGGCTTGGACCAGGCGAGAAGGGCTATGGGCGCATTCTGGAAGCGGCTGTTCACGCGCGAGGCGACACAAGAGCGCCCGCGTTTCAGCGTGGTCTTGCCATGGCCCGAAGAACCACCTACGGCGGAGCAGGCGAGCGCACTGAGCAGCGCCGATATCCAGGACTGGTTCTACCGCCTGGTATTGGGCATGCCTGGCTCCGATGCGACCGAGCTGCGCCAGCCGGAGCAGGTGATGCTTCGACGGCTTGACGAACTTTGCGGCGGCGACCGTTTCGATATCACCACCCTGCCGCGTCTGCCGGAAGTGTTGCCGCAGCTGCTGCGCCTGCTTAAGAGCGAGAACTCCGACGGCATCAAGGTCGCCAAACTGATCGGCCGCGATCCGGTGCTGGTCGGCGAGGTGATGCGGGTCAGCCGCAGCGCGCATTACCGCACTGCCAGACCGATCTCGAGCCTTCAGCATGCGGTGGTACTGCTGGGGCACGATGGCTTGCGCCAGATGGTGACGCAGCATGTGATGAAGCCGATTTTGCAAGCCAGTGCGGGCATGCTCGGCCACGCCGCCGGTCAGCGCTTATGGGATCACGCGGAACGTTGCGCGCATGCCAGCATGTATTTGGCGAAGGGGCACGGCGATCCGTTCGAGGCTTATCTGGCGGGTGTCGTCTGCAACGCGGGCCTAGGCGCAATGATTCGCGTACTCGATCAGGAGGCACCACCGACCTTGGGCGTCTTCAGTCGCCGCTTCCTTGCGGGCTATGTGAGCATGGCCAACCATCTCACGCTCCGCGCGGCGAGACATTGGGAGCTGCCGCCGAACGTGATCGAAGCATTGCGCGAGCGACAGGAAGTCAGGTCCAAATCGCCGGTTACCGAATTGGGGAATGCGCTGTTGGCGGCCGATCATCTGGCGATGATTCAGATGCTGGCGGACAATCACGTGATCGATCGGAGTACGCCGCCGGCGCAGGGGCGTGGGGATCGGTTGCCGGATGTGTTGGTGGATCGGGCGTTGCAGGAGTTGCGGCGGAATTTTCGGCAGAATGAGATGTATGCGGTGTGAGTTTGTTTTGTCGCGGGGTTGTTCGCCTGCGGCGTGGTTTCGGACCCTTCGGGCCCGAGTCACTTTTCTTTGCGTGCCCAAAGAAAAGTAACCAAAAGAAAGGGCACCCTAGGAGCCCCGAGTAGAGCGGCGCGCGTCCATGCGCGATCAATCAGAAGGAAAGAGGACGTCAATGCGCCCGCTGTTCGGCAAACGAATAAACCTGATCCGCCCACTGCGTAGCCGCAAAATACGCCCCCGCCATCTTCCGAATATTCTGCGGTTGCATCTGACCGCTACGCAGATCTCCCGCTTCCCAGGCATAAATCTGCGCAAGCATCGGCGCAAACGGCCCGCGATCCTCGACCAGCGCTTCGCGGATCTCAGGCGCCAGCGGCAAATGGCTCAATACGAATTCCATCGGTGCGCACAATAAGGTGTCGAGCAACGAAAGCAGCCCGGCCATGAATGCCATGTCCTGCTGTTCGGTTGGCATGCCCTGCGCGAGCTTCTCGCACATATGCGCGCGAATCAGCGCGGCGCGCAGCAGTTCCGGCGGACGATCATCCATGCTGCTGAGCGCCATGGTGTTGATCCAGTTGCGCATGCGTGCGAGGCCGAAAAAGATCGCGGCCTGCTGGATGGATTTCAGTTGCCGCGGCAATGCGAAGTAAGCGGAATTCACGCAGCCGAGCAGTTTGTAGCTGAGTACGGCATCGTCGCGAATGATCTCGCCCAGTTCGACCGGTCCCCCATGACTGTCCTGCAGCGCGCCCATCAAACGCAGCAGGCTCAGGCGATTGGGTGTCAGTACCGGTACCTCGATCTGCTGCGGTACCAACAGATAGCGGCCCTGGATCGCTTGGAATGGCAGGTTTTTGCAGTGACCGTAGGTGAGGTGGTCATCGACATTGCCGGCGATCACGCCGAGGCCGCGTTCGTACAGTTGATGGCAGCGTATCGCCAGTGTTTCGGCGTCCAGCGCCTTGGCGTCGATGCGCACGTAGCGCGCCAATCGCAGCAGGGGTTCGAGCGGGCCGTGGGGTTCGCACGCACCGGGATCGAGGTCGCCGAGATCCAGCATCAGCGGACAGTTGCGCAGTGCGAGCTGCTGCAGACGCTGTAGCAATGCGGCATCGCGTACTTGAAAGGGATCGATGATGATGCCGAGTCGTGGCGTGTGCGCCAGGATATCGGTCTGCTCCAGCAGCAGTGAGCGCGAGAGGCGCATGAAGGCGCGGTTGCCACGCACCAGTCGCGTGATCGCGCCGTCGGTGATGCCAGAAACAATACCGCCATGCAACGTAGTGTCGGCGTCGGTGCCTGCGCCTTGGCGATAGAACACCAGTTCATAGGCGAACAGCTCTTCTTCGCGATCCAGTATCGGGCTGCGCACTACCGGCAGCAGCATGTCGCTAAGCGCGTTGGGGACGTCGTTGCTCGACGTGGCGGTCGCGGGAGCTGTACTCGTCATCATGTTGTCGATACCGGGCGATAGCGGGGTCTATCTCCTCCCCCTGCAAGCAGGGTGGGAGTACATCAAGTGCAACGACATTTCATACTTGAGCAAGTGGTACCGAGCGATGCGTGCCTTGCACTGCTCCGTTCGGGCTGTAAGTGCTGTTCTGCGCATCCGTGCCGGTGAGCACGGAAAGCGCGCGTCGCACTTGCGTCAATCGCTGGCCGACGAGCGCGCCATTGCGCTGGTTCTTGTCGCGGCAGGTGGCTAGCGATGTCAGCAGTTCGCGCCAGGTGGCTTCCATTTGCTGCGCGGCTTCGGTGGATGTGCTGCTCAGGTGCAGGCGTTCCACGTCGAGTTGTTCGAGCCTGCGCATCAGCATCTGCTTGGCCTCACCAGCACGGTTGAGTGCTTTGGCGTCGGCGCAGTCGAGTGCTTCGCGCTCTTCGTCCAGGACAACGATCAATTGCGCCGTGGTCGCGCTCATTTCGTCCAGGACGGTGCGCAAGGCGGCACCGAATTCGGCCTGCAGATGGGGGCTCATGTCATCACTTGCCGCTGATCTGGCTTTCCAACGAGGTGAGGCGATCGGCGATGGCGTTGGGGTCGACCTTGTAAGTGCCCGCGGCCAGCGATTGCTTGATCTGTTCGACGCGCGCGGTGTCGACCGGACTGTTCGTGCTGCTCGCCTGATGTAGCGCGCGGGCGGAATCGGTCAGTTTCACGCTGTCGCTGGTCTGCGGCGCCGTCGTGCCGGAGGCGGTGCTGGTCGTCGATGCCTGACTGGCGCTGTTGTCCGTGCTGGTGTTGGCCAGCGGGAGCTGCGGCAATCCGTTTGAAGAAATGGTTGTGTTCATGGTCCTTGGCATTCTCTTGTGAGGATGGGCCCTGCAAGGGGTATCGGCGTCCCCCGGAGAAACTTTAATACCGCCGGTGGCATGCATTTACTAAGGTAATGCCTGTACCTCGCCGGCCCCAAGCACCACGCCATCGATAATCCGGCCGGAGTTGCCGTTGCGCACCCGCAAGTGGGCACCTGTATCGCCGCTATCGAGCGCCATGCCGGAGGTACGCACCTCGATCCCGTCGATCTGCGCGATCAGGGCAACCTCCTCACCGGCGCGGACTATCTCGCGACCGTTCAAATCGCCCGGCTCCAGCACGACTCCCGCGATCAGCGGCCTGGCCAGGGCGTGGCCGCTGATCTGGTCGAGATTTTCTATATAGCCATAGCCCAGCCGGGCGATGTCGCGCTCTTCGGCGTGCACGTCGGCGGGTCCGGCGATATCGCCGCGCGCCAGCGGACGACTGGTGACCAGCACCTGGCGGAACACCTGCATCTGCACGGGCACCTGGATCGTCCAGCCCGGACTGCCTGTGCAGCTAACGGCCACCGCGACGCGTGACGGTGTTCCCTGGCGAGTGGGCAGATGCGCCTGCAACGCATGAGGACACTCGGCCAGGCGCAGGCGCGGGTTAAGCACGGTCGGTGCGATGACTACCCGGCTACCCGCTTGCCCGTATTGCGCGCGCACGGCCTGTTCGGCCACGGCACGCAATGCAGCAGGCGTCGTGTCGGCCAGCGCGGTGTTCGCGAAGGCGACGATGGCGAGCAGCAGGGCGGCCGTGAGCGGTTTCATGAGAGATCGTCGGTCAGCATCGTGGTCAATTGACTGTTGATGCTTTCGCGTTCGTTTTCGAACTTGCCGGACATCTGCGCCGCCAGTTCGAACTGCCCGTTGTTTAGCAGCTCGAGAAAAGCGTGGCCGTGCTCCTCCAGACGGGCGGCGGATTCGCGCAAGATCCCGCTGGAAGGGTGATGGCTGTGACGCGCAGTAAGCCTATCGAGACTGCGCTGCAGTACGTCGGTATCGAACCAGCGGCGGTCCAGCGAGGTGGGCTCCTGCAGTGCCAGTTCGATGCTTTGGCGCAGGCCAAGTACGGATTCGCGCACGGTAAGGCTGAGGCTCGCGATGTCATTGCCGCTCTCGCCTTCCAGCCAGCTCAAGCACAACCGGTGCGCAAGGGCCGCCGCGCGGCTGAGCGATTCGCCGTGACGGCGTGCTTCATAAGCTCGGCGCTGCAAGGCGCCTAGTGTTGCCTTCATGGTGGTGGCGCGCACGTGCGAGGCATCCTGTACTTCGCGTAGCGAGCGCAAGCGCTCGCCGCTGTTCTGCAACGCTTCACCGCTTTGCTGCAGCGAGTGTTCGGTCGCGCCGACGCCGGCTTGCGCACGTTCCAACCGTTGCAGGCCCAACTGCACATTGCCATTCATCTGCAGCGAGAATGCGCCGATGGAGCTGGTCACGGTTTCGATCTCTGCCGTGGCCTGGGTCGTTTTTTCCGCCAGCTGTTTCACTTCGTCGGCGACCACGGCGAAGCCGCGGCCAGCGTCGCCCGCGCGCGCCGCTTCGATCGCGGCGTTGAGCGCGACCAGGTTGGTCTGATGCGCGATCTCCTGCACGCTGGTGGTCAGCGTGCGGATCTGCGCTACTTGTTCGGTCAGCAGGCTCTGGTTCTGGTTCATGGCCGACAGTGCGCTGCGCAATAGGCGCAGCTGGCCGTTCAATTCGCTAACGCTCGCCGTACTCTGGCCGCCCGCCTTGGTGGCTTGTTCGATGCCGCCCTGGGCCTGCTGCAGGATCGTCGACATCCCGGCACCGTGCTCCGTCAACTGACCGACGCTGTCGCGGCCTTCGCCGATCGACTGCTCCAGTGCGGACTGCTCGCGGTGGAGCGTCTGCGCATGGGTCAGCACCAGGCTCTGTTGTTCCAGCGATTGCAAGGCCACCGCCGCCGGCGCGCGCGGCGCCAGCCGTGCGAACAACGGTGTGAGCAGGCCGGCCGCTACGGGATGTTTGCGGCTCAGTCTCGCCAGCTCGGCTTCATTTCCGGCGAGGGCGGCTTGTGTCAGGGCGGCCAGGTGCTGGCTGCGGATCAGACTCATAAGCGAAACAATTCCATTCGTGGGTTCCCAGACATCGGCAGCGAACATCGAAAGTTGAGGAAGCAAGTGGTGTGCCACGGCGACGACATCGATCGATCGCTCGATGCGGCCGTTCGTCGGACTGACGAGCAAGCGCGCTTGCCGCTCAAGTCTTGTTGGATTCAGCCGATCACCACGGAGCAGCCGCTTCCTGCGCGGCCGATGATGCAAGAGGAATACGCATGACGGGCGGTGCACTTCTTGACAGCGTGGAAAGTCACACCCGGCTGGCCGGCCACAACCGCGTCGCCATGTTGTTGTTCCGCCTCGGCGACAGCCAGTTGTTCGGCATCAATGTGTTCAAGGTGCGCGAAGTGCTGCGCAAGCCTCCGATGGAGCGCTTGCCCGGCATGCACGCGTTGCTGGCGGGGAGTTTCGATTACCGCGGCAAAACCATTCCGGTCATCGACCTGGCCGCGGCACTCGGCTATCCGCCATTGACCGACGTCGATTGGGCGCATCTGGTGGTGACCGAATTCAGCCGCACCGTGCAGGGTTTCCTGGTCGCCGATTTCCAGCGCATCGTGCATTGCACGGGCGAATCGCTCGAAGCGCCATCCAGCACGCTTGGTTTCGGCGAGCGTGTCAGCGCGGTAAGCCGGGTCGACGGGCATCTGATGGCGGTGGTCGATGTGGAACATGTGCTCGCCAGCATCGACGGTGCAGCGGTGGAAGTGTCCCATCGCATACAACGGCAAGCCGAACAACAACAGCTTTCTCCGCGCAGGATCTTGGTGGTGGACGATTCGACCGTGGCGCGCTCGCGCCTGGTCAACCTGTTCAAGCAGATGAATATCGATTGCGTGATAGCGCAAGACGGGCGTGAAGCGCTGGAGCAGCTGGAGAACATGGCCGCGAGCGACGACGAAAAGATCGCGCTGGTGGTCTCGGATATCGAGATGCCGCGCCTGGACGGCTATGCGCTGACCCGCGCCATTCGCGAAGCACCGGCGCTGCGTGGACTCAAGGTCGTACTGCACAGTTCGTTGAGTGGCGTATTCAATGAAACACTGGTTCGCGACGTGGGCGCAGATCGGTTCATCGCGAAGTTCCAGCCGGATCTGTTGGCGAAAACAGTGTTGGAGTTGATGGCGATTCCCGCTTAACCCGTCAACAAATTGACGTTCATGCTGCCGATGAAGTGATGTCGGAAATTCGTCTCCGCGCGTCGGTATAACGTCGCCGACGGCGATGCGGCGATCGCCTGCACGGCCGCAAATGGCCATGCAGCGCAGTTTTCATCGCGTCGTTTGCGCGTGGCATGCAACTTGCTCACGACCCTGCAAGCAGTCATTGCTGCGGGGAACAGGTCATGAGCAGTAGCAATACCCTCGACAACGTCTTCGGTTTGAGCGGCCAGGCCCTGGAGGTATGGCAGCGTCGCTCCGAAGTGATCGCATCCAATATCGCCAACGCCGATACGCCGAACTATCAGGCGCGCGATCTCGATTTTCGCCAGGTACTGCAACAGGCCAGCGGCGACTCGTCGAATCTCGCACTGAGCACGCCCAGCGCGGGCCAGGTCGATCCCATGACGCAATCCACCGATCAACTGAAGTATCGCGTGCCGCTGCAGCCGAGCATGGACGGCAACACCGTCGATACGCAGGTGGAGCAGTCCTCGTTCGCCGGCAACATGGTGCATTACCAGGCCAGCCTTAGCTTCATCAACAGCGCGATCCAGACGCTGCGCCTGGCGATCAATGGCGGAGGACAAGGCTGATGTCCCTGATGAAGATCTTCGATACCGCCGGTTCCGGCATGGCCGCCGAATCGCTGCGCCTCAATACCGTGGCCAGCAATTTGGCCAACGCCGACAGCGTCAGTAACAGCCCCGACTCCGCCTACAAAGCGAAAGAGCTGCTATTTGCGCCGACTCGGCAAACCGAATCAGGTTTTGGCACGCAGAACATCGGCGAAGGCAGCAACGGCGTGCGCATGGTTGGCGTCACCGAAAGTCAGCAGCCGGTGGAAACCCACTACGAGCCAGGCAATCCGATGGCTGACGGGAACGGTTATGTCTACGGCAGCAACGTCAATCCGATCGATGAACTGGTGAACATGATTTCCGCGTCGCGTTCCTACCAGAACAACGTCGAAGTCATGAACACCACCAAGCAGCTGATGATCAAGACCATCGATCTGGGCAGCTAACCGGGAGTTATTTGTGAGCGCCATCAACACCAACAGTTTTTCGGCTACCGGTCTTAGCCTTACCGGTAGCACGGTGACCAGCACGCCGACCGGCTCGAGCATGACGCAGGCGGATTTCCTGCAGCTGATGACGACGCAGCTGAAATCGCAGGACCCCACCCAGCCGATGGACAACTCGCAGTTCGCCTCCGAACTCGCACAGTTCAGCCAGCTATCGACTCAACAGGATATCGACACCAATCTGCAGAACTTGAGCAGCAATCTCAGCAGCGGCATGCAGACTTCGCAGGTGCTCAACTCCGCCAACCTGGTCGGACGCCAGGTGCTGGTGCCGGCGAGTGCGCTCGATTACAGCGGCAGTGCAGTAGGCGGTGGCGTCAATGTTTCCACCGCAGGCGATGTCGTGGTGACGATCAAAGACAGCAACGGCAATGAGATCAAGACGATGGATCTTGGCGCACAACCAGCCGGCCTCGCGCAGTTCAGCTGGGATGGCACCAACAACAACGGGCAAAAAGTTTCCAGTGGGACGTACAGCATTTCGGCGAACAACGGCGGCAACAGCGCCGCACTCTCCACCTATGCCGCGGGTGAGGTAACGGGTGTCGGTTACGGCGGCAGCACTACGGGCACTTACTTGCAAGTGGCGGGTATCGGCGGCGTGCCGCTGACCCAGGTCGCGCAGATCAACTGACGTCGACCAGCGATTTCGCATCGCGTCCGCCGTCATCACATCAAGAGGAATAAAGCATGGCTCTCAATCAGGCGCTCAGTGGCATCAACGCGGCCCAGGCCGATTTGAATGTCATTTCCAACAACATCGCCAACGCCGGCACGGTGGGTTTCAAGGGCTCGCGGGCTCAATTTGCCGAGGTCTACGCCGTCACCGGGCTCAATCTCAGCTCTACCGCCGTGGGTAGCGGTGCCGAATTGACCAACGTGGCGCAGCAGTTTTCGCAGGGCGACCTGGAAACCACCAACGGCAGCCTGGACATGGCGATCAGCGGCAACGGTTTCTTCGTCGTCAACAACGGCAGCGGCAATACCTATACGCGCGACGGTGCGTTTCAGGAAAACGCCGCCGGTTATGTCGTGACGGCCGAAGGTGCCAATCTGCAGGTTTATCCGCCCAATGGTGCCGGTGGCTTCAACACGAGCACGTTGACCAATCTGCAATTGAACACCGCGCAAAGCGCTGCGACGCCCACCAGCAATATAACGATCAGTTCCAACTTGCCCGCCGGCGCTTCGTTGCCGGTCGATACTCCGTTCAGCCCCACCGATTCCAACAGCTACAACAACGCCTCCACGCTGACGGTTTTCGACTCGCAAGGCGGTTCGCACTCTGCGACGGTCTATTACGTCAAGACTGCCAACAATACTTGGAATGCCAATCTCTATATCGATGGACAGAGCGCCGGCACCCAGGCAATCACGTTCAATAGCGCCGGCACGCTGACCGCGCCGGCCAGCGGCAACCTGTCTTTTACGCCGGTACAGCCGACCAATGGCGCTACGTTCCCCGCCACGATGACGGTGAACGTGACGAACACCACGCAGTTCGGCACCGCGTACGCACCCGGTACGATCAATCAGAACGGCTTTGAGGCCGGCACGCTGTCCAACGTGCAGATCGGTAACGATGGCATTGTCACGGCGTATTACTCCAACAACCAGACCAGCCAGCTGGGCCAGGTGGCGGTCGCGAACTTCGCCAATCTGCAAGGGCTCCAGCAAATCGGCAACAACAGCTGGGCCGCGAACACCTCTTCGGGTACGGCAGTGATGGGCACGGCGGGCACCGGCCAGTTCGGCGATATCGAACAGGGCCAGCTGGAGACATCCAACACCTCCGACACGACGGCTCAGCTCGTCGACATGATTCAGGCACAACAGGACTACGAAGCGAACTCGCAGATGCTGGGTACGGTCAACTCGCTGTCGCAGACGCTGTTCCAGGCCGTGAGCCGCTGATAACCGCCCATGGACCGTTCCGTCTACATCGCGATGACCGGCGCCACGCAGACCATGCGTGCGCAGGATGCGGTAAGCCACAACCTGGCGAACGCATCCACCGTCGGCTTCAAAAGCGAGCTCAGTGCGTTTCAAAGCGTGCCCGTGCTCGGCCAAGGTGCGAACACGCGCATCAATGCCGTGGCGCAAGGTGTCGGGCAAGACGAAACGCAAGGCGCGATCCAGCACACCGGCCGTTCACTCGATGTTGCCGTGAACGGTTCGGGTTGGATCGCGGTGCAGGCGGCAGACGGTAGCGAGGCGTACACGCGTGCCGGCAATCTGCAGATGGATGCCGACGGCAATCTCACGGATAGCCGCGGCAATCCGGTGATGGGTGCGGGCGGTCCGGTCACCATTCCGGACAGTTCGCAGATCAGCATCGGCAAAGACGGCACGATTTCCACGGTGCCGATGGGCCAGGGGCCCGACACGATCGCCGCCGTCGGCCAGATCAAATTGGTCAATCCCGATCCCACGCAGATGTCCGAGGGATCGGATGGCCTGATGCATATGAACGACGGCAGCAGCGCCGATGCCGATCCCACGGTGACGGTGACATCCGGTGCGCTGGAAGCCAGCAACGTCAATCCCTCATCGGAGCTGGTGAAGATGATCTCGCTATCGCGCCAGTACGAAATGCAAGTGCGTTCGATCAAGACCGCCGAAGACGACGCGGACGACAGCAGCAAACTTCTGCAGACCAGCTAACGCGCAACGAACGGAGCCAAACCATGTTCTCTTCTCTTTGGATTGCCAAGACCGGTCTCGATGCGCAGCAGACGCAGATGGACGTGATCTCCAACAACCTGGCCAACGCCAGCACCACGGGTTTTAAATCCTCGCGTGCATCGTTCCAGGATCTGATGTACCAGAACGAAGGTCAGCCCGGCAGCCAGACCACCGAGCAGACCGAATCGCCGTCGGGCCTGTTGCTGGGCACCGGCGTGAAAGTGGTCGGCAGCGAAAAATTGTTCACCCAGGGTGCGATCACGCAGACCGGCAATTCGCTGGACGTGGCCATCCAAGGCAACGGCTTTCTGCAGGTCAGCCTGCCGGATGGCACGGTTGCCTATACGCGCGATGGTTCCATGCATGAGGATTCCACCGGGCAGTTGGTCACCGCCGATGGCTATCCGCTGGTGCCCGCGATCACGCTTCCCTCCAACGTCAACAGCGTCACCATCGGCACCGATGGCACCGTCAGCGCCACCAGCAACGGTTCCACCGCGCCCACGCAGATCGGCGTGGTGCAGCTGGCCAATTTCGTCAATCCCGCCGGCCTCGAGCCGATGGGCCAGAACCTTTACCTGGAAACACAATCCAGCGGCACGGCGCAGACCGGGCAGCCCGGCGTCAACGGCATGGGCTCGCTCGCGCAAGGCTCGCTGGAATCGTCCAACACCAACGTCGTGGCCGAGATGGTCAACATGATCGAAGCCCAACGTACCTATGAAATGAACTCCAAGTCGATCAGCGCCGTGGACGACATGTTGCAGTTCGTCATCAACAAAACCTGAGTCGTAACGCCATGTCTTATTCCTCTGTGTATGTTCGTATCGCTACTGCATTGCTGCTGCTTGCATGGCTGTCCGGCTGTGCGCAGATACAACAGCGGCAAAAGCAGGAAGACGCCGAATGGGCGGCCACTGCTCCGGTCGAGCAGCCCGCGCCTACGCAGGCTGACGGCTCGATCTATCACGACATGCAGAACATGGAGTTGTTCAACGACGCGCGCGCGCATCGCATCGGCGACATCCTCACCATCAACTTGGTCGAGGCGATGCAGGCCAGCAAGAAATCCGAAACGACTACCAGCAAGACCGACAAGGTCAACGTCGGAGCGCCGGAGATTCTGGGGCATTCGCTGAGTATTGCCGGCGGCGCCGCAGCGAACTCGGCCCTCAACTCCGCCAACAGTTTCGACGGCGCCGGCAGCAGTACGCAGAGCAATCAGTTGAGCGGTCAGTTGACCGTGACGGTGGCGCAGCGTCTGTCGAACGGCAACTTGCTGGTGCGCGGCGAGAAATGGCTGACCATCAATCAGGGTCAGGAATTGATTCGCATCTCCGGGATCGTGCGCGCGCAGGACATCGGGCAGGACAACTCCGTCGATTCCACCCGCGTGGCTGATGCGCGCATCACTTATACCGGCCGCGGCACGCTGGACAGCGCCAACACGCAGGGCTGGCTGGCGAAGTTCTTCAACTCCAAGTGGATGCCCTTCTGATGAACGCATCGTGGCGTAAGCGAGTCTCGCTCGGCGGCATCGTTGCATTCGCGGTGTCATCGCTGGCTTTTGTTCCCACGGCGCACGCGGACAAGATCCGCGATCTGGTGCAAGTGGCGGGCGTACGCAGCAACCAATTGGTCGGCTACGGCTTGGTCGTTGGCCTGGACGGCACCGGCGACCAGACCACGCAGGCGCCGTTCACGACACAGAGCCTGGAGAACATGCTCAAGCAGTTCGGCGTATCGATACCGTCGACCGGTATTCAGCCGCAGCTGAAAGATGTGGCGGCGGTGACCATCACTGCGGAACTGCCGCCTTTCGCCAAGCCGGGTCAGGCCATCGACGTGACGGTGGCATCGATCGGCAATGCCAAAAGCATCCGCGGCGGCGAGTTGCTGATGTCGCCTCTTCGCGGCGCGGATGGCAACGTCTACGCGGTGGCGCAGGGTAGTGTGGTGGTCGGCGGTGTTAGCGCGTCGGGGAAGAGCGGCTCCAGCGTGCAGATCAACATCTCCGCCAGCGGTCGCATTCCCAACGGTGCATCGGTCGAACGCTCCGTGTCTTCCTCTTTCAACAGCGCCAGCGATCTGGTGTTGAATCTCAATAGCGCCGACTACGTCACCGTCAACCGCATCGTCGATGCCATCAATCATCTTTACGGCGCCGGCACGGCGCATGCGCTGGATGGTGGCTCGGTATCCGTACGCGGTCCGGCCGATCCCAGCGAGAAAGTGGCATGGCTGGGTGCGATCGAATCGCTCGACGTACAGCCGGGCGATGCGCCCGCGCGCGTGATCGTCAATTCGCGCACAGGCACCGTGGTGATCGGTTCGGATGTGCGTGTCAGCGCTGCCGCCGTGGCGCACGGCTCGATCCAGGTCACCATCAGCGAACAGCCGCAGGTCAGTCAGCCCGCGCCCTTCAGCAACGGCCAGACCACGGTGGTGCCGAGCAGCACCGTGTCGATCAGCCAGCAGGGCGGCCATATGTTCAAGTTCGGTCCTGGCGTAAGCCTGGATTCGATCGTGCGCGCGGTGAATCAAGTCGGTGCGACACCGACTGATCTCATCTCGATTCTCGAAGCGCTTAAACAAGCCGGCGCTTTGCACGCGGACTTGGTGGTCATCTGACATGGCCGATCTCGGCACCGCCGCAGCGCAAAGCCTAAGCACTTGGACCGATCTATCCGGGTTCAGCGCCTTGCGTCATCAAGCCGAGACAGACAGCAGCGGTACCTTGCCGGCCGTTGCCAAACAGTTCGAATCGATGTTCACCGAGATGCTGTTGAAGTCGATGCGTGACGCCAACTTCGGCGATCCGTTGTTCGAAAGCCAAGCCGGTGACGAATGGCAGGATATGTACGACCAACAGCTTTCGCTCAATCTCTCGCAGCATGGCAAGGGCTTGGGTATTGCCGATATGTTGGTGCGCCAGTTGGGCGGCCATAACGGACAAGGCGGCGAAAGCAAGGCCGGCACCATTGATCCGGGCGCAGCCGGACTCGTCGATGGCTGGCGGCAACGTTTGTACGACGTAGCCGACGCCACGCGTTCCGCCGGCCGCGCCGCGATGGCGTGGCTGCCGGCGGATGCGGAAGCTTTCGTGCGCGAACTCGCGCCACAGGCCAGCGTCGTTGCCAGGGAACTTGGTTTGTCCTTGCGCACGGTGTTGGCCCAGGCCGCGCTGGAAACGCAATGGGGCAAACACATGCCGACCCATTCCGACGGCAGCAGCAGCTTCAATCTGTTCGGCATCAAGGCCGGCGGCAGCTGGGGCGGCTCGCGCGTCAATGTGCCGACGGTGGAATACGAAGGCGGCATCGCCGTGCGCAAGCAGGCGCAGTTCCGTTCCTATAAGTCCACTACCGATTCGCTGGCCGACTATGCCGATCTGATCGGCAAGGATCCGCGTTACGCCCAGGCCCGCGGCCGCGGCGATGACGTGTTGGGTTATGCGAAAGCCTTGATCGAAGGCGGTTACGCGACCGATCCCGATTATGCGGGCAAGGTCGCGGCGATCGCCAACAGCTCCATGATGCGCGGTGCGCTGGATGCGCTCAAGAAAACGACCTCCTTGCCGACACCTTGAGCGTGACTCATGAGATCAGCGCGCCCGAGACTTACACTCTAAGGAATGTTTCATGTCCAGCATGCTCAACATAGGCATTTCGGGGTTGAATGCCGCCCAGGTCGCGCTGAGCACAGTCAGCAACAACATCGCCAACGCCAGCACTAGCGGCTACAGCGAAGAAAGCGTGCAGCAGGTCGAAAGCGTCACCCAAGGCAATAGCCGCTACACGATCGGCAGCGGCGTCGATGTCGTGGCGGTGCAACGCGCGTACAGCCAATATCTGACCAGCGCGCTGTGGAGCAGCAACAGCAGCTTGCAGAACGCCACGACGTCGAACAATCTCACCAGCACGCTCAACAGCTTGCTGGCCAACAGCGGCAATCTGCAGACTTCGTTGGACAATTTCTATAGCAGCTTCAGCAGCGTCGCGAATTCGCCCAGTTCGTCCTCGGTGCGGCAAGCAGCGCTGGGTAGCGCTTCCTCGCTGACCAGCGTGTTCAACACGCTCGGCCAGCAGCTGAATCAGCAATCGACCGCGGTCAATCAGCAGATCGGCAATACCGTCACCAGCATCAACACCTTGAGTTCGCAGATAGCGGCTCTCAACGGGCAGATCGCCCAGGCCGGAGTCAGCGGCAATCCGAACAGCCTGCTCGATCAGCGCGACAGCCTGGTGCAGCAGCTGGCGGGGCTCACCGGTGTTTCCGCGGCGACGTCCAGCAACGGTTCGATCAGCGTGTATACCTCCGCCGGCGAGACCCTGGTGAGCGGCACGCAATCCTATGCGTTGTCCGCGGGTGCCAATCAGTACGATCCCACCAGCACCGATGTGTTCGACAGTTCGGGCAATGACGTCTCTTCCCAATTGAGCGGCGGCACGCTGGGTGCGTTGCTCAACTACCGCAGCACGGTGCTGCAACCTGCGCAGAATGCGCTTGGCCAGTCGGCGATTGCGTTGGCGTCCAGCGTCAATGGGCAGCAGGCGCAGGGTTTGAATCTCAACGGCCAGCAAGGCCAGGCCATTTTCAGCGTGGGTTCGCCGACCGTGCTGCCTTCGAGCAAGAATTCGGCGGGCGGCGCGACGGTGAGTGCTTCGGTCGGCAATGTGTCGCAGCTGACCAGCTCCGACTACCTCCTGAGCTACACCGGCGCGGGCACCGGCACCAACGGCTGGAGTTTGGCGACCACCACCGGACAGAGCGTGGCGCTGACCGCCAATGCGAACGGTACGCTGTCGGCGGACGGTCTCACCTTCAGCGTGTCCGGCACCGCAAAAACCGGCGACAGCTACGAAATTGAACCTACGCGCTATGCCGCCAGTTCGCTCGCGGTGAATATGACCGATCCCAACGGCATCGCCGCCGCGGCGGCGCTGACCGGCAGCGCGGCAACCGCCAATACCGGCACCGGTACGGTCGGCAAAGTCACCGTCACCAATGCGAGCAATAGCAATCTACTCTCCGGCGCGACGGTGACATTCGGTGCGGCGGGTGCGTACACCATCACGGATGGCGCGGGTAACACCACGACCGGCACCTTTACTGCCGGCCAGCCGATCACCGCCGACGGCTGGAGTCTGAGCCTCAGCGGCACGCCGGCCAGCGGCGACCGTTTCACCGTCGCGGCCAACACGAACGGACTCAGCGACAACAGCAACGCTTTGTCGCTGGCTTCGTTGGCCGATAGCGGCGTGCTCGACGGTGGCAAGACGTCGGTGGTGGCGAGCTACGCCAGCCTCACCGCGCAGATCGGTTCCGCCGGTAGCCAGGCCAGCGCCGACCTCACCACCCAGACCAGTCTGTTCAACCAGGCGCAAGGTAACCAGCAGAGCCTCGCTGGCGTGAATCTGAATCAGGAGGCCGCCAATCTGGTGCAGTTCCAGCAGGCGTACCAGGCATCGGCGCAAGTGATCTCGACCGCGCAGCAGTTGTTCACCAGCCTTATCACCGCAATACAGAATGGCTAACCATCATGATGCGCATATCCACTAGCTGGATGTACCAGCAATCGCTGTCCACCATGCTCAATCAGCAGAGCGAGCTGGCGCAGACGCAAAATGAGGTGAGCACGGGCAACGCCATCAACGTGGCGTCGGACAACCCTGTCGGCGCGGCGCAGATCGTTGGCTTGAACCACATCCTGGCCGAGAACACCGAGTACACCAGCAACATCAGCAGCGCCAACACGCGGCTATCCACGGAAACGAGCACGCTGGGCTCCGTCAGCAACCTGCTCAACAGCGTCAATGACATCGGGCTGAGCGCCATCAATAGCGCGATGTCCTCGAGCGACCTCAGCAACATGGCGACTCAGCTGACGCAGTACCGCGATCAGCTGGTGCAGATGGCCAACACCACCGATGCCAACGGCCAGGCGCTGTTCGCCGGAACCAGTACGACCACCACGCCGTTCGTTACCAACAGCAGTACTGGCGCCGTGACTTACGCGGGCAACAATCAGCAGTCCTTCACGGCGATTGGCGCGGGTCTGCAGGTGGCCAACGGCGATCCGGGCAGTTCGATCTTCATGAATCTTCCCGCCGGCAACGGCTCGTTCGTGGCCAGCGCCAATGCCGGCAACACCGGCACGCTGGTGGTGGGCGCCAACAGCGTGACCAGCACCAGTGCCTGGAGTGCCGCCACCGCGTCGGGCCCGATCAACGACACCATCACCTTCGGCGCCAACGGTACGTACGCCGTTACCAATGCTGCCGGCAACCCCGTCACCGACAGCAGTGGGAACCCGATCACCGGCACCTATACGGACGGCGGCAGCATCAGCTTCGACGGGATGTCCATCGCCATGAGCGGTACGCCGGCCGCCGGCGATACGGTGAACGTGCAATCGGATACGGCATCGAACACGCAGGACGTATTCACCACGCTCAACAACATGATCACCGCGCTACAGAGCGGCGGCAGCACCACGGCCATCACCAACACCGTGAACCGCCAGCTGGAATCGTTGAACCAGGCGATGAACAGCGTTTCAACGACACAGGTTGCCGTAGGCAGCCGCATGGATACCTTGCAACAGCAGAGCAGCAGCTATTCCGATCTCGGCGTGACGTATGAGAGCGCGTTGTCGGATGTGCAAAATGTGGACATAGCGACGGCGATCAGCAATCTGTCGCTGCAGTCGACGGCGTTGCAGGCGTCGCAGCAGGTGTTCGCGAAAGTGCAGGGAACGAGCCTGTTCAATTATTTGCAGGGCTAGCGGGCCAGGCCGCAGCAGGCTGTTTCATAACAGCCTGTTTCTCGGTTTCACAACTGCCAGCTAAGCCGGCACCGCTTTGATGACAAACTGAAAGACATTCGCGTCCTGCACAGCCGTGTCCGGATCGCCTCCGGCTGCCTGGGCCATCGCTCGAATATGAGGCGCGAATTGCTCGCTGCCCGGATGATTCAGGACACGCGTGACACCTGCCGCAATGGCAAATCCCGTGCGCTGAAACATTTCCAACAGCGTCACCCGGGTAAACCAGCGCAAATGGGTGCGGTCCAGCAGGCCGGACGGTTCGTATCGAAAATCGCCGCAGCTCAAGCGGGCTTGGATACTCCAATGTTGCACATTGGGCACGCAGGCCAGCACGCAAGCGCCGGCAGGCATGATTTCCCGCAAGTTGGCCAATAGCTGCCAAGGGTCGCGCAAATGTTCGAGCACATCGGCAAAGACCCAGCAGTCCGCATTGAAGCGGTCGCGCAAGAAGTCTTTGTCCTGCATTTCTATATCGAACGAAAGCACTTCGTCGCAGTGTGAAGCGGCCATGTCCACATACTCGGGCACGATATCGACGCCCACGTAATGCACTCCCGGATTGAGCTTCTTGTACTCGCGCGCCAATGCGCCGGAGCTGCAGCCAATCTCGACAACGCGACGTCGATCGAGCGGCATCATATTGAGCACGTCTTGATTGTGGATCTGATTTACAGGTGTTTGTTGCATGACGAATAAGACTCCAATGAGGTAGCGTCAATCATGGGCGCGCGAGCGTGGCCCATCAGTTCGGTAGCCACGCGTCTCGCCATGCGATCAGCTTGTGCTCGTCCAGCATCCAGTCGCGCTGTACCGCATCGCGCAGCGCATCGCCTGTCTTCGCCGTGGCGTCCAGGTCGTCCAGGTGCATACGGATGGCGGACGTCCACTCTTTGTAGCGATTCCTCACCCGCGTCACCGGCAAGTCAGTTTCGTAGCACACCATGTCGGTACAGATCACCGGGTAGCCGCAGGCGCCGTATTCGAGCAGGCGCAGGTTGCTCTTGCACTCGTTGAACACGTTCTCTTCCAGCGGCGCGAGTGCCAGGTCCAGGTTGAGCGAGGCCAGCTTGCGCGGGTACTCCTCGATTGGCACGCCGCTGTGGAATTCGTGCACATAGGGGCGCAGTTTGTCGGGGCACATGCCGAAGAAGACCCATTCCACTTCATCGGCCAGATCGCGCACGACATCGGCGATCAGTTCCAGATCGCCGCGATGGCTGGAGCCGCCGCCCCAGCCCACGCGTGGTTTGCGGCCGACGCGGCGCTGGTTGTTCAGGTCGCCCCACCAATCGGTGGGCAGGCGGTTGAGTACGACACGGATGTCGGAGTGAAAGCCTTTGAATTGCTCCGCCAGCGTATCGGTCGATACGACAAAACGGTCCACCGTGGCGAGCGCGCGGCGCAGGGATTTCACGATGTCTTTTGGCATCATGCCGTGGAACATACTTTTCACGGGAATCTGCTGGATGAGGTCGTCGAGCTCGAACACCTTGAAGGCGCGCGAGAAGTCGCGATAACTCTCCAGCAACTTGATCTGCGTTTCGGTGACCTGCCGCTGCAGCACCAGCGACGTGGGCTGGAAACGCTCCATCGCCACCGGCGAAAGATGGATGCCCGCGATCATGCCTTCGACCATGCCGTTGCGCTGCATGGAGGCGAACGGTTGCCTGATGCGATAGTGGCCGCACCCATGCGAGTCGGCGGCGACGCAGAATAGGCGCGGCAGCAAAGGACTCGCAAACGGCTGCCATGCGTTGACGCGCTGCGAATCCAACTCGAAGCCGGTACCGTCGATGCTGAGGTTGACGCTGTAAGCAGGATCGCGGGCCAGCTGCCGCAACCACTTGCGATACATCGCGTTCTGCTCGCCCTGGAAGCGTTTCTGCTTCGCGTCCTGCGCGGTCTTGTCGACCTTGGTCTGGCTGACGCTACCCACGTGCATCAGGCGCGCGTACGGTGTCCACACGGTGAGATAGCCGGCCTGTTGCACTTTGAGGCACAGGTCGACGTCGTTGTAGGAAACCTTGAAATCCTGTTCGTCGAAGCCGCCGACGTCTTCAAAGACCGATTTGCGGATCATCAGGCATGCGGCGGTGACCGCCGTGTAGTTCTGGTCGACGCGTAAGCGGTGCATATAGCCGTCCGCGTCCATCGGCTGGCCGATGAAGGGATGATCCGCCGGCCCGCGCAGGCCCAACACCACACCGCCGTGCTGAATGCGGCCATCGGGATAATGCAGCTTGGCGCCGACGATGCCCACTTCCGGCCGCTGCGCGTGATTGAGCAAGGCCTCGATCCAATTGTCGTGCAGGACCGCGGTATCGTTGTTGAGAAGAATGAGATATTCGCCGCGCGCCTGTGCCGCAGCGAAGTTGTTGATGGCCGAGTAGTTGAACGGATGCGGATAGCGCAGCACGCGCAACTGTGCGCTGTTCAGTCGCTCGATGCCGTCGAGATAGGCGCAGGCCGCAGGCTCGGCACTGTTGTTGTCGACGATCAGCAGTTCATAGTTGAGGTAACTGGTCTTGGACAGCAGACTGTCGATCAGGCCGTTCAACAGCGGCAGCTGGTCGCGTGTCGGAATGATGATCGACACCAGCGGTTTCTTCGCATGCTGGTACAGCACGCGGTTGAACCCCGGCAGTGCACCCGGTTCCATCGCATGGGCGACACCGATGCGTTTCAGGTGGCCTGAAACAATCTCGGCGCTGTGCGACGTCACGGTCTCCGATGCCAGCCAATGGGTGTAAGGCAGCGCAGCTCGGTGCATCACTTCGCCGATATGGCCAATGGTTTGCAGGCCGTCGGTCTCGATCAGGCGGAACAGCAGGTCGTGCGCGGCCATATCGCCATAACGTTCGTCCAGCCCACCCAGTTCCACGCCGCGCTGGCGCTTGAACGCGATCGCGCGTCCCGTGTACGGATAGCTGCGCAGCATATCGAGATTGAAATCGGGTTTGAAGATCGGGTTTTCGAATACGTTATGGGTGTGCGTGTCTTCATCGAAGTAGACGGCGCGAAGATAAGGGTGCGATGCCACGCGTTCGGCGAGCAGCAAGAGCGCGGCGGGATGCAACAGGTCGCCGGCATAGATCAGCTGTACCCAGTCGGCCTCGCTGGCGGCGATGTTGTGGTTGAGCCGCTTCGTCAGATCGTCGTCGCCGGCGATCACGTCGAGCTGATAGTGCGGATAGTGCTGGGCGTCCAGGCTCGCCTGGGTACGCTGCACGGCGTCCAGGTCGTTGGCGCTGTCGATGAGCAACACCTGGATGCGCGGCGGCGCGCCGAGCTGTTCGATGCAGCGCATGGCTTGCGCAATCGCCACGTCGCTCAGTTGCTGCTGCGCTTGCCAGTGTTTGTAAAGGTTGGAGGGCGGCGGCGGAATCAGCCATTCCGGAATGATCTTGAGATGGCGATCGGTACGGTTCCAGCAATCCCCGCCATGGATCTCGCGCGCGAACGATTCGTTGATATTGCGCCCGTGCCCGATCCACTCCGCCGACGCGTCGATCAGCAGGCGCTTGCATAGCCAGGTGACGCGCTCGAGCGGCGAGACCAGACCCAGTAGAGATTCCAGTCCGCTCTCATAGGCGATCTGCCATAAGCCGACATAGACAGGTATCTGTTTCTCGATGGGTTGCCGCGCGCACCATTCGCCGCCGCGATAGGCCAGGCTGCCGTCCGCTTCCAGGTAGATATGCGCGGGCAGGGCATCGAGCCACTCGGCGGGAATCTTGTCGTCATCGTCGGCCTGTGCATAGACCAGCGCACCCCACTGACGCAGCAGAGCAATCATCTTGTCGGTGCGCTGCTCATGAATGGCTTTGCGGATCTGCACCAGCAGCGAACGGCCGGGCACGTGCGTGCGCGATGTGAGCAATTGGTCGAATGCCGAGGCGTTCCAGTACTGATCGGGCAACATCGGGCGCGGTGCAATGCGTATCGTGTCGCCTTCCAGGATGTAGTCCGTCACCGTGTTGAGGGCGGGAATCCGGTTGTCGGCGAAACTCTGTGCCAACACGCCGTCACGCAGCGGCGACGGCGTACCGTCGCGGCGCGCGATCAGCAGCAAGCCTGGCGCATAGGAGGATAGCGTGCCGGCCTCGGCATGCATTTCCCATTGCGCAGCTTCTTTGCCGGCTTCGCGAAGAAGGGGGCGTTGCGCGATCAGATCGTCGACGCGCCAATCCGCTGACAGATCGAGTGCCCGCTCGGAAACGAGCACCTCCGGCAGCAAGATATCCGGAAAGGCGAGTTGCACATCGATATCCACGAGCCCCGCCGCACGCAACGTCGACTTGAGCTGGGGACGTGTGCGCAGCGTGCGGTTGGCGGTGTCCGCCTGGCGGTTGCCGGTGGCCAGCAGCAGGATCCCGTCGGGCTTCAGCGCTGCCGCCGCGATATCGATCGCCTCACGCAATGATTCGCCGCGGGGCCATGCCTCGGCATAATCGTTCACCAGCGTCAGCGACACAACGTCGTATTCGGGACGCAGCTCCAGTTCGCGCAGGCTGGCCTGGAAGACGCGTACTTGCGGTTGTTCACGCAGGCGAGCTGCCGCGACGCGCGCCCAGTGCGGTGCAAATTCGACGGCATCGACCGCGCAACCGCGTTCGACCCATGCCTGGGTCAGCACACCACCGCCACAGCCAATGTCCAGCACGCGGCTGCCTTCGACCATGTTGTCTAGCGCGTGCAGCAGATTGGCGCGTCTGGCCGAGAGATGCAGCGCGCTGGCGCGGCTATGGATCTCTTTCGCCATGGCGGCGGAATACAGGCTGGTGTCGTCGGCTTCCCGCACGACATCGAACAGCTGCGTAGCGGTCGCGTGGATCGCTTTGTGCGCAGCGCATCCGCGCAACGGCGGGTGCCATACACCTTCATCGTTGCGGACGAAGGTTTCCAGCGGCCACGTCGTGGGCTGCACGCCAAGCTGTGCGACGACGCGAAGTACAGCGTCGTCATGCACGGCGTTCAGGATCTTTTCGTGCTGCAGGAATTCGTTCCAGTCGCGGGATGTCTGATCGTCGGGGAGGCCTCTGCCGAATTTGTGCTGGCATTCCTCTTCCGACTTGCTCCAATAGTGGTTGATGCGCAGTTTCTCGATCGACACCTTGGCGCTGAAGCGGCCATCGATCGGCTGGCCGTTTTCGTCGACGGCGCGCGCATCGTTGGCGTAAAGCATGAAGTGCGCGTCCCTGCAGTTGCTGACCTTGGACGGTTGCACGATGCTCTTGATGCGCGTGTTTTCCGGGCGATAACTGCCATTGGGCAAGCGCAGCTGCGGGTCCGGTACGCTGCCGTCCAGTTGTCCGCGGCGAAGGTAATTCTCCAGCACGCCGCCCGCGGGTTTCTGTTTGTGCCCGGCGGAACCGAACATCACCGTGTTGATGCCCACGCCGGGATGGTCGGCATAGTCGGCCAGCGCGTCGGGCAGTCGCTTCGCTTTGGGCGAAAACAGGAATTCGTCGATATCGATGAAAGCGAGCCAATCCGTTTCGCTGCCGTGTGTCTTCAAGCAGTGTTCGTAGGCTTGCAGCTGGGCCGGATGCTGCGGCCATTCGTGCAGCACCACGGCACCGGATTCGATATGCATCTGCAATGCGTCCACGTACCGATCCGAGCTGTTGTTGTTGTAGAGGTAAAACCTCTCCACGCCCATCAGCTGGTGGAACTCGACCCATTCGCGCAGATACGCCGCCTCGTCCTTGAACACCGCGCAGATCGCAAGCACACAACGCATTTGTATTCCTCGCCATATCTAAGGAGCGGCAGGCGCACGCGTCGGAATTCCGACACTTCCGGGCGCCCGCGCCGGATATGGGGGTAACAGAGCAAGCTTGGTGCCAATGCGGATCACAGTGCCGTGTCGCGTCGGCAGTTCACGCAAAAGCTTTAGGTGTGCTGCACGCTATTTTTTTCGCCCATCTCCTTGGCAAGGCAGCAAAAAATTCGTTCTGAACGCTTAAGTATTCCGCGCCGGCGCCGAAAAAGTTTCCGAGGCGGTCGGCACAGCAGTCACTGGACCCCGCCGGATTGAGTACAACTTACCCGGTTCCAGGAGACATCCATGTCACTCGTCCTCAATACCAACATTTCTTCGTTGCAAGCCCAGAACAACCTGTCCAAGTCGTCGAGCGCGCTGAGCACGGCAACGGAAGACTTGTCCTCGGGCCTGAAGGTCAACTCCGCTGCGGACAACGCAGCCGGTTATGCGATCGCAACCCGTTTCCAGACCCAGATCGGCGGCCTCGGCCAGGCCAGTGAAAATGCCAGCGACGCCATCAACCTGGCGCAGACGGCGGGCTCGGCGCTGAGCCAGATCACCTCCAACCTGCAGTCCATCCGCGATCTGGCTGTGCAGGCAGCCAACGGTACGTACCAATCCTCCGACCGCGCTGCGATCAACACCTCGGTGCAGCAGTACCTGTCGGAAATCACGCGTATCGCCAACCAGACCACCTTCAACGGCACCAACGTGTTGAACGGTTCGACCAGCAGCCTGTCGTTCCAGATCGGTGCCAACGTCGGTCAGGCCATCAACGTGCAGCTGGGCCAGGGTGTCACCACCGGCCAGGTCGGCCAGATCTCGGAGGTCTCCACGGCCAACGTCAGCGGTGCATTTGTCGATGCTTCCGGCAATTCGGGCGCGTCGCTGAGCCTGAGCGGCCTCTCCATTACCGGCGCCAATGGTTCAAGCTACACGTTCAGCGGCAATGTCACCGCCACCAACGCACAAGGCTTGGCTGATGACATCAACGCAGCGGGTATCAACGGCGTCAGTGCGGCCGTCAATGCCAGCGGCGGTATCAACATCTACTCCACGGGTGAGCTGGCGGTAAGCGGTGCGGCCCTTACGGGCGGTGTCACGAATTCCAGCACCGGTGCGGCCTTTAACTTTACGTCGAATGCCGTGGCCTTCGGTGCCAGTGGTATTGGTTCGACGGCTACCGGTTTGGCGGCAACGGGTGTCTCGTATACCAACGGTGTGGCGCTGAGTGCGTCAGGCTCGTTGACCGGCGCCGATGTTTTGTCGGTAGACGACGCCAACCAGCTGATCGCCCGTGTGGACGCGGCGCTGACCACGGTCAGCAACTTCTCGAGCACCCTGGGTGCCGTGCAGAACCGTTTCCAGTCGACGATCTCTACGTTGAGTGCGCAGCAAACCAACCTGACTTCTTCGCAAAGCTCGATCCAAGATACGGATTTTGCTGCGACAACCGCGAAGTTGAGCCAGGCGCAGGTACTTCAGCAGGCGGGTATCTCCGTGCTGGCCACGGCCAACTCCGTACCGCAACAGATCCTCAAGTTGCTGCAGTAACAGCGTTCCATCCGGCCACGGCGGTTCCGCCGTGGCCGGGATCTTGCTTAAGCGATCTGGCGGCGACGTTTTGCCGCCAGAAAGCCCACGCAAGCGGCAGGTAAAGCGCTCACTTCATGTGTGGGTTTTGCCGGCGGCTTGGTGGATCGCGATGTTTCGACGATCGATTTTGCGAGGCCCTTCATGAGCAGCATTTCCAGCGTGGGATCGAGCACATCCACGCTCAGCACGACGGGTTCCACCGCGACGGGCGCTTCCAGCTCGTCGACCGGCCTGAGCAGCATCAGCGGCACCGGGCTGCTGAGTTCGTTGGGGTTGGGCTCGGGCCTGGACGTCAACTCCATCATCAGTGCGATGGTGAATGCGCAAGAGGCCGGGCCGCAGGCGCAGATCACCAACCAGACGAACGAAGACAACAACCAGATCGCTGGCCTGACCGCCTTGCAAACGGCCCTGAGCGGTTTGCAGTCGGCGTTGTCCGAGCTGACGTCCAGCACGACGTACTCCACTTTTACGGGCACGCTTTCCAATACGTCGCTGGGTACGGCTTCCACCTTGCCAGACGCGGTGGCGGGCTCCTACAACATCGACGTGACCCAGCTGGCGACTGCGCAAAAGCGCATCAGCGCGGCGCAGTCCGGCACGGCAGCCGTCGGCAGCGGCACGTTGAGCATTGGCGTGGGCAGCAACAGCATGAACATATCGGTGTCGTCCACCGATACCTTGTCGTCTATCGCCACCAGCATCAACAACGCCAGCAACAATCCGGGCGTGTCGGCGACCGTGGTCTCGGGTGTGAACGGCAATCAGCTGGTGCTGACCTCCACCAAGACGGGCACCGCCAACGGCTTCACGATCAGCGCGAGCAGCGGTAGCAGCAGCGGTTTGAGCACGCTGGCGACGGCGCTCAATACGCCGGGCAGCAACGAAGCGGCCAACGCCGAGTTGACCGTCGACGGCATCGCGATCAACAGCGCCTCCAATAATGTCAGCGGCGCGCTGACCGGCGTGACCTTGAACCTCACATCGACCGGCACCTCGCAGCTGACGGTAGCGCAGAGCACCACGCCGATCGCCACGGCGGTCAATGATTTCGTCACCGCGTACAACCAATACGCGACGACGGTCAATCAGCTCGACAGCTATGACGCCACCACCGGTCAAGCCGGCGTGCTGCTCGGGGACGCCACCCTGTCCAGCATCCAGACGCAGCTTTCCAACGCGCTGGGCACGTCGGTCGCCGGCAATAGCATCGGCAATCTGGCCAGTCTGGGCATCACGCGCAACGCCGACGGCACCATGGCGGTCAACACCACGACGCTCAATACCGCGTTGACCAGCAATCCCTCCGCCGTGCAGAGCCTGTTCACCGGCACCAAGGGTATTGCCACCCAGCTCAGCACCGTGGTCACCAACTTCAACACCAGCAATGGCGTCCTGCAGACGCGCATCACCAGTCTCAATACCGACGTCACCAATCTGAAGACCCAGCAGACGGCGTTGAACGCCCGCATGGCGGTGTATCAGCAGCAGCTGGTCAAGCAATACACGAACCTGGATACCTTAATGACATCGCTCAATAACACCAGCTCTTACTTGACCCAGTCGCTGGCGGCAATCAACGGCACCAACAGCAGCAGTAGCAAGGCTTAAGGCGAGGAACAAGCCATGATGCGAAACGCTAGCGCGTTGTACCGCCAGACCAATGTCCAGGGCAGCATCGAAGGCGCCGACCGACACCAGCTGATCACCATGCTGCTGGATGGGCTGGTCGACCGCATCCATCAAGCGCGCGGCCATATCCTGCATAGCGACGTTCCCGCCAAGGGACAGGCTTTCGCCAAGGCCATCGGCATTCTCGGCGAGTTGCGCAAGAGCCTCGATCACACTGTCGAGCCGACCCTGACCGGTCGGCTGGAAAGCTTGTACGAATACATCACCCGCCGCTTGCTGCACGCGCAGCTCAATGACGATCTCACTGCGCTGGAAGAGAGCGAGCGTTTGCTGGCGCCGATCCGCAGCGCGTGGCATGCCATTCGCGAGCCTTATCTGGCCGAGCAGGCGCAGGCCACGGCGAGAGCGGCGGCACGATGAACGAGCCGGTCCACGCCAAGCTGCGGCGTGCGCTCGATATCACTATCGAGATGATCGATGCGGCAACGAGCGAGAACTGGTCGCGTGTCGTCGAACTCGATGCGCAGCGGCAGACTTATCTGGAACAGGTACCTGCCAGCGCGGAGCATCGCGAAGCGCTGCTTGCCCTGCAGGTGCACAATCGGGCCTTGTTGGAGCGAGCCAACCTCGCGCACGAAGCGCTGCAGCGGCAACTCGGCCAGCATCAGTACAACCACCGCGCCCTGCGGACTTACATCACTTCGTCGTCGTCGCGCTGAGCGCGATTCGGTCTATGGGACGCATTCCACCGTGTGGCACGCGCTATAAATGGCGCCGGGTGCCGCTTTCTGTATCGGCCCAGGGGCGGGGTGAGGAGTAGATAAATGCAAGCTAACGAAAGATTGCAGGAATTCTCTCAGCGGATGGCCTACGAGGGCAGTCCGCATATTGGCGTGGAGGCATTCGACCCCGTACCGGAGGCCTTGGCGCGTCATAGCGAACGCAACGTCCATGTATTGAGGGCGCTGGCCTCGCTGGACGAACGGCGAGTGGAAGGCAACGACGACGACAGCCCGCTGATCCAGGAACTGCAGCGAATGGACAGCAAAATCAACGTCCTGCTGGATATCGTCGACCGCCTGCTGCTGCCTGTGAGCATGCTGCCGCCACGCCATCCGGTTCGCTTCAACGCAGTCGGGGTGATGCTCCCGGCCAGCCTGCTGCCTGCCGCAGACAACCTGTTGGTACGGCTGCACTTCGATGCCTGCCGCGCTCTGCCGCTGGAATTGCCGGCCCGGATGGGCCGCTTACTAAACGAGGGCGACGCTTTCGTTTACTTTTGTGAAATTGGCGAGATGGTCGAGGATGGGTTGGAACGTTTCGTTTTTTGTCACCACCGTCGAAAAGTGGCAGAAGCCCGCTTGACAGGCGCGATCGAAAATGTGTTGAGCAGCAAGCACAGAGTGTGATGTCAATCACGCAATGAAACATCCAAACACGCCGAATTTCCGCCATGCCAGTGCATGCCACGGCCTGTTTCCCGCCTAAACCAGACTCAACGCGAAAAGATCAGATCGATCTAAGTCGTTGATGTAAACGGTTTCTTGCCGCTTCATCTTTGTGAGCACTTTGTGAATTTATCGAGGTGCGTAGCGCGAAGCTCATCACAAAGCATGTGTGATGGTGTAACACCCCGCGATTTTTTTGGCGTTCTTCTTGCTCGACTGCTCCACGTGTCGCGACGGATACCTGACACACAGGGGACAACACGACTTGGGAAGGAATTCGTCGTTGTACGTCAGTAGTCAGCAGTAACGCAGTAGGGGCTCGTGCTCATGCCAAACAGCAACGTACTCATCATCGAATCTGATGGAACACGCGCCGACATCGTTGCGTCGGCGATGCAATTCATGGGGTATTTCCCGCAGCGATGGGATGCATCGCTGCCGATTGACGCGATCGTTCGCGATTGGAGTGCGATCTATATCGGCGGTCTCGACGACGCATCGATGTGCGAGCAGCTGATGGCATCGCTGGATGTGCAGGCGAACCAAACGCTCGTGCTGGTCGGCGCCGATTCGCCGCAGCTGCGCCAGCTGAGCAAGGTCGACTCCGGCTACGCCGCGCAAGTCGAAGTGCTGGATTTCCCACTGCGCTACGAGCGTCTCGCCGAAGCAGTGCGACGCACGCCGGCACCTCGCACGACCACCTCCGTATTGCGGCTGGTCGGCAACTCCGCCGCGATGGGTCGCGTCAATGCGCTGATTCGCCAGGTGTCGCCGTTCGACTCCAGCGTGCTGGTGCTGGGTGAATCGGGCACCGGCAAGGAAATGGTGGCGCGCGCCATCCACGATTGTTCGCCGCGTCGCGAGAAGCCGTTCGTGGCGATCAACTGCGGCGCGATTCCCGCCGAACTGCTCGAAAGCGAACTGTTCGGTCACGAGAAGGGTGCGTTCACCGGCGCCATCAGTACCCGTAAGGGCCGTTTCGAGATGGCCGAGGGCGGCACGCTGTTCCTCGACGAAATCGGCGACATGAGTCTGCCGATGCAGGTCAAGCTGCTGCGCGTGCTGCAGGAGCGCATGTACGAACGCGTCGGCAGCAACCGCACGCAGCGTTGCGACGTGCGCATCATCGCCGCCACCCATCGCAACTTGGAAGTAGCCACGGCCGAAGGCCGCTTCCGTGAAGATCTTTACTACCGCCTGAGCGTGTTCCCGCTGGAAATGCCGGGTTTGCGCGAACATCTGGAAGATATGCCGGAGCTGATCGGCGAGTTCAATCAGCGCCTGCAGCGGCGCGGCCTCAACAGCGTGCGCTTCAGCGGCAGCGCGATGCAGGCGTTGCGCCAGCACACGTGGCCCGGCAACGTGCGCGAGCTGTCCAACCTGGTCGAGCGGCTGGCGATCCTGTATCCGAACAGCGAAGTGCGTGCCGGCGACCTGCCGGAAAAATATCGCGGCGCGCATCCCATCGACGAAGCCAGCGGCAGCATTCTGCGCGCCATGCTCGATGGGCAGAGCAAGCCGGCGTCCACGCAAGGTCGCGTAAGCCTGGATACGGAAGTGCTGCTGCCCGAAGGGGGCGTCGATCTGAAGGATCATCTCGCCGATATCGAAGTGGGGCTGATCCGTCAGGCACTCGACGTCACCGACGGCGTAGTGGCGCATGCAGCCAAGCTGCTGCATATGCAACGCACCACCTTGGTCGAGAAGCTGCGCAAATACGGTTTGCAGTCTTGCTGCCGCGCGAACGATGAGTCTCCGCAGAGTGGCACAGCTGTTGCTTGAAGCACTTCATAACCGATCACGCGTTGGAAAACCGACATGAGTCAGATTGACGTCAGCAGTGTGCTCTCGCAAATGCGTGCGCTCAGCGCGCAGGCATCAGGAACATCGCCCACCGCTTTGCTTCCATCGTCGTCGAGTGCTGCTCCGAGCGTGGATTTCAGCACGCTGTTCAAGCAATCGCTGGGCGCAGTGGCATCGCAGCAGAACGAAGCGCAGACGCAGGCCGATGCTTTCGAGCGCGGCGATCCCGGTGCGGACATCGTCAAGACGTCGATTGCAGGACAGAAAGCGGATCTAGCGTTCCGTGGACTGGTGGAAGTCCGCAACAAGCTCACCGATGCCTACACGACCATCATGAATATGCCGGTCTAAACCGGTCGTCGCACGACACCTCACAGCATTCATAAAGGTTGAGCAGTTTTCATGGCCGAAAACACCCTCACGACCAACGGCGACCAAGCACGCTTGGATCCGCTGAAGAGCCTCCTACGCAATCCGACCACGCGCCTGCTGCTTTTGCTGGTCGGCGTCGCCGTGGCGGTGGCCTTGGGTGTGGCTATCGTGTTGTGGTCGCGCGGTCCCAACTTCGCATTGCTGTATGCCGGACTCGATCCGAAAGATGCCGCCGCCGTGACGCAGGCGCTGCAGACCAGTAACACGCCGTATCGACTGGGTGCCGACGGCGCCTCCATTTCAGTACCTGCCGATGTGCTGGCCGACACACGCCTGCGACTCGCTAGCCAGGGTCTGCCGCAAGGCAGTACCGCGGGCGCCACGTTGCCACAAAGCGATTCGCCGTTCGGCATGAGCGATCTGGCCGAAAGCACGCACTATCAGGAGATGCTGGAAACCGATCTGGGCAACACCATCGCGGGTTTGCAATTCGTGCGCGCCGCGCGCGTGCATCTGGCGCTGCCCAAGCCGTCCGCGTTCATTCGTGACAATCACCCGGCCAGCGCATCGGTGTTGTTGACGCTCTATCCCGGCCGGCAACTCGATGGCAGCCAGGTCGCCGCGATCGTGCACCTGGTTTCTGCCAGCGTGCCGGATCTCGATCCTTCACAAGTATCGGTGGTCGATCAGCAAGGCAGTTTGTTGACCAATGCCGATCCCGACAGTCCGGGCGCCGTGGGCGATACGCGCATGCGCCTCGCCACACGCATGGAAAACAGCTATGCGCAGCGCATCGAGGATCTGCTGACGCCACTCGTAGGCGCGGGACGCGTGCGTGCACAGGTCGACGTCGCGCTCGATTTCAGTCAGACGGAGAAGGCGAGCGAGAGTTACGACAACGCCAATCCGGCACTGCGCAGTGAACAAACCAGCAGCGAGCAGAGGCACGACGATGCCGGCGCCGGCGCCGAAATCGCCGGTGCACTCAGCAACCAGCCGCCGAATACGGTAGCGCAGCCGACCGCGGCCAAGCCCAATGCCGGCACGCCGCCGAATGCGAACACCGCCGCAGCGACGGCGACAAAGACCGCCTCCACACCCACCGATACCTCGTCCAGCGCCACGCGCAACTACGAACTCGGCCGCACCATCAGCCATGTCAGCGATCCCGCCGGCCGACTGATGCGCCTGACGGTCGCCGTGGTGGTCGACAACAAATCCGCGCCGGACGGCAAGGGCAAGAGCGTTCCGCTGACGGCGCAGGAAATTCAACATCTCACCGATCTCACCAAGAACGTGGTGGGTTTCGATGCGCAGCGCGGCGACAGTGTCAGCGTGATCAACCAGGCGTTCTCCAGTACGCCGGTCGACGATACCGCACCGATGACCGAACCGTTCTGGCAGCGCCCCGGCATGCTCGATCTGATCAAGCAAGGTGTCGGCATTCTGATCGCCCTGCTGATCGCGTTCGGCCTGCTGAAGCCGATGCTCAAAGGCCTGCTGCGCGGGCCGGAGCCGTTGGCGGCACTGGCCGGACCGATTCCCAGCGTTTCGGTGCGCATCAATGACGACATGCGCGACAACGATCGCGACGATCAGGTGCGCATCACCTCGCCGCAGATCCAGAGCATGGCGTACGAGCAGAAGATCGGTCTTGCACGCAAGTTGGTGCAGGAAAATCCCAAGCAGGTCGCGCAGGTCGTGATGAATTGGGTGGGCGACGATGGCAGCTGAGCAACACACTCTCAACGGCGCGCAGCGCGCCGCCGTCCTGCTGCTGACCCTGGGCGAACAGGACGCGGCCGAGGTGCTCAAGCATCTCAGCGCGCGCGATGTGCAGGCCGTGGGCACGGCGATGGCGACGTTGACCAATGTCTCGCGCGAACAGGTCGATTGGGTGCTCAATTGCCTCAACGACGATCTCAGCCGGCAGACCGCGATCGGCGTCGGCACCGAGGAATACATCCGCAAAATGCTGGTCAGCGCGCTTGGCGAAACCAAGGCCGGCAGCCTGATCGACCGCATCCTGCTCGGCCGCTCCACCAAGGGGTTGGAATCGCTGAAGTGGATGGAAAGCCGCGCCATCGCCGAGATGATCGGCATGGAACATCCGCAAATCATCGCGCTGGTGCTGGCGCATCTCGAACCCGATCAGGCCGCCGAAGTGATCGGATACCTGTCGCCGCGCGTGCGCAGCGATGCGGTGATGCGTATCGCCAATCTCGATGGCGTGCAGCCGCAGGCGCTCAACGAACTGGACGAGATCATGGAGCGGCAGTTCTCCGGCACCTCGACCAAGTTGAAGTCGGCCACCGTGGGCGGCCTCAAGGCGGCCGCCGACATCCTCAACGCGATGGAAACCACGCGCGAAGCCGAGCTGATGAGCGCGATCCGCAGCCAGGACGCGACCCTCGGCGGGAAGATCGAAGACCTGATGTTCGTGTTCGAAGACCTCGCCGAACTGGACGATCGCAGCATGCAGACCCTGCTGCGCGAAGTCCCGTCCGCGCGCCTGATCGTGGCGCTCAAGGGTTCCGAGCCGGCGGTTCGGGAAAAGATTTTCGCCAACATGTCCAAGCGCGCCGCCGACATGCTGCGCGACGACTTGGAAGTCAAAGGCCCCGTCAAGCTCAGCGAAGTCGATGCGGCGCAGAAAGAAGTGCTGGGCATCGCACGCAAGCTCGCCGACGACGGCCAGATCAGCCTCACCGCCAACGGCGATGAGTTCGTGTGATGGTCAGCGTGCTAAGTCGCGACAAGATTGCGGTGTTCGATCGATGGGAGCCGCCATCTGTCGGCGACTCGTCCAGCGTGAAGTCGTCGCCCGAACCTGCACCCGGCCCCACCGTTTTCGAACTGGAAGAAATCCAGCGGCAAGCACGCGAAGAAGGGTACGCCGCGGGCGTGGCCGAAGGGCGCGCCGCGGCCAAGCAACAACTGGACGAGCGGTTGGTGCGTCTCGAGACGATCTGTAGCGCCGCCGCACGTCCGCTAAACAGTTTCGACGACGCGACCGAGCGCGAACTCGCCTTGCTCGCGACCGTCATCGCACAGCGCGTCGTGGGACGCGAACTGCTGCTCGATCCCTCGCTGATCGAGTCCGCGGTGCGCGAAGCCGCCGGCGCGTTGCCGTCGGCAACGCGGGAATTGCGTATTTGGGTGCATCCCAGCGACATGGATCTACTGCGCGAGCTGGGCGCCGCTGAGCCGCATTGGCGTTTCGGCGCCAACCCCGCACTCAGCCGTGGCGATTGCGTGCTCGAAAGCGAGCACTCGCGTCTCGACGCGCGCGTGAGCACGCGTCTTGCCGCCGTGGTCGATGCCGTACTCGGCGACGATCTCGACGACGGCGAGGACGAGATCACCGTATGAATGCCGAAAGCGCCGTGTCGGCACGGCAACAGCGCTGGCGGCAGCAATTGGCGCGTCGCGCGCAACGTGTCCATGCCGCCCAACTGCTGACCGCGGAAGGGCGCCTTCGCCGCGTCGTGGGATTGACGCTGGAAGCGGAAGGCTGCGTCGCCTCGCTGGGCTCGCGCTGTTGGGTGGATGCCGCCGACGGTACCGAACTCGATACGGAAGTGGTCGGTTTCGCCGACGAACGCTTGCTGCTGATGCCGGTTACCGAAATGCATGGTGTCTTGCCCAATGCACGCGTGCGGCCGTGCCCGCGCGTCGGCGGCCTGCCGGTAGGCGAAGCTTTGCTGGGCCGCGTCGTAGGCGCCGATGGTGTGCCGCTGGATGGCGAAGGTCCGCTACACGCCGATGCGCACGCCCCGCTCAAGCGCGAACCGATCAACCCCATGGCACGCAAACCCATCGATGCGCCGCTCGATACCGGCGTGCGTGCGATCAATGCATTACTCACCGTGGGCCGCGGTCAGCGACTGGGTTTGTTCGCCGGCTCCGGCGTCGGCAAGTCGACGTTGCTGGGCATGATGACGCGCTACACCGATGCCGATGTCGTAGTCGTAGGACTGATCGGCGAGCGCGGCCGCGAAGTGAAGGAATTCGTCGAACAGACGCTAGGTCACGAAGGGCGCGAACGCGCGGTGATCGTGGCCGCGCCGGCCGATGCGCCGCCGCTCAAACGCTTGCGCGGCGCGCAATACGCCACCGCCATCGCCGAGTGGTTCCGCGATCGCGGCCAGCGCGTCTTGTTGCTGATGGATTCGCTCACCCGCTACGCGCAGGCGCAACGCGAAATCGCGCTGGCGATCGGCGAGCCGCCCGCCACGAAAGGTTATCCGCCGTCAGTCTTCGCGCTGCTGCCTGCGCTGGTCGAGCGTGCCGGCAACGATGCGGAAGGACGCGGTTCGATCACCGCTTTCTATACGGTGCTGACCGAAGGCGACGATCATCGCCACGATCCCATCGCCGACGCGGCCCGCGCGATCTTGGACGGACACATCGTGCTGTCGCGCGACCTTGCCGAAGCCGGTCATTATCCGTCTATCGACATCGAAGCCTCGATCAGCCGCGTCATGCCGGCAGTGGTGACGAAGGAACAGATGCGCGCCGCACAGCGTTTTCGCCAGGTCTATTCCGCCTATCGCCAGCGGCAGGACCTGATCGCGGTGGGCGCGTATCAGAAAGGTTCGGATGTGCAGGTCGACCAGGCCATCGCCATGTGGCCGCGGCTGGTCCGTTTCCTGCAGCAGGAAGTCGACGAGCCCGTCGAACTGCGCGACGCGCAGGAAGGCTTGGGCGCCCTCGTCGCGGAGATCAGCGTATGACATCGCGTTCGGATCGTTTGCAGCCCGCCGTCGATCAAGCGCAGCGCCGTCAGAAAGACGCGCTCCAGCGCATGGCCGAGCACCAGCAGAAGTTGGCGAATGCCGAACAGCAGTGGGAAGAACTCAAGCGTTATCGACAGGACTACAGTCTCGGTGACGGCGGCCTGACGGTGAGCGCGCTGCTCAACCGTCAACAATTTGTCGAACGCATCGACCAGGCGATCCTCCAGCAGGGGCGACTGATCGAACGCTTGCAACGTCAGGTCGACGCTGCGCGCGAGCGCTGGCTGCAGGCCCATGCGCGCGAAAACGCGCTGGACACCGTGGTGGAACGCTTTCGCAAGCAGGAGCAGCAACACGAGCAGCGGCTGGAACAGGCCGACGTCGACGAGCGCATGCAGTACCGCCGCCACCGTGCCGGCACGCCATGAAGGGCACTTGGGTCCTGGCTTGCTTCTTGCTGCATATCGGGTGAGTTCCGTTTGCGCGGATCCGAACCACATTATTCGAGATGCTTATGAGCGCCGGCCCGCTACCCGCCATCCAAACGCCTAGCCCGCAAAGCGGCACCGCCAAGCCGGCGACCGCACAAGGCAGCCAGCGTGGCAGCCAGACGGCATTCGATACGCATCTGCAAAATGCGCAGCATGATCAGACGGCATCGCCCGGCGACACCCGGGCATCATCCGATCCGAACGTCGCGGATCAGAACGGCAAGAACCAGACGCCCGGTACTCAAGTCAGCAGCAACCAGACCGGCAACGCGAAGCCTGGCGACGCGTCGACATCCGATGCATCGCAGGCCGACGCGATGACCGCGGATAGTGAGGGCTCGTCCGTCATTGCATCGTTGGCGGGCGCGGTACTCAGTCTGATCGATCAGTCTGCTGGCGATGCCAGCAGCGGCGGTACGACGGGAACCAAATCCACATCCGATAAACAGACGGCACAGAATGGCGGCCATTCGCCGGCCGGGCAAGCATCGTCGCCTGCGTTGCCGATCACACCGATCGTGCTGCCGTCGCCCGTCGTCCCGCCGGCATCGCCGGCGACCAAAGGCAACAGCGACAGCGCGAGCAACGCCAACGCAAGCGTCGGTATGTTTGCCGCGAACAGCAACGCAACGGCCAACGCCGGTCCAGCTACTGCACTGTCCCCCCTGGCCATACAAGAATCATCCAATACCGACACAAGCTCAGACGGTGGTGGTGCGACCAGTGATGACGGCGGCGCAGCGAGCGCGACAGTCGATAGCAGTGCAACGTTGCCGGCCGCCGTCGATAGTACGCAAGCGTTGGCGAGCATGTTCTACACAGGCAATCACGCGGCGTCGACCGCGACGAATACCTCGACGACGACCGGTCAAAACCAGAACACACCCGATCTCGCCGCGTTGCGTGGCGTGCTCGACACGACCGCGGTCGCGGTTTCATCGGGCACGTCGGGTACCGGAGGGCACAGCCTTGCCGTGAACTCGCCGGTCGGTTCGTCCGGTTTCGCCAGAGAACTGGGTCAGCACATTTCCTGGCTCAGCGGACAGGAAGTGAAACAGGCGCAGATTCGCCTCAATCCGCAGGATCTTGGCCCACTGGATGTGAAAGTCAGCGTGGATCATGGCCGCGTCGACGTCGCGTTTATGACCCAGCATCCTGCCGCCACCGCTGCCGTGCAGCAGGGCTTGGATCAGCTCAATCAGATGTTGGGCGGGCAGGGCTTGTCGCTGGGTCACGCTACGGTGGGGCAGCATGCGCAGCAGCAGTTTGGCGGCCAGCAAGAGCAACATGGCGATGCGCAGGCGCCGGGCGATGCCGATGAAACTGCTGGGAATGCTGCTGCGACACTATCGGAGCGAGTAGCGGTCGGTCTCGTCGACGCTTTTGCATAGCTTCGCTCTTTTGCTCGTCACTCCAGCCTTTCGCCGAATCGCATTGCAACAGCAACGCTGATCAATGACGGTGAACTCTGATCGGGATCTCGCGAGCGTTGCGCTCCATCCTGGTCCGAACCTTGTGCTTGCCTCTTTTCGTTCACCGCGCATCGATGCCGTCGGATTCGCCACGCCCATCACGCGTCTGCATCCCGTCACGCGTCAATAAAACGCCATCGCGTTCTCGTCGAGCCGGGAAAAGCGCGCTGTTATGCGATCCGCGGTGATGGCACGGCGCTTGCTAAAACTCCTTTAGATAAGCCCGTTCGGTTTGAACGAGGCGCCATATTTTCACAGGAATCGAGGTCGTTCATGGCTAGCGCCGACAATGTTCAGGAAGAGGTGCCGGTCGTCGCCAAGAAGGGCGGCGGTCGCACGATGATGGTGATCGGAGTGCTCGTATTGTTGCTGCTCGGTGGGGGTGCCTACGCGCTGACGGCTCGTTCGCATGCGACGAAAGCCGGTGCGGAAACGGTGAATGCACCGAAGGCGCCCGAATTGTTCTTGCCACTCGATCCGGCTTTCGTGGTGAATTTCCAGGACCAGGATTCCACCCGCTACCTGCAGGTCGGCGTGACGGTGATGACGCACGACCCGGCCGCGGTACAGGCCATGAAGGATAGCGATCCGGTGATCCGCAACGCGCTGGTGATGCTGTTCAGCGGTCAGACCTATGCCGGCCTGAGCGACACCGCCGGCAAGGTGAAGCTGCAGGCGAAGGCGCTCGACGCCGTGCGCAAGATCGTGGCCGACAAGACCGGCAAGCCGGATGTCGATGCCTTGTATTTCACCAGCTTCGTGATGCAGTAACGGGGATTTCGCGATGAGCGACCTGCTTTCCCAGGAAGAGATCGACGCCCTGCTCAACGGGGTGGACGACGGTAAGATCGAAACCGAAAACGACGTGCCGCCGCCGCCGGGCACGGTGCTCGATTTCGACTTCACCCAGCAGGACCGCATCGTGCGCGGTCGCCTGCCCACCCTCGAAATGATCAACGACCGTTTCGCGCGGTTCTTCCGCACCGCGCTGTTCGGCGTGCTGCGCAAGACCTGCGAAGTATCCGTGCTCGGCGTGAAGATGCTGAAGTTCAGCGAATATGTGCATGGCCTCGCCGTGCCCAGCAATCTCAATCTGATCCGCTTGAAGCCTTTGCGCGGCACCGCGCTGGCGGTGATGGAACCGCGGCTGGTGTTCACCGTGATCGACAATTTCTTCGGCGGCGACGGGCGCTATCACGCGCGCATCGAAGGTCGCGACTTCACCCCCACCGAAAACCGGGTGATCCAGATTCTGCTCAAAGAAGTATTCGCTTCGATGACCGAGGCCTGGGCGCCGGTGATGCCGGTGCATTTTGAATTCCTGAACTCCGAGATCAATCCGCAATTCGCGAATATCGTCAGTCCGACGGAAACCGTGGTGGTATCGCGGTTCCACGTCGAGCTGGATGGCGGTGGCGGCGAAGTGCACCTGACGCTGCCGTATTCGATGGTCGAACCGATCCGCACCATGCTCGATGCCGGTGTGCAAAGCGATCGCATGGGCGAGCGTGACGAGCGCTGGATTCATTGCCTGCACGATGAAGTGATGGACGCCGAAGTCGAGCTCAGTTCGCTGTTGCTGGAAACACAGATCAACATCGGCGAATTCCTGGGTCTGCGCGTCGGCGACGTGCTTCCGATCAGCTTGCCCGATGTCACCACGATCTTCGCGGAAGACGTGCCCATATTCCGCGGTCACTACGGCCAGACCAACGGCCGCTATGCCGTGCGCTACAAGGTTCCGGCCGGTCGCCGCGCGCCACTTCCTTCTTTCGATTTCACTCAAGAAAAAATCTCATGAATCAGAGCATCGATACCGCACCCGGCAGCAACGCCTTAGTGAAAAACGGCGAGCGTCCTCTTGAGTTCGACACCTTGAACGAAGGCGCCGGTGAAGCCGCCGCCGACGTCAGCCTGGACATGATCCTCGATGTGCCGGTGACGCTGGCGATGGAAGTCGGCCGCACCCGCATCAGCATCCGCAATCTGCTGCAGCTCAATCAGGGCTCGGTGGTGGAACTGGATCGCGCGGCAGGCGAACCGCTGGACGTGTTCGTCAACGGCACACTGGTGGCGCATGGCGAAGTGGTCGTCATCAACGAGAAGTTCGGTATTCGGCTGACCGACGTGATCAGCCCCGCCGAACGGGTGCGCAAGCTGCGATGAGCCATGTATGGACCACACTGGCGCGCGCGCCGATGGCGAGCGTGCCCGATATCAACGTCACCGGCGAACTGATTCGGGTGGTGCTGAGCCTGGGTGGCATCGTGGTGCTGATCTTCGCCGCCGGTTGGTTGACCCGTCGCCTGCAGTCGCGCCAGTTCATCGGTGGACGCCGCCTGCGCTGTATCGAGTCGATGCCGATCAGTGCGCGCGAGCGTGTGCTGTTGATCGAAGCAGACGGCAAACGTTTGCTGGTGGGTGTGGGTGCGGGCGGTGTGCGCGCACTGCATGTCTACGAAGGCGCATCGCCGGTCGCAGAGACGCAGAGCCCTGTCGTGGTCACTCCATTCGCGGAATTGCTTGGACGCCTGGGGCGAAAGTCATGAAGACGTTGCTGGGTCGACTGTTGATCGTTTTCCTGCTCGCACTGGCTTCCATGGGCGCACAGGCGGCGACAACAACCAGCACTTCCGCCTCCACGGCGATGACGCCGATTGCACCTATCGCGCCGATCTCCCAGTCCGCGGGCATTCCCGTTCTAACCGTGCAGAACGCAGGTGCGGGCCAGAACTGGAGCCTGTCGTTGCAGGTCGTGGCACTGATGACGGTGCTCACCATGCTGCCGGCCGTGTTGCTGATGATGACTTCGTTCACGCGCATCATCATCGTGCTGAGTTTTTTGCGCCAGGCACTCGCGACGCAGTCCACACCGCCCAACCAAGTGCTGTTGGGGTTGGCCTTGTTCCTGACTATGTTCGTGATGTCGCCGGTGCTCAGTCGCGCCTACCAGGACGGCGTCAAACCGTACATGGATCACCACATGAGCGCGGAGGACGCGCTTCCTGCGGCCACCGCGCCGTTCAAGCACTTCATGCTCGATCAGACGCGCGATGCGGATCTGCAGCTCTTTACGCATTTGGCGAAGGAGCAGCCGTATGCCAGTAAGGAAGACGTGCCGTTCCGAGTGGCGATGCCAGCCTTCGTCACCAGTGAATTGAAGACGGCCTTCCAGATGGGCTTTCTGCTTTTCATTCCGTTCCTGGTGATCGACCTGGTAGTGGCCAGCGTCCTCATGTCGATGGGCATGGCGATGGTATCGCCGTCGATCATCTCGCTGCCCTTCAAGATCATGTTGTTCGTGATGGTCGACGGTTGGTCGTTGCTGATCGGCACGCTGGCGGGGAGTTTCTACACATGACGCCGGAATGGGTGATCAACTTCGGCCAGCACGCCATGTATGTGGCGATGATGGTGGCCGCGCCGCTGTTGCTGACGGCGCTGCTGGTGGGCCTGTTGGTCGGCATCATTCAGGCAGCCACGCAGATTCATGAGATGACGCTGAGCTTCATCCCGAAGCTGCTGGCGATGGCGCTCGTGGGCTTGTTGGTGGGGCCGTGGATGCTGCGTACGCTGATGCAGTTCACGCACGACGTCATTGTCGGTTTGCCCGGGGCGATCAAATGAATGTGGAGATGTCGGCGCTGATTTATTGGCTGTCCGGCATGCTCTGGGCGCTAGGCCGCGTCGGCGGCTTCTGCATGGTGGCGCCGATTTTTAGTGCCGCGGTGATGCCGGCGCGGCTCCGCGTCGCGATTGTCGTCGTGCTCACCATGGTGTTGTCGCCGTTGGCGCCCACGCAGCTGGACCTGTTCAGTGCGACCGGCGCCGCGACGATGGTGTCGCAGATACTGATCGGCGGCAGCATCGGCTTTGTTTTGCAGCTGATTTTCCAGGCGGTTTCTTATGGCGGCATTCTGATCGGCCAGAGCATGGGGCTGGGGTTCGCCGAATTGGTCAACCCGATGACCAACACCAGCGTACCGGTGCTGGGGCAGTTCTATCTGGTGATGGTGACCATGCTGTTTCTGGCGATGGATGGCCATCTCCGGGTGATCTCGCTGCTGGCCGAGAGTTTTCGCGGACTCCCGCCCGGCGCGAATGGCATCGATGAAAAATCGCTCTTCGCCATCGTGCTTGCGGGAGGCGATGTGTTCTCCGGTGCCTTGCGCGTGGCGTTGCCAGCGATGACGGCGCTATTGCTGGTGAACATCGGCTTCGCCGCGACCAGTCGCGCGTCGCCATCGATGAACCTGTTCGCCGTCGGTTTTCCGATCAGCATCTGCATGGGCTTCATCGCACTGTGGCTGGCCATGCGTGGACTGGCGAGCGCTTACAGCACGCTGCAGACCGCAGGCTGGAGCTTGATGCAGCACTTGGCTGGGTTCTGAGGAACAGCCATGGCCGATACGGAAAATGAAGATCGCACCGAACGAGCGTCGGAAAAACGCCTGCAGGAAGCGCGCGATAAAGGCGATGTCCCGCGCTCGCGCGATCTGTCGGGTGCCACGGTCGTGCTGGCGGGAGCGGCCATCATGTTGTGGGGCAGCTCGGCCATGTATGCGCACATGCAACACATCTATGCGCTCGGCCTGGGTTATTCGCGCGAGGCTTTGTTTAGCGATCATCTCACCACACGCGTGCTGAGCATCGCAGTGCGTGAAGTAGTGGCGTTGTTGACGCCGATATTCACCGCGACGCTGATGGCCGCGGTGGGATCCACGGTGGCGCTCGGTGGCTTGAGTTTCAGCTCGGAAGCACTGGTGCCGAAATTCGAACGGCTCGATCCGATCGCGGGCTTGGGTCGCTTGTTCTCGCTCAACGGACTGGTCGAGCTCGCCAAGTCGTTGGTGAAGGTGGTTTTCCTCGGTATCGCGCTGGTTTTGCTGTTGCGCCATGACGAATCCGCCGTGATGGCCACCGGCAGCGGCACGGTGAGCAGCGGCGTTGGCGAATCGCTTTCTCTAGTGGCGCATGCGGCCCTGTTGTTCGCGGTGATTCTTGGCGTGATCGGTGGCTTCGACGCGGTATGGCAGCGCTTCGACTACGGGCGCCGCCATCGCATGTCCAAGCAGGAAGTCAAGGACGAGCACAAGGAAACCGAAGGCAATCCGCAGCTGAAAGGCCGCATTCGGCAGATGCAGCAGCAGCTGGCACGGCGACGCATGATCCAGGAAGTGCCCAAGGCGGATGTGATCGTGGTCAACCCCACGCACTTCGCCGTTGCGCTGCGCTACGACGATGCACGGATGCGCGCACCGCGCGTCGTCGCCAAAGGTGCCGACGTGCTGGCCCAGCAGATTCGCCTGGTGGCGTCCGCCCACAACATTCCCTTGGTCGAGGCGCCGCCATTGGCGCGCGCGCTGTACGCCACCACCGATCTCGGCCACGAAATTCCAGCCGCGCTCTATGTGGCGGTCGCGCAGATCCTCGCCTACGTCTATCAGTTGAAACAGGCCGTCGAACGCGGCGTGCCTGCTCCCTCGGTACCGAAGCCGGATGTCGATCCCGAGCTGCAGGGCCGCTACCGCGAAACGTAATGCAGTAACCCACCAAGGCGATACGCATGGCCACAGCAACCGCTTTCGACACCTTCAAGCAAGTCACGCGACGCGGCGCGGGTGCGCCGATCGTGATGCTTGCCATGCTGGCGATGCTGATGTTGCCGCTGCCGCCGTTCGTGCTGGATATTCTCTTCAGCTTCAACATCGCGCTGTCGCTGGTGATCCTGTTGGCGGTGGTGTATGTGATGCGGCCGCTGGAATTCGCCGCGTTTCCCACCGTGGTGCTGATGGGCACCTTGCTGCGGCTGGCGCTGAACATCGCGTCCACCCGCGTGGTGCTGCTGCATGGTCACGACGGCCCCGGCGCCGCCGGCAAGGTGATCGAGGCCTTCGGCGAATTCGTCATCGGCGGCAACTTCGCCGTCGGCCTGGTGGTGTTCGCGATCCTCACCATCATCAACTTCGTGGTGATCACCAAAGGTGCCACGCGCGTGTCGGAAGTGACCGCGCGCTTCACCCTCGATTCGATGCCCGGTAAGCAGATGGCCATCGACGCCGACCTCAACGCCGGCCTGCTGACGCAAGAACAGGCGCGCGAGCGCCGCCAGGAAGTGCGCGAGGAAGCGGACTTCTACGGTTCGATGGATGGCGCGTCGAAATTCGTGCGCGGCGACGCTACCGCCGGCATCCTGATCCTGGTGATCAATATCGTCGGCGGTTTCTTCGTCGGCATCCTGCAGCACGGTCTTACCGCCGCGGAAGCGGCACGCACGTACACGCTGCTGACCATCGGCGACGGCCTGGTCGCGCAAGTGCCGTCGCTGATGCTGTCGATCGCCACCGCAGTGATTGTCACGCGTGTGTCCAAGTCGCAGGACATGGGCAAGCAGATGGTGGGGCAGGTGTTCGCCCAACCGCGCGCGCTGGCTGTTGCCGGCGTGGTGCTGGCGGTGATGGGTCTGATTCCCGGCATGCCCAATATCGCGTTCCTGATGCTCGCCTCGGCGTGCGGCGGCTCGGCGTGGCTGATGATCCGCCGCGAGCACGAAGCGAAGGAACGTTTGGCGAAAGCATCGGCGGAAGCCTTGCCCGCACCCGCAACGACAGAACGTCTCGAGCTGGGCTGGGAAGACGTCGCCAGCGTCGACCCGGTCGGTCTTGAAGTCGGTTATCGGCTGATTCCGCTGGTCGACAAGAATCAGGGCGGTGAATTGATGGCGCGCATCAAGTCGGTGCGCCGCAAGCTATCGCAAGAGCTGGGTTTCCTGGTGGCAGCGGTGCACATCCGCGACAACCTCGATCTCGGCCCGAACACCTATCGCATCTCGCTGATGGGCGTGCCGATGGGCGAGGCGGAGGTTTATACCGAGCGGCACATGGCGATCAATCCCGGCCGCGTGCACGGCACCTTGCAAGGCGTCGCCACGCGCGATCCAGCGTTCGGGTTGGAAGCGGTGTGGATCGAGAACAACCAACGCGATCACGCGCAAGCACTGGGTTACACGGTGGTCGATCCCGCCACGGTGATTGCCACGCATCTCTCGCACATCCTGCAAAACCACGCACATGAATTGCTCGGCCACCAGGACGTGCAGCAGTTGCTGGATCGTCTGTCCCAGAGCGCGCCGAAGCTGGTGGAAGACCTCGTGCCCAAGCGCCTGTCGCTGGGCGTGGTGGTGAAGGTGCTGCAAAACCTGCTCGCCGAGCGTGTGCCGATCCGCAACATGCGCAGCATCGTCGAGTCTTTGGCGGAGCACGCGGGGCAGAGTCAGGATCCCGGCGCTCTGACGGCCTATGTGCGTGTCGCGCTGGGCCGCCAAATCGTCCAGGAAATCGCGGGTTTGGGCACTGAAATCCCCGTGCTGACGCTCGCACCGGAGTTGGAACAGATCTTGCTCGGATCCCTATCAAGCAGTGGTGCAGCAGGTGCGGCGGTAGAGCCGGGGCTCGCCGATCGCTTGCAGCAAAGCGTGGCCGAGGCGACGCGGCGGCAGGAGGCGAGCGGCGAACCCGCGGTGATGTTAGTGCAGCCGCAACTGCGTCCATGGCTCGCGCGATTCACTCGCCATGTGGCGCAGAACCTGCACGTGCTGGCTTACAACGAAGTGCCTGATAACCGGCGAGTGAGGTTGGTGCAGGCAATCGGTCGGTAAACGATCCGGAACAGATGAGACGGTGAGGCAAGCGATGAGATCGAGCATAGAAGGCTTGCTCCCTCTCCCCTTCGGGGAGAGGAGGCGAACGCAAAAGAGCGTTCACGGAGTAGAGCATGAAGATCAAACGATTCCTGGCCGCCGACATGCGCCAGGCCATGCGCGACGTACGCGCGGAGCAGGGCGCCGATGCGGTGATCCTCTCGACGCGTCGACTCGAAGAAGGCATCGAGATCATCGCCGCCGTCGACTACGACGAATCGCTGATGCGCGAAGCCGCGCGTCATGGCTCCCCCGCGACGCCAGCGGCAAAGCCGCCGGTGACGGAAACCGCCAAAGAAGCGCCCAAGGAACGCGTAAAAGACATCGTGAAAGAACCGGCAAAGGAGGCACGCGCGACCACGCCGCCGCCGCCGCCGATTCCCGTACCGCAAAGCGAGATTGCCACGTTGCAGCCGATCGTGGAGCAGAGCGTGTTGGAAACGGCTCGCATGCGCACCGAGCTGGGTGGCTTGCGTCAACTGCTCGAACAACAACTGTCCAGCCTTGCCTGGAACGACATGGAGCGCCGCAGCCCGATGCGCGCCCGCGTTCTGCGCGACATGAGCCGCCTCGGCATCGACACCGACGTGGCGCGCCAGCTGATCGATGAGTTGCCCGAACATCTCAACGCGGATCAGGCTCGCTACCTGCCACTGGGTTTGCTCAGCCGCAGTTTGAAAGTAAGCGGTCGTCGCCTGACCGATAGTCAAGGCGTCACCGCACTGGTCGGCCCGACCGGCGTAGGAAAAACCACCACCATTGCAAAGCTCGCCGCCAACGCGGTGATGAACCATGGCCCAGGCAAGGTCGCGCTGGTCAGCACCGATCACTACCGTATCGGCGCCGCCGCGCAACTCGAACACTACGGTCGCCTGCTGGGCGTGCGGGTGTATCCCGCCTACGACGCAGCGGGTCTCGAGCAGACGCTGAACCTGCTGCGCGATCACCACACGGTCTTGGTCGATACCGCCGGCGTATCCGGCAACGATCCGCGTCTGCAGCAGCAGATGGATGTACTGCGCGGCGCCAGCACGCAGGGTTCTGCAAAGCTGCGCGCATGCCTGGTGCTGGCCGCCAATGCGCAGGCGTCTGCGCTGGACGAGTCGGTGCGCGCCTACCTGCCGCTGCAACCGAGTGCTTGCATCGCCACCAAGCTGGATGAAGCGCCAAGCCTGGGCGGCGTGCTGTCGGTATTGATCCGCCATCGGTTGGCGCTGGACTGCACCACCGACGGACAACGCGTACCCGAGGACATCAGCGCTGCCGATGCGCGCGTCCTGGTATGCCGCGCAGCGCAAACACAACGGCGGCTGGGTCCTGGCGCCGATGATTTGGACATGGCCGAACGTTTCGGCCTGGCAGTGGCCAGTCTATGAGCGAGGCATTGCACGTGAATCAGGCAGCTGGCTTGCACAATCTGTTTTCCCAGACTCGTGCGCACCGGGACGAACTACCCGTGTTTCATCAGGCGGCGAGCCTCAACCGGTCTGCGCCCAAGCCGCGCACCACACGTACGATCGCCGTTGCCGGCGGTAAAGGCGGCGTCGGCAAAACCACCGTCGCGGTAAATCTTGCGATGGCCATGGCCATGGCGGGTCGCGATGTGATGCTGCTCGATGCCGACATGGGCGTCGCCAATATCGACGTGCAACTCGGCTTGGCGCCGACGCGGCACGTCGGGCACATGCTCGAAGGGCTCTGCACGCTGCGGGACCTGATCATGCCGGCACAGAATGGACTGAAGGTGATTCCAGGCGGATCGGGCGTGCGCCGGCTGGCCAAGATGGGTAACGGCGAACACGCGGCGGTGATCCGCGCTTTCGATGAATTGATCCAGCCGCCGGAATTCCTGGTGGTGGATACCGCCGCGGGCGTGGCCGACAACGTAGCGATGTTCGCTGCCGCGGCCGACGATGTACTGATCGTGGTGTGCGACGAACTGGCATCGCTTACCGATGCCTACGCATTGATCAAGATCCTGGCCCATGACTTCGGCGTACGGCGCTTCCACATCGTCGCCAACATGGTGCGCCAGGCCAGCGACGCAAAAAAACTTTACGAAAAACTGGCGCGTGTATGCGGTCGCTTCCTCAATGTGGCGCTCGACTACATGGGCATGGTGCCGCACGACGAGTGGTTGCGGCAGGCGATCCGTCGCCAGGGCGCGGTGGTCGATCTGTGGCCATCCAGTCGCGCAGCGATCGGATTCAAGCAATTGGCGGGTGCGGTCGATACATGGGGAGAACCCGCGTACCCGGATCTCGGACGTATTGCGTTTTTCAGCGGCCAGAGTGCGCCGGCTGCGGGGTGGTGACATGAATGTGGCTTCGGAATATCTGCAGCTGCAGCGCGAAGACGCGGACCAATTGGTGCGCAGGCACGCGCCGCTCGTGCGGCGCATCGCCTACCACCTGATGGGGCGGCTTCCGCCGAGCGTGGACGTAGGAGATTTGGTGCAGGCAGGCATGATCGGCTTGCTGGAAGCGGCGCGGAATTTTACGACCGACCGCGCGGCCAGCTTCGAAACGTATGCGGGCATCCGCATTCGTGGCGCCATGCTGGACGAACTGCGGCGTACCGACTGGACCCCCCGTTCGGTGCATCGCAAGGTCCGTGAAGTTGCGGAGGTGGTGCGGCAGATCGAGAACGAGACCGGTGCGGATGCCGAAAGCGCCGAAGTGATGAAGCGACTCGGTATCAGCGCCGAGGAGTATCACCAGGTGCTGGCCGATGCGACCGGCGCGCGGCTACTCAGCCTGACCGCGCCGGATGACGGTGAGGGTGGCGACGGCAGCGCATTGGACGTGGCCGACAACGACAGCTTGGGTCCGCAGGACAACATCGAGCAGAGCGGTTTGCGCGAAGCGCTGGCCGAAGCGATCAGCACGCTGCCCAAGCGCGAACAACTGGTGATGTCGCTGTACTACGAGCAGGAATTGAACCTCAAGGAAATCGGCCTGGTGCTTGGCGTGACGGAATCGCGCGTCTGCCAGATCCACGGCCAGGCATTGATAAGGCTACGCGCCCGCATGGGCGACTGGCGTGATGAATAGAAGGCTGCGTGGAAGAGCGAGAACGAAAGGGATGCCGCGCGTTCACTCCTTCTCCCCTATGGGGAGAAGGTTGGGATGAGGGGCCATTCTTGCGAGGAGATAGATAGTTTGATCTGGGTTTCGAATAGCTGTTTTTGCAAGAGTGGCCCCTCACCTCGATCCTCTCCCCGGAGGGGAGAGGAAGCAAAACCATTTCCCCACTCGTTTGTGCTTTCGGAGAAAAGCGTTTGGACAAGAACATGAAAATCCTAGTGGTGGACGACTTCTCCACCATGCGGCGAATCGTTCGCAACCTGCTCGTCGAGCTGGGTTTCAGCAACCCACTGATCCAGGAAGCCGACGATGGCAATAACGCGCTAACCATGCTGCGCGCCAGCGCCTTCGACATGGTCGTGACCGACTGGAACATGCCGAACATGACCGGCATCGAACTGCTGCAGGCGATCCGCGCCGAACCCAAGCTGAAAGGCCTGCCGGTGCTGATGGTGACTGCCGAGAACAACCGCGAACAGATCATCGCTGCCGCCCAGGCTGGCGTGAACGGTTACATCGTCAAGCCTTTCACGGCGGTCACGCTCAAGGAAAAGCTGGACAAAATCTTCGAGCGCCTGGCCGCCAGTGGAGCTTCCGCATGAACGCAACGATGCCACTCATGGATGAAAGCATGCCGCCCGAAGTGCTCGCGCTGCTCAACAGCGCCGATGGCACCGCTTTCGAACAAGCGCTGGACACGATGGTGCGGCAGCGCGAACAACATCTATTCCGGGCGCTCGGCGTACTCGCCCGCGATCTGCACGGTGCGGTGAGCCGCCTCGGCAGCGACCTGGCCAACGAAGGCATGCCCGACAGCATGGCCGACGCGCGCAACCACCTGGCCGAAGTGCTTGAAATGAGTTCCAAGGCCGCGCATCGCAGCCTGGATTTCGTCGACCGCATGCGTCCGGAAGCCGAGGCACTCTCCGCCAACGCCGCCGCCGTGCTGGATTTCAACAGCAGCGAAACCGATCCGGCCGCCGTGCTGGCACGACAGGCGCAGGTGTTCGCCGCGGCGTGCGGCGAGGGTCTCAACGACATGGTGCTGGTGCAGTCCTGGCAGGACCTGGCCGGCCAGCGCGTGAAGAAAGTGGTCGGCTTTATCGAAAGCGTGGAATCGTCCTTGATGGAACTGGTGCGCCTAACCGGTGCGCTCGCCGGTCGCGAAGCGCCGGTGGAAGTCGCCAAGGTTTCCAGCCAGGACGAAGTCGATCGCTTGTTGAGCGAATTCGGGTTCTAACGATGCAACAAATCGCCTACCACCGAGTCGTGCGAATGAAGGCCCTTTCCCCTACTCGCAGGGGAAGGAGCCTATCGCTGCAACGCGAAACGTTCGGGCATCCATCGATCGCGAGTCAGGACGCACATTGATGGATGCGAACCTGGACAGCGAGTTGCGTGACGATTTCCTGGTCGAGGCCGGGGAGTTGGTGCAGCGGCTGGGCGAACAGCTGATCGAGCTGGAAGCCTCGCCGCATGACCGCGAGTTGCTCAATGCGGTGTTCCGCGTCTTTCATACGGTGAAAGGCGGCGCGGGATTCCTGTCCATCGAGCCGATGGTGCAGCTGTGCCATTGCGCCGAAGAACTGCTCAATGACGCGCGCAATGCCAGGCTGGTGCTTGGCGCGGCGCATATGGATGCGCTGCTGGAAGCGCTGGATCTGCTCAACGTCATGATGGCGGCGTTGGCCAACGGTGAGCCGATGTCGCCGCCACCGCCCACCTTGCTGCAACGCCTGCAGCCTGTGGTAGAGCATTCGCCTGCGGCACAGCCGGTGCCGGCGCGCGCCGCCGATCCCATCGAGGCGGAATTCGAAGCCTTGCTCAATACGCTGTACGGGCAAGGCGGTTCACCGGGCGTGCCGGCGCATGCTTCAAAAGAAATCGGCGACGACGAATTCGAAAGCCTGCTGGACACACTGCATGGCAAGGGAGCGGCGCCCGGTGCGGCTCCCTCATCGAGCGTTGCGGAAAGAACCGACATCAGCGAGGACGAATTCGAGGCTTTGCTGGATAACTTGCACGGCAAGGGCGCCGCGCCAGGCGGCGTTGCCGTCTCGTCGCCGGCACCTGCGCCGGAACCCGCACCGGTCGAGGCGGCCCGATCGGCCAAGCCTTCGCAAGCTGAAAACACCGTGCGCGTGGACACGGCGCGGCTGGATACATTGGTCAACCGCGCCGGCGAACTGGTGCTGCTACGCAATCGTTTATTGAGTCTCGCCACACGTAGCGAGAACGAAACGCTGTCGACCATGGCCGGCGATCTCGATCGCGTCTCCGACGATCTGCAGACCGCGGTGCTGGGCATGCGCATGCAGCCGGTCGGCCGCCTGTTTCAGCGTTTTCCGCGCATCGTGCGCGATCTCGCGCGCCAACTCGGCAAAGACATCGAACTGATTCAGGAAGGCGAAGATACGGATCTCGACCGCAGCCTGGTCGAAGCCTTGGCCGATCCGCTGATCCATCTGCTGCGCAACGCCGTCGATCACGGGCTGGAAGATCCGGCCGGACGCGAACGCGCCGGCAAACCGCGCAAAGGCAAGGTCAAACTCTCGGCCAGCCAGCGTGGCGAACGTATTGTGATCTCGGTCAGCGACGACGGTCGCGGCATGGATCCGGAAGTCTTGCGCCGCAAAGCGGTGGAAAAAGGCGTGATCGACGCCGCGCAAGCCGCACGGCTGTCCGAGGTGGAATGCTACGAACTGATTTTCCGTCCCGGCTTCAGCACCGCCGCGACCATCTCCGACATTTCCGGCCGCGGCGTCGGCATGGACGTGGTGAAAACGCGCGTCGCCGAACTTGGCGGCACCTTGCAGGTGCATTCGCGGCTGGGTCACGGCAGCACGCTGGAACTCACGGTGCCGTTGACGCTCGCCATCCTGCGCGTGTTGATGGTGCGCGTGGGCGATCGCTTGTTCGCGCTGCCGCTCAGCAATGTCAGCGAAGTGTTCGAATTGAATCCTCAGCACGATCACATGCTCGACGGACGGCGTGTCGCGGCCCATCGCGGTCGAGCGTTGGTGCTTGGCGATCTGGGCGAGTGGGCTTGCATCGGCGGTCCAGGGGGTCGTCATGTGGTGGTGCTGCATGTGGGCCACATGCATCTGGGTTGCCTGGTTCATGAAGTGATCGGGCGCGAGGACGTGATGGTCAAGCCGCTCGGGCCGTTGTTCGAAGGCGTGCCGGGTGTCGCCGGCGCGACCGTCACGGGCGATGGACGGCTTGCACTCGTGCTGGATCTGGCGGCGCTGTCGCAAGACGGCGGGCGTTTGCTTCCCTCATTGAAGGTGTCGGCCTGATATGGACGTCATAAGCATCATCGGCACGATCCTAGCCTTCGTGGTGCTGATCGTCGGCGCCATCCTGAAGGGTACCGATGTCTCGGCACTGTGGAATCCGGCGGCCTTCGTGATCGTGTTTATCGGGACCATCTCCGCCTTGATGCTGCATACGCAGGGCAAGGTGCTGAAGCGAGCGGCGGGCATGCTGAAGATGGTTTACAAACCGCCGCAATTGCATCCATCCGACCTGATCAGCCGAGTGATCGGCTGGAGCGAGATTTCGCGCCGCCAGGGTTTGCTCGGCCTCGAGCCGCATATCGACGCGGAACAAGATCCCTTGGTGAAAAAAGGTTTGCAACTGCTGGTCGACGGCAGCGAGCCGGAAGCGATCCGCGGCGTGCTGGAACTGGAAGTGGAAACGCGCGAGCAGGCCGACCTGCATGCCGCGAAAGTATTCGAGAACGGCGGCGTGTATTCGCCGACCATGGGCATCATTGGCGCGGTGCTCGGCCTGATGGCCGTGATGCGCGACCTTACCGATCCGGCCAAACTCGGTCACGGTATCGCGGCTGCGTTCGTTGCCACGATCTATGGCATCAGCCTCGCCAACTTGCTGTTGCTGCCGATTGGCGCGCGGCTGAAGGCACTGATCCACAAGCAAACCCAGGTGCGGGAAATCCTGATCGAAGGGCTGATCTCGATCGCGCAGGGCGATAACCCGCGACAGATCGAAAGCAAGCTGCAGGGTTATCTCATATGAGGCGGCGGCACAAACACGAGGACCATCCGAACCACGAAGCGTGGGTGATTCCGTATGCGGATTTGTTGACCCTGCTGCTGGCCTTGTTCGTGGTGCTGTATGCCATGTCCAGCGTCAACACCACCAAGTATCGGGCGTTGGCGCAGGCCATCTCGGCAGCCTTCAACGGTTCGCGCTCGGTGATCCAGCCGGTGACACCCAGTGCACCGCAGTCGAGCATCCCAGTGCCCACCAGCAAGCCTGCACCTATACCGCGTACGCCGCTGGCGCAGATCCTGTTGCCGGTATTGACGCAGCACATCAGCACACCCGCGACGACACCGGGCACACCGTCCGATCAGAACAAAGAAAAACTCGGCGACGAGCGGCAGAATCTCGAACGTATCCGCCGCGAAGTCGAGCGTGCGTTGCAGCCGCTGATCGACAAGAAGCTGGTGATCGTGCGGCCCACGCCCAATTGGCTGGAAATCGAGATCCGCACGGATATCCTGTTTCCTAGCGGCGTGGCCACGTTGTCGCCTTCGGCCAACGACGTGCTGACCAGCCTCGGCAAGATCCTCGCCCCCTTCGCCAATCCGCTGCGCGTGGAAGGCTATACCGACGACGTGCCGATCGATACCACGGTGTATCCCTCGAACTGGGAGCTTTCGGCCGCGCGCGCGGCCAGCGTGGCGCGGCTGTTTGCCGAACACGGTGTCGACCCGGAACGTCTGGGCATCGTCGGCTGGGGCCAGTATCACCCTGCTGCCGAGAACACCAGCGTGGATGGCCGCAATAGAAACCGGCGCGTGTTGGTGGTGGTGTTGAGCGACAAAGCTGCACCGCGGCGCTTCTATACCAATAGCGATCAGGTCAATCAGACCGCCGATGCCGATACGGATGCGGCCGATGGGCAAACGGCGACGTCCGCGGTCGCGACGCAGTCGCCTGCGACCGTAACCTCTCCCATACCCACGAGTGCAGCACCCACGACTCCGGCTCCCGCCATGCTTCCCGCTACGCAAGTCATCGTGCCGGTGGCGACCATCATCACCACGCCTGAGGTCGTGTCGCCGCCTCATCTGACCACGCCCGACGGCAAGGGATAACGCCAGCGCATGAGCCTTGTTCCTAACCTCGAATCGATCGCGCGCGAGCCCTGGTTGTCATTTCAACTGGATGGCCAGCACTACGCGGTGCTGCTCAACCAGGTCAGCGAAGTCATCCGTGACTGCGAGCCCACGCCGGTGCCCGGCGCAGCGACGGATCTGCTTGGTATCTGCCATCTGCGTGGAAATATCGTGCCGGTGATGGACGGTCGTCGTCGTCTTGAGTTGAACCATGGCACGACGAGCGATCCAGCGTCGGTGCGCATCGTGGTGTTCGCGCATGACACACATCGCATCGGCCTGCGCGTGGATGCAGTGGGCGATTTGCTGCAGCCGAAAGCGGAAGCGATCGAATTGCCGCCTGCGCGTTCGGGACGTGTGGACGACCCCGTGCAAGTGGTGATGGGCTGGCAGGGCGGTTTTGTCGCCTTGCTCGATGTCGCGCGGCTATGCCGCCTCAACCGGACCTTGCAAGATGTGGCTTGAAGCGGTGGTTGTTGTGCTGGTGGTGCTGCAAGTGACTATGCTGGCGTTGCTTTGGCGCCAGGGGCGTCGCCTGCAACGGAGTCTTGCGGTCAAAGAGAATGATGCCGGCGGCGTGCCCGCGCTATTGCTGATCAATGCGCTCAACAAGATCGATCATCGTTTGAGCATGCTGGAGGCGCTTGGGCAGCGAACGGAGACGAGTGCGCCGCAACGCCCGGTCGAAGTGCCCGCCACGCAGATGAAGGCGCTGCGCTCGGCAAGTCATCACTCGTCCGCAAGCAACTACGAGCTGGCGCAGCAATTGGCGCGCGAAGGCAGCGACCTGGAGCAGCTGATCGCACGCTGCGGTCTTTCGCGTAACGAAGCAGAATTGGTATTGCGCTTGTATGCCAAGCGCGCCTGATCATTGCTGACAGCGGAGAGGCGAAGAGCTAAGGCTTGCGCGACGCCTCGTAGATGCTGACAAGCACCGCTGCCGCCGCTGCATACAAAAGCGGCGGCACGTCCGCGTTCATGCGCAGCGACACCAGCAAGGCGGCGACCTGCGCATCGTGATGCAAGGGCAGCCCCAGGGCGTGAGCATGCTTGAACAGATTGTCGACGTCGCTGGCGTTGAGACTCGACGGCCTGGTCGAGCTGTCGCCGCCCGACAGGCGGAGCACGACCTTGCGTTGCGGTGCGGGCAGCAGCGGCGCAGTCATACGGTGGCCTTCAGAAATACCGCGCTGACACTGCTGCCTGCTTGCGGAAGGCCGAGCTGGCAGCTCAGCTGATCGAGAAACAGACCGCTGGCGTCGAGGCGTGAGCGTAAATCGTCGAACTGTTCTTCCAGCTGATCCACCGTTCGCCGGCGCTGTGCCCACAAGCGCACCGATAGACGCATACCGCGCAGATGCAGCTCGCCGACGATCGGCCCGAGCGATGGCAAATCCAGCGAAAAGCCCATCGTCCAGCCTTGTTCCGCATCCTGCTGCTGTTTCAGCATCAGTTGAAGCACATCGGCGCCTTCCATGTCCTGGACCGGAATCTCCACCATCCAGTGGGCTGCTCCCGCTTGTAGCTGCGCCACCTCGAGCCGTGCCAGTGCGGCCTGCACATCCGCGTTGAGACGCGGCAGAAAGTCGGTGGCTTCGCTGGTGTGGACCAATTCGGGTGGAAGCGCCAGCCGGCCTTGCGGCACGACACCGCGATAAAACAGGGGCGGATCCACTTCGACGTCATTGCTTTCGTTGAGGGCAGGCTGGCCTTTCAGTATGGCCAGCAGGCGCAGCATGGCGCCCTTCATATCGTCGTGCGCGGTGGTTGCGTCGCTCGCCGGCGCCTGCGCAAGTTGCGCTTCGAGAAAAAGGCCGCTGCGGTTGATGGCCTGACGCAAGCCATCGCCGGTGGACAGCTCTTGCGGCGTGCTCATGCTGTGTTCGAGCAGCGCCAACGCCGAGCGCAGATACGGCGGCAACTGGCGCACGATGGACCATTGCGACAAAGCGCCCACGGTAGCCAACAGCGGCGCGTAGCCATTCTGTTGCGGCAAGCGTTCGCGCAGTGCCTGATTGACGTTGCTGTCGAGCGGAGACGCCGCACCGAGAATTTCGAGTTGCGGCTGTGCGCCCAGGCTGAGAACGCGGACCTGAAATTGTGGGGGGAGCTTGGTGCCGGGAGCTTCCGCTTCGACGGTGAGCGCGCCGACTTGCAACACCATCAGGCCTTGTTCGGTGATGCCGAGCGGTCGAGCGGACAGCACGCTGCCGATGCGCCAACCTTCTGAGCTGGCGCCGGCGGCGGCACCGAGCCAGGTCAGTGCGGCAACGCTGGTTGGCTGGATGATCACGCTGCGCTCCCCGGTTGGCGATGGCGCTGTTTCGCACGTTTTCGCGAACCTTGGGGAGGGTATCGGCGGGGTTGGTTCGAACTTTAGCGGCTTTCTTCCTCTCCCCTTTGGGGAGAGGATTGAGGTGAGGGGCCACTCTCGCGACATCGTTTCATTCCTCCCAGCGAGCCATCCTCCGGACTTTCCTTCACCCGCCCGCCGCGCCCTAAGGAGCCCCGGGTAGAGCCGCGCGCATCCATGCGCGCACTTTTCGAAGAGCCAGAGCTGAAAAGCTGGGCTCGCCCGTGGGCGGGTCTAAATCCTGTGAAAAGGCTCTAAAGCTGGCTCTGTGCTGGCCGATAAAACTTCAACAGACACCGTCGAGGGCAGGGCTATGGGCGGCAAGAGCAAAGGTGTTGCGGGGACGAGCGTTGCGGGGCGTGTAGGTATGCCTGCCGACTTTCGGATCGCCGACGTAATGGATATGCATCGGCAGCTGCGCGACGCGCTGAATGTGTCGCCGATCGTGCTGGATGGAAGCACGGTGGATCGTGTCGATACGGCGGCCCTGCAGCTGTTGGTCGCTTTCCAACGCGACGCGCAAAAGCGCGGGCATGCGGTGACTTGGGCCGGTGCAAGTGCACCGTTGTACGACGCGGCGAGCCAGCTGGGCCTGGCACAGACATTGGCATTGCCGGCGAAAACGTCGGCCTGAACTTGAGGTGGAAGATGGCAAAGATTCTTGCGGTAGACGATTCGGCTTCGATGCGCGGCATGGTGGCGTTGACGTTGCGCAGCGCCGGCTATGACGTCAGCGAGGCGGAGAACGGTCAGCTGGCGCTGGATTCGGCGGCAGCGTCGCGCTTCGACCTGGTGCTGGCCGACGTCAACATGCCGGTGATGGATGGCATCAGCATGGTGCGCGAATTGCGCACGCGTCCGGAATACAAGGGCGTGCCGATTCTGATGCTGACCACCGAGTCCAATACGGACAAAAAGATGGAAGGCAAAGCGGCAGGTGCAACCGGCTGGTTGGTGAAGCCGTTCGATCCGGAACAGCTGCTGGCTACGGTCCGCCGCGTTCTCGGCTAAGCATCGATCATCAAGAGTTATCTATGAGCACGATCAACGTCGCGCAATTCCACAAAGTCTTCTTCGAGGAAAGCCTGGAAGGGCTGGATGCCATGGAAGCGGCGTTGCTGGCGCTCGATGAGGGTGGCGACGCGGAATTGGTGCACAGCATTTTCCGCGCGGCGCATTCGATCAAGGGTGGCGCGGCGACGTTCGGGTTTCCGGAGATGGCAGCGTTTACGCATGAGGCAGAATCGCTGCTCGATCAGGTGCGTGATGGTCGACGCGCGATCGACAAGCCGATCGTCGAATTGATGTTGCGTACCGTCGACTGCCTGCGCGGCATGTTCGATCGTGCCGAGGCCGGCCAGCCCTTGGCCGATGCCGGCAGTGAAAGTCTGAAACTGCAATTGGCCGCTGCAGTCGGCCGCGAGATACCGGCAGCTGCAACGAAAGCCGCTACCAAGTCCGCGGCACCCGGCGGCTGGATCATTCAGTTCCGTCCCCACGCTGGCATGTTGGCCGGCGGCAACGACCCGTTGCGTCTGATGCGTGAACTGGCTGCGCTCGGGCAGCTGGTCGTCGAGGCACAGTTGGATCGTGTGCCCGCGCTGGACGCGCTCGACCCTTCCGAATGCCATCTAGGCTGGCGTATCGAACTGACCGGCGCGGTCAGTCGCGAGGCTATCGCGGCAGTGTTCGAGTGGGTCGAGGACGAGTGCGATCTGAGCATCGAGCCACGCGTTGCCGCCGCGCCGCCGCCTGCACCGGTCGTCGAGGCCGTTGCTGCACCGACCGGTGCAGGCGGAGCGGCAGGGGCATCACGTCACGCTGCGAGCAGTAACGATGCGGGTTCGGTGCGTGTCGGTATCGACAAGATCGACAGCTTGATCGACCTGGTCGGCGAGCTGGTGATTACGCAGGCCATGCTCGATCAGTTCCGCGAAGCATTCGATCCTTCGCGGCTGAGCCTGTTGCAGGAAGGTCTTGCACAGTTGGCGCGGCATACCCGAACGCTGCAGGAAAGCGTGATGGGTATCCGCATGCTGCCGATCGGATCGGTGTTCAACCGTTTCCCGCGGTTGGTGCGCGATCTGAGCCAAAAGCTCGGCAAGCACGTGAAACTGGACATGGTCGGCGAGCACACCGAGCTGGACAAGACGGTGCTGGAGAAGATCGGCGATCCGCTGGTGCACCTGGTGCGCAATGCGATCGATCATGGTCTGGAAACGCCGGAAAAACGCCGCGCCGCCGGCAAGAACGAAGTGGGTACGCTGCGCCTGGAAGCCTTCCATCGCGGCGGCTCCATTGTGGTGGAGATCGTCGACGACGGCGCTGGCCTCAATCGCGAAGCGATCATCGCCAAGGCGTTGCAGAAGGGCTTGATCAAGAGCGGCGAGGGGATCACCGACGAAGCCGTGGGCGATCTGATCTTCCAGCCGGGCTTTTCCACCGCGGCAGTCACGACCGATCTATCCGGCCGTGGCGTGGGCATGGATGTGGTTCGCCGCAACGTGGTGGATCTCGGTGGCAACGTCGCCATCAAGAGCCGCGCGGGTGCCGGCACCACGTTCACCATCACCTTGCCGCTGACGTTGGCGATCATCGATGGCCTGAGCGCAGCAGTAGGCGACGAGTGCTACATCGTGCCGCTGGTGTCGATCGTGGAATCCATCCAGCTGCCCGCCGACGCGGTGCGCAGCGTGACCGGCGGTGGCGAGCTGTTCCGTTTCCGCGGCGAATACCTGCCGATCGTCCGCCTGCATCAGCAATTCGGTTGCGCAAGTGCGCGCCAGAACATCGAAGACGGTCTGCTCATCGTGGTCGAGGCGGACGGCGGTCAGGTCGGTCTGTTCGTCGACGGACTGATCGGCCAGCAGCAGGCGGTGGTCAAGTCGCTGGAAGCCAATTACCGCCGTGTCGACGGCATCTCCGGCGCCACGATTCTGGCGGATGGCTCGGTGGCGCTGATCGTCGATGTCGCGGGCTTGATAAGAATGCAGTCGCGTCGCAAGGCGGCGTAAGCGAACGCATCTCCCGTTTCCCAGCTAAAGCCCACCCGTTCCCCGCCGATACGTTTCAAAGGGCAGCAAACCAGCCATCCGGAATGCACATGAGTCAACCATCCATAAACGGCAGCGCCGAAACGCAATACCTTACCGTGAACCTCGCGCACGAGGAGTACGGCATCGACATTCTGGCCGTGCGCGAAATCCGCGGCTGGACGCCGGTGACGCGCATTCCGCAATCGCCGCACTACGTATTGGGTGTGCTGAATCTGCGCGGTGCCATCGTGCCGGTGATCGATCTTCGCCTGCGCTTCGGCTTGAGCCGCGAGGAATACAACGCCACCACCGTCACCGTGATCATCACCGTGGCGGGTCGCCAGTTCGGCGTGGTGGTGGATGCCGTCTCCGACGTATTGGATGTCGCGGACGATGCCATGCGTCCGGTGCCTGACATGGGTACGACGGTGGATACCGAATATTTGAAGGGACTGACCTCGATCGGCGACCGCATGGTGCTGCTGCTCGATGCAGACAAATTGCTGCAACCGCAGGACGCGCAGATGCTCGAGGCCGCGCTGAACGCGGCTGGCGATGTGAAAGCTGTGGCCTGAAGGAATAAGACAATGAAATTGCGCTTCCCGAAATTCAAGTTCAAATCGTTCTCCATCCGCGCTCGCCTGATCATGCTGGTCGGTTTGCTGGGCGTGATGCTGCTGGCCGGTGCCGCCATCGGCCTGATGTCGATGGCCCAGCAGAACGCAGGCACCCAGCGAATTTACGAATCGGAGCTGGTGCCCACCCAGTTGCTGGACGTGGTGCGAGCCGATTCGCTCAAATCATTCCTCACGCTCAACGAAGCGGCGGCCCTGGTCGGCAAGGCCGACCAGGTGAAACAGAAGCTGGCGGAGTTCGATCGCTATCAGACGGAAATGAACGACTACAAGGATCGCTTCGCCAAGCTGCCGCTAAGTCCGGCAGTGGCGGCGGCCAACAAGGAATGGCACGTCACCGACAAGGACTACCAGCAGGCCAAGCAGGATGTGCTCGACGCTATCAAGCAAGCCGATACGGGCGCTTCCGATCTAGTTGAAATGGAGCTGCGTCCGTTGCTGATGCAGCGTCAGGACGCCCTCTCCAAACTCGTGCAGGTGCAGAGCGCCGAAGCCGGGCAGATCTTCCAGGATCAGGTGAAAAGCTACCAGCGCGTGCGCATGATCACTTTCATCGCGCTGATCGCCGGCCTGCTGTTCGCGCTGCTCCGCTCCATCATGTTGATTCGTTCGATCTCGCATGCGCTGAGCTATGCGATGAAGGTCGCCAACGAAATTGCCGGCGGCAAGCTCGGGCACGATATCGAAGTGAAGGGCGATGACGAGTTGGCGCAACTGCTCGCCGCCTTGCGCACGATGGATCAGCGCCTGGTGGAAATCGTCGCCGAAGTTCGCCAGGGTTCCGATGCGGTGAGCACGGCCGCGCAGCAGATTGCGCGCGGCAATGACGACTTGAGCCAGCGTACGCAGGAACAGGCGTCGAGCCTGGAGGAAACCGCATCCTCGATGGAGGAAATGACCTCCACCGTAAAGCAGAACGCGGAAAACGCCAGCCACGCTAACCAACTGGCCCGCGGTGCGCGCGAACAGGCCGAGCGCGGCGGCGAAGTGGCGGCGCAGGCCGTGACCGCCATGCGCGAAATCAACAGCTCCAGTCGCAAGATTTCCGACATCGTCAGCCTGATCGACGAGATCGCGTTCCAGACCAACCTGCTTGCCTTGAATGCGGCGGTGGAAGCGGCACGCGCCGGCGAACAAGGCCGCGGTTTCGCGGTGGTCGCTACCGAGGTGCGCAACCTGGCACAGCGCAGCGCTGGCGCGGCGAAAGAGATCAAGCTGCTGATCAACGACAGCGCGGACAAGGTGCGTGCCGGTTCGGAGCTGGTCGATCAGTCCGGCAAGGCGTTGGCGGACATTGTCGACAGCGTGAAGAAGGTCACCGACATCGTCGCTGAAATCGCTGCCGCCAGTCAGGAACAGTCGGCCGGCATCGATCAGGTCAACAACGCCGTGTCGCAAATGGATGAAATGACGCAGCAGAATGCGGCGCTGGTGGAAGAAGCCTCGGCGGCGGCGCGTGCGATGCACGAGCAGGCCAACGAGCTCACCAGTCAGGTCGGGTTTTTCCAGATCAATGGTATGGCGAAAGAAAGGCCTGCTTCCAAGGCAAAAGCCGGCGATACAGTCGTGGCCGAAGCGGAAGCGGTATTCGCGGCGGTACGCAAGCGCAGTGTGCCAAAGGTGGCGCCGCGTGCGGTAGAGACAGCGGACGCTGGCGCCTGGAAGGAGTTCTGATCGCATGGCCGCGCGCATCATGCTCGACGATTCGCGCGGCGCGGTGGCCAGCGCAGGTGGGTGGTCGCTTGGCGATACCGATTTCGCATTCCTGAGCGATTTTGTCTACAAGCATTGCGGCATCGTGCTTGGCGAACATAAGCGTCAACTGGTGCAAGGGCGGTTGTTGCGTCGCCTGCGCGCGCTGGATCTGGATGGCTTCGACGCGTATGTCGATCTGCTGCGTACCGATCCGGACAGCGAACTGGGCGAGCTGGCCAGTGCGATCAGCACCAATGTCACGGCCTTCTTTCGCGAGATGCATCACTACGACCTGCTCGTCGACGAGTTGCTGCCGCGTTGGCTGGAGGCCAAAGGCAACACCGGCCGCCTGCGCATCTGGTCGGCCGGTTGTTCTACTGGCGAGGAACCTTATGCTCTTGCGATGGTGCTGGCCGAAGCGCTTGAGCGCACCGGAAGCAAAGTCGATGCGCGCATTCTGGCGACCGACCTGTCGCCGCAGGCCCTGGCGGCCGCGCGTGCCGGCACTTATCCGCTGGAGCGCATGGGCGGCATCAGCGAAGAGCGTCGCAATCGCTGGTTTCTACGCGGCGAAGGCGCTTATGAGGGGCTCGCATGCGTGCATCCGCGGCTGCGCGAACTGGTCACGATCCAACCGCTCAATTTGTTGCACGACTGGCCGATGCGCGGGCCGTTCGATGCCATCTTTTGCCGCAACGTGGTGATCTATTTCGACAAGCCGACCAAGCAGCGTTTGTTTCAGCGCTATGCCGGTTTGCTGGAGCAGGGAGGCTATCTGTTTCTGGGCCATTCCGAATCGATGTACGGCCTTAGCGATTCGTTCGAACTGGTGGGCCGCACCGTCTATCGGAAGTGCGTGTCATGACGGCGCCAATGCCCGGCGTTGCCATCGCGCCTGCCGCCGCGGCCGCAGTATTGCCTGGTTTCGAGCATATGCGCCGGTTCTGGGACTCCACTCATGCGTGCATGACGGTCAAGGTGCTGCCCGGCGAGTTCTACGTCAGCGCGCAGGAGGAACTGGTCTCCACCGTGCTGGGCTCTTGCGTGTCGGCCTGCATTCGCGACAGCGAACGGCGGATCGGAGGTATGAATCATTTCATGCTGCCCGAGCCGATGGGCGCGGAGCGCAACGATTGGTCCGCGGCCGTAGGGCGCGCGGCGCGGTACGGCAGTGATGCGATGGAGCAACTGATCAATGCGATTCTGAAGGCGGGCGGCAGGCGCGAAGCGCTGACCGTGAAGATCTTCGGTGGCGGCCGTGTGCTGGCGCAGATGACCGACGTCGGGCAACGCAACATCGCGTTCGTAAAGCGCTACCTCGAAACGGAAAAGTTGCCGCTCCTTGCGTCCGATGTCGGTGACATCTATCCGCGGCAGCTGCAGTTCTTTCCCGCTAGCGGGCGGGTGCGGGTGCGGCAGTTGCGCACGTCGCGCGATAACGAGCTGGCCGCTAACGAGCGCAGCTACCTCAAGCGTTTGGCGAATGATCCGATAAAGGGAGAGGTAGAGCTTTTCTGATGGCGCAGCTTCAGGACTGCGCGGGATCTGCCCCCTCCGCTGCTTGCAGGGGAGGGTTAAACACAACGATTCATGCATTAAGCGAGAAAGCGGCAATGGAAAAAGTTCGCGTCCTGGTAGTCGACGACTCCGCATTGGTGCGGAAATTGTTGTCGGCCATGCTCGATTCCGATCCGGGCATCGAGGTCGTCGGCGTGGCCGCCGATCCGCTGATCGCGCGCGACAAGATCAAGCAGCTCAATCCCGACGTGCTCACGCTCGACGTGGAAATGCCGCGCATGGATGGGCTGACCTTTCTGGAAAACCTGATGCGCCTGCGACCGATGCCGGTCGTGATGGTCTCCTCGCTGACCGAGCGCGGTGCCGAGGTGACCTTGCGCGCACTGGAAATCGGCGCGGTGGATTTCTTCACTAAACCGTCCAGCGATCTGGCGAACAGTTTTGCGGATGCTGCGCAGGAAATCTGCGCCAAGGTGAAACTGGCCGCACTCACCCGGCCGCGCGCCTACACGACGGTGCAGAAACTCGACGTGCCGCCGCGGCTTTCCGCCGATGCGGTGTTGCCTCGTTCGCAATCACCGGGTACGCGCGGCAGCAGCCGCATCATTACGGTCGGTGCGTCCACCGGCGGCACCGAAGCGATTCGCGTGCTGCTCGAAGCGATGCCGCCGGACGCGCCGCCGATGGTGATCACCCAGCACATCCCCGCGGCGTTTAGCGGCCCGTTCGCCACGCGCATGAACAACTGTTCGGCGATGCGCGTGTGCGAAGCCCGCGACGGCCAGCCGATCCAGCCCGGTCACGCTTACATCGCGCCTGGTGGCGAACATCTGTTGGTGATGTGGGACGGCGCCAAACATGTTTGCCGTTTGCACGACGGCCCACAGGTCAATCGTCACAAGCCCAGCGTCGATGTGCTGTTCCGTTCGATGGCCGCCAGCGTCGGCGCCTCCGCGATCGGCGTGCTGCTGACCGGCATGGGCGACGACGGCGCGCGCGGCCTGCTCGAGTTGCGCGAGAGCGGCGCGCCCACGCTGGTGCAGGACGAGGCGAGCTCGGTGGTGTGGGGCATGCCGGGCGCCGCCTGGAAGCTGGGTGCCGCCGACGAAAAGATCCCGCTGGAACAGATCGCCGCGCGCCTGCTGGTGCTGGCGCAACAACCTATCGCCGGCGCGCGTCGCGCCGCTTCCTGACGCACCGGAATATCCTATGTCCGCCTTCACTTTCCCTTCCGCCCCGCGCCCCGTCGTAGGCATCGGCGCCAGCCTCGTGGCCCTGCTGGTGTGCCTTGCCTGGAATCCGATCTGGATGGCGCCGGTACTGGTCACGGCGCTTTGCGCCGTGTGGATATTCGAATGCCGCCGTCTGGCGACACCCGCCATCGTGGTGGAGACATCGGCCGACCCCGATAACGCGCCGGTGCGTGAAGCGCTGGAGGACGTGCGAGGCGCCTTGGTCGACGAGCTTGGACACGCTTCGCGCGAACTGCACCAGGCGCTTGATCTGCTGCGTGATGCGGTCTCGGAGTTGGGCGGTGGTTTCGACGGCTTGTCGCACAAGACCGGCATGCAGCAGTCGCTGCTCAAACAGATCATCGATGTACAGAACGGTGGCGTTTCGGTGCAGGATTTCGCTGCGCGCACCGGAGACCTGCTGGAACACTTCGTGGGCCTGATCGTGCAACTGTCGCGCGAAAGTTTGCGCATCGTTTATCGCATCGACGGCATGTCCAAGGAAATGGACGCGGTGTTCGCATTGCTCAAGAACGTCAACACGATCGCTGAGGAAACCAACCTTCTGGCGCTCAACGCGGCGATCGAGGCGGCGCGTGCCGGCGAGGCGGGGCGCGGCTTTGCGGTGGTGGCGGGCGAGATCCGCAACCTCGCCAGTCATTCCAACCAGTTCAACGAACAGATCGGCAGCCACGTCGAGCGCGCGCGTATCGCGATGGAACAGGTGCGCGGCCTGGTCGGCGAACTGGCCGCGCAGGATCTCAACGTGGCGCTCTCGGCCAAGGGCGGCATCGACGCGATGATGGCGCATGTCACCGAAAGCGATGCGCGTACCAGCGCCGTGGCCGATCAGGTAGTGGAGATCAATCGCGGTCTTGGTACCGACGTATCCACTACGATCCGCTCACTGCAATTCGAAGACATTCTTAGTCAGCTACTCAACCAAACGCGCACGCGCCTGGTCGAGCTCCAGGGCGTTGCCGCCGAAACCACGCGCGATATCCAGACACTCGCTTGTGAATCGGTCGACGCGCAGATGTTGCGGCAACATTCCGACCGCGTACGCGAGCGGCTCGCCTTGCAACGCGAGAAAGCACGCATCCGTTCGCGCGGGCCGGCCCTGCAGAACACGATGGATGCGGGCGAGATTGAACTGTTCTAAGGAGTGATTGCCATGAATCTCAATGTCCAGCACGACACCGAGCAGGATTGCCTGACCCTGCAGTTCGGCAACCAGTTCGACTTCAGCGTGCACCGCCAGTTTCACGAAGCCTGCTTGGGCGAACGCAAACCATCGCGCAGTTATGTGATCGATCTTGGTAATGTCGATAGCATGGACAGCTCGGCGTTGGGCATGCTGCTGTTGTTACGCGAGCATGCGGGCGGCGACCGTGCCGAGATACGTATCGTCAATGCCAGCAGCGCATTACGCGGGACGTTGCGGGTAGCTGGTTTCGATAAGCTCTTTACGCTGCACTGAGCCATGTGTTTCGGCCGATTTAGCGTCGAGATCGAGCCAAGCCTCATCTTTCAGTCATCCTGGCGAAAACCGGGATACGGCAACCCAGGAAGATTCAAGTAACCCACGGATGTGTAGTTGCAGAAATGGTGGAACGCTGCAGGCTGCGATTCGATTCGCCGATAAGCAGATACGTATGCCTTATGCCCTTCAGGGTAATGCGCTCGTGCAATTCGCCGTCAAAGAGACGAGCGTGATTCCGCAGTGTATCCAACCCGAAGCCGTGTGAGCCCAGTTTCGATGCAAGCAGTTGGCGCTCGCTAGTGTCGTAGACGGCATCGTTGATCTGTGCTTTTTCCATGATGCCTTCCACACGAAGCACCACCCAATGCACGTCGTTTGTCACCCCATCACGCAAATATAGTTGGACGCGCGAGCAGGTCATCTGTGTATTGATGTGTGCGATCGATTCACACGCCAGTCGATAAATCGCCATATGCACAACAGGCGGCAGGCTGCTCAGCCTTCGATCTTTGATTTCGCAGCCGTAAGCAACGCCTAAGTCGCTCAGAAAACCTTTGATGGTTTCGTGCAGCGCCGCGGGCAAGCCACGCTCGCGCCACGCGGACGGATGCATGCTGTCGGCGAGTTGATTGACCTGGTCCTGCGCGGTGGTGGCTTGCCGGTAGTAGCGCCGTGCTTCGTTTGCCGGGAGCAGGCTGTGGAAACGAGCCAGCAACTGGTGTTGTGTCAAATGCAGCGTACTACCGGCCAGTTTCAGCGCCTGGGCGCTTTTCCGCAGGCGCGTTTCGTTTAGATGGATGTTTTGTCGGGCGAGATGGATGATCTGTTCCGCATCGAATCGTTCCTTTTCATCTCGGTGCCGTTGTGCCGTGATGCGCGCACCTGACGCCAACAGAAATGTCACGGTTACGGCGATAAATGTTTCTGACTGGAAGACACTGGGGTCGGGCCAGTCTCTGAGCAGTGAAACGACACACAGGATGGCGGGTGTCGCTCCCAGGGTAGCTGCACGCCAGCCCGGCTTAAATGTCAGCCAGGCGGCGGGTAGTGAAATGGCCAGTAGTGAAAGCTGCCGAGCGTCTTCATGGCTGTGGTGACTCACCCACAACAGAAATAGCAAAGCTGACAATGAGAGTGCGAGCGTGTCTGCTGCGAAAATATTTCTTGCCAGTTCGCCTAGCCGTTGCTTCCAAGGCGTCTCAGATAAGTATTCCATTCGCGCCATCAGCACCCAGGGCAATATCGCCAGTATGGTGATGTACTTCCCGATGAAGAGGAGGGCGAGCATTGAAGATCCGACCGGAAGGGTGGGGTCACGCTTTGCCAGTGCGATCTCACCGAAATTGGCCAACGCCCACACTGCGGATGCCATCAGCGAACACAACCACAGCACTTGGAAGTTGACCAGACGCTTGGCCGGGAACAGCCCCCATTGCCTGCGGCACCACCACACGATTGGCATGGCGAACAGCACGTCGGGAACCAGGCTGGAATAGGCCCAGAGCCAACCAAAATCCTTCCCATGGGGAAGGCTGACGCACCCTTGTGCAATGGAGTCGCCGATGGCCAGCGATAGCCAGTAGCGATAGGGAAGAAATAGCAGGCAAGCGAGCCGCACTGGAGCGATCAATGACCATTGTGCGTCCGAAAAGGGATGTAGCGCGGCATAGACAGATAAATAGCCAGCGAGAACGGCGAGTTGTCTAAACCACTCGCGTTGCAATATTGCCTTCCCCATGTTCCAAACCCCTAACTGCCGTGTGCGGTGAGCCAAGCGCGTTACCAGGCCGGCGGCGTCAAACCTGGTGTAACACAGGCAATGCGCCGCATCCGCAGACTTTGATCATGCGCGATTCGTTGCCTGGGCACTAGTGGGGAGGTTCAAAAGCACGCTCCTTCGCTAGTGCAAACATCAAAATCGCGCCGAGATTCGCATGGTCAATGCGAGTAGTACATTGCGTGGAGCTTTACGGGTGGCTGGCTTCGACAAGCTGTTCACCCTTCACTGAAGACAACATGTTCATCGACGTGATCTGACAGCAAAGCCTATCAAGAAATCCATGGTTGGACAGTCGCGAGGGTGGAGCGACGCTGCTGGCTTTGGATGAGTTCGTCGATGAGTAAGTATGTAAGTCGCATGCCTTTATGTGTCGTGCGCACATGTAATTTACCGTCAAAGAGACGGACATGATTCTGCAGTGATTCCAGTCCGAATCCCTGGGCGCCGAGCTTCGATGCCAAAAAGTCACGCTCGCCGAGGTCGTAGATGGCATCGTTGATGCGGGAATGCTCTATGGCGCCTTCCACGCGAAGCACAACCCAATGCACACCATTTGTTACGCCATCACGCAACCGTAAGCTGATGCGCGAGCAAATCATCTGCGCGTTGATATGCACAATCGATTCGCAGGCTAGTCGATAAATCGCTCCATGCAAGCCAGGTGTCAGTTCACTGAGCTTGCGGCCATCGATCTGGCAGTGGTAGGCAATACCTGCTCCGTGCAGAGCGCTTGCAATGGTCTCGTGCAACGCGGCAGGAAGGCCGCGGTCGCGCCAGGCGGAAGGATGCATACTATCGGCCAGCTGGCTGACTTGGCTCTGAGTTGCTGCAGCTTGGCGGTAGTAGCGTTGCGCTTCGTTGACCGGAAGCATATGGCGAAATCGAGCCAGCAGTTGCTGATGGGACAGATAGATGGCGCTGCCGGCTAATTCCAGCGCCTGGGCTGTTTTGCTTAGACGTAATTCACTGAGATGGATGTTTTGGCGGGCGAGAAGGATCGCCTGATTCGCATCGAGCCGTTCCTGTTCTTCCTGTTGACGTTGTGCGGTGATCCGTGCGCCAAGCATAAACATGCAGGTGACGACAAAAGCTATGAATGTTTCCGACTTTACCGATGCCTCGTAAGGTTTGATTTCCAGTAGCGAAACGATGCAGAAGATAGCTGGCGTCCCGCCCAGGGCGGCGGCGCGCCAGCCGGGTTTCAGTGTCAACCATGCAATGGGCATAAAGACGGCCAGATAGGAGAGGCGCTTTGCGTCTTCAAGGCTAAGATGGTTGAGCCAAAGCAGGAATATGACGACTGACAGTAAGAGGACCAAGGTGTCGGCTGCGAAGACTTGCTTTGTTATGTTGTGCAACCGCTTGCGCCACGGCTCGATCGACAAGTATTCGGCTCTGGCCATTAGCACCCAAGGCATCATGGCTACGATCGTTATGTACTTTCCAATAAACCCTGCGGGCAGCATGATGGGTGTCACCGTAAAGCGATGACCGGGCGATTGAAAGGAATATAGGGCGGCCAGCATGGTGAGCAGCGCCCACGCCAAAGACACGAGTACCGAACACAGCAGCAATATCTGAAAGTTGATCAGCTGCTTTGTTGGAAAAATCATTAGCTTGCTGCGACACCACCACACAATAGGCATGGCAACGGCAATGTTGGGTATCAGAGAAGCAACCGCCCAGACAATGCCGAACTGACTCGCGTGAGAGAGAACGATATACGATTGTCCGAAGACGTCCGCAATCGCTAGCACCAACCAGTATCGATAAGGGATAAACAGCAGACAGGTGAGGCGCAACGGAGCGATGAGCGCCCAGCGTGTGCTCGAAAAGGGACGCGCTGCAGCGTACATGAGCAAATAGCCCACGAAGACGACGAGCTGTCTTACCCAGCCCTTCTCCCACAGTTTCGTCCACATGTCCCCGAACCCCTGAAGATGCTCTACTTGTTTGGAGTGTCGGGGCTCAGCGATGCGGTAATCCAATGAATCCGCGACCGACCAAGTATGGCCGGAAAAGCAGGCGCCAGTGGTTCAGGAATGGCTGCGCTGAGGAAAAAAAGCCGACGGCAGTAAGGCCGTCGGCAGGTTCACACGCACATTTATAAACGCAGTGAAGTCTTACCAGGCGCGCACATCGACCACGCTGACGGAGTAGCTCTGCATGTCCGACTGATAGTGCAGCAGGCGCCCAAGGTCGAAATCGACCGACTGGCCAGGGCCGAGGTTGGTGGTGCCGGCGGGCCAGCCTTCTTTGGAGGCCAGCACGTTGCCGGTACCGTCCTTCGCGTCGATCCGGACCTGTGCGGCGGCGGCGGAGGCGCAGTTGTTGATCAGTTTGCCTTTCACGCTCAGGCGGGTGGCGATGCCGGTGCCGACGGCGCTTACCTTGACGTCCTGTATTGCGAAGTCGGTGGCCGCGCAGGCGGCATGGGCGGCGATGGGGGCGACCATCAGCACGGTCGCGGCGAGTAGCGTTTTCATGAATATCAGTCCTTAAGGCCGGGGGCGCCACGCGAGAGCGGCTTGGGTTACGTATCGGCCGAGGACGGGACTAACTTTAGGCTTGCGGGAACGGGAGATGGGCGGATTTTGGACCGCGCATAAAAAATCCCCCGAGTTGCCCCGGGGGATTTTGTACCGCTGACGGTTGTGCCGAAGAGCACAACGATCCGGGACTTGCTTAGAAGCGGTATTCCGCCGAAGCGGAGTACGCAGCGACGTTGGTGCGGTCGTGCGCCACGCTGGTGTTGTTGCCAACCTGCACGCGGTAGTTGTCGTAGTTGACGCCCACGCTGAAGTTGTTGGTCACGTCGTAACCGACGCCCAGGCCGGCATACAAGCCGTTGTTCGTGGTCTTCGCGCGGCTGCTGGTATCACCGGAGATCGCGGTGAGGTAGGTCTGCGAGCGCATGTAACCCGCGTGGCCGGTGACGAACCAGTTTTGATAGAAGTTGTACTTCGCGTTGACACCGACGGTGGCAGCGCGCGGCTTCACCGACAGCTGCGCATCGTTGGCGGCGTCCTTGGGACGGCCGAGGTACACGTAACCGATTTCAGGACCGACCAGACCGTTCCAACGCCAGCCGAAACGCACGTTCTGGAACACGCCGTTGTCGTGGCTCAGCGAGTCGGTGCGGTACTGGGTCTGGCCCAGCTGGCCGGCGACGAAGAAATTGTCCTGCCAGTTGTTGCTAGTGCTGGTAGGAGCGGTGGTGTCATCCGCGTGGGCGGCTTGGCTCAGTACCGGGGACAAGGCAAGGGCGGCCACAGCGGCCGAAAGGGCTAGCTTATTCATGGAGGGCTCCATCTCTTTGTTATCGACCCTCGCAGTGATGGGGAAGTCACGGCGAGGGGCCGCGCGGGGATACGCGGCGTAACAACATTGTAACAACCGAGCTGAACAGAGCTTTTCCGAGGCCTTCACGTGGGGGTTCGTTGTTCAGCTTCGTGAGGAAGCCCGGCTGTCTCGCCCAGGTTTGATAGCGGGACGAAACAAGGCTCAGCGTGTGACCTCTGGCAGGGGAGCGCGACGCATGCGGGTCGCTAGCATCGTCGTCTTACGCCGTCTTCACATTCATGTTGGCGGTATGTGACGCACCAGGAGATCCCCTTGAATCGCAACCCGCTTGCCGCCGCCATCCTTGCCACCGCGCTGGGATGCACCGCTTTTGCCGTTTATGCCGACGACACCCCCGCTCCGCAGAACGTGCCTTACAGCGCAGGGACGCTGAAGATCGATGTCGACGCCACCGATATCGCCCATCGCGTGTTCCGCGTGCACGAAGTCGTGCCGGCGGCGCCGGGTCCGCTTACCTTGCTCTATCCGCAGTGGATTCCGGGCAACCATTCGCCGACCGGTCCGATCGACAAGTTCGCGGGTCTGGTGGTGAAGGCCAATGGCCAGACGCTGCCGTGGACGCGCGACCAGTACAACGTGTATGCCTTCCATGTCGACGTGCCGCAGGGCGCCAGTGCGGTGGAGGTGGAATTCCAATACCTGTCGCCGCAGGACATGCGTCAGGGCCGCGTGGTGATGACGCCGGAAATGCTCAACCTGCAGTGGAACACCGTGTCGCTGTATCCGGCCGGTTACTATGCGCGGCAAATCCAGACCGATCCTAGCGTGAAGCTGCCGGCGGGCTGGCAGTTCGGCTCCGCGCTCGATGTCGCCTCGCAGGATGGCGACACCGTGCACTTCAAGTCGATCAACTACGACGACCTGGTCGATTCGCCGATCTACGCCGGCAAGTACTTCAAGCGCGTTGATCTTGATCCGGGCGCCAGCACACCGGTGCATATGGACATCGTGGCGGACGATCCGAAGTTCCTCGCGATCACGCCCGAGCAGGTGAAAATCCACAAGGCGCTGATCGAGCAGATGTACAAGCTTTACGGCGCGCACCATTACAACCATTACGACTTCCTGTTCTCGCTCAGCGACAAGATGAGCGGCAACGGTCTGGAGCATCACCGCTCCAGCGAAGACGGCACGCCGACGGGTTATTTCACCGAGTGGGACAAGAGCTGGGTGATGCGCGACCTGCTGTCGCATGAATTCAATCACTCGTGGGACGGTAAATATCGCCGCGGCGCGGATCTCGCCACACCCAACTTCAACGTACCGATGGGCGACTCCCTGTTGTGGGTGTACGAAGGCCAGACGCAGTTCTGGGGCCAGGTGATGGCCGCACGCTCTGGCCTGTGGAGCAACGACCAGTTCCACGAAATGATCGCCGCCGTCGCCGCCAACTACGACAAGGGCCGTCCGGGTCTGGCGACGTGGCGCAACGTGCAGGACACCACCAACGATCCCACCATCGCTCAGCGTCGTCCGCTGCCGTATCGCAACTATCAGGCTAGCGAGGATTACTACTCGGCCGGCCAGATGATCTGGCTCGATGTGGACGGCAAGCTGCGCGAACTCACCGGCAACAAGAAGAGCATCGACGATTTCGGCAAGGCCTTCTTCGGTGTGAATCCGGGTGCATGGGATGTCGACACCTACACCTTCGAAGACGTGGTCAAGACGCTCAATGACATCGCGCCGTACGACTGGAAGAGCTATCTGCGTACGCGCCTCGACGGTCATGGCCCGTTGATCGGCGGTCTGGCATCGCACGGCTGGAAACTCGTCTACAACGACAAGCCGTCTGCCGCGATCAAGGCCGCTGAGGCTTTCCGTCACACCGCAGACTTCACTTACTCGCTGGGCGTGTCCGTCGGTAAAGAGGGTGCCATCAGCGACGTGCTGTGGGACGGCCCGGCTTTCAATGCCGGTCTGTCGCCGGGTATGACGATCGTCGCCGTCAACGGCCGCAGCTACGACCCCGACGCCATGAAGGACGCCGTGACGGCGGCGGCGAAGGACACCAGCCAGCCGATCGAACTGCTGCTGAAGAACTTCGATGAGTACAAGACCGTGCGCATCGACTATCACGGCGGCCTGAAGTATCCGCACCTCGAGCGCGATACGAGCAAGCCGGACACCCTGAGCCAGCTGATCAAGGCTCGCTGATACGACACCCTCCCTCTCCCCGTTGGGGGAGAGGGTTGGGGCGAGGGACGCACTCGCCTCAAACCGCCTCCGTGGGCGGACTCCTCCAACTTCGCTATACTTCCCGTTCGCTCTGGCGCGCACTTCTCGAGTCGCCCCTGCCAGCGCAGATATCTACGCGCCCGTAGCTCAGCCGGATAGAGTAGTGGCTTCCGAAGCCATTGGTCGGGGGTTCGAATCCCTCCGGGCGCGCCAATCCCCACCGTCTTCACTGCTCGAACGAGAGGCTGCGCACACATCGCGCGGCGCACTATCTTGCGCGCGATTATTCCGTTTCCAGACGGACGGCAGCGGAGTTAATGTAGGCGAGCTGAGGGGCGGGGGCACCTATGGAAAGACAAGGGCGAGCACAGACGACGGCCGGAAACGGTCGCGCAACCGATCAAGCCGGTGAGCGATGGCTGACCATGCCGGACGGCCAGTCGCTGTTCCTGCGCGATTGGCCGAACCGTTCGGCGCACGATGCGGTGCTGATCGTGCACGGGCTGGGCGAACATAGCGGACGTTACGAGCAGCTGGCGCAATGGTTTCACGCGCGCGGTTACGCAGTGCGCAGTTACGACCAGCGTGGTCACGGCCGTACTCTGGGGCAACGCGCGGCGTTGCGGCATGGCGACGATTTGCTGCAAGACCTCGCTCATGTTTACAAGGACTATGCCGCGAGTCTCGGACGTGCTCCGTTGCTACTCGGTCATAGCATGGGCGGCACGGTGGCGCTGCGCACCGTGCTCGACGGCCGTATCGAACCGCCTGCGCTCGTGCTTTCATCACCGGCCTTGCGTAGCTATGAGGCGCCCTGGCTGCGTCAGTTGGCTCGGGTGCTCACGCATGTCGTGCCGAACCTACCCTTGCGCAACGGCTTGCCGCTGGATGGTTTGTCCCACGATACCAAGGTGATCGAGGATTACCGCAACGATCCGCTGTGCAGCAACCGCGTCACGCCACGCATGGCCGATTTCATTTTTCGCGCCGGCGCATCCAGCATCACCGATGCCTGGCGTCTGCGTGTGCCGACGTTGTTGTTGGTCGCAGGTAGCGATCGCCTGGTCGATCCTTCCGGCAGTCGTGATTTCTCCGCTGGCGCCTGGGCCACGAAGCAACTCACCAGCCGCTTTTTCGACACGCTCTTCCACGAGCTGTTCAACGAGACGGAAACGGGTCGCCATCAGGTACTCGCGCAGTTGGCGGAGTGGATGCGGCGCCAGGGATCTGCCTGACATCGCGCGCGTTTTACAGCGCTTTGCGATAGACAACGAATCCCGATTTCTCGGCGACTTTGTCGTACAGCCGCATCGCGGTCGCATTCGTTTCGTGGGTGTGCCAATAGACTCGAGAGCAGCCCACCTCCGTCGCGCGCCGATAGACAGCCTCGATAAGTGCGTTCCCTATCCCCATGCCGCGGGCCGTTTCGTCGGTAAACAGATCCTGCAGATAGCACGTGGGTTGGATCTGTATGGTGCTTCGGTGGAAAAGATAGTGCGCAAGTCCGAGCAATTTTCCGTTGCGTTCGGCGACCAAGGCGTACACCGGCTCGTAGGTGTCGAAAAAGCGCGACCAGGTCATTTGCGTGACATCTGCAGGCAATGCGGCCGGGCCTTTTCTCCCGTAAAAGGCGTTGTAGCCATCCCAAAGAGGTTTCCAGGCGGCAAAATCCGCCTTTTCAACGGGCCTGATCGTGGCTGGATGGGTCATGCGCGTTCTTCACTCCCTGGTAAAGGCAAGGTTGTGTGCACATCGTGCGGGTAACCTTTCTACCGGTATTCGACCATAATGCACGCGCGATACTGGATAAAGAGATCCCCACATTGATGACCATGAGTACGTTGCAGACCCTGCTCGAAACGTTGGAGCAGGACGATTCGCTGCGCCGACCGGAACAATTGCGCCAGCGCATCGAAGTGTTAGATCGCATTGAAACGTACCTGATCCACGGGCAGCATCAGGAAGGCGAGGACAGCGCGCTCCATCGCCGCGCACAAGCGATGTGCGCCGATCTCGAGGCAACCAACCGCGAGCTCTACCAGTCCATTCGTCGCAAGATTCAGCAAGGTTCCGGAGCGGGCACGCTGTTTGAATGGGTGAATGCATGGAGCGACGCGGCGCGTCCGCTCGATCAGCTGAACGGCATAGGCTACGACTTCCTCGATGTGCTGGTCAGCGGCGTTCTGCAGTTCGAAGAGCCCGGCGACCGAGTCACCGAGTTGACCCCGGACATGTTGTTCTATCAGCCGACGCCAGCGCGCGATATTTTCGATTTCATCAGCCGCGCCAAACTTGGCGAAAAAGATGTGGTGATCGACCTTGGGTCCGGATTGGGTCACGTGTCGTTGCTGACCGCCATTTGTACGCGGACCCGCTGCATCGGCATCGAGCTGGAAGCTGCATACGCCGACTGCGCCAACAAGAGTGCGCAATCATTGAATCTGCACAACGCGACCTTTATCGCACAGGATGTGCGGTCCGCCGATTTTTCCAGCGGCACTGTGTTCTATTTGTACACGCCTTTTAGTGGCGCGATCTTGCGTCACGTTCTGGACATGCTGAAGCTGGAAGCGGCGAACCGCGAGATCCGCCTTTGCACGCTGGGTCCTTGCACGCCGGTCATCGCCCAGGAAGGATGGCTCAAAGCGGTCGATACCCCGGATATCGATCGGGTCGCCATCTTCCACAGCGTGTAGATTTGAGTTCGCGTTGCGCAATAACCGCGGTACGGGTGCGGGGGTTCTTGTCGCCCCCGCACCAGCCCGAACGCGTCAACATGCTGCGGCGCGTGCTGGTGCGGGGCCGCGGTTAATGTGTCAGTGGCGAGTGGTGCTGTGTTTGCTTAACTCGCGCTCGAATTCGCGGACCTGTTTTTCGGCTTCGGCATGGGCCATGCCGTAACGCTGTTCCAGTTTGCCGGTTAGGTATTCCACGCTGCCTTCGCTGACTTTCAAGTCATCGTCAGTCAGTTTTCCCCAGTGTTGCTTGATGTTGCCGGAAAGCTGTTTCCACTGGCCTCGTATCATGTCTTGGTTCATGACAGTACCTCGTTGGGATCGGCGTATGCACTGAGCGTTATGCGCTGAGTGCAGTTGCAGATTCGATCACCTGCGACGTAAATCATTCGTTGATGGTTTGTGCGCGTAAGTTGCAGAGGTTCATGTAAATGAAGATCTGCACTATCGTTGCGCACCAAGCGCGCAACGACGGTTGCGTGATATTTGCGTGGTATTTCTATTAGCAAACCCGTGCGATGGGTCGCTATGGCGTGCTCGTTGGAGTCTGTGCAGGCTGATCGATCGGCAAATCACCGATCATGCGTGTGGCGAGGCCATCGTAGTTGTAATCGAAATGATGGTCGCCCGGCATTTCATAGACTTTCACCCATTTGGGCAGCTGCGGGTTGTTGCATACGGTGTCGTCACTGTCATCCTTGCCGTAGTAGCAGACCATCGGCGGCTTGTTCTGCAGCGCCTCGATCGGCGGCAGAGCGGGATAGTGCGGCACCGGGTTAATCGATTGCATGACTTGCTTGATGTGCGTCTTGAGCCAGTTCTCGCGCACCACGATGTAACCCTCCAGCTCCACCTCGAAGTTCACATCCTGGCTGGGGGAGAGCAGCACCATTTGCGTGATACGTGCGCGGTTGGCGGGGCTGAGCTTGTCGACGATGGTGGGCAGCACATCGGCGCCGAACGAGAAGCCGATCAGCCATACCTTCTGCTTGTGCCATTGCGCGGTGTACTTGCTGATCAGCGCATCCAGATCCTGTGCCGATTCGTCGGGCGAACGATTGCGCCAGTAATAGTCCAGGCAACTGACGCCAAGCACCGGAACGCCGCGCTTGACGAGCCGAGAGCCGAGCTCTTTGTCCAGATCGCGCCAACCGCCGTCGCCGGAATAGAAAATCGCCAATACATCGTCGTGCCCAGCGGGTGCTTGCACGTCGGACACCAGCTTGACGGTGGCATCTTCCAAGCTGGGTCGCGGAAGCGGTTTCCAGATAATCAGGGCGGCGACGATCGCCACGCAAACCACGACAGCGATGGCTCGGAATTTCATCGACGCACGACTCCGCTAAGGCCGCCCGAGATCAGGCTGGCGACATTGGTAAGCACCACCGGCAAAGCGATGCCGCCTGGCACCGCCAGATAGCGCGGTTCCCATTCGGGATCGAACTTGTCCTTGTAGCGGTGCAGGCCCTGGAAATTATAGAAGCGTTCGCCACGGCCGAAGATCAGCGCGCCGAACCGGTTCCACAGCGGCGCCTGACGCCGGCTCTGCAAGCCGGACAGCGGTGCCATGCCGAGATTGAACCAGCGGTAGCCTTGCGCCTTCGCCCACACCATCAATTCCACGAACAGATAGTCCATCAGGCCTGCGGGGCCGTCCGGCAACTGGCGCATCAGGTCCACCGAGGCTTCTTCCATGCTTTCGCTGAGAAACATGTTGGCGAACGCGACTGGCTTGTCGTTGTGCCACACCACCGCCATCGGCGTGCGCGATAGATAACGTTCCTCGAAGGAGCCGAGCGAGAAACCTTTTTCACGTACGCGTTTGTCGCGCAGCCAGGCATCGGACACCGGCTTCAGTTGCGGCAGCAGCGCAGGTACCTGTTCCGTCGGCACGATCTCCAGGCGCAGACCTTCACGGGTCAGTTTGTTGACGGTGCCACGCAGCGTCTTCTTCGATTTGCCGTCGAGATTGAAATGCTCCAGCTGTACGCGCGCTTCCTCGCCGACCTTCAGCAAGCTCATACCCACTTCGAGATACAGATCGAGGTCGGCAGGATTGACCTGGTAGAACACCGGCCAGCCGCCGCCGCGCTCGCAGCGTTCGCGGAACGTCCACACCAGTTCCTGTCGCGCGCGATCGTCGCGGCCGACTGGATCGCCCATCGCCACCCAGCTGCGCCCCTCGATGCCGTACATGATGAAGGCTTTGTTATCGGCGTCGAACAGCAGGCTCTTGTCACCCATCAAGGCAAGGTGCGCCTGTGCGGAAGGAAACTGCTTGATCAACGGAAGCGCGCGAGCCAGCTCGGCTTCGTCGGGCAAGGTCGGGCGTAGACGTGCCGAGCGGATCAGCGTCGTCAGCGCGAACAGCAAGGCGACGCCGGTTGCGCCGACCAGGGCGCGTAGCGAGCGTGGAGCATTGCCGTGATAGAAGCTGAATTGCCACCACAGGTCGCGGCTGTATTCCACGTGCTGATAGCTGAAGAACACCAGCCACACCGTGCAACCCAGCACCGTCGCCAGCGCCAGCAGCCAACCGAACGAAAAGGTCACTTCGAACATCGAGGCGCGTCGATAGAACAAGCGATGCGCCGGCGCCAAGGCCACGGCGAGCAGGACCAGCAGGCCCGCTTCCTCGTAATCGATACCTTTGAGTAGCTGAGCTACCGCACCGGCAATCAGCAAGACGAGTGTGAGCCAGTAGGCCGCGTCGAGTCGGCGCTGCAGACCGCGCGCAAGAATCAGCAGCGACATGCCGATCACGCTACTCAGGAAATGCGATACCTCCAGCACCGGCAGCGGCAGCAGATCGCTGAGCAATTCCATGCGCCCGGGTAGCGCGGCGGTTGCACCGGAAAACAGCAGCACGGCGCCGGAGACCAACGTGAGACCGGCAAAGAACGGCGGCAGCAACCCGTTGAACCACGGCGAAAGCAAGGCTGCCTGGCGCAGTCCGCGCGCCTCGCGCACTACCACCGCGACAGTGGCCGCACAAAGCGGCAGAAGGTAATAAACGCCGCGATAAGCCGCCAATGCGCCGAGGATCGGCGCCGACAGCGCGTGATTACCGGTGGCACCGAAGCCGGCCAGCATCACCGCCTCGAACACGCCCAGACCGCCCGGCACATGACTGATCAATCCCGCGATCTGCGCCAGCGCGAAGATGGCGAGGAAGGAGCCGAAGTGCAATGCCATCGCACTGGGCATCAACGCATACAGCACGGCCGCGGCCAAACCCCAGTCCAGCGCGCCCACGAAAATCTGGCGCAAGCCGATAGCGATCGGCGGCAGCCGCACATCCCAGCGCCACAGTTTGATCGGGCGCCGCAACAGCACGCCGCCGAGCAACCACAGCAATGGAATCGCGCAGAGAATGACACCAAGCAGCACACGCGCAGGAGCCAACGGCAAGCCCGGCGGTATCGGCACCAGCAACAGCGTGACGCCGGTAATCGTAAACAAACCCAGCCAGAAGCTGATCGTGCAGAACAGCACGACTTTGGCCACTTCCATCGTCGACAAACCGGCTTGTATATAGAAGCGGTACCGGATCGATCCCGATACCAGCATCGCCATGCCCAGCGTGTTGCTGAAGGCGTAACTGATGAAGGAGATCAGCGCCACGCGCGGTCGCGGCAGCTTGCGTCCGATCGCGCTTAGCGCAAACAGATCGTACAAAGGCATCACCGCATAACCGAGCGCAGTTAGCACGATGGCCTGGCCGATACGTCCGCGCCGCAGACTGTGCATGTATTCGCCGACCTGGTGATAGCTCACCTCGCCGGCGAGGCGATAGAGCGCCCACAAAGCCAGGCACAACATCAATACCGACAATGCCGGACCGCCGAATCGACGCAACCAGACCGGGCCTGGCCGGCTCAATGCGTCTTCCTGGCTAAGGACTTCGGCCCCGCCTTGTTGCTCCACGCTGCGACTGCCTCTTGATTCCCCGGGACCGCGATGGTGCCACACCGGGCATTGCAGGTAATAACCTGCGAGGCCGCCATGGCTTATTCGCAAGCTATCGATCCATAACAAAAAGGCGCCCTTGGCGGGGCGCCCCGTTGCACACGATGTCGGTGCGACTTAGCTCTTCTTCACCTGGAAGGTCTTGCTGGCGACCTGCTTGCCGTCGAGCGAGATATCCACTTTGTACTTGCCTTCCGGCCAGAGATTCGGATTCACCACGCGGAACGTGGTGGTGGCCGGACCGTCGGCAATCACCGACTGGCTGGTGCTGGTGACCAGCTGTCCGTTGCCTTCCAGATAGCTCCACTTCGCATTGAGCGTGGCGCCCGGCGTGCTGCCGCTGGTATCGACACTCACATAGATGGTTTTCTGGTTCGGCGTGAAGGTGGCGATGTCCTTGCGTACCTTGTGGTCGGTGCCGACAGTATCACCCAGCGTGATGGTGCTGACCTGGAAACCCTCGGTGGCAGCCGGGGTCGCGGCGGCGGCTGCCGGGGCGGCGGTACTGGCTGGTGCCGGAGCCGCGGCGGTAGCGGTATGCGCCGGTGCGGCAGCGGTGCTGGCCGGCGCCGGCGCGGCAGCAGTGCTCGGTGTCGCAGGTGCAGCGGCGGTGCTGGAGGCGGCCGGTGGGTTCGCCGACTGTTCGTTCTTGCCGCAGGCGCTGAGCGCCAGCAGGCCGGCAAACGTGACGCTGTAAAGGACGGCGGAACGTGCAGAGAGTTTCATGTGCGGGCTTCCAGATTAAAGAGTAGAGACATGAGACGGACCGTCGGCAGGCGGTTCGGACCATTTATTAAGGTTAGCGCCGTCGGTCTGAAGTGCCGATGACCAGGGGCGCGGAGTTTACGCTATTGCCTTGCTCCGCGAGCATTGTCCGGAAGGTCCTTGTCCGTGCTGCGGAAGGGGTTGATATCCAGCCCCCCGCGACGCGTGTAGCGAGCGTAAATGCTAAGTGACCGCGGTGTGCAGCGCTTCATCACATCTATGAAGATCCGTTCCACGCATTGTTCATGGAACTCGTTGTGCGTGCGGAACGACACCAGGTAGCGCAACAAGCCTTCGCGATCGATCGGTGCACCGCGATAAGCGATCTGCACGCTGCCCCAATCCGGCTGGCCGGTGACCGGGCAATTCGAACGCAACAGGTCCGAAACCAGCGTTTCCTCGACTACGTCACGGTCGGCGTGCGTGCGCAGGTAGTCGGCCTTGGGCGGCCCGTAATCGTCGATTTTCACGGGCAGTGCGTCGATCAGTTCGCCGGCCAGATCGGCGAAAGTGTGCTGTGCCGCACGTGGCGCATGAATATGCACCATCACCGGCGCACCCGCCGCACGGGACAGGTCTTGCTGCAGCAATGCGCGCAAGGCGGCTGCGTTGGCCAGCGGCTCCTGCGCGAAGCCGTTGAGATACAGCTTGAACGACTTCGATTCGATGATGTTCGGCGAGCCGGCCGGCACGTGGAATTCCGCGAGCGCCGCCACTGGCTTGCCTTGCATATCCAGCCAGGACAGTTCGTAGGCGTTCCAGATATCTACGCCCTGGAACGGCAGCGGCTCGCGCACGCCGATTTCGTCGCGCTTCGCTTGGCGCGGAATCGGAAACAGCAGGCTGGGGTCGTAACGGTCGGCGTAGAGAGTGTGCTTGCCGAGCGGGGAGTGATCGGGGGTGCTCATCCGACCATTTTAGTGGGTAAGCGCCTTCCCTGGCGCTTACCTTAGTGCAGCCCCGAAAACGGACCGTTGGGATCATTTGTTGATATGCACCATGCCGGCCGTCGCATAACGGGCGCCTGCTACGGCCGAGACCGGAAAGATCCGTTCGATCGTCGCGAGTTCGTTATTGCTCAGGCGCACATCGAGCGCGCCCAGGTTCTCGTCCAGTCGCGAACGGCGCTTGGTGCCGGGAATCGGCACGATATCCTGGCCCTGCGCCATCACCCAGGCGAGCGCAAGCTGCGCTGGCGTGCAGCCTTTCTCCTCGGCCAGCGCTTGCACCTGCTGCACCAGCTGCAGATTGCGTGCGAAGTTTTCACCCTGGAAACGCGGGTTGGTCCGGCGGAAATCGTCGGCTTCGAAATCTTCCGGCTTGGTGATCGCGCCGGTCAGAAAACCGCGGCCCAGCGGTGAATACGCCACCAACGCAATGCCCAGTTTGCGGCAGGTCTCGAGCGCGCCGTTTTCTTCCGGATCGCGCGTCCACAGCGACAGCTCGCTTTGCAACGCAGTGATCGTGTGCACCTGGCTGGCGCGCTCGATACTCTGCGCCGACGCTTCGGACAAGCCGAGATAGCGCACCTTGCCCGCCTTCACCAGCTCGGCCATCGCGCCCACCGTTTCCTCGATCGGCACATTCGGATCCACGCGGTGCTGGTAATACAGATCGATGTGATCCACACCCAGTCGCTTCAGGCTGTCCTCGCAACTGGCGCGCACGTATTCCGGGCGCCCGCTGATGGAGCGCTTCGCCGGATCGGCCGCATCGCGCACGATGCCGAACTTGGTCGCCAGGAAAACCTGGTCGCGACGACTTTTGATCGCTTTGCCGACCAGCTGTTCGTTGGTGAAAGGGCCGTACACGTCGGCGGTGTCGAGCAGGGTGACGCCTCGATCCAACGCATGATGGATGGTGGCGATCGATTCGGCCTCGTCGCCCTGGCCGTAGAACTCGCTCATACCCATACAGCCGAGGCCGAGGGCGGAAACGATGGGGCCGTTCTTGCCGAGTGTGCGTGTCTGCATGGTCCATCTCGTGGTGTGGGGATGGGGCATCTTCCGCCGATGCAGAGAGTCGATAAATACTCAATAATTAGCATCACTATTCCATTAAGATAAACAATCCATGGACCGCCTCGATGCTATGCGCCTATTCACGCGGATTGTCGAACTGGGCAGCTTCACTGCGGCGGCGGACGATCTGAATCTGCCGCGCGCCACGGTCACGCATGCAATCAAGCGGCTGGAATCAACGCTGGGCGCGCAGCTTCTGCAGCGGACCACGCGGCGCGTGCGCACCAGTCGCGACGGCGAGGTGTATTACAACCATTGCCTGCGATTGCTGGCCGACATGGATGCGGTGGAGGCGGATTTTCGCGAGGCGACCGTGCAGCCGCGCGGCCGCTTGCGCGTCGACCTCCCGGCGCAGATGGCACGGCTATGGCTGATCCCGACGTTGCCCGCGTTTTTCGCGCGCTATCCCTTGCTTGAGCTGGATATAGGCACCGGCGATCGTTTCGTCGATCTGTTGCGCGAAGGTGTGGATTGCGTGCTGCGCGTCGGCGAGTTGCCCGATTCCGGATTGGTCAGCCGGCGCGTCGGCACGTTGGAACAAGTGACGGTGGCCAGTGCGACCTACGTGCGCAAACAAGGCATGCCGCAGACGCTGGCGGATCTGCAGGGCGGCCATCACGCCGTGAACTGGGCATCGCCCACCACACACCGCAGCGAATCGTTGGAGTTCATGGTGGGCCGCAAGCGGCGCGAAGTGATCTTGCCGGGACACGTCACCGTCAGCGGTGTCGAAGCGTACATGGGCTGCTGCGAAGCCGGTTTGGGTATCGCGCAATTTCCGCGTTATCGCGTGGCGGATGGGCTGGCAAATGGGCGGCTGCGGGAGATTTTGCCGACGATGCCGCCGCCGTCGTTACCGGTGACGGTGCTCTATCCGCCGCATCGGCAGATGCCGGCGCGGTTGAGGGTGTTTGTGGATTGGCTGGTGGAGTTGATGGCGAAGCAGCTTTGAGGTTTTGCTTCATCTTCCTTTCGGGAAGTGGGCCGAGGTGAGGCGTACTAAACGCCCGCCATGCAAGCGAGCTCGATCGCGACAACATATCGACGAAGCCGATGTTTCAGCCTCGCGGAAGCCCATGCTGCGGCGTATCGCACCCCATCGTCTCACGCGTAAGCGGCGCACCGGCCGCAGCCAATGCATCGCGCTGCTGCGCAAGCGGAATCCGCAACATGCTGTCCTCCAGCCGCGCCAGCTTCTGAAACGAAGGCAAACCTTGCACACGTTGCACCAAAGCAGCCACCCGCGGCCATCGCTCGGCATCCACCGCATAGCGCACAAAAGACGCCGTGCGGAAATAGCAAGCGATGCTGATATCGGCAATCGACAAGTCGCCAAAAATAAAACCGTCGGCGGGCAACTGTGTCTCCAGATAATCGAGCGCGGCAGGAATCTCCACCTCGCGCGCCCGCTGCACCACACGTTCATCCGTCGTCTCGCCAAACACATGGCGGCGAATCGCCAGTTGATAGAACAGCCGCCATACCAGCACATCGGCAAGATGCGTATCGGCATACTCTTCCAGCCAGCGCGCTTTCGCGCGGTCACCGATATCGGCCGGATAGAGCGACGGTGTCGGGTGTTTGTCTTCCAGGTACTGGCAGATCACCGACGAATCATTGAGCACAAGCGCCCCGTCGATCAGTACCGGTACGCGTCGCAGCGGGCTCAACCGGGTGAAGTCGTCATTGCCGATGAAAGGTGCGATGGGATCGATCACATAGTCGATGCCTTTCAGATCCAGGCACACCAGCACCTTGCGGACGTACGGCGAGACGTAGTTGCCAATAATGGTCAATGGATGCGACATATGCGTGCTCCGAGTGTCAGGCCTCAGGCAGCGGCGGTATCGGCGTCGGCGAGCCGTTGGAGTCGAGCGCGATCATCACAAAGCGGCCGGTCGTGCACACGCGGCGGTCGCCGGTGAGCGGATCCTCTGCGGTCATCTCCACTTCCACTTGCATCGAACTTCGTCCGGTGCCGACCAGACGAGCCACCAATTCGACCAATTGCCCCTCGCGCACCGGCACGCGGAAGTTGACCTCCTCCGAGCGCGCGGTGACTACGGTTCGCCGTGCGTGGCGCGAGGCGACGATAAAGGCGGCCTTGTCCATCCAGGCCAGCGCCTGGCCGCCGAACAGGGTGCGCAGGTGGTTGGTGTGGTCCGGAAAGACCATTTCCAGCAAGCGGGCTTCGGGCGGTGTGGCGGTCATAGGTTTTAGGGAGTTGGGAGGGACTGCACACAATAAAGCCCTCCCCGATGGGATGCCACGTCAAGTACCTATGGCAGGGGTGGTCCGTCGTCGAGGACGATAGGATGTAGGGTGATGACAGTTTTGGGGCAACCGCTGCGGCGGCATTTTTTTATCGGGGAGTAAGCATGCATTCGACAATGTGCACGTCGCGTCTGTACGGCGCGCTGGTGTGTGGGCTGCTGGTGGCCGCGGCGACTTCGGGCAACGCGATGGCCGATGGCCGCACGCTGACCGCACAGGACTACGCGCAGGCCGAGCGCTACATGGCGTACAACACCAAGCCGCTGGTCGACCATGCGGTGAGCACGGTGCATTGGCTCGACGGCGCGCATTTCTGGTACCTCGACCATGACGCGTCGGGCGACCACTACCTCCAGATGGATGCAAGCAGCGGCAAGGCATCGCCCTTGCTCGATCAGGCCAAGCTTGCTGCAGCGCTTAGCAAGGTGAGCGGCAAGCCGGTGAAGGCCGACAAGCTCGGCATCACCGATTTCCGCGTCGCTGCCGACGGGCGCGATGAGATCGAAGTCGGCGGCAAGCATTACCTGTGCGACCTCAAGGGCGCCGGTCAATGCGTGGACAAGAGCACGCTGGTGAAAACCGGCAAGGAACCGGGCGTGCTTTCGCCCGATCGCAAGCAGGAAGCCTTCATCCGACACTGGAACCTGTGGGTACGCGACGTCGCCACCGGCAAGGAAACCCAGCTCACCACCGACGGCGTAGAGAACTTCGGCTACGCCACCGACAACGCCGGCTGGAAACACACCGACGACGCCATTCTGGAATGGTCGCCCGATTCCAAGCAGATCGCGACGTTCCAGCAGGATCAGCGCCAGGACGGCGATATGTATCTGGTGACGACGCAGGTGGGTCACCCAGAATTGCAATCGTGGAAATACCCGCTGCCGGGCGACGCGCACATCACCATGATCGAGCGCGTCGTCATCGACGTGTCAGCTCAAAAAGTACTGCGCCTGAAAATGCCGCCGGATCAGCACCGCTCCACGCTATGCGACGACGTCAGCTGCGGCGAAAACGGCGGTTGGGACGATGTGAAGTGGGCGCCGGACGGCAAGACGCTCGCCTTCGTCTCCACCTCGCGCGACCACCAGCACGAAACCTTCCGCATCGCCGATACGAAAACCGGTGAAGTGCGCACCGTGTTTCATGAAGAAGTGCCCACGTATTACGAAAGCGGCAACGGTGCTGTGAATTGGCGCTATCTGCCCGCGACGAATGAAGCCGTCTGGTTTAGCGAGCGCAACAACTGGGGCAACCTGTATCTGTACGACCTCACCGACGGCAAGCTCAAGCGCGCCATCACGACCGGCGACGGCAACGTCACCGAAGTGCTGAAGGTCGATGCGAAGACGCGCACGGTATGGTTCCGCGGCGTGGGCCGCACGTCGGGCGTGAATCCGTACTACCAGCAGTTCTGGAAAGTGAGCCTGGATGGCGGTGAGCCCGTACTGCTTTCGCCGGAGCCCGCTGACCACAGCATCACGATGTCCGACGACGGCAAGTACTTCGTCGACAGCTACTCCACCACCGCTGCACCGCCGGTCACGGTATTGCGCGATGCAAATGATGGCCACACCGTAACCACCGTGGCCAAAGCCGATATGTCGCGCTTGCTCGCCACCGGCTGGCAGCCGCCGGAACAAATCATCGTGAAGGCGCGCGACGGCAAGACCGATCTGTATGGCTTGATGTTCAAACCTACGCATTTCGATCCGGCTAAAAAATATCCGGTGATCGACTACATCTACCCCGGTCCGCAGACAGGCTCGGTCTACACCTACGGTTTCTCGCCGGCGCAGGTGGACGATCAGTCGCTGGCCGAACTCGGCTTTGTCGTCGTCGCCATCGATGGCATGGGTACGCCGTGGCGCTCCAAGGCTTTCCATGACGCGTGGTACGGCAACATGGGCGACAACACGTTGCCCGACCAGGTTGCCGGTATCAAGCAGCTCGGTCAGCGTTATCCGTGGATCGATCTCGATCGCGTCGGTATCTGGGGTCATTCCGGCGGCGGCGATGCCACGGCAGACGCGATGTTCCGCTACCCCGATTTCTTCAAGGTCGGCTGGTCCGAAAGCGGCAACCACGACAACCGCGACTATGAAGACGATTGGGCGGAAAAGTGGCAGGGTCTGCTGGTCACCAACAAGGATGGCAGCACCAACTACGACAGTCAGGCCAATCAGCTCATTGCCAAGGATCTCAAAGGCAAACTGATGCTGGTGCACGGCACGATCGACGACAACGTTCCGCCCTATAACACCCTGCTGGTGGTCGATGCGTTGATCAAAGCCAACAAGGATTTCGACATGTTGTTGCTGCCCAACCAGCATCACGGCTATGCCGCGGACACGCCCTATATCACGCGTCGGCGCTGGGACTACTTCGTGCGTAACCTTGCCGGCGACACACCGCCGAAGGAATACGCGCTCAAGCCGTGGCCCTGGAAATAACGCAGTGCGCGCGAGCAGCAGCAAGATGTTTTGTCTTGCACTGCTGCTCGCGGCGGCGCCGGCGCTTTGCGTTGCGAGCGAACCATCGATAGCTGCCTCGTTCACTTCGTTCTGGAACGTCGCGCAAGGGCAACCGTTCGCTCAGCAAGTGCAACAATGGGATAACCGGATCGAGGCGCCGCGTCGCGAGCTCTATAACTCGGTGGTGTGGGAAATGCAGAACGATCCTCGCTGGCAGATACGCAGGCAGCGATGGCTTCAGGCGCGCTTTGCGGCATACCCCAAGCTCGCGGCCTCCATTCCCGATGAAGTCCGTGCGTTGCAGAGCACGATTGCTACGCAATCCATTCGCTTTCGGAAGCTGTTTCCCGATGCCAGCGCGCATCCGCCGGTCGAGATACTGCTGGCGCCGAATTTCGACGCCAAAAGCGGCACGCTTTCCGATGGCACGCCCGTGCTGGCATTTGCTGCGGATTCGCTGTTGCTGGAACAAGCCAATCTCAGCATCGTGGTGCCGCATGAACTTTTCCATCTTTATCACGCTCAGCACGCAGGTATCAGCAACGATGGTGTAATGCCCGGTGTAGCGCTCACTGTGCCGTTATTCGAAGAGGGTCTGGCCACATACGTCAGCGGACAGCTTTCACCTGGGCATACGGATGGCGAACTGCTGCTGCAGAATGACCTCGGCAACATCCCGGCCAGTCGTCTGCCCGACATCGCCAGGCGCTTTCTCGAGGATGCCCAGCACAGGGCTATCGATCCGGAGCATCCTGAAGTCTTCAAGCGCTGGTTCAATGCCGCTGCCACGCCCTATCAGCAAGGCCTGCCCAATCGCAGCGGCTACTGGTTGGGATTGCAGCTGATTCGTTACCTGCGCCGCACCTACACCTTGGCGCAGATCGCCGCCTGGTCGCCGACGCAGGCGGACATGCAAGTGATGTCTGCATTGAAGCGGATCAGCCGCAAGCAGTGAAAGGTCGCCTGCAAATCTAACGACTTGTCGGCTCTGCAAGACCCTTCGCAATGGCCTCGTCCAAAATCTTGTCCAACTGCTGATCGACTTGCTGCGAGGCGATCTCTTGTTGTTTCGACATGGTCGCTTCACGCTCTGCAAGTTCGTCCGCCTGCTTGGACAGTGCCGCAGCGTGCCGATCGATCGACACGTTTTCGCGGCTGATCTCGGCCTCTTCCGCCTTCAAGCCAAGCAGCTGACCATTGAGGCTCGCCTCGTTTGTTGCGGCTTCCTGCGCTGTCGAATTGGCCTGCAGTGCTGCGCGTTGCGCTTCGATGCTCGCGCGGCGGCTTTCCACTTCGGCCTGACGGCTGGCGAGTGCGCCCGTGCGCGCGGCCAGACCGCCTTGTTGACCCGCTAGTTCGCCCTGTTTTGAAGCGAGACTGCTTTGCGCCTCCGTCACTTGGTACAAGGGGGCATAAGCATCCTTGGCCTGCCGTATGACGTTCGCATCGTGAATCACATAGGCTTTGTCGCCGCGCCGGAACCACAGCATCGGTTCGTCCTTCTTACGCATGTGCTGTACGTCGGACAGATCTCGATCACTGCCGTTGACCATGACGGTGTCGCCATCGAACAACGCGATACCGCGGCTTGCGTTGGCATGGGTATCGATATCCACGAAGCGGGCGTTGAAGCCGAGATTGTGCGCGGCGGGAGGAGCAGGCGGTACCGGAGGCACTGCGGGCACGGGAGGCACAGCGGGTACGGGAGGGGCAGCGGGTACGGGAGGTGCGGGAGGCGTAGCAGGCGCGGCAGGTATCGCGGACACCGGCGCGACGTCACTATTTGCGGTTTGCGCCGTGTCCTGCGCTTGCAGAGAATGGGTCGCGGTAACGCGGTAGGGAAAAACGCCGGCGAGTGCGATCGCTACCACCAGTAACCAGCTACGCACGCGCGGCGTTGTTTCGTTGACGCTTTGCTGCAGCATGATCAATCGCCTTTTCAGATGTTGAAATGTCGAGGAGGCGCCAGCCAAACCGGCGTGCACGGGATGGGACACACCGAGGCGCAGCAATAGATGACCGTAGGTTTGCGGTGCCGCCTGGTGTTGTTGCAGCACCTGCGCATCGCAGGCGGCTTCTCGGTACACCGCGTATTCACGCATCGCCCACCGCACCAGCGGATGGAAGAAGAACAAGCATTGTGCGATGGCTGGCACCCAGCCCAACCAAAGATCGCCACGGTGGAGGTGCGCCAGTTCGTGCGCCATGGCCATCGTCAATTCTTCGCGGGACAAGGTTTGATCGGCGGGCAACAGCACCAGCGGGCGCCATAAGCCGGTCACTTGCGGCGAGACGATCGCATTCGATACGCGCATATGCGGGATGTGGCGTAGCCCAACCAAACGTGCCTGTTCGGCGCACAACACTTGGAGCGCAGCGTTATGCATGGGTTGCGCATCGCGAACGAGCGCACGGCTTTCGCGCCATTGCTTGATGGCAAATAGCATCTGCAGCAGCACACCCAGCAGCCACGACAACACGATCACCTTGGTCCACGACCAAGCCGGCCCAGCCTCTCCAGGAGCAGTCGATGTGTAGGGTGCCGACCATGCATGTGTTGCAACCGGCATCCCGGCGATATCGTCGTGCACCTCTCGCACGATGTGACTCGTGATGGTGACAGGTGCATCCACAGACGCCGCCCAGTGCAACTCGAACGGCGTGCTGACTGTCATCCCGAGTACAAGCTGCAAGGCAACCAGCCACCAAAGCATGCAGCGGATCGCCGGCGAAAGACGCGGCAGGCAGCGTCCCAGCAGCCAGAGCACACCGATCAGTACCGTCGCCTGAGCGGCAGTCCAGGCCAGCCGCACGAACAAGGTGTCGATGAAACCGGCAAACGTATCCATCATCAGGACTCCTTTCGACGCAATTGCAGTTGCGCGACCAAGGCTTCGAGCTCGGCCAGTTCGCTATCGCTGACATCGGCCTTCTCAGACATCCACGCCACGAACGGTGAGAGCGAACCCGAGAGCGTTTTTTCGACGAACTGTCCGACTGCGTTGCTCACCACCTCACCCGTACCGGTCGCTGTGCTGTAGCGATAAACGCCATGCACATGCCGCCGCCGCAGATAGGACTTGGTGCGCAAGCGCTCCATCATCGTCAGCACGGTGGAGCGAGCCAGACCGCGCGACTCGCCAAAATCGGCGGCGACTTCGCCCACCGAGGCGTTCTCGTGTTCGGCCAGATAGTGCAGGAGCGCAAGCTCCTGATCGCCAATGGATGGCTTGGACATGGCTAAGGGGTTCGTGACTACAAGTGTAGTCAAGCTACGCCATGACTACACTTGTAGTCAATAGGCCATTCGAGCCGGAAAGGATGAACTGAACGCGGGCATCATCGCGCTGCGCGGCGTATCTAGCGCGCCCCTTGAGGTCACACATCTTGCGCATACTTCCAAATGGCCCGCACCGTGTTGGCATTCATAACAATGGAAACCCCATGACTCCCCAGGAACAAACTCTTCTCGACGATTTCCTTCAGCGCCTGGCCGCAGTAAGCGGTGTGTCCAAGGACGCGCAGGCCGATGAGCTGATCCGGCAACGCCTGGCTGGTCAGCCCGACGCGCTCTATCTCCTGGTGCAGCGAAGTCTGTTGCAGCAACACGCGCTGGATGCAGCGAAGGCACAGATCACGCAACTGCAGGGCCAGTTGTCCGGGCAGCAGTCAGCAGGCGGCAGCTTCCTGGGTGGACAGCAACCCGCGTGGAGCGCAACGCCGCCGCCGTACCCACCTCAACAGCAGGCCCCCGCGCCAACCTGGCGTGAGCGTTTGTTTGGCGGCGCGCCTGCGGCACCGCAAAGTGGCGGTTCGAGCTTCCTCTCCAGCGCGGCCACCACGGCAGCAGGTGTGGCGGGCGGCATGTTCCTGTTCGACGGTCTCGAAAACCTGCTGGGCGGCCATCACGGCGGCGGCTTCTTCGGCGGCGGACAGCCCGAAGTGATCGAGAATGTCACCGAGAACAATTTCTTCGACGGCAACAGCAACGGCGGCGACCAGGATTTCTCTTCCGCCGACTTCAATGACGATGGCTTTGGTGGCGGTGCCGACGACGACAGCAGCTGGACGTGAACCCCTGCTTGTTGGAGTTGGCTGCGTTCAACCCAACCCGCAAGAGCTCATGTTGTCTGGGCAAGATCTTTGGTAAAGAAGATGCGGCTGGTGCCGGGTGGATCGCAAGGGATCGCACCAAACTCGCGCCAGCCGTGCTTTCTATAAAACCCGGGTGCCTGGAAGGTGTTGGTGTGGAGCACGGCGGAACGACAGCCACGCCGCCGACCTTCGTCTTCCGCCATCTGCAGCACCCTGCTGCCCAGGCCGGCACCGCGCATGGACTCGGGCAGAAAAAACATATCGAGAAATAGCAGTCCGCGCGACGAGCGTCCGGTGATTCCGCCGAGCAGCTCTCCCGTCGCGGGATCTTTTACCAGTATTGCGAGTGCGCGCTGATCGGCCATACCGCTGGCCTCGACATTGAATTGATCGAGGCGCTGACGGATCACTGCCAGATCCGCTGCATCGGGTGTATCCGTGACGGTGATGACAGGTGTGTTCATAGCCGATGATCGTCAGAACGTCATATCGAACGCAACTTCGCCTTCCACGCCGACCTGATACGCCGAAACGCGGCGCTCGAAGAAGTTGGTGACTTCCTGCACGTCCTGCAGATCCATGAAGTCGAAGGGGTTCTTGGTGCCGTACTTTTTCGGTAGATCGAGCTGGGCAAGGCGCTGGTCTGCACAGTATTCCAGATACTGGCGCATGTCTTTCACTGACAGACCGGCGACGCCGCCGGAAAGTACGTCTTCGGCGAATTGCGTTTCGCAGGCGATGGCTTCTTCTAGCATCGCTTCGACCTGCGCCTGCATCTCAGCGTCGAACAGATCCGGCTCCTGCGCGCGCACGGTGCGCACCACTTCGAAGGCGAAAGCCATATGGCCCGATTCGTCGCGAAACACCCAGTTGGTACCCGAAGCGAGTCCATGCAGCAGGCCGCGTGAACGCAGAAAATACACGTAAGCGAACGCGGCGAAGAAGAACAATCCTTCAATGCAGGCGGCGAAGCAGATCAGGTTGAGCAGGAACTGCCGGCGCTCTTCGCGTGTTTCCAGCCGTCGCAGGTTCTGAATCGAGTCGATCCATTTGAAACAGAACGCACCTTTCTGGCGAATGGAAGGAATGTTCTCGATCGCCGAGAAGGCCTTGTTGCGCTCGTTCGGATCGGGGATGTACGTGTCCAACAGCGTGAGATAGAACTGCACGTGCAGTGCTTCCTCGAACAGCTGGCGCGAAAGATACATGCGCGCTTCCGGCGCATTGATGTGCTGGTACAGGTTCAGTACCAGATTGTTCGACACGATGGCGTCGCCGGTAGCGAAGAAGGCGACGAGGCGATGAATCAGGTGGCGATCCGCATCCGTCATCTTCGACTTGAGATCGGTTGTATCGAGCGAGAAATCCACTTCCTCGACCGTCCAGGTGTTCTTGATCGCGTTGCGGTACATCTCATAGAACTCGGGGTAGCGCATCGGGCGCAGCGTGAGTTCGAAGCCGGGGTCGAGAATGTTTTGCGGATTGGATGAGTTCGACATAGGGACTCGATCAGATAGTGTAGGGAGGCGCTGGGTCCGGGCGTGTGCCAGGACGACGGATGTGCGCGTAATGGAAGTATTCACATACTCCTGGAGTACGAGAGACGATCCGGGCAGTGTTGAATGAGTTCGTCATATGCGATTGCGTCAGCCTTGCGTTTACATGTTGGCCAGCGGTCGGAATGGAACGCTGTATGTCGGTGTTACATCCGATTTGATACGACGTGTTTGGCAGCATCGCGGCGGCTTCATCGCTGGATTTACGGAACGTTATTCCGTGAAAGACCTTGTTTGGTATGAACTGCATGACACGCTGGAATCAGCGATAAAACGGGAGAAGTCACTCAAGCGTTGGCGTCGGAAATGGAAGCTGGAGCTGATAGAAAACACCAATCCGTACTGGCACGACCTCTACCACACTCTCCTCTAACCCGTCGTCCCGGCGAACGCCGGGACCCAGCGTCTTGATGGCCTTGAAGTCACTAGGTCCCGGCTTTCGCCGGGACGACGGAATGTTGGTTTACTGGCATGCCTCGCAATACTCCGGATTCTCCAACGAGCAGAACACGGCCGCGGTAGCCTCTTCCTGCGCATCCGGAGCAGGTGCCGTGGACGTCGCGGCCGTCACGGTCGTCTTCGCAATCTTCGTCGCCGGTCGCGAGCGCAAGTAATAGGTCGTCTTGACGCCTGCCTTCCACGCGTACATGTACATGGAGCTGAGCTGACCGATGTTCGGATTCTCCATGAACAGGTTCAGCGACTGACTCTGGTCGATATACGCGCCGCGTGCGGCGGCAAGATCGATCAACGCTTTCTGCGGCACTTCCCACACGGTGCGGTAGATCGTGCGCAACCGTTCGGGAATGGCGGCGATACCTTGGATCGAGCCTTCGGCCAGCTTGATCGCGTCACGAACTTCCGACGTCCACAGGCCGAGCGCTTTTAGCTCGTCCGCCAGATAGCGGTTCACCACCAAGAAATCACCCGACAAGGTCTCGCGCTTGAACAGGTTGCTTACCTGCGGCTCGATGCATTCGTAGCAACCGGCGATGGAGGCAATCGTGGCGGTGGGTGCAATCGCAATCAGCAGCGAATTGCGCAGCCCCTTCGTCTTGATCGCTTCGCGCAAGGCGTTCCAGCGAGCATTGTCGTGCGGAGCAGCGTTCGACCAGTAGTCGAACTGCAGTTCGCCATTCGCGGCGCGACTCTCGGCAAAGCCCGGATGCGCACCATGCTGCTCGGCCAGTACGTTCGATTGCGACAATGCGTTGAAGTAGATTTCCTCCGCAATGCGCGTCGACAGATCCATCGCTTCGGCCGAATCGAACGGCAGACGCAGCTTGAAGAACACGTCCTGCAAGCCCATCACGCCCAAACCCACCGGCCGCCACTTGCGGTTGGCGACGGCAGCGGTATCGATCGGATAGAAGTTGAGGTCGATCACGCGATCGAGCTGGCGGACGGCAGTACGCACCGTAGAGGCGAGCTTGTCGAAGTCGAACGCACCGTCCACCACGTGGCGAGCGAGATTGATCGAACCCAAGTTGCACACGGCCGTTTCGCCGGCGTTGGTTACTTCCAGAATCTCGGTGCACAGGTTCGAAAGATGGATGACGTTCTCGGCCTTGGCCGTCTGGTTGCTGGTGGCGTTGCTGCGATCCTTGAAGGTCATCCAGCCGTTGCCGGTCTGCGCCAGCGTGCGCAGCATGCGTGCGTAAAGCTCGCGCGCCTTTACGGTTTTCACCGCAAGGCCCTGCGCCTCGGCCTGGTGATAGGCCTGCTCGAACGCAGCACCCCACGTATCTACGAAGTGCGGCACGACCTTGGGATCGAACAGCGACCAGTCGCCATCGTGTTCCACCCGGCGCATGAATTCGTCGGGAATCCAGTTGGCGAGATTGAGGTTGTGCGTGCGGCGAGCCTCGTCTCCGGTGTTGTCGCGCAGCTCGAGGAATTCCTCGATGTCCGCATGCCACGGTTCCAGATATACGCAGGCCGCGCCCTTGCGCTTGCCGCCCTGGTTCACTGCGGCGACCGAGGCATCCAAGGTTTTTAGCCACGGCACCAAACCGTTGGAGTGGCCGTTGGTACCCTTGATCAGCGAGCCGCGCGAACGCACGCGCGAATAGGCCAGGCCGATGCCACCGGCGAATTTGCTGAGTTTGGCGACATCGCCGTACTTCTCGTAGATCGATTCGAGCGAATCGGTCGGCGAGTCGAGCAGGAAGCAGGAGCTGAGCTGCTCATGCGACGTACCCGCATTGAACAACGTCGGCGAGCTGGCGATGTATTCCAGCGAAGACAGCAAGCGATAAAGCTCCAGCGTTTCGCCGATCTCGTTGCCGCCCAGTGCGCAGGCGATGCGCATGAAGAAGTGCTGTGGCGTCTCGATCACCTTGCGCATTTGCGGATGACGCAGCAGATAACGGTCGTACACCGTGCGTAGGCCGAAATATTCGAAGCGGCGCGTGGCGAGCGGATCGATCGCGTCATTGAGCTTGCGCGCGTTCGCCGCTACGAAATCGCGCAGGCGTGCGTTGAGAATGCCCAGCTCCGCGCCACGTGCGATGGATTGCGAGAAGCTCTGGATTTCCTGGCCGCTCACTTCCTTCTCGATATAGGCACCGAGCAGGCGTGCGGCCAGCTGGCCGTATTCGGGTTCTTCCGCGGTCAGTGCGGCGGCAGTGCGGATGGAAAGCTGATCCAGCTCTTGCGTGGTCGCGCCATCGTACAAACCGCCGATGGTCTTGAGCGCTACGCGCAGCGGATCGACGCCGTGTAGACCTTCGGCGCTGCGCGTAACGGCGCGCACGATTTTGTTGACGTCGACAATTTCCTGGCCGCCGTTGCGCTTGGTCACGCGCATCTGGCCGGGGTTATGTGGAGGAGTGAGGGCGAAAGGTGCTTCGGCAGTGACAGGCATCGTGACGGGTGTGGGGTAGGTCGACGTTTCAGTGTCGGCGGATAAAGAGGACGTGTCCGCGCGGGCGGCGGTGCGCTCGCGCGATTCGGTATCGATAGGCTGCATGTCGGACGCTCCGGGCTGCGGAGCCAACCCGGCCAGACGAAGGGTCCGGTTCGATCGGGATGGACTCCAGGTTTCAACCGCCTGCTCCCGCGCGCAGGGCTGACGTGGCGGTTGCCGCGGTAGGTCGCAGGACACGGTATTGCGCCGCGTCGTGCGACACGCCTCCCCGCGGAGGCCGTCACCAGCGGCATGACACTCCGGTCATGCCGTTGTCGGCAGGTCTTCGGACTCGCGGACATGGGTCTTGCGACCCGCCTACTGGCCCTGCTTCCCGACCCCTTCGGGCCAGTGCGTGACTGGGCTTTCGTTTCCGCTTACCGCTGCGGGGCAGTCCCGGATTCACACCGGATTCCCTCAAGCCGCTCCCGTACCTTTACGGGGGTGGCACCGACGGGACACAACATATCGGGGTCAGAGGGCCCGGTCAACCCAAGAAATTGTGGATAAGCCGGTGGATAAGCGGTTTAAGACCAGGCGGGATGCGGCCTGCAGGATATTTGCGATCCGTGTTCGCTAAGGGATCACGGCGACGACGATCGACAGCCACATCAACACCACACCGAGGGCGAACGCCCGCCGGGCGGCGACGATCCTCTCTGCGCCTTCTTCCGACACCGGCGTGGTGATGAACCACACCACCGAAGCCAGCGCGGCGAAGCTGGCGAAGGCCAGGCAGACCACGATGATGTCGCTCCCGCGCCAGGGGGCAGGCTCGTGAATGCCCCAGTAGCCCAGGAACGCCATGCCCATGGCGGACATCGTGGCGGAGGCGGAACAAAGTCCGACGACCGAACCTACTGGTGCGCGCATGCCACTTATCCCGGTTTGGTGGACGGCTAAGATTAGCTTACCTGCGCAAGTGCTCCACGGCGTGCCGCAACAAGGTCGGCGCGATGTAGCGGCGATGAATACGGTCAATTAGCTTCATGTACATGCGTCCGAATGTGTTCTTGCAGCGCACTCGTATGCCGAGGGTGATATCAACCCGGTTTCCGTCGATGGCTACGCCCACGCAAGAGCGAAATAGCAGGTGCTTGTCATTGGCGCCAAGGACAACCTGGCAGCAGGTATCGTTGACATCGGCCAATTGTTCGCGCACGGGAAAGCGACCAGCGAACACGTTGTCACTTTGCGGCGACAGCAAAGACGACACCGGGCATCCCAAGCGGGAAGTGCGCAAACCCAACGGCCTTACCAGCATGTTGCGAAGTGCCATGAGGTAACTGACGCTGACCGGCGGGCTCTGCACAAAACCTTCAAGCAATTCGGCCAGCAGGTGCCGCGAACCTAATCGTGATAGCGAGGCGTCGAACAGGCTGATGAGAAACGTGTCCTGATAATGGACAGGGCCATCCGTTAGCTGCTGGAGAAGAAGTGATTTTTCGGGCGCCCGATCGAGCGCGGCAACGGCCATCCCGCTGTCCCACAAATAACCCGCTGTGCGCCGGCAATGTGCCCAATATCCCCGCAGCCTGCCTGCGATGCCGCGCACGACGCGGCAAATTGTGCTGTGCCATGTGTCGGTCGGTGCATCCAGTGCCAAGGCTATGGTGGGTACTCGTGTGCGGTCGAAGGGTGTGCTGCGCAACAAATCTTCGACACTTGGCGGGAGCAATTCTGTTAGGGCCGGAATGGTGGCTCCGTTCGTTAGTACCTGCTGTCTCAATGCGTCTGGCAAGAAGCCGCCTAATTCATTGGTGTGGCACGAGATCGCGAACAATGCCGGATGCACGGAATGTTCCCGCAGTGGCGTGAACTGATGCCAGGTATTCCCGCCGAAACGAACAGTAAAAAGACAATCAGGCGGTATCTCAACGCAGCGCATAGCGGCTATAAAACACGCAGGATTACGTTCGATCTCGGCATCCGTCGCACTTGAGAATCGCAGTCGCGCGCCCCCACTGCCAGACACGGCGGTGAATACGCGATGTCCCGCGTGCCGATGGAATGGATGGCCGTTTGCGCCCACGGTGAATAAGTAAAGGGATGTGGCATCGCCCTTTGAGAAGTCGGTATCACCTATCCTGGCCGACGGTTCATTCAGTTCATCTATGAAGTTGGGGTGGGCGCTTTGCCTTGCCATGACGCCAGCAACCAATTGGTTCCCAGCGCCATGGCCTAGTTGCGCTATCAGCGATACCTCTACCGGAAGCCCACCACTCGATGATTGCAATCGAGCAGAAGGAAAGCTGCGCACAACGCGCGATGGAGTTGAAAACGGCAGTCCTATTGCAACTTCTGCGATCGACATGGACACCCCTCTGCGTGTGAAGTGGACTTAGGTGCCTTGCTTCTTAGCGGCGCGCATCTTGCGCGACTCCCGTTTGAGCGGCCTGCCATTAGGGCAGATCTCAAATGCAAAGCCGGTGAGCGTGTTGACCAGGTTGTGGCTGTTGAGCTGGTAGTAGACGTATTGCCCACGGCGCTCGCTGCTCACCAGTCCGGCTGACTCCAATACGGAAAGATGTCGCGACACGGCCGGCGCGCTCATATCAAATCGGCTGGCGAGGTCGCCGGCGGTAAGTTCCTGCGCGGAAAGGTAAGCAAGTATTTCCCGCCGAGGACGTGAGGCAAGGGCATCAAAAATGCGATCGACGGCCATAAGTAATTAAGCAATTAACATATTAGTTAAATGATTACCTACGAGACCGCTGCTCGTCAAGTACCTGGAGTGTCCAAGGACAATCCAGGCTCCACGCCAGTCAAGGGTGTATCGGCAGCGGTTATTCCGATCGCTATGTTCCGGCGCCAGCTAACATGAGGGCAAATTCATGTGCAAAGCGATGCACATCGCCGGGCCAACGTGCGGAGAGATAGTTGCCGTCGCGCACCACGAATGCAGGCGTGTCGTCATTGTCGCTATCGCGCACCAGCCCGGATGTTTTGCGGCGATAGTGCGGCGCGTCGTTCGGCACATCGAGAAAATCGGCGGGATCGGCCAAGGCTCGCGTGACTTCCTGTTGCACCGACATATAACCCACCGGTTGACCGGGCTCTTCGCGATAGGTGCGGTAGTAGTGCGGATCCCAGAAACGCGTGATGCGGGTGAGCGACCATGCGGATTTCTCGAGCGCCCAGGTCAGCGCGGTAGTGCGACGGCCATACAACACCGAGCGACCATTGTCGCGTCGACTGCGTGCGGCGAGCAGCACGCCATGGCAGATGGCTGCGACTGGCTTATCTGCAGCAAAGAAGGCAGCGACCAGGTTTTTCAGTTCGTCGCTTTCAAGATAGATGCGTACGCCGCGTGCGCAGTGGCCGCCCGGCAACAGCAAGCCATCGAACATCGCTGCGTCCGTCGCATCCCAATGCAGCGGTGCGCGGAACGCCTTGTCTTGTGCGAGCAAGGCGTGATCGCGGCGCGCATCGCGATTGGCTCGTAACAGCAGTCCGAACAACGGCAGGCGACGCAAGCCGGGAATCCAGCCCCAAAGGTCGAGCCCTTCACCGCTCAGCATGATCGGATCGGCTGCGGCGATGTGGCCATCCGGCGTAGCGAACACGACACGATGGCCGGCCTCGGTCAGCACGCGCCACGGCACCGCCACTTCGCTGGGATCGTAGTCAATGTGCGGTAGCGGGATCAGCACGGTCGCCATGTGCAGCCTCCTACATGCTTACATCGATCTCGATCGGATAATTGATCGCGTCCGGGAGTTTCGGCGGGGCCGGGAAGGTCCACGTCGAGAACTGGCTAGCCAGACACTTGGCGATGGGCGTCGGTGCGCGGACTTCCACGTTCAAGGGATGCCCGTCGGGCGAAATATCGACCACCAGCGTAAACGGCGATTTGTCTGCCGGTATGTTGCTGGCGATGCAGCCTCTCAGCGCATCCGTCATCGGATTGCCGGTCTTTGCCCAGAACAATTTCTGGTAGGCCGGTCCGGTGGGGCCTGCTTCGACCATCTTGCCGCGCATGACGCGCGTGTTGAACGTATCGACCGGTGCGACTTGCGGCGCGCCCGTCAGGAGCGCAAAGGCGAGAACAGTAAGCATGATCGCTCCCAGGCCAGGGTAGAGGTGGACACGGTAGCAGTTCGAGCCCGCGCCGGTGAAGCGGGGAAGATGTATCAATCCGCCCGATGAGGTAGCGCCAGGTATTCCTCGCTTTGCATTTCGATCAGGCGCGATTCGGTGCGTCCGAATTCGGCACGCAGGCGTTCGCCGTCGTACAGCTCGGTGATCGGTGCGGCGGCGGAAAGGATCAGTTTGACGTGGCGGTCGTAGAACTCGTCGACCAGTTGCACGAAGCGTTTGGCCGGGTCTTCACTGTAGAGGGTGAACTGCGGCACATTGGAGATGATGATTGCCGGGCCGGCTTTGGCCAGTGCGATGTAGTCGGCCACGGCGCGCGGACCGTCGCACAGTGCCGCGAAGTCGAACCATAAAATATTGTCGGCGCGTTTGCGTACCGGAATCGGGCGGTCGTTGATCGTTATCTCGCCGCCATCGACGATCTGGCCTTGCGCCTGGCTGGAAAAGATACGTGCTAGCGAACGCTCGGCTTCGGCGCCCGGCGGTATGTGATACACCGGTGCATGCGTCAGCGCGCGCAGGCGCCAGTCGTGCGCGGAGATCATTTCGATCACATGGCAATGCGCTTCGATCGAAGCGATGGCCGGCAGAAAGCGTGCGCGTTGCAAACCGTCCTTGTAAAGATTCGCTGGCACCGTGTTCGATGTGGTGACGAGGGTGACGCCGCGTGCGAACAAGGCGTCGAACAGGTTGGACAGGATCATCGCATCGCCGATGTCGTTGACCAGAAATTCGTCCAGACACAGCACGCGGCAACGCGCGGCGATGTTCGCGGCGACTTCGATCAGTGGATCCTGGCGCTCGCCCAAATCACGCAATTGTTCGTGCACTTCACCCATGAACCGGTGGAAATGACGCCGCAGCGCTACGCCGTGCGGCAGGCTGGACGCAAACAGATCCATCAGGAACGTCTTGCCGCGACCGACGCTGCCCCATAGGTAAAGGCCGGGCACGGCGACGCGCTCTTCCGCGCCTAGCAGCGATTTTAGACGGCCAAATAGACCGCCGTTGTTTTCGACGTTCGTGCAAAACGCTGCTTGCATGCGGTCGAATTCCGGCAACACCGCCAGCTGCGCGGGATCGGGCGTCCAGCGGTGCGCGGCGACGCCTTCCTGGTAACGCGCGCTGGGCGCGCCGAGTGAAATGTCAGGCATAACTTGCGGGAGCCTCTAATTACCTAGTTCGTCGTCCCGGCGAAAGCCGGGACCCAGCTTCTTGGCGGCAGGTAAGTCACTGGGTCCCGGCTTTCGCCGGGACGACGAGTTATTCGCGGGTATCAATCGCGGAGCGGCGGTAGCCAGTCACGTATGGCGTGTTTCACCGAGCCGCGCAAATCCATCAGGCGGCGATGAAAGAAGTGGCCGGTTTCCGGCATGCGGATCAGTTCGGGCGGCGGATCGAGGCTGTCGATCCAATCGAACACCGCTTGCGGCTCGACCACTTCGTCGTCCTCACCCATCACCACCAGCCATGGGCAGGAAGGTAGCGCGAGGGTTTCGAGCGACCAGCGCCCGACCGGCGGCGCGATGCTGATCAGCGCGTCGGCCTTAAGCGCAACAGCGCTGCGCAAGGTGACATAGCTGCCGAAGGAAAAGCCGGCCAGCCACAGCACATCGTTGGGACGCACCTTGCGCACCCACGACACCACGGCGGCGAGATCGTCGCTTTCGCCCTTACCGTTGTCGTAGTTACCTTCCGATTCACCGGCGCTGCGGAAATTGAAGCGCAGCGTATCCAGGCCCGACTCGCGCAGGCTGCGTTCCAGCATGGTCACCACTTTGTTGCGCATGGTGCCGCCGTCCTTGGAGTTGGGATGGCAGATCACGGCCACGCCGCGGCGTGCGCCGGGGCGCTCGGCAGTGTCGCTGATGGCCTCAAGCGAACCGACGGGGCCGTGCAACGTGAATTCGGTGAGCTGATCCGGAAAGCTGGATGGATCGGGGAGGGGGGTGGTGGAGTTCATGGATGACATGATAACTGGCAGGCCAGTCGCGCGTTTTTTGTTTGTCGCCCAGGCGCAAAAACGACAACGCCACCCGAAGGCGGCGTTGCGTGTACGGCGCGACAGCGAAGATTACTTCGCCTGATCCACAATCCAGGTCACCGCCGCTTTCACCTGCGCGTCGGTCAGCGCGGGGTTGCCGCCCTTGGCAGGCATCATGTTGCCATCCGGGCCGTGGTAGCCGTTGATGGCATGTTGCACCAGGGTGTCCAGGCCTTCGGCGATACGCGGTGCCCACATGGACTTGTTGCCCAGTACCGGAGCACCGGCAACGCCGGCGGTATGGCAGGCGTGGCAGAGGTTGTCGTAAATGGTCTTGCCGTCGGTGGTGCCGCCGTAAGCGACCTGCGCGGCGGCGGCCTTGGTCGCAGCTTCTTGCGCAGCTTCCATCGCGGCGCGACCGGTGTTGCCGGCATACACGGCGCCGTTCGGGGCAAGGCTGGCGGCGAGCTGCTTCGCGGCGTTCGGATCGACTTCCTTCGGCTCGTGCTCGTAGATCGTCAAGGCTGTGAAGATCAGAACCAGGGTCAGTACGCCGAGTCCGGCGATAAGCAACGAGAACTGACGCAGGAAACTCTGGTCGGATTTGCTCATGGAACCGCTCACGCAATTACTCCAGTCATCATATGAAATCTGGAAAGCCACCACGGTCGCCGTGGTATGCCCTGCCGCCCCCCGGCGACCTTGCCGCGACGGTAACGAACCCGCCGCGGGCAACAAGTTTCGGAGTATAGACGAAGCCTGCAGCAAGTTTGAGGCCTGTCCCGCGGGTTCGCAGAGCAGTTTGCGCATATCTGATGAGGCGGGCGTTGCAGGCACGCGGTCATGCTTCGCTGCTACGCTTGGGGTTCATGGACCCTGCCATCGGTCATGCGGCACCCCTGTCAACCGGCATTGTCCAATCTCGTTGAGCAGACCCTATGCTTGTTTCCAAGGTTTTAGGGCAGGTGCATTAATCGCACCGGCAGGGTCGGGTGGCCTTGCCGTTTAATCCAGGAGTTTCACATGTCGCGTTTTTGGAAGATCGCGTTGATCGTGATCGCCGTGCTTGTGGTGGGTGGGGTTGCATTCCGCTTGCTACACAAACCTGAAGCAGCAGCCGGAAGCGGTCACGGCGGGCAGCATTCGGGGCAAGGCGGCGCAGATAGCCAGGGTCAGGGACAGTCCGGCGCCAACGGCCAGGACAAGGACAATGCGCCGGTGCCAGTCACCGTCGAGCCTACCGTCAAGCAAAGCGTGCCGGTTTATCTGACGGCGCTGGGCACGGTGACGGCGCTCAATACGGTGACGGTCAATCCGCAAGTGGCCGGTCAGATGTGGACCATCAACTTCAAGGAAGGCCAGGCGGTGAAGAAGGGCGATGTGATCGCCCAGATCGATCCGCGCACTTTCCAGGCCGCCTTTGACCAGGCCACGGCCAAACAGAAACAGGACGAGGCATCGCTGGCGACGGCGATAAGCACGCTGGACCGCAACCAGAAACTGGTTGCCAACGGCTATGTCGCCGCGTTGGACATGGACACCTTCCGCAACAACGTCGCGCTGCTCAGGGCCACCGTGCTGGCCGACGAAGCCAGCGCACGCTCGGCCAAGGTGCAACTGGATTTCACCAAGATCATCTCGCCGATCGATGGTGTGGCCGGTATCCGCAATGTGGACCCGGGCAACGTGGTCACCACCACCACCTCGATCGTCACGTTGACTCAGATCCAGCCGATCTACGTGATCTTCAGCCTGCCCGAGCAGAACCTCGAGGCAGTGCGCGATGCGTCCCAGAACGGCGACGACAAGCTGCAAGTGATTGCGTTGGACCGCAGCGATTCGCACCCGCTCGATACCACCGGTTTCCTGCAAGTGGTCGATAACCAGATCGACACCAGCACCGGCACCTTCAAGATGCGCGCGGAGTTCAACAATCCGAAGAGCGCGCTGTGGCCGGGACAGTTCGTGAATGTGCAATTGCGTGTGCGTACCGTAACCGGCGGCTTGGTGATTCCCGCACAGGCGGTACAGCGCGGACCCGATGGCGATTTCGTTTACAAACTGCAGCCGGACCAGACCGTGGCGATGCAACCAGTGACGGTAGCCGGCGAAGTGGGCGACAGCCACGTGATGGTGAGCAAGGGCCTGACTGAAGGCGACCAAGTAGTGACCGAAGGCCAGTTCCGCCTGAAGCCGGGCAGCAAGGTGCAGGCGCTCAAGCCGGGTGAGGTTCCGCCGGCGCCGATTGCTTCGGATGCGAGTAAGAAGAAAGGTGGTGGTCGTCGCGGTGGTGGCGGCTGACGAAACATGCGCCCTCTCCCCTCGGGGAGCGGGCTGGGGGGTGAGGGTTCGGGCGAAGCGCGTTATCGGGCTATCAACGCAAGACTTCTCTACTGCGCTCTGATCGCACCCTCACCCCAACCCCTCTCCCACCGGGAGAGGGGCTTAAGCGAGCTCCAACTTACGGACGGTTCCGAGACCCATGGGATTTTCGACGCTCTTCATCCGCCGGCCCATTGCCACCGCTCTCCTGATGGTGGCGGTGCTGCTGCTCGGCGTGCTTGGTTATCGCGAACTGCCGGTGTCGGCGCTGCCTGAAATCGAAGCGCCCAGCCTGGTAGTCACCACGCAATATCCGGGTGCCAGCGCAGCCACCATGGCTTCGCTGGTCACCACGCCGCTGGAACGCAACCTGGGCCAGATCTCCGGTCTGGACATGATGACCTCGGATTCGTCCGCAGGTCTCTCGACCATCGTGTTGCAGTTCAACATGGACCGCGATATCGACATCGCGGCGCAGGACGTGCAGGCGGCGATCAATCAAGCGCGCGGCACCTTGCCGACCACGCTGCCGTATCCGCCGGTCTACAACCGCGTGAATCCGGCCGATGCGCCGATCATGACGCTGATGCTCACCTCCGACAGCCGGCAGTTGCGCTATGTGAACGATCTGGCCGATTCGATCCTGGCGCAAAAACTGTCGCAGGTGCAGGGCGTGGGCCTGGTGTCGATTGCCGGCAACGTGCGTCCGGCAGTGCGTATCCAGGTTAATCCTGCGCAGCTCGCCAACCTCGGCTTGACCATGGAAGACGTGCGCAATGCGCTGACCGAGGCCAACGTCAACGCACCCAAGGGCACGCTCAACGGCGCCACGCAGTCGTACACCATTTCGACCAACGACCAGTTGGCGACCGCGGCCGAGTACAAAAACACCATCATTTCGTACAACAGCACTAACAACGCGCCTGTTCGTCTGGCCGACATCGCGAAGGTGGTCGATGGTGTCGAGAACGACCAGCTCGCGGCGTGGGCCAACGGTAAGCCGGCGGTGTTGCTGGATATCCGTCGCCAGCCGGGCGCGAACATCGTGCAGACAGTGGCACAGATCCGGCAAATTCTGCCGCAGCTGCGCAGCGTGTTGCCGGCCGACGTGCATCTGGATATCTTCGCCGACCGCACCGTCACCATCCGCGCTTCGGTGGAAGACGTGCAGTTCACCCTGCTGCTCACCATCGCCTTGGTGGTGGCGGTGATCTTCGTGTTCCTGCGCCGCTTGTGGGCCACGATCATTCCCTCGGTGGCGGTGCCGCTGTCGCTGCTGGGTACCTTCGGCGTGATGTCGTTCGCCGGCATGTCGCTGGACAACCTCTCGCTGATGGCGCTGACCGTCGCGACCGGCTTCGTAGTGGACGATGCGATCGTGATGATCGAAAACATCGTGCGCTACATCGAGCAAGGCAAAGACGGCAAGGAAGCGGCGGAAATCGGTGCCAAGGAAATCGGCTTCACCGTGCTGTCGTTGACTGTCTCGCTGATCGCGGTATTCCTGCCGTTGCTGCTGATGCCGGGTGTCACCGGCCGCCTGTTCCACGAATTCGCCTGGGTGCTCGCCACCGCCGTCGTCATCTCGATGTTGGTGTCGCTGACGCTCACTCCGATGATGTGCGCCTACTTGCTCAAGCCCGACTCATTGCCGGAAGGCGACGATGCGCACGAGCGTCACGCTGCGGCTGGCAAGCGCACCGTGTGGGCGCGCACAGTCGGTTTGTACGAAAGCTCATTGGATTGGGTGCTCGATCATCAGCGCTTGATGATCGTGGTGGCCTTCGTCGCCATCGGCATCACGATCTTCCTGTACATCGTGATCCCCAAGGGCCTGCTGCCCGAACAGGACACCGGCATGATCACCGGTGTGGTGCAGGCCGACCAGAACGTCGCATTCCCGCAAATGGAACAGCGCACGAAAGCGGTTGCCGATGCGTTGCAAAAAGATCCCAACGTGGCGGGTGTGGCGGCGTTTATCGGCGCCGGTTCGATCAACCCCACGCTCAACCAGGGCCAGCTCAGCATCGTGCTGAAGGATCGCCGCAAGCGCGCCAGCCTGGATGACGTGGTGGCGAGCCTGCAGAACGACGCGGCCAATATTCCTGGTGTCGCCCTGTACCTGAAACCCGTGCAGGACGTGACGCTGGACACCCGCGTTGCCGCCACCGAATACCAGTATTCGATGTCCGACGTAAATGCGGATGAGTTATCCACGTACGCTACTCAGATGACGCAGGCGCTGCGCCAGCGTCCCGAGTTGGCCGACGTGGACAACAACCTGGCCAACCAGGGCACGGCACTCAAGCTCACCATCGACCGTGACAAGGCCAGCACGCTGGGCGTGCCGGTGCAGACCATCGATGACACGCTGTACGACTCGTTCGGCCAGCGTCAGATCTCCACCATCTTTACGCAGCTGAACCAGTACCGCGTGGTGTTGGAAGTGGAGCCGCAATTCCGCAGCAGCACCTCGCTGCTCAACCAGCTGACGGTAAAGAGCAACGGCAGCGGTGCGCTGACCGGCAGCAACGCCACCACCTTCGGCCAGGCCACGTCGAGCAACTCCTCCACCTCCACCGGTATTGGCGTGGCCAACACTGGCATCATCCTGGGCGCCGGCGGCACCATTCCGCTGGCGTCGCTGGTGAGCTCGGAAGTGACCAATGCGGCACTGGTGATCAGCCATCAGCAGCAGCTACCGGCGGTGACGGTCTCGTTCAATCTGGCGCCGGGTTATTCGCTGTCCGAAGCAGTGGATGCGATTCACGCTGTCGAAAAGCAGCTCAACTTCCCGCCGCAGGTGCGCGGGCAGTTCATCGGCAAGGCGGCGGAGTTCTCCTCCTCGCTCAGCAACGAGGCGTTGCTGCTGCTTGCGTCGATCATCGTGATCTACATCGTGCTGGGCGTGCTGTATGAAAGCTACATCCACCCGATCACCATCATCTCGACGCTGCCGCCCGCCGGTGTGGGTGCCCTGCTGGCGCTGATCCTGTGCAACATGAGTCTGTCGGTGGATGGCATCGTGGGCATCGTGCTGCTGATCGGTATCGTGAAAAAGAACGCGATCATGATGATCGACTTCGCGATCGAGGCGCAGCGCACCGGTATGAAGCCGCGCGAGGCGATTCACCGCGCCTGTTTGCTGCGTTTCCGTCCGATCATGATGACCACCGCGGCCGCCATGCTTGGCGCCTTGCCGCTGGCGTTGGGCAACGGCATCGGCGCGGAACTGCGGCGTCCGCTGGGTGTGTCGATCGTGGGCGGTCTGCTGCTTTCGCAGCTGGTGACGCTGTACACCACGCCAGTGATCTATCTGTATATGGAGCGGTTCTCGGATTGGCTGGGTGAGCGTAGGGAGCGGCGAGCGCTGCGGCATGCGCAGCGGGCGACCTAATTTCCTCCTCTCCCCTTTGGGGAGAGGATTGAGGTGAGGGGTTGCTCTTGCGATGAGCTATAACGAAGCGTGCTTCGAATCACCATTTACGCAAGACTGGCCCCTCATCCGACCCTGCGGGCCACCTTCTCCCCGGAGGGGAGAAGGAGTAAGGCCATCAACCTTTCTGCTCCCCGCACGTTGATTCAAGTATGAACATTTCCGGCCCCTTCATCCGTCGCCCGATCGGCACTTCGTTACTGGCGATGGGCGTGTTCGCGGTCGGAGTGATCTGCTACGCCTTGCTGGGTGTCTCGGCACTGCCGGACATGCAGTTTCCGGTGATCTTCGTGCAGGCCAGCCAGGCCGGGGCCAGCGCCGACAACATGGCATCCACCGTGGCCGCGCCGCTGGAGCGCCATCTGGGCCAGGTGCCAGGCATCGACACGATGCGCTCGTCCAGTTCGCTGGGCAGCACGCAGGTGTTCCTGATGTTCAACGCCGGGCGCAACATCGACGATGCAGCGCGCGACGTACAGGCGGCCATCAATGCTGCTGCGCCCGATCTACCCTCCGGTCTCAACAGTCCGCCGAGTTATACGAAAGCCAATCCCAACGACGATCCGGTCATCGCATTTGCGCTGACGTCCGATACGCAGTCGGCGCGCGATCTGTACGACGTGGCCGATTCGCTGCTGGCACAGCGTCTGCGTCAGCTTGCGGGTGTGTCCGAGGTCGACATTATCGGTGCAGCGACGCCGGCTGTTCGTGTCGACGTCAATCTGCGCGCGCTCAACGCGATGGGTATTTCGCCCGATCAGCTGCGCAACGCACTCACTGCCGCCAATGTGTTCGAACCACAAGGCTTCTTGTCCGACGGCAAGACCACGATGGCCGTGCAAGCCAACGATTCGCTGCATACGGCGGCTGACTTTGCCGGCCTGGTGATCGCCACCAACGGCAAGGGCGTGCCGGTGCGTCTGAGAGACGTCGCCAACGTCTACGATGGCCAGCAGGATGCGTACCAGGTTGCCTGGTTTCAGGGCAAGCCGGCGATCCTGATGTATGTCTACAAGCAGTCGAATGCCAACATCATCGGCACCGTCGATCGCGTGAAAGCGGAAGTGCCGCTGCTGCGCAGCTTCCTGCAACCGGGCACCAAGCTAACACCGTATTTCGACGATACCCCCACCATCCGCGCTTCGCTGCACGAGGTGCAGGCCACGTTGCTGATCAGCTTGGCGATGGTCGTGCTGGTGATGGCGTTGTTCCTGCGGCGTCTGGCTCCCACCTTGATCGCTGCCGCCGCTGTGCCGTTATCGCTGGCGGGTGCGGCGATCGTGATGTACGCACTGGGGTTCACGCTCAACAATCTCACCTTGCTGGCGCTGGTGGTTGCAATCGGCTTCGTGGTGGACGATGCGATCGTGGTGATCGAGAACATCATCCGCCATATCGATCAGGGCATGAGTCGCTTGGACGCTGCGCTCAGCGGCGCACGCGAGATCGGTTTCACCATCGTGTCGATTACCGCTTCGCTGGTGGCGGTGTTTATCCCGCTGTTGTTCATGGGCGGCATCACCGGCATGTTCTTCAAGGAGTTCACCTTGACGCTGGTGGCGGCGATTGTAGTGTCGGCGTTGGTGTCGCTGACATTGACGTCGTCGTTGTGCGGGCTTTTCTTGAGCGGTCACCACGAACCCGACAAGCCGTCCAAACTGGGACGTGCGCTGGATCGATTCCACGAAGGCTTGCTCAAGTTCTATCAGGTGTCGCTGGATTTCTCCTTGCGGCACGCGCTTTTGTTCTCGCTGACACCGTTGATCCTGATCGGCTTGACGGTGGCGATCATCATGTCGGGCCAGATCAAGACCAGCCTGTTCCCGGCGCAGGACACCGGCCTGATTCGTGGACGCGCCACCTCGGGTGCCACCGTCTCCTTCCAGGATTCGGTGAATCGCCAGCAGCGTCTGATCACGATGCTGCTGCACGATCGTGATGTCGCGGTGGTCGGTTCGCGCCTCGGCAGTACGCGTCAGGGTGCCTCCGGCACGTTCGATATCCAGTTGAAGACGCACGCCGAGGGGCGCAAGGACGACACGCTTACGGCTTTGGCCCGCCTCGGCGCCAAGGCGGCCAAATATCCCGACCTCAACGTTCGCTTGCGTGCGATCCAGGATCTGCCGAGCTTTGGCGGCGGCGGTACCAACCAAGGCGCGCAATACCAGATATCGCTGCAGGGTAACGACACGGCACAACTGCAGGAATGGTTGCCCAAGCTGGTCGATGAGTTGCGAAAGAATCCCAAACTGCGCGATGTCGGCAGTGACCTGGACGACGCCGGCCTGCAACAGAACATCGTGATCGACCGTGACAAGGCGGCGCGTCTGGGCGTCAACGTCGGCACCATCGATTCGGTGATCTACGACTCGTTCGGCCAACGTCAGGTCAGCACCATTTATTCCGCCCTGAATCAATACAAGGTGGTGGTCAACGCATTGCCGTCGCAGACGGCGACGCCCAAATCCATCGACCAGATTCTGGTGCCTGCCAAGAACGGCACGATGGTGCGGCTATCCGCTTTTGCGCATCAGGTACCTGGCCTCGCGCCGACCCAGGTGTCGCACATGAATCAGTACACCACCATGGATTTGAGCTTCAATCTCGCGCCGGGCTCGAGCATGGGCGAGGCGTTGCAGATCGTGCAGGCCACTGCTGACAACATGCGCATGCCGGGCGATATCAAGCTCAATGTCGGCGGCGACTTCCGCCGCTTCCAGCAATCGCAAAGCGGCATGCTGTGGCTGGTGTTCGGTGCGATCCTGACGGTCTACATCGTGCTCGGCATTTTGTACGAGAGCTTGATTCATCCTGTCACCATTCTCTCCACCTTGCCGGCGGCCGGTGTCGGCGCCTTGCTGGCGTTGTGGCTGACGAATACCGAGTTGTCGATCATCGCGCAGATCGCCCTGGTACTGCTGATCGGCATCGTGAAGAAAAACGCGATCATGATGATCGACTTCGCGTTGGTTGCGCAGCGCGAACACGGCAAGACGCCGTTGGAGGCTGCGCGCGAAGCCAGCCTGGTGCGCTTCCGCCCGATCATGATGACCACCATGGTGGCGATCCTCGCAGCGTTGCCGATTGCGATCGGCATGGGCGAAGGTTCGGATCTGCGCCGTCCGCTGGGTATCGCCTTGATCGGCGGCTTGCTGATCTCGCAGAGCCTGACGCTGCTCAGCACGCCTGCGCTTTACGTCATCTTCTCCTGTCTCAGCGAGCGCTGGGCGGCCTGGCGTGCGCGACACCGCGCGGGCCGTGTTGTGCCTGCCGGTTAATCACCTGGTTTTAACGGGATTTCAACCGGCTGATAGTCCATCGTCTCGGGCTGTCAGATACAGGTCATCACTGCCTATTAACTTATGGTCGGTTATCTCTCAAGGCCGGTCTCATAACCCCGAGGCTCGCTTCGCAGTGCTGAATTTTGAAGTGCTGCGCTATCTCAGGCGTTATCGGACTACCAGCTCTCAAGCGTTCTATCCGATGGTGAGGTGCATTCATGGGTAACGAGACCAACAAGCCGGATTTTTCGGATGTGCAAAGCGGCTCTAGTTCCACCGCGCCAACCAAGGCTGATTTCAGCGATGTGCAATCGGGTTCCAGTTCCACTGCGGACCCGGTGCAAACCTACACCGTTGTGTCAGGCGACAGCCTGTCGAAGATAGCCAAGCACTTCTATGGCGACGCGAACAAATGGAAAGCGATCTTCGAAGCCAACACCGATCAACTCAGCGACCCCAACCGGATCAAGCCGGGTCAGGTGCTGAAAATTCCCGCCAATCCGTGAGCTAAGGAGATACGCATGAAGATCAGTCGCAAGCCTGTGATATTCGCCGTATCGTTGGCAGCCGCACTTGCACTGGGTGCATGCGGCAAAAAGGAAGAGGCGTCCGCACCGCCGCCCGCGCCCGCTCCCGCGCCTGCAGCAACCCAGCCCGCGCCAACGCCCGCGCCTGCTGCTCCAGCAGCGGTCAGCGTGACCTCGGTCGACCTTGGCAGCGCTGTCGACGCCGACCAAAAGATCACCACGGCCACTACCAGCTTCACACCGAAGGACACTATCTATGCATCGATCGCTACAGGCGGCGCCGGTACCGCAGCGTTCGGCGTGAAGTGGAGTTATCAGGACGGCCAAACGGTGAAAGAAGACACCAAGACCATCAACCCCACCGGTCCGGCCAACACCGAATTCCACATCAGCAAGCCGAGTGGATGGCCGACCGGCAACTACAAGGTTGATATTTCCTTGAATGGTCAGTCAGTCGCCAGCAAAGATTTCTCGGTCAAGTAATCGCGGCGCAGGTTCGCCATAAAAAAGGGCGCGGTCTAAACCGCGCCCTTTGTGTTGCCATGTACCGTTGGTCCGTATTGGCAGGGTGTCTCTCGACGCTCTGCCAGCGCAGGGGCGGCATCAGAACAGCTGCTGCGTAATCTTCAGATAGATCACACGACCGATGTCGTACTGCGGGTTGTATGGATAGAGCGAGAAGCCGTCCGTACCGGTCGGGCCCAACGGACCTGCCACGCCTTGCACGCCGGTGTAAGACAACTGGGCACGGCGATTGAAGACGTTGGTGGCGCCTAGCGAGATCCGTCCCTTCCACGGCGTGTTCCAGTACACCTGCAGATCGTTGAAGGCCACAGGAGCCTGCCTATACAGCCCGGCTTGATTTCCCTGCACGTTGCCATTGGGCTCGGTGCACGGGAAGAATTCCTGTAACGCAGGCACATCCGGATGGCAGGATTCCTGCAGCGAGGAGTAGTAGCGAATCGTCCAGGTGGCGCCGAAGCTGTTGTAGTTCCAGTTGAGGTTGGTGGTATCACGGAAGCGCCACACCGGGCCGAGGACGGGATCGTATGCACCCAGGTTCCAGGAGACGACTGGGCCGCCGGTCACCGATTGCTCCCGCAACGAATTGATGTAGGTGCCATTGGTGTCGATCTTGAACTTGCCCACCGGCGTATCCGGGAACAGATAGCTTATTGTCAGGTCGGTGCCGCGTTCATCCACAAAGCCCTGGTTGACCACGGCCTGCAGCAGGTTGACGACCTGCAAATTTGTCGGCGAGCGCTGGAACTGCGCACACTGCTGCGTTTCGCCCAGCAGATAGCAGTTGTCCAGGATGGCGTTTGCGGCCGGCAGGGTGATGATGTTGTCGACACGAATCCGATACGCGTCCACCGTGAAATTGAAGCCGGTCAACCAGCTCGGGCTGTAGACGATGCCCGCGGTGTAGTTCTTGGACGTTTCCGGCCTCAGCTTAGGGTTGGCGCCCGTAAAATACGGCGTCGTGCTGGTGCTGTTGGGGTTGGATATCGGCAAGCCATTCGTTTGAAGTTGCGTAAAGCCGGGGCCGACGGCCGGTAGGCCAGCGAAGCCGTTGATGCAGCGCTGCTCGACAATCGGTACGCCGGTCAGGCCGAAGTTGACGTCGCACGGATCGGTGTAGCTCGTGAAGCTCTGCATCGTGCCGCCATACAGATTGGAAATCGACGGTGCACGGAAGCCGGTGCCATAGCTTGCGCGTATCAGTACATCAGTGATCGGCTGATAGGACAGCTTGTACGAGTTGTTGTTGGTATCACCGAAGTTGGTGTAGTGCGAGAAGCGATGCGAGACGTCGAAGTCCAACAACTGTGCACCCGTTATGTCCTTCAGCAAAGGAATGTTGACCTCGGCGTAAGCCTCGTTGATCCCGTACGAGCCATGGCCGGGGTTCTGTTGCAGGTTCGTGTTGAGGCCTTGCTGCGTGTAGTAATCGGGCGTCACGGCACCGGACACGTCGCGGTGGTCGCCGCCCACGGCGAAGGTTGCGTCGCCGCTGCCGAGCGACTGCGGTAGCGTGAACATGTCGCCGTTCAAATTGGCTTCGATGTTGCGCTGCTGGCTCCACGAGTGCGTAAAGTAGTTGATGTTGAGGTAATTGGTTTCAGCCGGGGTGAGCCCGCCCGCGCCGGAGAACGGATTGAGCGGTACGCAACCGGCAATCACATTGCCCGGGGTGCCGCACTCCACCTGGCCGTTGGGGCCCAAGAAGGACGGCCCAATCGCATTGTATAGATGCACCAGATTGAGGTTGCCGGGACCGCCATTGTCCTGGATATAGCGGTAGTCGCTGTAGTAAGTGTTCCAGTTGAATTGCCTCTCGCCCAGGGAGAAATCGCCTTCGAGGCCAGTACGGAAACCGTACTGCTTGATGTTGTTCACTGTGATGCGATTAGGCTCCAGCAGAGGCAAGCTAAACCCGAGGGTGTTACCCGGCATGGGGTTGTAATAGCTGTTCGGGGACAGCGTGGGGAAGTAGGCGGTGCCGAGGCTGCCCGGGGGCAGGCCCAGCGCGTTTGCCAGATTCACGCCGTTGGCCGGTGTCAGCGAACTCAGCGGATAGCCGCCGATGCCGACGGTAGCGTTGTTGGAGTTGTAGGTGCCGGTGAAGACCGCCGAGATATGGTCGGTCAGTTTGAAATCACCTTTCAACGTGTACGAGTGCAGCCGGTTGTTCGGTATCAGCGTCTCGAGTGGCGCGGAATTGGCATAGTCGTTGTTGAAATAGGGGCTGGGATATACGGCACCAAACGTATTGAGGTGGTAGTTGGCGATGTTGAGCCCGTTTTGGCCTGCATTGACTGTCAGCGGTGCGATCGACGCACCATTGACCGTAGTAATGGTGCCGTAGTCGGACGCCTGCATGCTCTGGGGAAACTGCGGAAAACTGGCGTAACCGTACTTGCTGTACCAGCCTTGGGCGGCCGTGAGTGCGTTGATGTTTTGGAACGTCATGTTGAACGTGAACGAACCACGCTTGAACTTTTTGCCACCGGTCAGGCTGAACTGGTTGGTCTTGCCGTTGTTACCTGGTGAGTAGGTACTGTTGTACGTATCGAGATACAGGCCATCCACGTTCTTGGTGATGATGTTGATCACACCGGCAATGGCGTCGGAGCCATAGACCGACGAAGCACCGTCCTGCAGGATCTGCACGTTGTCGATCAGCGAGCTCGGGATCGTGCTCAGATCGGTCTGACCGAAGATATCGGTCGTGTAGCGTTCGCCATCGACAAGGATCAGGGTACGCGGTGCGCCGAGGCCACGCAGGCTGGCGTATTGACCGACGATATCGCCCAGCGAGCTTTGGTTGCTGGTGCCGGCGGAGCCCACCGAAGGCACGTTCTGCAGAATCGATCCGACGCTCACGAAGCCCTGCTGCTGCAGTGCCTCATGCGAGATCGCGGTGATGGGCTGTGCCGTTTCCACGTCCACGCTGCGGATCAGCGAGCCGGTAACGGTGATGCCTTGCAGGGTCACCGTCTTGTTGGACGGTGGAGGCGTTGCGGTTTGCGCGTTGGTTTGCGGCTGTGTACTTGTTGCAGTTGATGTCGTCTGGCTCGGTGTTGCTGTGGGGGATGGTGCAGGCGTTGCGGTTTGAGCTACCGCAATCGTTGTCCATACACAGCTACTCAGTGCCAATGCCATGTGAATCGCATGAGCGATCTTTTGATGTTGTAGGTTCACGGCAATACTCCCCGTTTTACCTGGTGGTGGTTACATTCCTGCCAACTCCTTAGTGCACTTTTCTTTTCTAGTAATTTCACTTTTGGTTGCGCTAAGCGGTTATCCGCAACCCAACAGAGTCATATACGCAAAACCAATGCGAAATCGAGTACCAATTTGTGCGTTTTCCGACATGACCACTTGTCACAAACAGCAAGAAATTGCGTGCTCGATGACCTAAAAACGAAGGTTTTTGAACTGAAAAACGAGCGCTCGTCGGCCGCGTGTTAGCGACGCTATCGAGGGGGCGAAAAGCCGATTTTGTAAGCTAATGATTTAGCGCGTGAATATCAGGCGCCAAAGGCGTTGCGATCAGAAAAGCTTCGCGAGCAATGAATACGCAAACGTCGATCTCGTTCGCGCGACAGCGCTGCGCCGTTATATGACATCGCCGAAATGACAGACGCGAAAAATGTTACGCATTAGGTTTTGTACACACCACGTATATGAATCATTCAGGCATTCAAAAACGCGTGGCCATTTCGATATGCAGCAGATCGCCGCAGATCTCGCGCAAGCGGGTCAAAAGAATATGTCGATGCGCCGCGACCTCGGCCGATAGCCGACCAATGCCATGCAGTTCCGCGCAACGCAAGGCGGCCTGGTAGGCGATCAACGGACCGGGTACTTCCGATCGCCGCTGCGCATCGCCCTGCCACAACACCGCCACCCAACCTTCTTCCTGCTGGGCGCCGGATTCGTCCACCGGCATCACCAAGGTGCCGTCCACCATCGACAGCGCGCAATCGCGGCCATCGGCAAACTGGAACGTGTACAACGGCATCAGTTCGGCAATGTAATCGACGATGCGTTGGCTCAATCCGTTCATGCGTCTCCCCCAGGGCATGCACAGCTGCCGGATGGTAGCTGGAACGGGACCTGCATGCGCGGGCGTATGCCGGGCTAGCCCATCCAAGCGTGGCGCTTGCCCCTCGCGGCCCTACGTACCCAGAGGGCGGCTACGCGCTTTCCCGTATCCATGGAAAACGCGACAATGAGGAGTTTTATGGATCCGGTCGCCATCGCAACGGTTGATTTTGGATGATCCGACGCCACTAGCGTGATTTGCGTCGCATGTCTCCTTGTCCCCCTGGGCGGCGCTCCCCAACAAGTACACGCCGTAGCCAAAGAGGTTTCGTAGACCATGCCCCACACGCCGAAGATCATCTACACGCTGACGGATGAAGCCCCTTATCTCGCCACGCAATCCCTGCTGCCGATCATCGCCGCTTACACCAGCACGGCGAATATTGCGGTGGAAACGCGCGATATCTCGCTCGCCGGCCGCATCCTTGCGCAGTTTCCGGACATCCTGAAGGAGAATCAGAAAGTCTCCGATGATCTGACCGAACTGGGCGAGCTGGCGACCACCCCGGAAGCGAACATCATCAAGCTGCCCAACATCAGTGCTTCGATGCCGCAGCTCAAGGCGGCGATCAAGGAGCTGCAAGCCCAAGGTTATCCGCTGCCCGATTATCCCGAAGAACCGAAAGACGTCAGTGACTGGAATGTGCGTGCCCGCTACGACAAGGTCAAAGGCAGTGCGGTGAATCCCGTGCTGCGTGAAGGCAATTCCGATCGCCGCGCACCGCTTTCGGTGAAGAACTACGCGCGCAAGCATCCGCACAAGATGGGTGCGTGGAGCAAGGATTCGAAGACCCATGTCGCGCACATGGATGGTGGTGATTTCTACGGCAGCGAGAAATCCGCGCTGGTGGATCAGCCGACCGTCGCCAAGATCGAATGGTTCGGCAAGGATGGCAACCACACCGTTCTGAAAGAAAAGACCGCGATCACTGCTGGTGAAATCATCGATGCGTCGGTGATGAGCAAAAAGGCGCTGGCCAGCTTCATCGATGCGCAGATCGAAGACGCGAAGAAGCAAGGCGTGCTGTTCTCGCTGCATCTGAAGGCCACGATGATGAAGGTCTCCGACCCCATCATGTTCGGCCAGGTCGTCAACGAGTTCTACAAGGACGTGTTGACCAAGCATGCCGCGACGCTCAAGAGCATCGGCTTCAATCCGAACAACGGCATCGGCGATCTGTATGCGCGTCTGCCGTCGCTGCCGGCCGACAAGCAGGCCGAAATCACCGCTGACATCCAGGCCGAATATGCCAAGCGTCCCGCGCTGGCGATGGTGAATTCCGACAAGGGCATCACCAACCTGCACGTGCCCAGCGACGTGATCATCGATGCTTCGATGCCCGCGATGATCCGCGACTCCGGCAAGATGTGGAACGCCGAAGGCAAGCTGCAGGACACCAAGGCGGTGATTCCGGATCGCTGCTATGCCGACGTCTATCAGGCCGTGATCGAAGACTGCAAAGCGCACGGCGCCTACGATCCGGCGACCATGGGCAGCGTACCCAACGTCGGCCTGATGGCGCAGGCGGCCGAAGAATACGGTTCGCACGACAAGACCTTCCAGATTGCCGGCGATGGCGTGGTGCGCGTCACCGACGCCAACGGCAAGGTGCTGCTCGAGCAGAACGTGGAAGCTGGCGACATCTGGCGCATGTGCCAGGTCAAAGACGCACCGATCCAGGATTGGGTGAAGCTGGCCGTGACACGCGCACGCCTCAGCAACACGCCCGCCGTGTTCTGGCTCGACAAAAACCGCGCTCATGACGCGCAAGTGATCAAGAAAGTAGAGCGTTACCTTAAAGATCACGACCTCAGCGGTCTGGACATCCGTACCCTTTCGCCGGTCGACGCCACCCGTTTCTCGCTGGAGCGCATCCGCAAGGGCCAGGACACCATTTCCGTCACCGGCAACGTGCTGCGCGACTACCTCACCGACCTGTTCCCGATCATGGAACTGGGCACCAGCGCCAAGATGCTTTCCATCGTGCCGCTGATGGCTGGCGGCGGCCTGTTCGAAACCGGTGCCGGCGGCTCAGCGCCTAAGCACGTGCAGCAGTTCCTGGAAGAGAACTGCCTGCGCTGGGACTCGTTGGGCGAGTTCCTCGCGCTGGCCGCCTCGCTCGAACACCTTAGCAACAGTTACGACAACGCCCCGGCCGGCGTATTGGCCAAGGCGCTAGACAAAGCTACCGGCAAATTCCTCGACAACAACAAATCGCCCGCGCGTAAAGTTGGCGAACTCGACAATCGCGGCAGCCATTTCTACCTTGCCATGTATTGGGCACAGGCTTTGGCCGAGCAGAACGAAGATGCTGCGCTCAAGGCGAAATTCGCGCCGCTGGCCAAGGCGCTGACCGAGAACGAAGCAAAGATTGTCGGTGAACTCAATGGTGCGCAAGGACAGCCGGTCGATATCCACGGTTACTACCATCCGGATATCAAACTGGTGAGCAAGGCCATGCGGCCGAGCGAGACGTTCAATGCGGCGTTGGCGGCGTTGTAAGCAAAGCTATGCTGATGAAAAACGGGGCCCTCGGGCCCCGTTTTTTTATTACTCGATAAGACCTTCGCGGACACAGAGGGCGATGGCTCGTTTTTAGAAAGGGGCCTTGTGGCCGACACCACGAGTAGGCAAGCTTCGGATGTCCGTTTCGGACTCAAGACGGACGGTAATCACTCTCTTCATAGGTCGAGCGGGCTAATCCTGATGTAGAGGTCGTCATGATGTCGCATGCTGATTCGGAACGATTTCCTCCTCGTCGTCTGGCGAGAATCGCCGGCATCTTGGCTCTGATCGGGATCGTGACTGGTGCGTTCGATATTGGCTATGTTCGAAACGCGCTGATCGTAAACGGTGACGTCGCAGCGACAGTCCACAACATCTTGGCGCACGAGACACTGTTCCGTTTTGGCTTCTCGGCGCACCTGCTCTTGCTGCTCTGTAACATACCCGGCGAGATCATCATCTTCATCTTGATGCGGCGGGTGAATGTCATCGTTGCAGCCACGGCGATGTGTTGCGGGCTGGTCGGGACAGCTATCGAAGGCCTCGACATGCTCAACGCGTACGTGCCGTTGAAGCTGGCGATAGAAGGGAGCAACTTGGGCGCATTCAATCCCGAACAACTGCAGGTCTTGTCGTACGTTTCATTGCAGTTGCAGGATGCAGGCCTGCTCATCTCGTTCGTCTTCTACGGGCTTGATGAACTCCTGGGCGGGTATCTCATTTTTCGCTCGGGTTTCTTGCCCCGTCTCATCGGCATTCTGTTTTCACTTGCCGGGCTCTGTTACTTCACGCACGGCTTTCTGAGCTTCCTGGCGCCGTCGCTGGATGCTCGTTTGTATCCCTATATTCTCTTTCCCTGTTTGCCCGGCGAAGGTTCGACAGCCCTCTGGCTAGCCATCGTGGGATTGAACGTCGAAAAATGGAGAATGTGGATGTCCGAACCGCAAGGCGAGGTGTTCGCTCCATTCCCGCTCGCTTAGCAAAAAAACTCGCGGTAGTGATCAGGGCATGCTTCGACGCGCGACTTGCGGCGGCATGCCGGTCCAGCGTTTGAAGGCGCGACGAAATTCGCGTGGATCGCTGAAACCCAGTTCGATACCGATTTCGGCCACGCTCAATTGACCTGCGCGCAGCAATTCCAGCGCACGTTCGGCACGCACGCGGTCGTGGATTTCGCGGAAGATGCGGCCGCTGTCGGCGAGTTTGCGTCGCAGAGAGCGTTCGCTGAGATGCAAGGTGCGTGCGACTTCGGTGAGTCGCGGGTGTTCGCGCAGACGGCTGCGCAGCAGGCGTTCGACCGAGCCGACGATTTCATCGGAACTACTGGTGCCGCGCAGTTGCTGGTGGCAAAGCGCCAGCGCTTGCCGCGACGTTAGCGGGTTGTAGCCGGGCAGTGGATGTTCCAGCCATTGGGTGTCGATAAGAACGCGGTTGTGCTGGGCGCCGAAGCGGACGTCGCACTGGAATGTCGCTACGTATTCGTTGACGTAGGCGGGTGCCGGATAAGTGAGTTCCATGCGCACCGGCAATAGTTTCGGTCCGACCAGTTCGCGTGTGATCGCCAGGCAGCTGGAGAACAGTTCTTCGCACAGGAAGGGCAGCAGTTCGATTTCACCGAAGCGCGGCCACGCCTGCACGGCGACGGTTTGCGGGTCGATCACGGCGAAATCGACATCGAGCAGGCTGCCGCAGATGCGGTGATTTTCGATGCCGACGCTCATCGCCTCGCCGAAGTTGCGCGAGGTCATCATCGCGAGGCCGAGCAGGCCGAAGCTGCCGATGGTTTCGTTGCGGCCGATCAGCAGACCCAGCGCGGGATCGCGCAACACCTTCAGACCTCGCGCGATCACCGTGCGCGCTTGTCGATATGACACACGTACGGTGGGGTCGTTGATCTGCTGGCGAGTGATGCCGAGGCCGGCGAACCACGGCTCGCTGGAAATGCCGCGACGGGCCGCAAGCTCGGTGAGGTGCACCAATACATTGGGTGGAATGTCGGCGGTCAGCGCACGCGGATCGGGTTCAGCCGCCAGCGGCGACATGCGCCGCGGATGCTGCAATTCGAATGCCAGTTGTGACATGCCAGACCTTCCCCCGTGCCGACCCGCCTCGGCGCAGAACTGTGTTCTAGCACGTGTGGCGCCGGGGTGGTTGGCGCGGCGCACAAGGCGGCTCGTTCTTGACGTCCCCTCCCCAAAGAGGAGGGGCGTTAAACCGGTTATTCGCCGATGGTGAGCAGCGAGGCGTTGCCGCCGGCGGCGGTGGTGTTGATGGTGAGCGTGCGCTCGCCCGCGAAACGCAGCAGGTAGTGCGGGCCGCCGGCTTTCGGGCCGGTGCCGGAGAGGCTTTCGCCGCCGAAGGGCTGCACGCCGACCACTGCACCGATCTGGTTGCGGTTGACGTAGCAGTTGCCGACGCGGGCGTGGCTGCGGATGTATTCCACGGTGTCGTCGATGCGGCTGTGCACACCGAGCGTCAGGCCGTAGCCGGTGGCGTTGATGGCGTCGACTACCTTGGCCAGCTCGCTGCCTTTCCAGCGGATTACGTGCAGCACAGGGCCGAACACTTCGCGCTTGAGCACATCGAGCGAGGGGATTTCGTAGGCGCGCGGGGCGAAGAAGGTGCCGTGTCCGGTCATCGCCGGGTCGAGCTTGGCCTCGGCGATCATCGAAGCTTCCTTGTCCATGCGTGCGGCGTGATCATTGAGGATCTTCAGCGCATCCTCGTCGATCACCGGGCCCACGTCGGTGGACAGCTGGCCGGGATCGCCGACCTTCAGTTCGGCCATCGCGCCGGAGAGCATGCCGACCACCTTGTCGACGATGTCTTCCTGCACGAACAGCACGCGCGCGGCGGAGCAGCGCTGGCCGGCGGACTGGAAGGCAGAGGCGATCACGTCTTTGACGATCTGCTCGGGCAGGGCGGAGGAGTCGGCGATCATCGCGTTCTGGCCACCGGTTTCCGCGATCAAGGCGGCGATGGGTGCGTTGCGCGCAGCCAGCGCGCGGTTGATCGCCCAGGCGGTTTCCGTGGAGCCGGTGAAGGCCACGCCGGCAACGCGCGGATCTTTCGTCAGTGCGGCACCGACCACTGCGCCGTCGCCCGGCAGGTACTGCAGCACGTCGGCCGGCACGCCGGCATCGTGCAATAGCTTCACGGCGACGTAGCCGATCAGGCTGGTTTGTTCGGCCGGTTTGGCGATCACGCTGTTGCCCGCGGCGAGTGCGGCGGACACCTGGCCGAGGAAGATCGCCAGCGGGAAGTTCCACGGGCTGATGCAGACGAATACGCCGCGGCCATTCAAATAAAGCTGATTGCTCTCGCCAGTGGGGCCGGGTAACTGCTCCGGATGACCGAACAAGCGGCGCGCCATGGTGGCGTAGTAGCGCAGGAAGTCGGCGGCTTCGCGGATTTCGGCGATGGCGTCGGGCAGGCTCTTGCCGGCTTCGCGCACACATAGCGCGATGAATTCGCCGCGGCGCGCTTCGAGCTGATCGGCGGCGTGTTCCAGGATCGCGGCGCGGCTGGCGGCGGGCAGACGGTCCCAGTTCGGTTGGGCGGCCACACCGTTGGCCAGCGCCTTGTCGACCAGCGCAGCATCGGCGCTGACATAGCTGCCGACGTTGTCGCGGCGGTCGGCGGGATTGGTGACCTGCACCGTCGGGCCGTTGCTTTGCGCGCCCGGCACCAGCGGTGTAGCCGTCCATGAGTTGGCCGCTCCTGGATGACGTGTTGCGTTGACCGCCTCGGCGAGGGCCTTCAGTTCGTTGTCGTTGGAGAAGTTGATGCCCATGGAATTCTTCCGAAGTTCACCGAAAAGATTGACCGGCAGGGGAATGCGCGGATGCGACAGATTTGATTGATTCTGGGAAGCGAAGCGGCGCACGGTTTCGCAGGGATCGGCCACGAGATCGCGCACCGGCAGCGTTTCGTCTACTACGCGGTTGACGAAGCTGGTGTTGGCGCCGTTTTCGAGCAGGCGGCGCACCAGATACGGCAGCAGGTCTTCATGCGTGCCGACCGGCGCGTACACGCGGCACGGCACGTTGAGGTTCTGCTTGCCGATCACTTCGGCGTACAGATCCGTGCCCATGCCGTGCAATCGCTGGAATTCGAACGGACGTCCGCGCGCGATGTGATGCACGGCGGCGATGCTATGCGCGTTGTGGGTAGCGAACTGCGGATAGATCAGCTCGCTGCCCGCGTCGAACAGCTTGTGCGCGCAGCCGAGATAGGAAACGTCGGTATTCGGCTTGCGCGTATAGAGCGGATAACCGGACAGACCCAGCTCCTGAGCGCGCTTGATCTCCGCATCCCAGTAAGCGCCCTTCACCAGGCGCACGTACCAGCGGCGGCCGGCGGCGCGCGCGGTTTCGATCAGCCAGTCGATCACGAACGGCGTGCGCTTGGAGTACGCCTGCACCACGATGCCCAAGCCGTTCCAGCCGTGCAGTGAAGGATGTGCGAAAACGTCGCCGATGATGTCCAGCGACAGTTCGAGACGGTCGGCTTCTTCGGCGTCGACCGAAAGCGCAATGCCCTGCTTCATCGCCAGCTGCGAAAGCTCCAGCAATTTGGCGGTGAGATCGCGGCGTGCGCGCTCGCGGTTCGCCACTTCATAGCGCGGATGCAGCGCGGAGAGCTTCACCGAGATCGACGGTGCATCCGTGTGATTGGCGAACGGACCGCGCGCGCCGATGGCGGCGATCGCCTTGCGATAGTCCTGCTGGTAGCGCTCGGCGGTGTCGCTGGTAAGTGCCGATTCGCCGAGCATGTCGTAGGAATAACGGTAGACCGCGTATTCCTTCTTGGCGCAGCGATCGAGCGCGTCGTCGATGGTCTGCCCCATCACGAACTGATGACCCATGATGCGCATCGCTTGGCGCACGGCCAGACGAATCGCCGGTTCGCCCGCGCGGCCGACCAGACGACGCAGCGCGCCGGTGAAGTCGTGGCGGGTTTCTTCGGCCAGGTTCACCAGCTTGCCGGTGAGCATCAAACCCCAGGTGGAGGCGTTGACGAACAGCGACTCGCTCTCGCCCAGGTGCTTCTTCCAGTTGGCGTCGCCCAGTTTGTCGCGGATCAACTTGTCGGCGGTGGCTTTGTCCGGAATGCGCAGCAGCGCTTCGGCCACACACATAAGGAGTACGCCCTCCTCGCTGGAGAGGTCGTACTGGCGCATGAAGGACTCGACCGCGCTCTGGTCCTTGGCGCGGGCGCGCACGCGGGAGACCAGGTCCGCGGCGACATCGATCACCTTTTCGCGCTCCGCCGGCGGCAGCGTGGCCTGGGCGAGCAGGTCGTTGACCGCTTCGGTTTCGTCGCGGAGCCACGCGGCGGTGATGCGCGCGCGGGCCGGGGTAGGGCCGGTCGGCAGTTCGGGGCTGAGAATGGGTTGGGTCACGATGGCGTGGCGCGCTGCCGGAAGGTGGGGAATTGCGAATTGTACGGTGGGGTACCGGCTGGGCGCATCCGTATGGCGGGCAGGGAAGGACCAGGCGATGCAGGTAGGGGTGAGCAAAGCGAACCCGACCGATCGGCTGGCCGCGACAATTTGTAGCAATCGATAAAAATGGAACGCACGCCGCACATCGCAAATCGATGACCGCGTTTCGACACGTACTCTGCGACAAATCTGCACATGCGGCGACTTTTCCTCGCACGCCAGCGTCCTTCGCCGCCACTCGCACACGCTGCACTCATCCTTGCCGGCCGTGGCGTCGCGGCCTATGATCGGAGTGTTCCAGGCACGCCGGACTCCCATGATCGTGCTTCGACCAGCCCTCGGCGGCCTGCCGTACGTGACATTGTGGCTTCGGCCCAATCGCGTGCTCAGCCGACGCGGCTTGCGTCGGCTGATCCTGGTGTTGGCTGCCCTGGCGTTGATAACGGCAGGTCTGGGAGCGTGGCAGGGGGATGTGTTCGCCCCACTGTTCGCCCTGATCGAGGCTTCCGCAGTGGCTATCGCCTTGAGCGTGGCCTGGCGGACCGGCGACCGCAGCGAACGCATCACCCTCGACGACACGTCGCTGGAGGTGCAGACCCTGCCAGGTCGCCGTTGCATGCGCTTCCAACCCTATTGGGTGCGCGTGCTGCTGGAGTCAGGGGAGGGACGTAACCGATTGTTGTTGTCGTCGCACGGACGCAAGCTGGAAGTCGGGGCTTTCCTCGCCGATGAGGAACGCACCGCGTTATTCCGGAAACTCAAGGTGCTGCTGGCCGATATTCAATCCCAGTCGCGCAGGTAGGTTCAACAAAGGTGCAAACATGACAGTTGGCGGCATCGGGAAGCACGGCATCAAGCCAAAAGGTTTTAGGCACGCAGTGAGGGCATTGGGGATAGCGGCCCTTGGATTGTTCGGCGGTATCGCGCAGGCGAATCCGGAGCCTGGGCAGTTGAATCTCACGCCCGGCGTGACGACGTATTCCCATGTGCCGTACATGCTCAACAACGTGGCGCTGGGCGTCTGCGTGGTGATCGGCATCCTGGTGTTCGGCGCGATGTTCATCGCCATGTTCCGCTTCCGCAAATCGCGCGGTGCGGTGGCCGAGAAGTGGTCGCACAACACCACTGTCGAAATTATCTGGACCGTCATTCCGGTCATCATCCTCATCACGCTGGCCTGGCTGGCGACCGACGGCTTGCGCCAGTTCTCCGACACCACGGGTTCGGAGATGACGGTGAAGGTCACCGGCTATCAGTGGAAGTGGCGTTACGACTACGTCGATTACCAGGGCAAGGCGATCAGCAACGTCGGCTTCATGTCCAAGCTGGACGATCAGAGCAACGCCACCCGTCAGCTCAACTCCGGCCTCGATCCGTATGCGGTCAAGGTGGATGGCTACAACACCTATCTCCTGAACGTCGATAAGCCGCTGGTGGTGCCGATCGACACCAAGATCCGCTTCGTGATCACCGCCGACGACGTCATCCATTCCTGGTTCGTGCCCGCATTGGGTTGGAAGATGGACGCGATCCCCGGCGTGGTGAATGCCACGTGGACCAATATCAAGGAACCGGGCGTGTACCGCGGCCAGTGCGCCGAGCTGTGCGGCCAGGATCATGGCTTTATGCCGATCGTGGTCAAGGCGGTTTCCAAGGAAGACTTCGCCAAGTGGCTGGCCGACCAACAGAAGCCGGCCGCTCCCGCGGCACCGGCGCCTGCGTCCACGGCTGCTGCGGCGCCGGCACAGGCGACGGCGCAGGTCGCGCCGGCGCATGGCACACAAGGTTGATTCACTCGGCTGCTTACGCAGTTCACGCAAACGCATTCATTAGGTAGAGGTTCAAGGCTATGGCCCAAGCAGCCACCCACGACCACCACGATGAGCATCACGACGAACACCACGAGCATCAGAATTTCTTTCAGCGTTGGGTGATGTCCACCAATCATAAGGACATCGGCACGCTGTACCTGGTCTTCTCGCTGCTGATGTTCTTCATCGGCGGCAGCTTCGCGATGGTGATCCGCGCCGAGCTGTTCAAGCCGGGCATGCAGTTGGTGCAACCGTACTTTTTCAACGAAATGACCACGATGCATGCGCTGGTCATGATCTTCGGCGCGGTGATGCCGGCCTTCGTGGGCCTGGGCAACTGGATGATCCCGATGATGGTCGGTGCGCCGGATATGGCGTTGCCGCGCATGAACAATCTGTCGTTCTGGATTCTGCCATTCGCGTTCGCGCTGATGCTGTCCACGTTGTTCCTGCCGGGCGGCGGTCCTGCCGGCGGCTGGACGATGTATCCGCCGCTGTCGCTGCAGAGTGCATCGCTCGCCTATGTGGTGTTCGCAGTGCACTTGATGGGTATCAGTTCGATCATGGGCGCGATCAACATCATCGCCACCATCCTCAATATGCGCGCGCCGGGCATGGATCTGCTGAAGATGCCGGTGTTCGTGTGGAGCTGGCTGATCACGGCATTCCTGCTGATCGCAGTGATGCCGGTGCTGGCGGGCGCGGTAACCATGCTGCTCACCGACAAGTACTTCAACACGCACTTCTTCGATGCGGCGGGCGGCGGCGATCCAGTGCTGTTCCAGCACGTGTTCTGGTTCTTCGGTCACCCCGAGGTGTACATCATGATCCTGCCGGCGTTCGGGATCATCTCGGAGATCATTCCGACCTTCGCGCGCAAACCGATCTTCGGTTACAAGGCGATGGTGTTCGCGATCGCCTCGATCGCGTTCCTCTCGTTCATCGTGTGGGCGCACCACATGTTCGCGGTGGGCTTGCCGCTGGGCGCCGAAATCTTCTTCATGTACGCCACCATGCTGATCGCCGTGCCGACCGGTGTGAAAGTGTTCAACTGGGTCGCCACGATGTGGGGCGGTTCGATGACGTTCGAGACACCGATGTTGTTTGCGGTGGCGTTCGTCATTCTGTTCACCATCGGCGGCTTCTCCGGCCTGATGCTGGCGCTGGTGCCGGCGGACTTCGCGTACCACGACACGTATTTCGTGGTGGCGCACTTCCACTATGTGCTGGTGACCGGCGCGATCTTTGCGATCATGGCGGCTACGTATTACTGGATCCCGAAGTGGACCGGTCATATGTACAGCGAGTTCTGGGGTAAGGTGCACTTCTGGAATTCGGTTGTCTGGGTGAACGTGTTGTTCTTCCCGCAGCACTTCCTCGGTTTGGCCGGCATGCCGCGCCGTATCCCGGATTACAACGTGGCCTTCGCCAACTTCAACATGATCAGCTCGATCGGCGGTTTCCTGTTCGGCGCCTCGCAGCTGATCTTCCTTGGCGTGATCATCCATTGCGTGTGGTTCTCCAAGAAGAAGGCCACCGATCGCGTGTGGGAAGGTGCCAAGGGTCTGGAGTGGACGTTGTCGTCGCCGCCGCCGCACCATTCTTTCTCGGTGGCGCCGGTGATTCACGACGAGGAGCTAGCGCATGGCCACGTCGAAGATTGATCGCCTGATGCTTGATCACCAGCTGCTCGATGCAGGGCAGGAGCAGCGGTTGCGTCGTGCCAGACGCACCGCCGCGGTGGTAGGTGTCATCGCTATTGCGGTATTCGTGTTTTCGATCCTGCAGATGGTCTGGCTTCAGCACAATCCGCCACAGCATCCGCAAGTGACCGATTCACTCATGCAGTAACCCCGCTGCGGCGGGACGTAGGTCACCAGGAACATCTACGGGAACGAGACCATGGGTCAGCAGCAAGACATTTACTACGTACCGAGCAAGAGCCAATGGCCGATCGTGGCCGCGGTGGTCATGTTCCTCACCGTATTCGGTGCGGCGCACTGGCTCAACGCGGAACCGGGCGAGAGCAGCTTCGGCAAGACGCTGTTGCTGATCGGTTTCATCGGCATCCTGCTTATGTTCTTCGGCTGGTTCCGCTCGGTCATTCACGAGTCGATGGCCGGTCGCTACAACAGCCAGGTGGATCGCTCGTTCCGCATGGGCATGATGTGGTTCATCTTCTCCGAAGTGATGTTCTTCGGCGCGTTCTTCGGCGCGCTGTTCTACATCCGCATGTTCTCTGTGCCGTGGCTGGGCGGTTACGGTCATGGCGTACTGACCCATCAGTTCCTGTGGAGCGATTACGCGGCTTCGTGGGGTTCGGGTGGTGGCAACGGTCCGGCGCACGTGGGCGGCAGCTTCGAGACGGTGGGGCCGTGGGGCCTGCCGCTGTTGAATACGCTGATCCTGCTTAGTTCCAGCGTCACCGTAACGATTGCGCACCATGCGTTAAAGGCCGGCCATCGCGGCAAGGTGTTGCTGTTCCTGGGCTTCACGGTGCTGTTGGGCGCAAGCTTCTTGTACTGCCAGGCGCATGAGTACATGGAGGCCTACAAGGACCTCAACCTTACGCTAGGCACCGGTGTCTACGGCTGCACCTTCTTCATGCTCACCGGCTTCCACGGTCTGCACGTGACCCTGGGCACGATCATGCTGGCGATCATCTGGCTGCGCGTACTGGCAGGCCATTTCAGCAAGGATCATCACTTCGGCTTCGAAGCCGTGGCCTGGTACTGGCACTTTGTGGACGTGGTGTGGCTGGGCCTTTTCATGTTCGTTTACATCCTCTGAGCGCGTTGCTATTCAGAGCAAAAAAGCCCGCCGGAAGGCGGGCTTTTTTTCTTTTGCCCCTTCTCCCCTTCGGGGAGAAGGTTGGGATGAGGGGCCAATCTTGTATAGATGGTGCTTCGAAGCTTGCTCTGATGAAGGCTGATCGCAAGATTGGCCCCTCACCTCAATCCTCTCCTCGCTCCTCAGAGCCGAGTACATCCATGTACTCTCCCCGCGTGCCCCGAAGGGGAGAGGAGGCAGAGCGGCGCTAAAGGTCGCAGCTTCCCGCGCCGACGAATGCGCCCCGCTACAATTACTGGCCCACGCCGTGGGGGTGGATCCAGCCCATCTTGATGCCGATGATCACCATGGCGATCAGCAGCAGGGAAAAGCTGATGCGGCGGGTCAAGGCCCATACCGTGCGCTTGCTGCCGTCTTTGTCGGTCATCATGAAATACAGTGCCTGGCCGAGGTTGAACACCACCACCAGGAACATGATTATCAGCGCGACTTTGTAGATGGTTTCCACGTGATAGGCCTGAAGAAGCTCGACATTGCCAGTATAGCCATCTGTCGCGGAGCCACAGCGTGAGCTGGATGCGTCGTCCGTCGTGGTGGTCGGTGCTGCTGACGGTGGCTGGCGCCCTGGTTTTTGTGCGTCTTGGCATCTGGCAGCTGCATCGCGCCGACTACAAGGACGGACTTCTGCGACGGTATGCCGCAGCGGCCAGCGTGCCGGTGCAGCCGTTCGATGCGGTGGCCGCGCAGCCGCCGCTGGATGCTTATCCACGGGTACGCGTGCAGGGTCGTTATCTGGTCGATCGTCTCTATCTGCTCGATAACCCCAAGCACGACGATCTTGGCGGTGCCGAAGTGTATGCGCCGTTCCAGCCTAGCAATCAAAGCAAACTGCTGCTGGTCGATCTGGGTTTTCTGCCTGGTAACGGCACGGACAAGGCGCCGCAATTGCCGCCGCTTCCCACCGATCAGCAAACCCTGCAAGGCCTCTATGAGCCACCGCCCGGCACCGGTCTGGAAATGGGCGGTAACGCGTTGGCGCAGCAAACCCAGTGGCCTAAGACGTCGATCTATCTGGATATGAATCAGGTGGCTGCCGATCTGCATACCACGCTTTATCCGCGAGTCTTGGCGTTGGACGCCGATCCGGCGTCGATCTATGTGCGCGTGCATACACTGGATCTTTCTTCGATGCCGCCAGCGCGGCATCGCGCTTATGCTTTTCAATGGTTCACTTTCGCCATCGCGGCGGTGGTGATCTTCCTCGTTCTACATCGAACGAAACGCCGTCCGAACAAGAGCAAGTCATGACTCCACCGACCGACCGCGCATTGCGCGCCAGCCGCCTCAAATTTCTGCTGGTCGTATTCGTGTTTACCGCACCGATCATTGCGGCCGCCTTGCTCAATCTCAGCGGTTGGCAACCGGTCGGTAAAGGTTATGGCGAGCCGATCGTGCCGCAGCGCAATTTCGAGCAAGAGCACGTAAGGGTGCGTATCGCCGATGGTCGCATGTGGTTATGGCGCGATAGTTCGCCGCGCCTCACGCTAATCGCGCTGGTCGGCCCGAATTGCGCCGCGCATTGCGTGGATGTCCTGACCAAGATGGCTGCCGCGCGCATCACGCTCAACAACAACATGTCGCGCGTACGTCTGCTCTATCTCGGCCAGCCACCGGCGGATGCCGCCACCAACGGCATGGAAAACTTCTGGCAGCTCGGCACGGATGTGGACGGTCAGCTGGCTACCTATCGCCCGACCACCCCCGATACCGTGAGTGCGTTGCTGGTGGAATCCGACGGTACCGCGCTGACGCTGTATCCTGCCGGCTTCGATCCTAGCGGCCTACGCAAGGATCTGCAGAAGGTTGTCCGCTAATGTCGTTGCGCCTCCGAAAAATCGTGCCTTATCTCGCTGTGCTGGCGGCGGTGTTCGCGTTCGGCCTGGTGATGTTCGGCGCTTTCGTGCGCCTTTCCAATGCGGGCCTGTCCTGCCCCGACTGGCCCACTTGCTATGGCAAAGCAACCTGGCCGGAACATGCGCAAGCCGTGGCCCAAGCCAACGCTGCGTTCCCGGATCGACCGTACGAGGCAGACAAAGCATGGCGCGAACAGGTGCATCGCATGCTGGCCGGCACGCTGGGTGTGCTTGTACTGATGCTCGCGTTGCTGGCGGCGCGGCGTGATCGCGTCACGCTGCTTGCCATCTTGATCAGCGCCTTATTCGCAACGGTGGGCGTGACGCTGTATTTGCATGGCGAACGTGACTGGTCGTCGGGTCTCGCGCTGCTGGCGATCCTGCTACCGACCATGGGTGCGTTATGGTTGCGCGAACGTTTTGCATCCAAGGTGAGCGTGCTGGCGCTGGCGGTGATTATCTTTCAGGCGATGCTGGGCATGTGGACGGTCACCTTGCTGCTCAAACCCATCGTAGTGATGGGGCATCTGCTCGGCGGCATGACGACCTTCGGGCTGCTTGCGTATGCGGCCTTGCGCTATACCGGCATCGGTACGCCGGATGACCGTTATGCAGGACTACGCAGAGCTGTTCTGTTCGGTATCGTGCTGCTGGCCTGCCAGATTGCGTTGGGCGGCTGGACCTCGGCCAACTACGCATCGCTCGCCTGCGGCACGGATTTTCCGACGTGCCTAGGGCAGTGGGCGCCGCCCACCGATTTCCGTCAGGGCTTCGTGTTGTGGCGTGAGATCGGCGTCAATTATGAAGGCGGTATCCTCGATATGGCGGCGCGTAGCGCCATCCAGATCGCGCATCGGATCGGCGCACTGGTGGTGTTCTGCTATCTCGCGTGGCTTTCGTATCGGTTGATGCGAAACGGTTTCCGCTTCGGCGGCACTGCGGTTGGCGTTGTGTTGGTGATCCAGGTCATGCTCGGTATCAGCAACGTACACTTCGGACTGCCGTTACCGGTTGCTACGCTGCATAACGGTGGTGCTGCGTTGTTGTTGTTCACGCTGCTGGCGAATTTTGCGCGCCTGCAGCCGTGGCGTTTCGATGCCGCGGAATCGCTCGCATGAGTCTTGTTCGCGAATATTTGCAGTTGACCAAACCGCGTGTCGTTGCGCTGTTGGTGTTCTGCGCAGTCATCGGCATGTTCCTCGCCGTACCGGGTATTCCGCCGTGGCGTGCGCTGGTGTTCGGCACGCTGGGTATCTGGATGGCCTCGGGCTCGGCTGCCGCATTCAATCATCTCATCGATGAGCGCATCGACAAGCTGATGGCGCGCACTGCGCGACGTCCGCTCGCCACGGGCAAACTCACGCCGAGGCAGGTGCTGGTGTTCGCCGTCGTGCTTGGCATCGTCTCGATGCTGGTGCTGGGGCTGCTGGTCAATACGCTGACCGCCGTACTTACGTTCGGCGGCCTGATCGGCTATGCGCTTGTCTATACCGCGTATCTGAAGCGCGCCACGCCGCAGAACATCGTGATCGGCGGTTTGGCAGGTGCGATTCCACCGGTGCTGGGCTGGACGGCGGTGACCGGTGCGCTGCATCCCTTCGCGTTGCAACTGTGCCTGATCATTTTCGTGTGGACGCCGCCGCATTTCTGGGCACTGGCGATCTTCCGCCGCGATGACTACGCCCGCGCAGAAATACCGATGCTGCCGGTTACCCACGGCGTCCCCTACACACGCTGGCAAATCCTTCTCTACACCATACTGTTGGTGCTGGTGAGTCTGCTGCCGCCTGTCACTGGCTACAGCGGGCTGATCTACTTCGGCGGGGCTGCCGTGCTGGGTAGTGGCTTTCTGTACTACGCCATTCGTCTGATGAACCCGCCGGACGAATATTTCGCCATGCGAGTGTTCAAGTATTCGATTGTCTACTTGATGGCATTATTCGCGTTTCTGTTGGCCGATCACTGGATCATCGAATCCGCTACAACTTCCCGCGGATTACTACAGTAGAAAGCGTGGTGGGTATGACAAAGAAGAGCCTGCTAATCGTCTTCCTGATGTCGTTGCTTGCTACACAACTGGTCTTTGCAGACGATCCTTCTGATGTAGAGAAAGCACCCGATGCGGCGTTGCTGCACGAGCGGGTTCTTCGTGTCGCCAGTGATCCCGCTGATCCGGTCACCTTAGTGATGACGGTCTATACCCCGGACGGCCCTGGACCGTTTCCGTTGGCCGTTATGAATCACGGTTCCACCGGAGGTGTGCCGCCCGATCAGCAGCCCAGGTACCGGCTTACTTTTTCGGCTTACTATTTTCTGTCGCGTGGTTATGCGGTGGCGTTGCCGATGATGCGTGGTTATGGCGGATCGGGAGGGCATTTGTCTGCGCGTAGTTGTGAAGATCTGGCGACGGGGCTCGATGCCGCGAAGGACATCCGCGCGGCCATCAACTACCTGAAGCAGCAGCCCTACATCGACGGCTCGCAGATTGTTGTGGCCGGTCAGAGTTTCGGTGGCTGGAATGCTCTATCCCTCGGTGCGCTCGATGTGCCTGGCGTGAAGGGATTGGTGAGTTTCGCCGGCGGCATGAAGGATTCGAAATGTCGTGACCCGGATGGCGCATTGATCACCGCGGCGGGGCAACTCGGCAGCGAGGTGTCAACGCCGTCGATCTGGTTCTTCGGCGATAACGACCAAGTATTTGCAACGCCGGTGTGGCGTGCGATGTACGAGCACTACACAGCGGAGGGCGCGCCCGCTGAATTGGTGGCCTATGGGAGATTCGGAACCAATTCGCACAATCTGCTGGGGTCCGCTGAGGGATTGCCTATCTGGGCGCCAAAACTCGATGCGTTCCTTGGGCGAGTCCATTTGCCCAATACCCTCGTGCACCCCGAGTACTTGCCGCAAACAGCACCTGCACCCAGCCACTACGCCGACCTTACCGATCTGCAGGCGCTGCCTTATCTCAACGCCATCAGCGGAGGTCGCGGCGCTGCCTACTATCAGCAATTCCTTGGAAAGGAGTTGCCGCGAGCTATTGCCATCGGAATTCATGGCGCCGGAGAGGCAACCGGTGGATTTGACCCGATTCTCTGGGCGATGAGGCATTGTCAAAGGGTGACCACCGGCTGCCGCCTTTATGCCGTCGATAATGAAGTGGTCTGGGTGCGCCCTACGCCCGCTCCCCCTCCCAGTCATTTTGCGCAACTGAGCGACGAAAGCGCGGTGCCCTATTTGAATCCCCAGGGTCGGCTCGGTTACGAGAAATTCCTGATGATGGCCAGGCCTCGTGCGTTTGCGGTCGCGCCGGATGGCGGCTGGGATGCGGCCTCACTGGGTCCCGATCCGGTCGCCTTTGCGTTGGCGAAATGTGGCGCGGCTCACCCCGGATGCCGGCTTTACGCGGTGGACGGCGATGTCGTGTGGCAACACTGACGAAGGTTTTGCCGCCGAAGTCGGGCCTGAGAAATGACAACGAAGATGAGCGCCTGCGCTCGCTGCGTTTTAGGCCATCCAGCATGAATAAGTTTATTGCAGGCGCTTGACACTCCCGCACCGCAGCAAGACAATGCACGCGCCCGCCGGCGCGCTATTGGCCGACCGGGCCTCTGTCCGAACTTAACCAAGGCATATGGACGTTTACCCTAGTCGCAACGTCGACATCCGCTCGCATCGGGTGCCGGCATTGCATAACAAGCTGATCGTTCGCGGCAACCGCCAGCGGTTGGCCGGCGCTTTCCTAGGCTAGGGAAGTCCGGCCCGCTCCTAACGGTGCCGTGAGCACCGTTTTTAAGGAGATGGGCCGATGAAGCTCCTTCGCGATTTCTTTCGCCTCCGCACCGCAGGCCGGTTTTCCGTGGCTGGCCGGCGCGATGCTGTGCGCGTTCCGTTCACCGTGACCGTTCCCCAGCCGCTGAACAAGCAGGCCGAGCGGGCTCCGATCGATATGCATTGGCAGATCGAGGCTGGCCAGGGTCGCCCCCTGTCGCATTGGCACGAACACCCCGCCGCGGACTTGCCGCGCACGTCCCGTCATCTTCATCTGGTATCAAGCCACTGATGCGCCGTAGCAATCTGCGCAAAGGGTGGCCTCCGCCATGGTCGGTTTTCCGGCCGGGGCGGCATCGCCCTGAGCGCGGATCGCCATAGCGGAAGCTAGTCGTCTCAAACGCTCGCCTCCGTGTCGCACGCACATTCATCCACGGAAGCGAAACATGATGAAGCAATCCACCCAGGCTGTTATGGCCAAGGCTGTCGCCAAGGTAACGGCCGCGCCGCTGCGCGCGACCGCCGCCCAGGATGCATTCAAGGAGAACGAGGCGCTGCTGGTCGAGCTGGATACCAGTGCGGCCGGTCTCAACGAGGAGCAGATCACCGAGCGGCTGGCGCGCGACGGTGTGAACGAGGTGTCGCACGAGAAGCCGCCGCACTGGACGGTCCAGCTGCTGCGCGCGTTCAAGAACCCCTTCATCGTCGTGCTGCTGATTCTGGCGGGAGTGCAGGTGTTCCTCACGCCGGACGATCTGTCGGGGCCGATCATCATTGCGGTGATGGTCGGCATCAGCGTGCTGCTCAGCTTCAGCCAGGAATACCGTTCCACCAAGGCTGCGGAAAAGCTCAAGGCGATGGTGCGCAACACGGCCACCGTCACGCGCCGCGCCTCGGACGAACATAGCGAGCGCATCGAAGTGCCGGTCGGCGAGCTGGTGGTGGGCGACATCGTGCATCTGGCGGCGGGCGACATGGTGCCCGCCGATCTGCGCTTGCTGACGGCGAAGGATCTGTTTATCAGCCAGGCCATCCTCACCGGCGAATCGCTGCCGGTGGAGAAGGCCGGTCCGGCTCAGGCACATGTGGTGGACAGTGGTGCGCATGGCGCGCAGGAGGGCAATCCGCTCGACCTGCCCACCGTCTGCTACATGGGCACCAACGTCGTCAGCGGCACGGCCACTGCGGTGGCGGTGGCGACCGGTTCGCGTACCTATCTGGGTTCGCTGGCGCGCACCATTGTCGGCGAGCGCGTGCAGACCAGCTTCGATCGTGGCGTCAGCAGCGTTAGCTGGCTGCTGATCCGCTTCATGCTGGTGATGGTGCCGGTGGTGCTGGGCATCCAGTGGTACAAGCACGGTTTTCTAGAGGCGCTGCTGTTCGCGCTGTCGGTCGCCGTCGGCCTGACGCCGGAAATGCTGCCGCTGATCGTTACCGCCAATCTCGCCAAGGGCGCGATGGCGATGTCCCGGCGTAAGGTGGTGGTGAAGCGGCTCAACGCGATCCAGAACTTCGGCGCGATGGATGTGCTGTGCACCGACAAGACCGGCACCCTCACGCTCGACAAGATCGTGCTGGAGCGTCACCTGGATCTGGACGGTGAGGATTCGGAAGACGCACTGGAATACGGCTACCTCAACAGCCACTTCCAGACCGGCCTGAAGAACCTGATGGACAAGGCCGTGCTGGCACATCGCGATCTCGAGCCGATCGTGGCGCGCTATCGCGTAGTGGACGAGATTCCGTTCGACTTCCAACGCCGTCGCATGTCGGTGGTGCTGGCCAACGGCGACAGCCAGCATCTGCTGGTGTGCAAGGGCGCGGTCGAGGAAATGCTCTCCATCTGTACCACGGTGCGGAGTGGTGACGAGATCGTGCCGATGACCGACGAACGTCGTCGCGAGATCAAAGCGATGACGCGTCGCCTCAATGAGGATGGTCTGCGCGTACTCGTGGTGGCGATCAAGCAGCAGCCACCGAGCAATCGCACCTATGGTGTCGCTGACGAGACGGGATTGACCGCCGTCGGTTGCCTGGCCTTCCTCGATCCGCCCAAGGACACCGCGGCCACTGCGATCGCCGCGCTGCATCACCACGGCGTCGAAGTGAAGGTGATTACCGGCGACAACGAAGCGGTGACACGCAAGATCTGCCGCGAAGTGGGTCTGGACGTGGAGCACTCCGCGCAGGGTCGCGACATCGAACCGCTGGACGATGCAGCGCTCGACGCGATGGTCAAGCGCACCACCGTGTTTGCCAAGATGTCGCCGCTGCAGAAGGCGCGCGTGGTGAAATCGCTGCAGCGCCAGGGTCACACCGTCGGCTTCCTCGGCGATGGCATCAACGACGCGCCGGCATTGCGCGAGGCGGATGTCGGTATCTCGGTGGATACCGCCACCGATATCGCCAAGGAATCGGCAGACATCATCCTGCTGGAAAAGAACTTGATGGTGTTGGAGGAGGGTGTGCTCGAAGGGCGCATCACCTTCGGCAACATCATGAAGTACATCAAGATGACCGCCAGCTCCAATTTCGGCAATGTACTGAGCATGCTGGTCGCCAGCGCGTTCCTGCCGTTCCTGCCGATGTTGCCGCTACAGGTGCTGGTGCTGAATCTGTTGTACGACATCTCGCAGCTATCGATTCCGTTCGACCGCATGGACGATGATTACCTGCGCAAACCGCAGAAGTGGGATGCCGGCGACATCGGTCGTTTCATGGTGTGGATCGGGCCGGCCAGTTCGGTGTTCGACATGACCACCTTTGCGTTGCTGTGGTACGTGTTCGGCGCCAATAGTGCGGACCACCAGGCGTTTTTCCAGTCCGGCTGGTTTATCGAAAGCCTGCTGACGCAGACGCTGGTGGTGCACATGATCCGCACGCGCAGGATCCCCTTCCTGCAGAGTGTCGCGGCAGCGCCGGTGCTGGGCCTGACTACGGCGATCATCGTGATCGGCATGGTGATCCCCTACACCGCGCTCGGCACGAAGATCGGCATGCTGCAATTGCCCAACATCTACTACGCGTGGCTGGCGGTGACCGTGCTGGCGTATATGGCGCTGACGCAGATGATGAAATTGCTGTATATCCGCCGTTACGGGCGTTGGCTCTGAACGAGCCATTTCATAGAACTGGTGGTACTTCCTCTCCCCTTCGGGGGGAGGATGGTGGTGAAGGGTTGATCTTGCGATAGCGTTGCATCGAAGCACGCTTCGCAAGGTGGAATTACGCAAGATTGGCCCCTCATCCCAACCTTCTGCCCCAAGGGGAGAAGGAGCGGTGCGGTCCCGCGGTATCGACGGTGGCCGCGAAACATGTTTTGGAGTTGCCGACATGAAAGGCACATTCGCCTTGTTTGACATCGCCGGCTATGTCGCCCTGCTGTTATGGGGTACGCACATGGTCACCAGCGGCGTGCTGCGCGGCTACGGCAGCGCGCTGCGTCGTTGGCTTGGCCGTTATCTGGGCCGGCGCCCGGCTGCCTTCGCGTTTGGCGTGTGCCTCACCGCGCTGCTGCAGAGCAGTACCGCCACCGGCATGATGGCCACCTCGTTCGCGGCCAGCGGTTTCCTCGGCCTCGCACCGGGCTTGGCGGTGATGCTGGGCGCCAATGTCGGTACCACGCTGATCGTGCAAGTGATGTCGTTCGATATCGCGGTGATCGCGCCCATCATGATCCTGCTCGGCACGGCCCTGCATCGTCGCAGTGACGATGTGCGCTATCAGAACCTCGGTCGTGTCGGCATCGGTCTTGGCCTGATGCTGCTCGCATTGCATTTGCTGGTGCTGACGATGGCGCCGATCCAGAACGCGCAGGCGCTGCGCGCGGTGATGCAAAGCTTGTCCGACGAACCCATGCTGGCGCTGCTGGCGGCCGCCATACTGACGTGGCTGTGCCATTCCAGCGTCGCCGTGGTGTTGTTGATCGTCTCATTCGCCACGGCAGGTGTCATCGACGCACCCGAGGCACTGGCCTTGGTGCTGGGAGCCAATCTCGGCAGCACCCTGCCGGCGTTGCTTGAAGCGAACACACCCGTTGCTCGTCGCCTGCCGCTAGGCAATTTGCTGGTACGTGCATTCGGTTGCCTGGTTTGCCTGCCGTTGCTGCACCCGCTGACGCATTGGCTGGCGCCGCTCGGTGCTTCGCCAGCGCGTATGGCGGTGAACTTCCATACCGCGTTCAACTTGGGGCTGGCGCTGATTTTCATTTTGCCGGTGGAGCGCCTCGCGCAAATTTTGGTTCGTTTGCAACCGGAGCCACCGCGTCCGGCCGACCCGGGCTTACCGCTGTATCTCGATGAAGCGGCGCTCGATAGCGCCAACGTGGCACTGGTCAACGCCACCCGCGAAGCCATGCGCATGGCCGATACGGTCGAAAGCATGCTCACCAATCTGGTCGAGGTATTCGGCACGGACGATGCGGCACGCGCGTCCGCCATCAGCCGGATGGATCCGTCGCTGGATCGTCTCGGCATCGCTATCCGTCAATATCTCGCCGATCTGGTTGGCGAAGCGTTGAATGAGGAAGACGGCGAACGCAGCCAGGAGATCCATGCGTTCGTGATCAACATCGAGCATATCGGCGATATCACCGCCAACAACCTGATGGAGTTCGCCGCCAAGAAGGCCCAGAGCGGGCAGGATTTTTCCGCCGACGATATCCAGGACCTCGCGGTCATGCACACGCAGATCATGGAAAGCCTGCGGTTGGGCATCACCGTGTTCATGCGCGGCGATCTGCGTGCAGCGCAGCAGCTGGTCGAGCGTAAAGAATTGCTGTGGCGATTGGAAAACGAAGCCTCCGATCGGCATATCCGCGCCCTGCGTGAACAGCGCGATGGCGGTGGTGGTGATGTCTATCTACGCATTCTGCGCGATCTCAAGCGCATCCACTCGCACCTCGCGGCACTGGCCTATCTGCCTCTGGAGCGTGCCGGCCTGTTGCAGAACCGGCTGGTTCGCGAACCGAATTCCAACCATGTAGCAGAAGGAAAAGCCTGAACTTGGACAGTCACACGCAAGCCGAACCACCCAGTATTAACTCGCCTTACTGACCCTCGCGCGCCGCGTGCGGCTCCTTCAAGGAGCTTCCCCGGAGGCGGTGGCTTTAGGCGGCCTAACCGCGGTCCGGGACGTGCCCGGCCGTTGCCTGAGCAGCGGCCAGCCCTCCTTTCACCGTATTGCAATAGCTCTGTGGCCTTGTGGTGATGCGGAGTGCATTCGAGCGTCATGCCGAAGGGGAAATCTATGTTTCATCAATTGAATAAAAATGGATCGCGACTGTCCTTCGTGATTGCCGTTGCTTTGAGCATGGCCGCCTGCTCGCACGGCGCGAATGAGGCGACGGAGACGGCGCCCGCTTTCACCGTCGATAACGGCTTGCTGAAAGTGCCCAGCGATTCGCCGCTGCGCAAAGAGCTGGTCGTGCAACCGGTTGAAATGCGCGAGGCGCCGCATGCCTTGGTGTTCCCGGGGAACGTCGAGGCCGATCCGGCACGCACAGCCAATGTGCTCCCGCCGCTGACCGGCAAAGTCGTCGAGCTGAAAGTCGGCCTGGGCGATCACGTCACCCGTGGACAATTGCTTGCGATCATCGACTCCGGCGACCTCGCACAGGCGTATGCCGATGTCGACAAAGCACACGACGCACTCGACCTGGCCAAAAAGACTCTGGACCGCGCGCGCGGTGTGAAAGAAGCCGGCGGTAACGCCACCAAGGATCTGGAAGCGGCGCAGAGCGGCTACAACCAGGCCTTGGCCGAATTCAATCGCGCCCAGACGCGGCTCACGGCGGTGGGCGGTGCACCGGGTGCTCAGGCGAAGCGGCCGATGCAGATCGTCGCGCCGGCCAGCGGTTATGTCACCGCGTTGTCGGTATCGCCGGGCACGTACGTCAACGACGCCACCGCCGCGATGATGACCATCTCCAATCTCGACTCGGTATGGATCACCTCCAATGTGCCGGAGAGCGATGTCGGCCAGGTCGCCAAGGGCCAGAAAGTGCACGCCACCCTGATGGCATATCCGGATCAGGCTTTCAACGGCACCGTGACGTTCGTCAATCCGCTGCTGCAGTCGGATACGCGACGCGATCTCGTGCGCGCAGCATTCCCCAATCAGGATGGACGGCTGAAGCCGAACATGTATGCCAATGTCAGCATCGACATTCCGCAGCCCGCGCAAGTGTTCGTGCCGGAGTCGGCCCTGCTGATGAACAACGACAACGTCAGCGTGTTTGTGGAAGTCTCACCGTGGACGTTCGAGCGTCGCACCGTTGATCTGAGTTACGACGAATCGGGCGATACGCGTGTGCTCAAAGGGCTCAAGGCGGGTGATCGCGTGATCGTCAGGGGCGGAGTATTGCTCAATGATTAACGCGATCTTCCGCTTCTGCTTCGAGAAGCGCATGTTGTTCATGGTCGTCACGATTCTTGTGGTGTGCTTCGGCTATTACTCCTGGACCCAGTTGTCCATCGAAGCCTATCCGGAGCTGAGCGACGTGACTGCTCAGGTCACCACCCAGGTGCCGGGTCTGGCCGCCGAAGAAATCGAACAACAGATCACCACACCACTGGAGCGTGGATTGGCCGATACGCAAGGCCTGGTGAGTATGCGTTCCAGCAGCACGTTCGGCCTGTCGCTGATCACGATGGTATTCAAGGACGGCGCGGACGATTACTGGGAGCGCCAGCGCATCGTGGAGCGCATCAGCCAGGTCACGCTACCGCCGGGCATCACGCCGGGGCTCGATCCCGTGAGTGGTCCGGCGGGTGAAATTTATCGTTACACGCTGGAGTCCAAGACCAAGAATCTGATGCAGCTGTCCGAGATCCAGACCTGGATTGTGATTCCAGGGTTGCAGCAAGTTCCCGGCGTTATCAACGTCGATAACTTCGGCGGCTTCACCAAGGAATTCCAGCTGGAATTGGATCCCACGCAGCTGCTCCACTACGGCGTCAGCGTCAATCAAGTCACCGCGGCGATATCCGCCAACACCTCCAACGCTGGTGGCGGTCGCATCACCCGTGGTGAACAGTCGTACATCGTGCGCGGCATCGGCATGGTGCATTCGCTGAAAGACCTTGGCGACATCGTGGTCACGCAGAACAACGGCGTGCCGGTGTTGGTGCGCGAGCTAGGTGAGTTGCGCTATGGCCATCAGGTACGCGAAGGCATTCTCGGCAAAGACAACAACCCCGATACCATCGAGGGCATTGTCGATCTGCTGAAGTATGAAAATCCTTCGCGCGTACTCGACGGCGTTCACGCCAAGGTCGACGAGCTCAACAAACAGCTTAGTGCGCAAGATGTGCGAATCGTGCCTTATATCGACCGCGACGATCTGGTCAACGCAACCAAGGAAAAAGTTTTTCACACGGTGATGGAAGGCATTGGCCTGGTCTGCATCGTGCTGATCCTGTTTCTCGGTAGCCCGCGTTCGGCACTGGTGGCCGCCGTGGCCATTCCGATGTCACTGGTCACTGTGTTCATCCTGATGCAATTCACCCGCATGTCGGCGAATCTGTTTTCGCTGGGCGCGATCGATTTTGGCGTGATCGTCGATGGTGCCATCGTCGTCACGGAAGCCATCTTGCGGCAACGCGAACACAAACCCAACGAGGTGCTGACTGAAGACGACGTGATGTTGGTGACGGGTCACGTGGGTCGTTCGATCTTTTTCGCTACGCTGATCATCATTACGGCTTACCTGCCGCTGTTCGCTTTCGAGCACGCGGAAGGCAAGCTGTTTCGCCCGATGGCCTTTACCGTGGGCTATGCCTTGCTGGCCGCGCTGTTGTGCACCGTGACATTGACGCCGGGTCTGGCCTATCTCGCACTGCGCAAGCCACGCAAGTTGTTCCACAACAAGCCGTTGGAGAGATTGCAGGCCGCTTATACGGCAAGCCTGGGAAGGCTATTGCACCGGCTGCCGATCGCCTATTCGGTCGCTGCGGTCGCGTTCTTCGGCGTACTGATACTTGGGGCGACGATCGGTCGCGAGTTCTTGCCCGACTTGGACGAGGGCTCTCTGTGGCTGCAGGTGCAAATGCCGACAGGCCTGTCGCTGGACAAAGCCAGCGCGATGACGTCGCAGCTGCGTAAAGTCGTGCGCGAATTTCCCGAGGTCTCGTATATCGTCACGCAGCTTGGCCGCAACGACACTGGCAGCGACCCGTGGACACCATCGCATGTCGAAGCGGGTGTGGGTCTGAAACCGTACAGCACCTGGGCCAATGGCGAGACCAAAGCGGAATTTTTGCGTAAATTCAACGCGCGGATGCAGCAGATTCCCGGCATCTCGGTAGGCATCAGTCAGCCGATCATCGATGGCGAGAACGATATGGTCGGCGGCGCGCACAGTCCGCTGGTGCTACGCATCTATGGCGACGATTTGAAGGAAATGCGCCGTATAGGCGGAGAGATGGTGGACGTACTCAAGGGCGTGCGCGGCACGGGCGATGCGTCGATCTTCCAGGAACCGCCGATTCCCCAGTTGGCCATCACGGCGGACCGAGATGCGGCCGCACGTTATGGCGTCAATGTCAGCGACATCACCAACCTGATCCAGACCGTTATCGGTGGTGCGCCGATTACTCAGGTCTATGTGGCCGACCGCATCTACAATGTCACCGCACGCACATCCAATGACGTAGCCAACAGTATCCAGGCCGTTGGCGAATTGCCGTTGACATCCGCCACCGGCGCGCAGGTGCCGCTCAAACAGGTGGCGCATATCGCCTTGGCGATGGGTGAAAGCACCATTGCGCACGAGCATAACAAGCGTGAATTGACCATTCGCATCGACAACCGCGATCGCGCGCTGTCGGATTACCTTGTCGATGCACAGACGCAAATCGCTGCGAAGGTCCATTTCGACCCGCAGAAATACCGGCTCGAATGGGCCGGCAATTTCGAAAACGAGCAGCGTGCCCAGGCACGGCTGATCGTGGTCATGGGATTGGTGCTCGCGATCATGGCGGTGCTTTTGTTCGCCGAATTCGGCAAGTTCCATCAGGCTGTCTTAGTGCTGGCCGTGGTGCCCTTGGCGACCGTGGGTGGTTTGATATCGCTGCATCTTCGTGGTGAAACCTTGAACATCGCTACGGCCGTCGGCTTCATCGCCTTGTTCGGCGTGGCGGTGCAGAACGGCATCATCATGGTGTCGAACATCAATCGCGTGCGGAAGGAGGGCTTGTCGCTCAACGAAGCGGTGCTAGTGGGTGCGACGGAACGATTCCGTCCTGTACTCATGACGGCGACCGTCGCCAGTATCGGCATGTTGCCCGCGGCTTTGGCTACAGGTATCGGCACCGACGTGCAGCGTGGCCTGGCTACTGTCGTGGTAGGCGGCTTGCCGATCGCGACCTTGCTTACGCTCTACATCCTTCCCGGCTTTTATTTCGGACTGGAAAACTTTATCCAGAAACGTTGGGGCATTGCGCCGTCGGCGGCGGAGATCTGACCATGAACGCAATACACAACGTTGCATCATGGCGCATCAGTCGTAGCACGCTTGCTGTTGGCATTTGTCTCGCACTCGGCGCGTGCGCAGTCGGACCGAACTACCAGCGGCCGGCGGCTCCGGCCGGCCAAAGCTATGCACCCACACCGATGCCGCAGACCACGGCATCGGCATCAGGTCCGGGTGGCAACGCGCAGCAGTTCGTGCGCGAGATGGATATTCCAGGGCAGTGGTGGACCTTGTTCCACTCCGAACCGTTGAACGCGCTGGTCGATGATTCGCTCAAACACAATCCCGATCTGGCAGCGGCGCAGCATGCGCTGAAGGCAGCGTGGGAAAACGTGTACGCGCAGCGCGGCGCGTATTTCCCCGAAGTCGATGCCGGCGTCAATTCAACGCGTCAGAAGATTGCGGGAACACTGGCGAGCCCCGCTTTCTCGGGAGCAACGTTCTACAGCCTTACTACCGCACAGCTCAGTATTTCGTACACGCCAGACTTGTGGGGTAGCAATCGACGTCAAGTGGAATCGCTCGTGGCCCAGGCGGACGTGCAGCGCTTCCAGTTGGAGGCAACCTATCTCACGCTCACCACAAACCTGGTTAACGCGGCCGTAGGCGAGGCATCGCTGCGCGCGCAGATTGCGGCAACGCAGGACATGATCGACAGCCAGTCGAAGATCCTCGACACGAATCGTCGACAATTTTCGTTGGGCGACGTGGCGGAAAGCGATATCGCCTCGCAGGAAGCCACGCTGGAACAGACACGCGCGACGTTGCCCCCGTTGCAGAAGCAGCTCGCGCAGCAACGCGACCTGCTCGCCGTGCTCAGCGGCCGTTCGCCGGACCAGGATGTACCGGCACACTTCGAACTCGATGCGCTGCAACTGCCGCAAGATTTGCCGATGAGCTTGCCGGCCCGTCTGGTCGAGCAGCGCCCGGATGTGCGCGTGGCGGACGCTCAGTTGCATGCGGCTTGCGCGCAGGTCGGGGTGGCTTTCGCCGCTCGCTTGCCCAATATCCAGATCACCGCCAATTGGGGTAGCGCCACCGACCAGATGCACAGCCTGTTCGGTTCCGGCACCGGCTTCTGGAATCTCGGCGCCGCGATCACTGAACCGATTTTCGATGCCGGTACGCTCAAGCATCGCCAGCGCGCTGCTGAAGCTACCTATCGCCAAGCCGCCGAGCAGTATCGCAGCACGGTGATGTCGGCTTTGCAGAACGTGGCTGACTCGCTGCATGCCGTGCAATCCGACGCCGAGGCCATGGCTGCCACGGCACGCGCCGAACAGGCTGCCGCACGCAGCCTGAGCATCGCGCAGAAGCAATTCGCGCTGGGCGATATCAGCATGGTTGCTTTGCTCAACGCACAGGTAACGTATCGACAGGCCGAGCTGGCCCTGATTCAGGCGCGCGCTGCCCGCTATGCCGATACCGTTGCACTGTTCCAGGCGTTGGGCGGCGGTTGGTGGAATCGCAAGGATGTAGTTGCGGCACCTGGCGTTCCGGCGCAGTAGTTATAAGCCGTCGATGCTTACGGCCGGCTCGTAAGAAGCTAAAGTGTCGTGGAGTTGTAAGGTGCTGCCGCGTCACGCGGCAGCGCTGACTGGATTGGACATCTGGCAGAGGGGAATGCGATGTACCTGCTCGATCATCCCATGGCACTGTTTTTTGTGGCCGGCGGCGTGCTGCTGCTGGCGCACGAAATAGGCTTCCGTCTGCGGGCGCTGGCAAAAAATCGTGACGATAAAGACTGGGAAAAGCAGGTTCACGAGACGCGCAATCAGATTGCGATCTTGCTCAGCCTGCTCATTGGCTTTTCCATGTCGATGGCGCTGAGCCGCTTCGATCTACGCAAGGAACTGGTGATCGACGAAGCCAACGCGATCGGCACCGCCTATTTACGCGCAGGCATGCAGGCCGAACCCGTTCGCAGCAAGGCGCCGGTTCTGCTGCGCGATTACGTCGACTCACGCATTGCGATCTATGGGAATGCGGCTGAAGAAGATGCGCGGAACAGCGCGGTCCAGCGCTCCAAGCAGATCCAGGACGAACTATGGAGTGAAGCCACCGCCGAAGCGCAACAAACCCCGACGCCGATCGTAGCGATCTACGTGTCAGCGCTGAACGACATGATCGACCTGGACGGCAAGCGCATAGCAGCCAGACTCAATCGCATACCTTTGGACATCTGGGTGCTGTTGGCCTTGTTGTCGATCATGACGTCGGTGGTGGTCGGCTACGGACAGCGTCACCGGGGGGCGTTGGCCACGTTTGTGCCGGTGCTGATGGTGGCGATTGCGGTCAGCCTGATTGCGGATCTCGATTCGCCGGTAAGCGGACTCATTCAGGTCAGTCAGCAGAGCATGCAAACCTTGAGCGCGGATTTGCACATGCAACTATCCGCACCAGGGAATGCCGCCGCTCACTAGCGAGCAAGCTGCTTGCGCTTGCTGTGACGCCACCACAGGATCAGCACCACCAGTGCGGCCAGACCGCCAAGCACCCATAGGCTGCTCTGGCCGCGACGGATCCACATCACCAGCCACTCGTGCCGGTTCGCGCCGAAGTAGCCCAGGTAGACCCAGAACGGCACGCTGATCAATGCGGCCAGGCCATCAAGCAGCAGAAAGCGCATAAAGGTAACGCGATGCGTCGCGCCGGCGGTGATGTAGACCGCCGTGCGCATGCCTGGCAGGAAGCGCGCGAAAAACATCAACCGGTTGCCGTAGCGTGCGAACTTTTCCTGCATCTTCGCGTAGCGGCGCGGCGGCATCAGCCAGGCGATAGGCCGCCATTGCAGCATGTGCTCGCCGTAGTGATGACCGAGCAGGAACATGCCGGCATCGCCGACCAGCACGCCGACCATCGTAACGGCCGCCATCGCGTGCACGTTCGCATAACCCAATCCCGCGATGACGCCGCCGGCGACCAGGGTGATGTCCTCCGGCAACGGCAGGCCCGCTCCGCACAGCAACAGGGCGATAAACACCGCCACGTAGCCATTCTCGGCGAACACCGCGATAAGTCGTTCAAGCAAATCCATCGACGATCCTTGTTGTCGACATGGCGCGGCGCTGTCTGCTGAAGGGTAGGCGGATCATGACGCAGCTGATGGTGTTGGCGCGCGTGCCGCCAGTAGTTCGCGCAGTTCGGCCTTCTCGGCGTTGTCCAGCGTGCCTTCGCGATTCTTTGCCACCAAGGCGTCTCGGCGCTGGGTGACGGCCTGTTGCTCCATGCGAATCAATGCATCAAAGAATTCTATGCGCTGAATGTCCGGTTCGCCGACTACCGTGGCAGCCATCAGCTTTTGCAACGCGGGATATTCGGGTCGCTCGGCGAAATGTTCCACCAGCATCGCGGGATTGATGCCGGGACGGGCGCGAGCCATGTCCAACAGTTCGGCGAGCAATTCGACACCGGGTTTGTCGAGTCGCAGGAAGCCATACGGCTTGTCCACCTGATCGGCGAGTCCAGGTTGCGCCAGCAACAAAGCGATCGCGCTGCGTACCAGCGAGCGTTGCACCGCTACAGGTCGCTGCACGGCGCGCCGTGTAGCAGGATCGGGTTCCAACACGGTGCGTGCACCGCTGCGTTTCTCCAGTTCCTGCGCCATCAAGTCGCGAAACGCGCCATCTGGCAGGCGCGCGATCAGTGGGCGTGCGCGTTCGGCCAGACGTGCACGGCCGTCGAGACTCGCCATGTCGACATCGTGCGAGAGCTCACCGAAAAAGTATTCCGATAAAGGCGTCGCTTCACGCAGACGCTTTTCGAATCCTTCCTTGCCTTCCTTGCGCACCAGGGTGTCTGGGTCTTCGCCTTCGGGCAGGAACAGGAAATAGGCCTGACGTCCGTCGCGCAGACGCGGTAACGCAGACTCCAAAGCCTTCCATGCGGCGGAGCGGCCCGCGCGGTCGCCGTCAAAGCAAAACACTACGTCAGGCGCAGCGCGGAACAAAACTTCAGTGTGCTCGGGCGTGGTCGCGGTGCCCAGCGTGGCGACCGCAATCGGCAAACCTGCCTGATGCAGCGCAATCACATCCATGTAGCCTTCTACCACCACGATACGCGGCAGATTGCTGTTGGCTTGCTTCACCTGCCAGAGTGCGAATAATTCGCGGCCTTTATGGAATAGCGGCGTTTCGGGTGAGTTGAGGTATTTGGGGGATTGCTCCGAACTCAGCACCCGTCCGCCGAACGCGATGACTCGCCCACGCCGATCCATAATCGGGAACATCAACCGTTCGCGGAAACGATCGTATTTGCTGCCGCGCTCGCTGCTGGCGACCATGCCTGCCTCGGTCAGCAGTTGCATGCGGCGCTCGCTGGTACCCAGCGAGCGGATCACCCCGTCGTAACCCGCCGGCGCCCAGCCGATGCGGAAGCGCGCGATAGTGTCGGCGTCCAGTCCACGTTTGTCGCAATACGCTTTGGCGTCCGTGCTCTTGGGCAATTCGCCTTCGTACCAGCGCGCAGCGGCATCCAGTACGGCGTAGAGATCGGTCTTGTCCTCGCGTGGCGCGTTATCGCGGGCGCCTTCGTAAGGCACCTTCAAACCCACCGATTGCGCCAGCTCTTCTACCGCGTCCGGAAATTCCAGCCGCTCGTAATCCATCAAGAATTTGATCGCGCTGCCGTGCGCACTGCAACCGAAGCAATGAAAGAACTGCTTGGCCGGACTGACGTAGAACGAGGGCGTACGCTCATTGTGGAACGGACAGCAGGCGGTCCATTCGCGACCAGCCTTCTTCAACGGCACGCGCCGCTCGATCACGTCGACGATGTCGACGCGGGTAAGCAGTTCGTCGATGAAGTTGTCCGGGATGCGGCCGCGCATAGTCCAGTTAGTCTAGGGCCTGTTCGCACTATTCGCGTAGCCCGCGTTGCTGTTGAGTGGCCGTCAGGTGGTAGTGCGTGGCGCAGGCTTGGCTGGCTGCCAAGTCAAGCCGCGCGCTGCCGCATGACGGCCACTCAACAGCAACCCGAAGGGCCGGGTCTGTTTGCCCGCCATCCTGCGTCATCGCTCAGTCGTGTACGGACGTACACTCCTTCGCTCTTCCTTGGCTGGCGCGCAAACAGCTCCCGGCGCGGGCCACGCGAATAGTGCGAACAGGCCCTAGCGGACGCCGGTGCGAAATCGGGTTTAATCCGCCGCGACCGCATGTCGCCTTGCTATGCGTTGAGGGCGACGGATCAAAGCGCCACGCTATGGCGTGGCGCTGCGGAGGTCAGCTGCCCAGGCGAGCTTTGATGCGAGCCGAGACTTGGCCCATGTCGGCACGGCCTGCCGCTTTGGTCTTTACTGCGGCGACCACTTTGCCCATATCGCGCGCACTGTTGGCGCCGGTTTCGCTGATGGCCGCGTCGATCAGTGCCTCGACCTCGGCGTCGCTGAGCTTGGCGGGCAGATAGGCTTCGATCACCACCATTTCGGCGCGCTCGACATCAGCCAGGTCTTCGCGACCCGCGGCGGCGTACTGGCTGACCGAATCCTTCCGCTGCTTGAGCATCTTTTCCAGCACGGCGAGCGTTTGCGTATCGTCCAGTTCGATCCGCTCGTCCACCTCGCGCTGCTTGATGGCGGCGAGGATCAGTCGAACGACACCGAGGCGATGCTTGTCGCCGCCGCGCATGGCGGTTTTCATGTCTTCGGTGAGCTGTTGCTTGAGAGTCATGATGGGGATGCTCCTACGGAAAGCACAAAGCCGACGTTGCGGGGCAACGTCGGCCAGTGCAAGTGCCTAGCTGGCAGGGGCTGCGAGCAAACGCGCCGACTGCAGGCGATGGGCGGGTTCAGCGCGGAGCGCGCCCGAACCGGAGTCCGCCGTGGCGGACAGCGCTCAGTACAGGCGGGTCTTGCGCGAAACGTCGCGCGACAGACGGCGCAGATGACGCTTTACGGCGGCAGCGCGCTTGCGCTTGCGCTCCTGGGTCGGCTTTTCGTAGAACTCGCGCTTGCGAGTCTCGGCGAGCACGCCGGCCTTCTCGCAGGTGCGCTTGAACCGACGCAGGGCGAGTTCGAATGGCTCGTTCTCGCGAACTTTTACGCTAGGCATGGAAACTCCGGATAGTAAACCGCCCGCAGAACCGGGCGAGCCGCAAAGTATACCCGCAGGAGCGTGATGATTTCAAAGTGGGGTAGGGTGAATCGCCCTGGACCCATCGCTTGCATGCGGGTTGGGGGTTTTGCCGATACCATTTAAAGCTGAATCGCGGCGCGATCCGGGCGCCCCGTTACCCACCTATAGCACATGACCCCAGCCACCATCCCGCGCCCGATCCTCGGCATCGAAACATCCTGCGACGAAACCGGCGTGGCCTTGCTGCGCTGGGAGCCGCAGGCGCCGGGGCGTGGGCTGCTGGCGCACACGCTTTATACCCAGATCAAGCTGCACGCCGACTACGGCGGCGTGGTGCCGGAGCTGGCCAGTCGCGACCATGTGCGCAAACTGCTGCCGCTGGTGCACGAGGCCTTGTCTCAGGCCGGTTTGACCCCGGCCGACCTGGGCGGCGTGGCCTATACCGCCGGCCCCGGTTTGGTCGGCGCGCTGCTGGTGGGTGCCGCCACTGGCCGGGCGATGGCCTGGGCACTGGGTGTGCCGGCGATCGGCGTACATCACATGGAAGGGCATCTGCTGGCGCCACTGCTGGAAGACGATCCACCCGAGCCACCGTTTGTTGCATTGCTGGTGTCGGGTGGTCATTCGATGCTGGTAGAAGTGCAGGCCATCGGGCGTTACCGGATTCTGGGCGACACGCTGGACGATGCAGCTGGCGAAGCGTTCGACAAAACGGCCAAGCTGATGGGGCTGCCCTATCCGGGCGGCCCTGCGCTGGCGGCGCTGGCCAGCAGCGGACGCCCTGGCGTATTTCGCTTCTCTCGTCCGATGACCGATCGTCCCGGCTTGGATTTCAGCTTCTCCGGCCTGAAGACCCAGGTGTTGCTGGCGTGGCAGCAGTCGGACCAGAGCGAACGAACGCGCGCCGATATCGCGCGCGCCTTCGAAGAAGCCATCGTCGATACCTTGCTGATCAAATGTCGACGCGCGCTGGCCGAGACGGGCGACAAACGACTGATCATCGCCGGCGGTGTCGGCGCCAATCGACGCTTGCGCGAAGAGCTGGCAGCCGCCGGCGTCAAGGATGGATTCAAGACCTATTTCCCGCGCCTGGATTTCTGCACTGACAACGGTGCGATGATCGCGCTGGCCGGTGCGATTCGGCTGGCTCATGGTCAGCATCAGGACGAATCGGTGCAGGTGTTCCCGCGCTGGGATCTGCAAACGCTGCCTCCTGCCGCTTGATCGCATCCCCCGCATCGCAGACTCTTACACGCATGGATATCGTTTTCATCGAAGACCTCCGCATCGACACCGTCATCGGTATCTACGATTGGGAACGGCGCGTGCGCCAGACGCTTTCGTTCGACATCGAAATGGCCTTCGACAACACCGTGCCCGCTGCCAGCGACGACATCGCGCACACGCTCAACTACAAGGACGTATCGAAGCGCCTGATGACCTATGTGAGCGAATCCAGTTTTGGATTGGTGGAGACCTTGGCCGAGCGCTGCGCGGGCATCATTCGCGAAGAATTCGGCGTGGCGTGGGTGCGGCTGAAGCTGTCCAAGCCGGGTGCGGTGCGCGGAGCGAAAGCCGTAGGCGTGTGCATCGAGCGCGGCAAGCGGCCTTGAGCACGGGTTCCGGTTGATGGCACGCGTTTATCTCAGCCTGGGTTCCAATCAGGAACCGCATCGTTATCTGCGCGCGGCGCTGGAAGCATTGCGCGCGCGTTTTGGAGCGCTCGATGTATCGCCGGCGTATCGAAGTGCAGCGGTCGGTTTCAATGGCGCGGATTTCATCAATCTTGCCGTGGGTCTGGATACCGAACTTGCGCCGACGGCACTCAACGAATGGCTGCATGCGCTGGAAGACCGCAACGGCCGTCGCCGCGATGTGCCGCGTTACAGCGACCGTACACTCGACGTGGATATCGTGCTTTATGACGATCTAGTCACCCAGGGACCGGGGCATCTCGATATTCCGCGCAAAGAACTGAAGCACGCCTTCGTGCTCAAGCCGATGGTCGATATCGCCCCTACGCTTAGGCACCCCGTGAGCGGGCGCACGATGGCGGAGTTGTGGGCGGCGTTTCCCGTCGATCGCGAGCCGCTAGTCACTGAGGCGTTGTAGATAGCCTTGTTTCGCCGCGTGAATCGCTAAATCACAACGCTGCGCCCGCCGTCGACACGAATGATCTGGCCCGTCACAAATGGCGCATCACGCAGCAGCCATAGCACCGTGTGAGCGACATCGTCGGGCGTGCCGGCGCGCTGCAATGGCGTGCGTGCAAGCATCGCCTGTTGATCGTCGTAGGGCTTGCCGTCGCTGGGCCACATCACCGCGCCGGGTGCGACACCGTTGACGCGCACTTCCGGGCCAAGATCCAGCGCCAGCGTTCGCGTCATCGCAGCCAACGCGGCTTTGGCCATCACGTAGATCGGGTGGTTGGCCAGTGCGCGTTCCGCATAGATATCGATCAGATTGACAATGGCGCCGCGCGCCGCGCGCAACGCAGGTAACGCGGCCTGAGTCAGAAAGAACGGCGCTTGTGCGTTGGAAGCGAATAGTTCGTTCCACTGCGCCACCGTGGCCGTCTCCAGCGTCGTGGGGTAGAACGCGGACGCATTGTTTATCAGCGCATCGAGCCTTCCATAGCGTGCCAGTGTGGCCTCGACGAGCCGCGGCAGGGCCTGCATGTCGGCGAGATCGGTCTGCAGAACCAGTGCGCTGTTTGCGCGTTGCGCAGCGAGTTCGGCAGCGAGCGCATCCGCTTCAGTGATCGAGCGATGGCAATGTAGCGCGAGATCGTAATCGGCAGCGTGCAATGCGCGCGCTATCACTGCGCCAACACGCCTGGCGCCGCCAGTAATCAGTACGACCGGACGCGGGTTGGACGAACTCATGCGACGGCTCCTGCACGATAACGGCGACGGCGCGCAGCTTGACGCAAACTTTGCGCTGCGTCATCCCAAGCACTTTCAAGGATTGCGCGTGGCCTGCACTTCTTGCGATGCCGCGGCGGTGGGAGTTTCGTCTTCATCGTCGATGCCGATCTCGCTCTTCAGCATGGCAATGGTGGTGGCGGCAACCTGTCGCGTGTCGTAGTAGGCATAGCCGCCGACACCGACGGCACCGATCAGCGGCATCCAGCGCGAAAGGCCTTCGCCCAACGCGCGCTGTGTGACCTTCACGCCGATCTGCTTGGCGATGCGCTCGATCAGGCCATAGGAAAGACGCCGGAAGATCAGGCGATCGCCCAGCCGCACCACCAGGTCGCGAAATGCCTGTGCCGAGGTGTGACGGAACAGACACCACAGCATCTGCTCGCGGCCCAGTTCGGCGTGCTTGCCGTAGGCAGCGGCGATGTCGCTGACTAGCTGCGCCTGGATTTTCCAGATTGAAATCAGCTCCGGCAGAATGGTGATCCAGCCGAGCGGCCCCGGCGGCAGCGCCAGCGAACCCGCCGTGATGGCGGCGCGTTTCGCCGCTCGCCCGGTCAACCGGCGTGCTTCCGCCTCCGGATCTTTGCTGCTGTGGATCTTGCTATCGGGGATCTGGCTGACGAAATCCAGAATCGCCCGGGTGACCCGGTTGCTCGCATCGTCCTGGATGATGACGGCCGGAAGATTGCCACCGGCTTTGATCTGGTTGGGCTCGGTCATGCCGCGCTCCATGGAAGAACGTTCAGGGATCATAGTCCGGCACCGCGGAGCGCTGATGAGGGCGGCATGAATCGGCCGGCAGCGTCATTGCCCTCGCCTTGGCAGTTTCCAATCCGGGCGAATGAAATGGCAGGTGTAGCCATCGGGGTAACGTTCCAGATAATCCTGATGTTCCGGCTCGGCTTGCCAGAACGGACCCGCGGGGGCGATCTCAGTGACCACCTTGCCGGGCCAGAGCCCCGATGCATCGGCGTCGGCCACAGCGTCTTCAGCGGTCTGTTTCTGCCGGTCGTCGAGAAAGAAGATGGCCGAGCGGTAGCTCATGCCCACATCGTTGCCCTGGCGGTTCTTCGTCGTCGGGTCGTGGATCTGGAAAAAGAACTCGAGAATCTGGCGGTAGCTGATCTGGCTCGGATCGAACACGATCTCGATCGCTTCGGCATGCGTGCCATGGTTGCGATACGTGGCGTTGGCTACATCACCGCCGGAGTAGCCCACGCGTGTGGACAGCACTCCCGCGTAACGTCGCAGCAAATCCTGCATGCCCCAGAAGCAGCCGCCTGCCAGGATGGCCGTTTCGGTTTTCGTCGTCATGTATGTGTCCTTCCCATAAGTGACCGTTGTGCGTTTTCAGGCCGACATGCGATGCAAGGTGCCTGGACACTACATGGGGGCAGCTACAAGGAATCTAGGCATCCGTCGGCGGATAGCCGGGCATGACTTCTGGGACGGGGTACGGTCGTAATGGAAATGTTATAACATATCGACCTTGTTATCCCGATCAACGCCCGCCGGAACCCCAGCATGAAATTATCTCCGCTCGCCCTTGGCCTGAGCCTCGCGTTGTACGCCGCCAGCAGTTATGCCACTGCCGCGACCGTGGCAAACACGTCCGGCACATTGCCTGCGACCGCTTCATCAAGTGCGACGGCCCAGCAGCCTGCCGATGGCGATACGGACGACACCACAACGAATAACGATGGTTCGCGCAATCGCGGCCCGTCCAAGGTCAAGCAGCTTGGCGCGGTGAACGTGTCCGCCGCGCTGGACCAGGCACGCAATGCGCTGTCGCCGGACACCGGCAGCAGCCAGTACGTCATCACCGCGCAGAATATCCAGGCGTTGCCCCTGGGCGACGCCACGCCACTGAACCAGGTGCTGCTGCAGGCGCCGGGCGTGGTGCAGGATTCCTACGGTCAGCTGCATGTGCGCGGCGACCACGCCAATCTGCAGTACCGCATCAATGGCGTGATGATTCCCGAGTCGATCTCCGGCTTCGGCCAGACCCTGGATCCGCGCACGATCCAGACGATCAAGCTGCTCGATGGCGCCTTGCCGGCACAGTACGGAGAGCGTACGGCGGCCGTGGTGGACATCACCACCAAGAGCGGCGCGGAACTCGGCAACGGCGGCAGCGTGGGTATTACAGGCGGATCGTTCGGAACCTTGAATCCCTATGCGTCGATCTGGGGTAGTAGCGGGAATTGGAGTTACTTCTTCACCGCCAACTACCTCGAGAACAATGTCGGCATCGAAAATCCGACCTCGAGCAAAGATCCGATTCACGATCACACCAATCAGGTGAAGGCGTTCGGCGACGTGTCGTACCTGATCGACAACAACACGCGGTTGAGCTTCATCTTCGGCATGACCAACAACCGCTTCCAGATTCCGAACAATCCGAATCAGACGCCGGCGTTCGGCTATCTGGACACCGTCAATTTCAATTCCGCCAATCTCAACGAACTTCAGAACGAGCAGACTCGCTTCGGCTCGCTGGCGCTGCAAGGCAAGTTCGGCAATACCAATTACCAGGTTTCGGTGGGCCAGCGTTTCAGTGGTCTGCAGTACTACCCCGACGACATAGGCGATCTGATGTTCAACGGCGTGGCGGGGCAGATCAATCAGGGCGATCACGCGTCTACCTTGCAGGCGGATTTCGCGACGCCGTGGGGCGGCGACCACACGTTGCGCTACGGTGTCTACGGTGAATTCGATCGGGCCTATACCAACACCAATTCGCTGGTGTTTCCCGCCAATCCGGATGGTAGCCAGGCCAGCACCGTGCCTTTCAATATCTTCACGAGCGAGAAGATCACGGCTAAAACGTGGGCTGCGTATGTTCAGGACGAGTGGAATATCACCGACAACTTGACCTTGAACTATGGCTTGCGCGGCGACCGTTACCAGGCGTTTCGCGAGGAGAGCCAGCTAAGCCCGCGCGTGGGCGCAGTCTGGCAGGCCACCGACAGCACCACCGTGCATGCCGGGTACTCGCGTTATTTCACGCCGCCGCAGACGGAGCTTATTTCCAACGAATCCATCGCGCTGTTCGCCAACACCACTAACGCAGTTTTGAACTACGGCAACAACACACCACTGGTGGAGCGGTCCAACTACTACGACATCGGTGTTTCGCAGAACATAGGCTCGGCCTGGACCGTTGGACTGGACTCCTATTACCGTGACGCGAGCCGTCTGCAGGATCTAGGCCAGTTCGGCACTGCACTGGTGTACTCCACCTTTAACTACAAGTACGGTCGCGTGCGCGGCAATGAGCTCTCGGTCACTTACAACCAAGGGCCGGTGTCCGCGTACTTCAACTTTGCCTATAGCCGTGCGATGGGCAAGGATGTAATCACCAGTCAGTACAACTTCCATCCGGATGCGCTGATTTACATCGCCGACAACTTCATTCATCTCGATCACGATCAGAAAGAGACTTCCTCGGGCGGCATCAGCTACGCCATCACCGACACCACCAAGGTGGGCGCCGATTACCTCTTCGGCAGCGGCTTGCGCGAGGAAGGTTTGACGCCGAATGGTCTCTCGCTGCCTTACTACTTCCAGCTCAATCTAAGCGTGTCGCACGACTTCAACTTCGACAGCTTCGGCAAGCTGCATACGCAGCTGGCGCTGATCAATGCGCTGGATCGTACGTATGAGTTGCGCAGCGGTACCGGCATCGGTGTCGGCGCGCCACAATTCGGGCCGCGTCGCGGGATGTATCTGTCGCTGCAAAAGGATTTTTGATCGCGGGGATAACCCCTTCTCCCCTTTGGGGAGAAGGTTGGGATGAGGGGGCAACCTCGCAGCAGTGTTTAGTCGAAGCGTGCTCCGATGAAGCAGTGCCGCAAGATTGACCCCTCACTTCAATCCTCTTCCTCGCTCCTCAGAACGGGGCCATCCATGGCCCCTCCCCGCGTCCCAAAGGGGAGAGGAGGCGAACGCGAAGGGCAACGTTACTAAATGGCCGCTTCGTTCGATCAGTGCGCTGTTGCCGAGGGCGAACTAGCATCGTGGCGTAATGCCAGTCCTTTAAGAATGTTCAAGGCCTGCGACAACGCATAGTCGGTGGTCGCCAGTTTTTCGTTCTCGGCGCTGCCATCATTGTTGATGTTGTCGTCACCCTTGGCGGAGGCTTCATTGGCCAGATGGTGCGGCAGATCCGCTTCGGAACTGATCGGTTCGGCCGCGCTGTCCACCTTGGCGACGGTCAGATCGCCCAGGGCGATATCCGGCTTGATGCCTTCGGCCTGAATCGACGTGCCATTGGGCGTGTAATAACGGGCCGTGGTGAGTTTTACGGCGTGCTCCGCATCGAGCGGCAGTACGGTTTGCACCACGCCCTTGCCGAAAGTGCGGCGGCCGACGATGAGGGCGCGATGGTTGTCCTTGAGTGCGCCGGAAACGATCTCGGCGGCCGAAGCGGTGCCGTTATCGGTCAGCAGCACCATCGGTGCACCGTTGAGCAGATCGCCTGGATGCGCCGTGAAGGTGAGGTTGGAGTCGGGCAGGCGGCCACGCGTCGTGACGATCGTGCCCGAATCCAGGAAGTCGTCGCTGACCGCTACCGCCGCCGTCAGCAGACCGCCTGGGTTGGAGCGCAGATCGAGGATGGCGCCTTTTTGCGGACCGTTTTTCTGCAGCAGTGCACCCAGTTTCTTTTCGAGGTCGCCGGCGGTGTCGTCCTGGAACTGGCTGATGCGGATATAGGCATAGCCGGGTTCCAGTTCGCGCGTCTTTACGCTGGTCATCGAGATGCGTTCGCGGGTCATGGTCAGGGAGACCGGCTGGTCGGCCTTTTCATGCAGGATACCCAGCGTGACCTTGGTGCCCGGGTCGCCGCGCAGGGCGTCGAACATACTGTCGATGTTGTCCGCGGTGATCGTTTTACCGTTGATCGCCGTGATCACGTCACCCGGCTTGATACCGGCGCGCGAGGCCGGGGTGTCGTCGATTGGCGAGACGATGCGCAGCAGGCCATTGTCTTCCATCACTTCGATGCCTAGACCGCCGTACTGGCCGGTGGTGTCCTCATCGAGTTCCTGCAGGCCTTCCTTGTCGAGGTAGGCGCTATGTGGATCCAGGCCGGCAAGCATGCCCTTGATCGCATCGTTCATCAGGGTCTTGTTGTCGACCTTTTCCACATAGGCCTGGCGGATGATCTGGTAGACGTGCGCAAAGTTGCGCACATCGTCCATATTGACCTGATCTACCGGTGCGGCGCTGCTGGAAGCCTTCGCCGGAGCCGCGGTGTCGGCCTGAGCATCGGGCGCTGCCTGCGCATGCAGCAAGGGCGTCGCCAGCAGCAGGGCGAGCAGGCATGGGCGGAAAAGACGCATGGGAAACTCCACAGAAAAGGATATGACAACGCGGTTGAGACCGCTTTGCGCCGTCGGAATTCAGATCTAAAGAATACGCCGATCAGGGTTGCGTAGACGTTGCCCGCCTTCCGGTTATACGGACGTCAACGCTTCTGGCTCAACCACCCACGGGGGTCGACCGGCTTACCGTCGTGGCGCAGCTCGAAATAGACGCCGGTGCTGTCGCTGGTTGTGAGTCCGGCGGTGCCAAGCCCCTCGCCGGCCGCCACGTCATCGCCGACCCCATGCAGCAGGGACTCGTTGTTGCCGTACATGCTCAGCCAGCCGTTGCCGTGGTTGAGGATGATCAACTGACCATAGCCGCGCAGGAAGTGGGCGTAGACCACCCGTCCGCGCGCCACCGCATGGACTTCGCTGCCGCGAGGGGCGGCGATCAGCACGCCGTTGCCGAAATTGTGTACGGCGCCAGCGGCCGGCCAAGGCAGGTTGCCGCGGATATTGGCCAGGACCTTGCCGGGCTCGACGCCCGGTAGCGCCGGGTTGGGCCGCGCCCTGCGCGCTGCTTCGCGAGCCGCCTCGTCGATGGCCTTCTGTAGTTTGAGCAAGAGATCGTCCAACGACTGCTCGTTCTGCTTCATGCCGGCCAGCCGCTGCGCCTCATTCTTGTATTGCGTGTCGATCTGGCTGGCTAGCCTCTGCTGCTCCTTGCGTTGCTGTTCCAGCGCATCGGCCTGCTGCAGGCGTTGCGCACGGGTGGCCTGCAGGGCCTGCTGCTCGGCGGTGATCTGGGTTTCCAGATCCTGCAGCTTGGTCAGTTCGGTCATCAGCTGCTGCACTTTCTGCAAGCGGTCTTGCTGGAAATATTTGGAGTAGGCGAGAGAGCGGGCGATGCGTGCGATGTCTTCGTCGCCCAACAACAAGCGCAGATCCGAACCTTGGCCGACGGCATACGTCGCGCGCAACAGATCGGCAATCGCCGCACGCTGACTGTTGAGGTTCTGATTGAGCGCCGTTCGTTGCGTTTGTAACTGATCCAGCTGCTGTTGCTTGGCGGCGATCTGGGCATCGGTGTCGCGTACGGCTTTGGCGGCTCCGGCTACGGCGTCCGATTGCTTGGCTAGCGTGGCGTTCACGCTATCGCGGCGGGCGGCGGTATCGGCCTGCTCTTTGGCCAGCGCCTGCATCTTGGCGCGCAGATCGGCGAGTTGTTGCCGCGTCTGAGCCTGCTCAGCTTCGCTCTTGGCGTCCTGGGCCGCATAGGCGGACGCGATCGCGCAGGCAATTAGGAGGGATACGAGCAGTCGGAGGGTGCGGGAATATGTCGGCATGCGCGGATTATGTCCGAGCTGGACTCATCCGGCGAGAAGGGCTGAATGGCGTCCTGGCGCGCCCTCACAGCCCTCGACTCGAAATTGGTCTGTTAGCGCGTGCTGTAACAGACGACAACGCTTTTTCATTTGGACGTCTAGCCGGCTTTGACGCGGCGCACAAGTTGTGCGTAAAGTCGGGTTGCAAGCCTTATCGCATTTGCTTGCTGCCTGCCGGCGGCGAGCTTTTTGCGCCCCTGCGAGCTGGAGAAAGCGAAGAGGTGTTAGTCATGCCGGTTGTGCCGCGTTTGTACGACGCCAGTTTTGAACACGACAGCTGCGGCTTCGGTCTGGTTGCCCAGATCGACGGTCGTGCCAGCACATGGGTGGTCGATACGGCGTTCGAGGCACTGGCTAAACTTTCCCATCGCGGCGGCGTGAATGCGGACGGTGTCAGCGGCGACGGCTGCGGCGTGCTTATCCACCACCCCCAATCATGGTTGCGCGCGCTGGCGGTAGAGGCGGGCATCGCCTTGGGCGAGCGATTCGCCGCCGGCCTGGTATTTCTCGACGGCTCGGGCGATGAGTCGATCAAGGTGCTGGAGCGCCATCTCGCCGAGGAAGGTCTGCGTGTCGCAGGCTGGCGCGATGTCGCCGTCAATGCCGAAGCCTGCGGACCGCTGGCCGCCGCCGCACGCCCTCAGGTGCGACAGATCTTCGTCAACGCTTCCGCAAACATGGACGATGGCAGCTTCGAGCGCGCGCTGTTCCGTGCGCGCCGTCGCGCCGAGGACGTATTGACCGACGATCCGCAGTTCTATGTGGTTTCGTTGTCGGCACAAGTCATCGGCTACAAAGCGATGGCTGCACCGGGTCGCCTGCGCGATGTATTCGATGATCTGCGCCATCCGGCCCTGGTCGCCGATGCGATGGTGTTTCACCAGCGCTTCTCCACCAACACCACGCCGCAATGGCGTCTAGCGCAGCCGTTTCGTCTGCTGGCGCATAACGGCGAGATCAACACTATCCGCGCCAATCGCCGATGGATGCAGACGCGCGCGGAGATCTGGCGTTCGCCGTTGGTGGAGTTGGGCGATATCGGCCCGTTCGTGCGCCAGGCCGGTTCGGATTCCGAAAGTCTCGACAACGCGCTGGAACTGCTGCTGGCCGGTGGCCTGGATCTCTTGGCAGGCATGCGCGTGCTGGTGCCGCCGGCCTTCGCCGCACGCGAAGGCATCGACGAAGATCTCGCCGCGTTCTACGAGTATTACGCGCTGCACAGCGAACCATGGGACGGCCCGGCCGGACTGGTGATGTGCGACGGTCGTTATGCCGCCTGTACGCTCGACCGCAACGGCCTGCGTCCCGCGCGCTGGGCCTTGTCCGACGACAATCATCTGATCGTCGCTTCCGAAGCAGGTTTGTGGGATGTGCCCAGTGCGAAGGTCATTGCCAAGGGCCGCCTCGCGCCAGGTGAAATGATCGCAGTGGATTTCGCCACGCATCGTTTGCTGCGTGATGCCGATATCGACGAGATCAACCGCAAGCGTGCGCCGTATCGCGATTGGCTGCGCGCAGGTGTGAGCTATCTCGAGTCGGATCTGATCGATCCGTCGTTGGCGGCAGAGCCGTTGCCTGCTGACGAATTGCGCTGCTATCAGAAGTTATACGGCCTCTCCCGCGAAGAGCGTGAAACCGTGCTCAAAGTGATCGCGGAGTTGGAAGCCGAAGCCACCGGCTCGATGGGCGATGACACGCCTATGGCCGCGATGTCGCGCCAGGTGCGTCCCTTGTTCGACCGCTTCCGTCAGGGCTTCGCGCAGGTGACCAACCCCCCGATCGATCCGTTGCGCGAAAAGCTGGTGATGTCGCTGGTCACGCAGATCGGTCCGGAAGGCAACGTGTTCGACCTCAAGCCGGAGAATGCGAAGCAGATCCTGATCAACTCGCCGATTCTTTCGCAGCGCAAATTGCGCCAGCTGCTGGCCATGCCGCAGTACGGCGCCGCGCCGCGCTTCGATCTGATGTATGCGCCGGAAGAAGGGCTAGAGGCGGCGTTGCATCGTTTGTGTCGCAAAGTCGCTCAAACGGTACGCGATGGGTGTGCGCTGGTGTTTCTCAGCGACCGTTACCCGCAGCGCGACAAGTTGCCGATCCATTCCTTGCTCGCCACCGGTGCGGTGCATGCGCATCTGATCGACGAAGGCTTGCGCTGCCAGTGCAACATCGTCGTGGAGACCGCGACGCCGCGCGATCCGCATCAGTTCGCCTGTCTGATCGGTTTCGGCGCCACCGCGATCTATCCGTGGCTCGCGTATCAAAGCCTGTTCGAACTCGGCCGCGAAGGACATATCGAAGGCGATCGACAGGAAATCGGGCGTAGTTATCGCCGCGGCATCCGCAAGGGGCTGCTCAAGATCTTGTCGAAGATGGGCATTTCCACGGTTGCGGGCTATCGCGGCGCGCAGCTGTTCGAAATCGTCGGGCTGGCGCCGGACGTGGTGGAACTGTGTTTCCCCGGCACACCTTCGCGCATCGGCGGCGCAGGCTTTGCCGAGCTGGAACACGAGCAACGACTGCTCGCCGCCGAAGCGTGGAACGAAGCGCTGCCGCTGCGCGCGGGCGGCCTCTATAAGTATGTGCATGGCGGCGAGTACCACATGTACAACCCCGATGTGATCGGCAGCCTACAAAAAGCCGTGCGTACCGGACATCCAGCCGACTATCGCGTCTATGCCGATTTCGTCGACCATCGTCCTTCGTCTGCGTTGCGCGATCTGCTCGGCCTGAAGCCCGCCAGTCCACCTATTCCGTTGGAAGAGGTGGAATCCGCTCAATCGATCCTCAAGCGTTTCGATTCCGCCGGCATGTCGTTGGGTGCACTTTCGCCGGAAGCGCATGAAGCATTGGCGATCGCCATGAACCGCCTCGGCGCGCGCAGCAATTCCGGCGAAGGCGGCGAAGATCCCGCGCGCTACGGCACCGAACGCCAGTCGAAGATCAAGCAAGTAGCATCGGGACGCTTCGGCGTCACGCCGGCGTATCTCGTCAACGCCGAAGTGCTGCAGATCAAGATCGCGCAGGGTGCCAAGCCGGGCGAAGGCGGTCAGCTGCCCGGACATAAAGTGGACGCCACCATCGCGCGGTTGCGTTACGCCAAACCGGGTATCGGCCTGATCTCGCCACCACCGCATCACGATATCTATTCCATCGAAGACTTGGCCGAACTGATTCACGATCTGAAGGAAGTGAATCCGCAGGCGCTCGTGTCGGTGAAGCTCGTCTCGCATGCCGGTGTCGGCACGGTGGCGGCGGGCGTGGTGAAGGCAGGTGCGGATTTGATTACCGTCAGCGGCCATGACGGCGGCACAGGCGCCAGTCCGCTGACCTCGATCAAATACGCCGGCACGCCGTGGGAACTGGGTTTGGCGGAAACGCAGCAAACCTTGCGTCGCAATGATCTGCGCGGTCGTGTGCGCCTGCAGACCGATGGCGGCTTGAAGACCGGTCTCGATGTCATCAAGGCCGCCTTGCTCGGCGCGGAAAGCTTCGGCTTCGGCACCGGACCGATGGTGGCGCTAGGTTGCAAGTACCTGCGCATCTGTCACTTGAACAACTGTGCGACCGGCGTTGCCACGCAACACCCGGTGTTACGCAAAGATCACTTCATCGGCTTGCCCGAGATGGTGATGAACTACTTCAACTTCGTCGCCGAAGATGTGCGTGCGCATCTGGCGCGATTGGGTGTGCGCACCTTGGGTGAGATCGTGGGCCGTACCGATCTGCTGGAACAGCTCGAAGGCTCTACACCGGTGCAGCACAAACTCGACCTCACGCCGCTGATCGACGGCACCGGGCTGAGCGCGAGCAGCGACTTCGCCTGCACGCTGGCGCGCAACCCGATGCGTGATGAAGCCGAGCTCGCCTCGCGTATTGCTATCGATACCGCTGCGGCGGTAGAGGGCAAGACTGGCGGAAGCTTCGCTTATCGCATCGCCAACATCGATCGCGCCATCGGCGCACGACTGTCTGGCGACGTCGCACGTCGTCATGGCGATCACGGCATGGATGCACATCCGATCACCTTGAAACTGGAAGGCGCAGCAGGACAAAGCCTGGGCGCGTGGAATGCCGGCGGCGTACACATCGAGTTGATCGGCGAAGCGAACGATGGCGTCGGCAAGGGTATGGCTGGCGGTCGCATCGTGGTGCGTCCGCCCGCCGATGCACCGTATGCCAGCCAGGATGCTGCCATCATCGGCAACACCTGCCTCTACGGCGCCACCGACGGTGAGCTGTATGCCGCCGGCCGCGCAGGCGAGCGCTTTGCCGTGCGCAATTCCGGTGCATTTGCTGTTGTCGAAGGCGCCGGCGATCACTGCTGTGAATACATGACCGGTGGTGTTGTCGCCGTGCTCGGCAAGGTCGGCCTCAATTTCGGCGCGGGCATGACGGGCGGTTTTGCCTACGTGCTCGATCTCGAACGCGATTTCGTCGACTGCTACAACCACGAGCTGGTCGACATTCTGCGTATCTCACCCGAGGGGATGGAAAACTACATGCAGCACCTGCGGAAACTGGTGACCCGTCACGTCGAACTGACCGGCAGCGATTGGGGCCGGCAGATCCTGCGCGACTTCCGCGGTCTGCAATACAAGTTCTGGTTGGTGAAACCGAAAGCCGCAAGCCTTGCCGTGCTGGCCGAAGAACTGCGGAGGGCGGCATGAGCGCCAAGCTTTTCCAGTTCCTCGATCTCCCTCGACAGCCGCCGCGCACCGTCCCCGTGGCGGTGCGCGTGCTGGGTTATGGCGAAATCGGCGGCGACTTCGCTTCGCCGCAGGCGTCGGCGCAAGCCGAGCGATGCATCGATTGTGGCAATCCGTATTGCGAACACGCCTGTCCGGTCCACAACTACATTCCCAACTGGCTCAAGCTGGTGCAGCAGGGTCGCATTCTCGAAGCGGCCACGTTGATGCACGAGACCAACCCGCTGCCGGAAATCTGCGGTCGCGTGTGTCCGCAGGATCGACTATGCGAAGGCGCGTGCACGCTGGAACAGACTGCCTTCGGTTCGGTGACTATTGGCAGCATCGAGCGATGGGTGACCGACGAAGCTTTGCGACAGGGCTGGCGTCCGGATCTTTCCCATGTGCGTGAAACGGGTCATCGCGTGGCGGTGATTGGTGCCGGTCCCGCGGGCTTGGCCTGTGCGGACCAATTGCGCCGCGCAGGTGTAGCCGCCGATGTCTACGATGGCCAACGCGAAATCGGTGGCTTGCTTACATTCGGCATTCCGCCGTTCAAGCTCGACAAAGGCGTCGTGCGTACACGGCGCGAGGTGCTCGAAGGCATGGGCGTGCGTTTCCTGCTTGGCAAGGAAGTCGGGCGCGATGTGGAATTCGGCGCACTGCTGGATGAATACGACGCGGTCTTCGTCGGCACCGGCGCATACACCTATGTCGATGGCCAACTGCCTGGGCGCGAACTGCAAGGTGTGCATGACGCCTTGCCGTTCCTGATTGCCAACACCGAACGCTTGATGCGCGACGAACCTGCGACGGTGTTCGACTTCCGCGACAAGCATGTCGTGGTACTCGGCGGCGGCGACACCGGCATGGATTGCAATCGCACCGCGATCCGTCTGGGCGCCGCATCGGTCACCTGCGTTTATCGTCGCGACGAAGCGAGCATGCCCGGCTCGGCGCGCGAGGTGAACTACAGCCGTGAAGAAGGCGTGACATTTCTGTTTCATCGGCAACCAATCGCCATTCTAGATAACGGACACGGCGAAGTGCGCGGCGTGCGCGTGGTTGAAACCCGTCTGGTCGATACGGGCGATGGACGTCCAAAACCGCAGAACATCCCAGGCAGCGAATCCGACCTCGTAGCGGATGTTGTGATCCAGTCCTTCGGTTTTCTGCCAAGTCCACCGCATTGGTTGGCGGCGCACGGCGTTGCGCTGTCACCGTCAGGAAAAGTTGTAACGGGTGCGAACGGCATGCTGCCGCAACAAACCAGCCATCCGCGCATTTTCGCCGGCGGCGACAACGTACGCGGGGCTGATCTGGTAGTGCGCGCCGTCTATGACGGGCGCGAGGCTGGCGCCAGTATCGCGAGCGCGCTGACGCGAAAATCGGAGAAAGCGGTCTCAGTTGAGCGTTAAGCAGTAATCACATATCACGTAATAAATTACGATTTGGTAATACGCCAGTAACATAACGTTGCTGGCGTTTTCGTTTTAAAATAATAAAAAACAGTCACATAGCGATGCGATGTGTAACCAAACCTTTACAAGTTCCAGGCGTAATAAATTACGTGATGTTAAGGACTTGTGTGAGGGCTCTTGGGTGTGGAAGACTTCGGCGGTGTCCCCACACGCCCAACTCCTTTACACCACACTCAACAGCTAGTTGGGCTAATCACAATCAGTTGTACCTTGGAGGGTATTCCCAAATGACACGTAACAAGCTTGCGCTTTCGTTGGCGGGTTTATTGCTGGCCCCTATTGCTGGAACGGCTTTTGCACAGAGCGCCCCTGCTGCTGCACAAGACCAGACCCAGCCGGCCTCGAACCAGAGCAACACCAAACAGCTGCAGACCATCACCGTGACGGGTTCCGCCCTGCCGCGCGTTGATACGGAAACACCCTCGCCGGTGACCGTGATCACGGCCCAGCAGATTGCACGCAGTGGTTTCACCACGATTTCTGACGTTGTGCGCGCCGTGTCGGCCGACAACAGCGGTTCGATCCCGAACGCTTTCAGCAACGGCTTTGCGGCCGGTGCGTCGGGCGTCGCTTTGCGCGGCCTGACCGTTAACTCCACGCTGGTGCTGATCGATGGCCACCGCGTTGCAAGCTACGCCGTGTCGGACGACGGCGAGCGCTCGTTCGTCGACTTGAACACCATCCCGCTGGCTGCTGTCGAGCGCATCGAAGTGCTGAAAGATGGCGCATCGTCCATCTACGGCGCCGACGCCATTGCCGGCGTGGTCAACATCATCATGAAGCCTGGCTTCAAGGGCGTCGAAGCGACCGCCGATGTCGGTACCTCGCAGCATGGTGGTGGTTTCACCCGCAAGGCTACGCTGCTCGCCGGTGGCGGTGATCTGGATACCGATCATTACAACGGCTACTTCAGCGTGCAGTACCAGAAAGACAACGACATCTTGGCGAATCAGCGTCAGTTCCCGCTCAACACCGGTGATCTGAGCTCGATCGGTGGCTCGGGTCTGGCTGGTGCGCCGGGTCGTCTTGCCGGTCCGAACGGTGCGATTCAGAACCCGACGACGGGTCTGTGGCAGCCGCTGCAGGCTTGCACCACCGGTCCGCTGGTGACGGTGCCTGGTCAAGGCAGCTGGTGCCGCTACGACGCTGTTAACTACAACGGTCAGATTCAGCCCGCGATGGAACAGGGCGGTATTTACAGCCGCATCACCATCAAGATCAACGACACGACGAAGGCCTATCTGTCGGCTAGCTTCAATCAGTCGAAGTTGGAAGCGCCGACTCTTTCCGGTAACAGCATCCAGACCAGCACGCCGATCAACACCAACAACATCACGTTGCCGGCGACCAATCCGTCGAACCCGTTCGGCGTGGCTGCACCGATCAGCTACAACTTCGGTGACATTCCTTCGGGCTTCAACTACAACAACCACGCGGCCCGCATCGTCGGCGACGTGGCCGGTGTGGTTGGTGACTGGAACTACGACGTTACCGGTGTGATCAACCACACCTGGTTGAACACGACGCAGTACGGCTTCATCACGTACTCGGGTCTGATCAACGCGATCAACAACAACACGTACAACTTCGTCAATCCGAGCGCCAACACGGGTGCTGTCCGTCAGTCGATCGCTCCGGGCTACGACAAGACCTCGACGTCGGATCTGGATACCCTGGACTTCTCCGCCAACCGCGAGCTGTGGGATCTGGCCGGCGGCCCGATGGGCGTGGCCCTCGGTGCGCAGGTGCGTCACGAAGCGCAGGACGACCCGACGCTGAACCCGGCGACCATCAACCCGCTGACCGGTCTGCCGACGCTCGAATTCGAGGGTCTGGGCAACGCACACACCAAGGGTAGCCGCGACGTTACCGGTGTGTACGGCGAATTCGACATGCCGCTGCTCGAGTCGTTGGAACTCGACGCGTCCGGTCGCTTCGACCATTACAGCGACGTGGGCAACAACTTCTCGCCGAAGCTCGGTTTCAAGTGGAAGCCGCTTGACTGGGTGGCTGTGCGTGGCACCTATTCGAAGGGCTTCCGTGCACCGTCGTTCGCAGAAAACGGTTCGAGCGCTTCGCAGGGCTTCGTAACCTACCAGACGCCGACGTCGTTCCAGGCGAACCACAGCGCCGCGTACAACCTTCCGTACGCGCTGGCTGAATTCACCCAAGCCAATCCGAACATCAAGCCGGAGAAGGCGACGAACTTCACGTTTGGTGTGGTGGTGCAGCCGACCAGCTGGTTGAATGCCTCGCTCGACTACTACAACATCAAGAAGACCAACGTTATCGTTCAGGCCGATACCTCGTCGGCACTGGCAGCCTACTACGCGGGCACGCCGCAGGCTCCGGGCGTTATCGTGGTGCCGGATGTTCCGGATACCGGCATCTACGCAGGTAACCAGGCCCGTCCGGCGGAAGTCATTGGCGAGTACATCAACGCCAACTCGCTGAAGACCACCGGCGTCGACTTGGATCTGCAAGCCCACTTCGACTTCTCCAACAACATCCACTACATCAGTGAA
>NZ_BSNQ01000005.1:250804-266663 GCF_030160075.1 Dyella lipolytica
CAGATGCAGTTCCCGAATGGTGTGACGCAGAACTACGTCGGTACGCAGGGTCCGTACAACCTGTCGTCCGGCGCAGGTACGCCTCGCACGCGCGCTTCGTGGGCCAACACGATCGAATACGGTCCGCTGACGGTCACCGGTACGCTGTACTTCACCAGCAGCTACGCGAATATCGCGGAAGACGTGGGCGTGGGCCCGGGCATGTGCCTGGTCACCTCGCCGAACGGTGCCAACTTCCCGCTCAGCTGCCGCACGGGCCCGACGTACGACTTCGATCTGACGGCTAGCTATGCGATCAATGATCACATCAGCGTCACCGGTTCGATCATGAACGTGTTCGATCGCGCTCCTCCGTTCGATCCGGCCGACTACTCGGGTGCTGGCATGAACTACAACCCGACCTGGTCGCAGTCCAACGCCATTGGCCGCTTCTTCAACCTGGGCGTGAAGGTGAAGTTCTAAGCCTGAAGATTTATCGCCCGCTGCAGGTATCGCGGCGGGCGGTGGATCCGATTGCAAGGAATCAATAATCCGTTATTAAAAAGCGTGGCGCGTCGAGCAATCGACGCGCCACGTTGTTTTTGGATCAGCCTAAATGGGCGCAAACAACAAACACTGGTGCGGCTACTACGCTAAAAATACATAATCAGTAGGCGTTAGAAGATGTCGTAATTTAATACGACATCTTAAGACGGGTGGCGATAATTAACGCGATAACCCATATAAGCATAAGTAAATAAAAGAATTTATGTTTGTAAGTATCCCGTCAGGGATGCCGCAATTACTTACGCAATGTTAAGTACTTGTCTATAGCGCTGCGGTGTGGTATCCCCCGCTCGGGATCCAGGAAGGATCCAGCTACCTGTTATCCAGCGGATCGATTGGACAACTCACAAGCGGTTACACCTTTATTGGCTGTTAAACCTTGGAGGGGATCCAAATGAAACGTAACAAGCTTGCACTTTCGTTGGCGGGTTTGTTGTTCGCACCCGCTTGCGGAATTGCCTTCGCACAAAGCGCGCCTGCTCCCGCCCCACAGGATCAGCAGACCGCACAGCAAACAGGCCCGGCCGCGAGCAACGCCAAGCAATTGCAGACCATTACCGTAACGGGTTCTGCATTGCCGCGTGTCGATACAGAAACACCGTCGCCCGTGACGGTGATTACGGCCCAGCAGATTGCTCGTAGCGGTTTCACCACGATCTCCGACGTGGTGCGTTCGGTCTCGGCCGACAACAGTGGTTCGATCCCGAACGCTTTCAGCAACGGCTTTGCGGCTGGCGCATCGGGTGTCGCTTTGCGCGGCCTGACCGTTAACTCCACGCTGGTATTGATCGATGGTCATCGTGTCACTAGCTACCCCGTGTCGGACGACGGCGAGCGCTCGTTCGTCGACCTGAACACCATCCCGCTGGCTTCTGTCGAGCGCATCGAAGTACTGAAGGACGGCGCGTCGTCGATCTACGGCGCCGACGCCATTGCTGGCGTGGTCAACATCATCTTGAAACCCGGCTTCAAGGGCGTCGAAGCAACCGGCGATGTCGGTACGTCGCAACACGGTGGTGGCTTCACTCGCAAGGCTACGCTGCTCGCCGGTGGCGGTGATCTGGATACCGATCACTACAACGGCTACTTCAGCGTGCAGTACCAGAAAGACAATGACATCATGGCGCGGCAGCGTGGTTTCCCGATTAACACGTCTGATCTGAGTTCGATCGGCGGTTCGGGTCTGCCTGGCGCACCGGGTCGTGGTGGTGGTCCGAACGGTGCGATTCAGAACCCGACGACGGGTTTGTGGCAGCCACTGCAACCTTGCACCACCGGACCGTTGGTAACGGTGGCGGGTGCAGGCAGCTGGTGTAGCTTCGACCCCACTAAGTTAGAGGGCCAAGTGCAGCCCGCGATGGAACAGGGCGGCATCTACAGTCGCATCACCATCAAGCTCAACGACACGACGAAGGCCTATCTGTCCGCAAGCTTCAATCAGTCGAGGCTGTGGGCACCGACACCCGTTGGTAACGCCATCCAGACCAGCACGCCGATCAACACCAACAACATCATGTTGCCGGCAAACAATCCGTCGAACCCGTTCGGTGCGCCTGCGGCGATAAGCTACAACTTCGGCGACATTCCGTCGGGCTTCAACTACAACAACCACGCGGCTCGCCTCGTCGGTGACGTGTCTGGTACGGTGGCCGACTGGAACTACGATGTTACCGGAGTAATCAACCATGCCTGGTTGAACACGACGCAGTACGGCTTCCTCACGTACTCCGGTCTGATCAACGCGATCAACAACGGCACCTACAACTTCGTGAACCCGAGTGCTAATTCGTCTTTAGTTCGTCAGTCGATCGCACCGGGTTATGCCAAGACCTCGACCTCGGATCTGGATGTCCTGGACTTGACCGCCAACCGCGAGCTGTGGGATCTGGCCGGTGGTCCAATGGGCCTTGCTCTCGGTGCACAGGTGCGTCACGAGGCGCAGAACGATCCGACGTTGAACCCGACGACCATCAATCCGCTGACCGGTCAGCCGACGCTTGAATTCCAGGGATTGGGCAATGCGCATACCATTGGTAGGCGCAATGTCGAGGGCATGTACGCCGAGTTCGACATGCCACTGCTAGAGTCCTTGGAGCTGGACGCGTCCGGTCGCTTCGACCATTACAGCGACGTGGGCAACAACTTCTCGCCGAAGCTCGGTTTCAAGTGGAAGCCGCTTGACTGGGTGGCTGTGCGTGGCACCTATTCGAAGGGTTTCCGTGCACCGTCCTTCGCTGAAAACGGTTCGAGCGCCGCCCAGGGTTTCGTAACCTACCAGACGCCGACGTCGTTCCAGGCGAACCACAGCGCCGCATACAATCTGCCGTATGCATTGGCTGAGTTCACCCAAGCCAATCCGAAGATCAAGCCGGAGAAGGCAACGAACTTCACGTTTGGTTTGGTGGTGCAGCCGACGAGCTGGTTGAGCGCATCGGTCGACTACTACAACATCAAGAAGTCGAACCTGATCGTCCAGGCCAACACCAATGCTGCGCTGGCCGCTTATTACGCGGGTACGCCGCAAGCTCCGGGCGTGAGCGTCATACCGGACGTTCCAGACGTAGCCCCGTTCCAGAACAATCAACCCCGCCCAGCGGAACTCATTGGCGAGTACATCAACGCCAACTCGCTGAAGACCACCGGCGTCGACTTGGATCTGCAAGCCCACTTCGACTTCTCCAACAACATCCACTACATCAGTGAACTGACTGGCACCCAGATCTTCGAGTGGAAAGTGCAGTTCCCGGATGGCACGGTGCAGACCTACGTCGGTACGCAGGGTCCGTACAACCTGTCGTCCGGTGCAGGTACGCCTCGCACGCGTGCCTCATGGGCCAACACGATCGAATACGGCCCGGTAACGGTTACCGGCACGCTGTATTTCACCAGCAGTTATGCGGATATTGGCGAAGATGTGGGTGTGGGGCCGGGCATGTGCATCACCACCTCGCCGAACGGTAACAACTTCCCGCTCGCCTGCCGCACTGGCCCGACGTACGACTTCGATCTGACGGCCAGCTATGCAATCAATGATCACATCAGCGTCACCGGTTCGATCATGAATGTGTTCGACCGCGCTCCGCCGTTCGATCCGGCCAACTACTCGGGTACCGGCTTGAACTACAACCCGACGTGGTCGCAGGCCAACGCGATTGGCCGCTTCTACAACCTGGGTGTGAAAGTGAGGTTCTAAGCCTGAAGATTTATCGCCTACCGCAGACTAACGCGGTAGGCGATGGATCCTATTGCAAGGAATCAGTCCGTTGTCAAAAGCGAGGCGCGTCGAGAAATCGATGCGCCTCGCTATTTTTGCGTCAGTCAAAAAATGTCTGAGAGTGGCTGGCTAGCGATGGTTATGTCGTCGACAATACGCCTATGCCGCTCCGATCCGTTCCAAGTTACCGCTCATGCTGAGCCGCCTTTGGTTCGGCTTCTTTATTGCCGCTGCCGTTGCCGCGTTGGTGCGTTGGCTATTCGGCGGTGACGAAACCGTTTTCGCGGCAATCGTCGCCTCGCTGTTCGACATGGCGGATCTCTCCGTCAAGGTCATGTTGCTGTTGTTTGGCACCCTTACGTTATGGCTGGGCTTTTTAGGTATTGCCGAACGCGCCGGACTTGTCGATGGATTAGCGCGTTTGCTCGGTCCGCTATTCGCACGGCTGATGCCGGAGGTGCCGCGGGGGCATCCGGCGATCGGTCTGATTACGCTCAATTTCGCGGCCAATGCCTTGGGTCTGGATAACGCCGCCACGCCGATCGGCCTGCGTGCCATGCGCGAATTGCAGACGCTCAATGCCTCCGATACGACGGCGAGCAACGCGCAGATTCTGTTTCTGGTACTGAATGCTTCGTCGCTGACGTTGTTGCCCGTAACGGTGTTCGTGTATCGCGCGCAGGCGGGTGCGCACGATCCCACGCTGGTGTTCCTGCCGATTCTGCTGGCGCATTTCGCATCCAATCTCATTGGCCTGCTGTCGGTGGCCTACATGCAACGTCTACGTCTGTGGGATCCCGTGGTCTTGGCGTGGCTGGGTGGCGGCGGTCTATTGTTGGCCGGATTTCTTGCGTTTCTTGCATCCTTGGGCGCGGTGGCGCTGGCATCGCTGTCATCCTTGCTTGGTAACCTCGCGCTATTCGGTGTGATCATCGTGTTCCTATGCGCTGGCGCGTACAAACGAGTGCCACTGTTCGAGAGTTTCATCGACGGCGCGAAGCAGGGCTTCGATGTTGCGAAGGATCTGCTGCCTTATCTGGTCGCCATGCTGTGCATGGTGGGTGTATTGCGTGCATCGGGGGCGCTCGATTTTGCACTGGACGGTGTGCGCTGGCTCGCGCAGCATGCGGGGCTGGACACGCGTTTCGTGGATGCGCTACCGACCGCCCTGGTCAAGCCATTTTCGGGCAGCGCCGCGCGGGCCATGTTGATCGAGACCATGCATCATTCCGGTGTCGACAGCTTCCCGGCCCTGGTGGCCGCCACGGTGCAGGGCAGCACCGAAACCACGTTTTATGTGGTGGCCGTGTATTTCGGCGCCGTCGGCATCCGTCGCGTGCGCCACACTGTGGGCTGCGCGCTATTGGCGGATCTGGCTGGCGTGGTGGCTTCGATTGCAGTGTGCTATTGGTTCTTCGGATAACTCCTTAGGGGAAAGCAGTATGCGCATGGGCCTCGCCGCCAATACGCTTCATCACGATCATGACGATGCAGCGCTATTTCGCTTACTGCATGCGTCCGGGCAGGGCATTCGCGAGCTGGATATCAGCCTGCACGCGGTGGGTCGCACGTACGATGCGATTCTCCGCGTCGGCCTGCTCGCCGACTATCCGGGTCTGCTGCGATATCCCTACGGCCATGAAGGCGGCTTGATGAAGCTGGTGGCGGAAGTCGTGGGAATGCCGGGGCCGGGGCGTGTGCTGGATGGCGTTATCTATCTGATCAATCCGGTCAATCCTTCTTCCACGTTTCCGGAAGCCGTGGCATTGAAGCGCCAGTGCGTCATCCATCACAAGCCCTTCATTTCGACCGTAGCTTCCGCACGCGACTGGATCGAGGCGGAACGTATCCATGCAGGTTTGAATCCCGACCCTGGCGCCGACGACCTGCATGCGTTGGAAGCGCAGACGATTGCGCTGATCGCCCATGACGCCATGAAGCCGCAGATGATGGCTTATGCGACCGATCACTTCGATGTCCTTTCGCGTTTTGCCCACCGCGTCGGCACCGGCACGACAGGCCAACAGTTGAATGAGCTGGCGTGGAGCCGCGGTTGGCCGCAAGACAAGAACTGGGTGGAGCGCTATCAGAGCGGACCGATGGGCGGGGATGCGCAGATTGCCGATCTGGTGCTGGAACGACGCTGCCAACGCGCGATCTTTTTCGAGGATCCCCACGTCGCGCGTCAGCACGAGGCCGATATCCAACTGCTGGAGCGCGCGGTCACCACCGTCACCGACGAAGCCGTCTGCATGACCTCGCCACGCGTGGCCACACGCTGGGCGGTGGCCGTACAGCGTCGCGCTGCGCATCGCGCAGGTTGAGGCAATAACGCCATGTGCCTAATCGCTTTCGCTTGGCATGTTCATCCACGCTGGCGCCTGTTGCTCGCCGGCAATCGCGATGAGTTCCATGCACGGCCAAGTGCACCACTGGCGCGCTGGAATGATGAGCCGATTCTCGGTGGCCGCGATCTGGAAGCGGGTGGAACCTGGCTTGGAGTGACGGAAAAGGGACGATGCTGTGTCGTCACCAACGTACGCGATCCGCGGGATCCGCAGCACGGTACATCGCGTGGCCTGCTCGCCACCGACTACCTGGTCGGATCGGATGACGCCACCGCGCACGCGCAGAAACTGCTGCGCACGGCGGCGGAGTATCGCCCGTTCAATCTGCTCACCTTCGACGCGACGCGGGGGTTCTATATCGGCAACCGGCCGCAATCGCGCGCGCAGGCTATCGAGCCTGGCATACACGGCCTTTCCAACGCCGACTTCAATACGCCATGGCCCAAGACGCGCGCCTTGATGGAGCGACTGCGGGCATGGATGGACGCAGGCAACGCGGACGATTTCGTACCGCTGTTCGATGCGCTAGCTGACGAACGACAGGCACCGGACGATGTACTGCCGGACACCGGCGTCGGCCTGGAGCGCGAGCGCTGGTTGTCTTCGGCGTTTATCCGAGGCGAGCAATACGGCACGCGCGCCAGCACGATCGTGGCGATCGGCCACGACGGCAAAGGGCGTATCGTCGAGCGTCGCTTTGGACCGGCGGGGCATTTCGAAGGAGAGAGCGAGCTGGCGATTTCCCAGGACGCATTTCAACCTTCCGGAAAGCGACCATCCAGGTAGTACCAGCGTCCTTGCTCGCGCACAAAGCGGCTGATCTCGTGCATGCGCTGCGCCTTGCCACCGCCGTAGCGTAGGCGCGCTACGAACTCTACCGTGGCATGCTCGCCATCTTCCTCATGATGCTTCACATCGAGGCCGAGCCAGGTCGGTGCGGGCTGTTGCGTTGCGAGTTTCAGACTGGCAGGGCGATTGCTTGAATGCCAGGTAGCGAGCAGATAGTCCTCACGTTTCAACACATACGCGCTGTAACGCGAGCGCATCAGGCTCTCGGCGGTCTGGGCGACGGCCCCCTCGTGCAGCGGGCCGCAGCAATGCGTGTAGCCGGCCATGTTGCCGCAGGGGCAGGGTGTCAGTGTATCGATCGCTTGCAAGGTGCCGGATCCTGCGCTGAGTCGGCATCCATCCTCCGCATGTAGCAAGCAAATGCAAGAGGTAACCATGCAGAAAGTCATGCATGGGATCGGCGCCAAATCACTTAAAGTCATGAGGCTGCCGGGAGAGCAGCTCTTCCAGACATCGATGGCAACGGCCGCCAGGGCTATCCGCGGCCGTTGTGGAGATTCCCATGCACCCGATTCGTTCCCTGCTTACCCTCACCGCGCTCGCAGCGGCGTTGTTCGTGGCCGGCGCCCAGGCGCAGACCGCACCGCTCACGCCGGATATCCCGGCCAACTTCACCGCGCCGACCGCCGCCAACGATTACATCAAGCGCGTCGTGATGATCCCAATGCGTGATGGCGTGAAGCTTCACACCGTGATCGTGATTCCCAAGGGCGCGAGCCACGCACCGATTCTGCTCACCCGTACGCCGTACCATGCCGACATGCGTGCCGAGCGAACACTGTCGCCGCACATGCTGGACATCCTGCCGCAAGGCGACGAAGTGTTCGTCAAGGCCGGCTACATTCGCGTCTTCCAGGATATCCGCGGCAAATACGGTTCCGAAGGCGACTACGTCATGACGCTGCCGTTGCGCGGACCGCTCAACGACGGCAAGGTGGACGAATCCACCGACGCGTACGACACCATCGACTGGCTGTCGAAAAACATCCCCGAGTCGAACGGCAAGGTCGGCATGCTCGGCTCGTCGTACGAAGGTTTTACCGTGGTGATGGCGCTTATCAACCCGAACCCTGCGTTGAAGGTCGCTGCACCGGAAAGCCCGATGGTCGATGGCTGGATGGGCGATGACTGGTTCCACTACGGCGCCTATCGCCAGACCAACTTCGACTACATCACTTTCCAGACCACGCAAAAAGGCATGGGCTACGCGATTCCGCGACAAGGCCTGGACGATTACACCAACTTCCTGCGTGCCGGTTCAGCCGGTGATTACGCGCGCGCGAACGGGCTCGACGCGTTGCCGTTCTGGCGCAAGATTCACGAGAACCCGGCGTACACGCTGTTCTGGTCGGCGCAGGCGCTCGACAAGATCCTGGCACAGCAGCCGTTGAAGGTTCCCACGATGTGGGAGCAGGGCTTGTGGGACCAGGAAGACATGTGGGGCGCCATTCACAGCTACGAAGTGCTGGAGCCCAAAGACAAGACCAACACCATGAACTATCTGGTGATGGGGCCGTGGCGCCATAGTCAGGTGAACTACAACGGCAGCGAACTCGGTTCGATGCGTTGGGATGGCGACACCGCATTGCAGTTCCGTCGCGACGTCTTGCTGCCGTTCTTCAATCAATACCTGAAGGACGGTGCGCCGAAGGCGAACACGCCGCCAGTGCTGATCTACAACACGGGCGAGAATCATTGGGATCGCTTCACGCACTGGCCGCTGTCCTGCGACCGCGGTTGTGCATCGAAACCGAAGCCGCTCTACCTCGACGCGGATGGACGCCTATCGTTCGACGCGCCCGCAGCCAGCGATGCCAAGTACGACGAATACGTTTCCGATCCGGCCAAGCCCGTGCCGTACCAGCCGCGCCCGGTGGTTGGGTCCGATCACGAAGCATGGACACATTGGCTGCTCAACGACCAGCGCTTTGTCGATGGCCGTCCGGACGTACTCACCTATGTCAGCGAGCCATTGACGTCGCCGCTGCATCTCGGCGGTGCGCCGCAAGTGAACCTAGTCGCATCGACTAGCGGCACGGACAGTGACTGGGTGGTGAAGATCATCGACGTCTATCCCGATTCGGTACCGTCGAACCCGACCATGGGCGGCTACGAGCTACCGATCTCGCTGGACATCTTCCGCGGTCGCTACCGCACCAGCTTCGAGCATCCGCAGGCGATCGATGCGAATTCGCCGCTGTTGTACAGTTTCGGCCTGCCGACGGTGAATCACGTGTTCCTGCCGGGCCATCGCATTATGGTGCAGGTGCAATCCAGCCTTTTCCCGCTTTACGACCGCAACCCGCAGACCTACGTGCAGAACATTTTCGACGCGAAGCCGGCCGACTACGTGAAGGCGACCCAACGCGTGTGGCACACGCCTGATCATGCAAGCTTCATCAGCTTGCCGGTGGTCTCGGGTCAGTAAGCAACAGAGTGCGCAGGCGCGGGGCGATTACGCTCTGCGCCTGCGCCACAATCGCAGCCGATTGTTCGCAGGCATCGCGACATCTTCAGATAGATTGAAACCGGCGGCGGCAGCAACGGCATCCACAGCGGCGACATCGCGAATGCCCATGTGCGCGCCACGCATCTTCAAATCCCGATCGAAGGCTGCATTGCTTTCGCTGGTGAAGTGGCCGTCGACATTGAACGGTCCGTACACGGCTACCGCGGCGTCTGCTGAAGTGATGGCCGGAAGCCCCGCGAATAGCCGTTCGACTTCCGGCCACGCCATGATGTGCAAAGTGTTGGCACTAAAGATGGCGTCATAGCGGTGAGCTGGCCACGCACCCGTCACGTCGAACTCGAACGGCAGTGGCGTATTCGGCAGCGCGGCTTCATCGAGCCACAAGCGCATGCCGGGCAGGTTCCCGGCGCGATCCGAGCATTGCCAGACGAGCTGCGGCATGGCGGCGGCGAAATGCACGGCATGCTGACCCGTACCGCTGCCGATCTCCAACACCTGTCGCCGATCGGCAAACCATTCACGCAGCACCGCAAGGATCGGTTCGCGATTGCGTTCGCTGGCGGCCGAATAAGGCTTGTCGCTCATGGCGCCCGACCCGCCTGGCTCGGAGGCCGGACGGTCAGACCGGTCGCCCGCGCAACACCCGCGCAGGCAACATCAAGATCGCACCCAGGAACGCAAACACGGCACTGACGGTGATGCCCACCAGCCGCAACGGCAGCAACAGCAACCACACGATGGGATACAGCACCAACGCCAGCAGCGCGAGCGGCCAGCAGACAATCAGCAGTAGCAACCAGAGCAGAAAGCCGACCATAGAGGTACCCGAGATCCGTGGGAGAACTTGACTTTACTGCAGCGTATGGCCCGCTGCGTAGATGACCACCGGCACCCCATTCAGGTCATGGGACTCACGCCGATCAACAGGGTATGCAGCCAGAACGCGAACAGCGCCCACAGGGCCACGCCGATGACCACCACCAGCACATCCCCCTTGACGGTGCCAGGCGGATAGACCGTGCCGTCCTGGCGATCGCGCCGACGTGAAACCACGTAAAGCACCACGGCCCAGATCAGGAACGGCAGGAACAGCACCACGTCGTGCAGCATGCCGGTGGCTAGCAAGTGGCCGAATGCCCAGGTCTTTACGGCTAGCACCTGCGGATGGCCGAACTTTGCCTTGATGTGATTGTTCGGTACGCGAGCCGCCGCGAAAAGCACCAGCGCAATCAGTACGAATAACGCGTTGAGATGGCGCAGCCACATCGGCGGCACATAGAGCAGCACGGGATGCTGCCGCGCCATACCGAAGCCCCACACAATCAGCAGGAAACTGACGATCGCCGCGATCGAAAACAGGCCCTTCCAGCGTTTCAGGCCGATGCGCGCGATCTGCCGATTGCGCCAATCGTTGGCGAAGATACGCAGCGAGTGGATGCCGAGGAAAATGATCAGACCGAGGACCAGCACGAACATGGCGGCAACCTCAAGGGTGATGATGTATAGGTGACGGCACGCTGGCCGTCTTGTCAATTTCCGCGCGATTCGACCCGCGCGACAAGTGCCAATGTACCCGAATCGAACGTGACACGCGCCGCCGGCCCGACCGGGACCCAGGCTTCCCCAGCTTGCAGGCGTCCTTCCGCCGTGTCGATATGGCCCCGCGCGCAATAGATCAGCACCACAGTGTCATCGACCGCCTGTCTACCCGGCTCTTCCCAGACCACGAGCTCGCCACGCACCTGGGCGCGACGCAGCATGAGATTGAAATCGCGCGTCGGTCCACCGTGCAGGTTCACCGCCACCTGTGCCTCGCCGGGAAATGCAAAAGGCGAGAATGGCGTGGTCAGTGCGTGCGTGATTCCATCGTCCATCGTCATGGTGAAACCGGCGCCGTCGAGCAAGGCAATATGTCGATCGATGCCGGCGAAGGTTGAGAACGGCGCGGCGCTCTCGACTTCCGCCACGCTCACTCGCCAGATGAAATCGTCCATGCCCGCACCGGTCGGATACACGGCGAGTTCGCGCGTGCGACCCATGCCGTTCTTCCACGGGGTGGCGCGGCAATCGCGGAGGCGAATGATGCTCATAGGGACGTTCGTTCACTCCTAAAGCGGTTAGTGTAGTTGACCTACGTTAAACAGGATTCGTTTCCTGCAGACATCTTTTGGGTGTTAGCTAGCATGCTCTGGCTGCTCGAATAAGGCTGATCGAGGCCGAATTCAAGCAGGGTGGGTTTCCGTGGCCCTGCAGATAACGGCGGCTCCATCACGTACCCAAGTACCGGATGTGCGACGAGTGTCTGACGACAAGCACGAAGCAGCCGCAGCATCCGGACGATTTTCCCAATAGTCAAATCGCTTGAGAGGATCACTTATGCAAGGAAAGAAGAAGTTTGTACGTGGCAGCTTTGTTTCTGTCTGTGTTATTGCGATGTGCCTAGGTGGAACCGTTGGTGCAGGGACGACAAAATCGCCGGGTGTTTCTTCGTCCAATCAGCCGGATTCCGTCCCTCCGATATGCATGTCCTTACCAAATCTCCCGTACTGTCCAAAAGATAAGCTTTAAAAGCCTATCGGGCAGGGTGGAAATTCGGAAATATGTGGTGTAGAGCCTTTTGAAATAGGCCAAGTAACCACGTCATTGCAAGGGGCGAGTCGGGCACATGCCGGACTCGCCCTCTCCATGTCATCAAAGATGCTCGTTCGCCCGCCGGACATGGTGCATTCCAATCATCATAGGCAATGCGAAGCAATCGCAAGCGGGTAACACTTACGCAGTGCGCTCAATAACGCGTTGAAACGGTGGAAGTGCTTTCAGCATTTGAGTGCCGTAGTGACGAGTCACAACGCGCCGATCCAGCAAAACGATGCGGCCACGATCCGTTTCGCTGCGAATCAGTCGACCACAGTATTGCGTGAGCAACCGCGTTGCTTCCGGTACTGCGACTTCCAGAAACGGATTGCGCCCGCGCGATTCAAGCCACTCCGCGTATGTAGCGCCCACCGGATCAGTCGGGACGGCGAAGGGCAGCTGTGTGATGACGACGGTCTCGCACAATTTGCCGGGCAGATCGAGGCCCTCGCCAAACGAAGCCAGACCGAACAGCGTGCTGCCCTTGCCGGCTTCGATCGCGGCAATATGCTCGGCGATCAACTGCGTCTTGCCGAGCGAGCCTTGCGCGCGTACTTTGCGTACTTTGTCGATCGGCAGGCGTTGCAGCACGCGTTCGAGTTTTGCACGCGACGTGAACAGCACCAGATTGCCGGCATCCCAGTCCAGGTGTTCGGCAAGCCAGTCGGTAACCGCTTCCGCGTGGAGCTCGCGCGCGTCCGGGAGTGCCGAGAGGGCGGGCACTTCAAGGCGTGCTTGTGCACCGAGATCGAAGGGCGAAGGCAGGCTTATCGTCACTGCGTCGTCCGGCAACCCGACAGCGTCGGCGAACCCACGAAAATTACCGCCCGCACTCAGCGTAGCGGAGGTCATGATTGCCGCGCTGGCGTTGTCCCAGAGAATGTTGCGCAACAACGCACCGGCAGAGACGGCAGATGCATGACAGACCAGCTGCTGATCGTGCGACAGCGTGACCCAGCGTGCGAGCGGCGGCGCATCCTCGGGATCGTCGTTGGACCACGCACGCCACGTACGCACCTGGCGATCGACACGTTCCAACGCCATACCTAGCTCACGAGACAAAGCTTCCTGCGTAGGACCGCCTTCGCTCATCTCGGTGATCGTGCGGCGCACGGTGGTAAGCCAGCGCTGCACTTCCGCCGTGGCGATGTACAGCAACGACGCGTGCTGCACCCATGTCTCCGGCAGCTGTCCCAACGAACCGCGATACATCGGCTCGGTTTCGCTGGGATCGGGTAGCCAGGATTGGCGAATTTCTTTTTCTAGCTCTTCCAGCCCGTTGCTAAGCTCCTGCAGTTTTTCGTCGCCGGCGCCTAACGTAAGTTTGCCGATCACTTCCTTGTCGGTCAGTGAATAGGCGGCATGCACCTGGCGCGCAAGACGGCTGATCTGACGCACGACCGTACCCAGCGGCACATCGGACGCGCCACGGTCGATGGTTTTGCCGGGCATGTGATGCGCTTCATCGAACACGTATAACGTGTCGTTCGGTTTGGGCAGGATCACGCCGCCCCAGTTGTCGTCATCGCCGGGCATCGTGAGGTCCGATAGCACCAGGTCCTGATTGGCGACGATGATGTCCGCATCGGCCACGGCGCGACGAGCGGCAAAGAACGGGCAAACCATGAACTGCGCGCAGCGACGACCCGTGCAGCCGCCAGCGCTGGTGGTGATCATTGCGCGCAGCATGTCGCCGGGTGTTTCCGGTGCGGCGTCCATGTCGCCGCTCCACTCGTTGCGGTCGAACGCATCGGTTAGTTTGCGCAGCACCAGTTTGTCGCGTTCGGCGGGCGGTTTGCTCCACAGTGCGAGATCGGCGTCGAAACCCAGGCCCATCTGGCCGCCATCGCCGAGACTGCTTCCGGCCATGCGCAGATTGCGCGGACAAAGATAGCGTCCGCGTCCTTTGGCCAGCGCCACCTTCGCTTCGCTGCCGTTGAGTTTCAGGTACAACGGGATATCGCGTTCGACCAGCTGCTCCTGCAAGGCCACCGTGGCAGTGGCAATCAGCAGCTTCTTTTTCTGCGCACGCGCGACTTCCGCGCCGGCGATCAGATAGGCCATCGATTTACCGGTGCCGGTGGGCGCTTCGATCACCGCGGCACCGCCGCTGTGCGAAAGCGCCCGGGCGACTTCGGCAATCATGCGCGTCTGCGCCGAGCGCGTGCGGAAGCCGGGAAGGCCATCCTTCACGCGTGCGTACGCGTCGCGGATCGAGTCCTTGAGCGTGTCAGTGAGCATGCAACGCCTGGCTCATCGCGGCGATGCTCAAGGCCACCGCTTCGGCCACGCGGATGCCGTCGACGCCGGCGGAAAGAATGCCTCCGGCGTAACCTGCGCCTTCCCCGGCGGGAAACAGTCCGCGCGTGTTGAGGCTTTGGCAGTCCTCATCGTTGCGACGGACGCGAACGGGCGATGACGTACGCGTTTCGACCGCGGTAAAAATGGCATCGTGCCGCGCGAATCCCTTGATCTTGCGATCAAACGCGGGCATGGCTTCGCGAATCGCCTCGATGGCGTAGTCCGGTAGCGCTTGGGCCAAGTCGGTGAGATGCACGCCGGGTTTGTAGGACGGCTGTACTTCGCCGAACGTTTGCGATGCGCGTCCGGCGATAAAATCGCCGACCAATTGCCCAGGTGCGTCATACGTGCCGCCACCCAGTTCGAACGCGCGGCTTTCCCAATGACGCTGCAACGCGATGCCGGCAAGCGGGCTGCCGCTGCCGTCATACGGCGTGAAATCACTCGGATCGATGCCCACCACGATGGCAGCATTCGCATTGCGCTCGTTGCGCGAGTACTGGCTCATGCCATTGGTGACCACGCGCCCCGGCTCGCTGGCGGCGGCTACGACCGTGCCGCCGGGGCACATACAGAAACTGTAGACCGAACGGCCATTGCCGCAGTGATGCACCAGCTTGTAATCGGCGGCACCCAACAAGGGATGGCCAGCCTGCGGACCGAAGCGCGCACGGTCGATGATCGATTGCGGATGCTCGACGCGAAAGCCGATGGAGAACGGTTTGGCTTCCAGGTAGACGCCGCGCTTATGCAGCATCTCGACTGTGTCGCGCGCACTGTGCCCCAGCGCCAATACCACGTGATCAGTGCGAATCTGCTCGCCATTCGCTAGCACGACGCCGCGCACATGACGTGTACCGCTGGCGTCGGTTTGGATGTCGATGTCGTCGACACGATGCTCGAAACGAATCTCGCCACCCAGCGATTCGATGGTGTTGCGCATGTTTTCCACCATCGTCACCAGGCGGAAGGTGCCGATGTGCGGTTTGCTGACATAAACGATTTCTTCGGGCGCGCCGGCCTTCACGAACTCGGTGAGTACCTTGCGGCCGTAATGGTGCGGATCGGAAATCTGGCTATAGAGCTTGCCGTCGGAAAACGTGCCCGCGCCGCCTTCGCCGAACTGCACGTTCGATTCCGGATGCAGGTTGCGCTTGCGCCACAGGTCCCAAGTGTCCTTGGTGCGCTCGCGCACCGCCTTGCCGCGTTCGAGAATGATCGGGCGGAAACCCATCTGCGCCAGGATCAAACCTGCGAAGAGGCCGCAAGGGCCCATGCCGATCACTACGGGACGGTGCGAGTGTTTTTGAGGAGTTCGATCATGGATGGCCGATTTTTGACTCTCGCTCTCCGCGACAGGGAAGTCGCGTGAAAATATGGCCGACGCATGCGTCACAAAGCGATAGTTCGTGTCGGGCGTCGGGCGCACATGCGGGTCGTCCGCAAAGCGCTGGAGCAGCTTTGCTTCATCGGCAACATCCACATCCAGTGTATAGA
>NZ_BSNQ01000006.1 GCF_030160075.1 Dyella lipolytica
CAACGATGCTCCATCGAAAGCAAAACTGCGTCGTGTAATTTATCGAATTCGCTCATATCTATTTGACGATAGGCAGGTGGGCTTCTGGCGATTCATTCGGCACCGGATTGCCATTGATATCGAGACGTTGACCGCTCGGATCATTGACATGCGCGTGAGGTGGCTCAGCGCCTGGGTGAGAAAGTAGAGGAAAAAAGGGGTCAGAGCCTTTTTCCGAAGATTCGACCGCAAAGGTGACCTAGAAAGTGTTCTGACCCCTTTTCGCCTATAGAACCTGGAACCGTTATCTTTCTACCGTAAACCCGACCAAGCATCGGGGGCCTTTGAGAGCTTGATAGTCGGATGCATCTTCGCCACCAATGATGGATCGATCGGGCCGTCGACTTTCTTGCTCGCTATATCCACAACCATCAGGCCATCAGGATCACCGCGAAAGGTAGATTGGCGGCTAGCGACAATAACTTTGTCATCCCACCCAATCGACTGTACGGTGCCATCCAAAACACCACCACCTGACGGTTCCTGATGATTTGGTTCGAGGTAAAACACTGTCGACCCATTATCGTTGCGACAAAGCGAATAGCCAGAATCACCTATCTCTCGGCATCCTGAGTTAAAAAGATCGGTGTCGCACCCAGATAGCGCGACCATCAACACGGCAGAGAGAATCAGTAGTCTTTTCATTGGTCGTTCGCAGTGACGTGGATGGTTTGGCTCATGTTGCCCATTGGTCCGAACGTAGAGCGGTCCCAATCCGGCCCTAGGCCATAGGCAAATGACTGGAAGCTCGACGTATTGTTAATTACCACGTCCAGAGAAAAGGGGTCAGACTACTTTTTCCGGCATGTAGTAGGGAAAAAGGGGTCAGAGCCCTTTTTAATCGATGATTGCTAATTTGGTCAGCCGGAAAAGGGCTTTGACCCCTTTTCCCGCTGCTTTGCTATTTCGCGCCTTTAAAGCAACATCTCATCGCGGGTTAACGTGTGCTCACTAAACGCCCTCGATTTGAGGTGACTCAATACCTCTTGGGCTGAATTGCGCTCCAAAGTTTGAAGATCAAGCGCTTGTCTTTCCAATTCCCGCTGAACAATCTCATGCCGCAATATCAGACTCTCGGAGTCAACCGTTCCTGGTTGGATGTCGAGCTGACGAATAGCCGCTTGATCAGCCGCTTCATATGTGCGCCGAGCCGCCCACGCTGCTTCTTGCGCGTTTGAGCTAAGTAAGCAACGAATCGTATATGCAAGCGATGCAAGTGCGTGGTCAGCGTATACGTGCAGGGGAGCCCACTCATCTTGCTCTTCTGGAAGAAGCTCCATCACTTCATCCAGCGATGAAGCACAATTAATTGGAACGACGTTTAAGGCAAGTGCACGCCAAGTTTCGTCAACAATGCCATGCATCTTATATAAGGCATCTGGCGAGTAACGCTCCGCAAACTCATCCCAAGCGTTCATCTGGCGCGTAGCACAACATAAAGAGAACATCACCCTGAATGGTGGCGGCATGCGTGCGAGTCGAGCTACTAGTGCCACTTCGTCAAACTTGAAAATATTCGTCACTGTTTTGGCCACTGTGCAGTGCTTGGACTTGTAAGAACCCCACCGGATTGCTGGATTGTAGCAGCGCAATCCGCACAGAATGGCCGCGAGGCTGATATCTGCATTGGTGTAAGGCCATTAGCAGATGCATTATCTAGAATAGTTCTCTCGGCGTGTTTTCCAGCAGAAAAGGGGTCAGCAGAAAAGGGGGCAGACTACTTTTTCCGGCATGCAGTGGGGGCGAGCGCCTATGGTGCAACTGAGTATCGCGAGGAATTCTGGCCATACCACCTTATTTGTGACCGGCGCATGCCTCGGCAACCTCGTATAGCCATCGATGGGCTCACTCAGCACGTCATCCAGCGAGGAAACAATCGACATGCATGCTTCCTACAGGAACAGGATTACCGATGCTACTTACAGCATCTTCTGGAAGCAGCGATACAACATCAGTGCGGTATTCATGCATACGTATTGATGACCAATCATGTACACCTTTTGATTACCCCGTCCGCCGCACCATCCTTATCCAAATGCATGCAGTCGCTTGGGCGGCGTTATGTTGCTTACTTCAATAGCACCTATCGCCGCACCGGCACGCTTTGGGAAGGCCGGTATAAATCGAGCGTTGTGGACAGCCAATCGTATCTATTGACCTGCTACCGATACATCGAGCTTAACCCCGTGCGTGCGGCCATGGTGGCCTGCCCTTCGGACTATCCATGGTCGAGCTATCACGCCAATGCGGCCGGCATCAGCGATTCGCTTGTACAGCCCCACTCTGAGTACATAGCCCTGGGTGCAACACCCGATGCCAGACAGGCTGTTTATAGAGATTTGTTCAAGCACGCCATTGGCGACGACATGCTTGATGAGATTCGCGCGCACGTGCAACAACAGCGCGCACTAGGCTCTCATCGATTTCAGGCCGCTATCGAGACGGAACTCGGACGTGCCGCTCGGGTTCGTCCTCATGGCCGGCCGAAAAAGTAGTCTGACCCCTTTTTCCGGAACGGCAGCGAAGGACGCCGGGTAGACGTCACCTTGATGGCAGAGCGAACTCCACAAGGTAAACCACGGTTCGTCTTGGGACGACGCTTCGCTCGGGAAGTTGCTGAGCTGACGGAGAAGCTTCGGAATATCTGATGCCGGGCCGTATGCATCCCGAAGCTCGGACCAAAAGGGGCTATCGAGATCGAGCATCCTCTCTCCGGGCTGATGCCCATTCATTTGATTGCAAGCTCATACCAATGGCGCAATTCCCTGAGCGATTCCGCCAACGCTGACGCGTCCTCTTGAAGCGCAACACTTCCGCTCGCCGACAGTTGTTCGACGCTCTCGGCCATCGCCACCAGATTTCCAAGCGTATCGCCTTGTAGCAATAAGCCAGGAAACTTCCTGTGGGGAAGTCGAAGAACCGCGCCATTTCCTTGGTCGGTGAAAATTTCGACTTCAATCGTCTCCATCGTCCTGTCCTCGGCAATCACGTACGTCGTTTTACCGGACATCCCCAACCGTCGTATTCAAGGCCAAATAACGTACCCATGCAGGACATAAAGCCCGACACCGAGAGGATGACGTGTTGCTGAATTGGCATGTTGATCATCACCAGCACGCGATACTCATTTTCGGTCTGTTCGAGACGCGCAACGCCGTACTGATGGTCATTGATGAATCCAATGACGGTTTCCGCTTTTTCTTTGGTGGGTGTGCGGAACACGAAGTCCACATCGCGGGCGACAGAAAAGTCATCACCATGCTGGTCTAGCGAGCGGAGAACATCGACGTCTGCCGCTGCCCCTGACATCAAACTTTCGACAACCGACATCCAATTGCCCCCAATTCAAAAAGCTGACTCACATAGATAGCTGCTTTTATTTATGCGCCAGCCACGCCTTGATGCCAAGAATCGCTAAGCCGACGATTGCAAAGGTCACGTACAGTGCATTGCGCAGCCAGAGAAGGCGGCGCACGTTCTTGTGAACTGGAAACATGTTGATCCCCGTGTCTCACAATTGAGGTCCGATACGTCATCATTCAAGCAATTTTGAAACCTGTTGGTGCGGATCATTCAAGAATCGCCTGGCAACTAAGTAGTGTTCCGTATCTTCCAATTTAACAAGCTCAATCCCTTGTGCTGTTATCTGATAAATCCATGCATTGGGATAGGCCATAAGCATTGGCGAATGTGTGGCAATCAAGAACTGCGACTGTTGCCCGACTAGATCGTGGAGGCGTCTTAGCATGGCCAATTGCCTGGAAGGTGATAGCGCCGCTTCTGGTTCGTCAAGAATGTAAAGTCCATTGCCATTAAAGCGATGCATCATTACAGCCAGAATCGACTCGCCGTGCGATTGTTCATGTAGCGAACGGCCACCGTATGAGTCAATGATGGGTGGGCCACCGGGTTCATCATCGAGATGTTCGATTTCCGAAGCTACATTAAACATGCTTTCTGCACGTAGAAAAAAGCCATCCCGCGCACGATTGGGCGGCTTCACCAACCTCAAATATTCATTCAACAATGAATGTGATGCGCGAGTTTGAAATCTAAAATTTTTGGTCCCGCCCTCAGGATTAAATCCCCAAGCTACGGCTATGGCTTCGAGCAAAGTCGACTTGCCACTACCGTTCTCGCCAACGAAAAAAGTGACGGCGGGATGCAGCTCCAATTCTTCAAGTTGTGAAACAACAGGAAGACAGAATGGATACTCATCGAAGGACGCAACCTTGTCTCTTCGAAGTTTCACTGATTTTAGATAAGGGCTAGTCATTTGATTCGAGAAAAGCGCAACTAGCTTAGACCTTTGGTATGTCTAAGCCCGGCGGAGTGAGCTCGGGATGAGCTTGATAGAGAGGAATCATAATTTCCAAATAGATATCCCCGAGTGCTTTACCAACCGCTCGTCGATATACGCGCAGTTCTTCCTCCCCGCACTTTTCCTGAACAAGAGCGACTGATAAGTCTAGCTGCTCGCTACATTTAATCATCACATCACTAATTTGCTTAGCAACGCTTTCGTTTTTTATCACTGAATAGCTCCCGTTCTTTAAAGGGGTTTACGTCAATCGGCCAGAATATAGGCAGCGGCTACCAAGGTGCCCAAAACGGCAGCTACCAATGCTGTCCTGGCTACTGCATTTTTGTCGGGTGGCGGAATAGCTGGACTTTCGTCAGGTTGTGGCAGCGGAACTCCCCCCGGTCCGCAGCCGTGTTCTTCAATATATTTATTCACGCAATTTTGGAATTTGAACCCCTGATCCATCCTCCCTCCGGGCAGGACGGTGCGATCGTCGGAGCAGGTTTCGAGTGCGTCCTCCTTAACTTTCTTGCATCTATCCGCCTCATTGTCACAAAGTCTGAGAAAAAGGGGTCAGAGCCCTTTTCCGAAGATTCAACCGCAAGGGTGACTTAGGAAAAGGGCTCTGACCCCTTTTTCTTAAAAAAGTAGTCTGACCCCTTTTTCTGAATACCCCAATTGAAAAGGCTGACCCACGTAGCGCCAGCCCCTTTTCTTAATGCGCCAGCATCGCCTTGATGCCGAGGGCCGCTAAGCCAATGACCATAAGCG
>NZ_BSNQ01000007.1 GCF_030160075.1 Dyella lipolytica
GCGGAATTGGAAGGAAAGCAGCAGGCGCTGAAGCTTGCTTTGCTGCAGGCCTACTTCGGCGAAGGCGAAAATGTGAGCTCACATGAGGTACTGGCGCGGGTTGCCGGCGAAGTCGGGCTGGACGAGGCGAAAGCCCGCGAGGTGCTGGATAGCGGTCGCTATGCCGACGATGTCCGCGATCAGGAACGCTACTACCAGGAGCAGGGTATCCGCGCCGTGCCCTCGGTCATCATCAATGGACGCTATCTGATTCAGGGTGGTCAACCGCCCGAAGTATTCGAGCAGACCTTGCGGCAGATAGCCTCCGAGGCCCAAGGCACGACCTAGCGTTCGTTCGGACCCAGCGGACCGCAGCGGTGGTGGGGGACGTGAGACAATACAGCGTCCCGTTCTGCCCTACCCTGCATGCTGCGACTCACCGATATCAAGCTGCCGCTGGACCACGCCGAGGAGGCGCTGGCGGCGGCCATCCGCGCCCGGCTGCATGTCGGGGCGCAGGCTGTTCGCAGCTATACCGTGTTTCGCCGCGGCCACGATGCGCGCAAACGCGGTGCGATCCAGCTGATCTATACACTGGATGTGGATGTTGCCGATGAAGCAAAGCTGCTCCAGCGCTTTGCGGACGACCCGCATGTGCGCCCGACGCCCGACACGAACTATCGCTTTGTG
>NZ_BSNQ01000008.1 GCF_030160075.1 Dyella lipolytica
GAATACCCCAATTGAAAAGGCTGACCCACGTAGCGCCAGCCCCTTTTCTTAATGCGCCAGCATCGCCTTGATGCCGAGGGCCGCTAAGCCAATGACCATAAGCGTCAGGTAGATCACGTTGCGCAACCAGACCAAACGGCGCACGTTCTTGTTCGCGATTGGAAACATGTCGCCCCCTAGCAGCGTTCAATCAGGTCAGACTGAAAAGCGAAAACTCAACCTGACCGCCGTTACTCTTTTCCGTGTAACTGCCTCCTGCCCCTTTTCCGGCACGGCGTGTATACGTATTAAATCAAATTTTTAGCCTTGATTTTAATTAGATCGCCACTTTGCATCTCAATAACGAAATCAACCACACAACCGTCGCGATCGCAAGAAATCGTATTTACTGAGTTACTAGGCCCCCACGGCTCCATTGCCGGAATGTGAACCTCGGTCACGCCATCAAAAGTGAGACTTAAAGGCCTGAGTTCATGCGACACCGGAAGGAATACGCAACAAAGACGCTTTTCCCCCCAACGATGCTCCATCGAAAGCAAAACTGCGTCGTGTAATTTATCGAATTCGCTCATATCTATTTGACGATAGGCAGGTGGGCTTCTGGCGATTCATTCGGCACC
>NZ_BSNQ01000009.1:0-58284 GCF_030160075.1 Dyella lipolytica
CAACGATGCTCCATCGAAAGCAAAACTGCGTCGTGTAATTTATCGAATTCGCTCATATCTATTTGACGATAGGCAGGTGGGCTTCTGGCGATTCATTCGGCACCCGATTGCCATTGATATCGAGACGTTGATCGCTCGGATCATTGACATGCGCGTGAGGTGGCTCAGCGCCTGGGTGAGAAAGTAGAGGAAAAAAGGGGTCAGAGCCTTTTTCCGAAGATTCGACCGCATAGGTGACCTAGAAAGTGTTCTGACCCCTTTTCGCCTATAGCCCTGGGTACAACACCCGATGCCAGACAGGCTGTTTATAGAGATTTGTTCAAGCACGCCATTGGCGACGACATGCTTGATGAGATTCGCGCGCACGTGCAACAACAGCGCGCACTATGCTCTCATCGATTTCAGGCCGCTATCGAGACGGAACTCGGACGTGTCGCTCGGGTTCGTCCTCACGGCCGGCCGAAAAAGTAGTCTGACCCCTTTTTCTCCTCCTCACGGCCGGCCGAAAAAGTAGTCTGACCCCTTTTTCTCCTTTTTCTAGACCCCTTTTTTTTACTTTTTCATATACGGAATCCCGTTATTTATTCAACATTCTTGAACACCACCATGTCTACCAAAATCTTGGCCCCCAAGGTGTTCTTAATCGCAAGTAGGAGTGTTTCATATTTTTTTGCGTAGGCGTCAGAAGCAGCACCAAGCTTTGGCGTTGAATGCACACATATTTGATGAATATCTTCATACTCAACTGGGCCCGAGCCAAACCCGGGGTCCTTTAGTCCCTTATCGGTGATCCGATCGGTACTTGTGGGAACCCATTCCTGATATTCCGTCTGGTCGCCAACGTATTTAACCGATACCCATAAGGGTGGTCCCTCGCCAGATTGCTCAGCATTGCACATTGCTTCAATGAAGCTTTTGATCGCACTTTTAGACACGGATCATGTTCCTCTTTTGTAAGGAAAAATCATCTCTTTTCCTTGCGCATTGACCGAATGGAAATGTGGGCAATGGTGATGGCTTGGATAGTCATCACCTACCTGGTCCGGATGTCCATCAGGGTGATTCATTACTCGCGCAGGTGAGTTGGGACTTTCGTACCCGTAATTGTTGCCACCATTTTGCCTAACGTATGTGTAATTCGGTCCACCTCGACCACGATATTGACTCCACGGAATTGGATTTCCTTCATCACCGATGCCCATACCAGCCCAAGCGAGGGCTTTGAGATAGGCTTCAAACCGCGTGTCTGGACCGCAGCCACAGTCCCCATTTTGGTTCTCATCTCCCGTCAGTGCAGTAGCTGCTATTCCGATCGCAACGCCACCTACTGCTGCTGCGACCTTGGCCCCACCGGCACTTGCACCTTCTGCTCCCGCTCCTGTCCCTGCCGCCGCGCTTTCTGGAAGCATGCCTGCCGCGGCGCAAGTCGCAGCAGCGGCTGAGTTTAAGCAGGATTCTTGAAGACCAAGCGGATCGCTGTAGCTCAGAGGATTGCCACCGACGTAGTCATAGGTATTTGGTCCGCCACTTAGGCCAATTGGATCACTCTCAATATATCTGCCCGTGGTTGAATCAAAGTCTCGATTCACGTTGCTATTAAGCCCCGTCTCGGCATCTGCGTACTGCCCCGGAAACCGTAGGTTGTATGTATAGCCGCTTGAAGCTGGAGCTAATTCGCCCCACGGATTGCCCTGATAGGTAAGCTGCCACTCGGTGATACCGCTGCTGTTGGCGATAACTCTGGGCGTGCCGAGCTCATCGGCCGTCACATAAGCCAGTGTGCTGGTCGTGCCTGACGTATCCACATTGGCGACGGGGATGCCATCCATCCAAATGTAGTCGCGGTTGGTCGCGCCGTACTCACCTAGTATCTGGCTGGCTTCGTTGTAATCGTAGCGTTCCGCGTTGGAGCTAGTGATCTTCTGAATACGCTGGTCAAAAGCGTTGTACGTGTAGTTCGCAATAGTGTTGCCACCGAGCTGTGCCAGCGTCATTCGATTGCGGTTGCTGTACCCGAAACCGTACGTGCTACCTGTTTCGGTGATGGCGGTCGTGTTGCCATCCGCATCCACGCTGCGTACCGCGTTGCCCGTAGCATTGAGCTGATGCGTTCCTGTGTTGTAGGTGTATGTGCCCGTCGCGATGCCACTACCGGTTTTGCTAAGACGGTCACCCGTTGGGTTGTACGTGACGCTTTCGAGGATGCTACCGCCCGCCTCGGTCACGCTGAGCAACCGATACAGTGGATCGTACGCATAGGTCTCGGTGGCTGGATTCGCACCCGGCGCATTGCCGATGGCCGTGATGTCGCCCATCGCATCTCTGGCGACATGCAGATTGAACGCCGGACTGGTCAGATCGGTGAGCCGGTAGTTCGCATCGTAGATGCGCGTGACTTGCTGCCCATTACCCAGTGTGTAACCACTCACAGGTCCGAACGGCTGATAGGTGACACCGCTCACCGCCGTGCTGGCCGTGCCGTTAACTGGCGTGAGGCTGATGCTCTGGATGCGCCCGTCGCCATCACGCGTGTAGCTGACCAAGGTTCCGCTCGGATACACGATGCCGCTCAGTCGTCCCGCTTGAGTAATGGAGTAACCGGTGGTGTCGGTGTTTGTTGCCGTGATCTGCTGCTTCTGGATCACGTTGCCGCGTGCGTCATAGCAGTACACAGTGGTGACCGTGGCTTCGATGATGCGGGTCAGTCGTCCGACCGGATAGCTGGTGCTGCAGTTGGTGGTGCTGTTTTGATCGTCGTAGCTGTATGTGACGTTCTGCGTGCTATCCGGATAGCTGGTAGTGCTCAGCCGATCCAGCGCATCGTAGGTGTTGGTGGCGACGATGCCCTTGGCGTCGGTCTTGGTCAGCACGTTACCGGCCGCATCGAACGTGCGGTTCGTGGTGCCGGTGTCGGGGCTGACTTGGCCGGTCGCGTCGCTGAGGCCGTCGTAGCTATAGGTCGTGTTGAGGTTGCTGGGATCGGTGACCTGGGTCAGGCGGTCCAGGCTGTCGTAGCCGTATGCCGTGGTGGTGTTCTTGGTGTTGGGATCGGTGCCGTTGTAGTTGTCCAGGGTTTGCACCAGGCGGTTCAAGGCGTCGTAACCCAGCTGGCGCTGGATGCCTAAGGCATCGCTGCTTTGGATCAGGTTGCCGTTGGCGTCGTAGCTGCTGCTGGCGGTGGCGTTGAAGACGGTGTGGCTGAGGCCGTCGACCACGCTGGTGAGTTGGCCCAGGGGGTTGAAGGTGCGGGTGAGGCTTTTATGGACGGTGCCGCTGGCGTCATAGACCTGTTCGCCGGTTTTGTCGCCGGCGGCATCGAGGGTGTATTGCACGTAGTTGCCCAGCGCATCGGTGATCTTGGTGAGGCGATGGGCGGTGTCGTAGCCGTAGGTGGTGGTGACGCCGTCGGGATCGGTGACGGTTTGTACGGCGCCGTAGGGGGTGTAGGTGAAACGGGTGATCGCGCCGCCGACGGTGCGCGAGACGAGCCAGCCGCGCGGGGTGTAGGTCATGTCGGTGTTGATGCCGTTCGCGTCGGTGATACGCGTGATGCGGCCGTTGCCATCGTAGGAGGCGATGGTGGTGACGTGGCCTAAGGCATCGGTGACTTGATACAGATCGCCGGGCTGATAGCAGGCGGCGCCGGGGGTGCCGCAGTTCACGGCACTGCTACTGGTGTAGTAGGTGTAGGTGGTGGTTTGCGTCAGATCGGTGCGAGAGCCCGTCGCAGACAGCATCAAGCCAACCAGCGGGCAACCGGTGCCGACGGTGGTGCAATAGGTGTAGGTGTTGCGGCGGACGCCGGCGGGAACGGTGCCGGTGTTGCTGCATGCATAGCCTGATGCAGCACTGTTGGTCGGATCGATGTCGCAGCGAGCGAGCGTTTGTCCGGTGGTGCTGTAAACCCATTGTGTGTTGCTGACGACGGTACTGCTGGCGTTGCTGACGGTGCGTGTCAGCGGCACGCGTAATGTGGTGTTCCAAGTGAGCACTGTCGTGCGCTGATTGGACGTACCAGAAGCATCGATCTGCTGATCCAACAGGCCGTTCGCGTCGTACGTGGTGGCCGTAACGTTGCCGTTGAAGTCGGTGGTCGACGCGGGATAACCATTGGCATCATACGTACGCGTTTGCCAGTCCTGCCCACACTGGGTGCCGCACGGCTGGTTGACGCTGGCGATGGCGGACATGCCTGTCGTGTAACTGAATTGCAGGGTCACGCTGCTGCCTAGCGGGTACGCCACGGCGGCAGAGCCGTCGCTGTTATACGTCACGCTGGTGGTGCCGACGTTGCCCGCAAAGCCGCTGGACGTACTCTGTCCGCTGCTGTTGTAACTGGTGTTGGCGTAGCGAACGCCGGCTTCATCCACGATGCCCGTCATGCTATTGGGCAGACTTGTGTTTCCGGTGAGCGAGGGTTCGTTGTAGACATACTGGCGCGTCTTGCCATCCGGATACTGCACCGTGGAAAGATTGCCGCTGGTGTCGTAGGTATAGGTCAGCGTGCCACCATCCGGCAGGGTGATCTGGCTGACCTGGCTGCTGCTGTTGTAGGTGAATTGCAGCGCACGCCCCTGAGGATCGGTCGCGGTGAGCAGCAAACCGGCCGCAGGCGCGACGGTGGCGGGTGTCGAGGCCGTGCTGTAGGTGAATATCTCACTTTGACCGGCTTGGTTGGTGACCCCTTGCAGCACGCCATTCGCATCGTAGTTTTCGTAGTGGCGTGACGCGGCAACAAACAGCGTATAGCCCGTGGCTACGCCATTGCTGTTGTCGGTTTCCGTCAAGAGATCCGGAGAACCCAGCGTGGTCGACCACGTTCCGTTGCTTTTGGTGTACTTCACCTGCTTGCCATCCGGGCGAATGACATACACGGTAGGTGTGGGGTTGTTGGCGATCGCGATTTGTAAAAAGCGGTCAAAGCTGTGGCGCCACTGCAGCCCGATATGCGCGGGGTACGTCCCGCTGCTGTTGTAGAAGCGACGTAACGTCAACCAAGGCGAATCGGCATAATCCTCATCTTCGAGATATTTATTGCCGGTCGCGGCGTTAATGGGATCGCCTACGTTCGGGCTACCACCAGAGCTTCCCTGGCTACCAAGGCCAGCGTCATGGAGCGTGCCAGTGCCAGCATTGGCAGGCGCGTCATAGGAGCAGGTGTATTCGGCTAGGTTGAAATACGCGTACGAAGAGCCGTTAAAATAAAAATCCCGGATCATTACAGTCACTGGGGGACCCGACCAAGGAAGGGTGGTGCAATAGCTTGGACGACCGTAGTCATATGCCAGGCAGTCCGAATCGGGGTTGGTTAAATTCCATTGGATGGCGGCGCAGCCCGCCGCATTGGCGTGAACCAGCCCGGGAAAGGTCAAGACGCCCAGCAACATCATCACGCCGGAGTAGCGCTGCTTTCTGGAAAGCACAGAAGAGGATGGGGAGACGCGGCGAGGGCCACTGCGGGCAGATCGCGTCGACAGGCGATGCGACGTGAGCCATGCCCACACGTTCAGCGACATGACCCGCAAGCCCAAGACCCTATCTAACACGCGATGAGCGCGATCGGCGACATCCATTTATTTTCCCCCGTGACATACGACAAACCGGTGCAAGATGCGGACCGGTCGATGAGCGATCTGTGATGCCTGTTATAGCAAGCGGCGTCGCGCTTTTCTGTGCATTAATCTGTAAGGATTTTCCTACACGGTCGGCCGCGTGAACGATTCAGGGCCAGGGACAACCCACAGCGCGCTGCAACGAAACGCTTGAACACAAGCACTGCGCATCCGATTGTAAGTACTCAACCACGGCACGCAACGCCTTCTAGTCCCCAAGTGCGGCACAACCGTCCTCAGTGGGTGTGCCGCGATAGGGATCATACGAGTACGAACGCGCTACCCCGCCGGCTCTTGCCGAAGCGTATCGACGTATTGGCGAAGGAAGTGAATCGCGGCATGCAGGCCGTTGGTTTGCGAGGGGGTGAGTGGCCAATGGCCAGTCTCGATTCGCTTGCCGTTGGCTTTGGCACGGTGGAAGGCTTCGCTGTTGCTTAGCAGTTCGCGTATGACGTGGGCTGCTAACGCGGTGCCAGCGAGCTTCGTGATGTACGTTTGCCGTGACGCCTTCACCGGGTCCAGAGGAAAGAGTGGACCGTCGAAAGGTGAAGTGGATTTGCGATCGGTGGGAACCGATGGGCGTGCGTGTGCCGTATGATCTGGCTTAGCCATATCAACTGTCTCTCAGTTGGTTGTGGTTAGCAGGTCGTGGGAGTTGGCGCTCTCACGATCTGCGCTCTCACTGCATTGCTGCAATGGTCACCGACGTAGCCCTTTGCGAGATGGCGTCGGTGACGGACCGAACGTAGCAAATACGTTGGCGGTTGTACGTAGGTGTTTCACTAGTCGCTGCGTGCGATTGAGCTAGCGTTTTTCACGCACTTGCATCGCGCGAGGGTGGGTAACCCCTCCCCAACCCTCCCCTACTTCGCAGGGGAGGGGGCTGGTTCCGGCGAGCTTGATTAAGACGCGGTGCCGCCTACCGTCATGCTGTCTACGCGCAAGGTTGGCTGACCCACACCTACCGGCACGCTCTGACCTTCTTTGCCGCACACGCCGATGCCTTCATCGAGTGCGAGATCGTTGCCGATCATCGACACGCGCGTCAGCACGTCGGGACCGCTGCCGATCAATGTGGCGCCTTTCACCGGCGTGGTGACTTTGCCGTCTTCGATGAGGTAGGCCTCGCTGGCGGAGAACACGAACTTGCCGTTGGTGATATCGACCTGACCGCCAGCGAAGTTCACCGCGTACAAACCGCGCTTCACGGAGCGGATGATTTCCTGCGGATCGTGCTGACCGGCGAGCATGTAGGTGTTGGTCATGCGCGGCATCGGCAATTGCGCGAAGGATTCGCGGCGACCGTTGCCGGTGGGTGCCATGCCCATCAGGTGCGCGTTGAGTTTGTCTTGCATGTAGCCCTTGAGGATGCCGTCCTCGATGAGCGTGGTGCATTCGGTGAGCGTGCCTTCGTCGTCGACGCTGAGCGAACCGCGGCGACCGGGCAAGGTGCCGTCGTCCACGATGGTGACGCCCGGTGCAGCGACGCGCTGACCGATGCGGCCGGCGAATGCGGAGCTGCCTTTGCGATTGAAGTCACCTTCCAAACCGTGGCCGATGGCTTCGTGCAGCAGCACGCCCGGCCAGCCCGGACCGAGCACGACGGGCATGGTTCCCGCAGGCGCATCGATAGCGTCGAGGTTGACTAGCGCCTGGCGCACAGCTTCGCTAGCGAAGGCCATCGCGCGACCGTTTTCCAGCAGCTCGCGGTAACCGTAGCGACCGCCACCGCCCGCGTAGCCTTGCTCGCGGCGACCGTTCTGTTCGGCGATGACTTGTACGCTCAAGCGCACTAGCGGGCGCACATCGGCGGCGAGCGTGCCGTCCGAACCGGCAACGAGCACGGTGTCGAGTGTCGCGCTCAGGCTGACGATGACCTGCTTCACGCGCGGATCGCGGGAGCGTGCATACGCATCCACTTCGCGCAACACGGCGATCTTGTCGGGATTGGGCAAGCTGTCCACCGGATCGATGGCCGGATACAGTGCTTTCGCGCCATGCAGCGCCAGCGGTTTGCCCGCACCGTTGCCGCCTTGGGCAATCGCACGCGCTGCTTTGGATGCATCGAGCAGTTGCGGCAGTACGATCTCGTCGGAATAGGCGAAACCGGTTTTCTCTCCGCTGATCGCACGCACACCCACGCCTTGCTCGATGGAATGGCTGCCATCTTTAACGATGCCCTCTTCCAACACCCAGGACTCGCTGCGCGAATGCTGGAAGTAGAGATCGGCGGCGTCGATGGAGGGGCCCATCAGCTGGGTGAACACGCGGTCGAGGTCGCCGGTGGCCAGGCCGCCGGGGGTAAGCAGGCGACTCTCGGCCTGTGCGATCAAGGAATTCATGGAGGGTGGCCAGTCAGTGGGATCGTTAAAGGCAATTTGGGGTCGAATGGGACAGTTTAAAACCCGCTCGGGCAAGAGGTCGACGATACCGCTAGGATGGCTTGCCAACGGGTTTCCAGCCCGCCGAATCATGTGAAGGGGCACCATGAGTGACGCGCCAAAACCCGATTTGTTCGAAAAGATCATCGATCGCACGATTAAAAGCCCCGTCGAGGAAACCCGCGACCTTTTGCATCGCGACGGCGAACTGAAACCCGGGCAAGGCGCGGTCAGCAGCGTTATCTCGCTCGCACTGGGCTTTCTCTGCCTGCTCGCTGTGCTGGCCTTTCATTTTCCGCAATACCTCACCACGCCGGACCTGCGACACAAGTACTCGGTGGATGTATTGCGCCAGTTGCTGCTAGTCGGCCTGCTCGTCGCCGGCGGCATGTCTCTCGGCAATATCATTCTTGGACGCCGGCGCCAGATCAGCATTGTTGCGTTTGCGTTCGTCCTGCTCGCCACTGCGCTAGGCGGTTCGCGGGTACCGGTTGGCAACTTTCCCGATCACACCCCTTATATCGGGCTGGACTGGTTCATCCTGGATCTACTGAGTTCGACGTTGATCTTCGTGGTCATCGAGAAGCTGTTTCCGCTGTACCGGGGACAGGCCATTTTCCGTAAGGAATGGCAGACCGATCTCAAGCATTTTGCGGTCAATCATTTCATCGTCGGGCTGGCATTGCTGACGGTGAACTTTCTGCTGCATCACCTGTTCGGCCGGTTTCTCAGCAGTACGTTTCAACAGTACGTGCAGCACATACCTTTCCTGCTGCAGTTGCCGCTGTGCATTCTTGTCGCCGATCTCGCGCAATACTGGACGCACCGTGCCTATCACGAGGTGCCATTCCTGTGGCGATTCCACTCGGTCCATCACAGCGTGAAAACCATGGATTGGCTGGCCGGCTCACGCCAACACATGCTGGAGCTGATCGCCACGCGCGTCTGTGTGCTGGCACCACTCTACGTGCTTGGATTCAGCGAAGGGGTGATGAATGCGTACATCATCGTCGTGGGCTTCCAGGCGGTATTCAATCACGCCAACGTGCATCTGCCGTGGGGACCTCTGAAATACCTTGTGGTCACGCCGAACTTTCACCATTGGCATCACGCATCCGATGACGAGGCCATCGACCGCAATTACGCGGCGCACTACGCCTTCCTCGACTATCTGTTCGGCACGGCGGTGACGTCGAAGAACAAATTTCCCGAAAGGTACGGCGTGGTCGGTGACTACATGCCGGACGGATTTGTCCGGCAGCAGTTGTTTCCATTTCGTGGCGCTACCAAGCCCATACCGGCCGATGAATAGACGGCCCTAACGCTGCGTGCTTGACGCCGGGGCCGGCACAGAAGAAGCACCTGCCGGCTGCGCTGCGGACGAGGCGCCCGCAGGCAATGCCTGTGCCGGCGCAGTACCCGAGGCGATGACAGGCTTATCCCAGCTGCCGCCGATGTGATAACGCTGCACGGCCATGTGGCTGAGACCTTTGCCCAGCACGCCCTGCACCGCAAAGCCGGCTGCCGCACCGATCGGACCGCCGATCACCGCTCCGACCACCGGCAGGGTGCTGCCGACATGGGGAAGAATCACCACCTGTTGATCGTAGTCCCGGTCGCGCAGACCGGTACGGCCCTTGATGGTTATTTCCGCCGCGGGCCCGTGGATTTTCAAGTTGTCGGTGTACGCGTTGCCGTCCTTCAGCTGGAAATCGCCGGTGATCAAATCAAAGCCGAAACCCTTGCCGAACACGTCGGCAAAATCCAGCGACAAGCGGCGCGGAAGTTCGGCAATGGAAGCTAGTCCAAAGAACCGGGCGCCGAAGTTCGTGCTCGCTTTCGGCAAGAGACCATTGGTGACGTTCACTTTCAAACTGCCATCCATATTGCCGAGCTCGAATGCCCATGGTCCGCCCGGCCATGTCGCGTTGAGCTGGTCATGGGTTTTGCCGCCTTCGAAGATGCCCTCGTAACCGAATGCACTGAGCATGTCGCCCAGACTGCCGGCGTCGAAGTTCACGTTCAGATGCGTGCTGCTTTGAGTCCGCGTGCCGTTCCAATCGCCGTTGGCGTTGATCTGCACGCTCCTGGATTGCGCGGACAACTGATCGATGTGCATGCCATGGGTGATCGGCCACGTTTCCAGCCGTGCCTCGCCCAACTTTGCATCGCCGAGGCGCAGATCGTTTACCCAAATGTGCAAGGGCGGCACGGCGGAAGGATCCATGCCGGTATTGGCGGGATCGGTCACCGGCACGGGCGCCGCACCCGGTTTTTTGGCGGGTACGGTAGGTTCTTTGGGCAAATACATCCGCTGCAGGCGCGCGGTAATCCCGCGTTTGTCCAATGTTGTCGTCGGCACGCTGAAATGCCCCGCCGACGCCGCGCTGTCCACATCGAGCTCGAGCGTGTCGGTCTTCGGCGCTGCGGTGATATGCATCTGAGCGAAGTCGCGCCCGAACATCTGCGCATGCTCGGTAGTGACGTCGATGGTCTCCAGGCTTAGGCGATTGTCAGCGGTACTACCGCCGATCGACTGCTTTACCCATCCTGTGACATCGAGCTGCGGCGCGTCGCCGCGAATACGCAGGCCCTGGGCCGGAAGGCTGTCTGGCATTTCGTCGCCGAACGCAAACGTTCCGGCCAGCGGCGCCTGGTCGGTGGCCGGCATGCGTAGACGTCCGCGCATGACGGATCCGAGCGCTACCTGCAATTCATTGCCAGGCGTAGGCAGCCCCAATGTCACGTGCAGTGGCAAATCGCTGTCGGCGGCTTTGTTCAATGGCACGGGGAAATTGAGCGCCACGCCGGACATCGGCGAATCGATGCTGAGTGTTTGCACATCCGTTTTGCCATCGCTGGCATGCGCGATTTGATAGCCGATATCGAACACGCCGCGACCGACGGCGACATCGCCCAGCCATGTCAGCTGCGAATAACCTTTGATCAATTCGGGAATGGTGAAGTTGCCGCTCAACTTTGCGGACAGCACGGTATTCGGATCGCCCGTAGCACCTGCGATCGCCAGATCGACTTGGGAGGGTTCGCCGCGGAATCCACCGGTCAACGGGCCCGCATGGAAACCATGCCCGTCGAACGTGCCCGGGCCGTCAAGCTTGTCGATCTGCAGGTTCCATTGCGGTGCGCTGAGATCGACATCCTTCAACTGGGCGGTGCCGTCGAGCAGGAAGTCGTGCATGTCTTTCATCGGCAGCGACAAGTGAAAATCGAAACTGCCGGTGCCGCCAAGCTTGAGCTTGGAAAGCGCATCCGCCTGTTTTCTGGCGATGGGGCTAGTGCTGACGAAGTTCAACATATCGGAAGCGTTGCCGCTGCCGCTGACGTTGAGATCGAGCGTGGCATGCGCCAGCTCGGGGATCACCGCGATGGCCTTGTCCACCTTCACGCTCAGCGATTGCCCGCTTGCCTGCACCAGCAGGCCCGCATCGACGAAGCTGGCGACAGCCTGCACGTGGTCAGCCACTGGCCAATCCTTGCCATAGCTCAAGGTGAAATCGCTGAAGTCGGCATGGGCTTCGAAGCGGCCCTCGTTGTGGTGGAACGGCCAATCCGCGAGGTTTCCGCGCACCACCACCGATGCATCGTCCATCTTGCCGGAAACGAACGCCTGATCCAGCCACGACACGGCGGGCGGCGACAGCGAATCGATCGGCCAGAACAGCTTGGCCGCGGTGACATCACCGTGCGTCAGCGCAACGTACAGATCCAGGAAGGGACGGCCGCCAGCACTGGGCAACGCAATATCGCCCTGCGCATTGCCGCCATAACCTTGGCCTTCGAAATCGAGATTGGCGATGCCGATATGCGACGCATCGTCATCGTTCCAAAAAGCGATGTTGCCACCCAGCTGGCTCATTGCGAACGGGTTGCGAAAGGTATGCGGAAAACTTATCGAAGTCGCCTGCGCCGGAAGCTGCAGAGCAACCGCCTCTGCATCGCCACGCACTTCGCCTTGCAGGTGATCGACACCCGGCAGCTTGCCGACGGAGGTAATGCCTAGATTGTCGAACTGTCCATCCAGCGATTGCAGGCCCGCGGCGGCGCTCCAATGCACAACCGCATGTGACACCAGGCCATGCGGTTGGCCGGTGGCTAGCCATTGCGCAAGGCCCGGCGAAAGGCCCGGCTTGAGCCCTAGCCAAGGTAGCAACGGTGCAAGCTGCAGGTTGCTGGCCTTGGCATCGAGCGTCGCCTGAGGCGTACCAAACTGGTCCGCCTCCGCAATCAGTGCGCTGCCATCGTTGCCTGCCCAGCGAATGGCATAACCCTTGTCGTCGCGACGCAGCTCCGCGATACCGCTCCACGCCGGCACCGACACCTTGGTGCCGGCGGGATTGGTAACGGCCAGACTATGCAGATCGAACTGGAACAGATCGCGCACGATTTTGCCGTGACTCCAATCCATCCACGCGGCAAGGTTGCCGTTGCCGCTATCGACGACATAGCCCCCCAGGTCGATGCCGGCAAGCATGCCGTGCAAATCGGCACTTTGCGTGGCAAACCAGACCCGGCCACTGGTGCCGTCATCGCGGAACCGGCCTGCCGCCTGCAACTCGCCAGTGGCACCTAATCGATGCAAGCGCGCACCGATGCGAACGTGGTCGCTCTGATGCGTCACGCGCAATTGATCGGCGACCAGCGTGTAGTGCTGACCCTGAAGCACATCGTTGATGTCTACGCGCAAATCGTCCAGCCAAAGCTCGACGGAAAGACGGCCAAACGAAATGTTCTGCCGCTCCGCACCGCCAGCCAGACCGATACCGTTTATATGCCAGCCGCCATCCGCGTCGTGGCTCAGATCAAGCTCGAGACCGCGCGCCTGCATGTTCAGCAGATGCCGGGATGGGAATAGCCAACCACCGAAATCCAGCTTGAGATCCACCTCGGGTACATGCAGCGGATTGCCGCTTGCCCCCGGTCCGGGGACGGCACTCCAGTCGCGCATGATGAATCGCGGCCCCGAGGGTTCCCAGCGCCCCTCCAGCGACGAAAAACTGACTTGGGCTTGCAGCTGCTTACTGAGTTGCTGGGCCACCCATTGCGGATGCTTCGCGAGCAAAGGCAGCAGCACCTGCGCCAGCGCCGCGGTGATCGCGAGCGTAATGACCAGTACGCCCACGGCCCAACCGAGCACGCGTGCGATACGGTGCGCCCATCGTTGCCATAGCGCCTTCACCCGAGACCTGCGTTAAAGCAGTACAACATCGAACTGTTCCTGGGAGTAATGCTCTTCAGGCTGGAAGCGTATGCTTTTGGAGATGAACTCTTCCAATTCGGCCACTGCGGTCGATTCCTCTTCGAGGATGCGGCTGACCACTTTCGGACTGGCCATCACTAGCAGCTTTTGCGCGTTGAACTGGCGTACCGCACGGGTGATCTCGCGGAAAATCTCGTAAGTGACCGTCTCGGCGGTTTTAACCGTGCCGCGCCCCATGCAGGCCGGGCATGGTTCGCACAGCTGGCGCTCCAGGCTTTCGGTGGTGCGCTTGCGCGTCATCTCCACCAGGCCGAGCTGGGACATCGGGTACACCGTGGTCTTGGCGTGATCGCGCGTGAGACCTTTTTCGAGCATGCGGATGACCTGGCGCTTGTGCTCTTCATCGGTCATGTCGATGAAGTCGATGATGATGATGCCACCGAGGTTGCGCAGGCGCAGCTGGCGCGATGCCGCCTGTGCCGCCTCGAGATTGGTCCGGTAAACGGTTTCCTCGAGATTCCGTGTACCGAGATAGCCGCCGGTGTTGACGTCGATGGTGGTCATCGCCTCGGTCTGATCGACGATCAGGTAGCCACCGGACTTCAGCGGCACTTCCTTGCGCAATGCGCGCTGGATTTCGTCTTCTACGCCGTATAGGTCGAAGATCGGACGCTCGCCGGCGTAATGTTCGATGCGATCGTCCAGGCTCGGCATGAATTTGTGCACGAACTTGGCGACTTTCTCGAACGTCTCGCGCGAGTCGACGCGCACTTTTTCGATATCCTCGTTGAGCAGATCGCGCAAGGCACGTAGCGGCAGCGACAACTCTTCGTACACGCGCTCGCCGACCTTGGCCTTGGCGATGTTCTCCTGCACGACCCGCCACACCTTGCCCAGATAGGTGACGTCGAAAGCCAGCGATTCGGCGGACTGTCCTTCGGCATTGGTGCGAACGATGTAGCCGAGAGGGGTTTCGCCGATCAACGGCGTAAGCACGTCCTTCAGGCGCTGCCGCTCGGCTTCGTCCTCGATGCGCGTGGAGATGCCCAGCGTACGGGCATGCGGCAGCAGCACTAAGTAACGCGAAGGAATGGATAGATGACTGGAGAGCCGGGCGCCCTTGGTGCCGATCGGATCCTTCACCACCTGGACGACGATTTCCTGGCCCTCGTGCACCAGCTCGCTGATCGACGGTATATGGCCGTTGCCATTGCCGTTCCCGGCCGCAGGCACGTCGGCGCCTTCCGGCAGCGGTGGCCGGACGATATCGGAGGCGTGCAGAAAGGCGGCGCGTTCCAGGCCAATGTCCACGAACACGGCCTGCATGCCGGGCATCACCCGCTGCACACGCCCCTTGTACACGTTGCCCACGTATCCCCGTCGGGAAGTTCTTTCGACATGCAGCTCTTGCAGCATGCCGTTCTCCACCACGCCGACCCGGGTCTCGCGCGGGGTTACATTGATCAAGATTTCTTCGCTCACCGACATCCCCAAAGCTATGCAGCCTTTATAGCGGCTGCATGCGAGAGCTGTCGATGTACAACGCACAGCTCCAGCTGTACTCCAGCGTTCTGTAAAGTAAGCGCCCGCCTAAACAGGCTCTAAGCATGCCCGCTGCCCCCAAATCGCCCAACCAGCCGATCCTGCCTGACGTGCTGTACCCCGGCCTGAGGCTGGTGTTTTGCGGGACGGCCGCCGGCAAGCGCTCCGCCGCCGAGGGTGCCTATTACGCCCACCCGGGTAACCTGTTCTGGCGCGCCCTTTTCCAGTCGGGCCTTACACCACGGTTGCTGGCACCGCGGGAGTTCCACCGGCTGCCCGAGTTCGGCATCGGCCTCACCGACCTGGCCAAGCGCCATGTCGGCAACGACGACGAGTTGCCACGCGACGCCTTCGATGTGCCGGCGTTGCGGGCAAAGATAGAGAGCTATGCTCCGCGCATGCTCGCCTTTACGAGCAAGAATGCCGCACGCGCCGTACTCGGCCCTAATGTCGTTTACGGCATGCAGGAGCAAGCGCTCGGTTCTACTCGGTTATTCGTGTTGCCCTCGCCTTCGGGTCAGGCACGAGGGCATTGGGATCTGACGATCTGGCAAGCGTTGGCAATCTGCTTAGAACCTACGTCCCAACGTCAATCCTCGTAATTACGTGCGAAATAATGCGTTGCTTGCGGCATATGGTTGCCGTCACGAAAATTGTCTAGGCTGCTATCTTCCTTGCAACCCCATGTCAGATCCTGCCCGCGATATTTACCGTCGGCAGGCTGATGGAAATCATCGGTTATGTGGATCGTCAAAATCGCGCTCGAGCGGCCGCTCACGTTTATCGTTCTGGCGCTGCTGCTCATGATCCTCGGTCCGTTGGCAGTTCTTCGCACGCCGGTCGATATTTTTCCGAACATCGATATTCCGGTGGTCTCCGTCGTATGGCAGTACACGGGCCTGCCTGCCGAAGACATGAACAATCGCATCGTGACCGGCTTCGAACGCGCGCTCACGACGACGGTCAACGACGTCGAGCACACCGAAACGCAGTCGCTCAACGGCGTCGGTCTGGTGAAGGTGTATTTCCAGCCGAACGTGAAGATCGACATGGCGGTGGCGCAGGTCACGGCCATTTCGCAAACCGTGCTGCGCTCCATGCCGTCAGGTACGACGCCGCCGCTGATCATCGTCTACAACGCATCGAGCGTGCCGATTCTGCAGTTCGCCTTGTCGTCGAAGGAGTTGTCGGAAACAACCATCTTCGACGACGCCAATCAGATCGTGCGCACCTTTGTCACTGCGGTGCCCGGTGCAGCCACTCCCTACCCTTACGGCGGCAAGCAGCGCCAGATCCAGGTGGACCTCAATCCGCAGGCGCTGCTCGCGCATGGCTTATCGCCTAGCGATGTCGTGGCGGCGATCGGTGCGCAAAACCTGATCCTGCCTGCCGGCACGGAAAAGATCGGCGATATCGAATACAGCGTGAAGTTGAACGGCAGCCCACAGCAGATCGACGAGTTGAACAGCGCACCGATCCGCACCGTCAACGGCATCACCACTTATATTCGCGATGTAGCCCACGTGCACGACGGCTCGCCGCCGCAGACCAACGTGGTGCGTGTGAACGGCGAGCGTGCGGTGCTGATGTCGATCCTGAAGATCGGCAACGCGTCCACGCTGGATATCGTGGACAGTTTGCAGGGCATGTTGCCGCGCATTCGTGCAGCGGTTCCGCAGAACCTGCAAATCAACGCACTGTCGGATCAGTCGCTGTTCGTACGTGCCGCCATTTCCGGCGTCATTCGCGAGGGCGTGATCGCTGCCGCCCTGACCGGCTTGATGATTCTGCTGTTCCTCGGGTCGTGGCGTTCGACGCTGATCATCGCGATCTCGATCCCGCTTTCCATTCTGGCTTCGCTCATCGCTTTGTCGGCGCTGGGCGAGACGATCAACATCATGACGCTGGGCGGACTCGCCTTGGCGGTCGGTATTCTGGTCGACGATGCCACGGTCACGATCGAAAACATCAACTCGCATCTTGAAGAAGGCAAAGAGGTTTACGACGCGATCATGGAGGGCGCACACCAGATTGCCGTGCCGGCCTTCGTGTCGACCTTGTCGATCTGCATTGTGTTCGTGCCGATCTTTTTCCTTGGCGGTGTAGCGAAGTATCTGTTCGCGCCGCTGGCGGAAGCGGTGGTGTTCGCGATGCTGGCATCCTATGTGCTGTCTCGAACGCTGGTACCCACGCTGTCGTTGTACTGGCTGAAAAAGCATCAGCACGACGCACAGCCAACCGGGCCGCTCAGCCATTTTCAACATGGGTTCGAGCGAGGTTTCGAGCGTATCCGCGAAGGCTATCGCGGTGCACTGGAAACGACGGAGCGGCACCGCGGTCTGTTCGCCATCCTGTTCTTCGCCAGTTGCGCACTGTCGGTGGGTGCGCTGGTGCCGTGGCTGGGGCGCGATTTCTTCCCGTATGTCGACGGCGGCCAAATCAAATTGCATTTCCGCGCGCAGACCGGCTTGCGCATCGAGGAAACGGCGCGGCTTGCGGATGGTATCGAGGGCGTGATCCGGCAGACCATTCCCAAGCAGGAGCTGCTCAGCATTGTCGACGCGCTGGGCCTGCCGTACAGCGGCATCAATTTGTCGTATAGCAACACGGGCGTGGTCGGCACGTCCGACGGCGACGTTTTCGTCACTCTCAACGAGGATCATCATCCTACCGTCGACTATGTGCGCAGCTTGCGTCAGCAACTGGCGCAGAAGTACCCGGGCGTGGTGTTCTCGTTCCTGCCGGCGGATATGGTGGGTCAGATCCTCAACTTCGGCTCGCCGGCGCCGATCGATGTGCAGGTGTCGAGCCATGATGCCAATGCATCGGCCAAAGTCGCACAGGAACTCTACGGCGATTTGCTGCGCGTGCCCGGTCTGGTCGACTTGCGTTTGCAGCAAACGCAAAATCTGCCGCAGATCAATGTCAACATCGATCGCACTCGCGCCAGCCTAGTTGGGCTGACTACGCAGGACGTGGCCAGCAACCTGCTCACCGCGCTTGCCGGTTCGTCGCAGGTCAGCCCTACGTACTGGGTGGATCCGAAAACCGGCATCAGTTATTCCATTGCGACGCAGGCACCGCAATATCGCATCGACACGCTGCAGGATTTGAAGAACCTGCCGATCACCAGCACGGGCGCGGGCGCGTCGGCCACCAGCAGTTCCAGCGGCGGTAACGCCAGTCAGATTCTGGAAAACCTCGCCAGCTTCTCGCGCAGCGCCGGCCCGGCCATTGTCACCCACTACAGCACGCGTCCCACGATGGATTTGTATGCCTCGGTCGATCGCACCGACCTGGGTAGCGTGGCGCGCGACGTGCAACGCGTGGTGGATGCTCACTCCCAAAACCTGCCGCGCGACGTCAATATCGATGTGCGCGGACAGGTGCAGACGATGGCCGCGTCTTATAAAGGATTGCTCGGCGGACTCGCTTTCGCGATCGTGCTGGTGTATCTGCTTATTGTGGTGAATTTTCAGAGCTGGCTGGATCCGCTGATCATCATCGCGGCGTTACCTGCCGCGTTGGCGGGCCTAGTCTGGATGCTGTTCCTCACCGGCACACCGTTGTCGGTGCCGGCATTGATGGGCGCGATCATGTGCATGGGTGTCGCCACGGCCAATTCGATTCTGGTGATCAGTTTCGCGCGCGAGCGCCTGAGCCATCACGACGATCCCGTGCAGGCGGCGATCGAAGCGGGCTTTTCGCGCTTCCGTCCGGTGTTGATGACGGCCTTCGCCATGATCATCGGCATGGTGCCGATGGCGCTGGGCCTCGGCGAAGGCGGCGAGCAGAACGCACCGCTCGGCCGCGCGGTCATCGGTGGTCTGCTGCTGGCTACGGCGGCGACCTTGTTCTTCGTACCGACCTTCTTCAGTTTGCTGCACCGGCGCCGCAAGGCACGCCGCGATGCGGCTGCAGCGTGAGATCTTGAACATGTCCAGCGCAAACGCTCCGCGTCATTCTCCAAAGCCTTCGCATGGCGCGCGGCTTGTCCTTATCGGCCTTGGTGTCGTGCTGCTTGGCCTGGCGGCATTCGGCATCATCAGGCGCGTGCATGCGCGTCACGAACTGACGGACGCAACCGACCGCAACGCAGTGGCTACGGTGGTTACCCTAACGCCTAAAGCGGCGCCGATGGATCAGGCCTTGACCCTGCCCGGCACGGTCGCCTCGTGGCAGGACGCGCAGATCTATGCGCGCACTACCGGCTATGTAGCCAAGTGGTATGTCGATATCGGAGCGAAGGTGAAGAAAGGTCAGCGCCTCGCCGATCTCGACACACCCGATGTCGACAATCAGCTGCTGCAAGGCAAAGCGCAGATGCGCACTGACGAAGCGAACGAGAACTTCGCCAAAGTCACGGCCGATCGCTACGAAAAGCTGGTGACGCAAGGTCTGGTTGCCGCGCAGACCGGTGACCAATTCGTCGCGCAATACAGAGCTGACGTTGCTACGGTCGAGGCGGATCAAGCCAACGTTGCCCATCTGCAAAACCTGGAAGACTTCAAGTACATCAGCGCCCCGTTCGATGGCGTGATCACGCAGCGCAATCTTGACGTCGGCGCGTTGGTCGATGCGGGATCCACCGGCAGCAATCTGTTCGTCATCGCCGATACCAGCAAGCTGCGCGTGTACGTGGATGTGCCGGAAACCTATGCCAGTAGCGTGCACATCGGCATGCCGACGGAGGTGAGCCTGAACACATATGGCGCTCAGCCGGTGACGGGTACCGTGGCGCGTACGGCCGATGCGCTTGATCCGAATACGCGTACGCTGCGCACCGAAATCGATATCGACAATGCCAGTCAGTCACTGGTGCCCGGCGTGTATGCCAATGTCAAACTGGCGGTGTCTACCACCGGACGCACGTACATCGTGCCGGCCAACACGCTGTTGTTTCGCGGCGAAGGGTTACGCGTAGCGCTGGTTGACTCGCAGCAGCACATCCATCTGCAGCCCGTTACGCTCGGCCGCGATTTCGGCAATACGGTGGAAGTGGTCAGCGGTTTGGATGACCAAGCCCGCATCGTGCTCAATCCTCCCGACTCGTTGTATGAAGGTCAGCCGGTGAATCTCGCCAAGAACGACGCCGCGGCGCCACAAAGCGCTGCCAAGTGACGATCAATCGATCGGCGTGTGCCGGTATTTGATGACGTCACGTTCCTGCACGGCCCCAGCGTGATTTGACCATGCCTGCCGAATATAGGTGATCACGGCAGCCACTTCCGCATCGCTCAGTTGCTGTGCGAAGGGCGGCATGGAGTACGGGCGCAGGTTGCCTTGCGTAACCGCAGGAAATCCTCCCAGCAGCACTGCGCGCGTGGCGTTGATGCCGGATGGCTCCATCACTGAAGAATTACCATCCAGCGGCGGATACACGTCCGGCACGCCACGCCCGTCTTTGCCGTGGCAATTCGCACAGCGCTGTGCGTAGATCTCCTGACCGCTAGCAACCAGTGATGCGCTATTGAAGCCCGAGCTATCGGGCAGCGGCTTAGGTCGCGGCGGCAAGGACTGCAGATACTCGGCAATCGCTTGCAAGTCGTCGTCGTGCAAATATTGCGTGCTGCTCGCCACCACCTCGGCCATCGGCCCGAATGCGGAGCCTTTCGACGATTGGCCGTTCTTGAGCAGATCGACGATGTCCTGTTTGCTCCACCCTTGCAGTCCGCCGTTGGCTGCCGTGCTCAGGTCCGGCGCGTACCAGTCCAACGCAGGGATCTGACCACCGGAAAGTTGCGCCTTGCTATCCGTTCCGCCCCACGTGCCGCGTGTCGCATGACATTCGTTGCAATGTCCCAAGCCTTGCACCAGGTAAGCACCGCGATTCCACGATGCCGATTGCGCCGGATCGTGCGCGTAAACACCCGGTTTGAAGTACAGCGCTCGCCACGCGGTGAGTCCGGTGCGTACGTTGTAAGGGAAGCTCAAACCCAGCGGTTTGGAAGGCTGATGCACGGATGGCAAGGATTGCAGGTAGGCAAAGATCGCAAGCGCATCCTCACGCGTGACTTTAGTGAAAGCGGTGTACGAGAACGCCGGATAAAGCAGTTCGCCATGGCGACCGACACCGATGTGCAACGCACGCCAGAAATCCTCGAAGCTCCAATCGCCGAGACCGGTATCCGGATCCGGGGTGATGTTCGGTGCAGGGATATTGCCGAACGGCGTAGGAAGGATGCGACCGCCGGCATAGGGTTGGCCGCCTTGCACGGTATGGCAGGAGACACAGTCCCCGGCGGTGGCTAGGTAGTGGCCTTTGGCGATCTCAGCGGGATCTTTGAGTAACGCAGCAAGCGCCGGATCCTGTGTCGAAGCGGACGTTGTTCTCGTCTCGTGTGACAGCCACCACCAGAGGGCGAGTGCCATCACGATCAGCACCGCGGGAATCCATAGCACGCGAAAGTTTTTCATGCGCCATTGCCTCGACCATCAAGTACACCGCAACTCAGCGGCGGCGTGATGGAGCCTGCTGGCTGCGCATGCGTATTCGACGGCACGTCGTGACTGGCGAGCCAGGCCGACACAGCCGTGATGTCGGCAGGCGCAAGACGATTGGCGATCTCGGCCATGCAATCGGGCGCGGCCGACGCCCGCGTGCCGGTGCGCCACGACCCCAGCTGGGAACTGATGTAGTCATAAGGCAAGCCGACCAAACCCGGTACGACCGGCTCCGTGCCGGTCAGCGCTTTGCCGTGGCAGGCCTGGCAGGGAGGCACCTTGAGCGCGGGATCACCCGTTGTAACCAGTTGCTCGCCTCGTTGCAGTACCGATGGCGCCAGTTCGGGAACGGATGTGCGTTCGTAAGGCACCTGTTGGGCTGCGAAGTATTCAGCGATCTCGCGCATATAGGCGGGACTGAGCTGGCGCACGGTGTATTGCATCGGTGCGTATTTGCGCAGCCCGCGTTGAAAGTTCTGCAACTGCAGCGTGAGGTAGCCCGCCGGCTTACCTGCCAGGCGCGGAAAAAAGCCACTGCCCGGCGAACCTTCGCCGTGCAAGCCATGACAGGTCGTGCAAGCGGCGATGCGTTGCTGCAATGTATCCGGCACGGAGAGCTGATCGGCGTGGACCGCGCCGCTTGCGAAAAGCACGACGAGTGGCAGCATCCATGGAAGGACAAGGCGGAGTCGAACCAGGACGGCTGTCGTCTTCATAGGCGAAGTATAGGCGCGTGCCACCAGCGAACCGCGATGCATGAGGTTATGCTGCGGCATCGTGCCACATATTCAATTCCTGAGGCCCACCGGAGGTTGCCATGATTCGTCCGTCGCTGTTGTACGCCGCGCTTGCGGTTGCCGTTTCGCCCCTTGCTTCGCTCGCCGCACAAGACACAGGAACCGTAGCGTGGCAAACCGTTACCGAGCTTCAACAACGCATGGACGCCGGCAAGCTCAACAGCAAAACACTCGTGAAGGACGACATCGCACGGATTCGGCAAATCGACCAATCCGGCCCGACCTTGCGCTCGGTGCTGGAGCTCAATCCCGATGCATCAAAACTTGCCGCTGCGCTGGATGCAAAACGCGGCGCATCGCACGGCCCGCTCTACGGCATTCCCGTGTTGCTGAAAGACAATATCGAAACCGGCGACCACATGCTGACCACGGCCGGTTCGCTGGCCTTGATGGACGCGCCGGCTGCCAGTGACGCTGCACTCGTGACGCGTTTGCGCAACGCTGGCGCCGTGATTCTGGGCAAGGCCAATCTGAGCGAATGGGCAGATTTCCGCTCCAGCCATGCCAGCAGCGGCTGGACGGGGCGCGGCGGTCAAACGCTGAATCCGTATGCACTGGATCGCAATCCGTGCGGCTCCAGTTCCGGCTCAGCGGTCGCCGTTGCCGCGGGACTCGTACCGGTGGCGGTCGGTTCCGAAACCGATGGCTCGATCATCTGTCCTGCATCGATGAACGGTATTGTCGGCATCAAGCCCACGCTGGGCCTGGTCAGCCGCAGCGGCATTATTCCGATCAGCCACAACCAGGACACGGCGGGCCCGTTAGCGCGCAACGTGACCGATGCAGCCATCCTGTTGAGTGCGATCGCCGGCAGCGATCCGCACGATCCGGCCACTGCCGATGCCGATAAACATGCCACCGATTACACGCACTTCCTCGATCCCAATGGATTGCGCGGCAAGCGCATCGGCGTAGTGCGTCAGCTGGCAGGCAACGAGCCCAATGCCGATCGCGTGCTGGATGAGGCCATCGCGGAGATGAAGGCGCAGGGTGCGATCATTGTCGATCCGGTCACGCTGCCGCATTTGACCGAGCTCGGCGACCCTGAGATGACCGTGATGCTGTACGACTTCAAGCATGACCTCAACGCGTACCTGGCCGGCCGCACTGGACTCAAGGAAAAAACGCTTACGGATCTGATCGCATTCAACAAACGCGAGGCGACGCGAGAGATGGCGTGGTTCGGACAAGATTTGTTCGAGCAAGCCGAGGCCAAAGGACCGCTTACCGACAAGGCGTATCTGGATGCATTGACCAAGGCGAAGCAACTTTCGGGTCCGGAAGGGATCGATGCCGCGCTACAAGCCAACCATCTTGATGCGTTGTTGTCGCCATCGTGGGGGCCGGCGTACATGACCGATTTGGTGCTTGGCGATCACATCGTCAGCGGTAATCCCACCATCGGCGGAGCATCCCAACCTGCGGCGGTAGCGGGATATCCTTCGATGACCGTTCCGGCAGGATGGGCGCACGGCTTGCCGGTCGGCATCGTTTTCTTCGGAGCGAAATGGAGCGAGCCGACGCTGATTTCGATCGCCTACGGCTTCGAACAGCATACGCATGCGTGGCAGGCGCCGAAGCTCCTCGACACTGTCGAGGGTAAGCCGGTGGCCATGGGTAAGTAGAAAAATAAACCCGACACTGGAGTGAGAAACGAATGGTCGATGCACCTTCGTTTCTCACTCCTCCAAACTTATTTTTCGCCGCGCTGTGATTTGCGCACGATCAGCATCGCCAGCTCCAGCGACTGTTCGTAGTTCAAGCGTGGATCCACCATCGACTTGTATGCACGTTGCAGATCGGCTTCGCTCAGGTCGCGCGCGCCGCCCATGCATTCGGTGACATCTTCACCCGTCAGTTCCAGATGTACGCCACCCAGTTGCGTACCGGCGGCGGCGTGAATATCGAAAGCTTGGTCGAGTTCGCCACGGATGTTGTCGAAGCGTCGGGTCTTGTAGCCGATCGATGTGCTTTCAGTGTTGCCATGCATGGGATCGGCCACCCATAGCACGCGACGGCCCTCGCGTTTCACAGCTTCGAGTAGCGGCGGCAGCGCGGTAGCAACGTTTGCGTGACCCATGCGATGGATCAGCGTCAGGCGTCCTGGTTCGTCTTCGGGGTTCAGCGCATCGATTAAAGGCAGCAATTGCTCCGGCGTTACCGACGGGCCCACTTTCACCGCAATCGGATTGCGGATGCCGCGGAAATATTCCACATGCGCGCCGTCCAGTGCAGCGGTGCGCATGCCGATCCACGGAAAATGCGTGGAGAGGTTGAACCAACCGCGATGGCGCGGCACCTGTCGTGTCAATGCTTGTTCGTAATGGAGCAGCAAGGCTTCGTGCGAAGTGAAGAAATCGACTCGCGTAAAGCCCGCGATGGGACCCGCCAGCGTTTCCATAAAGCGCAGCGAATCGCCAATGCCTGCCACCATGCGCCGGTACTCGGCTGCCAGCGGCGAGTGCTCTACCCAAGCCAGGTCCCAGTATTCCGGGTGATGCAAGTCGGCGAATCCACCATCGATCAGGGCGCGGACGAAATTCATGGTCAGCGCGGAGTGCGCATGCGCGCGGATCAATCGTCGCGGATCGGCGCGTCGTGCTTCGGCGGTGAATTCCGGGCCGTTGATGACGTCGCCGCGAAAACTCGGCAGGGTTACACCGTCGCGCGTTTCGGTATCGGTCGAACGCGGTTTGGCGTACTGGCCCGCAAAACGCCCTACGCGCAGCACGGGCCGCTTGAGGCCATGCACCAGCACCAGGCTCATCTGCAGCAGAACTTTGAGACGGTTGGAGATGATCGGGCTGGTGCAGTCGGCGAAGCTTTCCGCGCAATCACCACCCTGCAGCAGGAAGCGTTTTCCCTCCTGCGCTTCGGCCAGCGTCTGCTTCAGTGCCAGCACTTCCCACGACGTGACCAACGGCGGCAAATGCGTGAGTTCAGTGATGGCGCCCGCAAGTTCGGCGGCGTCTTCGTATTGCGGCTGTTGCAAAGCAATGCGTTGCTGCCAGGACGTTGGGGTCCAGCTATGGTTCTGCCTGATATCTATCGCCTGATTCATAACCGTAGCCTTGGCGTGGCACGCTGCAGGGTCGCGCGGATCGCCCACACCGAAAGCAGGATGTACCACAACAGCGTCCAGAAGGGCATGGGGAGTCCCAGAATGGGCTGGATCTTGGCGCACTCGCCCGATCCGGTGAACACCATTTTCAACACCTTCGCGAACGGGAAGACATCCATCATGTAGCCCAAGTTAGGGCCACAGCTGGGTAGCTGGTCGGGTGGCAAGGACTGAATCCACAAATGCCGCCCGGCTACCGCCATGCCGAACACAGCTCCCACCAGCACCAAACCTGTGTAGAACCAGCGACCGCCCTTACGCGGTGAATGCAGCGCCCCCAGCAAAAAGAACGCCGCCATGAACAGGAAACCGATGCGCTGGAAGATGCACAGCGGGCACGGTTCCATACCCAGCACGTGTTCGGCGTATAGCGCAAAACCAAGCAGCGCTGCGCAAATCAAGAAGCCAACAAAGAAACTGGTGCGGTAGGACCAGCGAAAAGGGTTCATGATGGAACTTGCGGTGGGGGTGGGACGCTGACATTACCCGCTCCCCGCCATGCTGTCAGTAGGTCCAACGCCTATTGCCTTTTCGAGCTGGCGGCCAAAAAACACGAACCCCGGCCGGTTACCCAGCCAGGGTTGTGTATTTGGACGTCCAAACAGTCGTCTGGGCGAATTTATTCGGCGTCGACGGCCTCGGTCTGCGGGCGATCCACCAGCTCGACATACGCCATCGGCGCGTTGTCGCCGGGGCGGAAGCCGCACTTGAGGATGCGCAGGTAACCGCCGGGACGCTCGCGGTAGCGCGGCCCCAGCTCGACGAACAGCTTGCCCACGGCCTGCTTGTCGCGCAGACGCGCAAAAGCGAGGCGGCGGTTGGCGACACCGTCGGTTTTCGCGAGGGTGATCAACGGCTCGGCAACGCGACGCAGCTCCTTCGCCTTCGGCAACGTGGTGCGGATCAGCTCATGCTTGATCAGCGACGAAGCCATGTTCTTGAACATCGCTTCGCGATGGCTGCTGGTACGGTTGAGCTTACGCCCGGATTTCATGTGACGCATGATGAGACTCTCTTGTCTGTTGTTATGAAAAACCGGTCCGTATGGCCGGTTTCCCGCGGGTTACCCGCTATCGAAGCCCTTGATGGAACAGGCTCTTATTAAGAGTGCGGCCATGGATGGCCGCTTTTGGTACTAGGCCAGTGCAGTAATTACACACTTGCCGCTACCTACCTACTACGGCGATCAAGGATGATCGCAAATTTTAAGCGTGCGGCCGTGGATGGCCGCTTTTGGTGCTAGGCGAGTGCAGTGAATACGCACTTGCCGCTACCTACAACGGGCGATCAAATCTGATCGCACCAATTACGCCATCAGCCGCAGTCTCATCGACTGCGGCTGCGGTACATCAACCCAGCTGCATGCCGTGCGAGAGGCCCGGCGGCGGCCAGTTTTCAAGTTTCATGCCCAGTGCGAGACCACGCACGCCCAGGACATCCTTGATTTCGGTGAGCGACTTCTTGCCCAGGTTCGGCGTCTTCAACAGCTCCACCTCGGTCTTCTGCACCAGATCGCCGATGTAGTAGATGCTCTCGGCCTTCAGGCAGTTGGCCGAACGCACGGTGAGCTCCAGATCGTCGATCGGACGGAGCAGCAGCGGATCGAAACCGCCCTTCTCCGCCTTGTCCGTGGCGCTTTCGCGGCGCGAGAAGTCACCGAACACCGACAGCTGGTCGTTGAGGATTTCGGCGGCCTTGCGAACCGCGTCTTCCGCACCGATGGTGCCGTTGGTTTCGATGTCCAGCACCAGCTTATCGAGGTTGGTACGCTGCTCGACACGAGCCGCGTCCACTTCGTAAGCCACGCGCAGGACCGGCGCGAACGAGGCGTCGAGCTGCAGGCGACCGATCGGACGCGCTTCGTCGTCCGGATGCTGACGCGAGCTGGCCGGCTGATAGCCGACGCCACGACGCACCTTCAGGCGCATGTTCAGCGCGATGTCCTTGGTGAGGTGGCAGATCACGTGCTCGGGGTTGATGATTTCCACCGAGTGGTCAACGACGATGTCGCCGGCCGTGACCACGCCCTTGCCCTTCTTGGCCAAGGTCAGGGTGACTTCATCACCCGTGTGCTGACGAATCGCCACTTCCTTGAGGTTCAGCAGGACTTCGATCACGTCCTCCTGCAGGCCTTCCAGGGTGGTGTACTCGTGCAGCACGCCATCAATTTCAACCTCGACGATGGCGCTGCCAGGGATCGAGGAGAGCAGCACGCGACGCAACGCGTTACCGAGGGTGTGGCCGAAACCACGCTCGAGCGGCTCCACCACCACCTTGGCGCGATTCGGTCCGAGCTGTTCAACGCTGAGGCCGCGAGGCCGCAGCACGCTAGTTGACGAAACTGCCATGCAGTGCTCCGGTTGATTACTTCGAGTAAAGCTCGACGATCAGCGCTTCGTTGATGTCGGTCGGCAGGTCTGCGCGATCCGGCACCGACTTGAACGTGCCGGCGAACTTCTTGCTATCCACTTCGACCCACTGCGGGCGGAGGTCCATCGTGTCGAACACGGTGCCGGCTTCCTGCACGCGCAACTGAGTGCGAGCGCGCTCGGTCAAAGCGATTTCGTCACCCGGGCGAACCTGGTAGGACGGAATGTTGACCTTCTTGCCGTTGACCAGGATGGCCTTGTGCGAGACGAGCTGACGAGCCTGGGCGCGGGTAACCGCGAAACCCATGCGATAGACGACATTGTCCAGACGGCTCTCGAGCAGGCGCAGCAGGTTCTCGCCGGTGTTGCCCTTGAGGGTCGACGCCTTTGAGTAGTAGTTGCTGAACTGACGCTCGAGCACACCGTAGATGCGCTTGACCTTCTGCTTCTCGCGCAGCTGAACAGCGTAGTCCGACATGCGCATGCGCTTGTTGGCGCCGTGCTGACCGGGCTTGTTCTCCAGCTTGCACTTGGAATCGATAGCGCGCGCCGGGCTCTTCAGGCTCAGGTCCGAACCTTCACGACGCGCGAGTTTGCAGGTAGCTCCACGATAACGTGCCATGGGTATGCTCCTTAGACGCGACGTTTCTTGGGGGGACGGCAGCCGTTATGCGGAATCGGCGTGACATCAATAATGTTGAGCACTTTGTAGCCCAACGCGTTCAGCGAACGAACCGCCGATTCGCGACCCGGGCCAGGGCCCTTGATCCGAACTTCCACGGTCTTCACACCGTAGTCGCCTGCAGCGCGGCCGGCCTTTTCGGCAGCCACCTGCGCAGCGAACGGGGTCGACTTACGCGAACCGCGGAAACCCGCGCCGCCGGCAGTCGCCCACGACAGAGCATTGCCCTGACGATCGGTGATCGTGACGATGGTGTTGTTGAAAGATGCCTGCACGTGCGCCACCGCATCGGTGACAACGCGCTTGATCTTTTTCTTGGTCTTGACTGGCTTTGCCATGTTCGGAATCCGTTACTTCTTGATCGCGCGACGGGGACCCTTACGGGTACGTGCGTTGGTACGCGTGCGCTGGCCGCGCACCGGCAGGCCACGACGGTGGCGCAGACCGCGGTAGCAACCCAGGTCCATCAAACGCTTGATGGCCATGCCGACTTCGCGGCGCAGGTCGCCTTCCACGACGTATTTAGCGATTTCGTGGCGGATCTTCTCCACCTCGCCTTCGCTCAGCGATTTGATCGGCGTGGTAGGAACCACACCTGCGTCCGCACAGACCTTCTTGGCCCGGCTGCGGCCGATGCCATAGATGCTCTGCAGGCCAACCCAGACGTGTTTCTGGACCGGCAAATTGACACCCGCAATGCGCGCCATGATGTACTTTCTCCGATGCTTTCTTGCGCGGTAAACGCGCAATTCTAACCTGAATCAAACTGTCAGGAAAGCCCTGCGGCACCGCGTGCCGCCACCTTCCACCTGGAGCCACCCTGCCGCCTCAGCCGCGGCGCAGATTGGCCTTCTTAAGCAAACCTTCGTATTGGTGGCTGACCAGATGCGCCTGCACCTGAGCCGTAAAGTCCATCACTACCACCACCACGATCAGCAGCGACGTGCCGCCGAAATAGAACGGGACATGCCAGGCGTTCTGCATGAACGTTGGCACCAGACAGACCAGCACGAGGTAGAGGGCACCCACACCGGTCAGACGGCTCATCACGGAATCGATGTACTCAGCGGTCGAGCGACCCGGGCGGATACCCGGAATCAGCGCGCCAGACCGTTTGAGGTTGTCGGCCGTGTCCTGCGAGTTGAATACGATCGCCGTATAGAAGAAGGCGAACGTAATCACCAGCACTGCGTAAATAATGTCGTACAGCGGCTCACCCGGGGTCAGCGCTTGTACCACGTCCTGGAGCCAGCGCGCCTGGTGGCTCGCATTGCCCCAGGTCGCCGCCATCGCCGGGAACATCAGAATACTGTTCGCGAAGATGGGCGGAATCACACCCGACATGTTGATCTTGAGCGGCAGGTGCGAGGTTTGGTTCATGTACGAACGCTGGCCGCCGGAGCGCCTCGCGTAGTTCACGGTGATACGCCGTTGTGCACGCTCCATGAACACCACGAACGCCGTCACCGCCAGCACCAGCGCAACCACCATGACCAGCTTGATCGTGCTCAGCTCGCCATTGCTCGACATGGACAAGGTATGCGCCACGGCGGCCGGCAATCCAGCCACGATACCTGCGAAGATCAGCAGCGAAATACCGTTGCCGATACCGCGCTCGGTCATCTGCTCGCCCAGCCACATCAGGAACATGGAGCCGGCCGTCAAACCCACCACGGAGGACAGAATGAAGCCAAAGCCGGGCATGTAGACCACGGGCATGCCGCCGCTGGACTGCTTCATCAAGGCCATGGCGATACCGAACGCCTGGAAGGCCGAAAGGCCAACCGTGCCGATTCGCGTGTAGGTCGTCAGCTGTCGCTGACCGGCCTGCCCTTCCTTGCGTAGCGCCTGCAGGCTAGGCAGGACCGAACCCATCATCTGCACCACGATCGATGCGGAGATGTACGGCACCACGCCCAATGCAAACACCGAGAAACGTCCCAGCGATCCACCTGAGAACATGTTGAACATGTCCAACAGGCCGCCGCTCTGGCCAATCAGATTGGCCATCGCGTCCGGATTAACCCCCGGCACCGGGATGAACGAGCCGAGGCGGTACACGATCAGCGCACCGATCACGAAGAAGATGCGCTGACGCAGCTCGGTCAATTTACCGAGCGATCCGACCGATGTGCCCTTGGCTGCGGCCACGTGTGATTACTCCACGCTGCCGCCGGCTGCCTCAATGGCAGCCTTGGCGCCGGCCGTAGCCAGCAGGCCCGACAGCTTCACTGCGCGGCCGATCTCGCCCTTGGCGACGACCTTGACCTTCTTGGCGCGGCTGTCGATCAGGCCAGCCTGATGCAGCACGACCGCGTCGATCACGTCGGCCTTGAGAGAGGCCAGCTGATACAGGAACACTTCCTGGCTCTCAGCCTTCTTCAGCGAGCGGAAGCCGACCTTCGGCAGGCGGCGCTGCAGCGGCATCTGGCCGCCTTCGAAACCGTACTTGTGGGTACCGCCGGCGCGAGCATGCTGACCCTTGTGGCCGCGGCCAGCGGTCTTGCCCAGGCCCGAACCGATACCACGGCCAACGCGCAGGCGCGTCTTGCGCGAACCAGCAGCCGGCTTGATGTCATTCAGACGCATGATGCTTACTCCTCGACCTGAACCAGGTAGTAGACCGTGTTGATCAGGCCGCGCACTTGCGGGCTGTCTTTCAGTTCACGGACGTCGTTGGTCTTGTTCAGACCCAGGGCCTTCACGCTCAGGCGATGACGGGCCTGTACACCGCGCAAGCCCTTGACCAGGCGAACGCGGATGGTTTTGTTGGTGGTATTAGCCATTGCCCATCACCTCTTCCACGGTCTTGCCACGCTTGGCAGCGATCTGCTTCGGCGAGGCAACGGCTTGCAGGCCCTTGATGGTGGCGCGCACCAGATTGATCGGGTTGCGCGAACCGACGGCCTTGGCCAGCACGTTCTTCACACCGACCACTTCCAGTACGGCGCGCATGGCACCGCCGGCGATCACGCCGGTACCTTCGGAGGCCGGCTGCATGAACACGCGAGCCGCACCATGGTTGGCCTTGATGGCGTACCACAGCGTGCCGTTGTTCAGGTCGATGCTCACCATGTTGCGGCGGGCACGTTCCATCGCCTTGGAGATGGCCACCGGCACTTCACGCGCCTTGCCATAGCCGAAGCCGACCTTGCCCTCGCCGTCGCCGACCACGGTCAGCGCGGTAAAGCTCATCTGGCGGCCACCCTTGACGGTCTTGGCCACGCGGTTAACGGCAATCAGCTTCTCGAGCAGGCCGTCTGAATTTTCGCGATCAGTAGAAGACATATCTTTTCCGTATGCCCGGACCATCCGGGACTTTTACTTGCGGCTGAGCCGCTTGGAGTTGTTGTCGTGTACTGCTTAGAACTTGAGACCAGCTTCGCGGGCGGCATCGGCAAGTGCCTTGATGCGACCGTGATAGCGGAAACCGGAGCGGTCGAACGCGACAGCTTCGATACCGGCAGCTTTGGCGCGCTCGGCAATCGCCTTGCCCACTGCGGCTGCGGCAGTCAGGTTCTTGGTGCCCTTCAAACCTTCTGCGACCGACTTCTGCACGGTCGACGCGGCAGCCACGACCTTTTCACCCGAGGCATCGAACACCTGGGCGTAGAGATGCTGACCGGTGCGATGCACCGACAAGCGCGCCACGGCGAGCTTGCGGATGTGGGAGCGCGTGGACTTGGCGCGGCGCAGACGGGCTTCGTTCTTGTTCATATCTGTTCTCCAGAAAGCGGATCGGCTAGTTAGCGGGATGAGCCGCTATTACGCCTTCTTGGCTTCCTTCAGGGTGATCTTCTCGCCGGCATACCGCACGCCCTTGCCCTTGTAGGGTTCCGGCGGACGATAGCCACGAATCTTGGCGGCAACCTCGCCCACCAACTGCTTGTCCGAACCCTTGATCAGGATTTCGGTCTGCGTCGGGGTTTCAAGGCTGATGCCTTCCGGCGCATTGAAGACCACCGGATGGGAATAACCGAGGCTGAGGTTCAGCGCTTTGCCGGCCATCGATGCGCGGTAACCCACGCCGACGAGCTCCAGCTTGCGCTCATAACCCTCGGACACGCCCTTGATCATGTTTGCCAGCAGCGCACGCGCGGTGCCGCCAAACTTGTCATCGGCACCTTCGGCCATCTGGATATTGATCACGCCGTTCTCGTTGGTCACCGACACGCCCGGAAGCGCGTGGATGGACAGGGTGCCCTTCGGCCCCTTCACGGCGATATTGTCGTCTGCAATCTTGAGCTCAACGCCCTTCGGCAGCGAAATCGGTTTCTTGGCAACACGGGACATCGTCAGGCTCCTTATGCGACCAAGCCGATGACTTCGCCACCCACGCCTTGAGCGCGAGCCTGCTTGTCGGTCAACAGACCGGCGGAAGTCGAGATGATCGAAATACCCAGGCCGCCAAGCACCTTCGGAAGGTCACCCTTGCCGCGGTACACACGCAGGCCCGAACGGCTGACGCGCTCGATGCGCTCGATGGCCGGACGGCCTTCGAAATACTTGAGCTTGATCTCGAGCACCGGCTTGCCCTCCTGGCTGGAGGTCTTGGCGTCGAGGATGTAGCCCTCGTTCTTGAGAAGGTCGGCCAGGGCCACCTTCAGCTTGGACGACGGAATGCTTACAGCCTGCTTGCCCGTTGCTTGGGCGTTGCGGATGCGCGTAAACAGATCGGCGATGGGATCAGTCATGCTCATGAAAACTTCCTTCAGAGTGCACCGATATCCGATAAAACCGGAAATCAATATTTAAATTGTGAGCCGCCATCAAAGGCAGCCTGCGGAACGCAGACCGACAATCATAGCAGCCTTTTCAGGCTTTTGCGAATAGCGATGCTTCAGAGTCGCATCAACGACGACCTGTAACCAGGTCGCCGGGTCTGGCGCCTTACCCGGTGAGGGCAAGGCAGCCGTGGAACGAATTACCAGCTGGCCTTGCGCAGGCCGGGCACGTCACCACGCATGGTGGCTTCGCGCAGCTTGTTGCGGCCGAGGCCGAACTTGCGGTACACGCCGCGCGGACGGCCGGACAGTTCGCAACGGTTGCGCTGGCGGCTGGGGCTGGCGTCACGCGGCAGCTTCTGCAGCTTGGTCTGCGCTTCCATCTTGTCCTCGTAAGAGGACTTCGGATTCAGCACGATCGCTTTCAGTTCGGCGCGCTTGGCGGCGTACTTCTTGACGATTTTGGTCCGCTTGATATCGCGGTTAACCATTGAGGTCTTGGCCATGGATTCTCTCGCGTATCAGTTGCGGAACGGGAAGCTGAAAGCTTCCAGCAACGCCTTGGCTTCTTCGTCGGACTTGGCGGTGGTGGTGATGGAGATATCCATACCGCGCATCGCGTCGATCGCGTCGAAGTCGATTTCCGGGAAGATGATCTGTTCCTTGATGCCGAAGTTGTAGTTACCACGGCCATCGAAGGCGCGACCCGACACGCCGCGGAAGTCGCGGACGCGGGGCAGCGAGATGTTGATCAGGCGATCCAGGAATTCCCACATCTGGGCGCGGCGCAAGGTGACCTTGCAGCCGATCGGCCAGCCGTCGCGGATCTTGAACGAGGCCACGGACACGCGCGCCTTGGTCGTGATCGGCTTCTGACCAGCAATCTTGGTCATATCCGCCACGGCATTCTCGAGCACTTTCTTGTTGCCCGCGGCTTCGCCCACGCCCATGTTCAGCGTGATCTTGGTGATGCGGGGAACCTGCATCACGTTCTGGTAACCAAAACGCTCGGTGAGCTTCTGGATGACCTGTTCTTTATAAAAGTTTTCAAGGCGCGTCATGACTTGTGTTCCTTACGCGTCCACGACCTCGCCCGAAGAACGGTACACGCGGACTTTGCGCTCATCAGCGAGCACTTTAAAGCCAACGCGTTCACCCTTGTTCGTGGCGGGGTTGAACAGCTGCACATTAGAAATATGGATCGAAGCTTCACGCTCGACAATGCCGCCCGGCTGGTTGGCCTGCGGATTCGCCTTGGTGTGACGCTTGACCAGGTTGACGTTGGAGACGAACACGCGATCGCCCTCAACGCGCAGCACGTCGCCGCGCTGACCTTTGTTTTTGCCGGTGATCACGATGACCTGATCACCCTTGCGGATACGGTTCATGGGTCTATCTCCGCTCAGAGCACTTCGGGTGCAAGCGAGACGATCTTCATGAACTTCTCGCCGCGCAGCTCGCGAGTGACCGGCCCGAAGATACGGGTGCCGATCGGCTCGAGCTTGTTGTTGAGGAGAACAGCCGCGTTGCCGTCGAAACGGATCAGCGAGCCGTCGGCGCGGCGCACGCCCTTGGCGGTGCGAACCACCACAGCGTTGTAAACCTCGCCCTTCTTCACCTTACCGCGCGGAATGGCATCCTTCACGGTGACCTTGATCACGTCACCGATCGCGGCGTAACGGCGCTTGGAGCCGCCGAGCACCTTGATGCACATCAGTTCCTTTGCGCCACTGTTGTCGGCGGCGGAAAGCGTGCTTTGCATCTGGATCATGTCTGCACCCTCCCCTTACGCTTCGGCGCGCGTGACGATTTCGACCACGCGGTGATGTTTGGTTTTGGACAGCGGACGGCACTCCGCGATGCGGACCACGTCGCCCTCGTTCGCGCCGATGTCATCCTGCGCGTGGAGCTTGGTGGAACGGCGCACGATCTTGCCCAGCAGCGGATGCTGCACCTGGCGCTCGATCAGTACGGTGACCGTCTTTTCCATTTTGTTGCTGATGACGCGGCCCTCAAGGGTGCGCGCCTGCTTTTGGTTGTCGCTCATGTCGGCCGTCCCTTACTTCTTGCCGCCGAGCACGAACTTCGTGCGGGCGATATCGCGCCGAACACGGCGCAGCTGGTGCGGCTGGCTGAGCTGACCCGTGCCCTTCTGCATGCGCAGGTTGAACTGCTCCTTGCGAAGGTCCAGCAGGTGCTGCTTCAGCTCGTCGGCCGACTTGTTGTTGAGATCTTTGGTGGCCATCACATCACCGCCCTGGTCACAAACTGGGTCTGCACCGACAACTTGGCTGCGGCCAGGCGGAATGCCTCGCGCGCGGTTGCCTCGTCGACACCCTCGATTTCATAAAGCATGCGGCCTGGCTGGATCGGTGCGACCCAGAACTCCACGCCACCCTTACCGGCGCCCATTCGGACTTCGATCGGCTTCTTGGTGATCGGCTTGTCCGGGAACACGCGGATCCACAGCTTGCCGCCACGCTTCACAAAACGCGTGATGCAACGACGAGCCGCTTCGATCTGACGCGCGGTGAGAGCACCGTGCGTGGTGGCTTTCAGGCCATACTCGCCAAAGCTGACGAGGTTGGAGCTGAAGGCCAGGCCGTCATTGCGGCCTTTGAACTGCTTGCGGAATTTGGTTCGCTTGGGTTGCAACATGGCAACTCTCCTTACTTCGCCGTCCGCTCGCGGCGGCCTTCACCGCCCTCGCGACGCCCATCACGACGACCTTCGCCACCCTCGCGCTCACGACGCGGTTGCGAAGACTGCTCTTCTTTCGGCTCCTGGCCAACCTGGGACAGATCAAAGATCTCACCCTTGTAGACCCACACCTTGATGCCGATGATGCCGTACGTGGTCTTCGCTTCGGCGGTGCCGTAGTCGATGTCCGCACGCAGGGTATGCAGCGGCACGCGACCTTCGCGGCTCCATTCGGAACGAGCGATCTCGGCGCCGTTCAGACGGCCGGACACGTTGATCTTGATACCCAGCGCACCCAGGCGCATCGCATTGCCCACGGCGCGCTTCATGGCGCGACGGAACATGATGCGGCGCTCGAGCTGCTGCGCGATCGATTCGGCAACCAGCTGGGCATCGAGCTCAGGCTTGCGCACTTCGTTGACGTTGATGTGCGCCGGAACGCCCATCATGTCGCTGACTTCCTTGCGCAGCTTCTCGATATCCTCACCCTTCTTGCCGATCACCACGCCCGGACGGGCAGTGTGAATCGTCACGCGGGCGGTCTTGGCCGGACGCTCGATCAGGATCTTCGAGATACCGGCGGCAGCCAGCTTCTTGCGCAGCATCTCGCGGACCTTCAGGTCGGCAGCGAGGTACTGGGCAAATTCGCCCTTATTGGCGTACCACTTCGAGTTCCAGTCCTTGGCAATGCCGAGGCGGATACCGGTGGGATGAACTTTATGACCCATCGTCTACGTCCTCTCAGTTACCAACGACCACAGTGATGTGGCTGGTGCGCTTCAGGATGCGCGAACCGCGGCCTTTGGCGCGGGCGTGCATACGCTTCATTGCCGGACCTTCATCAACAAAGATCTTCGAGACCTTCAGCTCATCGACGTCCGCGCCGAGGTTGTTCTCGGCGTTGGCGACGGCCGACAGCAGCACTTTACGAACCATGTGCGCGGCCTTCTTGTTGGTGAACTGGAGCACGTCGCTGGCGCGGCCCACGGGGAGACCGCGGACCAGGTCAGCTACCAGGCGTGCCTTCTGCGCTGAGATGCGAGCGCTGCGCAGGATCGCTTTGGCTTCGGTGCTCATCACTTGCCCTTCTTATCGCCGCCATGGCCCTTGAAAGTACGGGTCACCGCGAACTCGCCGAGCTTGTGCCCGACCATGTTCTCGTTAACCAATACCGGCACGTGCTGGCGACCGTTATGGATGGCGATGGTCAATCCCACCATTTCCGGCAGGATCATGGAGCGACGCGACCAGGTTTTGATCGGACGCTTGGAGTTAGTGGAAACCGCAGCTTCCACCTTCTTCACGAGGTGAAGGTCGACGAACGGACCTTTCTTCAATGAACGCGGCATGACGGTTTCCTAATTACTTGCGACGACGCACGATGAACTGCTGCGTGCGCTTGTTGTTACGGGTCTTGTAGCCCTTGGTCGGCGTGCCCCATGGGCTAACCGGGTGACGGCCACCGGAAGTCTTGCCTTCACCACCACCGTGCGGGTGATCGACGGGGTTCATCACCACACCGCGAACGGTCGGGCGAATACCCTGCCAACGCTTGACACCGGCCTTGCCGAGCTTGCGCAAGCTGTGCTCGGAATTGCCGACTTCACCGATAGTGGCGCGGCAATCGACCGGAACGCGGCGCATTTCACCAGAGCGTAGACGCAGGGTGGCGTAACCGGATTCGCGAGCGATCAGCTGCACCGAGGCACCGGCCGAACGCGCAATCTGCGCACCCTTGCCAGGCTTCATTTCCACGCAATGCACCGTCGAACCAACCGGGATATTGCGCAGCGGCAAGCTGTTGCCAACTTTGATCGGAGCATCGTGACCCGCCACCACACGGTCGCCCACCGCCACGCCAGCCGGCGCGATGATGTAGCGGCGCTCGCCATCGGCGTAGCACAGCAGCGCGATGTGCGCGGTGCGGTTCGGATCGTATTCCAGGCGCTCAACCTTGGCAGCAATGCCTTCTTTGTCGCGCTTGAAATCGATGATGCGGTAAGCCTGCTTGTGACCGCCGCCGCGATGACGCGTGGTGATGCGACCGAAATGGTTGCGACCACCCGTCTTCGACTGGCTTTCGGTCAGCGGCGCGTACGGTGCGCCCTTGTGCAGCCCCTCGGTGCGGACGCTAACTGCGTCGCGGCGACCCGGCGAGGTTGGCTTGTGAGTAATTAGTGCCATCTGTCAAAACTCCTGGCTCAGGCCTTGGCCGACACGTCGATCGTCTGGCCTTCGGCGAGACGAACGTAGGCCTTGCGCTTGCCCTGGCGGTTGCCCGCACGGAAACGGAAGGACTTGACCTTGCCCTTGGCGTTGACGAGGTTCACCTGCTCGACCTTGACGTCGAACATCTGCTCCACCGCCGCGCGGACGTCGGCCTTGGTCGCCTCGGGGGCGACCACGAATACGTACTGGTTGCTCTCAGCCAGACGAGCAGCCTTTTCGGAGATGTGCGGCGCGCGCAGCGTATTCAGAATGCGTTCGTTGTTCATGCCAGCCACTCCTCGACCTTCTTGACCGCCTCGACGGTCATGATCACGTGGTCGGAACCGACCAGGCTGACCGGGTTCAGCGCGATCACGTCCACCACATGGAGGTACGGGATGTTGCGCGAAGCCAGGAACAGCGCCTCGTTGGCGTCTTCCGACACCAGCAACACGCGACCGGAAACCTGCAGCTCGGCCAACTTGGCCACCATCGACTTGGTCTTAGGGGTCTCGATGCCGAAGCCTTCGACGACCTTCAGACGACCTTGACGATTCAGCTCCGAAAGGATGGAGCGGATCGCCACGCGATAGGACTTGCGGTTGACCTTCTGCTCATAGCTGCGGGGCTTGGCTGCGAACGTCACACCACCGCCCACGAAGATCGGGGCACGGTAGTCACCGTGACGGGCGCCACCGCCCTTCTGCTTCTTGAACTTCTTGGTGGTACCGGACAGTTCGCCACGCGAGAGCTGCGCTTTGGTACCTGCGCGACCGCCGGCCTGATAGGCCACGACCACCTGGTGAACCAGAGCCTGCTTGAACTCGCCACCGAACACATCGTCCGACACGCTGAGCGGCTTGGCGCCAATTACATTGAGTTCCATGCCGTCTCTCCTCAACCCTTGGTGGTCGCGCGGATGACGACGTCGCCACCGGTTGCACCCGGTACCGCGCCCTTCACCGCGATCAGATGACGCTCGGCGTCGACCTTGACCACTTCCAGACCCTGCACGGTGCGGTTCACTGCACCCATGTGGCCCGACATCTTCTTGCCCGGGAACACGCGACCCGGGGTCTGACGCTGACCGATAGAACCCGGCGCACGATGCGACAGCGAGTTACCGTGGGTGGCGTCACCCATTTTGAAGTGGTGGCGCTTGATGGTGCCCTGGAAGCCCTTACCCTTGCTGACGCCAGCGACGTCGACAATCTGGCCCACCTGGAACAACTCATCAGCCTTGATCTCGGCGCCGACCGCGTACTTGCCCAGGTCGTCCGCCTTGACGCGGAACTCCCACAGACCACGACCCGGCTCGACTTTCGCCTTGGCGTAATGACCCTTGAGCGGCTGCGTCAGCAGGTTCGCGCGCTTATTGCCCGCGGCGACCTGTACTGCGCTATAGCCATCGTTTTCGTCCGTCTTCACCTGCGTTACGCGATTCGGCGTCGCTTCGATAAGCGTCACCGGAATCGAGCGGCCGTCTTCGGTGAAGAGTCGGCTCATGCCGCATTTGCGGCCAACCAGTCCGATACTCATGTTCGTATCCTGTCTATCGCTTAACCGAGCTTGATCTGAACATCTACGCCAGCGGCGAGATCAAGCTTCATAAGCGCGTCCACGGTCTTGTCGTTGGGATCGACGATGTCCAGCACGCGCTTGTGTGTGCGGGTCTCGTACTGATCGCGAGCGTCTTTGTCGACGTGCGGCGACACCAGAATGGTGTAGCGCTCGATCTTGGTCGGGAGCGGGATCGGGCCCAGCACCGTAGCGCCGGTGCGCTTGGCCGTCTCGACGATCTCGCTGGCCGAACGGTCGATCAGACGATGATCGAACGCCTTAAGCCGAATGCGAATCTTTTGGTTCGCCATAACCGTGTCCTGTTATCTAAAGAACAAAACTGTGAATCGAGGTGGCTTCTCACCGCCTCGCACAACCCAATGCACTGCAGGTGTTGCAACAAGTCCACCCAGGCAAATCACCACCGGGAAGACTCCAAAACGCCGGGCAGGCCGTCTTCCGGCCTGCCCAGACAGGTAACGTACGCGGAAACCCTTTATCAACAGAGACTTAGCTCTACGATCAGAGAATCCCCGCAACATCCTTGTTAGCGAATTCGAAGCGCTTCCTGCACCTCATTTCGCGGTAGGCCGATCGACACGAGGGTCAAACGGCGAGTCAACTCAGCGACTATAGCCTATTTACGGATATAGGACAAGCTTTTGGAAGAAACCGCCTGCGTTACAGGCGGTTCCCGGTACAGCTAATTACTTGACGATCTTGGCGACGACGCCGGCGCCGACGGTACGGCCACCTTCGCGGATCGCGAAACGCAGACCTTCGGTCATCGCGATCGGCGCGATCAGGCTCACCACCATCTTCACGTTGTCGCCCGGCATCACCATCTCCACACCGTCCGGCAACTGGCAAGCGCCCGTCACGTCGGTCGTGCGGAAGTAGAACTGCGGACGATAGCCCTTGAAGAACGGCGTGTGACGACCGCCCTCTTCCTTCGACAGCACGTACACTTCGGCTTCGAAGTCGGTGTGCGGCGTGATCGAACCGGGCTTGGCCAACACCTGGCCGCGCTCCACGTCTTCACGCTTGGTGCCGCGCAGCAGCAGACCCACGTTGTCGCCGGCCTGACCCTGATCGAGCAGCTTGCGGAACATTTCCACGCCGGTCACGGTGGTCTTCACGGTCGGGCGGATACCGACGATCTCGATTTCCTCGCCCACCTTGATCACGCCCGTTTCCACACGACCGGTCACCACGGTGCCGCGGCCGGAGATGGAGAACACGTCTTCCACCGGCATCAGGAACGGCTTGTCCAGCACGCGCACCGGCTCCGGGATGTAGCTGTCCAGCGCTTCGACCAGCTTGATGATGGCCGGCACGCCGATTTCGGACTGGTCGCCTTCCAGCGCCTTCAGGGCCGAACCCTTGATGATCGGGGTGTCGTCGCCGGGGAAGTCGTACTTGGTCAGCAGCTCGCGCACTTCCATTTCCACCAGCTCGAGCAGCTCGGCGTCGTCCACCATGTCGGCCTTGTTCAGGAACACGATGATGTACGGCACGCCCACCTGACGGCTGAGCAGGATGTGTTCGCGCGTCTGCGGCATCGGACCGTCCGCGGCCGAGCACACCAGGATCGCGCCGTCCATCTGCGCCGCACCCGTGATCATGTTCTTCACGTAGTCGGCGTGGCCCGGGCAGTCCACGTGCGCGTAGTGGCGGTTCGGCGATTCGTATTCCACGTGCGCCGTCGAGATCGTGATGCCGCGCGCCTTCTCTTCCGGCGCCGCGTCGATCTGGTCGTACGCCTTGAATTCGCCACCAAACCGCTCGGCGCCGATCTTCGTCAGCGCCGCCGTCAGCGTCGTCTTGCCGTGGTCCACGTGACCGATCGTGCCCACGTTCACGTGTGGCTTGGTGCGTTCGAATTTACCCTTTGCCATGACTCAAACCTCTGAAAGAACTGTGTTGTTTGGAGAAGAAAACCTTCTCAGGCCTTCTTCATGACCTGTTCGGCGATATTGTTCGGCGCCGGTTCGTAATGATCGAATTCCATCGTGAAGGTGGCGCGACCCTGCGTCTGCGAGCGAAGCGCCGTCGCATAGCCGAACATCTCACCCAGCGGAATCATCGCGTTGATGGTCTTGCCCGACGGCGTGTCATCAGAACCCTGAAGCACGCCACGACGACGGCTCACATCGCCCATGACGTCGCCGAGGTAATCCTCCGGCGTCACGATTTCGACCTTCATGATCGGTTCGAGCAGGATCGGCCGCGATTGCTTCGCGCCTTCCTTGAAGGTTTCGCGGAACGCGCCGTGGGCTGCGATCTTGAACGCCATTTCGGACGAGTCGACGTCGTGATAGGAGCCGAACACCAACTTGGCTTTCACACCAACGACCGGAAAGCCGGCGAGGTGACCACTAGTGATGGATTCGCGCAAACCCTTTTCGACCGACGGAATGTATTCCTTCGGAACCACGCCGCCGGTGATGTCGTTGACGAACAGGAAGTCGTTTTTGACATCCGGATTCTTACGCTCATCGTCGGTCATCGGGGAGAACTCGATCACTACGTGACCGTACTGCCCCTTACCGCCCGACTGCTTGGCGTGCTTGAAATCTGCTTTATAAGAACCTTGAATCGTCTCGCGGTAAGCCACCTGCGGCTTGCCGACGTTGGCCTCGACATTGAACTCGCGACGCATGCGGTCCACCAGGATGTCCAGGTGAAGCTCGCCCATGCCGGAGATAATCGTCTGGCCTGACTCTTCGTCGGTACGCACACGGAACGACGGATCTTCCGCGGCCAGACGGCCGAGAGCGATACCCATCTTTTCCTGGTCCGACTTGGTCTTCGGCTCGACTGCCATCGAGATCACCGGTTCCGGGAACGTCATGCGCTCCAGGGTGATTACGTGATCCTGTGCGCAGAGCGTGTCACCGGTGGTGACATCTTTCAGACCCACCGCCGCAGCGATATCGCCCGCGTGGACTTCCTTAATCTCTTGGCGCTCGTTCGCATGCATCTGCAAGATGCGGCCGATGCGCTCTTTCTTGGACTTTACCGGGTTGTACACGGCGTCGCCGGAATTCAGCGTGCCCGAGTAAACACGGAAGAACGTCAGCGAACCGACGAACGGGTCGGTCATGATCTTGAACGCGAGCGAGGCGAACGGCGCACTGTCGTCTGCGGTGCGGCTCGCTTCCTTCTCGTTCTCGTCGATGCCCTTGACCGGGGGACGATCGGCCGGCGACGGCAGCAACTGAATCACCGCGTCGAGCATGGCCTGCACGCCCTTGTTCTTGAACGCAGTACCGCAGAACACCGGAATCAGCGTGTTGGTCAGGGTACCTGCGCGAAGACCCGAAAGGACCTCTTCCTCGGAGAGGTCGCCCTCTTCCAAGTACTTGTTCATCAGCTCTTCGGACGTCTCGGCCGCCGACTCCACCATGAAGTTGCGCGCCTTATCGGCAGCGTCCTTCAAGTTGGCCGGAATGTCCTGGTATTCGAACTTCATACCCTGGGACTCCATGTCCCAGACAATCGCCTTCATCTTGATGAGGTCGACCACGCCTTCGAAGTTTTCTTCGGCACCGATCGGCACCTGCATCGGCACCGGATGGGCACCCAGGCGCGACTTCAGCTGTTCGACAACCTTGTCGAAGTTGGCGCCGGTGCGATCCATCTTGTTGACGAACGCAAGACGCGGCACGCCGTACTTGTTGGCCTGGCGCCACACCGTTTCGGACTGCGGCTGCACACCGCCGACGGCACAAAGCACAAACACCGCACCGTCGAGCACACGCAAAGAGCGTTCGACTTCGATGGTGAAGTCCACGTGCCCGGGGGTGTCGATGATGTTGAAGCGATGTTCGGGCAGAGAGCGATCCATGCCTTTCCAGAACGCCGTCGTTGCCGCCGACGTAATGGTGATGCCGCGCTCCTGCTCCTGCTCCATCCAGTCCATCGTCGCCGCACCGTCATGCACCTCGCCAATCTTGTGACTGACGCCGGTGTAGAACAGGATGCGCTCCGTGGTGGTGGTCTTTCCGGCATCGATGTGGGCCATGATGCCGAAATTACGGTAGCGCTCGATGGGAGTGGTGCGTGCCACGGTACTAACCTCGAATACGTACGGTACTGCTTACCAGCGATAGTGCGAGAACGCCTTGTTGGCTTCCGCCATACGATGCGTTTCTTCGCGCTTCTTGATGGCGCCGCCACGGTTTTCGGAAGCTTCAAGCAGCTCGGCAGCCAGCTTGCGCGGCATGGACGTCTCGCCGCGCTTGCGCGCTGCTTCGATCGCCCAGCGCATGGCCAACGCCATACGACGGCCCGGACGCACTTCGACCGGCACCTGATAGGTAGCACCACCGACGCGGCGAGACTTCACCTCGACGGCCGGAGCGATGTTGCCCAACGCCTTTTCGACCAGCTGCACCGGCTCGGCATGCTTCTCGCCAAGATGGGTCAGCGCGCCGTAGACGATGCTTTCGGCAACGGATTTCTTGCCGCTCTTCATCACCATGTTGATGAAACGGGCGATGAGCTGGCTGCCGTGCTTGGGATCGGGCAGAACCAGACGGGCGGGATGTGAACCTTTACGCGACATATTTCGTGTCCTTAGCTCTTATTTCTTCGGGCGCTTTGCGCCGTACTTCGAACGAGCCTGGCGGCGCTTGGTAACGCCAGCGCAGTCGAGGCTGCCGCGTACGGTGTGGTAACGCACACCCGGCAGATCCTTTACACGGCCACCGCGAATGAGCACGACCGAGTGCTCCTGCAGGTTGTGGCCTTCGCCACCGATATAGCTGATGACTTCGTAACCGTTGGTGAGGCGCACTTTGGCGACCTTACGCAGGGCCGAGTTCGGCTTTTTCGGGGTGGTGGTATACACGCGCGTGCAGACGCCGCGGCGTTGCGGGCTGCTTTGCAGGGCCGGAGAAGCGCTCTTGTAGCTCTTCGGGCTGCGGGATTTGCGCACCAGCTGATTGACTGTCGTCATGCGAAGCTATTCCTGGGAAACATAAAGGCAGACCGAATAAACCGGTCTGCCGAGAAGCGGGAATTTAACATGGGCGCCTTACCTCAGGCAAGACAACGCCCGCCATCCATGACCCGAACACGAGGCGCATTCCATGCGCCTCATTTCGTATGTCGGTGAGTAAAGCCGTTCGGGGCTTACTCGACACTTGCATCAGTGCCCACCGGTGCTTCCGCAAAAGAAGCCTGGGACGTGGAGCCGGAAAGGGTTTCCAGTTCCGAGGCGGTCAAACCGCCCTGGCGATGACGCTGCGCGTGATACGCCAGACCCGTACCAGCCGGAATCAGACGGCCGACAATAACATTTTCCTTCAGGCCACGCAAGGTATCGCGCGTGCCACGAACCGCCGCTTCGGTAAGAACGCGGGTGGTTTCCTGGAACGAAGCGGCCGAGATGAACGACTCGGTCGCCAACGAGGCCTTGGTGATACCCAGCAGCACGGACTGGTATTCCGCCCGACGCTCGTCGCGAGCTTCTGCACGATCGTTCTCGGCATTGATCCGCACGCGCTCCACCTGCTCACCGCGCAGGTAATGGCTTTCGCCCGGCTCGGTGATCTCCACTTTACGCAGCATCTGACGAATGATCGTTTCGATGTGCTTGTCGTTGATCTTCACGCCCTGCAGACGGTAGACGTCCTGGATTTCCTTGACCAAGTACGCCGCCAGCGGCTCGACACCCAACAGGCGCAGGATGTCGTGCGGATTGGGCTCGCCGTCCACGACGGTTTCACCCTTCTCCACGTGTTCACCTTCGAACACGATGACCTGACGCCACTTCGGAATCAGCTCTTCGTGCTCGTTGCCGTCCACGTCCTTGATGATCAGACGCTGCTTGCCCTTGGTGTCCTTGCCGAAGCTGATGATGCCTGAGCGCTCCGCGAGGATCGCCGGTTCCTTCGGCTTGCGGGCTTCGAACAAGTCGGCCACGCGCGGCAGACCGCCGGTGATGTCGCGGGTCTTCGACGTTTCCTGCGGGATACGGGCAACCACGTCACCCACGCCCACTTCGGCGCCGTTCTGAATCGACACGATCGCACCGGCCGGCAGGAAGTACTGCGCAGCGATGTCGGTGCCCGGCAGCTTGAGCTCGCGGCCCTTGCTGTCTTCCAGACGCACGATCGGACGCAGATCCTTGGCCGCGGTACCGCGACGCTTCGGATCGGTGACCACCGCCGATTCCAGACCGGTGAGTTCGTCGGTCTGGCTCTGCACGGTGACGCCATCGAGGAAGTCGATGAAGCGCACGGTACCGGCCACTTCCGACACGATCGGATGGGTATGTGGATCCCAGTTGGCGACCGTCTGGCCAGCCTTGACCGGTGCACCATCCTTGACGCTGATGGTGGCGCCGTAAGGCACCTTGTAGCGTTCGCGCTCGCGGCCGTTAGCGTCGATCACCGACACTTCGCCCGAACGCGACACTGCCACCAGATGACCTTGGCCGTGCTGCACGGTCTTCAAGTTGTTGAACTTCAGCGTACCGGTGGTCTTCACCGACACGTTGTCGACTGCAGCCGCACGCGACGCCGCACCACCGATGTGGAACGTACGCATGGTCAGCTGGGTACCCGGCTCACCGATCGACTGCGCAGCCACCACGCCCACGGCTTCACCCATGTTCACCAGGTGGCCACGGGCCAGATCGCGGCCGTAGCACAGCGCGCAAACGCCGTGGCTAGCCTGACAGGTGATGGACGAACGCACCGTAATCGACTGCACGCCAGCCTTGTCGAGCTTCTCGACCAGGGCTTCGTCCAGCAGCGTGTTGCGCGTGACGATCGGTTGATCGTCATCGCCCGGTGCGTAGACATCTTCGGCCACCACACGACCGAGCACGCGCTCGCGCAACGGCTCGACCACGTCACCGCCTTCGACGATGGGCTGCATGATCAGGCCTTCCTCGGTACCGCAATCGGTCGAGGTGATGACCACGTCCTGCGCCACGTCGACGAGACGACGCGTAAGGTAACCGGAGTTCGCGGTCTTCAACGCGGTATCCGCCAGGCCCTTACGAGCACCGTGCGTCGAGTTGAAGTACTGCAGCACGTTCAGGCCTTCGCGGAAGTTGGCCTTGATCGGGGTTTCGATAATCGAACCGTCCGGGCGAGCCATCAAACCGCGCATACCGGCCAGCTGACGAATCTGCGCCACCGAACCACGAGCGCCGGAGTCAGCCATGATGTACAGCGAGTTCATCGACTTCTGATTGACCGTCTTGCCCCCGGTATCGGTCACCTTCTCGGTACCGATACCGTCGATCATCGCCTTGGCGACGAGTTCGTTGGTGCGCGACCAGATGTCGACCACCTTGTTGTAGCGCTCGCCCGCGGTCACCAGACCCGACTGGTACTGCTCCTGGATCTCGACCACTTCCTTCTCGGCCTCTTCCAGGATCGGCTTCTTCTCGTTCGGGATGATCATGTCATCGATACCGATCGAGATACCAGCACGCGTGGCGAAGCGGAAGCCGGTGTACATCAGATGGTCAGCGAAGACCACGGTGTCCTTCAGGCCAAGACGACGGTAGCTCTGGTTGATCAGGCGCGAAATGGCCTTCTTCGACAACTCGGTGTTGGCGAGTTCGAAGGGCAGACCTTCCGGCATGATTTCGGCGAGCAGTGCGCGGCCCACGGTGGTATCGACCAGCGAAATGCTGCTGGTGCGCTCACCGCTGTCATGCACGTGCACCTGCTTCAGGCGCACCCTGATCTTGGCGTGCAGCTCGACGGCGCGGTTGTCGTACGCACGACGCACTTCACCGATGCTCGAGAACACCATGCCGGTGCCCTTCGCATTCACCAGCTCACGGGTCATGTAGTACAAGCCCAGCACCACGTCCTGCGTCGGCACGATGATCGGCTCGCCGTTGGCGGGCGACAGGATGTTGTTGGACGACATCATCAACGCGCGCGCTTCCAGCTGCGCTTCGATCGATAGCGGCACGTGCACGGCCATCTGGTCACCGTCGAAGTCGGCGTTGAAGGCCGTACAGACCAGCGGATGCAGCTGGATGGCCTTGCCTTCGATCAGCTTCGGCTCGAACGCCTGGATGCCGAGACGATGCAGCGTCGGTGCGCGATTGAGCAGCACAGGATGTTCGCGGATCACCTCTTCGAGGATGTCCCACACCTGGCCTTCTTCGCGCTCGACCAGCTTCTTGGCGGCCTTGATGGTGGTTGCTTCGCCGCGGGTCTGCAGCTTGGCGAAGATGAAGGGCTTGAACAGCTCCAGCGCCATCTTCTTGGGAAGACCGCACTGATGCAGGCGCAGCGTCGGGCCGACCACGATCACCGAACGACCGGAGTAGTCCACGCGCTTGCCGAGCAGGTTCTGACGGAAGCGACCTTGCTTGCCCTTGATCATGTCGGCGAGCGACTTCAGTGCGCGCTTGTTCGTGCCGGTGATGGCGCGACCGCGACGACCGTTGTCCATCAGCGCATCGACCGATTCCTGCAGCATGCGCTTCTCGTTACGCACGATGATGTCGGGCGCATTGAGTTCGAGCAGACGCTTCAGACGGTTGTTGCGGTTGATGACGCGGCGATACAGATCATTGAGATCGGACGTCGCAAAGCGGCCACCATCGAGCGGCACCAGCGGACGCAGGTCCGGCGGCAGCACGGGCAGCACGGTCATGACCATCCACTCCGGACGGTTGCCGGATTCAAGGAAGGCTTCGATCAGCTTGACGCGCTTGGTAAGGCGCTTGAGCTTGGTTTCGGAGTTGGTGGAAGCGATCTCTTCCTTGAGGCGAATCACTTCGCCCGGCAGGTCGAGCGACTTCAGCAACTCGAACACCGCTTCGGCACCCATGCGGGCGTCGAATTCGTCACCGTGTTCTTCCACGGCTTCCAGGTACTGGTCTTCGCTGAGCAGCTGACCGCGCTCGAGCGCCGTCAAACCTGGGTCGATCACCACGAAGGCTTCGAAGTACAGGATGCGCTCGATGTCGCGCAGCGTCATATCCAGCATCAAGCCGATGCGCGAAGGCAGCGACTTGAGGAACCAGATGTGCGCAACGGGGCTGGCCAGTTCGATGTGGCCCATGCGCTCGCGACGCACCTTGGCCAGCGTGACCTCGGTGCCGCACTTTTCGCAGACCACGCCGCGATGCTTCATGCGCTTGTACTTGCCGCACAGGCACTCGTAGTCCTTCACCGGTCCGAAGATGGCGGCGCAGAACAGGCCGTCACGCTCCGGCTTGAAGGTGCGGTAGTTGATCGTTTCCGGCTTTTTCACTTCGCCGTACGACCACGAACGGATCAGCTCCGGCGACGCCAGTGCGATCTTGATCGAGTCGAATTCCGGCGTGGTGCGCTGCTGATTGAATAGATTGAGCAAATCTTTCATTGCATAAGCTCCTGTAACCCGCGGGTTACTTGATCTCTTCCAGGTCGATGTCGATGCAGAGCGAACGGATTTCCTTCACCAATACGTTGAAGGATTCCGGCATGCCTGCCGCCATCTCGTGGTTGCCGTCGACGATGTTCTTGTACATCTGGTTGCGGCCCTGCACATCGTCGGATTTCACCGTCAACATTTCCTGCAGGGTGTACGCGGCGCCGTAGGCTTCCAGCGCCCAGACTTCCATTTCGCCGAAACGCTGGCCGCCGAACTGCGCCTTGCCGCCCAGCGGCTGCTGGGTAACAAGCGAGTACGGACCCGTCGAACGCGCGTGCATCTTGTCGTCGACCAAGTGGTTGAGTTTCAGGTAATGCATGTAGCCGACAGTGACCGGACGATCGAACGCTTCGCCGGTGCGGCCGTCGTACAGCGTGGTCTGACCCGACTCGGGCAGATCCGCCAGCTTCAGCATCGCCTTGATCTCTTGCTCCTCGGCACCGTCGAACACCGGTGTCGCCATCGGCACGCCTTCCTGGAGGTTGGTCGCCAAGGTGAGGATTTCCTCATCGGTGAGCGACTTCAGGTTGACGTGCTGCACGGCGCCGGCGACGTGGTGGTTGTAAATCTGGTCGAGGAACTCGCGGACCTGCGCCACCTTCGCCTGCGCTTCGAGCATCTTCTGGATCTTCTTGCCCAGGCCCTTGGCGGCCCAGCCCAGATGGACTTCCAGAATCTGGCCGATGTTCATACGCGAAGGCACGCCCAACGGGTTCAGCACGATGTCGATCGGCGTACCGTCGGCGGAGTACGGCATGTCTTCCACCGGTACCACGTTGGACACCACACCCTTGTTACCGTGGCGACCGGCCATCTTGTCGCCCGGCTGGATGCGGCGCTTAACGGCCAGGAACACCTTGACCATCTTGAGCACGCCCGGAGCGAGGTCGTCGCCCTGGGTGATCTTGCCCTGCTTTTCCTTGAAGCGCTTGTCGAACTCCTCACGATGACGCTTGACCTGGTCGGCCGCGCGCTCGAGGAACTCGGTGACTTCCTCATCCTTGACGTTGACCTTGAACCACTCGTCCTTCTTCAGGCCGTCGAGGTATTCGTTGGTGATTTCCGCACCGCGCTTGAGACCGGCCGGGCCGCTGTTGGCGACCTTGCCGAGCAACTGCACGCGCATACGGTTGTAGATCGCACCTTCCAGGATACGGAACTGGTCGTCGAAGTCCTTGCGGATTCGCTTGATTTCCATTTCCTCGATCTGGCGAGCACGCTTGTCCTTCTCGATGCCGTCGCGGGTGAAGACCTGCACGTCGATGACGGTGCCGTCCATGCCCGGCGGCACGCGCAGCGAGCTGTCCTTCACGTCGGACGCTTTCTCGCCGAAGATCGCGCGGAGCAGTTTCTCTTCCGGCGTCAGCTGGCTCTCTCCCTTCGGCGTGACCTTGCCGACCATGATGTCGCCGGCCTTCACTTCTGCGCCGATGTACACGATGCCGGATTCGTCCAGACGCGCCAGCGCCTGTTCGCCCACGTTCGGGATGTCGGCAGTGATTTCTTCCGCGCCCAACTTGGTGTCACGCGCAATGCACGACAGCTCCTCGATGTGAATCGAGGTGTAGCGGTCTTCCTGCACGACGCGCTCGGAGAGCAGGATCGAGTCTTCGAAGTTGTAGCCGTTCCACGGCATGAAGGCGATCAGCATGTTCTGGCCGAGCGCGAGCTCGCCCAAGTCGGTCGACGAACCGTCGGCCAGCGTATCGCCCTTCGCCACGATGTCACCGACGTTCACCAGCGGACGCTGGTTGAGGTTGGTGTTCTGGTTGGAACGGGTGTACTTGGTCAGCGTGTAGATATCGACGCCGGCATCGTTGTCGCCAACTTCTTCTTCGTTCACGCGCACCACGATACGGCCGGCATCGACCTGGTCGATCACACCGCCGCGCTTGGCGGTGGTGATGACGCCCGAGTCACGCGCCACGGCGCGCTCGATACCGGTACCGACCAGCGGGGTCTGGGAACGCAGCGTCGGCACGGCCTGGCGCTGCATGTTCGCGCCCATCAGTGCGCGGTTCGCGTCGTCGTGCTCAAGGAACGGAACCAGCGCCGCCGCGACCGACACCGTCTGCATGGGCGAGACGTCCATGTAGTTGATCTCGGACGACGGACGCAGTTCGGATTCACCGCGGAAACGGCAGGAGACGAAATCTTCGACGAAGCCGCCATCCTTGCTGAGCGGCGAGTTCGCCTGCGCGATCACGTGGTCACCCTCTTCGATCGCCGACAGGTAATCCACCTGGTTGGTGACCTTGCCGTTCACGACCTTGCGGTACGGCGTCTCAAGGAAGCCATACTGGTTGGTGCGCGCGTACACGGCGAGCGAGTTGATCAGGCCGATGTTCGGACCTTCCGGCGTTTCGATGGTGCAGACGCGGCCGTAATGAGTCGGATGCACGTCGCGCACTTCGAAGCCTGCACGCTCGCGCGTCAGGCCGCCTGGGCCCAGTGCCGAGACGCGGCGCTTGTGCGTCACTTCCGACAGCGGGTTGTTCTGGTCCATGAACTGCGAAAGCTGCGAGGAGCCAAAGAACTCCTTCACCGCCGCCGCTACCGGCTTGGCGTTGATCAGGTCTTGCGGCGTCAGGCCATCGGCCTCGGCGAGCGACAGGCGCTCGCGCACGGCGCGCTCCACGCGCACCAAACCGATGCGGAACGTGTTTTCCGCCATTTCACCGACCGAACGCACGCGACGGTTGCCGAGATGGTCGATGTCATCCACCGTGCCGTGACCGTTCTTGATGTCGATCAGCACTTTCAGCACATCGAGAATGTCGGAGGTCTGGCCCTGTGCAGCGACCAATGCCTGCGACTCTTCTTCCTTGCGCTCGCCGAAGTACTTGTAGTCGTACAACACGCCTGGGCCGAGGATTTCTTTGCGGCCAACGCGACGATTGAACTTCATGCGGCCTACGCCCGACAGGTCGTAGCGGTCGAAGGTGAAGAACAGATTGAAGAACAGATTCTGCGCGGCTTCCTTGGTCGGCGGCTCGCCCGGACGCATCATCCGGTAGATTTCCACCAGGGCTTCGAGCTGCGTCTTGGTGTTGTCGATGCGCAGCGTGTGCGAGATGTACGCGCCCCGATCGAGATCGTTGACGTACAGCGTCGGCAGCGTTTCGATGCCGGCCTTGCGGAAGTTTTCCAGCTGTTCGGCAGTGATTTCGTCATTCGCCGACGCCAGCAATTCGCCGGTCTTGCTGTCGACGACGTCGGTCGCCAGGATGCGGCCGACGGGATAGTCGTCCGGCACTTCCAGCGCAGTAATGTTCTCGGCCGCAAGCTGGCGCACGTGGCGCGCAGTAATACGCTTGCCGGCTTCCACCAGCACATTGCCGCCAACAGTCAGGTCGAACGTCAGCGTTTCACCGCGCAGGCGCTCGGCGACGAGTTCGAGCGTGGTGCCGCCCTTCTTGCCCAGGTGGAACACGTTGTGTTCGAAGAAAATCCCCAGGATTTCTTCGTTGCTGTAGCCAAGCGCGCGCAACAGCACCGTCACCGGCAGCTTGCGGCGACGGTCGATACGGGTGAATAACGCATCCTTCGGGTCGAACTCGAAGTCGAGCCACGAACCGCGATAAGGAATCACGCGCGCCGAGAACAGCAGCTTGCCCGAGCTGTGCGTCTTGCCGCGGTCGTGATCGAAGAACACGCCCGGCGAACGATGCAGCTGCGAGACGATTACGCGCTCGGTGCCGTTGATGATGAAGGTGCCGGTGTCGGTCATGAGCGGGATTTCGCCCATGTAGACTTCCTGCTCCTTGACGTACTTCACGGCCTTCTTCGAGGCCGGACTGTCCTTGTCATAGATGACCAGACGCACGGTCACGCGCAGCGGCGCACCGTAAGTCATGCCGCGATTGCGGCACTCGCGCTCGTCGAACGGCGGCTCGCCGAGGCGGTAGTCCACGTATTCAAGGGCAGCGTTGCCCGAGTAGCTCACAATCGGAAATACCGACTTGAGGGCCGCATGCAGGCCCTTTTCCTCGCGCTGTTTGGGGGCGACATACTCCTGGAGGAATTCACGGTAGGAGTCGGTCTGGATGGTCAGCAGGTTCGGCACGCCCAGTACGGGCGGACGCTTGCCGAAATCCTTGCGGATGCGCTTCTTCTCGGTAAACGAGTAGGTCATGGTCGGTGACGCCTCGGTTCGCAGTGGCGCCGGTGGTGCACACACCGGCTAAATGAAAAAAGCTTGGATTCAGAGAATCGAGAATAGACAGTCACTCTTAGGACTACCTATCCTCCATGCCCCGGATCCAGAGCTCCGCGCTGGATGTCTAAATAAAGGCTCCTGCCTTTTTTAGACTCGCCAAATCCAAGGACCTGGCTCCGATGAGCCAAGCACCAAAGGCGCTTGGTTCACAACGGGCCATCCATGGCCCGCAATACGCTTCGTAGCTACATGTCGTATGAAGCAGTGAAGCGGGCAAAGCCCGGGGACTTACGTCCCCAGGCTTGCTTGACGCTAGATCAAACTGAAGGCGCGCAAGAGCGCCAATTACTTCAGTTCGACCTTGGCGCCGGCAGCTTCGAGGTCCTTCTTGAACTTCTCGGCGTCTTCCTTCGAAGCCTGTTCCTTCACGACGCCACCGGCCTCGGTGAGGTCCTTGGCTTCCTTCAGGCCCAGGCCGGTGATCGCGCGGACAGCCTTGATCACGTCGACCTTCTTCTCGCCGGCGTTGATCAGGATGACGTCGAACTCGGTCTGCGCTTCAGCAACCGGGCCAGCAGCGGCCGGGCCAGCAGCCACGGTGACCGGGGCGGCGGCGGACACGCCAAACTTTTCTTCGATGGCCTTCACCAGGTCCATCACTTCCATGAGCGACTTCGCGGCAACGGCTTCAACGATCTGTTCGTTGGTAAGGGACATTTTGATTTACCTCTGGAAATGGATTCGATTTAGATAGAAGTCGAACTTAGGCTTCGGCCGGCGCTTCGGCGGCGACTTCGCCACCGCCCTGCTTGTCGGCCACGGCCTTGACGGCGCGCGCGAACATCGCAGCGGGTTCGGCCAGCACACGAGCCAGCATGGCGAGAGCCTGTTCGCGGGTCGGCAGCGAGGCCAGCACGTCGACGTGCGCGGCCGGGAACAGCTTGCCTTCCACCGAGACGACCTTCGCCTTCAGCTTGTCGTTGCCCTTGGCAAACTCCTTGATCAGACGACCGGCAGCGCCGGGCTCTTCTGTCGAGAATGCGTACAGCAGCGGACCGGTCAGGGCGTCTTTGACGACCTCGAACTCGGTACCGACCACGGCGCGCGAAGCGAGCGTGTTCTTGACAACTTTCAAGTACACGCCGGATTCGCGGGCTTTCTTGCGCATCGCGGTCATTTGTTCGACCGTGGTGCCCGCATACTCGGCAGCGACCAAGGAGTGAGCCTTCGAGGCAATTCCTGCCAGTTCGGCGACTACTTCTTGCTTCTGAGAGAGATTCAGAGCCATTTTTCACTCCTCTTATGAACTCCGCTTACGGCTCCTGCCGCTTGCGGTCCTGAGCGACGCCATCCGTGACGTCGGGGACGCGAAGATCCCGGGTGGTGGCCATTTCCAGAAAGAACGATTCCAGAAGGGGCAGCACCATCTGCGCAGGCCAGGTTCACGAGAAACCCGATTAAGCGATCTCGCTTGCAACGACGGCGGTTCCTTGCCACTACGAGCTCCCTGCTCGTCGTCGTTGCGCGCTGTTCGCGCCTGCGGTCTTTGACGGCGGCTCCGGCTTTTAACCGGGGCTACCCTCAAAAACTGCCTGCACGGGATTAACTCCGCGCAGGACTTGAACTTCTTACTTGGCCGAGGTCGCAGCCAGGGTCGAGGTATCGACCGGCACGCCCACGCCCATCGTGCTGGACAGCGCGACCTTCTGCAGGTACTGGCCCTTGGCCGTGGACGGCTTGGCGCGCAGCAGATCGGCGATCAGCGCGTTCAGGTTGTCCGCCAGCTGAGCCGCTTCGAAGTTGGCCTTGCCGATCGTGGCGTGCACGATGCCGGCCTTGTCGTTGCGGAACTTCACCTGGCCAGCCTTGGCATTCTTCACAGCCGTGGCGACGTCGGCGGTGACCGAGCCGTCCTTCGGGTTCGGCATCAGGCCGCGGGGACCCAGCAGCTGACCGAGTTTACCGACCACGCGCATGGCGTCCGGCGTAGCGATCACGCGACCGAAGTCGAGCTCGCCAGCCTGCATGCGCTCGGCCAGGTCGTCCATACCGACGGCGTCAGCACCGGCGGCCTTGGCGGCCTCGGCCTTCTCACCGGCCGGCACGAACACGGCGACCTTTACGGTCTTGCCGGTGCCGTGCGGCAGCAGCGAGGAGCCACGCACACCCTGATCGGATTTCTTCGCATCGATGCCCAGGCGCACCGCCACGTCCACCGACTCGGCGAACTTGGCCTTGGCGTTGTCCTTGACGATCTTGAGGGCTTCTTCCAGGCCGTAGATCTTGCCCGGCTGGACTGCGGCCTGAGCCGACTTCATACGCTTCGTGAGCTTTGCCATGTCTTAACCCTCCACCACCAAGCCCATGCTGCGCGCGCTACCGGCAATGGTGCGCACTGCAGCGTCCAGATCAGCCGCCGTGAGATCCGGCTCTTTCTGCTTCGCAACGTCTTCCAGCTGCTTGCGGGTGATCTTGCCGACCTTATCGGTGTTCGGCTTGGACGAGCCCTTGGCGACGCCGGTGACCTTCTTGATCAGCACGGTGGCGGGCGGGGTCTTGGTAATAAAGGTGAAGCTACGGTCCGAATAGGCGGTGATGATGACCGGGATAGGCATACCCGGCTCCATCTTCTGCGTGGCGGCATTGAACGCCTTGCAGAATTCCATGATATTCAGGCCACGCTGACCGAGGGCCGGGCCCACGGGCGGCGACGGGTTGGCCTGACCGGCCTTGACCTGCAGCTTGATGTAACCGACAACTTTCTTTGCCATTTGGAGTTTCCTCGCGAGTTCAAGCGCCTTGCGGCTCCTCGCTATGCACATTCCCTGGTGGGAGGGGACCCCGCGATCCTGCGGATTCCAGAAATACGGACACGCCGAGTCGAAAGACTCCGGCGTGAACCGCGTAGTTTAGAGATGAAAGGGGCTTTAAGCAAGCCCTGTGCCGAAGGGGCGATTTAGGCCTTTTCGACCTGACCGAACTCCAGCTCTACCGGGGTGGAGCGGCCGAAGATCAGCACCGCCACGCGCAGGCGGCTCTTCTCGTAATTGACTTCCTCGACCACGCCGTTGAAGTCGTTGAACGGACCATCGGTGACGCGGACCATCTCGCCCGGCTCGAACAGCACCTTGGGCTTGGGCTTTTCCACGCCCTCGCGGACGCGACTGAGGATGGTTTCGGCTTCGCTGTCGCGAATCGGCAGGGGCTTGTCGGCCGTGCCGCCGATGAAACCCATGACCTTCGGGGTTTCCTTGACCAGATGCCAGCATTCGTCATCGATACGGGGAGCCTTGCCCTCGGTATCGGTTTCGATCTGCACCAGGACGTAGCCGGGGAAAAACTTGCGCTCGCTGCGTCGCTTCTGGCCGCTGCGCATTTCGACCACTTCTTCGGTGGGCACCAGCACTTCACCGAACTTTTCTTCCATGCCGGCGCGAGCAATACGCTCCACCAGCGAACGCTTCACCTGATTCTCAAACCCGGAATAGGCATGTACGACGTACCAACGCTTGCTCATTGCGCGCTCCTCACGAACCTAGCTTGAGCAGCCAGTCAAGTACGACCGACTTCAGGATAAGGTCAATCAGACCCAACAGCAGGGAGAGCACGATGACCACGAGAATAATGATGCCCGTGGTCTTGATGGTCTCGTCCCGCGTAGGCCAGACGACCTTGCGCATTTCGAATTGCGATTCGGCGAGGAAATGGCGCGCGCGGCGACCCGGCGCCGTAAACGCGGCGATCGCCAATGCAACAATCACCGCTGCCAGGATGGTGATGAGGCGTATCGGTGATGCAGCGCCGATATTGCCGAGCCAGGTGTATCCGACGATGCCGGCCGCCAGCACCAACACGGCCAACACCAGCTTGCCGATATCGGCGCCGCTCGTGCCCTTGGACTGTTCAGCCTTGGTATTCATGCGCGTCATGCGGATGCTTCGGACGACCCGCCTTGCGGCCGATCACGACACACCCGCCATCATTTCCTCAAAAAGATGGCACGCCAGGAGGGACTCGAACCCCCAACCTGCGGTTTTGGAGACCGCTGCTCTGCCAATTGAGCTACTGGCGTACGTTCAATAACTAAAAAGTAGTGAAGCCGCTCGCTTTGCTTGCTGTAAAGCTGCCTTGGAGGCTGCAAGGGTAGAGCAATCGTCCACCCTTGCGCTTTACAGCCCGCACCGCGGGCGACTTCCTAGTTTACTGCTTACTTGACGATCTTGGCGACGACGCCGGCGCCGACCGTGCGGCCACCTTCGCGGATCGCGAAACGCAGACCTTCGGTCATCGCGATCGGCGCGATCAGGCTCACCACCATCTTCACGTTGTCGCCCGGCATCACCATCTCCACGCCGTCCGGCAACTGGCAAGCGCCCGTCACGTCGGTCGTGCGGAAGTAGAACTGCGGACGATAGCCCTTGAAGAACGGCGTGTGACGGCCACCCTCTTCCTTCGACAGCACGTACACTTCGGCTTCGAAGTCGGTGTGCGGCGTGATCGAACCGGGCTTGGCCAACACCTGGCCGCGCTCCACGTCTTCACGCTTGGTGCCGCGCAGCAGCAGACCCACGTTGTCGCCGGCCTGACCCTGATCGAGCAGCTTGCGGAACATTTCCACGCCGGTCACGGTGGTCTTCACGGTCGGGCGGATACCGACGATCTCGATTTCCTCGCCCACCTTGATCACGCCCGTTTCCACACGACCGGTCACCACGGTGCCGCGGCCGGAGATGGAGAACACGTCTTCCACCGGCATCAGGAACGGCTTGTCCAGCACGCGCACCGGCTCCGGGATGTAGCTGTCCAGCGCTTCGACCAGCTTGATGATGGCCGGCACGCCGATTTCGGACTGGTCGCCTTCCAGCGCCTTCAGGGCCGAACCCTTGATGATCGGGGTGTCGTCACCGGGGAAGTCGTACTTGGTCAGCAGCTCGCGCACTTCCATTTCCACCAGCTCGAGCAGCTCGGCGTCGTCCACCATGTCGGCCTTGTTCAGGAACACGATGATGTACGGCACGCCCACCTGACGGCTGAGCAGGATGTGTTCGCGCGTCTGCGGCATCGGACCGTCCGCGGCCGAGCACACCAGGATCGCGCCGTCCATCTGCGCCGCACCCGTGATCATGTTCTTCACGTAGTCGGCGTGGCCCGGGCAGTCCACGTGCGCGTAGTGGCGGTTCGGCGATTCGTATTCCACGTGCGCCGTCGAGATCGTGATGCCGCGCGCCTTCTCTTCCGGCGCCGCGTCGATCTGGTCATACGCCTTGAATTCGCCACCAAACCGCTCGGCGCCGATCTTCGTCAGCGCCGCCGTCAGCGTCGTCTTGCCGTGGTCCACGTGACCGATCGTGCCCACGTTCAC
>NZ_BSNQ01000009.1:58294-1105604 GCF_030160075.1 Dyella lipolytica
GCGCTAAATCCCGATGGAGTCAATGAGTGAAAGAAAAATCTAACCGAGGTTACAAGGCGATACCGCGACAAACGTATGCGGTGGTGCTCATGACTGGAATCGAACCAGCGACCTCTTCCTTACCAAGGAAGTGCTCTACCGACTGAGCTACATGAGCACAAAAACACAGTGACGAGATCAATGGAGCGGGAGACGGGAATCGAACCCGCACCATCAGCTTGGAAGGCTGAGGTTCTACCATTGAACTACTCCCGCCCTGCGCGGAACCCGCTTGCCAGCGCAACTGCCTAGGCAATCATGCTGGTGGAGGGAGGTGGATTCGAACCACCGAAGGCGTAAGCCAGCAGATTTACAGTCTGCCCCCGTTGGCCGCTTGGGTATCCCTCCAACAAAGAACGGCTATTGTGTGGATCGAGGCTTGGCGTGTCAACACCTAGCCGGTCCCAAACGGCCGGTTTTTCGACATTTTTCGGCGATGCTGACGCCGCCGTTCAGTCGTTTCCGCCGCCGCGCATATCGACCAGCTGCTCCATGCTCTTGGAAAGTTCAAGTAGATGCAGCGCTTTCTCTTGCAGACGACGCTCGTTGTCGTCGCGCGGTGTCCACGGCGGCACGGGCGTGGGTTTGCCATCCGGTTTGTCCAGCGCCACGAAGACCATCACGCAACTGGTCGCAAGGCGCTCATCGCCAGTACGCAAATCGCGCGCAAGCACGTCCACGGCCATCTGCATGCTCGAGGAGCCGGTATGGATCAATTTGGCGCGCACGCTGACCAGATCGCCGATCAGGATCGGTTTGACGAACTGAATGCCGCTGACCGCCGCAGTGACGCAGTACGCCCCGCTCCAGCCCACAGCGCAGGCATAGCCCGCCTGATCGATCCATTTCATGACCATGCCGCCGTGCACCTTGCCGCCGAAATTGACATCGGTGGGCTGCGCCATGAAACGGAAGGTCACTTCGTGCTGCTGGCCTGACATGGGATCTCCAACGGACTGAGCCAACGATTCGGCAAGTCGCATTATGCCCGCTTGCTGCGCGGCCTCGGCAAAATCAACGTCATGGGAGTGGTCAGCACCCCATTGGGCGATAGCTTTTCAGGGCCATTCGCGCGAAAACCCAGCCGCAAATAGACCGGAACCGCGCAACGCGTGGCATTGAGTGTGAAACGATGTGTATGAGCTCGTCGCACGGCGTCTTGCATGGTTCGCAGCCATAGTTGCCGTGCGAAGCCTCGACCTTGGTAGCGCGTGCTAACGAAAAATTGCACGAGATGGCAATCATCGCGCATCGCCGAAACTCCCACCAGCACGTCGCCCAGATAACCGAGATGAAACCGCTGCCCTTCGATGATTTTTTCGCGCAGCGCTCTGGCGCTAAGACGCGAAAGCAGCGCCTGCCCCGCCTTGCGCGGCTGATCGGGAAGTATCCAGCGATGCGCCACCCGGCGAATCAGCACACCGATGACACGCGCATCGTCCGGCTGCGCAAGTCGCATGCGTAACTTTGACTGTGACATGTAGGAGCCTGCTTCGTAGTACGCCGCTAGCGTGGCAAGAATCCCCGCATGAAAGAAGCCCCGCGTGTGCGGGGCTTAGAGGAACGGTCGAGACTCAGACGTTGAACAGGAAGTGCAATACGTCGCCTTCTTTCACGATGTACTCCTTACCTTCCTTGCGCAAACGCCCTGCAGCGGCAGCGCCAGCTTCACCCTTGTATTGGATGAAGTCGTCGTAACCGATGGTCTCGGCACGAATGAAGCCTTTTTCGAAATCGGTGTGAATCACACCGGCGGCCTGCGGTGCTGTGGAACCGGCTTTGACCGTCCAGGCGCGAACTTCCTTAACACCCGCAGTGAAATAGGTCTGCAAACCGAGCAACTTGTAACCAGCGCGAATCACGCGGTTGAGACCTGGCTCTTCCAGACCGTAGCTGGCTAGCATCTCATCGCGATCGGCGTCATCGAGCTGCGACAGCTCTTCTTCGATCGCGGCACACACTGGCACCACCTCGGCACCCTCGGCCGCGGCGCGCACGCGCACGGCATCGAGATGCGGGTTGTTTTCGAAACCGTCTTCGCGCACGTTGGCGATGTACATCAGTGGCTTGAGCGTCAACAGAAAGAGATCGCGGATCAGCGCTTTCTCTTCATCGTCCAAGCCAAGACTGCGCGCCGACTTACCCTCGTTGAGGCCGGTAGCGAGCTTCTGCAACACCGGCTTCTTCGCTAGCGCTTCTTTGTCGTTCGCTTTCGCGGCGCGCTCGGCGCGGTTCAAGGCTTTCTCCACGGAATCCAAGTCGGCAAGGGCCAACTCGGTGTCGATGGTTTCAATATCCGCGATTGGGTCGATCTTGCCGGCGACGTGCACGATGTCGGTGTGCTCGAAACAACGCACAACGTGAGCGATCGCATCGACTTCGCGAATATGCGCCAGGAATTTATTGCCCAAGCCCTCGCCCTTCGACGCACCCGCCACCAAGCCTGCGATGTCGACGAACTCCACGGCGGTGGGAATCAATTTCTGCGGCTTGACGATCTCGGCCAGCGCGTTGAGACGCGGATCGGGCACGGGCACGACGCCGACATTCGGCTCGATCGTGCAGAACGGGAAATTCGCCGCGGCAATGCCCGCCTTGGTCAATGCGTTGAACAGGGTGGATTTGCCGACGTTAGGCAGGCCGACGATGCCGCATTTGATGCCCATGCTTTTGAATCCGGGGAAGGTGAATCGTGGATAAGAAATAGTACGCCAGGCGTCGAATCGCTTAGCGATCCCGGACGCCCGACGTTCAATTCGCTGGTGTGTGTAGCTGCTGCATCGCCTTGTCGAACTGCCCCTCGACCGCCAGCGGCAGCACGTCCAGTGCGCGCGCAACACCATCGAGCATGGCGTCCTCATCCTTGACGGAAGGACGGCCCAATACCCAGGGCGTCACTTGATCGCGATGACCGGGATGGCCAATCCCAATGCGCAAACGATGAAACTTGCCGTGCCCGAGGTGGGTGATGATGTCGCGCAGTCCATTCTGGCCGCCGTGGCCGCCATCGAACTTCAGTCGCACGGTGCCGGGAGGCAGATCCAGATCGTCATGGGCGATCAGGCATTCCTCCGGCTCGATCTTGTAGTACCTCAGCGCCGAAGCCACCGCGATGCCACTCTTGTTCATGAAAGTGGCGGGCCTCAGCAGCCACACTGGCTCGCCGCCGATGCGCAGCTTGCAGGTCTCGCCATGCAGCTTGCCGTCGAAACCAAAGCGCTCGCCTTGGCCCGCTGCGAGGGCGTCAACAAACCAGAACCCGGCGTTGTGCCGGGTTCTGAGGTATTCGGCACCGGGATTGCCCAGCCCGACAATGAGTCGCAAACCTGCCATAAAGCAGAAGCGCGCCTTGCGCATCCGCGCCTCGTGAGAAGCGCGGGGCGCAGCGGCTTACTTCTTGGCGTCCTTGGAGGGCGCGGCGGCAGCGTCAGCGGCCGGCTTGGCCTCGCCTTCGGCACCCGCTTCAGCAGCCGGTGCTTCGTCGACTTCTTCCTTCACGGTCACGGCGGTAACAACGGCCACGTCGTGATCGGCACCCAGATGCAGCGCAACGATTTCCACGTTGGCCGGCAGCTTGAGCTGCGACAAATGGATGATATCGCCCGGCTTCAGGTCGGTCAGGTCCAGATCGATGAACTCCGGCAGATCCTTCGGCAAGCAGGAGACTTCCACTTCCGTCATGTTGTGCGAGATCACCACGCCAGCGGTCTTGCCGGCCGGGGACTTTTCCTGGTTCAGGAAGTGGATCGGCACATTCACGCGAATCGCTTCGTTCTCGTTGATGCGCTGGAAGTCCATGTGCAGCATCTGCAACTTGAACGGATGCTTCTGCCAGTCACGCACCAGCACCTTCTGCACCTTGCCGTCGACGTTCAGATCGAGCACCGAGGAGAAGAACCACTCGTGCTTGGCGGCGAGCAGGATGGTGTTGTGCTCGATCTGGATGCTCTGCGGAGGTTGGCCCGCACCGTAAACTACGGCTGGCACGAAAGCCGTACGACGCAGGCGGCGGCTCGCACCTTTCCCCTCGTCTTTGCGGCCTTGCGCCAGAATCTCATGAGTCTTAGCCATTTCAGTATTGCCTTGGTTTAGGAAGCCGCCTCACGGCAGCCAAGTAGACTCTCCCGCGACCAGAAGAGCCGGATTGCCCGCCTTAACGGGCGGAAAAGCGCTCGATTATAAACGAAAAAGCCGCCGTAGGCCTGAATAGCCCCGGCAGCCCTCCTCTCAACCCGGCCTTGCGGCTGGTTAATCGATATACAACGAGCTGACCGACTCGCCGAAGGCGATGCGTCGGATCGTCTCCGCCAGCAGCTCCGCCACCGACAGCTGGCGGATCTTCGGGCAGGCCTTGGCGTCGTCGCGCAGGGGCAGCGTATTGGTGACCACCAGCTGGTCGAGCTGGGAACCCTCGATATTGCGAATCGCCGCGCCGGACAGCACCGGATGCACGCAGTAAGCCACCACCTTGCGCGCGCCGCGCTCCTTCAGGGCAGCAGCAGCAGCGCAAAGCGTGCCGGCGGTATCGACGATGTCATCCACCATCACGCAGGTTTTGCCTTCGACGTCGCCGATGATGTTCATCACCGTGGCCACATTGGCCTTCGGGCGGCGCTTGTCGATGATGGCCAGATCCGCGTCGTCCAGGCGTTTGGCGATGGCGCGTGCGCGAACCACGCCGCCCACGTCCGGGCTGACCACGATCAGGTCGTCCATGCTGTGGTTGCGCCAGATGTCCGCCAACAGGATCGGCGAGGCATAGACGTTGTCCACCGGCACGTCGAAGAAACCCTGGATCTGGTCGGCATGCAGGTCGACGGTGAGCACGCGATCAACGCCGGCCTTGCCGATCAGCTTGGCCACCAGCTTGGCAGTGATCGGCACGCGCGCTGAGCGCGGGCGACGATCCTGACGGGCGTAGCCGAAGTAAGGGATAACGGCGGTTACGCTGGCCGCCGAGGCGCGCTTCAGCGCATCGGCCAAGGTCAGCAGTTCGAACAGGTTTTCCGCACTCGGCGCGCCCGTGGGCTGCAGCACGAAGACTTCCTGGCGGCGGACGTTCTCTTCGATCTCGATCTGCACTTCGCCGTCGCTGAATTTGCCGACGAGGGCCTTGCCTAGCGGCACGCCCAGTCGGTGAGCAACATCTTCGGCGAGGGCACGGTGCGCATTGCCGGCAAACAGCATCGGGCTGGACGTATCCACGTTTGCTCCCTCAGAAACCAGGCCATTGATAAATGGCTGGGGCGGTAGGATTCGAACCTACGCATGCGGGAATCAAAATCCCGTGCCTTAACCAGCTTGGCGACGCCCCAGTATGACTCGTTTGTAGTTTGCTTCCGATCAACCCGTTGCGCCATGACGCGACAGCGCCCGATGCAACGGCGACAGACCTACGCCCTCGACCACCCAGGCCGTGAACGACGCCGGGCAACGCCTGGCAACCGCCTCAGCCTGCTCGATCGTTGCCGTCTCGAGGAAAACACAACCACCGCTGCCGGAAAGACGTGCGTGGCCGTGACCTCCGAGCCAGTCGAGCGCTGCGGCAACCCGCGGGTGGCGCGCGCGAACGATGGGCTCGAATGCGTTTTCCAGCGTTTCGCCGGAAGCAAAGGATGAAATTGTCGCCGGGGGCGCATTTCGTGTCAATTCAGATGCCTGAAATAATGTCTCCGTGGACACGTGTTCGTGCGGGTCGAGCACCGCATACCAACGCTTGGGCAGTGTGATGGGCTTGATGTGCTCGCCGATGCCAGTAGCCCACGCCGAACGGCCGCGCACAAATACCGGCACGTCCGCCCCCAGTTGTCGACCCAGTTCCGCAAGTTCATCCGCACTCAGGCCGCACTTCCACAGATGGTTCAGCGCCACCAGCGCGGTTGCAGCATCCGAACTCCCTCCGCCCAGACCGCTACCCATCGGAATGCGCTTTTCTACTTCGATATCGACACCTGCGCGAACACCGGCATGCGTGCGCAGCAATGTCGCAGCGTGCACTAGCCAATCCGTTTCTGCCGGAACGCCAGGCACGCCGGTCAGACGATGAATTTCACCATCATCGCGTGTGCGCAGGCGGATCTCATCGCCCCAATCGAGCAGCCGAAATACGGTTTGCAGTTCGTGGTAGCCGTCCTCGCGTCGTCCGGTAATACGCAAAAACAAATTGAGCTTGGCTGGCGCCGGCCAGACGGTCCATTCGTCCGCTGCCGGTAGCGACAACCTGCGTGACATGAACACGCGCAGCGCATCCGGGAATCCGTTTTCGCGATCGCGATCGCGTGCATACGCAAACGCCGCATCCCACTTGTTGACGGTGACAAACCCATGTTTCGCGTAGAACGGTGCGTTCCACGGCACATCGGCCAATGTACCCAGGTCCACACGGCGATAGCCGGCGGCCCTCGCCCAGTCGCAGGCATGCTCCAACAGCGCCGCGCCAATACCGCGCCGGCTATATGCGGGGAGCACGTCGATCTCGGCGATGCCGATGACATCGCCACCATGCTCTGTATCAAGCCACACGAAACCAACAGGCTCGTTGCTTTCATCATCCAACGCCACCCATACAAGGCCGCGCTGGATCGCTTCCTCAAGCTGTTCCGGTGGAATCGATATGGCCTTGTAGAACGGCCAAACAGGATGTTCGCGAAACATCTGCACGGCAGTGCGCTCTATGGCGCAAATGGCGTCGACGTGCGCCGTGACGGCGCGTTCGATACGGAATGACATGAATGGACGCCAGGAGTCGGGTAATGCAGTGAGATGAAGCGTAATGCATGTGTACGGCGAAGCGCCTAATGCATGCTCCACGATTCGATGGCCAGTTTCACCTTATACGGCGGCTTGTCCGCAAACACTTTGGTCGGCAGCGGCGGCTGATGCGTATTGTCCCAGGCGGGATAGCTGACAGCCCAACCGTCCTGCTGCAACAGCGAGGGCAGCCTGTCGTCACCGAAACTCACTTCTGCCTCGGCACCCTGGGCACGTACGCCGAGCACCCACGCACGCAATTCGCTCAATGGAACATCCCAACCGAGCGCATGCTGCATCAACGCCTCGGCATCCGGCCCGTGTTGCGGGCCGCCATCCAACCCATCAAGTACTGCGCCGTCCGGGCCGCCGGCCAAACGAAAACTCTTGCCGGTTACGGGTGCGCGCAGCGTGAACTCGTAGTGGTCGCCATCCTGCGTCCAGGTAAGGTTCCCCGTACCTCCGTCCCGGCCATTCGATACAAACAACCTACCCTGCAAGGTCCAATGGGTGGTGTCGGCCAATTGCTGCTCACGCACCTGCTGCTGGGCCAGCGACGTGGCGTCGCCTTTGTTGCGCACGAGTTGCTGAGGGGCGCACGCAGCCAGCAGCAGCGGCGCGAGCGCTGCGAGAAAGCGAAGGGATGATTTCATGGCTGAAGACGCTTCAAGGTTTCTTGCAGGCTGACATTGTGCGGATCCATATGTCGCACCTGATCGAAAATCTGCTGCGCCTGCTCGTGTTGACCTTGCTTCCACAACACCTCTCCCAGATGCACGCCGACATCGGCATCCTTGCCCGATTGCCATGCGCTACGCAGCACCTGTGCCGCCTGATCAAGATGCCCAAGCCGATATTGCAGCCAGCCCCATGAGTCGGCGATCGACGGATCGTTCGGTTTGGCCGCACGCGCGGCGGAGATCAGCTTTTCCGCCTCCGGCAAGTCGCGTCCGGCATCAGCAAGCGTGAAACCCAGCGCGTTGCTGGCGTCGATGTCGTCCGGCTTGATCTGCAACAGACGGCGAAAATCGGCCACCGCCAGATCGATCTTGCCGATTTCCGCATAGGCCAATCCGCGCCCATACAAAAGATCGGGATCGTCCGGCACCACCTGCAAAGCATGACTGAACGCGTTGGTAGCTTCCGCGTAGCGCTTTTCTCGCAGATACAAGTCGGCATCCACTTCATAAGCGCGACGCAGTTGCGCCGGTTGATCGAGATAATCCGTCTGCAGTTCCGCCAATTGCTGATGCGCCTCGACGCCGTGCCCGAGCGACTGCTGCAGGATCGCACTGCGCAAATCGGCATCGAAGGCATGATCGTCGTCGTCCGGCACCTGGTCGTACCACTTCAACGCTTCTTCCTTGTGATCGAGCACTTCGGCCAATTGCCCCAGCAGATAGGCACTGGCATGGCGCACATCAGCCGGTGCATGCGACAGCTGCTGATACACCTGCTCGAGCGTCTTGCTGTCTTTGGCGTTGGCCGCCAGCGCGGCGCGAAGCGCATAGGTTTGCGCGTTCTGCGGACCCTTTTCCAGCAAACGGGTCGCCTGCGCGTATTGGCCGCTCTGGCCGAGCAGCGACGCATACGTCAGCCGCAATCCGATATTGCTGGGGTCTTTTACTTGCGCCTGGCGCAGTAGGCTCAGACCACCGGTGCGGTCGCCGTTATTGAGTTTCAATTGAGCGGCCCAGGCATACGTCTCGGCCGTGCCGAAACGCTTCATGGCGCCATCGGCCACTTGCTGGGCGTAGGCATGGCGACCGAGCTGCTCGCCAAGTTCGCTCATCGCTAGCCATGCTTTGGGATCCGGCGGCAGGCGATCGGGCGTCGCCAATGATTCGAGCAAACTGGAGGCGAGTGCGGCGTCGCGGCTGCCTACCAGCACGCGTCCGAACATGCGCCAGGCATCCTTATCGCCGGTCGCCAGCAAAAGCGACAACTGGTGTTGGGCCTCATCGGTCCGCCCCTGCTCCACCGCGAGCTCGGCGCGCGCTTGAGCCAACTGCGCCGGGGTCGCACCGAGGGCTTGCCAGCGATCGATGGCGCGTTGCGCTGCGTCCGGATCATGGATGGCAATAGCTAGCGCAGTCGCCTTGCCGGCCAGTTCGGGATCGTCCGAAAGCATCATCGCCTTGCCATAAGCCTGCGAGGCGGCCTTGAGATCCGAGCTGGACAACGCCAGTTCACCTGCCAGCATCTGAGCCAACAGATCATGGTCCAGATCCGGTGTGGCCACGGTCATACGCGCCAGTGGCTGCGCCGATCCCGTCGATGCGATACCTGTACGATGGGGCAGCGCCGTACATCCGGCCACACCCAGCACGACCAACCCGCTAGCTACAAACTGCCGCACTTGCTTGAACTTGACCGTTCCGCTCAGCACACTATTCCTCCAAACTACCCGTCGGTTCCGGTCATATCCGGCCATGCCTAGTCTACGCCGGCCCACGCCTGCCGCCTCCAATCGCATCACGTCATGAAGCTGATCGCCCTCGGGCTCAACCACCTTACCGCGCCGGTCAGCCTGCGCGAGCAGGTTGCGTTCGACGAGGATGCCACCAGCGTGGCCTTGCACGAGCTGGCACATCAGCCCGGCATCGACGAGGCGATGATCCTTTCCACCTGCAACCGTACCGAACTTTACGTCAGCGTAACGGCAGGCGCGGAGAACGTGCCGCAGGAATGGCTCAATCGTCACCATCGTCTGACTCCGGGCAAGCTTGACGAGTTCCTTTATCGCCATGATGACGAAGCGGCCGTGAGACATATGTTTCGGGTCGCCACCGGGCTGGATTCGATGGTGCTCGGCGAGCCGCAGATCCTCGGTCAGGTCAAGGACGCCTATCAGCAGGCCCGCCATGCCAATGCGCTGAAAACGCCCATGGATCGCCTGCTGCAACAGACCTTCGCCGTCGCCAAGCGCGTACGCACCGATACGCGTATCGGTGCGCATACCGTATCGGTGGCCTTCACTGCGGTGCGTCTGGCCGAGCGGGTGTTTACGGATTTGCGACAGGCATGCGTATTACTGATCGGCGCCGGCGACACCATCGAACTGGCCGTACGGCATCTGGCTGAAAAACAGGTGCGCCGCCTGATCGTCGCCAATCGCACATTGGAGAATGCGCAAGAGCTTGCGGGCCGTCACGGCGGCTATGCGATCGCCCTGCACGATCTTCCCCAACACCTGGCCGAAGCCGACATCGTGATCGCTTCCACCGCCGCCCGGCAGCCTGTGCTGACTCGCGCCATGGTGGAAAAAGCCATCGCAGCGCGTCGCCGCAAGCCGATGTTCATGGTCGATATTGCGGTGCCACGCGATATCGAACCGGCGGTGGGTGAGCTCGACGACGTTTATCTCTACGGCATCGACGATCTGCGCCAGGTCATCGACGACAACCGACGCTCGCGCGAAAACGCCGCGCGCGAGGCCGATGCCATCATCGATCTGCAAGTCGAACGCTACATGGCCTGGCGCCGCGCGCTCACGGTGAAGAACCCGGCCATGGATCTGCGCCTGCACGCCGAGACCTACCGCGACGAAGTGCTGGAGAAAGCGCGCGCCATGCTCGCGCGCGGCAAATCGCCGGACGACGCGCTGGCGTTTCTCGCCAACACGCTGACCAACAAATTGCTGCACCATCCCAGCGCACGCCTGCGTGAAGCGGCGCTAAGCGGTGATCACGATCTGCTGCACGCCGCAGGTCGTCTGTATGGGCTCGAGGACGACACAGGGACGACAGACGAGTAGCGAGAGCGGCTGGCTGCCGCACACCGGATGTCCGTAGCGACACTGGCACTTCAATGCCCTTACTCGCGCCTCGCCCACCCTTATCGCCCTGCCCATGACGCCCTCTATCCGCCGCAAACTCGAAGCTATCGCCGAACGCCACGAAGAGATCGGCCTGCTGCTAGGCCAAGCCGACGTGCTGGCCGACAATCATCGCTTCCGCGAGCTCTCGCGCGAATACGCGCAACTCGAACCGGTGGCCGGTGCCATGCGCGAGCAGGCAGGTTTGGAACACGAACTGGCCGACGCGCGCACCATGCTCGACGACCCCGAACTTCGCGAGATGGCAGCAGACGATATCGTGCGCCTCGAATCGCGCGCCGCGGCGTTGGAAAGCGAACTGCAACTCTTGCTGATTCCGAAGGATCCGCGCGACGACGCCAACCTCTTCCTGGAAGTGCGGGCGGGCGCAGGCGGCGACGAAGCCGCGATCTTCGCTGGCGATGTGTTCCGCATGTACACCCGCTACGCCGAGCGCCAGCGCTGGCAAGTCGAAGTGTTGAACGAGAACCCTGGCGAGCACGGCGGCTACAAGGAGATCGTCGCCCGCATCGAAGGCAAGGGTGCTTTCTCCCGACTGAAGTTCGAGTCCGGCGTGCATTGCGTGAAACGGGTGCCGGCTACCGAATCGCAAGGCCGCGTACATACCTCCACAGCCACCGTGGCCGTGCTGCCCGAGCTAGACGAGATCGGAGAAATCGAGCTTTCCCCGACCGACCTGAAAGTCGACACCTTCCGCGCCTCGGGCGCCGGCGGCCAGCACGTCAACAAGACCGATTCGGCCATCCGCATCACCCATTTGCCTAGCGGCATCGTGGTGGAATGCCAGGACGAACGCAGCCAGCACAAGAACCGCGCCCGCGCCATGAGCCTGCTCAAGGCGCGCCTGCTGGACGAAGCGCAATCCAAACAGACGGCAGAACAGGCCCAGTCCCGCCGCCTGCAGGTCGGTACCGGCGATCGCAGCCAACGCATCCGCACCTATCGCTACAAGGACAACCTGGTGACCGATCACCGCATCGGGCTGGACCTGTACCGCCTGACGGAGATCATGCAGGGCGACCTGGATGAACTGCTCGGCGCACTGGCCCGCGAACATCAGGCCGACGAATTGAAGTCCCTGGCTGGCGGCTGAGAAGCAACCCGGCGCCTCAGAGCCGCGGTACGCTTAGGCCTCAAGGGGATCTCGAAATATCTCGCCCAAGTCGTCATCCGGCCGCCGGATGACGGCTGTGACGTCGAGTTTTCGAAGCGCCATTTTGTCTTTCACCCACTCGTTTCCGGTTAATGAACGACACTCAGCTCACCGATATTGCCTCGACCCTGCATAAGCTCAGCGAGCTGCTGCAGCGCGACGCCAACGACGAAGCCGCTCGTTTCGCCACGCTGGCGCGTCGGCAGTTCCCGGTTGCCGCCGAACTGATTCGCCTGCACGGCGTGGCGCTGTTGCGACTAGGGCGTCATCGCGAAGCACACGTAGCGATGAACCGCGCGGCCGAACTGGCGCCGGACAATATCGAGCTGCAGTGCAATTTGGCCAGCCTTGCGCTGGCCGACGGCAAGGCTGGGGTTGCCATCGAACGCCTGCAAAAAGCACTCGCCAAATCCTCTGGACATCCGGCGATTCTGCAAGCGCTGGGCACGGCCTACATGACGACAGGGCAGCATGTGCAGGCCCGCGATGCGTTTGCCCTCGCCGTTAAAAACATGCCGCAGCACCCTCTGATCCGCTTGAACCTGGCGGCTGCGGAACTGGAACTGGGCCGCATGCCGGAAGCCGAAGTGCAGACTCGCGAAGCCTTACGGCAAGCACCTTCCTCCGACATCGCGCATGTGATGCTCGGTCACGTCATGCGCATGCAGCGTCGCCCGCAAGAAGCGGCAGCCGCGCTGCTGCAGGCCGGCAAGCTTTCGCCCAACAACCCGCAATATCTGTTCCAGGCGGGCTTGATGCTCAAAGAGGCCGGCGACCTGGTCGGTGCAAACCAGGCATTCACCGACGCACATGCGCGCGGACCGGATTCACTCTCGGTGATGGGGCGACTGCTGTTCGTCCGCCGTCAACTGTGCCGCTGGCAAGACATCGATGCATTGAGTGAGCGTGTTAAGCAGGGCGTCTTGCGAGGCGAATCCAGCGTGCATCCCTTCTCTTTCCTGGCAGAAGACGCCGATGCCGCGACCCAGCTCCGTTGCGCCAGATCGTATGCTGCATTGATCGAACAACAGATGGCCGCATTTCGCCAACAACTTAGCTTGCGCCACGCCCTGCCCTTGCCTGAAACCCCCATTCGAGTCGGCATGATCTCGGACGGATTCCATGAAACAGCTGTCGGCCAGCATATTGTCGCCCTGATCGAAGCGCTCGCGAACAGCGATTTGGATATTCACCTGTTCGCTGCCACACCCGACGACGGCGGCACGGTGCGACGGCGCCTTTCAGCCGCCGCCACCCTGCATGATGTTTCTGCGCTCAGCCGCGGGCAGGTGGCTACGCTGATTCATGGCACGGCGATAGAGATTCTGTTCGATCTCAACGGCTACCGCGGTGTCGGCAATGCCGAATTGATGGCGTTACGTGCCGCACCCGTGCAGGTGAGCTGGCTGGGCTACACCGGCAGCTCCGGCGCGCCCTGGATGGATTATCTGCTTACCGATGCCGTGACAGTGCCGACAGAGTTGCGCGAGCACGTCAGCGAAAAAGTGATTCGATTGCCGCGATGCCCGCAACCGAACGATCCGACGCGCACGCTGCCCGCACCACCTTCAAGGCAGGCCTGCGGTTTGCCCGAACATGGCATCGTATTCGCGTGCTTCGGCGAAACCTACGCCATCAATCCGGCCGTGTTCGCGCGCTGCCTGCTGATCCTTCAGCAGGTACCTGGCAGCGTATTGTGGCTGCTCGCCGGGCCTGCCGATACAAACAAGCGCCTGCAACACGCGGCGAGCGCGCTCGATGTCTCGCCCGAACGCTTAGTCTTCATGCCGCGCCTGCCTTACTCCGACTATTTGGCGCGTTACGCGCATGTGGACTTGTATCTGGATACGTTGCCCACCAACGCACGGGCCACCGCGTCGGATGCCCTCTGGGCAGGCTGCCCGGTGCTCACCCGTACCGGCGACACCATCGCCGGACGCACCGTAACCAGCCTGTTACATCAGCTCGCACTGCCCGAATTGATCACCGTCGACAACGTAGCCTTTACCGGCATGGCCACCGCCCTAGGCAACAATCCGGAGGCATTGGCCACGCTGCGTCGTCACATTACGCAACAACGCACGCGGAATATGCTGTTCGACATGCAGGGATTCGCTGCTGACTTCCGCCGCGCCGTACGCACGATCAGTGCGCGCTATCGTATTGGCCGTCCGCCCACCGATTTCAACTTGTAGCTTTGGGAGATACCCATGAGCAAGCAGGACAAACAATACGGCAAGCGAATGGAAGCATTGCAACTGGAACTGGCCGGTTTGCATCGCTGGTTACGGCGTAGCGGCAAGCGGTTGGCCGTGATCTTTGAGGGTCGCGATGCGGCTGGCAAGGGTGGGACGATCAAGCGCATCGTCGAAAGCATGGACACACGCGGCTATCGCGTCGCCGCGCTAGGCAAGCCGGGCGAAGTCGAAGCGACCCAGTGGTATTTCCAACGCTATATCTCGCACCTACCAGCAGCCGGCGAGTTCGTGCTGTTCGATCGCAGCTGGTACAACCGCGCCGTAGTCGAACCTGCCATGGGCTTTTGCACGCAGGCGCAATACGAGGCGTTTCTCGCGGCCGTGCCCGCATTTGAAAAACTGCTGACCGATGACGGCATCATCCTGATCAAATACTGGCTGGCGGTGGATCAGAAGGAGCAGGAAAAACGCTTTGCCGAGCGTGCCGAAGATCCACTCAAGCGCTGGAAGCTCTCGCCGGTCGACCTGGCCTCGCGCGGCAAATACACCGACTTCGGTCATCTGCGCGACACGATGATCGAGCGCACGCATACCTCCAACGCACCCTGGTTCGTGGTCGACTTCAACGATCAAAAGCGTGGCCGCATCAACCTGATCCAGCATCTGCTGGAACAAGTACCCCGCCGCGACGAGACGACTCCGCCTTTGAAGCTGAAACCGTTGAAAGGCAAGCCGAAACGGGAGCGCGTGACTGACAAGGCGTTGTGGGTTCCCGATGCCTTCGGCAGTTAACGCGCCGCGCGGGCTAAATCACTACAAATCCATCTTTGACGTGCCCATGATGTTCGCTGCGAACGACATCATCCACTCGTGCCGTCGGCGGCCCTTGCCAGAGCCATTGCTCCAGCTCGAACAGTGCCTCGACACGACCCATCGCTACAACTTCGACCCTGCCATCGGGAAGATTGGCGGCATAACCGCTCAATCCAAGCCTGAGTGCCTCGTTACGCGTGCTGGCGCGAAAGAACACACCCTGCACTTTGCCGCTGACGAGAAAGCGCACGCTCGGCATAGCATTACGGGCCGATCGCGGCGCCTAGCGAAGCGGACGTGACCGGCCCCATGAAATGCTTGGCAACCTTGCCATCCGGAGCGATCAGCCACGTCGTTGGCAGGCCCAGCGGTTCGTCGAAATCCTTCAGCGGCTTGTCCATCGTTACTTGCGCGACGGGAAAACCGACCGGATGCTTGTCGAGAAACGCGCGAATGTCCGACGGATCCGTGTCGTCATACGCGATACCGATCGCACGCACGTTCGGGTGTGTCGCCACGAAGTGCGCGATATCCGGCAATTCCTTGATGCACGGCGCGCACCACGTCGCCCAGAAATTCACGATCACCCAGTGCCCGCGCTGCGACGCCAAGTCATACGGCTTGCCATCGAGCGTCGTTACCTTAATCGACGGTTGTGCCGGCATGACGGCATAGGCGGGCGCCGCGAACATACAGGCAACCAGCAGCGACGTTACGAACAACTTCATGATTCGGATTCCTGGGTTTGGGGTGCACGCGCTGTATTCAAAGGATAAGCCGCATCCAACCGGGTACCCAATGTTGCATCGAGCGAACGTGCCAATTTGATCAGCAGTGAGAGTAGCTCCGGAGGCAGCTCGATACAGGATGCCGCAACCTGCTCGGCCGGGTTCAACGGCAAACGGTAGCCGCTGTGACGATAGACGTGCAACAGATCGGTGTTGTCCAGGCTGCGGGTCAATGCCCAGCCGCCGGCCTCGCTGCGATGAATTAAATCCGCACGCGCTAAGTCATCGAAGTAAGCGGCGATCGACGCGCTGCGCAAATAGGGTTCGGCGGCGCGAATACTGGCCGAATCGATGCTGCGCCCAGCGCGCTGCGCATCGACAAAGTGTCGCAACACCACCAGCAACCCAAGAAACTCTGAACCCTCTGGCATGGCATCGCACGGCGCCTGGTATTCGAAAGACGAAATGGACGCAGCGATCGACGCGCAGAGAATCACGATCACCCAGGACAGATAGATCCACAACAACAGCAGCGGAATGATCGCCAGCGCACCATAGATCTGCTGGTAATTTTGCGCACGCATCACGTAGTGGGTGAAACCCCAACGCGCGATCTCGAACAGCATCGCACCCAGCAACGCGCCGATCGCCGTATGTGTCTTGTTGACACGCCGATTGGGAATCGTGGTGTACATCAACCATAGCGTGAGGAACGTAACGACGAATGGCAGGGCCTTGAGCAATTCCTGCCCGATGCCTAATTGCTGACTCGCATCCCGCAGCACGGGAACCGCTGCTACATACGATGTCACCGCGATTCCGCCCACCACTAGGATCGGCCCCAAGGTGAGCGCCGCCCAATACAACAGCAAACGGGGGCCCCACGGACGGTGCCTGTGCACCTGCCAGATGCGATTGAGCCGGTCTTCGATGCTGTTCATCATCGATACCGCACTGAACAACATCACCAGGATACTGATGCCGGTAAGGCTGCGTGCATTCGAAGAAAACGCCAGCAGTGCCTTCTGCACCTCATCCCCAGCGGTAGGCACGAAGTTGCTGAAGACAAAATTGATCAGCGTTTCACGCGCATCCTCGAACATGGGAAACGCCGCAAACATAGCGAGCATCGCCACCGTCAGCGGAACCAGCGAGACTAACGTGGTGTACGAAAGCGCACCGGCGGTCTCGAAGCACTTGTCGTCGAGAAAACGCTGCCAGATAAAATGGCCGAAAGTGAGCGTGCGGTCGCGGTCGAAGCGCAAATTCATGGGGGTGGTCGCCAACATCCTCGCTGTCGCACGTACACTACCCCATCCAGTCTGAACCTCCCAAGCGCATGAATGACATCCTGGTCCTCTACTACAGCCGCACCGGCCACACGGCCCAACTGGCTCGCCTGATCGCCCGCGGCGTCGAGGAAATTCCCAGCATGCGCGCACGCCTGCGCCAGGTTCCCCCGGTAGCGCCGGTTACCGAGCTGGCTCAACCGCCCGAACCCGAGGAAGGCGCGCCTTACGTCACCAAGCAGGATTTGCATGAATGCGTTGGCCTGGCACTCGGTAGCCCGACCCGCTTCGGCAACATGGCCGCGCCCTTGAAGCATTTTCTGGATAGCACCGGCGCGGAGTGGGCGAGCGGCGCACTGGTCGGCAAACCGGCCGCCGTGTTCACCGCTACGAGCACCATGCACGGCGGTCAGGAATCGACGTTGCTCAGCATGGCGCTCCCGTTGCTACACCACGGGATGCTGCTGCTGGGTATTCCGTATACCGAGCCGGCGCTGACCAGCACGCTAAGCGGCGGCACACCGTATGGCGCCAGCCACGTTAGCGGCGCAAAGGGCGACAACAGCATTAGCGAACACGAACGTGAACTCGCCCGCGCCCTCGGCAAACGGCTTGCCGATACGGCGCGTAAGCTGGCAGCGAATCCATGAGCGCACCGCTCTCCGTCACTTACCGTATCGGCATCGCCGCATGGATCGCGTTGATTGCGTTGCAAGTCGCCTGGTACGCATGGCTGTTTCCACCCGAACGCATACCGGTGTGGATCGCGCTTGCCATCACGGTGATTCCGCTGCTGCTTCCCGCGATGGCGGTCCGCAACGTACGTCGCGCCTTGCTTTGGGTTGGCATCCTCGGCCTGTTCTACTTCTGCCACGGCATCGCCGAATGCTGGAGTTCGCCGCAAGAACGCTGGCCAGCATTGATTGAAGTACTGCTTACCTTGCTGCTGATCGGTGCGCTCGGCGCTGGCGTGAAGCGCAAACCGTCACCCAGCGCGAGTTAACCAAACACCACCATGCTCTGGCGACTCAACGCTATGGGCTGTCCGTCCGGTCCCCACAACATGACCTGCTGGCTGGTGTAGCCATCCTGCGCGGCTTGCAGCTGGGCATCGATGCGCCAGTGGTCGAGCGACAACCCTCGGCTATCGGCAAACAACTCCAGCATCCAGGTCAACGAACTGCCAGGCGCAGGCTGACGGAGCATCGAAAGCGCGACCGGCGGAATGAAATCGGCGAACGCGATCACCCGGGCTTCGTCGGCTACGCCATCATCCTTGAGCGTGATCTCGACGACCTGCGCGGTCTTGCTGCTGCCCGAAAAAGGAATATCGCCTTGCAGCCAGCGCGCCTCGAAGTGTTGCGTGAATTGCGGCAGGACACCTGGCACGTAGCGAAGTACGTGCGGCTTGGCCATCGTTTCCACACTCGGCTGCGATGGCATCACATGCAGCGCCGACGCACGCGCAGCACCAAACACACCGATGACCACGCAGGCCGTCGCATCGCCGTCTATCAGGCGCGCCTCGACTTGGGTCACGCTCTTGCCCTGGCGCAGCACCTTGGCGGCGATATGCACGGGACCCGCAGGGATCGGCGAGACAAACGTTACTTGAAGGCAGCGTAGGGGCGTTTCGGCAGGCACGAGCGCACGCATGGCCCGCAAAGCCAACGCCGCCTGTATCCCGCCAAAGGCACTGCGACCCTGCATCCAATCCTCGCTGATCGAAGCGGCCCATAGGTCGCCGTCGCGGCGGACGGTATCGAGTGCTTCCGAAAATCGCATGTCCTGGCCTCCATTTCGCTCCGGCCATGCTAACTGATGGTTTCGACCGGACCCAGTGAGCAGCCCTGTGCCTATACTCATCGCCATGGCTCAAGCGAGGTGGCTGTCATGGGATTTTTGCAAGACGCTCCGCAACTGGCTCATCCGCACCGTAATGACCGGTTGTTGATCGCATTGCTTAATCGCGCGTTCCCATCCAAGCGCCGTGCGGCCCTGGATGCCGATCTCGATGCGCTGGGCGACTACGCGCAGATGGCGTGGGAACGCAGCAGTCGCAGCGCACGTCGTAAACCCGTGTTGACACAGTGGGATGCCTGGGGACGTCGCGTGGACCGCGTCGAATTGACGGCAGCTTGGAATGAAGGTCCGCAGATCACCACGCGCCATGCCATTCTCGCGGCCGGGCACGAGAACCACGAGCACGCGCGCCTGGAGGAATTTGCACGCGCCTATGTCTATCACGTGGCCAGCGAGTTCTATACCTGTCCGCTCGCCATGACCGACGGCGCCGCCACGGCGCTGAAAGCATCCGACAACAAATCCCTGATCGAGCGCGCGCTGCCGCATTTCCTCAGCCGCGATGCGCACAGCTTCTGGCTATCGGGCCAGTGGATGACCGAGAACGCCGGCGGCTCGGATGTGGGCAACACCGAAACCGTGGCGAAGCGGGATGCGGATGGCCAGTGGCGTCTCTACGGCCGCAAGTGGTTCAGTTCCGCCGTGGTCGGCGAAGCAGCGTTGGCGTTGGCCCGTCCTGAAGGCGCTGGAACCGGCACCGCGGCACTCGCATTGTTTTACGTCGAAACGATGAACGGCATCGAACGCAAACCCGAGCTGATCATCGATCGTCTGAAAGACAAGCTAGGCACGCATGAACTGCCCACGGCGGAGATCCACCTCGACGGCTTACCGGCAACGCCTGTGAGCGAACTTGCGCATGGCGTACGGCAAGTTGCGCCGATGCTCAATGTCACGCGCACCTGGAACGCAATCTGCGCTGTCGCGAGCATGGCGCGGGCGATCGCACTGGTGCGCGATTACGCGTCGCGGCGACAGGCCTTCGGCCGCACGCTGATCGAACAACCACTGCACGCGCAAACGCTGGCCGACATGCAGGCCGAATTCGAAGGTGCGTTCGCGCTGGCTTTCGAAGTCGCCTATTTGCTCGGTCCCGTCGAACAGAAAGTGGCGACCTTGCAGGAAACCGCTTCGCTGCGCCTGCTCACGCCGCTGGCAAAACTGTGGACGGGCAAGATGGCGGTAAGCCTCTGCTCGGAAGCATTGGAATGCTTCGGCGGCGCCGGCTACATCGAGGACACCGGATTGCCACAGCTGCTGCGCGATGCGCAGGTGTACGCGATCTGGGAAGGCACTACCAATGTGCTGTCGCTCGACAGCCTGCGCGCGCTGGCCGGCAACAACAGCTTCGCTGCGCTGCGCAAGGTGATTACCGGCTGGCTGGGCGAGGCCCATAACGCCCAGGCCTCCTTCGCGATTCACGCCGCCCTCGATGCGGCAGCCACGCACATGGATGCCCAGAAGGTCGAGCGCAGCGTCCTGGAGGCCGGCGCGCGAGGCATCGCGATCACGCTGGCACGCTGCGCGGCGGCCGCCTTGATGGCACGCCAGGCGGCCTGGTCCTCGTCGCGCGGCGACGAGCGCCCCGCCGCCGCCCTGCGGCGCTTTCTCGGGCACGGCCTGCTGCGCCTGTCCGACATCAACGGTGAGGACACCCGACTCCTGCTCGAATGAAAGGCCGCCGCCGGGACAGTCTCTGGTTAAAATGCCGGCTCACCCCCACGGCATTTCCATCATGCAGCATCTGACCATCGTTACGACCGGCGGCACCATCGACAAGATTTACTTCGACGACAAGTCGGACTACAAGATCGGCGCTCCGCAGATCGGCGAGATCCTGGGCCAACTCGGCGTGGCGTTCCAGTTCGATGTGATCCCGATCCTGCGCAAGGACAGCCTGCACATCAATGCAGAAGACCGCGCGCTGATTCGCTCCACTATCGAGGCACAACCGCATCGCCATGTGCTGGTGACGCATGGCACCGACACCATGGTGGAAACCGCCAAGGAACTCGCTTCGATCAAGGGCAAGGTGATCGTAATCACCGGTGCGCTGAACCCTGCGCGCTTCCAGGGCTCGGATGCCGTGTTCAACATCGGTTGCGCTGTCGCCGCCGTGCAGACCTTGCCTGATGGCGTTTACATCGCCATGAACGGACGCGTGTGGGACCCGGCCAAGGTGCGCAAGAATCGCGACGCCAATCGATTCGAAGAAATCAGCGGAGCGGTGTAACCGCCGTCATTCCACTTCAATCGTCACCAGAATATCGTCGGAATACTCACCGGGAACCGCATCCTGATTGGCAAAGACTCTGCCAAACGCTTCCACCTGACTAAAGCTTTGGACGGATATAACGATGGGGACACTTCCGCCCGTTCCGTCGCCCCACGCTATTGAACGACTCCATTCGGTGTAAAGCTGATATTTCAGCGTAGCGCTCTCACCTCCTTGATGACGCATCAAACGGTACTCGAAGCTACCGCTGTCGGGGCTGGGGGATACGCTCGCCGTGAGCCTTGTCGGCTCCGTGCACCGGAGGCTCCAGCCCATCGTCATGTCCAAGTTTCGGCTTTGCCCGGATGTGTAGTTACCGAAATTGAGAACGTTGGTATCGATGTGACACTCCGCCGCCGCCGGGACAGGTTCGGCGTGCGGTGGCAAAGGATGTATCGACGGTGGCAGAGGGTCCACCGGCTCCGCGGGTGGCGGCATCGTGAATTGGGTATGCGCCGGCGCGCCAAAAAACACGAGCAGCACTGCCGCCAAGCCACAGCGCCAAATAAGCTTATTCACAGGTCACCTGCCCTGCCTGCCAAATGGCCGGCCTCTCATCAGGCACATGGATCACAGCGGTACATGCCGGCGATGCACGAGGTACGTCGATGCGGTAGTCGCCGCTGGTCATATTGTCCAACTCGAAAAATCCAGCGTCGCCCGTGCGCTGACTGAAAACTTCCCCGTCCGGCGCCGTTACGGTTATCGCATAGTTATTGATGGCGCCCCCGCCATGCGCCGGCGAGAAATGTAGCGAGCCGTTCACGGCAGAGATCTTCGGCAAAGCGAATTTCACCAAAACCCCAGCGCCGTCGGCCGGCACTACATCAATCCTCGGCTCCAGCAAATCCACATCCATGGGCAAATCGTCTTCGCGGACGGAAAGCGTCGTGGCGGCGTAGGGCGCCAAACTGGGCACCAGCAAGGTGCCGTTGCGACCGGTGACACCTATCGGCGTACCACCGCGATTGATACCCACGCCCGGGTAACCCACATCGGCCACGGCAAAGGCATCGTTGATCTCCGGTGTTAGATAAACATGGCCTTCAATCGTCGCGACAGCACCGCTGATCGAGAAGTTGGTGGACTGCTGCACGAAAGAACCATCGTCCACGTCACGGGCGCCCACGTCGATTTGTGTCCAACGATTGAGCCATGTGACATGAGCATCCTTGTCGTTAATGGGGCCTTGCCAACTGTCGTAAAGCCAATAACCGAATCCACCGTCGGAAGGCGGATACATGGTGGCTTCGATGTATCGCTGTGGCGGGCTGTTGGTGACGTTTCGATAGCCCGCGCTCACCGTGGTGCGATTGCCCAATGGGATATAGACGGACGCAAAAATGCCACGCAGCCGCGTGCCACTGCCGGTCGCGCGCAGCCCGCTCAACGTCAATTGCCCGCGCCATGGCAATCGCAACGACCAATTTAGCGACTCGCTCGTCACCATAGTGTTATCGAAGCGACAAAGCCTGCCGACGTTGGCGGAAAGGGTTCCTACTAGCCCGAGCGTCTGCGACACCGTCATCGAATAGCGATCCCGTGCGCGCAGATCGGGAAGAATCGGCACACCGATACTCGGCTCGCTCACACCTGGCGCACTAACATTTTCCTGGCCATTGCCTACCAACGTAAGCGCATCGTCAAAATCCTTTTGCGCGTGCCGCCATTGAAAACGGAATTCCGTGTGTTGCCACACGCCGTCGAAATTCACCTCATGCGCGTAGCGGCGCTGATGATCGTGCTGACGTTGCGCACTCATCAATGTGATCGTGCCAACAGGACCCAGGCCAAACGTCATCAATGGCGAAAGGCGTCGATCGCCCTGAAGGTAACTGTCGTTGGTGCCGACTGTCCACCAGTCCGTCACGCCATAGAGATAGGCAATGCTCGCGGCTTTTCCGCTATATCCACCCGCACCAAAACTCGCGCGGGGTGAACCAAAGCTCATATCGAAGGTATCGAAGCCCGCTTTAAGCAACTCATTGCTGAAGTAGTAAGGCACGTAGTACGCGTGTTGATTACCCGCGGCGTCCGTTACCAGTACGCTGATGTTGCGCAGGCCACCGTAGCCTTGCAGGCCCTGAAAGTTGAAGGGGCCCGGACCGATATTCATCCCACCGATCAAGACGCCATCCATGTAAATCTGCGCCTGCGAGGGCGATGGAGCAATGCCGGACATGCTGGCCGTCGGATTGATCACCTGCCCAGGTTGCAAAGCATAGCTTTGCTGCAAAGTAATGCCTGCGAGGGAAAACGTAGCGCCCAAGTCACCGGTGCTGGGCGTGTAATCGCCGACGAGAAGGCGCAAGGCGTCGTTGGGCCAATCGTGATACGCAACGGTGTCGAAGCGATGGTTGCTGAATCCGGCCGGCGTGCTCGATAGCACCTGGTCGTCGAAAATCGACCATCCGAATATGCGAAGGTGCGGCGACAGTAGCGCCTGCTGATACGCGCGCCCTTGGGACTCGGTACGGCTATAGCTGTAGCTCAGAAACCCGGACCAGGGCGGCTCGGGTGTCAACGTGCGAATCACCGGTTCGGACAGATTGACGTTATGTCCCTTCAACAGATCGCCGGGCACGACGATATGCACCGCAAGCGTGTTGAGGTCGAGTTCGTTCTCGGCTCCTTGGATGCTCTGCGGATCGAAGTAGTCTTTGCCGTTGACATGCTCCAGTTTCGGTTTCACCAACATCCCAAATTCATCGAGCATCGACGCCGGCAATAACACACGTTGTCCGTCAGTCAACGCGTCCTCTTCCGCGGGCTTGCCGTGATTGACGTCCACCGTCAAAACGACTTCGCTCAACGTCAAATCATGATGCTCGACCGCTGACGTCGCGACAGCGTGGATACCGGGAGCAAGGCATAGGGTCAGCAACCAGCCCATGCTCCATCCACGACGATTCGCCATGGCACAGATGATCGGGATCTTGCGCACCCAGCCTCTCCCCGACCGCACATCTGGATGAATGATCCATCAAGAGGCTGAAGTCTCTTCCCGCACATGCTGCCGCCATCCTGGCGTTTGTCGCGCTTCGGCCCCCTCCGTCGTACACGCGTGCTCCTGCACGCACTGCCACATCAAGTACACCTGCAAACGTATGGCGAGTTAGAGTCGCTTGACCCGCGCACCTGCCGTCCTTGGACTGCGGTATCGGGGTGAGCTATTCACTCTGGCATTTTGATTGCGCTAGCCCGACTTGCACGCGCCGCTCGGAACCGAGACAGGCACGGCAATCGGTTTGCCCTGGTCAAGATTGATGCTCAGCGTGGCCTGCGATGCACTGCACACGCTGCCGGAAATAGGCAATGAATACAGATGCGAGGCACCGGGCAGCACATACCACTCATCCAACTCACCGCTGGTGATGCCCGCAGGATCGGATGTAATGGATTTCAGATGCGCATGCGCCGTGCCCTGATTGGTAAGCCGCACCTTGATGAGGCCGGCCCCACCGCCTTCTACGCTGGCACTTAGCTTTGCGCTCACCTTGGCCTTGGGGTCGCTAACAAACGCGGGTATACCGAAACTTGTTCGTATCACGACACTTTCGCCCGCCTCGTGGTGCGGAGGCGGCAACTCCGTGATGAAGAGTCGGTAGGCCTTTTCCGTACCCGACATAGCACCCTTGTCGGCGATAGAAACGCTGATGAAGCGCTGGTTCGGGTTTGCGTTACTGGCCTTTCCTTTGCCCTGCCCTTCCGTCGGCGTCGGCAACGTGAACTGCTTGGGAAAGAAATTCAAATCGCTGGTGTCGTTATACACATCCTTGCCAGCGACTTGTGTCCAACTCTTGGCCTCTACCTTCAGTTCCAAGGGTGTGTCGCCTTCATGCGCGACGACCACTACGGCGCGTCTTCCCGTCAAATCCAGTCGCAACGGTGAAACGCTGAAGTTTGCCGCCGCCGCCGAACCGGCCAGCACTAAGCCGAGCACCCCAAGCCCAAAGCGCTTGATCGTAATCATCGCCAGACTCCTTTGATCAGGGTGTAATCGTGACCGTTACGGTGTCTTCGTAATCGCCCGGTGGCACGCTTGCCAAAGCGTTTGCAGCCAAACCAACGGTGACATCGACTTTTGCTTCAGGACTAGGCCCGCTGCCAGTACCGCTTCCTGGCGTATGCGCCCATGTATAAGGGATGGTTTCGGTTCCACCCGTCCGCTTCATGTTGCGCGTGGCGCCTGCGTAATTTTGCCCGTTATCGGCGCTTATGGTGTGCGTGGTTCCATTGCTGCACCAGTAGCGCACCTCTCCCTTTCCTTCAAGGGCATTGTGCGCAGCGCCTGAAACATGTTCACCGAAGTGAGCTTCGTCGTTACCCGTGGTGGTACACCCACCTTTTACGGTTACTTTCACTTTCAGTTGTTCCTGGTAACCGAAAGCGATACACGGCAAAGCGAAAACCAGACATAAAAGCATGCATTGCACAGGCTTCTTTTTCATACGGAATACCCCTTTTTTGAAAAAATGGATATTGCGCAGCTTGTCTAGCGAGCGGCACAAGGCATGCCGCGTTTTCTTATTCTATACGCCGTCAATAGTGAAAATTCCACTTCTTTTTCCATATATCGGCGCGTTACTGATTCAACGCGAAAACCAACTAAACACCTATATCCGCATTTGGTATTAGCGAAAAGCCTTAGCCACCTGCTTGGCGTTGACCAAGTAGATGTCGAGTGTGGTAAATCGAAATTTGGCGTACACAACCACGAGCCGTGCAAACGGACTTACTTACGCTGCCGCGTAGCACACGTTGTGATGGACTCCATCCGAGGCACTCAAAGCATCCCGGTTTCGAGCTTCGCCGCATCCGACATCATCGAATGATTCCACGGCGGATCGAACACCAGATCCACATCCGCTTCGACCACGGTGGGAATCAATTCCAGCTTGGTGCGTGCATCGTCGATAAGCACATCGCCCATGCCGCAGCCCGGCGCTGTCAGCGTCATCTTTATGTAGACCTTGCGCTGCTCGGGCGCGGTGGTCTCCAGGCTCACGTCGTAGACCAACCCCAGCTCGACCACGTTGATCGGAATTTCCGGATCGAACACGGTTCGCAACTGCTGCCACACCAACTTCTCCACGTCGGAGTCGGTGGCGTCGGCAGACAGTTCCAGCGGCGGTGGCGGCTCCTTGCCCAAAGCATCGGCGTCGTTGCCAGCGATGCGGAACAGGTTGCCTTCCACATACACCGTGAAACTGCCGCCAAGCGCCTGGGTGATGTAGCCGACCTGGCCGGCCGGCAAGGTCACACTCTCGCCCTGAGGCACCATGACCGCGCCGCAGTCTCGCGCCAGAGTGAAAGGTTCGCTGCTAAGACTGAAACCGCTCATGCCATCTCGTTGCTCGTCATGGAAAGCCGTCCGACGGCTTACCCGGCCCTCTATTATGCCGGTCGCCAGTGGGGCCTGTCCTAAAGATCAGGCTGAAACTGCCCAATCTCAAGGGATACCGGGCAGAGAAATCTCACGCGCCACGCTAATATGGCTGCTTTGCCCAGCAGGACATCGCGTGACCGTGTTCCGATCCATCGGCAATTGCCAACCATGATTGTGCGCCGAGTGCTTGGCGAGTGTTTCGCGCTGTTCTGTGCGGTGATGCTGGGGCTGGCGGCTGGCGCAGTCTGGCTGGTGCCCACGGTATTTTTGCGCCATTCGCTGCCCTGGCTAGTCTTGCCTATCGGCTGGTTGCTTGCCGTGGCTATCCGTCAATGGGTGCATGGCGGCAAATGGAATGCCGTCCTGCTGGCATCCGTGGCCACCGTGGTGGCCTGCGCCTATCTTCAAGTACTGACGGTAGCGACCGACCTTTCCGCCATGATGGGCTATGGATTGATCGATGCCATGCGCGCTGCAGGCTCCTCGATGCTGTGGGACTTGGCCCGCCTTGGTGTGGGTCCGCGTGATATCGCCTGGTGCGTCGCTGGCGTGATCGTCGCTGCCGTCACGGCCGCGCGTGACAAGGCACGCGCAACCTCTCCGGCGAACTAACCGTCTACCGCCTTCAGTTCGGAAACGAGCTGGCCCGCGGCAGCCTGACCGTCGCCGTAGAGCATGCGCGCGTTGTCCGCATAGAACAGCGCATTCTCGATGCCAGCGAAACCGGTGCCCTTGCCGCGCTTGACCACGATCACCTGCCTGGCATCGGCGACATCGAGAATCGGCATGCCGTAGATCGGTGACGAAGGGTCGGTCTTGGCCAGCGGATTGACCACGTCGTTGGCGCCGATCACCAGCGCCACATCGGTGGCCGGGAATTCGGGATTGATATCTTCCATGTCCACGATCAGGTCGTAGGGCACGCCGGCTTCGGCTAGCAGCACATTCATGTGACCGGGCATGCGGCCTGCCACGGGATGGATGGCGAACTTCACCTTCACCCCACGCGCCAGCAGCAATTGCGCGAATTCCCACACCTTGTGCTGTGCCTGCGCTACGGCCATACCGTAGCCGGGAACGATCACCACACGCTCGGCGTAAGCCATCATCACGGCAGCATCGGCGGCATCGATCGGCTTTTGGCTGCCGCCGATCTCCTGCGCGGCCGCACCGGACGCTGCGCCAAAATTGCCGAACAACACATTACCGATCGAACGGTTCATCGCCTTCGCCATCAGCTGTGTCAGCAGCGTACCGGCCGCGCCAACCACCATGCCGGCGATGATCATGGCTTCGTTGTGCAGCACATAGCCTTCGAACGCCACCGCCAGGCCGGTGAATGCGTTGTAGAGCGAAATCACTACCGGCATATCGGCACCGCCGATAGGCAAGGTCATCAGTAGACCGAACAACAGCGCGAGCGCAAAGAACGCTCCGATCAAGGCGAGGCTTACATGCCCCGTCGCCAGCATCAGACCGATCACCACGGCAGCTGCCAGTACCAGCAGATTCACCACGCGCTGCCCGGGAAACACGAAACGCCGGTCCAGCCACCCCTGCAGCTTGGCGAAGGCGATCAGCGAACCGGAAAAGCTCACCGAGCCGATCAGCGCACCCAACACACCCAGCGCCAGCGCTACTGGGCTCAGCGGAGCCACCGCCACTGCCGCATGCAGCGGCGACCAACTTTCCGGCATCAAAGGAAAGGTATGGGGCGCCACGACCCCGTCCAGAGTCGCAAAATCACCTGCATGGCCGATCAACTCACTGGCGCCGATGGCTGCCGCAGCGCCACCACCCATGCCGTTGTACAGCGCGACCATTTGCGGCATGGCCGTCATCGCCACTCGGCGGCCGGACCACCAGGCCGCGGCCACGCCGATCAGCACCGCAGCGATAATCAGCCCGCGATTCGCCATATCGGGCAGCAACAGGGTGGCCACCACCGCCAGCAACATGCCGAAGCCGGCCCAGACGATGCCGCCGCGGGCCGTGCGCGGCGAACTCATGCGCTTCAGACCAAGGATGAACAGCAGAGCGGCGAGGAAATAGCTGGCGTCGATCAAAGTCTGCGGCCAGGCCATCACTTGGCCTCCCCGCTGCCCTTCCCGGGCTTGCTGGACTTAAACATTTCCAGCATCCGTTCCGTGACCACGTAGCCACCGGCGGCGTTGCCGGCCCCCAGCAGCACGCCCAGGAAACCTATCGCCATCTCGAACGGGGTGCGGGCATGGCCTAGCGCAATCATGGCTCCAACCAGCACAATGCCGTGTATAAAGTTTGAACCTGACATCAACGGTGTGTGCAGGATGACAGGCACCCGCGCAATGATCTCGTAACCCGTGAATGCGGCCAGCATAAAGACGTAGAGCGCCAGGAACCCGTCGAGCATGTGTTTCCCTCGCCAATCAGTGGTATCCACCGCATCATACGGTCCCGGGTCAACCCGCGCGAGCCTGGGGCGTTAATGGCAAGAGTCGAACAGATGGAGCCCCGGGATGCTCGCCCTGACGATTCGGAAAACGGCGCCATGAACAGCGTCTCGGCGGTGTTTGAGGCGGAACTTCTGGTCCAGGACGGTCGGGCGGTGCCTGCCACGCTGGATGCCTTCCTGGCGAGCATGGAGCGTCGGGCTTTCCGTATGGCCGAGTTGCATCTCGGCAATCGTGAAGACGCCCTCGACGCCGTGCAGGACGCCATGCTTCGTCTGGTCAAGCATTACCGCGACAAGCCCGCGGGAGAATGGACGCCGCTGTTTTGGGGCATCCTGCGCCGCCGCATCGTGGATCTGCAGCGCCGGCGCAAGGTGCGCTCCATCGTGGTCGGCTGGCTCGGCGGCGGTCACGACGACGATGGCGACGAATTACCCGTATGGGAACCGGCCGATACCGGCCCGGACCCGCTGGAAAAATTGCACGGTGAGCAATCCTATGCCGACATGGCAGCCGCCGTGAAGCAACTACCGCAGCGCCAGCGCGAAGCGTTCATGCTGCGGGTGTTGGAAGGCCTGGATGTAGCAGAAACCGCCCAGGTGATGGGCTGCTCGGAAGGCAGCGTAAAAACACATCTTTCGCGCGCCATGCAACACCTGCGAGAGAAATTGGAGGAGTGGCGATGAACTCGTCCGACAAGCAATTCGAAAAGCGCGCTCGCGCGCTCTATCAAGAAGCCGCCCAGCGCGTGGATCCGGTCACTGCCGGACGCCTGCGCGCTGCGCGCCGTACCGCATTGCAGGCTGCCACTACGCATGCCTCGGCGCATCGCCGTACTCGCGTGCTTTTGCCGGTAGGCGCGTTGGCCGCCATGGCTCTGGCCGCATTGATGATCTGGCAGCCGGCACCGCGATCGCACACCGACGCCAACCAGCAAGCCGCTACGGCCACTGCCGCCGAACCGGACAACGAACTGCCGCCGGGCGCCGATAGCGCCGATCCGGGTCTGTACCAGAACCTCGATTTCTACAGCTGGCTGGCTGCCAATAACAGCAGCCAGACCAAACACTGATCCATGCTGCCACGATCGTTTCGCCTGCCCTCGCTATTCGCTCTTCTCTTCGGCCTGATGGCTGCGACGCCGTCGTATGCGCAGAACTTTCCCACGCAGCATCCGTGGAACACGCTTAGTCCGGCCCAGCGCAATATGTTGTCGCCGCTGCAATCGCAGTGGGACTCCTTCCCGCCGCGCCGGCAAGAGCACATGCTCGAGCGCGCTCAGCAGTGGTTGACGTTGCCGCCGGGGCGACAGCAGGAAATCCGCGATCGCATTGCACGCTGGCAGCAGATGACACCGGAACAACGTCAGCAGGCGCGCGAAAACCAGCATCTTTACGACACGCTGCCGCCCGCAAAACAGCAGCAATTGCATGACGCCTTCCAGCGCTTTCAGCAGCTTCCGCCAGCACAGCGCGATGCACTGCGTCGGCAATGGCAGACGCAGTCGCCGGAACAGAGGCAGCAGTGGCTACGGCATCTGGGCCCGAATTCCACGCTACCCGGCAAGCATGCGTTCGGTATGCCGGGTCGCTGACGTGTGATCCGGCCCGATGCCACGCTAGGCACCGTCATTCTCTTATGCCTTGAACAACACCTCGCCATGGCGAGTGACGCAACTCTTGGCGACTAGTTCATCATTGAAATCGGGTTGCAGCGCGCCGTCGCGAATCAGCAACTCCACAAAATTGTAGATATTGCGCGCATACATTTCCGACGCATGCAGCGGTGCGCCGGAGGCCAGGTTCAGCGGGCCCAGGATCACTACGCCACCGTGATCGACGCGCTCGCCCGGCCGAGTCAACTCGCAATTGCCGCCGCTGTCTGCGGCTAGATCCACGATCAACGCCGCGGGCTTCATGCCTTCCACCATGGCCGTGCTAATGATTTTCGGCGCGGCACGGCCAGGTACTGCGGCGGTGGTCACTACAGCGTCGAACACTTTCAGATGCTCGGCCAGGGCGTGCTGTTGCGCCGCACGCTCCTCGGCGGTGAGTTCGCGCGCATAACCGCCGCTGCCTGCAGCGCTCACGCCGAGATCCAGAAATTTCGCACCCAGCGACTCCACCTGCTCGCGCGTTTCCGGGCGCACGTCGTAGCCTTCGATCTGCGCACCAAGACGACGTGCCGTTGCGATGGCCTGCAAACCCGCCACGCCGGCGCCGATCACCAACACACGCGAAGGGCGAATGGTGCCCGCGGCCGTGGTCAGCATGGGGAAAAATTTCGGTGAGCTCTCGGCAGCGATCAGCATGGCGCGATAACCCGCCACAGCGGCTTGTGAGCTCAGCACGTCCATCGCCTGGGCGCGTGTGGTACGCGGCAACATTTCCAGCGAAAAGGTAGTCAATTTGTGCTGCGCGAGAGTCGCGATGCGTTCCGCCGCGCCATGCGGACGCAGCTGGCCGACCACGATGCTTCCTTCGCGTAAGCGGCCAAGCACGGCGTCATCCGGCGGCAACACGCAGGCCAACAGATCGGCTTGAGCCAGCACTTGCGCCGCGTCGGCGAACTCGACGTCGGCATAGCCCGCATCCGGAAAACCCGCCGCGTTGCCTGCACCGCGCTCCAGTAGCACGCGCAAACCCTTGCCGCGCAGTTTCTTCGCCACTTCCGGCGTGATCGCCATACGCCGCTCACCAGCGGCGGTTTCGCGCAATGCGGACACGGTGATTGACATCGGCCATCCCCAACGGAGTTGTTCTCACATCCTAGCCGATGCCTACCCCGGGTTGAACGGATCGGCCAGCCACGGTTGTAGGATAAGCGTTTCCCCCGGTGCAACATTCCCATGTCCGACGCGCTTTCGCTGCTTCAACAACGCCATTCCGCACCCTCGCGCCAGCTCGGCGAACCTGCTCCGGATGCAGTTGGCTTGCGTGCGCTGCTCGAAGCGGCGATTCGCGTACCCGACCACGGCAAACTGGTGCCCTTCCGGCTGATCGAACTGCGTGGGCATGCCAAGCTGAAGTTCGGCGCACAGCTGGCCGAGCGCGCCATCCGGCGCGACCCGGACCTGCCCGAGTCCAAGCGCGAAAAAGAACGATTGCGCTACACCTTCGCACCGCTGGTGATGGTGGTGGTGGCCCGTCTCCAGGCCGATAGCGGCATTCCGGACATCGAACAAAAACTCTGCGCGGGCAACGTGGCCTACAACATCCTGCTTGGTGCGTATGCCCTCGGCTTCGGTGCGCAGTGGCTTACCGGCTGGGCGGCTTACGATCCGGAGGTTGCAGCCTTGCTGGGACTGGCGAAGAACGAATGCGTGATCGGCTTCGTGCACATCGGCACGCCGATCGCAGATATCCCCGATCGCGACCGCCCGGCTCTCGACGATCTGCTAAGCGAGTGGAAGGCCTAATCGCGTGCCTGTCTCCCGCCGCCCAACCGCTCATTTGATCGATGGCAGCCTGTATGTATTTCGGGCCTGGCATTCGATGCCGGACGAGTTCCACGATGCGGACGGTCATCCGGTCAATGCGGTGCACGGCTATACACGCTTCCTGTGCGAACTGCTGGAACGCGAACGCCCCACGCATCTCGCGGTGGCGTTCGATGCATCGCTCACCACTTCGTTCCGTAACGCGATCTATCCGGCATACAAAGCCAATCGCGAATTGCCGCCGCCCGATCTGGAGCGGCAATTCGTGCAATGTCGCGCGATCACCGAAGCGCTCGGCATCTGCATGCTGATCGATCATAGTTACGAAGCCGACGATTTGATCGGTAGCACGCTGTGGGGACTGCGCGAACATGGCTTCCGCAGTGTGATCGTTTCGGCAGACAAGGATTTTGGCCAGCTGCTTGGTGAGCACGACGAGCAGTGGGACTTTGCTCGCAATCTGCGCTGGGGACCGGCCGGCGTGTTCGAACGGTTGGGCGTGCATCCCCAGCAGGTCGCGGATTATCTCGCGCTATGCGGCGACGCCGTGGACAACATCCCGGGCGTACCGGGCATCGGCGCCAAGACCGCAGCCGCATTGCTGGCACACTTCGGCAACTTGGACGAATTGCTGGAACGCGTGGATGAAGTTGCATTTCTGCGCCTGCGAGGCGCTGCCAGTTGTGCGGCGAAGCTTCGCGAGCACGGCGAATCCGCGCGACTGTATCGCCGACTTACGCGTATCGCGCTCGACGCACCTATCGAAGCCGGCACCGATGTGCTTTTACGTCGTCGCGGCATGGACAGCCTTGAACCACTGTGCGAACAGCTTCGCTTCGGTCCGCTGACACGCAACCGTTTGCGTGCGCTCAACAGCACGGAAAATGGCGCAGCGGATTGAGCAAGCAGGTCAGCGCATAAGCCCCTCTTCAACCAGGCGACATATCCTGATGAATCAAACGGACCGCATTCCCAACGACGCCAACGCATCGCCTGAAACACTCTACGAGGGACGCTGGCTCAGCTTGCGCCGCCGCGGTCGCTGGGAATATGCCGAGCGTAACAATCCAGGCGGAGCGGTCATCATCCTTGCCGTCACGCCGGAAGATAAGGTGTTGTTCGTGGAGCAATACCGGGTCGCCGTGCAACAGTTCACCATTGAGATGCCGGCGGGCTTGGTCGGCGACTTGGCCGGTAGTCAAAACGAAAGTGTCCTGCTCGCCGCACAACGCGAACTGGAAGAAGAGACCGGGTATCGCTGCGCCAGCGTGAGCTTCGTGCACGAAGGACCTTCGTCATCCGGCATGAGCAGCGAAATCATTGCCTTCGTGCGCGCGCACGATTTAGTCAAGGTCAGCGACGGCGGCGGCGATGAGAGCGAGAACATCGTGGTGCACGAAGTGCCTCGACAGCAGGCCGGCGCGTGGCTGCTCACCCGCGCGGCCGACGGTTATTCGATCGATCCGAAGCTATTTGCGGGACTGTGGTTTATCGAACACGCCGAAACGTTCGGCTGAATCCGGCTCTATATCAACGCGTTCAACGTGCTCGTAACGCGCGCACACGCCACACTGTCAACGCGGCGCCAACGAGCGCCAAGCCGAACCATCCCGCCGCTGGCACCCTGTCGTTACCGAGCCAAAGCACCGCATCCACCGCACCGATCACCAACACCGCAATGGAGGGCGCCAGGACCGGATCGATGGTCTTGTAGTACCAGCGCACAAGAAGCGCGGCACCTAGCGTGCCCAATAGCGCGAAGAAAATGCGACGCAGCCATAGATAGTCGGGCGGCAAAGGCAGATCGGGAAAAATATCAGACAGCGGAACATCGCCGGGCTGCACGGCGAAGCCTACGCCGTCCGCCGCATCGCTGGCCGGTATCAGCTTGTTGCCGTCGACTTTCGCCACGATGGTGACTGTCTGGACCGGCACTGCTTCCCAGCTAACGCGCAGATCCCCGGGTTGCGGGTTGGAAGGCACGGCGCTGGTGACGAGATGATCGTCATACAGGCTGAAACTGGCCGCAAGATTGCTGGGTAGATTGCGCAGATCCGGCGAGACCGGCTGGCTTCCCGTCAACCCATGCACCAATGCGGGAGAGAGCATGAAATCATTCAAGCGCACTAGCCCGGCGTCGAACTGAGCATCGTCGATAGGGAATTTGCCTACCGGGTTGACGTGGCCTTCGGCTCGTTCGAAATGACTGGAATCGACGGGATGATCTTCCCAATCCAGCTCGTAGGAGGCTGGGCCACCGTACCGAACCTCGTGCCACTGGAACATCTGCACGCGCCGAATCAGTACGGGCTGATCGGCTTGCTGGTTGAACTGCGGGTCCAGCGGCGCTTCCACTACTTGCAGGGGCCCGACCACACGCACCATGTAGCCTTGTTCGTCGGCATCCGGGCGACCGTTGCTGCCAAGGTCCAGTACATCGCCGCCGTGCCTTTCCATTTGAGCGCGGTAGTCGATCTGTCCTTTTTCGGTGACTGCGGCCAGACCTACGCCGATGAGAAGAATCACCGCACCCAGTGCAGGCAATAGCAGTTCACGGACTGAGATGGGTGGCTTCCCCTCGCCGCTCATCGAACCTCCAGATGGATGCTTCAGATTGTGGTGCCGCGCAACTCGGCTTGTTCGTCGGACGTACCATAGCGCCCGCGCTCGTCGCGTGTCACGCGGGCGACCGCGCAAGCATGGTCGTGGGTAAAGAACAGCCGCACGTTGCGCGCCAGCTTGTCCTCCAGAAAGCTGCGCTTTTCTTCGATCAACGCTTCCGGAAAGCGGTCATAGCCCATGGTGATGGGCAGGTGCACCCAATGCCGGCCCGGAATCAGGTCGGCGCAAAAAACTACGCCGGCACATTCCGCCAGCATCAGCCCGGGCGTGTGACCTTCCGAAAAATGGAAGCGTACCGCCTGCCCCAGGGCCTGCGAGTACTCGCCAGCCACCAGCTCCAACCGCCCGCTCTGCAGCAATAGCTGCTGGAGCTCCGGAATGAAAGAAGCACGATCGCGCGGATGCGGTTTCATCGCGCGCTGCCAGTGGAGGGCGCCGACCAGGAACTTCGCATGCGGGAACAACAACTGCGGCGTCTTGCCTTCTTCCCAGGCCGCGAGCAGCCCGCCCGCATGGTCGAAATGCAGGTGCGAAAGCACTACGACATCGATGTCCTCATGCGAAACGCCGGCGGCGGCAAGCGAGTCGAGCAGCACGTGGTGGCTTTCCACGATGCCATAGCGTTCGCGCAGCGAAGGTTCGAAGAAGGCGCCGATGCCGGTTTCGAACAGCACATTGCGGCCGTCGAGATCCTTCACCAACAAGCAGCGACAGGCCAACGGGATGCGGTTGAGTTCGTCCGGAGCAATCCAGCGCGACCACATCGCTTTGGGCGCGTTACCGAACATCGCGCCGCCATCCAGTTTCTGCGAATTACCGTTGATCGACCACAACTGCATGAGCTAATTCCTGGGACGGCCTATATGCCTCAAACGGACAAAGACTTACTGCACCTTACCCAAGCCATCCGGCCGACGCGGATCGCTCGCGGCATCGAGCTTGTTGGTGCGGCGATCCCAGATCACCACATTCATGAAACCCCACGAGTCCCGGGTTTTTAGCGTGTAACCCATACGCGTCAGCGCGTCGCTGGTTGCAGGATCGAAGGCGCCAGCTTCCACCGTGACCACATCCGGCATGTACTGATGATGGAAGCGCTTGTGCGCCGCTACCTGATGCGCGTCGCCGCCATCGATGAAAGCGAGAATGCCTTCCAGTACCTGCGTAATGATGGTGGAACCACCGGGCGAACCGATCACCGCGGTGCGGTCCGGACCGATCACGAGGCTCGGCGACATCGACGACAACATGCGCTTGCCGGGCTCCGGTGCGTTGGCCTTGCTGCCGAGCAGGCCATACACATTCGGCTTGTTCGGCACCAGCGCGAAGTCGTCCATCTCATCGTTGAGCAACACGCCCGTGCCCTGGGCGACGAACGTGGAGCCGAGCACATAGTTCACGGTGGAGGTGATCGCCACCATGTTGCCATCGGCATCGATGATGGAGAAATGCGTGGTGTGCATGCCAGGATCCTGGCCGCTCGACGGCGCCAACATGGATGACGGCGTGGCTTTGTCCGGCAGGATGGTTTGGCGCAAGCCGTCGGCGTAATACGGCGACAGCAGCATGTCCAGCGGCATCTTCACGAAATCCGGATCGCCCAGATAATCGTTGTGATCGCGAAACGCGCGGCGCATCGACTCAATCACCAGATGCGTGCGTTGCACCTGATCCAACTTGCTCATGTCGAAGCCGGACAGGATGTTGAGGATCTCGGCGATAGCCACGCCACCGGACGATGGCGGCGGCGCCGTGATGATCTTGTAGCCGCGATAGTCGACGGTGATCGGCGCGCGTTCCCTTACGCGATACGACGACAGATCCTTCAAGGTCCAGTTGCCGCCCGCTGCGCGTACAGCGTCGACCAACTTTTGTGCAGTTTCGCCGCTGTAGAAACCGGAATCACCGTATTGGGCGAGCAGCTCCAGCGTGTGCGCCTGCTCGGGATCGCGCCAGATGTCGCCCGCTATCGGTGCGTTGCCATTCGTAAGGAACTTGGCGGCAGATGCGGGCCAGCGCTGGATATTCTCCCGTTCTTCCTGGATGGATCCAATCAGACGGCTATCCGGTTTGAATCCATCCCTCGCCGTGCGTATGGCCGGAGCCAGCGACACTGTCAGCGGCAACTTGCCGTAATGCTTGGCCAGCCACACCAGACCGGCCGGCTCACCTGGAATGCCTGCCGACAGCGGGCCTTTCAGCGCCGTATCGCGATTGGGCGTGCCATCGGGATTGAGATAGTCCTTGGGATTGATCGCGGCCGGTGCCGTTTCGCGCGCATCGACGAATACATCGCGATGTCCGGAAGCAACGTACATGGTGGCCATGAAACCGCCGCCGATGCCCGAGCTCTCCGGCTCCACCACCGATAGCGTGGACGCCACTGCAATGGCTGCGTCAAAAGCATTGCCGCCCTTGGATAAAACTTCGAAACCGGCTTCCGTCGCCAGCGCATTGGCACTGGCGATGCCCGCATGGCCGGGTCGCTGCGCGAGCTGCGCCTCATGTGTGGATGGTGTCGGATTGTCGGCGGCGAATGCCCCGCTCGTCCCCAATAAAAAACCTAATAACAGCACATCCCAACGCGGCGCAAACCTCATCCCTTGATCTCCATCAAATGCGTGTATTTGTCTTCGAGTTGTTCGCGCGTTTCGGTATGCGCGGGATCGACGATGATGCATTCCACCGGACACACGATCACGCACTGCGGCTCGTCGTAGTGACCGATGCATTCGGTGCACAACGCGGGATCGATGATGTAGTACTCCTCGCCGAGCGAAATCGCCTTGTTAGGACAGGCCGGTTCGCAGACGTCACAGTTGACGCAGGTATCGAGGATCTTGAGGGACATGCCGGATAAGTCTACACGGGCCGGCGCTTATTGTGCGAAGCAACAAGACACGGCATCTCCCTCCCCCGGACGGGAGAGGGAGATGAATGCGGTTTACATCTGGGCGAAACGGATCGTCGCGTTGGTCGGCTGCAGCACGGCGTCCACACGCTGCTCGTCGGCCTTGTCGCCAATGAACAGCACGATCACGCCCTTGAAGGAACCGGCCTTGGCATCCTTGAAGGCGGTGGTGATCAGATCAGCCGTCTTGCCCGAATCCGGGCCACCGAACACCAGCATGTTGCCGGGCAGAACGCCACGGGCAACGGTGTCCTGCACGTCGCTCAGCTGGCGATCGCGAGCGTCCTTGATGGCGTCGGTGTCACCGGCCGGCACCATGTAGGCATAGGGCTGGCTGGCGGACATGCCCTGCATATTGCCCTGCACGATCTGACCGAGATAAGCGCCCCAGGCCTTGGTGTCGTTCGGGTCGGCCGGTTTGGTGAGCTTCTGTACCTGCTGGGCAACCTGCGGCTGGTTGTCGCTGTTATTGCACGCGGACAGGGCCAGGCAACTGGTCAACGCAAAAGCGGTGGCGATGAGAGTGAGTTTACGCATAGTTGTCCCCTTCGGTTTCAGGTTGCTTTTTATGCCAGCGCTGCCGCATGGCTTGTTGGACCGCGGGATGCACGAAACCGGAAATGTCGCCACCAAGGCGACCGATCTCGCGTACCAGCGAGGAAGAAATGAAGCTGTACTGCTCCGCCGGCGTCAAGAATAGCGTTTCAGCCGTGGGAATGAGATGACGATTCATGCTCGCCAACTGGAATTCGTATTCGAAATCCGACACGGCGCGCAAGCCGCGGATGATCACGCCGGCGCCGATGTCGCTGACGAAGTCGGCCAGCAGACAATCGAAGCCGCGCACTTCCACATTCGGCAAATCCGCCAGCGCCAGGCGCGCCAGAGAAATGCGTTCCTGCAGGGTGAAACCCGGACCTTTGCCCTTGTTCTGACTTTCCGCCACCGCTACGACGATGCGTTCGAACAGCGGTGCTGCGCGGGCCACGAGATCCGCATGGCCGTTGGTAATCGGGTCGAAGGTACCCGGGTAGACGGCAAGGCGTGTATTGACCGACTTTTTCACGAAAACGGGATTCGCGGAGGAAAGCATAAGCTTAACGGAATGGGCTAGGTCCGGCGATAGAGTGCGTAACGCACCTCGCCAGCGTGTCCCTCGCGGTGCAGCACCCAGTTCGGCGGTAGATCGGGTGTCAGGTCGCGCGGCGATTCGACGTAGATCTGCGCGGACGGAGCGAGCCAACCGCCCCGCTCAAGCTGCTGCGCCAACGACGTCCACAGCTGCAGAGCGAACGGCGGATCGAGGAAAACCAACCCGACCGGCTGCGGCGCGCGCTGCAGAAAGCGCGCAGCATCCGTACACGCCACTTCTCCGCCATGGGCCTTCAGCCTCGCCAGATTGCCGCGTAAGGCCTCTGCCGACGCAGCCTCCGGCTCCACGAACCGGACTCCCGCTGCACCGCGCGAAAGTGCCTCGATACCCAGCGCACCTGTACCCGCACACAGATCCAGCGCCTGCACCCCGGCGATGGTCGGCGCCAGCCAGTTGAACAAGGTCTCGCGCACGCGCTCGGGCGTAGGCCGCAATCCCGGGAGATCGGGCACATTCAATCGGGAGTTGCGTAAGTGGCCGCCGATGATGCGGATACGCCCGGACGCAGCCTTCATGGGCCCGCGCCCTCAGCGGACAGTACGGATCGGAGTGATAGCATGCCGCCTATTGTCTTTGAATCATGTCCCCCATGCTCAAGTTCTGGAAGAAGAAGCCCGCCGACAACGGTGCCGGGGAAAACGAGGATGCCGCGGACCAGGCGCCAGCTAATGTCGCAGCGCCCGAAGCACCCGCGGTTCCTGATATCACCCCGACCATCGTTGAAGAAACCGCCGAACCATCCACCCGGCGCAGCTGGCGCGAGCGCCTTTCGGGCAGCACCTTCGCGCGCGGGCTCTCCACGCTGTTCTCGCGTCATCCCAAGTTGGACGACAGTCTGCTGGATGAACTGGAAACCACGCTGATCACCGCCGACGTCGGCATCGAGGCCAGCACTTCGCTGGTAGAAAACCTGCGCAGGCGCATGCACAAGCGCGACTTCGCCGACGCCGACGCGTTGCTGCGGGCCTTGCGGCAAGAATTGGTGACGCTGCTCAAACCCGTGCAGCATTCGCTGGATATCAGCGGACACAAGCCCTTCGTGGTGCTTATCGTGGGCATCAACGGTGCCGGCAAGACCACGACCATCGGCAAGCTTGCCCGCAAGTGGCGCGACGAAGACAAGCAGGTGCTGCTGGCCGCCGGCGACACCTTCCGCGCCGCCGCGGTGGAGCAACTCAAGACGTGGGGCGAGCGCAACCAAGTGCCGGTGATCTCACAGGGCCAGGATGCCGACGCCGCCAGCGTGATTTTCGACGCCCTGCAAGCTGCGCATTCACGCAACGCCGACGTACTGATTGCCGACACTGCCGGCCGCCTGCACACGCAAGGGGGCCTGATGGACGAGCTCGGCAAGATTGCGCGTGTGCTCAAGAAGCTCGATACCGATGCGCCACACGAAGTGCTGATGGTCATCGACGGCACCACCGGCCAGAACGCAGTGAGCCAGGTGCGCCAGTTCCGCCAGATCGTCGGCGTCACCGGCCTGGTTGTCACCAAACTCGACGGCACCGCCAAAGGCGGCGTGGTGTTTGCGCTGGCGCGCGAGTTCGGCTTGCCTATTCGTTTCGTCGGCCTGGGCGAAACCGCCACGGATTTGCGCGTATTCGACGCGGAGGCCTATGTCGATGGGTTGCTTCCTGCCGATTTCACTCGCGCCTAAATGACTCTGCCGCGCCCGCTGCGATTGCTGCTGATTGTTTGCGCCAGCGTGCTAGGTGGCATCGTGCTCACCGTGCTGGTGGCGCTCTATCTGCTGCTGCAGCCGGACCGCTTTACGGCGATGCTGCAAGAGCAGGCCAACACCGCCGGATTGCAGCTCACGCTCTCCAGCCCGGCCAGCCCCACGCTCTTCCCTCGGCCAGCACTGCAGCTGGTAGGCATCACGCTGATTGCACGCGACACCGGTTCAGGCGCCGCGAACATGCCTATCCTGCTGGCCGCTAACGGCCGTCTGGTGTTGCCATGGCGCACTCTGTTCGGCGGCCCGATCGTGATCTCGCGCATGCAGATCGATTCGCCGCGTGTCGATCTGGATGCGCTTCAAGCATGGCTGCTAAACCTGCCGCCGCAATTGACCACCGTACCGGATCAGATTCCAAGCATCGCTACCGGCATACGCATCCGTAACGGCAGCGTGGTGGAAAACAATAGCCAGTGGTTAAGCGACGTTTCGCTCGACACCGGCAGGCTCATTCCCAAGCAGCCTTTCTGGATCAACCTGTCGGCCAAGAAAACCGACGGCACGCCCTTACAATGGCAATTGTCCAGCGTGCCCAGCATTGCACATGGTGCATTGGCCCTCGACAACATCACCGTGTATGCGTCAGATAGCGGCGCCACGGTATTGCACCTGACCGGCAACGCACGCTGGACCGGTGCCACCCATGCATCGATGCAATTGCAGGGCAAATTCTATGAAGCGAACGAAGGCAATTACGACGCTACCGTTCTGCTTACTGCGACCGGCCCCAATAATCCGCTACTGCTGCATCTGAAGCTGCTCGGCAAAAACAACCACGTCGATCTCGAGCTGCCTACGCTCGAATTGGCACAATGGTGGAACCAGTTGACCAACCCGCTGGGACCCAAGATATCCGCACCGCCCGGCAACGGGCAGGTCGATATGGCCACGCTTGATATCGGCAAGATTCATATCGAAGGTCTGAGCATGCAAACCGGTAATGCCGTGCCTGCCCATACCGAAAGTGTTGCGCCTCCCGCCAAATCTGACGCCCCGCATCCACAGTGACGCCATTCGCCGCTGCCCTGCTCGCCTGGTTCAACCGTCACGGTCGTCACGATCTGCCGTGGCAGCATCCTCGCGATGCATACCGCGTGTGGTTGTCGGAGATCATGCTGCAACAGACGCAGGTCGCCACGGTCATCCCCTACTTTCAACGCTTCGTAGAGCGATTACCTGCGCTGCGCGATCTCGCCGCCGCCGATGAAGACACCGTGCTGGCGCTGTGGTCCGGACTTGGCTACTACCGGCGCGCACGCTTTCTACATCGTGCCGCGCAGTTGTGCGTGGAACTGCACAACGGCGAATTGCCGCACGATTTAGACGCACTTACGGCACTACCGGGCATTGGCCGTTCCACCGCAGGCGCCATTCTCGCCCAGGCTTATGGACTGCGCTTTCCGATCCTCGACGGCAACGTGAAGCGTGTATTGACGCGCTATCACGGTATCGCTGGTCATCCGGGCGAAAGTGCCGTGGAAAAGCAGCTTTGGCAGCGCGCCGAAGCGCACACGCCCGCCGAGCGCACCGCTGATTACACGCAGGCGATCATGGATCTCGGCGCCACGGTATGCGTGCGCACTCGTCCGCTATGCGACGCCTGCCCGATGCGCGGCGACTGCGTAGCCCATCGAGAAAATCTCACCGCACAACTCCCCACGCCGAAGCCGGCCAAAGCTATCCCCACCCGCAGCACGGTCATGCTGATTCTGCGTGACACCGATGGCCGCGTGCTCTTGCAGCGACGTGTTGCGCAGGGCGTGTGGTCCGGTCTGTGGAGCCTGCCGGAAGCCGACGACATCGACAATGCATGGCGTGAGGCGCAACAACGCGCGCGGATCGACGATGCCCAATCGCTCACACCTTTTGTGCATGTCTTCAGCCACTACCGATTGCAGATCCAGCCCCTGCTATTCGACGGCGCAGCACCCCTGCACGCAATCGCCGATAATGCCGACCTACGCTGGTGCGCCATAGCGGACCTGCCGACGCTCGGTCTGCCTGCGCCGGTAAAGTCCCTCCTACTGGCGCTGCCGGAACCCACCGAGCTGTAACGTCTAAAACTCAAAGAGAAATACTGATGAGCCGTACGATTCATTGCGCCAAACTCGGCATCGACGCCGAAGGTCTGGACTTCGCCCCCTGGCCCGGCCCCCTTGGTCAGCGCATCTATGCCGAAATCTCCAAGCCCGCATGGCAGCAATGGCTGGCCCACCAGACCATGCTGATCAACGAATACCGCCTTAACCCCCTGGACCCCAAATCCCGCCAGTTTCTGGGCGGCGAAATGGAGAAATTCCTGTTCGGTGGCGACGTAAAACAGCCTGAAGGCTACGTGGCCCCGGGCACCGAGTCTTGACGCAAAGCCGACCATCCGATTTAATGTGCGGCTCCACGCAACACCGATGGCCCTCGCGGCTGTCCACCCTGGCCGGGTAGCTCAGTTGGTAGAGCAGGGGATTGAAAATCCCCGTGTCGGCGGTTCGATTCCGTCCCCGGCCACCATTTGTTTCAAGCGATTTGGCTCACTTTCGATGGTGAGCCATTTTTGTATGCGGCACCCGCGTGCTCCCTTTTCCCGCTCATCCGGACGAACTGATCTTCGGGCTGATATCAAGTATGTGTGCGGATGGCTATTCGCAGCATGCTGATGCGCATCGCTCACAAAACCACTCTCGCGGAATACATTGCAGATCCATTCTTGCCAGTGCAGCGCCTGATGAGAAACCCGGCACTCGCGACACGCCGGTCTAGCTCGGGATGCGGGCCGAAATAGGACGGGCCACGGTCCGTCGAGAAAAATCCGCACCATCGAAGCCAAGCATTCTGCCGCCCATCAGAAGCGAGCATGGCTATCGCGGTCCGAGCTTACCGGCAACGCTTGCTGAGGAGCACGACGAGAAACGCATACGCTTGTCACGATCCAAACAAGCCTTTTGGGAAAATACATACCCGTCCAGATTTCACGCGCCCGTCACGGCGCCAGCGTGGCGCTGAACCGAATTGCGGTCGGCGCTAGCGCGCCTACGCTTTCTTCTGGCGCCCGGTGATAGATTTCGACGTACAAGCGGGCGCCGCTGCCTGCCATTCACCCAAGAGGTATATCTATGCTGCACATCAGGTCTCGTCGTGCCGTGTTCACCGCGCTTTTGACGATCGGCTTATCCGGCGTGGTCAATGCAGCCACACCTCCCTCTACTGGCCTGGGCCAAGCGTGGCCCAATGCCACCGACGTAAGCACCAGCCCGAATTACCACGCTTACGTCTTTGTGCTCGGCGGTATTCAATACATCCAGATCAACGATCTCAACGGCAATGTCCTAGGCAGCGTCGGTACGACCGGCGGTCAATTCATCACGTTGCCTATCGGCAAATTTGCGCAGCTCGTCTCCACGCCGCAGCAGCCCGCGGCCACGACAAGCAACGCCGCTCCGACCACTTCGCCCACTACCGTCTACAACGATGGCACCACCACGGTAACTGCGACGCCGATGAGCGATGGCACCACGCAACTCAGTGCCCAACTTGCGGCGACCTGCAACGGCGCCGACCCAGCCGGATGCGGAACGCACGGTTCCTGAGTGAAACAAGGCGCTTGAAAGAAAAAGCCCAGCGATTTCGCTGGGCTTTTTTCGTCAGAGGTCGAGCATGATCCAACTGATGCGCCGCCCGTCGGGAAGCATGCGTTCGCGCGCATACCCTTCAAAGATCGCTGCCCGGTCTTTGAGTGCCTTGATCCCTGCCCCAGTCGTGGCGCGCATTAAACGAGGCATCAGGTCGTCCCACCGCACATGAGGCAAGCGCACAAGGTTGGCGCGGAACACGACGCTCACGGCGACCCAACGCCGGCCGTTCACATCCCCACCGCGGATCCGGACACACACGTCGCTCACATCCCGCTTACCGCATCCGTCGGCCAGGGCTTCGCACACCATGCGATAGAGAGCGAGATGGACGGTCGAAGACAAGGCACTCAGCGGGCCTTTGAGTTCACACCAATATCGGATTCCAGCGTGATCCAACATCCGCGCTACCGCGCCTTCCCGCAGGGCGGCCGGTAGGCCGCGCTCACGCCAGACCGTGGGATGAAGGCTTTCGGAAATCCCATGAAGCTGGTCTTGGGCTGCGAGCGCCAGACGCTGATAACCCCCGTCATCAATGGCGGGCTGCAAATGGCGAAGGCGGCCCATCATCATCGCGTAGCCAGTGCGCACGGTTTCACGCGCATTTTCGAGGGCCTGGGCCGTCATCCGAAGTTGCATTTCCCCCAAGTAGACATTGCGTTGCGCCAACGCCAACGCCGTGCGCACTTCTTTGCGTTCTTTCTCAGCGCGCCGATCGAGCGCCTCGATACGGGCCCCGAGCAACAGCATCGTTGCAATGGCGAACGCGACGATCACTTCGGCCTGGATGGTCGTTTGATCGTATTTCTCGGGCATCAGCCAGACGAGCGCCAAACTGGCAGCCGTGCCACCCAAAGCAGCCCCCTGCCAACCATGGCGAAGCGCCAGCCACACGACCGGCACAAACATCGCAACCTGCGCGAGCGCGCGCAGGTGTGGCTCGGTGAACCCGGCCCACACCAGGATGGCGAGCACAGGCAAAATAAAGCACACGCTCTCGAAGGTCGCCCGGCTTTCACTGATTGCAGTGAGCAACGAGCGCCAGCCATGGCGTCGTAAGGCCTGCCACACGGCGAGCACCGTAGGCACCACCGTCAAGACGCCGATGAAGTTGCCAAGCACCCACTGCGCCGCCAGATGGTTGTAATGCATCGGGTGAACGCCCGGTGGATAGACGGCGCTGGCCAACTGCACCTCATTGACGCCCAACATCACGATCGCGACCGCAAGGGCGCAGAGCACCAGCATCGAAATGTTCACCTCACCCTTCCGATCCACCAAGGGCGCGCGCGTCTGGAAGAGATAGACGATCGGGGCAATGAACACGAGGCTAGGAATGACCATCAGCGTGGACCACAGCACCCCGAACACCGACACGCAGCTGATCGCAACGGGGAGTTGGGCCATGCTTTGAGACACGATCATGGCCGGCCAATAGCGACGAGGCACAAGCAAGGCCGCGGCGACATGCACACCGCACAGCAGGACAAAATGCGGAACAGTCAGATGCTGGAAAAGCCACACGCCGAGGCCATAGCCGATACCGACCGCAAGGTGCTTCCACCGATCCGTTGTCTTCACCCCTGAACGTTCGTGCATCGTTCTCCCACTCCCCAGTGGACAACCAGTGGACTCGTGACGCTTGGAATAAATGCTGCGACGATCCGGGTTCAGCCGTGAAACCCCGGTGAAGCCGGCTAACCCTTTGTATCGGCGCCATCTTACTGCCATGTAGGGCCGCTGGATGTTGCGAACGTCCGAGGTGTGAGGTGGGTTGTGAAACCGGCGCTCACATGGGGAAACAATCAATCGACCGTCGCCCCTATCCGCGGTCCGCAAGAATACCCCTGTTGTCACAGGCCAAGGACCGAGGAGCCGCAGCAGCAGCGGCTTTTTTATGGACGGCCATACGCCCGCTACCTTCGACAGGTTGCTCGTGCTTAATGGCTTGAGCTGCGCTTTTTATAGCGACGTGGTGAGATTGGTTACCCAGTCCGGCAGCACGCCAATAATCCCCGACTCGAGGCTGCGATCGGCACCGGTGATAATCAACACGCCCACCAGCAGGATAAGCGCACCCAGGATTCGCCTACCGCGCGTCCCCGCGGTCATCAGCCTGCCTCGCCAGCGCGCGAGCAGGCTTTGCGTGGCCAACGCCATGATCAGCAGCACCGTGGCAATGCCGAGGGCGAAGGCCATCATCACGAAGGCGACCTGCCCCAGATTCTTGCCTTGCGCGGCAAGCAAGGTGGCTGCGCCCAGCGTGGGACCGACGCATGGGCTCCACACCAAACCGAGCAGGACACCGATGCCGGCCTGTCCGGCAAGCCCGAATCGCTCCAGCCTTGCCTGACGTTCACCGGCCCAAGTCGCAAGGGGGCCGATGGCATGCTCGAAAAATGTTTGCACTCTCGGGACCAGCAAAGCCACACCGACGATCAGCAGCAACACGGCGCTCCATGTGCGGATGGTCTCGCCATCCAGCCCGATCGATGCACCAACCGTGGCAATGGCGAACCCCGCCAACGTGAACGAGGCGACCAAACCCAGTGCCAGCGCGAGCGGCCCCCAGCGATGACGCTGCGCGGCGCTGCCGAGCACGATCGGAACCAGGGGGATCACGCAAGGCGACAGGATCGTCAGTACACCTGCAGCGTAGGCAACCAGAGGATTGAGATTGCCGCTCATGACAGCCTACCGGCCAAACAGGTAAAACCGATCGTCGGATTAACACGCATGCTGGGTCTTCCGTTGCGAAAAAAATGTAACCGGGCATCTGTCCGCGTAGCGCGATGCCGCTCACCTAGGGTTTCGTTTGAAAGAACCTTGGAGTTACACCGGGCATGCCCGTGTAACCACTCAAGTGTCAGCGACGAATAGTGAGTAGAAGTCACTTGGGAGAACGCTCCATGTCCATACTCCGCATCCTCTCGGCCATCGCACTTGGCCTGCTTGTTACGGCTGCCGTGCAGGCTCAGCCGATCCAGCCGTTCACTACTGCCGCCTTAAAAGCAGCTCAGGCCGCTGGCGAACCCGTGCTGGTGGATGCGTACGCGAGCTGGTGTCCCATCTGCCGCAAGCAGGCGCCGACAATCGACGCGATGGCAAATGATCCTGCTTTCGCAAAACTGGTGATCTTGCGGTTGGACTACGACAACCAGTCCGCTGAAAAACGTGCACTGGGAATCACCATGCAAAGCACCTTGATTGCTTTTCATGGCGATAAAGAAACGGGTCGACTCGTCGGTGTTACCGATCCCGACCAGATCAAGTCGCTGGCCGCATCGGCATTACACTGATTTGCGTTAGCGCCCCCTCGCGACGAGCGGAAGCACCGCCAGCGCAGCGGGCGTGAACTGTTAGACCGATTGAAATTACGTCGTTCTAACAACTGCACCACGCCCGTCATCATGACGTCCGCGCATCGCCATGCTAGTGACGCATAGAAATAATCGTCGCGTCATCCGCGCCTGGCATGCTCTCACCATCGGATATGGAGCGCTTCCCGATGGTGTCGCAGTATGTTTTTCCGTCCAGCCGTGGCTTGTTCCGCATCGTTAGTCACGGTCGTCGCTGGCGTTCGCTCGTCGATGCGCGCGAATGGGCGCGACACGATTCAGCGGAGGCAGCGCTGGATGCTTTGCGCATGAGCTGGCCCCAGGCGCGTTTGCCCCAGACGTTAGGCGAATGGCGTTATCTCGGTGAATCGCCGGCTCTGCCGCATGCTCGCCTAGCTCGTGCCACTAGAACTACGGGTGTTGATCCTTTGCATGCGCGTGTGCGTCGTTCGCGCCGTTTGCAGGATCGCCCAAGCCGTGGCGTGACCGATCATGGATGATCGGTCGCGACCCTTTTTTATCGTCAATCATTCGAATTGATGACTTCGAGAAAATCGCGACCGTAGCGTTTTAGCTTGGCCTCGCCGATGCCGCTGATCGAGGCGAGATCCTCTTCGTTTTCGGGCATCGCGCGCAACATCGCTAGCAGGGTCGCGTCGTGAAAGATGACGTAGGCCGGCACACCGTGCTGCTTGGCGAGACGAGAGCGCAAAGCGCGCAATGCGTCCCAAAGCGGTTGCTCGTAGGCCTCTATGCCGAGACTGGCACCCGTCACCAGCTGACTGTCGCGACGGCGCGAAGCCCTGCGGGTCGGACGTGTTTCCTCGCGCATGTGTACCGATTGATTGCCGACCAGCACATCGCGGCTGGCCGGGGTGAGACGCAACGTCCCAAAGCCTTCGGCATCGGTGGCGAGCAATCCAGCTGCCAGCAACTGGCGGAACACGGAGCGCCATTGCTTTTCATCCGTATCAGCACCAATGCCAAAGGTGGTGAGACGGTCGTGGCCGAGCTGGCTCATGCGTGCGCTATCGATACCGCGCAGGATGTCGATCACGTGGCCCGAGCCGAAGCGCTGGCCACTGCGATACACCGCCGACAAGGCTTTCTGCGCGGGTACGGTGGCGTTCCAGGTTTTCGGTGGCTCGACACAGTTATCGCAGCGACCGCAGGGACCATGGAAATCTTCACCGAATGCGCCCAGTAGCAATTCGCGTCGACAGCGTGTCGCTTCGGCGTAGGCGAGCAGCGATTCCAGTTTCTGCCGCTCAACGCGTTTGCGTTCGTCCGCCGACTCGGACTGCGCGATCATCTGACTCATCGTCACCACGTCGGACAGGCCATAGATCATCCACGCTTCGGCCGGCAATCCATCGCGACCGGCGCGGCCGGTTTCCTGGTAATAGCCTTCCATGCTGCGTGGTAAGTCGAGATGTGCCACAAAGCGCACGTCGGGCTTGTCGATGCCCATGCCGAATGCCACCGTAGCCACCATCACCACGCCATCTTCGCGCAGAAAGCGTGTCTGGTTCGCGGTACGAGTCGCCGCATCCAGTCCCGCGTGATACGGCAGGGCTTCGATGCCCTCCTCCGCCAGCCAACTGGCAGTATCGTCGACTTTCTTGCGGCTCAGGCAATAAACGATGCCTGCATCGCCGCGTCGATCGGCAAGAAAATCCAGCAGCTGCCGTCGCGCGTTGTGACGCAGGCCGACGCGATAGCGAATGTTGGGGCGATCGAAACTGGAAACGAATTGCTGCGCATCCTGCAATGCCAGCCGCTCGACGATTTCATCGCGCGTGCGTGGATCGGCGGTAGCGGTCAACGCGATGCGCGGCACCTGCGGATAGCGTTGATGCAGGACGGTCAGCTCGCGATATTCGGGACGGAAATCATGTCCCCATTGCGAAACGCAATGCGCTTCGTCGATGGCGAACAATGCGATCTCGGTGCGTCCGAGCAATTCGAGAAAACGCCCGGTGAGCAACCGCTCCGGCGCTACATAGAGCAGGTTGAGATCACCGGCAAGCAACTGCTTTTCGATCTCGCGCTGTTGTTGCGCATCGAGGCTGGAATTGAGATACGCCGCCGCCACACCCGCCTCGCGCAACGCATCGACCTGATCCTGCATCAACGCAATCAGCGGCGACACGATGATGCCCGTACCTTGCCGCAGCAACGCGGGAATCTGATAGCAAAGCGACTTGCCGCCACCTGTCGGCATAAGCACGAGCGCGTCGCCGCCGTCGGCGACGTGCTCGACGATGGCTTGCTGCGGATCTCGGAAATGGGCGTAACCGAAGACGCTCTGGAGAATATCGAGGGGAGTGGCGGACATCGGCTGCATGCTAGCAAACCGTCACGTGTGGCTCACGTCCGACATGTAGTCTCGCGCGCAATCGATGTGTCCCTGCGTTGCGATTGCGCCGGAAAGCCAAGGATTACCGCGGTGGCATGCCCCACACCGCCCGATCGACATCGGCATCGAGACCGAAGCGCGACAATGGCACGCGCCCGTTTTTCACTTCCACGCCCTCGGCCCGCAACAATCGGCACTGCTCACGAAAGCCGCGACTGCCGGGCGGCATGGCGATGTGGCCGCTGGAGCGCAGTACGCGAAACCAAGGGAGCACCATGCCGTCGGGCACCTCGCCCAGCAGGCGGCCGACCAGGCGCGCGCGGCCTGGCAAGCCGGCACGCGCAGCGATGGCGCCGTAGCTCGCGACGCGACCCGGCGGAATCGCAGCAATGGCGGCAAAAACCCGCAAATATTCCTCTTTCATAAGAGCCTGTCTAAGGTCTCCGAGTAGCTCGCGTTGAGCCCGTATACTCGTCAGGTGGTAGTGCGTGGCGCAGCGCCTGACTGGCGGTCAGGCCAAGCCGCGCGCTGCCGCATGGCGAGTATACGGGCTCAACCCGAAGGACCGGGTCTGTTTGCACACACGCCTGCGTCCTCGCTCAGTCGTGTATCGACATACACTCCTTCACTCCTCCTTGTCGTGCGCGCAAACAGATCCCGGCGCGGGCCACTCGGAGACCTTAGACAGGCTCTACGCGTGCACGTTCGCGTTGGTCGTGTCAGAGTATCAGTCCGTCCGTCTGTCCGGATCGCCTTATGCATCACTTCGAGGCCGTGCGTTCGCTGATCGGCAGCCTGCATCCCTTGCGGCAGAACGATCCGTATCTGATCAGCTTCGATCTCGTGCTGCCGCACGGGCGCCACCAAGGTATTTATCTGGCGGAGCTGGAAGACGAGATCGGACGCCGCTATCTGCGCATCTCCACGCCGATTGGACCTCTGGCCGGCGTAGATCCAAAGCGCTGCCTACGCTTCAACTGGGAACAACGCAACGGTTTCCTGGCGGTGGCGGACCTGGATGGCTCGCCCTATCTGCACCTGTGCGAAAACCGGCCGTACGATCTGCTCAACCAGCAGGAACTGCGACGCTTGATCGGCGAGCTCGGCAGCCTCGGCGATCAGCTGGAACAGGTGATCGTCAGCGGTGGCGATGCGTTCTGACCATCACGACCATTGCCGGGCCAGATAGACAAAGGCATACGCGACCAGCGCGGTAACCGGCAGGGTGAGAATCCACGCCCACACCATGCGCTCCACCACCGACCAGCGGATGGCATTGAATCGCTTGGCCGCACCCACGCCCATGATCGACGACGACACCACATGCGTGGTCGATACCGGCAAGCCAAACACTGAAGCGCCGAGAATCACCAACGCCGAACTACCCTCGGCTGCAAAACCATTGATCGGATGCAGCTTCACCATCTTGTGACCCAGCGTTTTGATGATGCGCCAGCCGCCACCGGCGGTACCGCCGGCCATGGTCAGCGCGCACACCACTGCCACCCATGACGGCACCGCAAAGCCACCGGCGGCGGATTCGTGGATACGCAGGAAGGAAAGCCAGTGCGGCAGACCATCGAATTGCCCGGCCGCCGTGGCGCTGGCCAACGCCAGGGCGATGATGCCCATGCTCTTCTGCGCATCGTTCATGCCGTGCGCCAAACCCATCGCGGTGGCGGAGAGAATCTGCGCCTTGCCGAAGAAGCTGTTGACGAATGGTGTGCGGCCCAGATATCGCAGAACGCTCTTGCGGCTGGCGAACCATGCCAGCAATCCATAAAGGCCGCCCATAAGCAGGAAGCCCAGCACAAATCCCATCAACGGCGACACCACCATCGGCATCACGACCTTGGGCAGCACGCCCTTGCCTTCCCACCAATGCGCACCGCCGTGCGCCCAGATCACGGCGTCGAAGCGCCCGCCCGAAGCGCCAATGGCCGCACCCACCAGCGCGCCCACCAGCGCATGACTGGAGCTGGACGGCAAACCCATCCACCAGGTGATCAAATTCCACACGATCGCCGCCAGCAAAGCGCAGATCAGCAATTGCGGCCCGGCTTCGATCACCCCGGTGTTGACGATGCCGGCGGCAATCGTTGCCGCCACCGCCGTGCCCCATAGCGCACCGATCATGTTGGTCACTGCCGCCAGCAATACCGCCTGCCCCGGCGAAAGCACCTTGGTCGCAACCACGGTAGCAATGGAATTGGCAGTGTCGTGAAAGCCGTTGATGTAAGTGAAGGCGAGTGCGATCAGTACCACTATCGCGACGAGACCAAGACTCATGCGGCCACTCCGATCGGTGCGCGCCATGCATGAAGGAGAGCGTGCAAGGCGGACACCTCAGGAGTTCTTCAGCACAATGGAGTAGACGATGTTGCCCACGTCGCGGCATTTGTCGATGGCCTTTTCGATCAGCTCGAACAGATCCTTGGCCAACATCGCGCGCATCGCATCGTTGCTCTCGATATACAGCGTGCGGTACGGCGCCAGCAGCATGCGATCGCCTTCCGATTCCAGCGTCTGCAGCCGATCCTGCAGCTTCTTCACCGGATCGATGCGTAGACCGTTGCGCAGCTCGCCGATCATCTCCGCCACCACGTCGGTGGCGCGCGACAGCACCAGCGCACGCTGACCGAAATCCACCCCGGCAAGACGGCTGGCGACGATCTCGTAGCGCTCGGCGAACTTCTCCACGCTCTTGGGGATCTTGTAGAGCGACGAGTTGAGCGCCTCGATGTCCTCGCGATCCAGCGCAGTGACGAAGGTATTCACCAGCTCTTCACTGATCTGCCCCGCCAGCGCTTTCTCGCGGGCGCGGGCAGAGGCAAATGCGGCCATCACCGGGGCATGGTCGGCTCGGGTCACCAACTCGTGCAGGGCCTTGGCGCTTTCGCGGGCGGCGTCGGCGCTCTGCTCGAGCAGGCCGTAGAACTTGTCGCCTTTACCGAAAATCGTCTGAAGTGAAAACATGCAAGGGCGCCTGGACCGAAGGGGGCAAATGTGACGCGCATGTTACAGGACGGCCCCGCCGGGCCGCACCAGCAGGGACACCCTTGCGTGCCTTACACTGGCGCCATGCCCGCAACAACTGCCCTGTCGCGATGCTGACTACAGTCGCGCTCGTCCTCATCCTCGCCCTCTGCAACGGTTTCTTCGCGCTCTCGGAGATGGCGCTGGTCGCCTCGCGCAAGAGCCGCCTCAAACAGATGGCCCGTACCAGCCGGCGGGCGCAGATCGCCCTGCGACATGCGGAGGCGCCGGAGCACTTCCTTTCGACCGTTCAGGTTGGGATTACGCTGATCATGCTGGTCACCGGTGCGGTGGCTGGCGATGCGGTGGGGTCGCATATCGCGGACCTGCTGCACGGCGGCAACGTGGCCTGGCTGGCTCCGTATACGCGGATCGTCGGCATCGTGCTGGGCTTCGTGGTGATCTCGTTTATACAGATCGTGATCGGCGAGCTGGTGCCCAAGCGCCTGGCGTTGTCCGCGCCCGAAAAGGTGTCGGGCTACGTGGCCATGCCAATGCTGGTGCTTTCACGTGCCACCGCACCGTTCGTGTGGATGTTGAATCGTTCGAGCAGCATGCTGATGAAGCTGCTGCGCGTGAAGGACCGCGGCCAAAGCGCGGCAACCGAAGAGGAAATCCGCCTGCTGGTGGCCGAGAGCACCGAACAAGGCGTGCTCGATGCCGACGAGCAGGCGATGGTGAACCGCGTGCTGCGCCTGGGCGACCGCACGGTGGATAGCGTCATGAGTCCACGCACGCGCATAGCGTGGCTGGATATGACCGCGCCGCTGGCGGAAAACCTGGATGTGCTGCGGGAGACGCCCTACTCGCGCTATCCCGTCTATCGTGGCGACGAATCCGACATTGTCGGCGTCGTCGAAGTGAAAAGCCTGCTCGGAAGCATCACTGCCGGAAAGCCGGACCTGTTTCGCACGCTCGCTAAACCGTTGTACGTACCCGCTACCGCGCGCGCGCTCGATCTGCTGGAAGAATTCCGCGACGCCGAAACGCCGATGGCGCTGGTGGTGGACGAATACGGCGATATCGATGGCGTAGTCACGCTCAACGATCTGCTGGCCGCGGTAGTCGGCGCGAGTCAGCTGGGCCACGGCAACGAGGAAAGCCCGCCGATCGTGCAACGCGAAGATGGCAGCTGGCTGGTCGACGGCGCCATTGCCACCGACGATCTGCGCGAACTTCTGCATCTGGATCAGCTGCCCGGCGAAGAAGAACACGATTTCCGCACGGCCGCCGGCATGGTGATGGCTGCGCTCGGACACATTCCGCAAACCGGCGAGGTGTTCGCATGGCGCGGCATCCGCTTCGAAGTGGTGGATCTGGATGGCGCGCGCATCGACAAGTTGCTGATAACGCCGCCGCCGCGTATCGAACTGGCTGACGACGAGCAGTAGCGCTTACTCTTTTTCTCTCGCCAACTGAGCCATCCGCTGTGCATCGGCAAGAATGCCGTGCAGCATGCGCAGCTCACGCTCATCCATTTGGGCACGCTGGAACAGCTTGCGCAGACGCAACATGATCGTGGTGGGTGCGCGCCCCTTGTGAAAATCGATGTCGTCCAGCGTTTTCGCCAGGTGCTCGTAGAAGCGTTCCATCTGCGCGGCGTCGGCCGGCGGTTCGTCATGCACCGGCGGCGATGCCGGCACGTCCTCGCCCAATAACGCGACGCGCAGCTCGTACGCCATCACTTGCACGGCCTGGGACAAATTGAGAGAGCTGAAATCGTCCACGCTGGGAATGCGCACCATCGCGTGGCAGCGCGCCAGCTCATCGTTCTCCAGCCCAGTGCGCTCATTGCCGAATACCAGCGCGACCTGCTCGCCGCGCTGCGCTGCCGCGATGGCCTGCATGGCGGCCTCGCGCGGCGAAAGCTCCGGCAGGGTTACGCCGCGTCGGCGCGCAGAGAGACCAAAGGCAAGACTGGAGCCCGCCAGGCTATCCACCAGCCCCGGATGAACCCCGGCCCCTTCCAGCACATCGTCCGCACCGGCCGCCAGGGCAGATGCCTCACGGTCCGGAAAGCGATGCGGCGCGACCAGCTCCATACGGGCAAACCCCATCGTCCGCATGGCGCGCGCCGCACTGCCGATATTGCCCGGGTGCGAGGTGCGTACGAGGACGAAGCGGAAGCGGTTCGGCAGGTCGTCAATAACAGTCATGTAGCGGGATCAATGGGGAAACCAGCGGAAAAGGATAGTGGACATAACCATGCCCCGGGGCGCCGAACCCCGCCCCAGCACTACTCTGCTAGAATCCCCGGCCGCTAACCCGTTCTTTTGCCAAGCCAAACCCATGACCAGACCCGCCGTCAACGTCGCGGTACGCGCCGCGCGCTCCGCTGGAAACGTGATCCTGCGTTACATGAATCGCATCGACGGCCTCAATGTCGTTGAAAAGCAACGCATGGACTTCGCCTCCGAAGTCGACAAGATGGCCGAGGCCGAGATCGTCAAGGAACTGCGTCGCGCCTACCCCACCCACGCCATCCTCGCCGAGGAAGGCGGTGCCATCGGCAAAGGCCCGCTGGTCTGGGTGATCGATCCACTGGATGGCACGCACAACTACCTGCGCGGCATTCCGCATTTTTGCGTTTCCATCGCCTTGCTCGACAAGGGCGAGCCGGTGTACGCCGTGGTGTTCGACCCTCTCCGCGACGAGCTGTTCACTGCCAGCAAGGGCGACGGCGCTTACCTCAATGACCGTCGCATGCGTGTCAGCAAGCGCGAAAATCTTACCGGCGCTATGATCGCCACCGGTTTCCCTTATCGCCAGCGCGCGCATTTGGATTCGCAGCTGGCCATGACGCGCGCGCTGCTGACCCAGGCGGAGGACATTCGCCGTTCCGGCTCCGCTGCGCTGGACCTGGCTTACACCGCCGCCGGTCGTTATGACGGCTTCTTCGAGATCGGCCTCAAACCGTGGGACATGGCGGCCGGTGTATTGCTGGTGCGCGAAGCCGGCGGTCAGTACGGCGATTTCGCCGGCCGTGACGGCATCCCCGAAAGCGGCAACCTCGTCGCCGGCAATTTGCACGTGGTGAAGGCGATGGTGGAAGCGATCAGCGCACAAGCCACGCCTGCATTGCTAAAGGCTTAACCGCTAAAAACGATCGATATAAAGGCGCCTGATGGCGCCTTTGTTCATTCCGCGAGTGGATAAGCAGATCAGCCACTATCGGTCAAACCGATATTGAACGTGATGCCATAGGGATCTCGCATATAGCAACGCGGTACGGATGCATCTTCTTCCACAACAGCGCAGCCAGCGGCAACTAGCCGCTCCTTGGCTGCCTGGACATCCGGCACCAGACATTCGAAAACAGGCGCGTGGCCCTCACCTTTTTCGACATAAAGACGAAACGCACCCGTTTCGAAACCGACCATTTTCTCGCTGCGATGTACCACGGCGAAGCCCATCGTCGATGCATAAAACTGGGTGGCCCCGGCCCAGTCATTGGTGCGGATGATGACGTCACGCGAGGAACGGAATGCAGCTGCCATGGTAGTCACCTGATGGATGGATTACGTCAAACCGATCGTGCGGACACCTGCTTAAGCACGTCGAAATGCTGTACCTCGGGCTCGAACTCCAGGAGAAAACCTTCATCCTCGGGGTAATACTTTGCTTTCAAAACATCGTCACCGGCAAAAGCGCGAATGACCTCTTCGGAAACCCAATGCGTCACCGTCAGGAAATGGGTGACGTCCCCTTCGTCTCGACGCAACACCGCCACATCGATATTGCCGGGCACTGAGCGGTAATCGGGAATAGCGCTCTGTTCGAGGAAGGTCGCGTACTCATCAGCCCGTTCGCGGGATGTGCGGCCATGCCATATGCGACAGATCATGGGCTTTACCTCTGGAACTCCGTGGGACGCTCTAGTTGATAGATCGCATCCTGGATGTCGTCCAATTTGCCGGACAGCACGGCTTGAGCGTCGTACAAGCCGCGGTTGTAGAAGTATGCGCCGATCTCCCTGGCAAAAAAGTCCAGCAGGAACTCGGCATCGAAACTTCCAATTTGCTGATGCAGTTCTTCGGAAAAGTAGAGCTTGATCTTCCGGACGATGACGTCCTTCTCGGTAGGAGAGAATTTGATGTCAGTGCCATCCATAAATATGCGCTCACTATTGTTCGGCCGCTGAAGAAAGCCCTTCCCGAAGACCCGTCTAACCCGCCTCGCGCAAAAACGTGCGCAAGAATGGCACCGTGATGCGTCGCTGCGCAGCCAAGGAAGCTTGATCCAATCGATCGAGCAGATCGAGCAATGCGCCGGTATCGCGCGCGTAGCGGGCGAACAACCAATCGAGAACGGTGTCGTCCAGCTCGATGCCGCGCAAAGCGGCTTGATGTTTCAGTACTTCGCGGCGCTCGGCGTCATCCAATGACTTAAGCGCGAACTGGGTACATGCACCAAGGCGCGAACGCAGATCGGGCAACACGATCGACAACTGTGCCGGAACCACCTGAGCCGCAAAGATGATGGCGGCACCTTCGGCGCGCGCGCGGTTGTAGAGATCGAACAACGCGTGCTCGGCATCGCGGTTGCCCGCAAGCGCATCGAGATCGTCGAGTGCGAGGAACGCGCTGCCGGCTACGCCGCGAATGACCGTCGCGTGATCGCGCAGTGCTTTCAGCGGCAGGTATTGGACGGTGCGACCGGCTTCATTGGCCGCCTGACATGCAGCAAGCAGTAGGTGGCTCTTACCGCTGCCTGCTGTACCACTCAGATACAACCAAGGCGCGCCTTGCTGCGTAGCCAACGCCTGCACTGCCGCCACCGCCGCCGCATTGGCGCCGGCGTGGAAATGTTCGAAGCGCTGGCGGCGCGGCCAACGCAAGCTCAACGGTAACTGCGCAGTCATGGCTCAGTGGATTCGTGACCTTCGGCAACACGCGTTTCGGTTTGCACACGGCCGCCGGCATCCTGGCTGACGGTGACGTCAACCTCCGCAATCACGGTATCGGGCGAACCTTCTTCGGTATAGAGATCGCTTAGTTTGTAACGTTGCGCCAGGTAGCGCAGCAGTACCAGGATCACCGAAGCCGCCGGCAACGCCAGCAGCACGCCGAGGAAACCGAACAAATAACCGCCGGCCAACACCGCGAAGATCACCGCAACAGGATGCAACCCGATTTTTTCGCCTACCAACCGCGGCACCAGCACATAGCCTTCCAGCAACTGCCCTACGACGAATACACCGATCACCATCAACAGATGCGGCCAGTCGCCGTGCTGTACCAGCGAGGCGATGATCGCCGCGGCAAAGCCGGTGATAAAACCAAGATAGGGCACAAAACTGAGCAGGCCGGCCACCATACCGATCAGCGGACCCACCGAGATACCTATCAACGTGAGTGCCACGCCGTAGTAAATGGCGAGCGCCAGCATCACCAGCAATTGCCCGCGCACGAAGGCGCCGAGTACCGCGTCCGACTCGCGTGCGAGGTGCGCGATGGTCGGCTCGATCGAGCGTGGCAGCATGCGATCGATCCAGGCCACCAGCCGATCCCAATCGCGCAGCAGGTAAAACCAGACCACCGGAATCAGTACCAGATTGGTGAGCCACATCACCACGCCGAAACCGGAGCGCGATAGCTTGCCGATCACGCTACCGATCGAGCCGATGTGATCCTTGATCTCGGCAACCAGACGGTCGGTGTCGAAAGCGTTCGGATCGAGATGCAGTTTTGCCTGCAACCAGGGCAGCGCTGCGTCCCGGCCCCATTCCACGTAGCGCGGAAAGTTCTGCACAAGATTTTCGATCTGGCGCGCGATCAGCGGCACCAGCAGTACCAAGGTGGCCACGATGACAAGCATCAACACGACGAAAACGATGCTGACGGCAAGCGTGCGCCCGATGCCGAGCCGCTCCAGCCGATTGGCTAAGGGATCGCCCAGATAAGCCAGCATGGCCGCGACCGCGAAGGGCATCAGCACTGGCGCCAGCAACCACACCAACAGCGCGATGGCCACGGTGATCGCCAGCATCTGCCAGCGGCGGGATGTCTCTTGGCTTATGGACACGAATGACTCATCAGTGGCGGGCGTGAGGTGAAGTTTGGCCTATGTGAGGGGTTGTTCAAAGTCTTGCTACAGACTCTAGTGCGCTCGACGGATACGCCAGGCGCGATACGACCAGCGCAAGGCGTAGTCCAACCCGCTGCCTATGCACAACGCGGCAACCAGCCAAACGAATAGCGCAGGCCTCGGTGCGGGCCAGCCGGCCAGCGCGAGCAACACCGCAAGCAGATAGACGATTTGCATCAACGTGCAGGCTTTCGACAACAAACTGGGTTGCGGGTCGATGCGGCCGATCAGCAAGCGCCAGAACAAGGCGCCGGAGGCAATCACCAAGTCACGCCCGCAGACGATCAGCGTCAGCCAAAGCGGGACTTCGCCGAGCCAAGCCAATATGACGAAACAGCTGATCAACAACAGCTTGTCCGCGATCGCATCGAGCATACCGCCGAGCCGGCTTTGCCAGCCGTAATGGCGGGCAAGAAAACCATCCAGCCCATCCGAAACGCCGGCCACCGCTACCAGTGCCAAGGCATATGACCAATGTCGATGCAGCAGCTCCCAACAGATCGGGGCTACCAGCAGTACCCGCAGCATCGAAATGGCGTTGGGCAAATGCCGCCAGGGGGAAACCGGCGTGGGCGGGTGCGACGCAGCGGGCATCGCAGTGACCATACCGACTCAGTGAAGCCAGCGCAGGCTGACGTCGGCGCCGTCGCGCGCACCGTCTTGCATCAGACGTCCGCCGGCGGCGAGGTCGGTCGCCAGATCGCCGAGCGGCTTGGACGCCTTCACGATCAGCAGCAGACCATCGTCCTGCGCACCTAGCGAGCTGACTTTCTCCACGGAAGGATCGGCCCGCAACGTTGCCAGCAAGTTGGCGTAATCCAGCGCCGAATGCAGGCCGGATATCCACAGCTTGCCGTTGACCTCGGTCGCTCCAATGACATTCAGCGTCTTGTCCAAACGATCGGCCGCGCTCTTGCCGGCATCGGCGAACAAGCCGTCGTCGCTGCCTTGGGTGCTCCAGTGCTGCGCCTGGCCGCCGCTGATCAGTGTCCAATCGGCGCTGCCGGCGTGCATGTCACCGACCAGCACGAGGCCGGTGTGGTACAGCCGCGTAATCGCCGACAGGGCCGCCGGGTCCGCCGCCGTTAGCTTGCCCAGGTCGGGCAGCTGCGCGGGATCGGCATAACTCACTTTGTAGCCGTGCTTGTTTACGGCGTCGCTCAATGTGCCCAGATCGTCTTTGCCGAGTACCTTGCCGTCGCTACCTTGCACGACCAGCAACAGCGGCGGTTTGATCCCCGCCGTGCTCGCTCCCATCTGGGTAACCAGGCGTTGCACCGCACCCTGGTCGAAGGTGATCGACAAGGTCAGGCTCGGCGGATTACCGGCGCCGCGCTGGTATTGGAACTGTTGGACGATGCCCCCTGCGTTCTGCATGGCATCGTCGTACCCGCTCTTGCCGCGCAGGTCCTGGCCGCCGGAAACACGTGTCAGCACTTGCCCCAAGGCGGTCGAGAAAGCCTGGCTGCGCTGGGTGCCGCTGGTATCGGAGACCGGCACGACCACGTTGTAGGGCGAGGCCGTCTGGCCAAGGACGATCTGTGGCAAGCCCGTGACCAGGCCGAGCAACAAAGTAGCGATCAGCAAGCGTGACAGACGCATGGGCAAGGCCGGGCTCGGGGTGGGATTCAAACGAAAGTCTGCCCAATCCGACCCCCAACGTCTATCATTGTATGTTTTCCAAGGCCGGGTTCCCTCATGTCCGACGCCCTCACCTACCGCGCCGCCGGCGTGGATATCGATGCCGGCAATGCCGTCGTCGAACGCATCAAGCCGCTGGTCAAGCGCACCTTCCGCCCCGAAGTGATGGGCGGCCTAGGCGGCTTTGGCGGCTTGTTCAATCTCGGCACCCGCTACAAGGAGCCGGTGCTGGTCTCGGGCACGGACGGCGTAGGCACGAAGCTCAAGCTCGCCCAGCAACTGGGCCGGCACGACACCATCGGCATCGACCTGGTCGGCATGTGCGTGAACGATGTGCTGGTGCAGGGCGCCGAGCCGTTGTTCTTCCTCGATTACTTCGCCACCGGCAAGCTGGACGTGGACACCACCGTGGCTGTGGTCGGCGGCATCGCCAAGGGTTGCGAACTGGCCGGTTGCGCGCTGATCGGCGGCGAGACGGCCGAGATGCCCGATATGTACCCGCCCGGTGAATACGATCTGGCCGGCTTCACCGTGGGCGCCGTGGAAAAGGATGCGCTGCTGAGCGGCGAAAGCATCGTTGCCGGCGATGTAGTTCTCGGCGTGGCCTCTTCCGGCCCGCACTCCAACGGCTATTCGCTCATCCGCAAGATCGTCGAACGCGCCGGCAGTCCGTTCGATCTGGACGTCGGCGGCGTGAAACTGGCGGATGCGCTGATGGCACCGACCACGATCTACGTGAAACCGATGCTGGAGCTTTTGAAATCCGTACCCCTGCACGGTATGGCGCACATCACTGGTGGTGGCTTGAAGGAAAACATCATCCGCGTGGTACCGGACGGGCTTGGCCTGAAACTCGACGCCTCCGCGATCGTGCTGCCTCCGGTGTTCGACTGGCTGATGCGCGAAGGCAACGTGGCGCGTGAGGAAATGTGGCGCACGTTCAACTGCGGCGTGGGCTTTACCGTGCTGCTGCCGCGCGATGCCGTGGCTGCCGCGTCGGCATTGCTGGCAAAGCACGGATTGGCGAGTTCGGTCATCGGCGAAGTCGTCACGTCGCAGGGTGATGAGCGCGTACACATCGGCTGACGACACGCCGTCGTCCCTCACAGGACGGAACGACGCGCTGAACTCGATACGTACCCACACGCATGCCTTCCCCTCTTCGCATCGCAGTACTCGCCTCCGGGCGCGGCAGCAATTTCGCCGCGCTGCTGGCAGCTCGCGACCGTGGCGAGTTGATAGCGGATTTCGTATTGGTCGCCAGCGACAAGCCCCATGCGGGCGCACTGCAACTCGCGCAAACGGCCGGCATCCCGACGTTGGTGCTTGATCCGCACGATTACGCCGAACGTCGCGATTACGACTTCGCCCTGTTCGACCGCATCGCGGCAAGCAAACCAGATGTGTTGGTGCTGGCGGGTTTCATGCGCATCATCGACGGCGATGCGTTGAAACCCTGGGTAGGCCGGATGATCAACATCCACCCCTCGCTGCTTCCCAAATACCGCGGCCTGCATACGCACCGTCGCGCGCTGAAGGCAGGCGATAGCGAGCACGGCGCCAGCGTGCATTACGTGACAGCCGAGCTCGACGGCGGCCCGGTGATTGCCCAGACGCTGCTGCCGGTCGAAGCCGGCGACGACGAAAACACGCTCGCCGCCAGGCTGCTACCGCTGGAACATCAGTTGCTATCCGCCGTAGTCGCCTTGATCGCTGCCGGTCGTCTTTCGCTGGGTGCGGACGGTATCGTCTTCGACGGCCAACCGCTTCGCAAACCCTTGCGATGGCGTGACAGAAAATTGCTGCGCTGACGCTGCAACGAAGCGTTCAGGATGGATGGATACACTGCCGATCCATGCGCACACTCAAACTCCCCAGTATCCTTCTCGCCGGCCTCGCGCTGGTCACCTTCACTACGGCCGCGTTTGCCGCGGCACCGACGCCGTTCACTGCGACGTATCAAGTGTCGCGCGATGGCGAGGCGATGGGTCAGGCAACGATCACGTTGAAAGCCCTCGGCAACGGCGAATACGAATACAGCAACCAGATTCGCGGCACCTCCGGTCTTGCGGCCATGCTTGGTGCAAACTCCAGCGACATCACGCGCTTCCGTTGGAACAATAACGCGCCCGAAACGGAAAGCTACAACTCCAAAGTGAGTGCGCTAAAGACCAAGCAGCGCCAGATGCTGGTGAACTGGAATACCAAACAGGTCAGCGTGGACGAAGGCAAAGGTGCAACCAACTATGCTGCGGAGCCGGGCATGGTGGATCGCAACACCATGTCGCTTGCGCTGGGCCTGGCATTGCGTAACGGCAGCCAGAACGTAACGCTGCCCGTCGGCGTGAAGCAGCGCGTGGAGCAACAGCAGTTCAAAGTACAAGGCACCGAAGCAGTCAAAGTGCCGGCGGGCAGCTTCCAGGCCCAACGCGTTACACGCACGGATTCGGACAAACACTTCGATGCGTGGTACGTACCGAAGCAATTCTCGCTGCCAGTGAAAATGGCGCAGAGCGACGGCGGCGATTTGACCTTGGAGCTGGTTCGCTACAGCAGCCCCTAAACGAAGCACTCCTCCACAAGAGAAAAGGGCTGCTTGCGCGGCCCTTTTCTTAGCGGAAGCATCAGGTCGGCATGCGCCGAATCTTCGCGCCCAGACCACCGAGCTTTTCCTCGATGTTCTCGTAGCCGCGATCGATGTGATACACGCGATCGACCGTGGTATCGCCTTCGGCAACCAGTCCCGCCAACACCAGGCAGGCCGACGCGCGCAGATCGGTCGCCATGATCGGCGCTCCGCTCATCTTGTTCACGCCCTGGATGATCGCCGTATTACCTTCCAGGCGAATGTCCGCACCCAACCGCTGCAGCTCGTGCGCATGCATGAAGCGGTTCTCGAACACCGTCTCGGTGATGATGCCTACGCCTTCGGCGACGCAGTTGAGCGCGGTAAATTGCGCCTGCATATCGGTCGGGAACGCAGGATACGGCGCCGTGGTGATGTTCACGGCTTTAGGACGGCGGCCTTGCATGTCCAACTCGATCCAATCCGGGCCGGTGGAGATGTGCGCGCCGGATTCTTCCAGTTTGGCCAGCACGGCATCGAGTGTATTGGCGCGCGCGTTGCGCGCACGTACCTTGCCGCCGGTCATTGCCGCACCGACCAGGAAGGTGCCGGTTTCGATGCGATCGGGAAGAACTTCGTACGACGCGCCATGCAGGCGTTCAACACCATGGATCACCATCGTCGACGTGCCGGCGCCTTCGATCTGCGCACCCATCGCGTTGAGGCAATTGGCCAGGTCGACCACTTCGGGTTCCTGCGCGGCGTTGTCGATGATGCTGGTGCCGGAGGCGAGCACCGCGGCCATCATCACGTTCTCGGTACCGGTAACGGTCACCATGTCCATGACGATGCGCGCGCCTTTCAAGCGCTTGGCGCGGGCTCGGATGTAGCCGTTCTCGACCTCGATTTCCGCGCCGAGCGCCTGCAAGCCACGGATGTGCTGATCGACCGGACGCGAACCGATCTGGCAGCCTCCGGGCAGCGACACTTCCGCCTGACCGAAACGCGCCACCAGCGGCCCGAGCACCAGGATCGACGCGCGCATGGTCTTCACCAGCTCGTACGGCGCGAAATAGCGATCGGCCGAGCGCGGATCGACCTGGATCTTCATGCGATCGTCCAGGATGAGCTGCACGCCCATCTGGCCCAGCAGTTCCATGGTGGTGGTGACGTCGTGCAGGTGTGGCACGTTGCTGATCGTCACCGGCTCGTCGGCCAGCAGACAGGACGCGAGGATCGGCAGCACGGCGTTCTTGGCGCCGGAAATACCTACTTCACCACGTAGCGGCTCGCCGCCGCTGATCAGAATTTTGGCCATCAGGAACCCTTAAGTAAACGAAATCGGGAGAGCGGCTGCCGCGACCGTCAACGGCGCGCAGCGGCTTCTTCCGGTGTGAGAGTCTTGAGCGCGAGCGCATGGATAGCGCCCCCCATCAGGTCCCCGAGTGTGGCGTAGACCAGCCGGTGCCGCGCCAGGGGCAACTTGCCCGCGAACTGCGCAGCCACCACTTCTGCCTCGAAGTGCACGCCATCGTCCCCTTGCACGTTCACCTGTGCTCCGGGCAGGCCCGTTTCAATCATTGCCTGGATGCTGGCTGCGTCCATTGGTTTTCCACTGCGGAGATCCTGAACGCCGGCCGCTCGATGTTAAGGGGCGAGCCATTGGCGTCAGGCATCAAGATAGAATGCGAATGTGCCATGTTAATGGAAATCTGCTGTCGCAGAAACGACACAGGCGACCCCCGTCAGCCGCCAGCCGTCATCGAGGACGCATGAACGCACCCATCGTCAAAGCCAAGTCCACCCGGGTGGATGCTGCCGCCATCGTGCGCAGCGCACGCACGGTCATCGCCACCGAGGCAGCCGCCATTCGCGCGCTGGAGCCGCGGATCGACGAGACTTTTGTCGACGCCTGCCGGCTGATCCTGGGCTGCAAAGGGCGCGTGGTGGTCACCGGAATGGGCAAGTCCGGCCATGTGGGGCGCAAGATTGCCGCCACCCTGGCCTCCACCGGCACGCCTGCTTTCTTCGTCCATCCGGGCGAGGCCAGCCATGGCGACCTGGGCATGATTCTGCCGCAGGACGTGGTGCTGGCCTTGTCCAACTCCGGCGAGACGGATGAGATTCTCTTCATCCTGCCCGTGATCAAGCGCCAAGGCATCCCGCTGGTCGCCATTACCGGCAACCCGGACTCCTCCCTCGCCGGCCAGGCCGACGTGCATCTGGATGCTGGTATTTCCGCCGAGGCCTGCCCGCTGGGCCTGGCACCTACGGCCAGCACGACGGCCGCGCTGGTGATGGGCGATGCCCTGGCGATAGCCCTGCTGGAGGCACGCGGGTTTACCTCTGAGGACTTCGCGCGTTCTCATCCCGCCGGGAGCCTGGGCCGTCGTCTGCTGTTGCACATCAGCGACGTGATGCACACAGGTACCGGCATACCGACGATCTCCCCTGACGCGAGCCTTACCGAAGCCTTGATGGAAATGACCCGCAAACATCTGGGCATGACCGCCGTCGTCGATCACGAACAGCACCTGCTGGGCGTGTTCACTGACGGCGACTTGCGCCGTGCCCTGGACGACGACGGTGTCGACCTGCGCAACGCCAAGGTCAGCGACTTGATGACGCGCGGCCCCAAGGTGATCGGCGCGGACAAACTGGCTATCGAAGCGGCGCAATTGATGGAGAAATACCAGATTCACGCCTTGCTGGTGGTCGACGACGCGCAGCGTGTGGTCGGTGCACTGAACATCCACGACCTGCTGCGCGCACGCGTCGTTTGACGGAAGCCTCATGGATTACCTCGCCAATCTGCCCGCCGAGCTGCTCGCCCGCGCCGCCAAGATCCGTCTGGCGGCGTTCGATGTGGATGGCACGCTCACCGATGGCCGCCTCTGGTACAGCGAGAGCGGCCATGAAACCAAAGTGTTCCACGTACATGACGGCCTGGGTCTGAAGCTGCTGCAGACGCATGGCGTGCAAGTGGCCATCATCAGCGCGCGCATCAGTCATCCCGTGGCGCTGCGTGCGGAAGAACTGGATATCGCCCATGTCTACCAGGGCCAGGGCGACAAGCGCGAATGCCTGCTGCAGATCCTGGAAGCCCTGAATCTGCAGCCCGAACAGGCGGCCTTCGTGGGCGACGATCTGCAGGACATTCCAGCCATGCGCCTCGCCGGTCTCGCGGTTGCGGTCGCCAACGCCCATCCCTGGGTGGTTGCGCAGGCTCAGTGGCAAACCCACCTTGGCGGCGGCATGGGTGCGGTGCGCGAAGTTTGCGACCTGATCCTTCACGCACAGGGCAAAACGGCGGCGGAACAGGAGCACTGGCGGTGAATCTGCGCCAATACCTGCGCGATAACCGCATCACCGTGGTCATCGCCGTGCTCGCCATTGCCGCACCCGCAAGCTGGATGCTGCAGCGCTGGGTGGCGGGGGCCCCTCCCACCAACGATTTTATCGGGCCGCCCGTATCGGATTACGTGCTCTACACCTCCAAGGTGTGGAGTTACGACGTCGACGGACTGCTCAACTTCACCATGACCGCGCCACGCATGGATCGCCGCGCGGGCGATGAATCGCTATATATCAATGCGCCGATTTTCGACATCAAAGCCAAGAAACCCGGCGTGCCGGACTGGCAGGGCAATGCACCCTTCGGCTGGGTCAACAAGACGGGCACCCTGATGCGGCTGGACGGCGATGTCTACATGTATCGCCCTGCCTATGCCGGGGGTCCCATGGCAACATTGCATACCTCCGATGTCACCGGCTGGCCGAAAGAGAACCGCATGGAAACGACGGCGCCCGCAGTGATGACGCAGGGTCAAAGCGTAATGAACGGCGTCGGCATGCGTGCCAACTTAGACGATAACCATTTGGAGTTGCTCCATGACGTGCACGGCATCCTCTATCCGCGCCAGAAAAATGCTACGACTCAGCCTGTTGGCCACGGGGTTGCTGCTCCTGCAGCCGGCGCTGGCAAAGCAGGATGACCGCAACCAGCCGATCCATGTCGTACACGCCGACAGCATGGACGGTTACAACGAACCCAATTCCGTCAGCACCTTCACGGGCAGCGTCCTGATCACTCAGGGCACCATGAAGCTGACCGGTCAGGTCGCCAAGATCTTCACGGCTAAGGAAGACACCTCGGTCGATCACATCATCGTGACCGGCACAGCCCAGAAGCGGCCGCACATCGAACAGATCGACGACAACGGCAACCTGATGACCGGCGACGCCGATCAGCTGTACTACGACAACGTCAACAGCATCGCAATCCTTACCGGCCATGCCGTGGTCCATCAGCAGAACAAGGGCGACTCCAGCGGCGCCAAGCTCACCTACAACACCAACACCGGTTACATGGCCGGCGAGAGCGGTAACGAAGGCCCGGTGTCGATGACGTTCTTGCCGAAGCAGAAGCCCATTACGCCGAAGAATGGCGCTCCGGCCCCCGCGCCAGTCAAACCCGCGACTAAACCGGCTCCCCATTCACCCACCACGCCGGCGCCCGCCAGCAGCGCGCCGACCAAGGGATAATCGCTACTCATGCTTTCCGCAGAAGGGCTGCAAAAAAGTTTCCGCGCGCGCCAGGTCGTGCGTGATTTCGCGTTCTCGATCCGCCAGGGCGAAGTGGTCGGCCTGCTCGGCCCCAATGGCGCAGGCAAGACCACCTGTTTCTACATGATCGTGGGCTTGATCGAAGCCGACGGTGGCGCTATCAAGCTCGATAAGCAGGACATCACCGGGCTGCCCATGCACGCGCGCGCCAAGCTCGGCATTGGCTATCTGCCACAGGAAGCATCGGTGTTTCGCCGCCTCAGCGTGGCGGACAACATCATGGCGGTGCTGGAACTGCGCGAAGGCCTCGATCAGCGCAAACGCGACGCCGAACTGGAAAGTCTGCTTGACGAATTGAAGATTGCCCACATCGCCGGCCAGAAGGGCATCAGCCTCTCCGGCGGTGAACGTCGCCGCGTAGAAATCGCCCGCGCCCTTGCCGCACAACCGCGTTACATGTTGCTCGACGAACCGTTCGCCGGCGTGGACCCGATCTCGGTCGGTGAAATCCAGCGCATCGTGCGACACCTGAAGGAACGCGGCATCGGCGTGCTGATCACCGATCACAACGTCCGCGAGACACTGGGCATCTGCGACCGCGCCTACATCATGAACGAAGGCGAGGTGCTCTCGCGCGGCACGCCCGCGCACATCCTCGCCGACGAAAAAGTGCGCGAGGTTTATCTGGGGCGTGAATTCCGCTTGTAATACTCCATTCAAACCGCCCGCACAAGTTGCAATTTGCGTCGTTTCACATCCGCATACACGACCGGTCATTTCGGTCGTAGAGGCTATGGCCGACGCTCCGGCGAAGGGTTAGGATGATGCCAAGTTCACCCTCTTGGCAGGCATGAAACCGGGACTTCAGTTTCGTCTTAATCAACAGCTGGCTCTCACGCCGCAACTGCAACAAGCCATTCGCCTGTTGCAATTGTCGCAACTGGAGTTGGCCGCCGAACTGCGCCAGCTTGCCGAGAGCAATCCACTGCTCGAGTTCGCCGAGGACGCCGATCCGGAACAAGACGAAAACGAAGGCGACAGCGAATTCGAGAACGAATTCGATGCTCCGCTCTCGGCCAAGAGCGATACGTCCGCGAGCAGTGATAACGATGAGGCACCGGAGTGGACCGAGGCCGATATCACCGCCGACCAACCGATTGATTTCTCGTCCAGCAACGGCAGCGGCAACGGTAGTAGCAGCCAAAGCAACCGCGACGATGAAGGGATGGAGCCGCAGAACGCCGCGCCCGAATCCCTGCAGGAACACCTGCTATGGCAGCTCAACCTGACACCGATGGAACCGCGCGCCAAGGCCATCGCCACGGTGCTGATCGACGCATTGAACACAGACGGCTATCTGGGGGAAGGCCTAGATGCTGTCCTTGCGGCGTTGCCGCCTCATTTGAAGGCGACGCTCGAAGAAGTGGAAGGTGTTCGCCGGCAACTGCAACAGTTCGATCCCGCCGGCGTCGCCAGTATCGACTTGCAAGACTGCCTGCGCGCGCAGCTCGAACAGTTCGACCCTAGCACGCCGCAACGCGATCTGGCGTTACGCATCGTCGAACATGAACTGGAGCTTCTGGCGCGCAACGATATGGTCAAGCTTGCGCGCCGCATGCATGCCAGCGAAGAGGAAACCACGGCCGCAGCACTCCTGATCCGCAGCCTCGACCCGCGTCCCGGTGCCGCGCTGGATATCACGCCGGTGGAATATGTCGCGCCCGACGTCTATGCGCGCAAGGATGGCACCCGTTGGCGTGTGGTCCTGAACCCGGACAGCCAACCGAAGCTCAGCCTGAACCAGCACTACTGCGGCCTTATTGCGCGAGCGCGCAGTGACGACGCAAGCTGGATGCGCGGTCAATTGCAGGAAGCGCGGTGGCTCATCAAGAGCCTGGAATCTCGCGCCGAAACACTGCTGAAGGTGGCCGAAGCCATCGTACGTCGGCAAAGCGCCTTCCTTGACTACGGTCCGGAAGCCATGCAACCGCTGGTGCTGCGCGAAGTGGCCGAGGAAGTGGGTATGCATGAATCAACGATTTCACGTGTAACTACCCGCAAGTACATCCACACGCCGCGCGGCACCTACGAGCTGAAGTATTTCTTCTCCAGCGGCGTGTCCACGGAAGACGGCGGCAGCGCGTCGGCCACCGCCATTCAGGCGATGCTGCGCAAACTGGTCGATGGCGAAGATCCGCGCAAACCGTTGTCGGATCAGGCGCTCGCCGAAGAATTGCACGGTAAAGGCATTCAGGTGGCGCGCCGCACCGTCGCCAAGTACAGGGAAATCCTACGTATTCCCAGCTCCAGCGAACGACAGCGCAACAGCTGAATGTTGGCGCCGTCATAACGCTCGGGAACTTGCTACTAAACGGAACGTTCCTATATTCAAGAGTAAGGTTTTGCTTCACGGTGCAACGATCGTTTCACGGCGATTCGCGCATCGATCCACGCCGCCGCTGGCGGCAGCTCTAGAAGGAGGCGCACCATGCAATTTCAACTCAGTGGTCAACAGATCGATGTCACCGCGGCCCTGCGCGACCATGTCACGGCCAAGCTCGATCGATTGACCCGCCTCGACGACCGCATCGTCAGCTTGAACGTCGTGCTCTCGGTCAACAAACTCCAGCAGCGCGCCGAGGCCACCATGAACGTCACAGGCAATTCGCTGCACGCCGAAGCCACCGGTACTGACATGTACGCCTCCATCGACATCATGTTCGACAAGCTCGTCAATCAGTTGCGCCGATACCGTGAAAAGCTGTGCGACAAGCACCAGCGCGAAGTACGCGAGGTTCGCCAATACGGCTGAATTCTCCCCCGCCCGCCCCCATATGGGGCGGGCGCCCTCCCCCTCCCGGGCCTCATAACGACCCGCCTCCGAGCCCAAGCTGGCACAATAGTTCCTGCCGCCGCCCCCGATCAGGCCTCTGCGGCGCAAAGGAACGCCCTTGGACCGCCTCACCGCACGACAACTCTTCGACGATATCCACGAGCGCATGGCGCTGCGCTGGATCGCGGGCATGCGTGGCGAAACACGCACGCTGGAGTACGGCTCCACGCCCGCGCGCCGCCCTTCGCTGGTGGGCTATCTCAACGTCATCTATCCGAACAAGATTCAGATCGTCGGCACCGAAGAGCTGAGCTATCTCGACGGCCTGGATTCGCGACAGCGCTGGGAAGTGATTCACAAAGCGGCCGCGACGCAGCCAGTGGCCTTCATCGTCACCAAGGACCAGACGATACCCGCCGACCTGCGCGAAGTGGCGGAAGAAACCAACACGCCTCTGTGGATCAGCGCCAAACGCGGCCACGAATTGTTGACCTGGATGCAATATCACTTGGCGCGCACCATGGCGCCGCGTCTCACCTTGCACGGTGTATTGCTGGAAGTGTTCTCGATTGGCGTGCTGATTACCGGCGAGGCCGGTTCCGGCAAAAGCGAGCTGGCGCTGGAACTGATCAGCCGCGGCCATCGGCTGGTCGCCGACGACGCGCCCGAATTCACCCTGATCGCGCCGGACGTGATCGACGGCGCCTGCCCCGAGCTGCTGCAAGATCTGTTGGAAGTGCGCGGCCTGGGCATACTCAACGTGCGCGAAATGTTTGGTCACACGTCCGTAAAGACGTCCAAATACCTGCGCCTGGTGGTGCACCTCAAGCCACTGCGCGAGGCCGAATACTCCGATGGCATGACGCGCCTGACCGGAGACGTCGGGCACCGCGAAATTTTCGACGTGCAGGTGCCGATGATCACCCTGCCCGTCGCGCCCGGCCGCAACCTTGCCGTACTGGTGGAGGCAGCCGTGCGCAGCCACATGCTCAAGAGCAAAGGCATCGATCCAGCCATGAGCTTTATGGATCGCCAGGCCCACCAGATGCGCCGGCTTCCTCCGTGGTGACCTCATGAGCGAAAACATCAGCCTGCTGTTTGCCGACGATCCGAACGCCATCCATCTGGTGGTGCTGACCGGCATGTCGGGTGGCGGCAAAACGGTGGCCTTGCGCGCACTGGAAGACCTGGAGTTCTACTGCGTCGACAACCTGCCCAGCGCACTGCTGCCGCAATTGGTCGACGCGGCGACGCGCGGCGATAGCCATCGCCGACGCATCGCCGTCGGCGTGGACGTGCGCAACCGTGACGAAGATTTTCAACACATGCCCAAAGTGCTCTCGTCCCTGGCGGCGAGCGTGCATGTGCATCTGATCTTCATCGACTGTAGCGATGCGGTGCTGACGAAGCGCTTCTCGGAAACACGACGTCGACATCCATTAGCTTCACGAGGCATGTCGCTAGCCGATGCAATCGCCGAGGAACGTCGGTTGTTGCGTCCATTGATGGCGATCGCCGAACGCGTGATCGACTCCAGCGATTTGAACGTACACCAGCTGCGCCGCTTGATCGCCACCGGTTACGCGCAAACCACCGCCGGTCTCACGCTGATGTTCCAATCGTTCGCCTTCCGACGCGGACTGCCCCTGGATTCCGATTTCGTGTTCGACGCGCGCTGCCTGCCCAATCCGCATTGGGAGCCGACATTGCGCCCGCTTTCGGGCAAGGACGGTCCAGTGCGCGAATTCCTCGAACAGCAGCCTGTGGTCGGCGAATACTTTGCCGATACGGCGCGCTGGCTCGACGCGTGGCTGCCCCGCTTCGAAGCGGATGACCGTAGCTACGTCACCATCTCCATTGGCTGTACCGGCGGTCGTCACCGTTCGGTCTACCTGGTCGAAAAACTCGCCGCGCACTACCGCACCAGCCGCGAAGGCGTTCTCACTTTCCATCGTGAACTCGAGTGATAGCCATGTTGTCTCAAACCAAACTCACCAAAGCCGCCGTGTCATGACCGTCGGCGTGTTATTGATGACCCACGAGTCGGTCGGCCAGGCGCTGGTAAAAGCGGCACGTCACGTGCTGCCGAAACTGCCGCTGCGGGTCGCCACCGTGGAAGTACCGGCGCGAGCCGATCCGGATGTGATGCGCACGCTGACCGCCAAGCATGCGCGTGAACTGGATCACGGCGATGGCGTGCTGGTGTTGGCGGATCTCTACGGCGCTACACCCTGCAACATCGGGCTGTCGTTGAGTACCGTCGGTGTAAGGCTACGCTGCGTATCGGGATTGAATCTGCCCATGCTGCTGCGCGTGCTCAACTACGCCGATAAGCCGTTGGACGAACTTGCGGAAATCGCGGCCAGCGGCGGTCGCGGAGGAATCTTCATCGATCATGCTTGAAAAAGATATTGTCGTCTCCAACAAACTGGGCTTGCATGCCCGCGCATCGGCCAAACTGGTGCAGCTCGTGCAAGGTTTCAAATCCACCGTCTGGTTGATCAGCAAAGGTCGCGAAGTGAATGCTCAAAGCATCATGGGCGTGATGATGTTGGCCGCAGGCATCGGCACGCCGTTGACGATACGCGCCGACGGACCGGACGAATCGACCGCGCTCAACGCAGTGGCGGATCTGTTCGAGCGAAAATTCGACGAAGGGGCGTAAGGATGAAGCAAGGAACAGGGAACGGGAAACGGAGCACGGAGGTCGTCTCGACATCCGGGCTGCGTCAACCTGCGCCGGTTCACCGCTTCACGCTCCTTGCATTGCCGGGGACCTGCCTATGAGGCAAATCCTCGCCGGCACGATGGCAGCACGCGGCATGACCCTGGGTCGCGCGAGACTAGTGCAACCCAGCCGCTACCACGTCGATACGCGTCCGCTCACCGAAGAAGAAATTCCTTCCGAGCTTGAGCACCTCCACAAAGCGCTGGACACGGCACGCCACGAACTGCGCGAACTGCGCGGCAAACTGCATGGCGCGCTGGCGCGCGAAGTCAACGAGTTCATCGACGCGCACACCCTGCTGCTCGACGACGCGGAACTGCTGCGCGGGCTGGATGAAATGATCAGCATCGGCCGCTATCGCGCCGGCGCCGCGCTGAAAAAGCAGCGCGATCGTCTCGCCGGTGTATTCGGCGCCATGGACGATCCTTATCTGCGCAGCCGCATGGAAGATGTCGACCAGGTGATCGGCCGTGTGATCTCTGCCTTGCAGCGCCAGACCAGCGTGGAAGAACGCAAACTGGCCGCACGCGTCGGCGAAATCCTCGTGGCCGATACGATCGCGCCCGCCGACATGGCGCACCTTGCCGGCCACGGATTGCTCGGCGTGATCACCAGCTCCGGCAGTCCGTATTCGCACAGCGCGATTCTTGCGCGCAGCCTCAGCCTGCCGATGCTGGTAGGTACGCGCGATGCGCTGTCGACCATTCACGACGACGACCTGATCCTGCTCGATACCGAGCACGGCGAAGCGGTGGTGCATCCCACGGCACAGGATCTCGCCCGCTATCGCGCCTGGCAGCGTGAAGCCGCACTGGAAGGGCGCCGGCTGGCCAGCCTGGCGAATGCACCCACGCGGACGCGCGACGGTATCGATGTGCGGCTGCTGGCGAATGCCGAATCCGTTACCGATGTCGCTTTGGCGCGCACGCGCGGCGCCGACGGCATCGGTCTGTATCGCACCGAATTCCTGTTCCTGCGCCACAAGGGCCTGCCGTCGGAAGACGAACAGTTCATCGCCTATCGCGATGTGGTACTCGGCATGGGCGGCGCACCCGTCACCATTCGCACCCTCGACCTTGGCGCAGATAAGGCAGATGCCGCCGGCCTGGTCATTCGTGGCGAGGAGAATCCAGCGCTAGGCGTGCGCGGCGTACGGCTCTCCTTGCGTCACCCGGCGGTATTCACCACGCAGATCCGCGCCATCCTGCGCGCCGCCTGCTACGGCCCGATGCGCGTGCTGGTACCGATGGTCACCCAGCCGGACGAACTGATCGCCGTGCGCACGCTGTTCAAACTGGCGCGACAGGACCTCAAGCGCGAGAACGTCGACCTGCCGGAAAAGCTGCCGCTGGGCGCAATGATCGAAGTGCCTGCAGCAGCGATCAACGTGCGCGCGCTGCTTGAACACGCCGACTTCCTCGCCATCGGCACCAACGACCTCGCGCAATACGTGCTCGCCGCAGATCGCGGCAACGACGCGCTGGAAAACATCTACAACCCGCTGCAACCTGCACTGCTGCGTTTGCTGTCGCACGTGATTTCCGCGGGCCGGCGCGCGGGCAAGCCCGTAAGCTTGTGCGGCGAAATCGGTGGCGACGTCAATTTCACCGCATTGCTGCTTGCGCTGGGTCTGGGCGAATTCAGCATGCATCCCAGCCAGATCCTGCATGTGCGCGATCGTCTCGCCACACTCGATCACGCCGTACTGCGACGTCATGCGCCCCGACTCGTTCGGGCACGCACGCATGAAGAAGCGGAAGCCATTCTCGCGGCTATTGTCGAAACTGCGTAGGTTTGAGTTCGTCAGGCCAGCGAATGCAGGAACGCTTCCAGCGCCGCGCCGCGGTATTTCTCTCGGTGCAACAAGATCGACAACTTACGACGCAGATCCAGGAACGGTGTTTTCAACGCCACCAGCCGGCCAGCCGCGAGCGCATCGGTCACCGCGACTTCCGGCAGACAAGCAATACCAAGTCCCGCGCTCACCGCCTGCTTGATCGCCTCGATCTGATCGAGCTCGATCACCGTCTCGCCGGGCGGTAACTGCGCGAGCGCACGCTCGCTGGTGGTACGCGTCGCGGAGCCGGGCTCGCGCAATACCCAGCGCGCCCCCGCGAAGTGTTCGGGTTTGAGAACACGTTTTTTTGCCAGCGGATGATCCAACGGTGCACAGACCACCAGCGCATCGTCACGCCATGGGTGTGCTTCGAGCAGCGGATGGGTGACCGGACCTTCGACGCAGCCGACATCCAGGCTGTGATCGAGCACGCCCGCGGCAATATCTTCAGTGTTGGCCACGCGCAGGCGGATAGCTACCTGCGGGTGAGTGCGCACGAAGTCCCCGAGCAACTCCCCCACGCGGTAATTGCCGACCGTATTGCTCGCGCCGATCCGCAGCTCGCCCGCCAGCGACGCGGTTTTGCCGGTAGCGCGCCGCCCGAATTCGGCGTGGCGTTCGAGCAGCTCCTGCGCCAACGGCAATAACTCGCGCCCGCGTGCGTTGAGCCGCAGCCGCCCCCGCTCGCGGTCGAATACCGGCGCATCCAGCTGCCGCTCCATTTCGGCCAGCGCCATGCTGGCGGCGGGCTGGGTGAGGTGCAGCCGATCGGCGGCAGCGCGCACGCTGCCGTGCAAGGCGATCTGCACGAAAACATCGAGCTGGCGCAGGCTGACGTTAACCATCAGTCTATTTTATGGCATGGATTAGATATTTCAAATTTTCCTAATCGATACCGGCGAGGAGAATGCACCCGACCCCCAGGACTCTCTGCCATGAATGCCACCTCGATCCCCATGACCTCGCCAAGCCCGATCAGTCGCGCATCAGGTTTATTGCTTGCCATCGGCATTGCGCTGCTGGCCTGGTGGCTAGGGCACCGCATGCCGCTGATCGGCGGTCCGGTGTTCGGCATCGTGCTCGGCATCCTCGTACGCAACCTGCTAGCGCCGCCGGACAGCTTCAATCCGGGTATTCAGTTCGCCAGCAAGCAGATCCTGCAATGGTCGATCATCGCGCTCGGCTTCGGCCTGAGCCTGACCCAGGTGGCGAAAACCGGGCTGGAGTCGCTCTCCGTGACGATGGTGACGATGACCACGGCGTTCGTCACCGCGCTGGTGCTCGGCCGCTTGATGAAAGTGCACAACAAGCTGCAGGTGCTGATCGGCGTGGGCACCGCGATCTGCGGCGGCTCGGCGATCGCGGCGGTGACGCCGATCATCAAGCCGGACGATCACGACACCGCGTTCGCGATCTCGACGATCTTTTTGTTCAATCTCGTTGCGGTGCTGCTGTTCCCGCTGTTGGGGCACATGCTGCACCTGTCCGACCTCGGTTTCGGGCTTTGGGCTGGCACGGCCATCAACGACACGTCTTCGGTGGTCGCGGCCGGCTACAGCTACAGCAACGCGGCCGGCGACTACGCCACCATCGTGAAGCTGACGCGCGCCACGCTGATCATTCCGATCTGCCTGATCCTCGCCATTGCCGTGGCCGTGCGCGAAAAGCGCGCGGCGAAGCACTCGGGCAACGTCAGCGACTTCAGTCTGTGGCGCATCTTTCCGTGGTTCATCCTGTGGTTTCTGGTGGCTTCGGCGGTGCGCACGGCGGGTTACGTACCCGTGGTCATACAGCCGGCGATTCACCTGGCGGCGGAGTTCATGATCATCGTCGCGCTCACCGCGATCGGCTTGTCGGCCAACTTGCGCAAGATGGCGGCGACCGGCGCTCGGCCGATTCTGCTGGGCCTGGGTGTGTGGGCTGCGGTGTCGATCAGCAGCTTGCTAGTGCAACTCGTGATTGGGCGGCTTTAATCGCCCGCTGACGCCTCAGCGCCCCTGTTCTGCCAGGGTCAACGCCACCTTGTCGCGCAAATACACCGGCAAAGCGAGTTCCGGTGCATGCGCGCGACCGGCCTTGAATTCGCTCACCGCCAAGGTGGCCACGTGACGTGCCTGCGGATAGCAGGCGCCATCGGCCGAACGGGGTACCACGCCCAGCCGGTCACGCAAAGCGTCCGCATACGTTGCCCAGCCCGTGCCGACGACCTGCCAGGCGCTCGCCTGCGGCAACACCAGTGACTCCGCCGTGGTGACGCGTTCTTCGTCCAGCGCGATCAGACCGCCGCCTGCGTCGCGCCGGTAGCTGGCTGCATAGATCTCGCCCATGCGAGCGTCGATCACCGCGAGAATGGCAGCATCGTCTTCCGGCGCCTCGAGCGCGAGCGCAGCGAGCGAGGAGATCGTCACCACAGGCAAACCCAACGCCATCGCCATGCCCTGTGCCAACGACACGGCCAGGCGCACACCGGTAAACGCGCCAGGGCCGCGGCCCACCGCAATCGCATCCAGCGCATGTTTGCCGATACCGGCTTCGGCTAATAGCTCATCGGCCATCGGCAACACGCGTTCGGCCTGGCGGCGTGGCGCCAGCTCGGTGCGCGCGATGACGGTTTCACCGTGGACCAGGGCGACGGAGCAGGCTTCGGTGGCGGTTTCGATGGCTAGCAGGTTCATCGGGCCATTCTCGCACCGCCAAGCTTTTAATACCGCTTGGCTTTGGGGTTGTAGTAGCTCGTATCGGTCGATTCGAGCAATTTGCGCATCGCCGGGCCGATGTGCTGAAAGCCGTGCGCGGCCAGCACTTCTTTCTTGCCCGGAATATCGTATTGACCTGTCACGCCCGGTCGCGGCGTGCCATCGGCCGGAATATCCGCTGGCCGCGGCAACTGTTCCGGCCAATGCTGGGCGTGCAGTGTCAGCTTGGGGCACCAATGACGATTGTCCGGATGCACCGGCTCGCGCTCGGTGATGCCGAGAACCGCTTTTTTGCCGAACTCTTTCACGAACGCCTGATAAAAATCGTATTCCAGCGTGTTCTCGATCGTCGGCTGGATCGCATCGAGCATCTTGAAGAAGCGCGGATCGTTGCGCGCAATGAAGAATTGCGTCGACAGTGTCTGCTTGCGTTTAATGCCGAAGTCGTTGCCGAAGGCGTTAAGCACTTTGGCGACACCCAGTTTCACTTTCGCGAACGGATGGCGTAGGCGACGCCACTGCGGACGCTGGTCGGTGCTCCAGGTCGACGCGGCCAGATAAGCCTCCGGATGACGATCGAGCAGATCGATGTAGCGCTTGATGATGCCTTGATCGAAAACCCAGGTATCGGCTTCCACGTGAATCAGATACTGCGGGTTGTAAACCTCCACTGCCGCACGGCAAGACTGCTGCAGCAGATTCAAGGCGCCGTAGATGATGGTGCGAGGTTGGCAACGAACCAGCACGTCTTCCATGTGCGGCTCGTAGGTCACATCTGAGCAGGAATGAACGATCGGCCACGGCTCCGGATAGTTGAGCCTCACGATCTCCATATTGATGCGCGCGCAATCCGGACGCTCGTGATTGGTCATGCACACGACCGCCTTGGGCCGGGGAACCGTCGCTGCAGGATGCGGCAGACCGGCTGTCGCGATATCGACCTCGTTCCTCGTTTCCATTCCCTACCCGCCGCCCCGTTTGATAGCGCCCAAGCCAACGAGGAAATATAGCCGAATTGCCCCTTAGAGCCAGTCCTCATAGTCCACGTGGCCCGCGCCGGGATCTGTTTGCGCGCAAGACCAGGAAGAACGAGGGCGTGTATGTCGATACACAACCGAGTGATGACGCAGGATTGCGGGCAAACAGACCCGGCCCTTCGGGTTGTCGCTGAGTGGCCGCCATGCGGCAGCGCGCGGCTTGGCCTGACAGCCAGTCAGGCGCTGCGCCACGCACTACCACCTGACGGCCACTCAGCGGCAACGCGGGCCACGTGGACTATGAGGACTGGCTCTTACAGACCCTCTACGCTTTGGCAGCCCAGCCGCTGACCTTTACAATGCGTGTTTCACGCCTACCCACGCGCCCCGGCAACCGGGGCGCAAACGCGAGTCCCCGATGGAAAAGAGTTTCGAGCCCCGCCCGATCGAGTCGAAGTGGTATGCCCGCTGGGAAGCCAGCGACGTATTCCGCCCGTCGGGGCATGGCGAGCCGTACTGCATCCAGCTGCCGCCGCCGAACGTCACCGGCACCCTGCACATGGGCCACGCGTTCCAGCAGACGGTGATGGACATGCTGATCCGCTACCAGCGCATGCGCGGCATGAACACGCTGTGGCAGGTAGGAACGGATCACGCCGGCATCGCTACGCAGAAGATCGTCGAGAACCAGCTCGCCGTCGAGAACAAGAGCCGCCACGATCTGGGCCGCGAACCGTTCGTCGAGCGCGTGTGGCAGTGGAAGGACGAATCCGGTTCCACCATCACTAACCAGATGCGCCGCCTCGGTGTCGCCGCCGATTGGTCGCGCGAGCGCTTCACGATGGACGAAGGTCTGTCGGCCGCCGTGCGCAAGGTGTTCGTGGAGTGGTACCGCGCCGGGCTGATCTATCGCGGCAATCGTCTAGTGAACTGGGATCCGGTGCTGGGCACGGCGGTGTCCGATCTCGAAGTGAACAGCGTCGAGCGCGACGGGCATATGTGGTCGATCCGCTATCCCGTCACCGATAGCGACGAGAGCATCGTCGTTGCAACCACGCGCCCGGAAACCATGCTGGGCGACGTTGCCGTGGCTGTACATCCGGAAGACGAGCGCTACCAACACTTGATCGGCAAGACGCTAACGCTGCCGCTGAGCGGTCGCCAGATTCCGGTCATCGCCGACGACTATGTCGATCGCGAATTCGGCACCGGTTGCGTGAAGATCACGCCTGCGCACGATTTCAACGACTACGCCATCGGCCAGCGCCACAAGCTGGCGCCGATCGAGATCTTCACGCTCGACGCGAAGGTCAACGGCAATGCACCGGCGAAATACCAGGGCATGGATCGCTACGACGCACGCAAAGCCGTGCTCGCCGATCTGGAAGCGGCTGGCCTGTTGGTCGAAACCAAACCGCACAAATTGCAAGTTCCGGTGAGTCAGCGCTCGGACGCGGTGATCGAACCGATGCTTACCGATCAATGGTTCGTCGATCTCACCAGCGACGCGCAGAAAGATGGACGTCCGGGCGGACGCAAGGCCATCACTGAACCTGCGCTCGATGCCGTTCGTTCGGGCGAGATCAAGTTCGTGCCGGAAAACTGGACCAGCACGTACACGCAATGGCTGGAGAACATCCAGGACTGGTGCATCAGCCGCCAGCTGTGGTGGGGACATCGCATTCCGGCGTGGTACGACGAAGCCGGCAACATCTTCGTCGGCGAGAATGAAGCCGACGCGCGCGCGCATGCCACTATCGCACCGGTCGGTGCTTTGAAGCAGGACGAAGACGTGCTGGACACATGGTTCAGCTCGGCATTGTGGCCGTTCTCCACGCTCGGCTGGCCCGCCAACGGTCCGGTGAAAAACGAGCGCGGCGATATCGTCGCCCACTGGGAAACCGACAAGATTTTCCTGCCTAGCGCGGTGTTGGTCACCGGCTTCGACATCATTTTCTTCTGGGTCGCACGCATGGTGATGGCGACCAAGTACTTCACCGGGAAGGTGCCGTTCCGCGAGGTGTACATCAACGCCATCGTGCGCGATGCGGAAGGCCAGAAGATGTCCAAATCGAAGGGCAACACCCTCGATCCGTTGGACCTGATCGACGGCATCGAACTGGAACCGTTGGTGGAGAAGTCCACCAAGTCGCTGCTGATTCCGCAGGTGCGCGAGAAGGTCGAGAAGCGTATCCGCAAGGATTATCCGAGCGGCATTCCAGCCATCGGTACGGATGCGCTGCGCTTCACCTTCGCCGCGCTGGCCAGCTACAGCCGCACCATCAACTTCGATATCAAGCGCGCCGAAGGCTACAAAGCGTTCTGCAACAAGCTGTGGAATGCAGCGCGCTTCGTGCTGATGAACCTTCCGGAAGGCAAACTGCCTGCCCCGTCGGGCGCACCGGCCACCGAAGCCGAACGCTGGATTCTCACCCGTCTCAAGCAAACGCTGGTCGACGTGGAGCAACACTTCACCAGCTACCGCTTCGACCTGCTTGCGCAGGCGTTGTACGAATTCACCTGGAACGAGTTCTGCGACTGGTTCCTCGAACTGTCCAAGCCGGCGTTGAACGGCGATGATGCGATAGCAGCCGCTTCAACGCGTCACACCCTGGTGGTTGTTCTGGAAACGGTGTTGCGCGCACTGCATCCGATCGTGCCGTTCATCACGGAGGAAATCTGGCAGTCGGTGGCGCCGAAGCTTGGCATCGACGCCGAAGGCATTTTGCACCGTTCGTGGCCGAAGGCTGGCGAGATTCCTGCCGACGAAGCGGCCACGGCCGAGATCGAATGGTTCAAGAACGTGCTTAGTGGCATCCGCCGCATTCGCGCGGAAATGAACATCGCGCCAGGCAAGACCATCCCGCTGCTCCTCGCCGACGGCGATGCCAGCGATCGCGCACGTGCAGCCAAGTTCGCCGCGCAGATCAGCTTTCTCGCCCGCGTGGAAGCACCGCAATGGATCGAATCCGGCGCCCATGAACCGGCGGCAGCCGCGGCCGTCGTCGGCTCGCTGCGTGTGCTGATTCCGCTCGCCGGGCTGATCGACCTCGGCGCCGAGAAAACACGTCTCGCCAAGGAAATCGCGCGCATCGAAAGCGAGATCAAGAAGTGCGAAGGCAAGCTTAGCAACGCCAACTTCGTGGCTAATGCACCGGCCGAGGTTGTGGCACAGGAACGCCAGCGTATTGCCGATTGGGGTACGCAGCTCACGGCGCTGCGCGAACAGATGCAGAAGTTGGGATGACGTTTTAGCCCCTCTCCCTTCGGGAGAGGGGTTGGGGTGAGGGTGCGATCAGCGCGCGTTATTGAAAGCTTGCGCAAGTCTTGAATATCACGCTCCGCCCGTACCCTCACCCGCCTCTCGGCACCCTCTCCTCGCTCCTCAAAACCGAGCACATCCGTGTGCTCTCCCCGCGTGCCCACAGGGAGAGGGATTCCCCATGTGTAGATCGCGTGGCGCGCTACGACAGCGGAAACTCCAACGCCATCACAATCGCATCCTCGCGCCCACCGTGCGCGGGGTAATAACGCGGACGACGCCCGATTTCACGAAAGCCCATCGACGCGTACAGCTGCTGCGCGTTCGGATTGGACGGCCGCACTTCCAGAAACACCCGCTCCGCACCGTTCCAGCGCGCGATATCCAGCAGTCGCCGCATAAGATGGCGCCCGAAACCCTGTCCGCGCTGTTCCGGATCGATGCAGACATTCAGCACGTGCGCCTCCCCGGCGCCCACCGAAAGAATGCCGTAGCCGATCACCTGCCCTTCCATGCACAAGACCCAGGAAGGATGCCCGGCCTTGAGGCAATCGCCGAAGATGCCCAGCGTCCAAGGAAAATCGTAGGAGGCGTTTTCCATCGCGCTGACCAGAGGCAGATCTTCGCGACGCATCGCGCGCATCTCGAGCGAGGGGCGCGCTACCGCAACCATTACGACTGCCTGCTGGCCGCCAATGCGCGGCGCATCGTGCGCAAGGCGTGCCAGAGTCGTCGCTTGGCTGGCGCCTGCCCAAGTACCTCCGCCGGCGCATCGACCAGCACGATATGCGCATCGCGCATGACGTCGGCTGGCAAGGCGCGCCCAAGGGCGTGCGCCTGCGCCTGACCAAAAACAAGATAAGCCTGTGCGTGCGGCACCTGCATCGTTTCGCTGTCGGTCGCCTCGATGCGAGCTGCGCGCGCGAGATGCGGCCCGAACGCACATAGCGCGCGCCCGAGCAGATCAAGCTCGCGCACCGCACAACCCGGTGGCAACACCACCACAACGTTGGCGCTGGAAGGCAATGCCGCCGGTACCGATGCCGCTGCTTGCTCTGCCGGCATCGCAGCAACGCTGCGCCGACGCCAAGGCACCAAGCCCAATGCGCGCAGCACGCGGGTGCGATGCGCAGGGCTGGCGATCAACGCATTCATGCAGAGCCACGCCGCGGGCGTTTGCGACGCGTGGCCAAGCCCCACAGCGTGACCACCGGCCCGGACAGGAGATAAAGCGAGAACACCACCAGCAGCACGGGCGGTGGATCGACGAAAAACGGTATCAGGATCAACACGCCGATAATGATCCACAAGAACGGCACCCGCTCTCCCATCGGCAGCGACTTGAAGCTGTAGTAGCGAAAGCGGCTCACCATCAGTAAGCCGACAACCACCGCCAAGAAAGGCGTAAACATGTCGAGCTCCGGACCGGAGAAGCCAAAGTTTTCCATGCTCCACACGAACGACATGCACACCGCGGCAGCCGCCGGGCTGGCCAGCCCCTGAAAGTAGCGTTTGTCGATCACACCCACCTGGGTATTGAAGCGGGCCAATCGCAGCGCGGCGCACACCGCATAGATGAAAGCCGCCGCCCAGCCGACCTTGCCCCATAGCGGCCCATACTCGCGCAAGCTCGACAGCGACCAGTTGTACATGACCAGCGAAGGCGCCAGCCCAAAGCTCACCAGATCGGACAGCGAGTCATACTGCACGCCGAACTCGCTCTGTGTATGGGTCAGGCGCGCCACCCGGCCGTCCATGCCATCCAGCAGGGCCGCCACGAACACCGCGATGGCGGCGTCCGTGAACCGGCCGCCGATGCTGACCACGATGGCGTAGAAACCGGCAAACATGGCGCCGGTCGTGAACAGGTTCGGCAGCAGGTAAATACCGGGGTGCCGCGGCGCCCGGACTGGCGTAGTGTCGCTCATGAATCAATCCGTGACGGGATGCGCGCAGTGTAAACCATCCATCGCTTGAGTCCGGAGCGCGCCGGTTGTTAACTAGTGCACCGCCCTTATCCGCCCTTTGGAGCAAACCCATGCGTCGCCTACCCATCGCCCTCGTGCTGCTGCTGGTCGCGCCGCTGGTTTCGGCCCAGGTCTACAAGTGGACCGACGCCAAGGGCACCACCCATTATTCCGAATCACCGCCGCCGGCGGGCACCAAATACAGTCAGGTCACCGTAAGCGGTGGCGAACAGCCGGTCACGCCTGCATCGGACAGCTCGACCTCGACCTCCTCCTCCACATCGACGTCCACACAAAGCAGCGCAGGCGCAGCACCGACGGCCGATACACCGGAAAACAGGGCCAAGCTCTGCGCTTCGCTAAAAGCGAACCTCGGTACCTTGCAGGGCACCGGTCCGGTCGTCATGCAGGGAGCGAACGGCCAACAGCTGCTCAATGCCGACCAGCGCAAACAGCAGTTGGACGCCACCCAGTCCGAGTACCAGGACTATTGCGCGGATACCCAATAAGGCTTGCTCGCTCCCTCTCCCCAGCGGGGTACGCGGGGAGAGCACATGGATGTCCTCGGCTTTGAGGAGCGAGGAGAGGGCTGGGGTGAGGGGGACAATCTTGCGAGTTTGGTGATTCGAAGCGTGCTTCGATGAAAGGTGATCGCAAGCGCAGCCCCTCACCTCAATCCTCTCCCCATCGGGGAGAGGAGGCGAACGCGAGAAGCACATATTTAAATCTCTTGCTGCTCCCCGAAGGGGAGCAGCAAGAGGCCGGCTATAATCGCGGTTTTAACGCCGGATTCGCCGCACATGCGCCTTAGCCAATTCCACCTGGCCACCGTCAAGGAAGTCCCCGCCGATGCCGAAATCGCCAGCCATCGGCTGATGCTTCGCGCCGGTATGATCCGCAAGCTCGCCGCCGGCCTCTATACCTGGTCGCCGCTGGGCCTGCGCGTGCTACGCAAGGTGGAGCACGTCGTGCGCGAGGAAATGAATCGCGCCGGCGCCATCGAAATGCTGATGCCGTCTGTGCAACCCCGCGAGCTGTGGGAAGAAACGGGCCGCTGGGAAAAATTCGGCGGCCAGCTGCTGAAGATCAAAGACCGCAAGGAGCAGGAGTTCTGCTACGGCCCCACGCACGAGGAAGTGATCACCGACTTCGCGCGCAACGAGCTGAAGAGCTACAAGCAGCTGCCGGTCAACTTCTATCAGATCCAGACCAAGTTCCGCGACGAGATCCGTCCGCGTTTCGGAGTGATGCGCGCGCGCGAGTTCCTGATGAAGGACGCCTACTCCTTCCACCTCAGCCAGGCATCGCTGGCCGAAACCTATGAGGCGATGTATCAGGCGTATTCGCGCATCTTCACGCGCCTTGGCCTGAAGTTCCGTGCAGTGCAGGCCGATACTGGCGCGATCGGCGGCAACGCCAGCCACGAGTTCCAGGTGCTTGCCGATTCGGGCGAAGACGCCATCGCGTTCTCCGACGGTTCCGATTACGCCGCAAACATCGAAAAAGCCGAAGCGCTGGCCCCGGCCATCAGCCGCCCTGCCCCGACTGCCACGCTGCAACGCGTGGATACACCGCGCGTGCGCACGGTCGAAGATGTCACGGCGCACTTCGGCGTCACCGCCGACCGCGTGCTCAAGACGGTGCTTGTACGCGGCAAAGACGGCCTGGTCGCCCTGTGCCTGCGCGGCGACCACGAAATCAACGAGGTGAAGGCGTCCAAGCTCGCCGAATTGCCCGACGAGTCGGTACTGGCCAGCGAGGAAGAAATTCTCGCCGCCACCGGCACGCGCCCCGGTTTTATCGGCCCGGTCGGATTGCCTGCGTCTATTCCGATCATCGTCGATCGCAGCGCCGCGGTGCTCGCCGACTTCGTCTGCGGCGGCAACGCCAACGACACCCATTACACCGGCGCCAACTGGGAGCGCGACGCGCATATCACCCGCGTTGAAGACATTCGCCAGGTCGTCGCTGGCGATCCCTCGCCCGACGGCCACGGCACGCTGCATATCGCGCGCGGTATCGAAGTCGGCCATGTGTTCCAGCTCGGCAGCAAATACGCCGAAGCACTCGACGCCACGGTGCTAGACGACCAGGGCAAGAAGCAGGTGATGCTGATGGGTTGCTACGGCATCGGCGTCAGCCGCATCGTCGCCGCTGCCATCGAGCAGCGCCACGACGAAGCCGGGATCATCTGGCCCGAAGCCATGGCACCCTGGCGCGTAGCGGTGTGCGTGATCAATCCCAAGAACGCGCCGGAAGTGACCGCCGCTGCCGAATCGCTCTACAACGAACTCGTGGCGCGTGGCATAGAAACCCTATGGGACGACCGTGGCCTACGCCCCGGTGCGATGTTTGCCGACATGGAATTGATCGGTATTCCGCACCGCGTCGTCGTCAGCGAACGCGGACTGGCCGCCGGCACTCTGGAATATCGCGCCCGCGATGCCGCTGAAAGCAGCGCCATTACACGCGACGGATTGTTTGAGCTGCTCGGCTGAAACTCGCCTCAATGAAACAAAAAAGGCCGCTTTATGCGGCCTTTTTTATGCATAGCAACATACTGCTCGATTAGTGATCGGCATTAACCAAGTTGTAATATGTGCAGATGATGATTTATATAACGAAACCGATTATCTCGCCTATATAACTTTGCAATTTCACCATATCTGCGGGAGAATCGAAAACGTTTCCGAGCATTTATCTCATAATCAACTCTCTCGGAATGTCTCACCCCATTCCCCTTTACCGGAGTCACTCCTATGGCCATTGATATCAAGAATCTCAACCACACTCAGCTCAATGACCTGATCACCAAAGCGCAATCCCGCCAGCATGAATTGAAGAAGGAAAAAGTCGGCAAACTGCGCGAAAAAGTGCATGCCTTGCTGAAGGCCGAGGGCTACACCTTCGAGGATGTCTTCGGCGGCGTGCGCGGCAAGCGCCGCAGCACCGGCTCCGTCGCTCCGAAATACCGTAATCCCGCCGACCCGGAACAGACATGGTCCGGCCGCGGCAAGCGCCCGCGCTGGTTCAATGACGCACTCAAGGCCGGCAAGAAAGAAAAAGACCTGGCCATCTGATACCAGACGTCAATGCGCGCTTACGAAAAGACGCCGGCTATGCCGGCGTTTTTCATTAGCAAAGTTATAAACCTATAGCGAACGCCGCGGTGCAACCAGCAACTCGCCAAACATCAGTCCCGCCACCAGCGAGATAAGCAAAGTCACCAACAGCATCCCGGTATCGAAACCCAATGATGTGTTGCGTTCGAGCAGATAAGAGACGCTGCGAAAACCGACACTACCTGGCACCAGTAACAAAATTCCCGGCTCGCGAACCACGGCGCCCGGCCGCCCGGCATAACGGGCATACAGATTCGCCAGCGCACTCAGCAACAATCCACCCAGGAACACCCCGAACGGCGCCCCCGGCAAATTGACGGAAATCTCGCCGCCCAGACGTGTCGCGAGATAACCCACGATCACCGCCACGATCACTGCCGGCCAATCCCTTCTGGCCGCTCGGAACAATATGGCGAAGGCAATTGCCGCCACCAATAGCGCGGGATAATCGACCCACCCCGGCAACGCCGGCAATTCAAAATCGCGTGGCTCGATACCCAGCACGGCGCAGACCTGCGTCGCCGCCGCAACGCCAAAGGTGAGTTTGAGCAAGGTCGACATCGCGCCGCCCATACGCGCCATGCCGGACACTAGATGCTGGCTGGAGATCTCGCGCACCGCCGTGGTCAGCGACATGCCCGGTACCAGCACGATCAACCCGGCAAGCACCACCGACTTGATCGCCAGCGGCACCACGAAAGCACTGAATACGATCGCGACCAAGGTGGCGACCATGGCGCAAATAGCGTCGCTAGCCACCGCCAGACGCGGCCGCGTTGCCGACAGGATGGTGATGCCGCCGATGATCAGCCCGACCGCGCCAGCCACCAGCAGATCCACCCAGGAGCTGTGCAAAAACAAAGCGTCGATGGCCCCCGCTGAGAGTCCATAGCTGATGACGACCCCCGCTTTCTGTCGGCGTGTATCCGGCAATTCCAGCGCACGCAACAGACGGAAGCCCTCGCGCAGATCCAAGTCGCCAGCAATGACGCGATCGGCGATGTCATCGGCGCGGCATAGCTTGTCGAGATTCACGTCGCCCGGCAGCAGCCGCACTACCTGAGTGGCCTGCGCCAGACGGCCCTCCTCGCCCTGCGCGAGATCGGCAAAGGAAATAATGATGGCAGTCGGACTCGACCACACATCCGCACTCAGGCCAATACGCTGCGCTGCTCCGGAAATCGCTGCTTCAAGGCGCGGCGACGAAGCGCCGTACTTGTGCAGGCGGGTCGCGAGTTCCACCAAGAAGGCGATGCGGGTATTGAGCGCCGTGGTAGCGAACTGGACGCTCATGCCCAGACCACCGCGATGGCAGCAAGGGGTGGCGACAACATGGGAGGAGTGAATGCAGGCATGACGCCATTCTTACCGGAAGCGCGTTGCTTGGGTATGCAGAGGGTCACGTCGGTTGGCGTAAGCACAGCGAACCCCAGCCTGCGATGGATGCGCTTTACGCTGACCGCACCGTTAGCGTGGTGCCTTCCACGGCCACCACTTCCACCGTGCTTCCCACCGGCAAATCCGGTCCGCTCACTAGCCACTGCCCATCGCCTACCTGCGCCTTGCCGCGACCGTTAACGATCGCCTCGATCAGCACATAACGCTTGCCGATAAGCTGCTCGCCACGTCGATTCAGTCGATCATCGCCCGGTTCGTCGCGCTGCAGTTTCGGGCGTACGCCGTACCAATAAACGGCGCACGAGGCGAATGCCAGCACTCCAAAAGCAATCGCTTGGGTGAGCAAGGACAAACCCGGTATCAGTAGCACCAGCAAGCCTGTCGCGGCGGCGCCAATGCCGATCCACAACATGAAAAAGCCGGGCATGAGCACCTCGATGGCGATCAGCACCAGCGCAACGATCCACCACAAATAATGCGCAGTAACGCTTGCGAACATGGTTGGCTCCGTAAAAGCTGCAGAGACACGTGTCGCGCGGCAAGTGGATGATCCACTCACCGCGCCGATTCATTCGCGTTTAGCTTATCGCGGGCGGGACGCGGCAAGTTTATCCTGCTGCTGCACCAGCGATTCCTTCGCCAGTTCGGCAATGCCCGCCAGCGAGCCGAGAATGCCGGTGGCCTCCATCGGCAGCATCAGCATCTTCTGATTCGGCGAGTTGGCCATTTCCTTCAACGCCTCGACGTACTTGTTCGCAACGAAGTAGTTGAGCGCGTTGACGTTGCCGTTGGCAATCGCCTCGGACACCATCGACGTTGCCTTGGCTTCGGCTTCGGCGGAGCGCTCGCGCGCCTCGGCAGCGCGGAATGCCGCCTCCTTCTCGCCCTCGGCCGCCAGGATGACCGACTGTTTCTCGCCTTCGGCCTTGAGGATCGCGGCCTGACGAAAACCTTCGGCTTCGAGAATATTCGCTCGCTTCTCGCGCTCGGCCTTCATCTGCCGCGCCATCGAATCGATCAGGTCGCGGGGCGGCGCAATGTCCTTGATCTCGATGCGGTTGACCTTCACTCCCCACGGATGAGTGGCTTCGTCGACCACCTTCAGCAGCTTGGCGTTGATCGCATCGCGCTGGCTCAGCGATTCGTCCAGATCCATCGAACCGAGCACGGTACGGATATTGGTCATCACCAAGGCAAGCGCGGCCTGCTCCAGATTGGCGACTTCATACGCGGCTTTGGCAGCGTCGAGCACCTGATAGAACACGACGCCGTCGACACGCACCACGGCGTTGTCCTTGGTGATCACGTCCTGGCTTGGCACGTCCAATACCTGCTCCATCATGTTCATCTTGCGGCCGATGCCGTACATGACGGGAATGAGAAAGGCCAGACCTGGCGACAGCGTGCGGGTGTATTTGCCGAAACGTTCAACGGTCCATTCGTAACCCTGCGGAACAATGCGGACCAGCTTGGACAGCACCACTACCACGACTGCGATAAGGACCAACGCGAAAATGGGACCCATGGCAACTCCTCCTTGTAGACCGGAGGAGTATAGGGCAGTCGCGAAGTCGGACCCGTTACGTAGCGGCAGTCTGCGGAAGGATCAGAGTGACTCGCAGGCCACCGTCTTCGCGGTTGGCGAGCGCGATGCGGCCGCCGTGCGCCTCACTGATCTCGCGCGCCAGCGCCAGACCCAGGCCGGTGCCGGAGCGCTTGGTGGAATAGAACGGCAGCAGCGCCTGTGCCAACACGGCTTCGCTCATGCCTGGACCACGATCACCGACTTCGATGCGCAGCTCGTGCCCGATCAGAGTCAACGACAAGGTCACGCCCTCGGGCGCGCTGCCCGATTCGTGCGCGTTCTTGACGAGATTGATCAGCACCTGTTCGATCTGCACCGGATCGAACCAACCCGGCTGTGTCGGCACATTGCCCTGCAATTGAAAACGGCAATGCAGCGCCAATGCATCCAGGAAGGGCTTCCATTCCACCGCTGCCAGACGGGGCGCGGGCAATTTGGCAAAACGTGCATAGCCGTCGATAAAGCCATGCAAATGACGAGCACGTTCGCCGATGGTGGCGAACACGCTGGGCAAGCGCTGCACATCGCCACGCCGCGCCAGTTCGGCACCGGAGTGCGCGAGCGAAGAAATCGGCGCCAGCGAATTGTTCAATTCGTGACTGACTACGCGGATCACGCGCTTCCAGGCGGCCACTTCCTGCCGCGACAGTTCACGTGTCATGCGTCGAAACAGCTGCAAACGGTGCGGCCGTCCTTGCAGGCGGAACGCACGCTGCGAGAGATGGAAAGTTTCCTCGCTACCGTCCATCTCCACGCTGAAAAGGGCGTCTTCGGTAGCCTCGGTCGCCTTGCGCAGCGCTTCGGGTGCGTCCTCAATCAAGGTGCCGAAATGCAGGCCGTTGAGGCTGCGGCCTTCATTGAATAAATGCCTGGCCGCGATATTCGCATAGGCCACGCGACCACCGGAGTCGGTCAGCACCAGTGCTACCGGCGTATTTTGCACGACGGTATCGAGCAGCAGTTCGCGTTGCGCAAGATTCTGTCGCTGTTCGCGCAGCGTCTGGCCCAGTTCGTTATGCACGCGGATCAGATCGCCCAGCTCGTCACGACGATCGAGCGCGATGGAAATGCTGAAATCGCCATCGCGGTAACTGGCCACTGCACCTTCCAGCGCGCGCAGCAGGCGCTTGACCGGCTCCATCACCATATGGCCGAGCCACCATGACAAAGGCGCCAACACGATCGCGCAGATCACTATCGCTTCGGCACGGTCAGGAGTGGAGATCTTCAGGCCCAGGCTCTCGTGCATCCACTTCAGGATCTGCGGCAACGGCCAGCCGGTAACGCCGGCATATACCAACGCGCCGATCAGCGCCGCCAGGGCAAGCAAGATGGTCAGGCGCCCCTCCAGCGACCTCAACCGCATAGCCAGGCCTTGATCAGATACATGCGGTGCGACATCGACGATCTCCCCGAGGAATGTGTCCGTTCTACAACGCCGATGCCTGGGTGCACCACTGCCGAAAGATCAGTTCAAAAGAGCACCACGCGAGTCGCGAGGGTGCCTTCGGCAACTATCAGGTCTGCGAGATCAGCCCGTACCGCTCCATACGCCGATACAGCGCCTGGCGCGACAAGCCTAGTGATTGCGCAGCGCGACTCACCACCCCCTCGGCCTTGTGCAACGCCGACTCCACCAGTTCGCGACTCGGCTCGTCGAGGTTTCGCACCGCTGCCGCTCCCGCCTGTTGCGGAAGGTTGAGCTGCTCGGGCGTGATCGGACCTGCGCCGGCCAGCAGCGCGGCGCGCTCGATCGCGTTCTTCAACTCGCGCACATTGCCCGGCCATGAGTACGTCAGCAGGGCTTCGCGCGCAGCGTCGTTGAGTTGCGCGCGCCCGGCCAGAAAATGCTCGGCCAAGGGAAGAATGTCATCGATGCGCTCGGACAACGGTGGCAGATTGACGTCGATCACGTTGAGGCGATAGTACAGATCTTCGCGGAACGTACCCGCGCGTATCATCGCCTTGAGGTCGGCATTGGTCGCACTGAGCACACGCACCTTCACCTTACGTGTACGACCGGAGCCCAGTCGTTCGAATTGGCCGGTTTCCAGCACGCGCAGCAGCTTCATCTGACCGGGCAACGGCAGGTTGCCGATCTCGTCCAGAAACAGCGTGCCGCCATCGGCCAGTTCGAAGCGCCCTTCGCGGGCCTTGTTGGCGCCCGTGTAGGCACCCGCTTCCGCGCCGAACAACTCCGCCTCGATCAGCTCACCCGGCAACGCGCCGCAGTTGACCGCGATAAACGCCCCGCCGCGCACCGCCGAGTTGGCATGCACGATCGCCGCAATGCGTTCCTTACCGGCACCGTTGGGGCCGGTGATCAGCACCGGCACGTCCGAGCGGGCGACCTGACAGGCCAGGTCCAGCGTGCGCGCCATCGCCTCGGAGGCGAACACCAGCCCGTCCAGATCGTATTTGCGCTGCAGCGCTTCCCGGCGCTTGCGACGCTCCTGCCGGTTGCGGTTCACCTCGCGGGTGGACTCGGACAGCTCCAGCAGATTCTCGACCGTCGCCAATAACTTGGAGTCGTCCCAGGGCTTGGCCAGATAGTCGGCCGCGCCGGCCTTCACCAGTTCCACCGCGGTCTCCAGATGTGTCCAGGCCGTGAGAAGAATCACCGGCAGGTCCGCATGACGCTGGCGAATGGCACGGAATAGTTCGACCCCCTCCTCGCCCGAGGTGGTGTCGGCCGTGAAGTTCATATCCTGAATAACCACATCCACGGCCTGGCGCTCCAGCATCGCCAGGCCCTCATCGGGCGTCAGCGCTGACAGAGGCTTCACATCGTGCAGCGAAAGCAACAGGGACAGCGCCTCGCCCACGGCCGGGTTATCGTCAATGATCAGTACAGTGCGCATTCGTTTTCTACACATGCAGACATGGATGCTGCTCCCACCCAAAAGGTTGCCATGACCGCCGGGCTACGTATATGAAAATCGATCACACCGAGCGCATTGCACCCTCTCGAGCGTACGGCCTAGGCGTTTGAAGCATGTCCTGTTAACGCTATCTCGCCTCCATTGGCTTCTCCCGCCCCCGCATCCCGAAGTCGATATAACAAGCGCTCCGGCCTTGTTGCCACCTATCTCATCGATCGCGCGCGATCTCGGCCGGAGCGGTGTCGCCCGCCTTCTGCGCCAGTGGCAACGCGTCCGTCACCAGATGCATCAGGAATCGTCCCGGCTGTTCCTCCATCACCATATGCGCGGAGTCGGCAAAGACCACCAGATGCTTCGACGGTGCCTGGATCTTGTCGAACCACTGTTCGGCGAGCTCGTGCGACGTGGTCTCGTCGTGCTTGCCGACGAACAGAATCACCGGGCAATCGAAACGCGTAACGTTGTCAAAGTCGACTGCGAGCAATGGCTGCATGAGATGCTGGATCGTAAACATGCTGCCCTTGTCGATCGCGTCGAGATCTTTTTCGCTGTAATCGGGCGAAATTTGTTCGGCCTCCGAGACGTAATGGTAATTCTCGCGCCCATAGGTCAATCCACCGAACTTCATCTCCCATTTGCTGCGCACGCCGAGGCGCTGCAGGGTCAACGCCTTGGTACCCGGATAGGGCCCGATGGCCTGCAGCTCACGAATGGCCTCGGTGTCTCCACTTGCCTTGGCACTGCGCAGGGCAAAGTCGTACCCCATCTCCTCGTTGCGACGCACATTCACCACCTGCCCCACACCGATATACGCATAGAACCAATCAGGGTGCTGCTGCGTAAGGCGCGTACCCAACACCGTGCCCCAGGAATGACCCAGCACGAAGATTTTCTGTTTGCCGTAGTGCTGACGCAGGTACTGCACTACCTGCGCGGCATCGTCCGTCATCCCCTCGATGGTCATGCCCTGCGCCATCTGCGCCTCGGTATTGGCGGCGTAGGTTTTGCCGGCCCCGCGCTGGTCCCACTGCACCACCGTGAAATAGTCTTCCCACGGCGATTGATAGGTGTAATCCGACGGCATACTCGGCGATGCCGGGCCGCCATGCAGCACCAGCAGGATGGGATTGCGACGATCCTTGCCCCGAATCGAAAGCCATTGATCGATGCCGCCGATCGGCACTTTTATCAATTCCTCCACACCGTTGGGCGAGACGATGTGGCGACTGTCGGCGATGGTTCGGGTTACGTCAGCACGAGACAGGGTCGACGACTTGTCTGGCGCCGCAGCATCAGGCTTCGCTGCGTCGCTGGCTGAAGCAACAAGGTTTACCGACAACACCAGTAGGCTTCCCATCGCCATAGTGCGTAATGCCTTCATAAGTTTCTCCTGATAGATGTAGCGGATTGGCGGAATTCACACAGACCTTGTTGCCACAACAGGCGGTACCGCTGCGGCACGAAGTGCAGGTCCAAGCACCGCCGCCTGACCAATCAGCCATAGCAATCCAGCGCCCACTGGAAAATAAAACGCCGGCATGCGCGGAAGTTCGTAATGCACGATCAGAAATAGATTGATGCCGTAGGCCATGACCATACCCAGCGCGATGCCGATGGTGGTCAGCAGAAAGTTCTCGGTCTGGAAGTAATGCAGGATGTTGTTGCGTGTGGCACCCAGCGCGCGGCGCACACCGATGCTGCGATTGCGCTGCGCCACCCAGAAGCTGGCAAGACCCACGATGCCCAATGCAGTAACGATCAGCAAAGCAAGGCAAACACCCACCAGGATGCCGGCCATCGCGCGATCGTCCTGGAAATAATCCCGGCGCAGATGGTCCACCGTGCCTTTATCCAGCACCAGGCGGTTGGGATCGAGCCCTTTCAACTTTGCCAACGCCGTCTTCAAGACCTGCTCGCGATCTTGCGGTGCGCAGCGAATCACATAAACCGCACCTTGCGTAATGCTCACGCGAATCGGATTGATGACACTGTATTGCGCGCCTTCTCCAAACTGATTGGGCCGCACCAGTTGCGCCGTCACGCCGATCACGGTCAAGGGAATACCCTGGCCTACGTAAATCTGCTTGCCCAATGGATTTTGTCCAGGCCAAAGCCGCTCGGCAACGGCGCGGGTAACCAGAGCCTGTTTGGGCACCGCATTGAGGTCGCCTTTGCCCAAGGCTGCAAAGACATCGGTGATATCGCGATATTCTTCGGGGCGGAAATCGCGTCCAGCAACAAGCTGGACGCCAAGCGTGGACAACAAGTCTTCGCCCAAATACTGCGCGGCGTTGATCGTATCCTTTTGCGGCATCAGATCGGCCCTGATACCCATGTTCGACGATGATCCGCCGAAGGGAATCTGGTTGGTCAGCGTGACGGACTTGACCCCGGCAATCTCTTTCAACGCCGCGATATCGGCCGCGGCGCGGGCCATGGCATCCGGGCGGCTGCCAATATAGGCCAGATTGACATACACCAACTCATGCTCGGCAATGCCTGAGGCGATGTCCATGCGCTCAATACGCTGACCGATCAGGAAGATCGCATTGCAGATGATCGCGCAGGTCAACGCGATTTGCATGATCAACAGGCTCGCCGTGAACTTGTGCCGACGCAGCGTGGAAAGAATGGGTCGTATGTCCATGTCAGTTCCCCTTCAACTGCAAGGCCGGCGTGATTCGACAGGCCCGCCAGGCCGGCAACAATCCCGCTAGCAAACTTGCGCTTACGGCAAGCGCAAACGTCATCAACAGCATGGTGACATCCATATGCGCCAACTTGGCGTAATTGGCGGGCTGCTGACGCACCAGCCACAAGCCGAGCAATGCAAGCATCCAGCCGCTCAAACCGCCAGCGATACCAATCACGCCCGACTCCATCAGCAACTGCCCGAACACTGCTCGCTGCGATGCGCCAAGCGCACGTCGCACGCTAAGCTCGCCGGAGCGACGCATGAATTTGGCCAGCATCAAACCCACCGTATTGATCAGGCAGACGGCGAGGAAGCCCAGTGCAAGCCAGGTCTGAAGAACAGTATCGCTGGGCACTACTTTGATGTAATCGAGCCACTGCATCATGGTACGCAGACGGATATTCGGCGGTCGCATGAATCGCCCCGCCGTGCGCTGATCTTGCGAGTAATGCATGAGAAAATCCCTGTACGCGGCCGCGCTGGCTGGACTATCGAGCTGCACCCAGAACTGCAGCCAAGTGCAATTATTCGTCTCAAGATGATCAGGGTCACCGCCACCATTGCCCCAGCAATCCGTGGAACCGTCATGCTCCATCAGCAGGTCCCGCGATGTCGTCAAGGGAAGGTAGACATCTTCGTCGCTCGCATAGCGTCCCATGTACCACTCGTAGAAGTGCGGATTGGGATGCCAGTCGCCCAACACGCCGACGATGCGGAACGCGGATTCCTGCAAGCGCAGGATCTGCCCCACGCTGTTCTTGCCGCCGAACAGTTTGTCGTTCAGCGCCGACGTGATCACGACCACGCGGGCCTTGCCATTGTCCTCAGCCTCGCTCCAGCCAGTACCGTATTGGAATGGCACGCCGAACATCGGAAAAAAGTCGGTGCTGGTGTATAGCGCAACAGCCTGAAAGGGATCGATGCTCGATTGCGTTGGCTGCAAAGGAACCATGCCGCCGGTCATCAGTGCCTGCCGCGTCGCTCGTTTCGAGTGCAGCAGATACATGCCATCCGTCCATGTCAGCTGCTCGGGCGGTTCGATTCCCGGCGTATAGTCTTTCATGTCCAGGGGATCGAGTTGCGGGTAATAGATCGATCCACTGCGGCCCGGCAGCGGATCGCCCGACAGCACGTGCAGCACAGTCAGCGTGGTCATGCTAGCGCCGATACCCAGCGCGATCGCCAACACCATTAGTGCAGTAAGTGCCCGATTGCGCTTGAGGCTTCGCAACGCGAGATCAAAGTAATAAGTAAGCATGGCGATCCTTCGGATTCTCTCTTCGCTTATGCCGCTTGCGTGGCGACCACCGGTGGTACGGCGGCGGCACGCATGGCGGGGCCCAGCACGGCAAGCTGACCAAGTAACCACAGTGCAGCAGCACCCCCGGGCAGGTAATACCAAGGCATGCGGCTTATTTCGTAGTGCTGCATCAGATACAGATTGATCGCAAAGGCCAGCCCCATGCCGATAATCACGCCCACGGTGCTAAGCAGGAAATTTTCGGTACGGAAGTAACGCAGGATGTCACCGCGCGTCGCCCCCACTGCGCGACGGATGCCGATCTGCCGCCGACGCTGGCCGACCCAGAAACTAGTCAGACCGACAATGCCAAACGCGGTTACCGCCAGCATCACCAAACAGACAAGTACCAACGTCCACACCATGCTGTTGGTGTTGGCGAAGTATTTGCGGCGCGTGCTGTCGTAGGTAGCGCCAGTTACCACTGCTGCAGGATTGAGCTCCTGCAGTTTCTGCACGGCTTCCTTGAGGATACGGTCGCGGTCCGCTGGCGCGCTGCGCAGAATGTAGTTGCGGAGCGCTGGATCGGGTGCGACCGGATAGTAGGTGCTGTAGTAGGACTTTTCCTCGTTCTCTGTGGCCACAAACGGTCGCAGCACATCCGCAACGACACCGATCACGGTGAAATAATCGGGTTTGGAGTAAAACGTCTTGCCCAAGGCCGACTGCCCAGGCCAAAACTGCTTTGCCACCGTTTCGGTAACGATCACCACATGGGTCGACGGCAATGCCGCAGTTCCGATGGTGCTGTCTGCATATTCCGCCGCATTGAAGAAGCGACCCTCACGCAACTGCAAACCCAGCGCTTTCTCGGCACCCTCGCCCAGGAAATACAACGTGACGTTGGTTCTGTGTTGATCGCTAAGGGATGTATCTGGTGTCAGCCCGAAGCTCCAGCCCCAGTTGTTATGGCTCAGCGGCACAGAGCTGGTGACGGCAGCCTCCTGCACGCCGGCGATGGTGCGCAGCGCCGCGATGTTGCGGGGAATATCGCTAGCCGCGAGCTTGGGATCCGTACCTTGAAGCTTAATCGTAGTGATGCCTTGTTCGTCGATCGCATTCGGCAGGTAGATGTCTCCCACCCTCCGACTGATCATGAACACGGCATTGCAGAGCACGGCGCAGGCCAGTGCGATCTCCAGCACGATCAGCAGTGTCGGAATGCGATGCTTGCGCAAGCTAGCGACGATCGGCAGAACGTCCATGATCACCTCAGGCGGCCTTAAGTTGAGGAGCGGGTGCCATCACGCAGGCGCGCCAGGCAGGCAACAGGCCCGCGATGAGGCTGGCAACGAGCGCCACGACAAAAGTGAACAGAAACATCTGGATGTCCAAATGAGCGAGGCTGGCGTAGTCGGCAGGTTGATGACGAACGCCCAATAGCCCTAGTTCGGCAAGCAGCAAGCCAATTAAGCCACCGGCCAACCCGACAATCCCCGCCTCCACCATGAACTGCGCGAAAATCGCCCTTCGTGTGGCGCCCAGTGCGCGGCGCACGCCGATTTCGCGTGAACGACGCAAACATTTCGCGAGCAGCAATCCCACGGTGTTGACAACGCAGATCAGCAAGAAACCGAAAGCAAGATAAACCTGCAACCGCGCATCGTTGGGAACGACTTGTTGATCGCTTAGCCAGCCCATCAGGCCGAGCAGCGCCGTGTCGGAACGCTTGAAGCGCCCCAATGCAATCTGTTGCTTCACGTAGCCGTCGAGGAACGACTTGTAGTCGGTGACGGCGGCACTGTCGCCCAACTCCACCCACATGCCTAACCATTCACAGGGCGCGAGCTCCAGATGCTCTACATCGGTGACCGAGGCATAGCACTCGGTGTCCTCCGGACCCATGTCCATCGAACGTGCCGTCTGCAGCGGCATAAACACCCCATCGCCATCGCCGTAGTCGCGACTGCCGAGATCCTGTGTGTAGAAGCGGGGCTGCGGTGCCCAATGCTTCAATACGCCAACGATTCTGAAATCGTGATCGTTGATGCGTATGACCTTGCCTACGCTGTTGGCGCCGCCGAATAGCTTGTCGTTGAGAAAATCCGCTATCACTACCAATGCCGCGCGGTTCTCGTCGTCATCGGCGGTCCAGCCACCGCCATATTGGAACGGCGCGTCGAACATGCCGAAGAAATCCGCCGTGGTCATCACGCCATCGCTGAAATAAGGATGTTCGTTGGCATGCTGAGGAATGATTTTGGCCTGGGTGAGCGCCATAACTGCCTGTCGCTTGGCGCGACGGGCATGCAACAGGTTCATCGCATCGGGATAGGCCATGGTGGCGTCGGGCTTCGTCTGCCCTGCCACATACCCATCCAACGTATTGGGATCCACCTGCGGATAGAACAGCCGTGCACTCTTTTGCGGCAGCGGATCGCCCGACAACAGTCTCAGCACTGTGAGCGTGGTGATCGACGCTCCGATGCCCAACGCCAGCGTCATGATCATCAGCGCGGTGAGAATCTTGTTGCGCTTGAGGCTGCGCACAGCAAGATCGAGATAATAACCGAGCATCACCTACCCCTTATTCAGTGAATCTCCGTCCCAAGAAAGAACAACGCGTCACACTGACCGCGTTGCCACCACAGGCGGCACGTTGGAAGCGCGTCGTGCCGGCACGAACACCGCGGCCTGCCCCAGTAACAACACGACCACCAGGCCACCGAGCACATAGACGATGGGCATGCGGCTCATTTCAAAATTCTTGATCAACACCATGTTGAGGCCGATGGCCAACGCAATGCCGATCAATGCGCCGATACCCGCTATCAGCAGGTTTTCCAGCTGGAAGTAATGCAGGATGTCGATCTTGCGTGCGCCCAGTGCACGACGCACACCGATCTGACGATGTCGCTGTCCCACCCAAAAGCTGGTCAGGCCGACGATGCCGGCAGCGGTGACCGCCAGCAGGATCAAGCAAACAATTCCCATCAACACCGCCATGCCGATATCGGCGCGATAGGCGTCGCTACGAATGTCCGCAAACGATTTCACGCTGTCGTCGTCGAGCACGCGCATGGGGTTGGTCTTGTAAAGCGTCGGCGTCACCGCGCGCATGGCTGCTTCCAGACGGCCCGGCTTGGTGCGTATCAGATAGCGCGAAAAGTTCGCGTTCAAACGGATCGGCGCGATGGTCGTGTCCCAGAAAAAGCCACTGGACCAACTACTGGTCGACGGCACCTGCAAGCGTTCGACCTCGCCGACGATGGTGGTCGGCATGGTGTCGCCATTGAAATAGACCGCCTTGCCGACTGCATCGCCTTTCGGGAACAGCTTGTCGCCCAACGCCTTGCTGACTATGACCAGGGACGGCTGACGTTGATCGCGCATCGCACGGTTCACCACATCGGCGGCGGTGAAATTACGGCCCGCGACAAGGCGGACACCCAACGTGGCCAACTCATTTTCGTCACCGAAGTAGAAAGCGGTGCGTGCAGTACCTCCGCGCAGATCCGAGCCCGGTTTGAGTGCAACCGACCCGGTCCAGCTGGAATTGAGCAGAGGCACTGAATTCGTTGGCGTCACGGATTCCACATCCGGCATCGCACGCAGGGCCGCCAGGTCCTCGCGCTCCAGTGCATCGAGTTTCGCAATGCTGTCTGGATCGTCGCCGCTCGGCGCACCCACCCATTGCTGGGTCACCAGGAACAAATTGGCTTCGTCTAGGCCGCTTGGCCTACGCACATTGTCTACACGGGTATAAATGATGAAGATCGCGTTGCAGACAATGGCCAAGGTCAGCGCGATCTGCATGGCGATGAGGATAACGCCGGCTTTGTGTTTGCGTAATGCAGCAATCATCGGATGCACACTCATGGCATCGCTCCTCAATTCGACTTGAGCTGCAGCGCGGGTTGCACGCGCGAGGCTCGGAAAGTGGGATAAATCCCCGCCAGCATCGTCGCAATCACAGCGACCAGCAGGGTAAGAACCAGCAAGCTGAGATTCACATGCGCCAGCGTGGCGATTTCCTTGGGCAACACCCAGCCCACGCTGATCACACCGGCCCAGGTCAAGAACAGACCGAGCAGCCCACCGGTCAATCCGACAATGCCGGCTTCGATAAGAAACTGCGTATAGATGGCCAGACGCGGTGCCCCCAAAGCCCGGCGCACGCCGATTTCCGAACTGCGGCGCAGGAACTTCGCCAGCAGCAGCCCGGCCGTGTTCACCAGACATACGACCAACAGACCCAACGCGACTACCAGCGATATTTTGGTGTCGCTCGGCACGACGTGCTGGGAATCCAGCCATGCCGGCAGATCGCGCAGGCGGTTGTTCAACGGCCAGTTGAAACGCCCCGCCTGTTTCTGGTCACGGAAATAGCCGTCCAGATAATCCTTGTATGCCGCCACAGCCGCTTTGTCGTCCAGTTCGGCCATGTAAGCGATCCAGACGCAAGAGGATTTCTGCAACCCAACGAAGCCTGATTCCTTCGGGATCTCCGAGCAATTGGTATTGCCGTCATTCGTCATGCCGACGTCGATGGCGCGCTGGAACGGAATGAACACGTCCTCCTGATCGGTGGTAAACCCTCCCGTATTCACTACATCGTAGAATTCCGGCTTGGGATTCCAGTTGTCCAGCACGCCGACTACGCGGTAATCCTTGCCGTCGATATCAACCGTTTTGCCGACGCTATTGGCGCCTGCAAACAGTTTTTGATTGAGCTTGCTGTTGAGCACTACCACCGCAGCGCGTTGCTCGTCGCTATCGGCGCTCCAGCCGCTGCCGTATTTGAACGGTGCATCAAGCATCGCGAAAAATTCGCTATAAACGGCATGGCCTCCGACGCTGACCGGATGCTTGCTCGGATCGGGCGGTACGATCGATGGTGAAATGCGATACAACGCCGACTGATATTTGGCGCGGTGCGCACGCATCAGGGCAACGGCATCGGTGTAGTCCATCGCATCCGGCGGCTCACCGTTGTCGCCGTCGAGGCGACCTTTGGGCCCCCAGATATCGATCTGCGGCACAAAAAGCTGCGAGGACTTCCATGGAATCGGATCGCCCGATACCGCACGAAACACCGAATAGGTAGTCATCGAGGCGGCTACGCCGAAGCCGATGGCCAAAACCATCAGCAAGGTAAGGCCAGGACTTCTTTTGAGACTTCGTACGGCCAGATCAACGTAATAGCCCAGCATGGGGCACCTCCCTCATTTTGTTGATGACCCTCTTCCGAGGGCTCCTTTTTTAGTTCGTGTCTACGCCGGTCGTGTCGCCTCCACCGGCGACACACGTGATGCGCGCAGTGCCGGAGCGAATACCGCGCCCTGGCCCAGCAATATCAACAGCACCACACCACCCAGCACGTAGACCAACGGCAACAGCTGAGAGGAAAACTGCTTGACCAGCCACAGGTTGAGCCCGAATGCCAGGAATATCCCCATGGCTATACCCGCGAGACTGATCAGCAAGTTTTCGGTGAGGAAGTAATGAAGAATGTCGCGATGCGTGGCTCCCAATGCACGGCGCACGCCGATCTGACGGCGACGCTGTCCGACCCAGAAACTCGTGAGCCCGACAATGCCCGCACCGGTGATGGCCAGCAGCACTAGACAGATGATGCTCATTAGGACGGCCATGCCGCGATCGCTTTCAAAGGCAAGGTGACGGATCTGCGCGAAACTCTGGACGCCGTCCTTGGGGCTGATCATGCGCATGCGGTTTTCCGCATACAAAGCCTTCGGTGCTTCGCGCATAGCGGCATCGAGTTGACCAGGCCTGGCGCGCACGATGTAGAACACACCCCATGGCTGGGCGTCGCGCACCGGCCACACCAACGATTCATTCGCGAACGGCACACTCCATGTCGAAACATCCGATCGATGCAAGCGATCAACGATGCCGATGATGGTGGTTGGCTTATCGCTCATGGAATAGAAGGGCTTTCCGAGCGCGTCGCCATTCGGGTACAGCTTGTCGGCCAAGGCCTTGCTGACAATGGTGACGGGCGGGACGAAATTCTGGCGCAACCCCATGTTCTGCACTTCGTCGGCGTGAAAATCCCGCCCTGCGATGAGCTTGACACCGAGCGTACGAAGAAAATGTTCGTCGCCGAGATAAATCGATGAGTCCGTGGTCGGCGAAATCTGATCGGGCTTCATCGTGATGAAGTTGTCCCAGCCGCCGCCGCGCAGTGGGTAGCTATTGCTCTGCGTAGCATCGGCCACGCCGGCGAGTTGCCGCAGTGTCGCGAGATCCTGCTGTACCTTTGCCGCGGCTTCCTCGGTGGAGTACTGCTCTCCCCACAGGTTCTCGATAACGAACAGATTGGGTTCGTCGACGCCAGTGGGCTCAGAGATATGCGCCAAACGCTGATGGATGATGAACAGCGCATTGCAAACGATCGCCAGTGTCAAAGCAATCTGCAACGCGATCAGTAGAGTACCGGCCTTGTGGCGACGCAGGGCAGCGAGAATGGGATGGATCTGCATGCTGTTCTCTCTCGCCTCAGTTGGATTTCAATTGCCAGGCCGGCTGCACCTGAGCGGCACGCCAAGCGGGATAGAACGCAGCTGCTACCGTGGCAAGGATGGCCACCACCAACGTCAGCCCCACTAGCGAAACATCCAGATGTGCTAACCGCGCGATGTCCGCGTTGAACAACAAACCTACGCCGGACATACCTATCGACGTCAGCAGCAAGCCCAGTCCACCTCCAGCCAGACCGACGGCCGCGGCTTCAATCAGGTATTGCGAATAAATTTCCCGGCGTGTCGCACCCAGGGCGCGACGTACGCCGATCTCGCCCGCGCGGCGCATGAATTTGGCCAGCAGGAGTCCGATCGTGTTAACCAGACAGATCACAAAGAAGCACAGCGCTACGACCATTGAAATGCGGCTTTCGGGTGGCACGACATTCATCTGATCGAGCCATGCCATGACATCGCGCAGGCGTACATTAGGCGGCCAGGCGAAACGTCCGACATGCTGCTGGTCGGCGGCGTAGCCTTCGAGAAAGCGGTGATAGCGCGCGACATCGTTCGCCGTGTCCAGCTCAACCCACGGCATTAGCCATACGCAATTGCTTTGTAACCATTCGTCCCAGCCGGTGAAGGTCAGATTTCCGCGGCAACTGTTTCTGCCCGATGAGTCCGTTTTCAAATCGAGCATGCGGTTGAGCAGCACATAGAAATCCGGCGGATCTTGAAATGCACTGTCACTCCATACCGCGTAGAAGCGTGGCGAGGGATCCCAGTGCTTGGCGACACCGACAATGCGGTAGTCGTGTCCCGACAAGGTGATTTCTCTTCCCACGCTGTTGGCACCGCCGAACATGCGCTGATTGAATTCCTCAGTGAGCACGACATCCGCGGCGCGTCTGTCGTCATCGTTGGCGTTCCAACCATTGCCGTACAGGAACGGCACTTCAAACATTGAAAAGAAATCGCCCGTAACGGCGTAACCATTTATCGAAACCGGAATGCTGTTGACGTCATGGGGAAGCGCAGAAAGCATGACCGGATAAAGCAGCGTCTGGCGCGTAGCTTGATGCGCCCTCATCACCGCCATCGCATCGATATAGCTCAAGGCACCTGACGGCTCGCCCTTCTCGTTTTGCTGCGGCCCCCAGTTATCGATCTGCGGTACAAACAGCTGCGAGGATTTATCCGGTATCGGATTGCCGGACACCGCACGGAACACCGAGTAGGTGATCATCGACGCGGCCACACCGAAACCGATAGCCATCACCATCAGCGCAGTGAGCACTGGGTTGCGCTTGAGACTGCGTACACCGAGCTGTAAGTAATAGGCGAACATGTATGGCGCTCGATCTCTGTATGGAGTTTTCTGGCGAGGGTGACCCTGCCCTCGCCCTCTCCCCAAAAGGGAGAGGGCGCAGTGACATCAACCGCGCACTTGGCCGGCTGCAGCGGTGTAGGCCGTGTGGAAACGCGGATCTTCGGCGAGATCCACCACTTGGCCGTCGATGATGTGCACGTTGCGCTGCGCACGCGCGGCCAGTTCCGGATCGTGCGTGACCATCACGATGGTCGCGCCTTCGCGATGAATTTCTTCGAGCAGCTCCAACACGCCGCGCGCCATTTGCGTATCCAGGTTGCCGGTCGGTTCGTCGGCGAGCAGCAGACGCGGGCTGCCGGCCAATGCGCGAGCAATCGCGACGCGCTGTTGCTGACCACCGGAGAGTTCGGCCGGATAGTGCTTGGCGCGCGACGCCAGACCCACACGCTCCAACGCACCCATGATGCGCTCTTTGCGTTCAGGCGCTTTCATGCCCCGATAACGCAACGGTACTTCGACGTTGTCGAATACGTTGAGATCGGGAATCAGGTTGAAGGCCTGGAAGATGAAACCGATCTTCTCGTTGCGGATCTTCGAGCGCGCGTTGTCGTTGAGCTGACTGACTTCGATACCGTCGAGGTGGTATTCGCCGCCGGTGAAGGTTTCCAGCAAGCCTGCAATGGTGAGGAAGGTCGTCTTGCCCGAACCGGACGGACCCGTCACGGCAACGAACTCGCCTTCCTTCACATCGATATTGAAATCGCGAAGCGCATAGGTCTCCACCACTTCGGTGCGGTAGACCTTGGACAGGTGAGTCATCTTCAACATGGTTGTGTCCTTTGTTAGTTTGTCTTGACCCCTTCCCGTCACAAGGGAAGGCCGGGAGAGAGGTAAGGGCTTGCCGGCTAGCTCACCCCACCCCAGCCCTCCCCCGGACGCGATCCGGGGAAGGGAGTAATCGTCAGCGGCTGATTACGACGCGCTGCGCGCCTTTGAAGTTGTCGGTGCCCGAAATCACGATGCTGTCGCCTTCTTTCAGACCATCGAGGATCTCCACCTTGTCGATGCTGCTTTCACCCGCGCGGATCGGCGTCTTGGTAGCGATACCGTCGCGCACCACGTAGGCATAGCTGCCGCCGGATTCGTCGACGAATGAACCGCGCTGCACAGTGAGTACGTTCTCGCGATGGTCGAGCAGAATGCGTACCGACAAGCGCTGGTTCTGACGCAGCTGCTTGGGCGTCTCGCCATCGAAGCGCACGCGCGCGGCCACTTCGCCGTTCACCACTTCCGGCGAGATCGCACTGACGATGCCCTTCCAGTTGTGGTCGTTGCCGCTGATCTCGCCGTTCATACCGATAGCGAGGTCGCGTGCGAAGCTCTCCGGCACTTTCACTTCCACTTCGAGTGCGGAGAGATCGATCACGCTGAGCAGTTGCGCATCCTTCGCCACCGTGGCGCGCTCGGCGATGAACAACTGACCGACTTGGCCGTCGACGGGCGAGCGCACATTGAGGTTGTCGACCTGGCGTTGCAGATCCTGCACCAGCAGCACCTGCCGATCGTGCGCCAGCTTCTTCGCCTTGATATCGAAGCTCTCGCTGTTGCTATCGAGACCGCGATCGTCCTCGGCGTGCTCCAGGGTGATCTTCGCTTTATCGAGCGTATCGTGGGCGCGGTCCACGTCCATCTCCGATACGCCGCCCTGGCTGTAGGCCTTTTGATAGCGGTCGAGATCGCGTGCAGCCGTCTGCTCGTCGATCTTCGCGTTGTCGTACGCCTTTTGCATCTGCGAAGTCTGTTTGCGCGCGTTGATCTGTGCGCGCAGGTAATCGACCTGCATGGCATCGGCGTTGGATTGTTCCTGGGCGAGCTTGTTGAGAAGCTCCGGGCTGTCGATCACCGCCAGCACCTGTCCCTTCTTCACGGTGTCGCCGGCATGCACTTTCATCGTGACCGCGCCGCCGTAGGTCGCGTACAGCGTCGGACTTACTGCGGCGACAACCTGGCCTTCGGCGGCGATATCGCGCACAAAGGAGCCGCGCTGCACAGTGGCGAAGGCCAGTCGCGACGCGCTGACCGAGGCATCCGCCGAAAACAAACGTGCGATGCCCGGCAGGATGAGGGCCAGTACGACCACGGCCGCCAAGCCACCACCGATCCACAGCAGTTTTCGCTTGCGGCTGGGCTTGACCTGGATCAGGCGGTCCTGGGCTGAGGTGTCGCGAATCATGGAGAGGTCCTTGGCCGCGGACAGTGCGGCCCCACCCCTCTCACAGCAATCCGCGTGCCAGCCCGCGAACAGCGAATTATAATTTATGAATCAATAAATTACGCGATCGATCCGAACGCAGACCGTTGTCCGCGGACACTCCGCCGGACAGATGGACAGGCGCTGCGGACAGGTGGTTATCCCGAACGCGACATGGATTCAGCCCCACTCTCTTGCGGTTGGGGACAGATGACAATGCGCGTTATTTGGTGAGGATCAGCTTGCCGTTGCGCGTGAGCCGCAGGTGGTACTCGCTACCTTGATGTTGAATCACGAGCTCACGCTCGCCAGCCAGCAATCGCTGACTGGAGATACGCCGCACGGATGACACGGTCGCGGCCTCGTCCACGCTCGGCAACATCGGCAACGGCGAGGGGCGGGAAAGAGTTAGCGTGCTGGGGAGGGACATGGCGCGACTCCGTCGTCGGGGTGACGATCAAATGATAATAATTCTCATTTAATAGTCAAGCCACCATAAAATGGCCTACGCCAACGTGCGTTCGATGCGGTCCTTCAGCGCCAGATCGAAGCGCGGCAACAGCTCCAGCGCCGCCAGGTTCTGCTCCAACTGCTCCTTCCGGCTGGCACCCAGCAATACCGTGGAGACATGTGGATTGGTCAGGCACCACGCGATGGCAAGTTGCGCCGGTGTCGCCCCTAGCTCTGTCGCGATGGCGGGCAACAGCTTCACCTTCTCCACGCGCTCCCCGCCTTCACCCAGCACCATGTCACGCAGCCACTCGTAACCGGGTTGCGTCAGGCGTGATCCTTGCGGCACTCCCTGGTTGTACTTGCCGCTCAGCAAACCCGAGGCGAGCGGCGACCAGATCGTGGTGCCCATGCCGTAGCTCGCGTACAACGGCGCGTATTCCTGTTCTACGCGTTCGCGGTGCAACAGGTTGTACTGCGGTTGTTCGGCCACCGGCGCATACATATGCATGGCCTGCGCAACGCGATGCGCTTCGTGAATGGCCGCAGCTGGCCATTCGCTGGTGCCCCAATACAGCACTTTGCCTTGACGGATCAGCGTATCCATCGCAGCTACCGTTTCCTCGATCGGTGTTTCAGGATCGGGGCGATGGCAGAAATAAAGATCGAGATGTCCTACGCGCAAACGTTCAAGCGCCTGATGACAGGCTTCGATCACGTGCTTGCGCGATAAACCGCGTTGCGTGGGGCGCGGCTTCTCCGCCGCGCCGAAATACACCTTGCTCGAGACGCAATAGCTATCGCGTGGAAACCGCAGATCGGCCAGCACGTCACCCATCAGGCGCTCGGCTTCGCCGTGGTTGTAAGTCTCGGCGTTATCGAAAAAGTTGACGCCGCGATCCCAGGCCAGCGCCAGCAATTCGCGCGCATCAGAGCGACCGACCTGGCGACCGAACGTCACCCACGCGCCGAAAGAGAGTGCGGATAACTGCAGGCCGGTGCGGCCGAGGCGACGATATTGCATGGGAATCTCCTGAGCTGTCACGACGCTTGACCAGACGCCATCGGCAACGCCACCGATGGCTAGCGTGAATGCTACTACTCCACGTTGAAGTCAACGATGCTGCTATCGATCGTACTGTCGGCGTTCTGCAAGTGAAGCATCAATGCCACACCGTATTTTTCCAAGTAAGCAAGCTTCATCTTGTCGGTGACGATGCCGTTTGTGTCAACGAACTGACAGTCCAGCTCGTGCGCCTGACCTTCGATAGCTTGATTGAGCGACGACGCGCTGTAGCTTTTGCCGCTATCGCAGACGACTTGCCCGGGATCGCTAAAGGTGGGCTTGCCGGTCGAACCATACAGGTACGTAAAATTCATGTGGCCATCCGTGTTCGTGTCGAATCGGATGACTTTGCGCGCTTCCACGATGGGAGGGAGTGCGCCCGCATTGGCCGGAACGCTCTGAGTAAGGAAGGAAAAATAACCGCGATAGGTAAGATCGAAACGCGCGACCGTCATGGTTCCGTCATGCTGTACGGTTTCCATGCGACGCACCAAGCCGCTGCCGGCATTTTCCAGCGTAATCGCTACATCATAGCTGCCGGGTTTGGTCTGACCGGTGGCAGTGAGTTGATCGTGTGTGTGTACGACGATTTTCTTGAACGATACGGCTGCAAGATTCGCGCGTACAACGGCATCTTTGATGTCGCTGCCGAGCGCATCCGTGCTGAAGTGCTGCGAAAAATAGCTCGAATCATCCTTGCGAGCGTCCGCGGGCGGAGTAGAACCGCCAGCGCCGTTGGCAGATGGTGTGCTACCGGCGGCACCGGCGACTCCGGTGATGAGCACCGGAACCAGCATGAATGCGAAAAACCTGCTCTTTGCCGCAAAGCCCATGACTCACCCTCTTTAATGATTCGTGACATTCAGCACGAAGCTCCGGCTGCGTCAGAGTTCTCCGGGCAACCTCAACTTATGCTCGCACCACGTGCAGCAACACCAGCAAGACAACGGCGGCGAAGACGCCGGCCACCACATCGTCCACCATGACGCCTAGGCCGCCTTTCAGATGCCGGTCCAGCCAGCGGATCGGCCACGGCTTCCACACATCGAACAGACGAAACAACGCGAAGCCTGCGATGACCGCCCACCAGGGCGCCAGCAGTGCGGGCAGCAGCGCGATCCACTGCCCGACAAATTCATCCCAAACCAGACTGCGATGATCATCGACACCTAACGCACGACCAGCGATATCGCACGCCCATACGCCGATGGCAAAGCCGATCACAATGACCAACATATTGAACGGCAACGACAACTGACGCAGCAACAGCCACGGCAGGATCGCCGCCAGCGAACCGAACGTACCTTGCGCCACAGGCGCCAGGCCTGAGCCGAAGCCGCAGGCGAGCCATCCGGCCGGACTAGCCAACAACGCGCGACGTTGCGTATCAGTGAGGACTTTACGTTCGCTCATGCGCCGAAATGATCCCAGCCGCGATGAACAGGTTCCAACCATCGTCCATCCGCATCGCGCACGCTCACGCCGCTTCCTTCCACGACACGTCCGATTTTGGTTGCACCGCAGCCGATTCGCGCGAGGTCTGCTTGTACGGCAGCAACGTGCTGAACGGGCAGCGTAAAACACAGTTCGTAATCGTCGCCGCCGCTCAACGCGAAATCGCGCGAGGCCGCTTCGTCGAAAAGATCCAGCAGCGCCGACGAACGTGGCAACAGGGGCGCCTCGATCTCTGCCCCGACATGGCTGGCCGCGCACAGATGGCCGAGATCGGCGAGCAGACCATCGGAAACGTCGATGCACGCACTTGCATGTCCGCGCAACGCCAGGCCGGCGGCGACACGTGGCGTGGGACGATTTAGACGTTCGAGCAGCAACGCCGAACGGAGATCGATGCCGCTGTTCCCACTTTGCACCAGCCGCAAACCGGCAGCGGCATCGCCGAGCGTTCCCGTCACCAGGATCGCATCGCCGGCTTGCGCACCTGCACGCGTAAGCGCTTTACCCGGCGGAACAAAACCATGCACGGCGACACTGACGGTGAACGCGCCGCGCGTCGTGTCGCCGCCGACCAGCGCGAGTCGATACGACTGCGCTAGTTGCGCAAAACCGGTTGCAAAGCCGTCGATAAATGCGGGGTCGGCACTGGGCAGCGTCAACGCCAACAGCGCCCAGGCGGGTGTGGCACCCATCGCAGCGAGATCGGAGAGATTCACTGCCAAGGATTTCCAGCCAATATCGGCCGCTGCAGTGCCGATCGGGAAATGCACACCTTCGACGAGCGTGTCGATCGACACGGCCAGTTCCTGCCCGGCCGGCACGGCGAGCAGCGCCGCGTCGTCGCCGATGCCCAAGCGCACATCATCGCGCCCCTGCGCAGTGCGCTCACGGATGCGGTCGATCAGCGTGAATTCCATAGGAAGCCGGAAAGATGAGGAGGTTGTCGCGCGTGCTGCCAAGCTTGAATCACGCCGCGGCGCACATCAATGCGCCCGCACTATTCGGCTCCGGTGCCTCGCTTCTCCACCACGCGGAGCTGCGCGGCAAGCTTGTCCAGCACACCATTGACGTAGCTGTGTCCGTGATCCGCACCGAAACGCTTGGTCACTTCGATCGCTTCGTTGATGATCACGCGATACGGCACATCCGGGCGGTATTTCAATTCGTAGGCGGCCAGGCGCAGAGCAGCGCGTTCGATCGGGTCGATCTGCGCAACATCGCGATCGATGTAAGGCTTGAGCGCATCGTCGAGCGCGCCGACGTGTTTTTCCACACCGCGCAGCAGATCTTCGAAGTACTCCAGGTCGGCCACTTCCATATCCTGCTCGTGGCGAAACTGGTCGATCACCGCGTTCATCGAGCTACCGCTCATCTGCCACGCGTACAGCGCCTGCAGCGCGCGACGGCGAGCGCGCGAGCGTGCGGCAAGATCGATGCCTTCCGGACGGTGGCTCATTACAGCTTTCCGTACAGATTGACCATTTCCAGCGCGGCCATCGCAGCGTCGGCGCCCTTGTTGCCGGCCTTGGTGCCGGAGCGTTCGATGGCCTGTTCGATGGTGTCGGTGGTGAGTACGCCAAAGGCCACCGGTACGCAGGAACCAAACGATGCCTGCGCCAGACCCTTGGCACATTCGCCGGCGACGTAATCGAAGTGCGGCGTGGCGCCGCGAATCACCGCGCCCAGTCCGATCACCGCTGCGTACTTGCCGGAGTGCGCCAACTTGTGTGCGGCCTGCGGGATTTCCCACGCACCGGGCACGCGAATCAGGTCGATGGAATCGTCCTTTACACCGTGGCGCACCAGCGCATCGCGCGCCCCGGCCACCAGCGGTTCGACGACAAAGCCATTGAAACGGCCGGCGACGATGGCAAAACGGCCCTTGGGCGTGGCGAAATCGCCTTCGATGGTCTTCATGATGCGTGGATTCCTTTGAACGGGTTGGGCCCGTGCGAGCCCAGTATTTTACGGGTTTGGGGGGAAAGCTGCCGAAATCAGGTCATGGATGGCTCGTGGGGCTGCCGCAGGTGCGGGTAGCCACGGAAATCCAGGCTTGCCCGCTGCCCCATCACCCGCAGACGGGCCGGCGCGCCGAACGGCAGGGTGAATTTGTCCGCAGCATGGCCAAAGGGCATGCCGGAAAGTACCGGAATACCGGCGATGCGCCGCACCTGGGCGAAGCCATCGGCCAGGTCGTAGCCGTTGTCGTAGGCGGTGGGCCGGCATTGGGTGAAGTCAGCCAGGATCAAGGCGCGCTGCCGCCCCAATACACCGGACAAATGCAGCTGATAGAGCAGGCGTTCGATGCGGAATGGCGGTTCGCCCACGTCTTCCACGAACAGGATGCCGCCGTCGATGTGGGGGAAATACGGCGTGCCGAGCAAGCTGCACAACATGGCAAGGTTACCGCCCCAAAGCGGCCCCTCCAGGTCGCACTCCGCCGCGTCGCCGCAATCCCAACTGGCTTTGCCCTGCGGTGCGCTCACGGTGCGCCAGAAATGACGCCAGGTCAGCGGGCTCATTGAGACCGGGCCGAAATCCGGACCAAGCATCGGGCCGCCGAAAGTGACCAGTCCTACCTTTGCATACAACGCCATCTGCAAGGCGGTGAAATCGCTGTGGCCGACCAGTGCGATCGATTCACCCACAAGGCGTTCACGCAATGCGTCGTACTGCACATGTTCCAGCAGACGCGTGACGCCGTAGCCGCCGCGAATCGATAGCGCGATATCCGGCAGCGTATCGAGCGTCGCCAGCGCATTGATGTCCGCGACGCGTTGAACATCGCTGCCGGCATAACGCAGCTCGGTGCGATCGAGCACATCCAATCCATCCACGGTGCAGCCCGCGCCGCGCAAACGCGCCACGCCGCGGGTCATCGCATCGCGGTCGTGCGGATAACCGGAAGGGGCGATCAAGCGAACGCGGCAAGCATGATCGGCGTGCATGGGCGGTGTTTCTCCGCTGCTCGATGCATTCATGGCGCGATACGGGCCGCGGCAACGTCGGCCTGGCCGTTCAACACGAGATCGCGCGACGAGTGTCCGACGTCGATCGGATAGCTGCCTGCCGCAATACGCCACTGGTCGGCGTCTGCATCGAATACAGCGAGCAACCGCGGATCGATCGTGACGCTTACCGTGCGGCTTTCCTTCGGCTGCAAGCTGACCTTGTCGAATCCGGCCAGACGACGCGGCGCCTCGCCGCTATCGGTCGGCATGCCGACGTAGATCTGCGGCGTATCCATGCCGGCGCGGTCACCGAGGTTAGTGACCTTGAAGCTCACCGTGACATGGTCGCCTTGCGTGCTCACGTGCAGATCGCTATAGCCGAAGCGGCTGTACGAAAGCCCAAAGCCAAACGGAAACAGCGGCTCCAGTTTCTTTTCGTCGTACCACTTGTAGCCGACCGCTGCGCCTTCGACGTTGTAGTCGACTTCGTTGGCATTCGTCATCTGCGGGCGTGGCAATTGCTGTTCGTCCTTGGGGAAGGTGATCGGCAGATGGCCCGACGGATTCACCTTGCCGGTCAAGACGCCAGCAATCGCATCACCACCACGCGAGCCGGGATACCACGCTTCCACGACGGCGCTCACTTTTGACAGCCACGGCATCTTCACCGGACCGCCGTTTTCCAGCACGACGATGGCATGCGGATTGGCGGCGGCCACGGCATCGATCAATGCGTCCTGCCCGTTCGGCAAGGACAGGTTGGGAGCATCGATGCCCTCGCACATCCATTGAGTAGCGAAAACGATGGCGATATCGGATGACTTGGCCAGTGCGACAGCCTTCGCCGGATCGCTGCCATCGTCATAACGCAGCGTGGCCGCGGGCATCTGCTTTTGCAGCGCCTTCATCGGCGATGACGGGTCATAGACCATCCATTGCCACACGTTCTGAACGGGCGGCTGCACCGCCGGAATGGCCGGACCACCGATCGGCCAGACCTGTGCGGAACCGCCACCGGAAAGCACGCCGGCATCCGCATGACCGCCGATGATCGCGATCGTCTTTACGCTCGCATTCAAAGGCAATTGCGCGCGATCGTTCTTCAGCAGCACGATGGCCTGCTCCGCGGCGCTGCGCGATACGGCCGCATCGGCTTTCGCATTGATCGGCTTGATGACCGGCGGATGATCGAACAACCCGCCCGCATACATCGAGCGCAGGATGCGATGCACCATGTCCTGCAGACGACTGCGCGGCACGGTGCCGTTAGTGATGGCTTGCGTTAGCGGCGCGCCGAAGCTGCTGCCCGTATTGCCTAGACTGCTTCCCGTCCCGAGATCGATGCCAGACACCTGATCGACACCGGCCAGCGCATCGTTCACGCCGTGGTCGGCACCCCAGTCGGTCATCACCCAGCCGGGATACTTCCAATCGCGCTTGAGGATGTCGTTGAGCAAGTGACTATTGGAGCAATCGTAGATGTTGTTGACCTTGTTATAGCCGCACATCACCGAAGCGGGATGACCGTCCTCGATCGCCAGTTCGAAGGCAAGCAGGTCCGATTCGCGTATGGCGCGTTCGCCGATGTTCGAACTCATGGTGAGGCGATTGGTTTCCTGCGCGTTCAAGGCGTAATGCTTGATCGTGGAAAGCACATGGCGGGACTGGATGCCGCGTATCTCGGCACCATCGATGCGTGCGGCCAGCAAGGGGTCTTCGCCGAGGTACTCGAAGTTACGGCCGTTGCGCGGCTCGCGTGCCAGGTTGATGCCACCGGCAAGGAGCATGTTGATGCCCTGCGCATACGCCTCGCTGCCGATCATGCTGCCGCCGGCATAAGCGATCTGCGGGTTCCACGTAGCGGCCACCCCCAACAGCGACGGCAGCGCCGTCGCATCGCCGGCCTTCCCGCGCACCAGCAAGGGCTGCCCGTTCTTGTCTTTGCCGACGGGATAGTTGTGAACGCCGATGCCCGCATCGTTCTCCTGCAAAGCCGGAATGCCAAGCGCGGGCAGCGCCGGTACATAACCTGCGGTACCGATGCCGCCGGGCGGTTGCTGCGGGACCATCGTGTTGAAGGTCTGCACCATATGGTGCATGTCTTCCAACGACATGCGTTGCACGAGCTGATCCGCACGCTGGTCCGGCGTGGGGTTCGCCGTGGACTGTGCGCTGGCACTGGACATGCAAGCCAGCGAAAGTGCAGTCAAACAGAGGGTGCGTGTCGGCACGCTTGCGAACAGCAGATCCACGGCTTTCATCTAAGACCTCGTTATCGGCGGAGCAAGGCGATCGCGCAGAGCATGCCACGAAGATGGCATTTATTGCGGGAAGAATGGGGCAAAAATCAGGACAGGGCATTTAGCGCGTGAGACGCATTACTCCGCGTGCTCAACAACCTCCAGCCCAAATCCGGCCAGGCCCACCAGCTTGCGCGGCGTACCCAACACGCGCAGGCGATGTACGCCGAGATCGGTGAGGATCTGCGCGCCCAGCCCCAACTGACGCCATTCCTGCTGCTGTACCTCCTCGGGCGCTTGAGTCGCAGGCTGTCGATTGAGGCGGCGCAACAGGGCCTCAGGTGTATCTTCGCCGGAGAGCACCAGCAGCACGCCGCGGTTTTCGTCCGCAATGCGACGCAGAGCTGCCGTTACCGTCATGCCAAGATCGTCGCGTTGCAGATGCAGCACGTCCGACAAGGTGTTGCGCACATGTACGCGCGAAAGCACCGGCGCGCCATCGTCCACCGCACCGCGCACGAGTGCGAAATGCAGGCCATGTCGAATGGCGTCGCGGTAGGCCACCAGGCGGAACGGTCCAAACTCGGTCTGCACCTGTTCCTCGTGCACGCGCTGTATCGTCTTCTCGGTTTCCAGGCGATAGCGGATCAAGTCGGCGATCGAGCCGATCTTCAAGCCGTGTTTCTTGGCAAAGATTTCCAGCTCCGGGCGGCGTGCCATGGAGCCGTCTTCGTGCAGCACTTCAATCAATACGGCTGCCGGCTCCAATCCCGCCAGTGCAGCGAGATCGCAACCTGCTTCGGTGTGTCCGGCGCGCGTCAACACGCCACCTGGCTGCGCAGTGAGCGGAAAGATGTGGCCAGGCTGCGAGAGATCTTGCGGTTTGGCATCCGCCTTCACGGCCACCTGGATGGTGCGTGCACGATCGTGCGCGGAGATGCCGGTGGTGACGCCTTCGGCCGCCTCGATCGAGACGGTGAAGTTGGTGTGATAAGGCGAGGTGTTGTCGCTCACCATCGGGCGCAGGCCAAGCTGGCGCGTGCGTTGCTCGGTCAACGTCAGGCACACCAGGCCACGCGCTTCGCGCACCATGAAGTTGATGTCCTCGGGCCGCACCATCGACGCGGCGATGATCAGGTCGCCTTCGTTTTCGCGGTCTTCGTCGTCGAGAATGACGACCATGCGGCCGGCGCGGATGTCTTCGAGGATTTCGGGGATGGTATTGAAAGCCATGTCTTGTTCCTTTGATGCTCACCGCCTACGCGGAGGAAGCGAGTTGAAAATCACGCGAAGCCGTGCTGCTTGAGAAACGCCTCGTCGATCCGCGGCGCTTCGCCGCTACCGATCAGCCGCTCGATATAGCGTGCCACCACGTCCACTTCGATGTTCACCGCATCACCGCCACGGCGCGCATGGAATGCTGTGTGTGCCACTGTGTGGGGGATAAGGTTCACACCGAAGCGATTCCCGGCAACCTCGTTGACGGTAAGGCTGGTGCCGTCGATGCAGATCGAGCCTTTCGAAGCGATGTAGCGCGCAAGCTGCGCCGGTACTTCGAAGGTCCAGCGCTGCGAACGGCCATCCGACGTAATGGAAACGACTTTGCCCACCCCATCGACATGCCCGGACACCAGATGACCGCCCAGGCGGTCGGCCAGGCGCAGGGCTTTCTCCAGATTCACCGGATCACCGGCTTTATGCTTGCCCAGCGTGGTGAGCGACAGCGTTTCGTTGGAAACGTCGGCACCGAATCCGCGGGCATCCAGCGACACGGCGGTCAGGCATACGCCGGATACGGCAATGCTGTCGCCAAGCTGCACATCGGAAAGATCGAGATCGGCGGTATCGACATGCAGCCGCACGTCGCCACCGCGCGATTCCAGCCGCACGATGCGGCCTACGCTTTGAATAATGCCGGTAAACATCAGCGCACCTCCGTCGCGGAGGTGGCAACAAGCTTGAAACGACGCGTAATCATGAAACGTTCTCCACGCCAAACCCATGTGGGAACGCCCCAAGGCATGAGGCCGACGCATCCGCTTGCGCGGTGCGCCCTGCCGTCTTCTTTCATCCGGACTGTGCGCTGCGAACCACTGCAGCGTGAACCGTCGGCTCCGGCATCTGACCGGATCTGCTGACCTTCCGAGGGAACCGGAAGCGCTCGCGGGCTCGTGTCTTGCGACACCTACCGCCGGTGGGGAATGTCACCCCGCCCTGAAGACGTTATGTCTGTTTATGCCGGCCAGGCCGACCGCGCCAGTTTAGCACCCCTCGCCCGAGCCATCGGCGCCGGGTGCCGGATTCAGCGTTCACGTGCGCGGACGCAGGCGGATGCGCAGATCCTCGCCCAGCTGGCGCTGGTCGATGGCTTGCATGCGCCAGCGGCCCGCCATATCGGTCAACACGGGCAAATGCAGCAGGGGCCGGGCGCTGTCGCCCAGGAATACCGGGGCGACATAGAGCAGCACTTCGTCGACCAGCCCTTGGGCAAGCAGCGCGCCGCACAGGGTAGGCCCGGCTTCGACGTGCACTTCGTTGCAATCGCGTGCGGCCAGCATCTCCAGAACGGCAGCGAGGTCCAACGCCTCATCGCGCTCGGCGATGGTGGCGCACTCAACCCTCTCGAAGCGACGGTCATTCGCGCTAACGGACGCAGCGTGCAGCAGCAGTGTCGGGGCCAGTCCGTCAACGAGCACGTGGCTTCCCGCCGGGGTGCGCAGATGGCGGTCGAGTATCACTCGCCATGGCGGCACGAATGCATGCGCTTCGTCGCGCTCGTCCAGTCGCACAGTAAGGTGCGGATTGTCCGCCAGCACCGTGCCGCTGCCGCTGAGGATCGCCGAACTGCGCGCGCGCCACCGTTGCACATCGGCACGCGCCGCCTCACCGGTAATCCACTTCGATTCGCCGTTGGCGAGCGCGGTGCGGCCGTCCAGACTCATGGCGAGTTTCACGCGCACCCATGGACGTCCGCGTTCGATGCGACTGAAGAAACCGATATTGATCTCGCGGGCGGCATCACGCATCAGCCCTGTCTGCACGTCGATGCCAGCCTCACGCAATTTGGCGATGCCGTGGCCATCGACCTGCGGAAACGGATCTTCGGCGGCGATCACTACGCGCGCGACACCCGCAGCGATCAACGCATCCGCACAGGGTGGCGTGCGACCCCAATGCGCGCACGGCTCCAAGGTGACATAGGCGGTGGCACCGCGCGCGCGTTCGCCCGCTTCGCGCAGTGCAAACACTTCGGCATGCGGCTCACCGGCACGCTGATGCCAGCCCTGGCCCACCACTTGTTCGCCGTTGGCGATCACGCAGCCGACACGCGGATTCGGTTGCGTGGTGTAAAGGCCCCGCTCGGCCAGGCGCAGAGCCTGTGCCATGTGTCCGTGGTCGATGGCAGAGAAAGCGTCTGGACGTCGATTCATGGGCATGAAGTGTGCGCGATTACGCACCGTTTGTCGCGTCACGGACAGCGGGAGTACGCTTGGACGCTTGCAGCCTCCGACAAGGAAACGCCCATGATCCACGACAGCATTCTAGACACGATCGGCAGCACACCTATTGTCCGCCTGCATCGCGTCGCGCCGGCTCATATCACGCTGTATACGAAAGTCGAATCGTTCAATCCCGGCGGCTCGGTAAAAGATCGTCTTGCCATCGCCGTGATCCTCGACGCGGAGCAGAAAGGCCTGCTCAAACCCGGCGATACGGTGGTCGAGGCCACTTCCGGTAATACCGGTGTCGCCTTGGCGATGGTTTGCGCAGCACGCGGCTACCGCTTTGTGGCCACCATGAGCGAAACATTCTCGGTCGAACGACGCAAGCTGATGCGCGCATACGGCGCCAAGGTCATCCTGACGCCCGGCGCCGAACGCGGCAGCGGCATGGTCAGACGCGCCGAAGCGCTGGCGGAGAAGTACGGTTGGTTCCTGCCCCGGCAGTTCCAGAATCCCGCGAACCCGGCCTATCACCGCAGCACGACTGCAGCGGAAATCCTGCGCGACTTCGCCGGCCGCCGACTGGATGCTTTCGTCACCGGCTGGGGCACCGGCGGCACGCTGACTGGCGTAGGTGAGATGCTCAAGCTTGCCCGGCCCGGTGTGAAAATCGTCACCTCCGAACCGGCCGGTGCGCCGCTGCTCAAGGATCAGCCGTGGCAGCCGCACAAGATCCAAGGCTGGACGCCGGATTTTGTCCCTGACGTACTCAATCGCAAAATCTTCGACGTGGATTTGCCCGTCGACGATGTGCTTGCCCGCGACACCGCGCGCCGTCTAGCGCAGGAGGAAGGTATTTTCGTCGGAATATCCGCCGGCGCGACGGTGGCTGCTGCGCTCAAGTTTGCGGAAACGGCGGAACAAGGTAGCGTGATTCTTGCGATGCTGCCCGACACCGGCGAACGCTATCTGTCGACGTTCCTGTTCGAGGGTGTAGAAGAAGGTTCGGACGAGGCGTGGCTGGAAAGCCTGAATTAGTCGCCGTCAGCGGCGATACTTTTCGCTCAGTTTTTGCGGCCGCGCTTTGCGGCGGCCGCAGCTTCGCCTAGCAATGAAAGCTGCAGGTTTTCCAAGCCGGGCAAATCGCGCTCCAGCTTCTCGATCTCTTCGCGGAATGCGTGCACGTCCTCGAACTTGCGATAGACCGAGGCGAAGCGCACATAAGCGACCTGGTCGAGTTTCTTCAACTCGCGCATGACCAGTTCGCCGACATGACGCGATGTCACTTCGCGTTCGCCGCTCTTGCGCAAATCGTCGATCACCGCACGCACCGCTGCATCCACGGCATGGCTTGCCACGGGGCGTTTTTGCAATGCGCGCTCGAAGCTGATGCGCAGCTTGCGTTCGTCGAAACTTTCGCGCCGTTCACCGCTCTTCACGATCGCCGGCAGCTTCAACTCGGCCGTCTCGAACGTATTGAAGCGCTCGCCGCATTGCGGACACTCGCGACGACGGCGCACGGTAGCACCGTCTTCAGCGAGGCGTGAATCGATCACGCGGGTGTCTTCATGCTGGCAGAAGGGACAGTGCATGGATCAGGCGGCCTTCTCAACGCGCAGATCGCTCGCTGCCTGTAAAAATGCTCTCGCAAGCGGCGGACAGACGCCGCTCAACGCGGCGCGTTCGTGCTGGAACAAGGTGGCGACGAAAAACGGATGGCCCTCCAGCTCCAGCGCACGGACATCATCCTGATCGTCCACGGCCGTGATGCGCAAGGGTTGGGCGGCAATCGCCTCGCGGAATCCGCTGCCCAGCCCGTAACGGCAGTGATAACCCTCTTCGATCACCTGGGTGCCGTATGCAGCCGAGATACGCGAACCCGGTAGCAGGCGCACTGCATCGCGCACTTCGACCAATCCGCAACTGAGCGGCACGATGACGGGACGCGCTGCATCCGGCGCAGTTTCGGCATGCTCGGCATCCATCCAGCCCAGCACGTGACGGGCGTATTCGACGACAGCATGCTGAAAACCGCCGCACGTACCGAGGAAAGGCTTGCGCGCTTCGCGCGCATGGCGAATGGCGGTCAACGCACCATCCATGCTTCGATAAGGGCTGGCCGGTACGCACCAAATGGCTTCAAAGCCATCCAGCAACTTGCCATCGCCAATCGTCTCGGTAGCGATCCAGTGCACCTCGGCCGTAATCGACGTCGCATCGGCAGCCATCGCAAGCGCCAGCGGGATCGCGCGGTGGGCGACGACAGCGTCGTCGCGATCACCAATTAGCCCGATACGCAGCGCTTGCGTGGCCATGGGTTCAGCCGTAAACCGGGAATTTACGGCACTGTGCAGCGACCTTGTCACGCACCGACTTAATCACACCCTCGTCGGTGGGCGCATCGAGCACATCACAGATCCATTGGGTGAGCTCGACCACGTCCGATTCCTTGTAACCGCGCGTGGTGACGGCAGGCGTTCCGACGCGCAGACCCGATGTGACGAACGGCGAGCGCGGATCGTTCGGCACGGCGTTCTTGTTGACCGTGATGTGCGCCTTGCCCAGCGCCGCTTCCGCATCCTTGCCGGTGACTTCGCGACCGATCAGATCGATCAGCATCAGGTGGTTTTCAGTGCCACCGGATACCACTTTGTAGCCGCGCTCGATCAACGTCTTGGCCATCGCCTTGGCGTTCTTTACGACCTGCGCCTGATAGTCCTTGAACGACGGCTCCAGCGCTTCCTTGAACGCAACGGCTTTCGCAGCGATCACGTGCATCAGCGGACCGCCCTGAATGCCGGGAAACACGATCGACTGCAACTTTTTCTCGATCTCTTCGCCGGCATCCTTGGCGATCACGAAACCGCCACGCGGTCCGCGCAAGGTCTTGTGCGTGGTGGATGTGACCACGTGTGCGTGCGGCACCGGGCTGGGATAGACACCTGCGGCGATCAGACCCGCCACGTGCGCCATATCGACAAAGAGATAGGCACCGACCTTGTCGGCGATGGCGCGGAAACGTGCCCAGTCCATCACCTGCGAATAGGCGCTGAAACCGGCCACGATCATCTTCGGCTTGTGCTCGACGGCGAGGCGTTCCACTTCGTCGTAATCGACCAGGCCCTGTTCGTTCACGCCGTACTGCACGGCGTTATAGAGCTTGCCGGAGATGTTGACCTTGGCGCCGTGGGTGAGATGGCCGCCGTGCGCCAGGCTCATGCCGAGAATGGTGTCGCCCGGGTTGAGCAGCGCGAAGTACACCGCCTGGTTGGCCTGCGAGCCGGAGTGCGGCTGCACGTTGGCGTAGGTGGCGCCGAACAGCTGCTTGAGGCGTTCGATGGCCAGGCGCTCGGCCACGTCCACATATTCGCAACCGCCGTAGTAGCGCTTGCCCGGATAACCTTCCGCGTATTTGTTGGTGAGTACCGAACCTTGGGCTTCCAGCACCCGAGGGCTGGCGTAGTTCTCCGAAGCGATCAGTTCGACGTGGTCTTCCTGGCGCTGGGCTTCATGGGCGATGGCCTTGGCCAGTTCATCGTCATAGCCGGCGATCGTGTCGGTCTTCGGGAACATTCGTGCCTCGTGGGAATGAAGTGGTGGGTAGCAAGCGGGGTTGAGACTTGAAAGTGTAATGGTCGGGGGTGTTTGCGGCCACCGGCAGGGACTTGCCTGGCCAGTTGCGTACATCGTACCGTACACCGTACATAACCAATACCGAAGGAGAGTACACGCATGACCTCCGTTCGCTCCCGAGCCACCCACGCGTTGCGCTGGCTTGCCCTGACGTTTCTTCTCGCACCCGCCCTGCTCTTTGCCCAGGCCACCACGGGTGTTGGTTTCCATCGGATCGCCATCCATGATCCGGTCAACAACGGCACGATGCCGGGTTACGTGTTTTACCCGTCAGCACACGCCAAAGGCGTTACCAAGGTCGGCCCGTACGACGTCGACGCCTCGCTCGACGCTCCGCCTATCGCAGGCGCGAAGCCGTTGGTGGTGATTTCACACGGCAACGGCGGCTCCGACCTCGGCCACAACGAACTGGCGACCTATCTGGCAAGCCATGGTTTCGTCGTCGCCACGCTCGAACACCCCAAGGACAATTTCCACGACACCAGTGGTGTCGGCTATTCGCCGGTATTGGTAGGACGACCGATTCAGGTGAAAGCGACGATCAGCATGCTGCTCGACGATCCGCAGTGGAAAAGCCTGATCGATCCCGCACGCATCGGCGTCGCCGGTTTCTCCGCGGGCGGCTACACAAGCTTGCTGATCGTAGGGGCCGTTCCGCAATTCAAGCGCTTTCTCGATTACTGCCAACGCTATCCCCACGACGATGTCGTCTGTCACGACGCGAAGCGGATCGAGGCAGAAGCCGCCAGCCAGGGACTGACGATGGATCAATGGCTGGCCAGGATACAAAACGATCTTCCGCGCTGGGGCAGCACTGCCGATCCTCGTGTCAAAGCAGCCTTCGCGATGGCGCCGCTGAGCTTGATCTTCGACCAGGCCGGCATCGACAAAATCGATCGGCCGGTGTTTCTTTACTATGGCCAGGACGATCACGTCCTGATCCCCACGGAAAATGCAGCACACATCCGGCCGTGGATGAAGACACTGGTTGGCTTCAAGGTTGTACCCAACGCGGATCACTGGGTCTTTATCGATCCGTGCACGGCTGATCTGAGCAAAGACAATCCGGTTATCTGCACCGACCCGGCTGGCGTCGATCGGATCAAGGTGCATGCGCAGCTCAATGCGGACGCGCTGTCTTTTTTCCGCAAGACGCTCACAGTTCCGACGACCGATTAAAGATCCTCGTGCCCAAAGCGCTCAGCGAAACCGAAACCGAGGCATTCCGCGCCCGCATCTGCCAGGCGGCGGCCCGATTGTTCGTCGAGGAAGGCCCGGCGGCCGTCACCATGCGCCGCCTGGCCATCGAACTGGGTTGTGGAACGATGACGCCGTATCGCTATTACGGCAGCAAGGACGAGATCATCACCGCGATACGTGCGCGCGGTATGCAGCGTCTTTCCGAAGCGCTGGAAAACGCGCTGGATACGCCGGGCGACGGTCGCACGCGCAGCCGCAACGTGCGCGATGCCTATATCGGTTTCGCGCGCAGCGACACGGCCACGTATCGCCTGATGTTCGAGTACCCCGAAACCAATCTCAACGATCCTGCTTACCGCCAAGCGCACGCGCGCATGTGGCGGACAATGGCCGCCGATACGCAAGTGATGATCGACGAAGGCATCATCGAGGCGGATGCGCCCATCCTCGGCCATCAGATATGGGCCTCGCTACACGGTGCGATGATGCTGGAGATCGCCGGCCTGTTGCCGACAGGCTTCGATGCCGCATCGCTGCATTCGCGCACGTTCGCCGCGCTGATGGAGGCGTATCGTCCTTCACCGCGCAAGAACAAGCCTTCGGCGTAAGCCTCTTGTTTTCCTGGGCAAAGACAGGGCGCTGCCGGATCGAGAAAAGCATCAATTGCGTGGATCTTCTCCCTCCCTCCCATCCGACGCCGGTCGCCGCGCCGCCACCGCGCTCACCATCACGTAGCTGATGATCATCAACAACAACCACGCGCCGAGTTTCGACAGCGGGACCATGCTCCACGCATGACGCTGCGCCGGATATCGCCACACCGAAGTGAATGTGCCCACGTTCTCGGCGAACCAAATAAACAGCGCCACCAGCACAAAACCCAGCAGCAACGGCATGCGCCGATGCACGTCGCGAATACGGAAATAAACCCAGGTTCGCCCGAACAACGCGAGCACGGCGACGAACAGCAGCGGACGCACATCGGGCAGGAAATGATGGCTAAAGAAATTCACGTAGATCGCTATGGATAGCCACACCGTCGCCATAAAAGGCGGATGCCGCGTAAAGCGAAAATCGAACAGCCGCCAAGCACGGGCGATATAGCTGCCGACCGATGCGTACATGAAGCCGCTGAACAACGGTACGCCGCCGATATGCAATAGCGATGGTTCGGGATAGATCCATGAGCCCGCCGCGGTCTTGAACACTTCCATCGCCGTACCGGCCGCGTGGAACATCAGGATGACCTTCGCCTCATCGCGGCTTTCCAGGCGGGTGGCAATCAGTACGCACTGGATCGCCACTGCCGCCAATGTCAGGAAGTCGTAACGTGGCAGCACGGTGCCGTGCGGATAAAAAGCCCAGGTCAAACCCAGCAAACCGACCATACAGCCGCCGAACAGGCAAGCTGACGCCTGCTTGACGCCAAAGCACACCAGCTCGTGCAAGGCGACTGCATGGCGGCCGCGCGAGTGCGCCCACACGCCTATGCGTTCGTCCAGTTGCCGGACTCTTACCAGCAAACCGCTCGGGTATTCGAGTCCGCTGGCGTCTTCCATCGGTCACCTTCGCCCGTCATTGACTAGGAAGTCTGACACCCGGAAATGACCAAACCCTCATAGGAAGTGGCGCCACCATGGCTGTCCGGTTGCACCCTGCCGGCAGGCAAATGCCTGGGTGCCATCGCCGTAACCGGGATTTGCAGTTGAGCCGCTATAATGCCCGGCTTGATACCCACGCCCCGCGTGTTGCCCATCCATCCGGGCCGGCCGCGCGCACGCCCACGGAGACTCCATGAGCTCGCAATACATCTACACCATGAACGGGGTTAGCAAGATCGTCCCCCCGAAACGCCAGATCATCAAGGACATCTCGCTGAGCTTCTTCCCCGGCGCCAAGATCGGCCTGCTGGGTGTCAACGGCTCGGGCAAGTCCACGGTGCTGCGTATCATGGCCGGCGTGGATACCGATTTTCAGGGTGAAGCCCGCCCGCAGCCGGGCATCAAGGTCGGTTACCTGGCGCAGGAACCACAGCTGGATCCGGACAAAACCGTGCGCGAGGTGGTGGAGGAAGGTGTATCCGTCGTCCTCGACGCGCAAAAGCGTCTGGAAGAGGTCTATGCCGCCTACGCTGAGGAAGGCGCCGACTTCGACAAGCTGGCGAAAGAACAGGAACAGCTGGAAAGCATCCTCGCGGTGAACGATGCTCACGCCCTGGAGCGCCAGCTCGAAGTGGCCGCCGACGCGCTTCGCCTGCCGCCGTGGGACGTGAAGGTCGGCCCTCTATCTGGCGGTGAAAAGCGCCGTGTGGCGCTCTGCCGCCTGCTGCTATCCAAGCCGGACATGCTGCTGCTGGACGAGCCCACCAACCACTTGGACGCCGAGTCGGTGGAATGGCTGGAGCACTTCCTGCAGGACTATCCCGGCACCGTGGTGGCGGTCACCCACGATCGCTACTTCCTGGACAACGCCGCCGAATGGATTCTCGAACTCGACCGCGGCCGCGGCATTCCGTGGAAGGGTAATTACACCGAGTGGCTGGAGCAGAAAGACGCCCGCCTGAAGCAGGAAGCTCAGCAGGAAAAGTCGCGCCAGAAAGCCATCGAAAAGGAACTGGAGTGGGTGCGTTCGGCCGCCAAGGGGCGTCAGTCCAAGGGCAAGGCACGCTTGAACCGCTTCGAAGAACTGAACTCGGTCGAATACCAGCGCCGCAACGAAACCAACGAGGTCTTCATTCCGCCGGGCGAGCGCCTGGGACAGGAAGTGATCGAGTTCAAGAACGTCAGCAAGTCCTTCGGCGATCGCCTGCTGATCGACGATCTGTCATTCAAGGTACCCCCGGGCGCCATTGTCGGTGTGATGGGTCCGAACGGCGCGGGTAAGTCCACCCTGATGAAGCTGATCACCGGTGTCGAAACACCTGATTCGGGCGAAGTGAAGTTGGGTCACACTGTCAAGCTCGCTTACGTTGACCAGTCGCGCGGCGCGCTCGATGCGAAGAAGAACGTGTGGCAGGAAGTGTCGGGCGGTGCAGACATCCTCACCATCGGCAACTTCGAAATCCAGTCGCGCGCTTACATCGGCCGCTTCAACTTCAAGGGCGTGGACCAGCAGAAGATCGTCGGCAGTCTCTCCGGTGGTGAGCGCGGTCGCTTGCACATGGCCAAGACGCTGCTACAGGGTGGCAACGTGTTGCTGCTCGACGAGCCGTCCAACGACCTCGACGTGGAAACCCTGCGTGCGCTGGAAGACGCGCTGCTGGAATTCCCCGGCTGCGCGATGGTGATCTCGCATGACCGCTGGTTCCTCGATCGTATCGCCACGCACATCCTGGCGTTCGAGGGCGACTCGCACGTGGAATTCTTCCCCGGCAACTACAACGAATACGAAGCCGACAAGAAGCGTCGCCTGGGCGAGGAAGCTTCGAAGCCGCATCGCGTGAAGTACAAGAAGCTGGCTTAAGCATGGCTTTTTGCGTTTGCCTCCCCTCCCCTCCGGGGGAGAGGATTGAGGTGAGGGGCCAAGGCTTGCCCGAACCTCCAAATAGAACCACGCTCTGATCTAACGACACCGCAAGACTGTCCCCTCACCCCAACCCTCTCCCCGGAGGGGAGAGGGAGTAGATGGCGGCAAAGGGAGAGCTCGATGCACTTCATGCAAGCACTGCAACACGCATGGACCCGCAACAACTCACTGGTCTGCGTCGGCCTCGATCCAGAGCCCGCGAAGTTTCCGGCACATCTGAAAGGACGGCCGGATGCCGTCTTCGAATTCTGCTGCGCCATCGTCGATGCTACGGCGGATCTCGTCTGCACCTATAAACCGCAGATCGCCCATTTCGCGGCACTGCGCGCCGAAGACGCACTGGAACGGTTGATTGCGCACGTCCATGCCAAACATCCAGGTGTTCCGGTCATCCTCGATGCCAAGCGCGGCGATATCGGCAGCACCGCGCAGCACTACGTCACCGAAGCGTTCGACCGCTACGGCGCCGACGCGGTAACACTCAATCCCTACCTCGGCCGCGACTCCGTACAAGCGTTTCTGGATCGCGCCGACAAGGGCGTGATCCTGCTCTGCCACACCTCCAACCCCGGTGCGGCCGACCTGCAGGATCTCGATGTGGGCGGCAAACCGCTGTATCAGCATGTGGCGCAAATGATCGCGCGCGACTGGAATACGCACGGTAATTGCGCGCTCGTCACCGGTGCCACCTGGCCGGAACAATTGGCCGAGGTGCGCGCGCTGGTGGGCGATGTGCCTTTACTGGTGCCCGGCATCGGTGCGCAGGGTGGCGACGTGGAGGCGGTGGTCCGCAACGGTCGCACGCCGGCGGGCACCGGTCTGATGATCAGTTCATCCCGCGCAATTCTTTACGCCGGCAACGGCGAAGATTTTGCGCAAGCTGCCCGCGCGGCCACCTTGGAATTACGCGACACCATCAACCGATATCGCTGAAGCACCAGACCTTTCGGCCCTCCCCCGGATCATGGGGCTATGTCAGTATCCGCCATGGTGAATCGGCTTTGTGCCGGTCGGGCGATCATACGAAGGGAACGTATGCAGGCATTGAATAGGTGGGCTCGAAACGTGGCCGCAAGAATGGCCAAACTTTTTCATCCGTGGTCGCTGACGCTTTGTGGGGTGATCATTGCCCTAGGCATGATTGGCGGCGCGCACGCTGCCAGTCCCGATCCCGAACTGGTATCGAAGATCAACGCGGCGACGTTCGAAGTAGTCATTCCCAAGGCGGTCGACGATCCGCTCACGTATGAAAAGCCGCTGCCGCTGGATTTGCTGCCCTACCAGGAACGCACAGACAAATACTTCTCCGTTGGCACCGCCTTCGCGCTAGGCAACAATCGCTATGTCACCGCCGGCCATGTGCTGATGGTCGCCATCGGCGATCTCACTGGCCCGCCTGCGCTGCGCGACGCCAGCGGTCATGTGTATGCCCTCGACAAGATCGAGAAGTTTTCGCTGCAGCAGGACTTCGTGATGTTCTCGCTGAAGGAACAACCCGGCGGCGGCGCGCTCGAAACCAACACCAAGCCCGCGTTGAACAGCGTGGTCTACGCGGTCGGCAATGCACTCGGCACGGGCGTCGTGATTCGTGATGGCCTGTACACCTCCGACACTCCGGAGGAAGAAAACGGCCGCTGGAAATGGATGCGCTTTTCCGCTGCCGCCTCGCCGGGCAACAGCGGTGGGCCGCTGTTGGATCAGGAGGGCAAGGTGATCGGCGTCGTGTTGATGAAATCGGCCAACGAAAATCTCAACTACGCGCTGCCGATCGGCGAGGTGCTGAAGGCGCCGGACAATCTAGCGGTCATGGACAAGCGCATGTCTTATCAGCTGGACGTGCTGGATTACGATCAGAACGGCACCTTCAAGTCCCAGTTTCCGCTGCCGGAGAGTTACGCCGACTTCAGCAGCACTTACCTGAAGCTGCAGAACACCTATAACGAACAGCAGCTGCAAGCGTTGTTGCAACAGCAGAGCGGCGATCTGTTCCCGCATGGTGCTGGCTCCAACGAGATCTTGCACGATACGCCGCAGTTGAGCTTTTTCCCCGAGCTCATCGGGCACAACCGCAGCGGTCAATGGGAATACGGCGGACGAGAGCTCAACCGCGTTCCACTCACCGGCAACGGCTATGTCGCCAGTGGCTATGTCGGCCACAATTTCCTGATGCATCTGCGGCGGCCCGACGATATGAAGGCATCCGCGTTCTATCACGATCCCAAGCAGATGATGGATCTGGTCCTTAAGACCGGCTACTGGTATCGGCAGGTCGGTCCGGAAAAGATCAAGATCACTTCCATGGGCAAACCCACCACCGATTCGACGTACACCGACAGTTGGCAGCGTCACTGGAAGGTGTATGTGTGGCCGCAACCGCACATCAATGCGGAAGTGGTCGTCTTCGCGCTGCCGGTGCCGGATGGCTACGCGATCATGATGCGCGTCAATCCCGCGATGATCACGCACGACAGCATCATCGACATGAAGGCGCTGACCGATTTCTTCAACGTCGATTACGGCGGCACGCTCGCGCAGTGGAAGGAGTTCCTTGCCGATCGCTCGCTGCAGCCGGACGCATTGAAAGACACGCGCATCGACGTCGACTACGGCAAGCGCCTCAGCTACGACGCGAACAACGTTGCCTTCAGCTATCCCTCGACGCTGCAGACCGTGGCACCCGACAATATGCTCGCGGTGGGTTTCGGCTATTACGACAATCACGGCAAGTTCGCGCTGGAAGCGGGCCTCATACAGATTCGCTTGAACGTCACCGATCCGGATCGCATCAGCATCAAGCGACATGTCGCGCCGAGTTCAGACCTCAACGACAACTTCAAGGAAGGCTGGGGCAAACTACTGCACAAGCAACATCCGTTCGATGGCGTGGCGTACAACGATGGCGACGAGATGGATATCGCCCGTGTTATCGACACACCGGCAGCTGATGCGCCTACCGAGCTGTACACCGCCTTCTATGGAACGCAGGGCACGCATAAACCTGAAGACATGAAGACGAAGCTCGATCTTCTCACCCAGCAGTTCAAGATCAAGTCGCATTGACACATCACGTGCACGCGACCCCGGTCGCGTGCACGGGTAGTCTCAGACCGTTTCGCTGGAAGACGCCGTTACAATCTCGCGCGAAGGCTTGGAGGCAGACGCCAATAGCCGCGCGCGCAACCAGCGCTCACAAGGCATGGAAATCCAACGGGACACCACGTTGCCGAGCAGCCAGCAGAGTGGCACAGCTGGCACATACCAGAGCACGCCCCACTTCATGTCGGCACCATACATCCGGAACAGACGGACCACGGCAACCACCACGAACATGTGGCTCAGGTAGATCTCGTAACTCAACCTACCGAACGAGCGCAGCCATTCCATGCCGCGCCACGCATGCCATGCGCCGTCGGCCTGCCGCCATTGCAGCCCGATGAGCAGACACATCACCGACACCGTGAGCAGCAGCAAACACCCGTCGTGTATCGCAGGCCAGAGCCACTGCTCAATCAGAAAAATGGCGGCTAGCCCAACACAACCCACTTCGATCCACGCTCGTATGGCCCAGCGCTCACGGGGTTGCCAGCGTCGCGCAATCAACGCTCCAAGCACTCCAGTCGCAATCGCTGCCATGCCAGGCAGATAGGCCTTCTCCTGCCATATTTCGTTATGGACCAACGCAGCATGCGTCCACGGCAAAGAAAGCGCGAGCAGGATCAGCATCAGCACCAAGACCCACGTGCGGCGTATGAGCAGGCAGACCACAGGAAACCCAAGATAAAACGTCTCCTCGATCGACAACGACCAAAGCACGTCCCAATTGCCGGGTAGATAGCCGAAATGACCTTCGTACCAATTCAGATGCAACCCAAGCGCAGCCAACAAAGCGCGCGGCAAGGTCTGTCCTGCGCGTTGAATCACGAAGTCCTGGACACCCAGCAGGTGCAGTGCGGCGAGCACCGCCAACAACGCGATCAGGCAAGGCGCAATACGTGCGAAACGACGCGCATAAAAAGCCCGTGCATCCACACGATCCAGGCTGCCCCAGCGACGCAGGGTATTGCCGGCGATCAAGAACCCTGAGATGACGAAAAACACGAAGACCGATTCGTAACCGTTGTAGTTGACGGCGCCGAGCAACCATTCGGGTAAATATCCCGCCAGAACGCCACGCTTTAGCGGAATCCGTAAACCGATGTGGTGCAACACGACCAACAGAATCGACACGCCGCGCAGCAGATCGATGCCTGGATTGCGCGGCCCGGCGCCCCTCATTCCAAGCTCATCTCCAGCCGCAACCAACATCTTCCCCATGCGCGATCTCCATCCTGAATCGAATGATGATGGCCAGCCGGCTCTTGTCACGCAAGTCGCTCAGGCTGACATAATGGCCTACCGACTTTAAAAGGAACGATGCGTGAGCTTGTGGTTTCTGATCTTCCTGAGCGTGTTGCAAGGTGTCACGGAACTCTTTCCCGTAAGCAGCCTTGGCCACACCCTGCTGGTGCCCGCGCTGTTCGGAATGCATATCGACAAGCATGCGCCGCAACTCATCCCCTTTCTCGTTGCCCTGCACCTGGGCACGGCGCTCGCGCTGCTCGGATACTTCCGCCATCGCTGGGTCGCCTTGACGCGTGGTTTTTTCGGATCGTTGACCGGGCGCCCCAACGACGACGGCCACATGATGTGGTCGCTGATCATCGGCACCATTCCTGCGTGCGTCATCGGGCTGCTGCTGGAGAAGCGGCTGGAAGCCCTGTTCCATGATCTCAAGATCGTCGCGTTAGCATTGATGGTCAATGGTGTGCTGCTGTTGTTCGGTGATCGCCTGCAACGCACGCGTGCCCACAAGCCGCCGGAAAAGCTGACGTTCCGGCAAGCGTTTCTGGTTGGATTGGCGCAGATCGGCGCACTGATTCCCGGCTTTTCGCGCAGCGGCCTCACCATGATCGCCGGCTCGGCTACTGGCCTGGACAAGGAAAAGGCCGCCGAATTTTCCTTTCTGCTCGGCACGCCGATCATCCTCGCCGCCGGGCTGCTCGAAATACCCAAACTGTTCCACGCGCCAGGACAGCTCGCGGACGCGTTCCTAGGCGGAGTGCTGACGGCCATCGCCGCCTGGCTCAGCCTGAAGTTCCTGATGCGCTACTTCGAAGGTCGCGGACGACTAGCGTCGTTCGGCATTTACTGTGCTGCTGCAGGTGCGCTCTTTATGATTTGGTTTGTGCTGCATCCGCAGCCGGTGTGATGGCTATTCATCCACCACCTCCATGCCGGGAAAAAGCGCTTCGGTAAAGCCGAATTTGCTGAAATCGGTGATCCGCGACGGATAAAGCCGGCCGATCAGATGATCGCATTCGTGCTGGACCACGCGTGCGTGGAAACCATCGGCATTGCGATCGATCCGCCCGCCTTTGGGGTCGACACCCTCGTAGCGGATCAGCGAATAGCGACTCACCGCACCACGCATGCCGGGCACGGACAGGCAGCCTTCCCAGCCTTCTTCCATGTCCTGCGATAGCGGCGTAATGACCGGATTGAGCAGGATGGTTTGCGGTACCGGCGGGGCGTCCGGATAGCGTTCGGAGCTATCGAAGCCGAAGATGACCAGCTGCAAATCGACACCGATTTGCGGTGCGGCAAGTCCGACGCCTCCCGCAGCATGCATGGTCTCGAACATGTCGGCGATCAGCGTGTCGAGTTCGGCGCTACCGATCATGGCATTGGGCACGGGTGGCGCAACGCGCAGCAAGCGCGGGTCGCCCATCTTCAGAATCTCGCGGATCATGCCGACCTCATGCAAGGAACCCTTAGGTCTGTAACTGTGGACGGAACGAGGTGAACGCAAGCCTTCCATGCCTCACCTTTCCGAGTCTGTGAGGCATGTCCAATGCAGGCATGGTCGCACGGTATTGACCCCCGCCGTAGACAGGACGAACCTAAGCGCTTGTCCGAGGCTCCGCGCCGCCCGGACGATAGCTGTTTGCCCGCAGCGTAGTCCGTTGCCGCATAACACGCACTGCGCGGCGACATTGAACAGGCTCTTCGAACCGGAGATCTTCAATGGAAACCATCGCAACGAAGCCGGCCAGTGTGACGAGCAAGATCCTGTGGATCATCGTCGCCGTCATCGGTGCCGCCTGTCTTGCCGTTGTTGCGCTGCGGCGCGGCGAACCGGTCAACGCCATTTGGGTAGTGGCTGCTTCGATTGCGGTGTTGATGATCGGCTACCGCTTCTATAGCCGCTTTATCGATCGCCACGTGCTGCAGATGGACCCGGGTCGCGCCCCGCCATCGGTGTTGCGCAATGACGGGTTGGACTACGTGCCCACCGACAAATGGGTGGTTTTCGGCCACCATTTCGCCGCGATCGCCGGCGCAGGGCCACTGGTGGGCCCGGTGCTGGCGGCGCAGATGGGTTATCTGCCCGGTACGTTGTGGATTCTGTTCGGCGTGGTGTTTGCCGGTGCGGTGCAGGATTTCATGATCCTCGGCCTGTCGATTCGTCGCGATGCGCGCTCGCTGGGACACATGTTGCGGGAGGAGCTTGGGCCATTCGCCGGTGTCGTTGCGATGTTCGGCTTGCTGGCGCTCATGATGATCGTGCTGGCGGTGTTGGCGCTGGTAGTGGTGAAGGCGCTGACACATAGTCCTTGGGGCACGTTCTCGGTGGCCTGCACGATTCCGATCGCGCTGCTGATGGGCGCGTACCTGCGCTGGCTGCGTCCGGGGCGCATTCTGGAAGTGTCGTTGATCGGCCTGGTGCTGCTGCTGGTTTCCATCGCGTATGGCGCCCATGTGGCCGCCACGCCGGAACTCGCGGCGATGTTCGATTTCGACGCAAAGGCCCTTGCATGGCTGCTGATCGCTTACGGCTTCTGCGCATCGGTGTTGCCGGTATGGCTGCTGCTGGCGCCACGCGATTATCTTTCTACCTTCCTAAAGATCGGCACCATCGTGCTGCTGGCGATCGCAATCCTGTTTGCCGCGCCGCAACTTCAGATGCCGGCGATCTCTCGCTTTATCGATGGCACTGGCCCGGTCTTCCAGGGCCAGCTGTTCCCGTTCCTGTTCATCACTATCGCCTGCGGTGCGGTGTCGGGCTGGCATTCGATCATTGCCTCGGGCACCACGCCCAAACTGCTTTCGAACGAAGGCGAGGCACGCATGGTCGGTTACGGCGGCATGCTGATGGAAGGGTTTGTGGCGATCATGGCGTTGATCGCCGCTGCTTCGCTGCATCCGGGAGTCTATTTCTCGATGAACGCGCCAACGGCGCTGATCGGCAACACCGTGGAGCACGCCGCCAGTGTGATCAGCCAATGGGGCTTCGTGGTGACGCCGGACCAGCTGTCGCAAACAGCGCACGACATCGGCGAAACCAGCATCCTAAGCCGCGCTGGCGGCGCTCCCACGCTGGCAGTGGGCATGGCGCAATTGCTGCACAACATTCTTCCGGGCGAACGCATGATGGCGTTCTGGTACCACTACGCGATTCTGTTCGAGGCCTTGTTCATTCTCACTACGGTAGATGCCGGTACGCGCGTGGGACGCTTTATGATCCAGGAGATCGCCGGCCTCATCTACGCGCCATTGAAAGGCACCGAATCGTGGATCGGTAACGTGCTCGCCACATCGATCTGCGTGGGCCTGTGGGGTTATTTCCTCTACCAGGGTTCGGTCGATCCGCTGGGCGGCATCAATACCTTGTGGCCCCTGTTCGGCATCGCCAATCAAATGCTTGCCGCGATTGCGTTGATGCTCGCCACTGTCGTGACAGTGAAGCTCAAGCGCGAACGCTACGTATGGGTACCGGGCATTCCCGCCATGTGGCTGGTGGTGTGCACGCTTACGGCCGGTTGGGAAAAACTCAGCGGGCCGATCAGCTTCACTGTGGCGGCACAGAAGTACACCGAGGCCATGCAAGCGGGCACGTTGTTGGCGCCAGCGAAAAACATGGCACAGATGCAGCAGATCATCACCAACAACAGCGTGGATGCGACGCTTACCGCCGTCTTCATGTTGCTGGTCGTGACGATGAGCGGTTTCAGCGTCTACGCGATGGTTCAGGCCTGGCGCAGCCGTTATCCGACGGCGCAAGAGGCGCCGCGTGTCGCATTGACCAGCGTGGTGGCGCAACGCTCATGAACAACAGTCCTTTGCACGGTAGGCTCTCCCATGTTTGGCGTCGCCTGGTACAGACCGCGCGATTGAGCTGCGGCATTCCCGACTACGACGTCTACGTCGCGCACCTGCGCGCCCATCATCCCGAACGGAAAGTACCGAGCTATGCCGAGTTCTTCCGCGACCGGCAGACGGCGCGCTACAAGGGGACCGGCGGACGTTGTTGCTGAACCCTTCTCTCCTGCCAACCTTGGAAAACTCAGGCCATGTCCTTATACAGACATGGTCTTTCCGTATCCCCTACCCGCTAAACTTGCTTCTCACGCCCGCACGTGACCGGTCCCCATGTCCCCCAGCGATCATCGCATCACCAAGCCGAGCTCCGAGATCGAGGCGCAACATAGCGTCGGTTTGCGCATCATCGCTATCTACAAGGCGATCAAAACGGTTTGCCTGATCTTTGTGGCGATCGTGGCATTCGGGTTACACCAGCAGCAGAACTTCGAGCATCTTGTGCATTCGCTGGAACATCTGTCGTTGACCGACAGCAGCGGTCTGCGCTGGCAATTGGTCGGGCTGCTGGAACAGATGGGGCCGAGCAAGTTCGTGGCCGTTGGCATCGTGGCATTGGCTTATGCCGTCATCTTCGCCACTGAAGGCACCGGCCTGTGGTTACGCAAGCACTGGGCTGAATGGTTTACGGTGATCGCCACCGGCTCGCTGATCCCGGTCGAAGTTTACGAAGTGCTGATGCGCTTCAGCTGGCTGAAACTCGCCGCGTTGATCGCAAACGTCGCCATTGTGTTGTACCTGATACGCATTGCCATGCAGCCGCACGTGAAACGCTCGGATAACTCCTCGACTTCGGTAGTTTCGCGAGAGGGGTAGGCGGCATCACACTTCGTGATGCGCGGCTTCCGCGGGTTGCCCGTCGGCAACGCCGCGACGCGGTATCAATTCGACCAGGTACATCGCGGCCAATACCAATCCTCCGCCGACCAGCATGCGCCAGGTCAGCACATCGCTGCCCAAGGCTACGGCAAACCCTGCCGCAAAGACGGGCTCGGTCGTCATCACGATGGCTGCACGCGTTGCAGGCAAATGCGCTTGCGCCCAGGTTTGCATCAGCATGGCGCCGGCACCTGCAATCAAGGCCATGTAAAGCACGGCCATCCACGCGCTGCGGTCGGGCGGTAGCGTGGGGCCGCCATGACCTGCCGTGGCGAGCAGACAAACCAGTGCGATCACCGCCATCTGCACGGCGGACAGGCCGAAGACTTCCTCCGCACGTGTCCAATGCCCGAGCGCCACGATATGCAAGCCGTAGAGCAACGCCGATAGCAGGGTCAACCACACGCCTTCGTCGACCGAAAGACCATTGAGGGAAAGCAACCCGAGGCCCAAGGTCGCCATTCCCACCGCCAACCAGATGACCGCAGGCATGCGCTGACGCAACAACACCGTGGCAAGGATCGGCGTAAATACCACATACATACCGGTAACAAAGCCGCTGACGCTGGGCGAAATCATGGCCAGCCCCCAGGTCTGCAGCAACTGACCTGTGCCGTAAATCACGCCAAGTACGATGCCACGCAGCAACTGACGACGATCAAGTCGCATCACATGCCGATGGAACAACACGAACATGGCGAACGCGGCGACGATAAAGCGCACCGCGAGGAAATCCGCGACGGGCATGCGGCCCACGACGTCCTTGATCAGGACAAACGTCGAACCCCACACGGCAGTCATTGCCAGCAGACCGATCGTCGCCAGCGCACTCACGCGCGAAGCGGTCGTCACCGGCTAGCCATCCGGATTAGCTGACCCGGAATTTGCAACAAGAAATGCGCCCACAGTCCCAGCCATACCGTAGCCGCCACGAGCGGCCTTTGCGCCGCCGGATCGAACTTGCGGAACCAGCGCCACATGCCGCGATGCTTGTGATAACTCACGAACACCGGGCGATGCCGGCTCGAGCTACCTTTGCCATGCAACACGCGAACATCGCCCGCCAGCAGTACGCGCCAGCCACCATCGCGTATGCGGCGGCACAGATCCAAATCTTCGCAATGCAGGAAATAGTTCTCGTCGAAGCCGTTCAACCATTCGAACACGCGCCGCGAGATGAGCATCACCGCACCGGAGACCGCTTCGGCCTCGACCAAGTGATCGGGCATGGCACCGTCGATATTCACACCTTCATCGCCACTTTTAAACAAAGTGGCGAGCGCCCGTTGCAACACAGGATCGCGACGATACGACGCGGGATCGGGCACACCTTTACCATCGCATACTACGGCGCCGACAAGGCCGACCTTGGGCTCAGTGGCGAGTACCTCCAGCAACCGCTGCAATGCGGGCTCTTTGAGCACGCAATCGGGGTTGAGAATCAGCAAGGCCTGACCACGCGACTGCTCCGCCGCGCGATTGACGGCCGGACCGAAACCGAGATTCGCGCGGTTGTAGATGATTTTGAGTCGATGGTCGCTTTCGTGCGCTCGGGCAATCGCCTGCGGCACCCCGTCGGATGATGCGTTGTCGATCAACACCAGTTCGAGTGGCACGGTGCAGGCCAGCACGCTGTTCACGCAGTCGCGCAAGCTGGGGCCACTATCGGCGGAAACCACGATAACGCTGAGCGCGGTTGCAGTCGTATCGAGTGCTGACATAGCTACCTTATGAAGATTGATAGGTCCAACGCATCGAGCGGAAATCTAGTCATTCCTCGACCTGATCCTGACCAAGCACATGCGAAAGCGCGAGCGGCGCCTGATCCTCGCCACGCGTAAGCCATGCCTCCTCGTCGTGCCAACCGTAGAGCTGCCAGCCGCGCAGCCGGTATTGCCGGTCGTGGGCGCGATCGTACAGCACCACACCGCGTCCGGCAGTGATGGGGAAGGCTATCCAGCCCTGCCCCGCGGTGATCGAGATCTGCGGTTCGACGTCATTGACCAGAGTACTCGCTCCGACGCGACAACGGCGTTCGGCAACGAGCGCGACATCGACAGGAGCACGGGTCGCGGGTCCCTCCAGCATTATCCATGTGGGTGGCTTCAATTCGATGATGGCTGCAGATGGCCCGATCGGCGCCAACGCCAAGTCGCTCCATTCAGGCGATGCAGCCGCCGTGGCTGCGCTGTGCTGCGGCTTATGGTCCTGCCACGATTCGAGCAGAACCAGCAATGAAAACCCGATCAGCGCTGCCAGCAGCGTAAGCGTAAGGCCAAGTGCGTGGCCCCCGAGTGCTCGATAACTCGCTACCAACAAGCCCGCCAAACCCCAGCGAAGCGCACGCCTGATGATGCCGTTATAGCTATGCAACCGTGGAACCCGCGCCACCTGCGCTGCGGCGAGAGCCAGCAACAGCGGCAGATCGATCCACCACGGCATACATGCAAGCAACAGAGCCCACCCGATGGCCAGTAACCAACCCGGCCATCGATGCAGTTGTGTGGCTAGGCTCAGCCGCACCACACCCTGGCGTTGCGGAACATGCGCATCCACGGTGAATCCTCGCCCCAGGCTTCCGGACGCCAACTCATCTGCACGCTGCGGAACACGCGTTCCGGATGCGGCATCAGGATCGTTACGCGGCCGTCGGCGGCGGTGAAACCTGCAAGTCCGCCGGGCGAACCGTTCGGATTGAGCGGGAAGTTTTCAGTCGGCTTGCCGCGGTTGTCGACGAAACGCAACGCACTGCCCGATTTGGCAGGGCTACACGTCTGCGGAAAACTGACTCGCCCCTCGCCATGCGCCACCACCACCGGAATGCGCGAACCCGTCATGCCCTTGAAGAAGATGCTCGGCGAATCGAGCACTTCGAGCGTAGTCAGGCGCGCCTCGTATTGCTCGGAAGCATTGCGCAGGAATTTCGGCCAGTGCTGTGCGCCAGGAATGATGTCCTTGAGCTGACTCATCATCTGGCAACCGTTGCACACACCCAGTGCGAACTTGTTGGGATCGGCAAAGAACGACGCAAATTGCGCGCGCAGTTGTTCGTTGTAGAGGATCGACGCGGCCCAGCCGCGACCGGCGCCGAGCACGTCACCGTAGGAGAATCCGCCGCACGCCGCAAAACCACGGAAGTCATCCAGCTTGATGCGCCCGCTGACGAGATCCGACATGTGCACGTCCACCGCGTCGAAACCTGCACGGGTAAATGCCGCCGCCATCTCGACCTGGCCGTTCACGCCCTGCTCGCGCAGGATCGCCACGCGCGGACGCGTAAATTGCGTCAGATAGGGCGCGGCAATATCGTCAGTCGGATCGAAACTGAGCTTCGGCGTGATGCCCGCATCGGCATCGTCGAGGCGCCACGCCAGCTCTGCATCGGCACTGACCGGATTGTCGCGCAGGCGCTGCATCGCGTGGCTGGTCTCGTTCCAGGCTTTGAACAACAGCGTCCAGTTCCACTTGAACAACGTGTCGCCATTGAGAAACAGTTTGATGCCGAGCTTTTCCTTCGGACGACCAATGCGATTGCTCACACCGGCAAGACCGTGCTTGACCAGCAATGCCTCGAACGCTTCGCGATTGGCCGTGGCCACTTGCATCACCGCGCCCAGTTCTTCGTTGAACAATGCGCGCAGCGTGGCTTCCGCCCAGCCATCCAGAGTGATTTCCAGGCCGCAATGACCCGCAAATGCCATCTCCAGCAGAGTGACGATGGCGCCACCGTCGGAACGGTCGTGATACGCCAGCAACAGGCCGCTGCGACTGCCCTCCTGCACGAGGTCGAACAACGCCTTTAGCTGCTTGGCATCGTCGAGATCGGGCGGTACGCCGCCGCCGCGATTGAAGACCTGGGTCAGCGACGATCCGCCAAGACGCGCGCGACCGGCACCGAGATCGATCAACCACAGGTCGGAATCGCCGCGATCGAGTTTTAGCTGCGGTGTGAGTGTGCGGCGCACATCGCTGACTCGCGCGAAACCGGTGATGACCAGCGACACCGGCGCCACCGTGCGTTGCTGCGTATCGCCGTCTTTCCACACGGTTTGCATGGACAGCGAATCCTTGCCGACCGGAATGGAAATATCCAGTTCGGGACAAAGCTCCATGCCCACCGCTTTGACGGCATCGAACAGCGCGGCATCTTCGCCCGGATGATTGACTGCAGCCATCCAGTTGGCGGAAAGACGCACTTCGCCAAGACTCTCGATCGGTGCCGCGGCGAGATTGGTGATGGCTTCGCCAACGGCAAGGCGCGCTGCATCGGCGCTATTGAGCAAGGCGACAGGCGCGCGCTCGGCCATCGCCATCGCTTCGCCCTTGTAGCTGTCGAAATCGAGCAAGGTCACCGCGCAGTCGGCAACCGGCACCTGCCACGGACCGACCATCGGATCGCGCGCGCACAGGCCGCCCACGCTGCGATCGCCGATCGTGATAAGAAAGCTCTTGCTACCCACGGTCGGCAGGCGCAACACGCGCATCAGCGCTTCGTCCATGCCGATGCCGCTCAAATCTGGCACCAGATCGATGCGCGGTTTGATGTGCTTGGCATCGCGATGCATGCGCGGCGGCTTGCCGAACAGCACATCCATCGGCAGATCGATCACGGTGAGGTTGCGGCGCGGGTCGGTGACGCGCAGCACGCGCTCCTGCGTGGCCGTACCGACTACGGCGTAAGGGCAGCGCTCACGTGCGCAGTACGCTTCGAATTCCGGCAAGTCCGCCGTGGCGATCGCCAGAACGTAGCGTTCCTGCGATTCGTTGCTCCACACCTGCATCGGCGACAGCGAGGGATCGTCGCAGGGCACCTTCGACAGATCGATGTCACCGCCTACGCCGGCATCGTTGAGCAACTCGGGAATCGCGTTGGACAAACCGCCTGCGCCGACGTCGTGGATGCTGACGATGGGATTGCGTTCACCACGCGACCAGCACGCATCGATCACCTGCTGGCAGCGACGCTCCATCTCGGCGTTATCGCGCTGCACGGAGGCAAAATCCAATGCCGCACTCGATGCACCCGACGCCACCGACGATGCCGCACCACCGCCGAGACCGATTAGCATGGCAGGACCGCCCAACACGATCACCGCGTGACCTGGCTGCACTTCGCGTTTCTGCACGTGGTCATTGCGGATATTGGCGAGGCCGCCGGCAATCATGATCGGCTTGTCGTAACCGCGACGCACGCCGGCTTCGCCGGTTTCATGTTCGTAGGTGCGGAAGTAACCGCCCAAACACGGACGGCCGAATTCGTTGTTGAACGCAGCAGCGCCCAGCGGACCATCGCGCATGATTTCGAATGCGCTGGCCATGCGCGGCGGCAGCGGACGCTCCACTTCCCACGGCTGCGGATGACCGGGAATGCGCAGGTCCGATACCGAGAAACCCGTCAGGCCTGCCTTGGGTTTGGCACCGCGGCCGGTCGCACCTTCATCGCGGATTTCACCGCCAGCGCCGGTAGCGGCACCCGGCCATGGCGCGATCGCCGTCGGGTGGTTGTGCGTTTCAACCTTGATCGCGTAGTCGATGCGTTCTTCGTTGGAGCGCCAGACTTTATCCGGACCACTCGTAAAACGCTTGCCGACATGACCCTCGATGACTGCCGCATTGTCTTTGTACGCGGAGAGCGTGTGCGCCGGCGAATGCTGGTGCGTGTTCTTGATCATGCCGAACAGGCTCTTGTCCTGCGCCTCGCCATCCAGCGTCCAGCTGGCGTTGAACACCTTGTGGCGGCAGTGCTCGGAATTCGCCTGCGCGAACATGAAGAGTTCGGCGTCGGTGGGATCACGACCGAGTTCGGCGTAGCACGCAGCGAGATAATCGATCTCGTCGTCAGCCAAGGCCAGACCCAATTCGCTATTCGCCTTGGTCAGCGCCACACGCGGGTCGTTGTCGAGTGCGATGTGCACCAGATCGCCAGGCTGACCGGCAAGGAACAAGCCCTGCGCCTGGTCGAGGTGGGTGAGCACCGATTGCGTCATCGCATCGTGCAGTACCGCCAGCACATCGTTGTAGCGTGCATCGCTCGCTGCGGGCAAGCCACTCACTTGCCAGGCGATACCCCTTTCGACCCGACGTACGTCGAAACCTGCGTCATGCAAGATGTCCGTCGCCTTGCTCGACCAGGGCGAGATCGTGCCCAGCCGCGGCACCACCCATAGCGAGGCCGTGTCGGGCCTGCTGTCTTTGGCCTCCAGCACCTCGAGCAGCCGTTTGCGCTGCTCGCCTTCGGGCGCGGTCGGGGCATCGATGAAGTAGACGAACCAGCACGCCTGCACCCGTGCGCCACGATGCAAGGCATCCAGGCGGGCGTTGAGACGTTCCAGACGAAAAGGCGAGAGGGCGCTCTGCCCGTCGAGTGCGATCATGCGGGGAAAAGGCGCTAAGCAGTGGAGCGGCCTATTGTACCTTAGAGCCCGTCCAATATCTTCGCGTGGACGCTAAACAGCCCAAGGCGCGCTTCTCGCCGGCCGTTTTAGCCCGTTGTCCTGCCGACGCGGGCCCTCTCCCAAGACCGTTCAAGAATCTGTCTTACATCTCGTCACGAATACGCATAAAACGCGCGAAACGTGGTTTGCCGCCCGACGTCATGCCTTGATACCGATATGTCACCACGCTGCCCACCGGCGGCGGGTTGCGGCGCTGGGCATCGCTAAAGCCGGTACCGATACGAAAACGCGTACCGTTGGGCATCTCCACTAGCAGTGCGCCCATCATGCCGGTGTATTTGCCCTTGCCGGGCACCTGCTCGACAACGCGAGCTTCGGCGTCGTCGAACGGCTTGAATTTGAGCATGTCCTCGCTGCGGCCCGCGTGATAGCGCGATGCCCCACGGTGCAAGACGAGGCCTTCGCCGTCTCCCTGGACTACGTCGTCCAGCTGCCGCTGCAACTCGGCTTCATCGGCGACTTTGTATTGCCGCACTGCCCGCACCCAGGGAACATTGAGTTCGGCAATCAGTCGTTTAAGCGCGGGAAGGCGCTCGTCAAACGAACCGGGCTGCCCAGGCACGTCGAACACCATGTATCGGATGTGTCGCCATGCCTCATCGTCGGCCGGTTGTTGGCGGATGGTGGCCGACGCCATGTCGAATTGACCGCGCCCGGCCCAAAGCTCGCCATCCATCGGCGTTTTCGGCCAGTGCGCGGTAAACCATGCCGGTGGATGGATGACCGTGCCGCTACGCGTAAGAAGCTTTTCGCCATCCCAGTAACCGCGCACGCCGTCGTATTTTTCGCTGACCCAGTAGTCGCCGAGCGCCACGCCCGAGTGATAGACATTCGCCAGCATCACCGGCGATAGCGTGGCCGCTGCCGTGTGGACGGGGTTGACGAGGAGCCCGATGACAAACGGCAGTGCACGAAGCACGCCCACCGATCGCGCAGATTTCCGCATGACACATCCCTGTGTAAGCCTCAGCGAGGCGAAATCAGGGCGATTCTGCGGACACGCTCAACGCGTGTCGATGGGTCAACCGCCCGCCGTGGAGTGCGCTTGCACCGCTTGCAGCATTTCCGCTGGCGACAGATAGCCGCCGATCTGGGTGCCGTCTTCGGTATAGATCGCCGGCGTACCGGTAACGCCGAGCTTCAGACCCAAATCGAACTGATCCTTCACCGGGTTTTTGCAGGAAACCGGCTTGGGATCACGGCCTTTCTTGGCTGCCGTGAACGCATCGTTGCGGTCGGCGGCACACCAGATCGATACCATTTCGTTGTAGACCGACGTGGGCTTGCCGTCATCGCCGATCACACCTGCACGCGGCCAAGCCAGGTATTGCACAGCGATGCCTTCCTTATTGAACGCATCGATCTGTTCGTGCAGAACACGGCAATACGGACAGGTCACGTCGGTAAACACTGTCACCGTGTATTTCGGATGCGGCGGTGCGAACACGATGCGATCTGACACTGGCACTTTGGCAAGTTCCGTCTTGCGATAGGTCGCCCAGGCATCGTCGGTAAGGCTGATGCCTTTGTTGGCATCGATCAGATCGCCATTCATCAGGTACTTGCCGTCGGCACTGACGTAAACAATGTGCCCGGAAGTAATGACCTGGTAAAAGCCCGGCATGGGGGAGAGCGTAACCTGCTCGATCTTTGCCTTCGGAACGAGCCGCATGATCGTCTGGCGCACGATGTTTTCGGGCGTGGCGGCGACCGGCGGCGGTTGTGACACCGCGCTCTGCGCTATCGCTGCGCCTGCCTGGATCGCGAACACCGCGGCGCAAAGCATCAACCAGAACTTCTTGGACATCACAACCTCACTGAGGATCGGCGTCGTGCGGGGTCACGGGCCAAAAGAGGCTCCAAGTATCGCATATCGCCGATAAAAGCCTGTTCCAATCAGCCGCGCGGATGGTGCTGGGCATGCAGCCGCTTCAGCCCTTCCTTGGCGACCAGCGTGTAGATCTGCGTGGTGCTGAGCGCGCTGTGGCCGAGCAGCATCTGCAAGGCGCGCAAGTCCGCCCCGTGATTCAACAGGTGGGTTGCGAAGGAGTGCCGAAGCACATGCGGCGAAATGCGTTTGGCATTGATGCCGACCGAGGCGGCGTGACGCTTCACCAGCGTCCAGAACATCTGGCGCGTCATGCCCTCACCGCGCTTGCTTAGAAACAGCGCCTTTGGCTGGCGCCCCTTAGCCAATGCCGGACGCGCCTGGGCCAGGTAAGCCTGGATGTGCTCCAGCGCCACCTCACCCACCGGCACAAGCCTGTCCTTTCCGCCTTTGCCGGTCACGCGCAGTACGCCTTGTCGGGTATTCAGCGCCGCCAAAGGCAGCTCCACGAGTTCGGAAACGCGCAAGCCGGAGGCGTACATCAACTCGAACATCGCACGATCACGAAGGCCCAGCGTGGTGGAGGCATCCGGTGCGTTGAGCAGACCTTCGATCTCGCGCTCCGCCAGCGCCTTGGGCAGGCTGCGCGGCATTTTGGGGCGTTCGATCAACAGGGTCGGATCGTCGAAACCCGGCTCGTTGCGCGCGACCGAGGCATAGTAGCGACGGAAGGCCGATTGCCGGCGCGCCATCGAACGCACGGCCACCGGTTGCGAGCCATGAAACGCGGACAGATCCTCGCGCCGCGCTGTACGCAGACGCCGTCCGCGGGTCGCCAGCCAGCGTGCCAATCCCTCCAGGTCGCGGCGGTAGGCTTCGAGCGTGCGCTCGGCCAGGCCGTCCTCCGACCACACGCGCTCGATAAACGCCTCGATATCCAGTGCATCGGCTTCGGCGATACTGGGAGGCTCTTTACTCAATGTCTCTTTCATGCGCACGATGCTGGGCATTGCGCACGCGCCATGCAAGCTATTCGATGAGAACAACAACGGCAACGAACACGATTTGTCCGCTCTGGCGGCGACTGACAGCCCTGGTCTACGACTTAGTGGCGGTATTGGCGATCGTGATGGTGGTCGGATTGCTGTGCCAAATCGCGACGCATGGGCAGTTAATCACCACCGGCCCGCAAGTACATATCGCGTGGTGGTATCAACCTTTGCAGGCGCTGGTCGTGGCGGCGTATTTCGTGGTCTCGTGGCTGCGTGGCGGCCAGACGCTCGGCATGCGGCCGTGGCGAATCCGGGTAACCACGCGCTCCGGCATGCAACCATCGTGGCGGCAGGCATTCGTTCGGGCGATCGCAGCTGCCCTCCCCTTGCTATTGCTGCTCCTTGCTCCGGCCTTCGGACTGCACGCTGCGCTTTGGGCCGTGGCGGGAGGCTGGATGGTCTGGTTTGCTGCGGCCTTGTTCGACCCAAGCCGTCGCACTATCCACGATCTGGCCGCCGGTACCGAGGTCCGTCGCATCGGGTGAAAACCCGCCGTCACCGGCCGCTCCATGGCAATGAGACAACTCTCAATTATTAAGCTATTGATTTATAAATAATTAATACTATTCTGCAATGCAGCAATACAGCGCGTAACCGGCTATGATGCAGCTTTAGACCCGCGGTCGATTTCTCATGCTTTATCAACTCCACGAATGGCAACGCGCCTTTCTCGGCCCGCTCAGCCACTACGCTGAAGCCAGTGCCAGGATGCTCACCGATCCCAGCAGTCCGCTGGCCCACGTACCCGGAGCGCAGCGTATGGCGGCCGGCTACGAGCTGATCCACCGGATCGGCAAGGACTATGAGAAGCCGGCGTTCGACATCCACAGCGTCGATGCGCACGGTAACCAGATCGCCATCGTCGAACGCATCGACCTGGAAACGCCGTTCTGCCAACTCCGGCGCTTCAAGCGTTTCAGCGACGACCCGGCCACCATCGAAAAGATGAAGACCGAGCCGGTGGTGCTGGTGGTCGCACCGCTGTCGGGTCATCACTCCACTCTGCTGCGTGACACGGTGCGCACGCTGCTGCTCGACCACAAGGTGTACATCACCGACTGGATCGACGCGCGCATGGTGCCTGCCTCAGCGGGTCCGTTCCATCTGGATGATTACGTCGCGACCATCGAGCAGTTCATCCGCCATATCGGCGCCGAATCGCTGCATGTGATCTCGGTGTGCCAGCCGACCGTGCCGGTGCTGGCGGCGATTTCGCTGATGGCCGCACGCGGCGAAGCGACGCCGCGCAGCATGACGATGATGGGTGGCCCGATCGACCCGCGCCGCAGCCCGACGCAGGTCAACAATCTCGCCACGACCCAGCCGCTCAGCTGGTTCAGAGGCAACGTGATCCACACCGTGCCGACGAACTATCCGGGTCACGGCCGCGAGGTCTATCCAGGTTTCTTGCAGCATGCCGGTTTCGTGGCGATGAATCCCGGTCGCCACCTCAATTCGCACTGGGATTTCTATCTCAATCTGCTGCGCGGAGATCTGGATGATGCCCACGCGCATCGCAAGTTCTACGACGAATACAACGCGGTGCTGGACATGCCGGCGGAGTATTACCTCGACACCATCAGCACCGTGTTCCAACAGTTCCTGCTGCCGCGCGGCTTGTGGGATGTGGCGGGTGAGCGCGTGAATCCTGCGGCGATCAAGCGCACCAGCCTGCTCACCATCGAAGGCGAGCTGGACGATATCTCCGGCATTGGCCAGACCGAAGCGGCGCATGATCTGTGCACCGGCATTCCGTCGACACGCCGCGTGCATCGGGTGATCCAGGGCGCGGGCCACTACGGCATCTTCAGCGGCCGTCGCTGGCGCGAAGTCGTTTATCCGCAGGTACGCGACTTCATTCGTCGATCGGATCTGGCGCTGATATCGAAGCGGGCCTGATCTGAAGTAGGAATGATCTCTTTTCTCCTTCCCTATCAGGGAAGGAGTTTCAAGCAGCAAAAAATGTTCTGAATGCCTCGATGACGCGCGCCACGCCCGCGTCATCGATATCCAGATGCGTCACCAGACGCAAGGTCGGTAAGTAGCCGATGCTGATGCGCACCGCCGCGGCGCGCAGATGCGCATCCAGCTCGCGCAATCGGTCAGCCGGCACATCGACGAACACCATATTGGTGTGCAGTCCAAGTAAGTTGACGCCAGGGATAGTCCGCAACCCTTCGGCCAGACGAGCGGCGCGCGCATGATCGTCGGCCAAGCGCGTGACGTGATGATCCAACGCATAGACGCACGCTGCAGCCAGCATGCCGGCCTGGCGCCAACCGCCGCCGGTTACCTTGCGCCAGCGTCGCGCCTTGTCGACCAGTGCCGTGGAACCGACCAGCACGGAGCCCACCGGCGCACCCAGTCCTTTCGACAGACACACCGACACACTATCGAAATGTTGTGCGATCTCACGCGCCGGCACGCTGCTGGCGACAGCGGCGTTGTAAAGCCGCGCACCGTCCAGATGCAATGCAAGCCCGCGTTCGCGTGCAAAGTCACGCGCGGCACGCAGGTAATTCATCGGTAAAACGCGTCCGTGCCAGGTGTTCTCCAAGGCAAGCAAACGGGTGCGTGCGAAGTGCGGATCGATCGGCTTGATCGCCGCCGCCACTTTGTCCAGCGGCAGCGAACCGTCGGCGTCTTGCACAATCGGCTGCGGCTGGATCGAACCAAGCACCGCCGCGCCACCACCTTCGAACTTGTAGGTATGCGCGTCATTGCCGACGATATATTCGTCGCCACGCTCGCAGTGCGACATCAGTGCAAGCAAATTCGATTGCGTGCCGGAAGGCACGAACAGCCCCGCCTCGAAACCAAGGTCGTCAGCCAGACGCTGTTGAAGCGCATTGACAGTGGGATCTTCGCCATAGACGTCGTCGCCGACGTCGGCATCCAGCATGGCTGCGCGCATCGCCGGCGTCGGCCTGGTCACCGTATCACTGCGCAGATCGACCCAATTCATGCCGCACCTCTTACCAGCGAAGAATGCATCACTTTGCCGTTCTAGCCGGCAATCGGCAAGTCGTTATCGACTGATTATCGCCTCTCGCCATAACGCCGGGGGCAAGATGGCAAAGAGGCCTTCGCGCCTGGCACGGCGCGCGAGACGCAGCAAAGCGTCATCGCGCGTGAGCAGCGCAACCGCGCCCGCTTGTTGCGCCAGTTCCAGAAATTTCTGATCGTCGCGATCGCTGCAGCGTGGCAGGATGACATCGCTTTGCATCGCCGTATCCAATGGACGCACGCATCGCACCCACGTGTCGAAGGCCGTTAACGCTTTAGCACGTTGCTCGTCGCTCAACGCCAGCCGGGGATACGCCAACACGGCCTGCCACTCGGCATAGCAGTCCTCGCGCGTAACGAGTTCGATATCGCCAGCACTGACGGAAGCAAGCAACGACGCGCACTGCGAATCGTCAAACACGAACAGATCCAGACAGACATTGGTGTCTAGCACATAGCGAGGTGGACCAGGCGACATCACGTCGCCCGCCTCACGCGTTCTTGCGGAAATAGAACCAGGCCAGGAACACCAACAACATCGCCGGCAATACATTCGCCAGCATCGGCGGAATGCCATACACCGTGCCGAAACTGACGATGGCCTTCTGCACGAAATACCAGCTGATCGCCAGAATCATGCCCATGAAAATACGTTTGCCCAGACCACCCGAACGCAAGGCACCGAAAGCGAACGGCATCGCGCACAACACCAGTACCAGCACGTTCAGCGGATACATGACGCGCCCCCAGAACGGGGTCTCGTAGGCGTTGGTGTTCTCGCCATTCTGTTGGAGGTAGCGGATGTTGCGCTGGAGGTCGCGCATCGCCAGGTATTGCGGCTGGATCACTGATTGCTGCAGCACATCCGGATCAAGCCGCGAATCCCAACGCTCGCTTTCGGACGTACTGCTGTGCACCCCGCCTTCGTCCAGCATGCTGCTTCGCACATGACTCAGTACCCACTCGTTGCCAACATGCTGGGCCGTGTTGGCCTGGTCGAAGCGTGTCAGCTGCTGACCGTCGTCGGTCAAGGTGAATACCCGTACTTCGGCCAGTTCTACGTACTGGTGCCCATCGTTGGCGGTGCGCAACACACTGCTCTTGGCATTGATGACACGATTGCCGTCACGCGCCCACAAACCGCTGCTGGTGGTAAGCCCCATATTGCCCGAGCGCAACCGCAACTCCATGGCCTGCGCCTGCTGATCACCCCAAGGGCCGATCGTTTCCCCCATGATCACCACACCGGCGATCAGCACCGCCACCACACCCACCGCCGATACAGCGATGCGCAAACGCGACATGCCCGAGGCGCGCAGCGCCGTCAGCTCGCCCGTGGAAGCAAGGCCACCCAGACCGAGCAAACCGCCAATCAGTGCGGCGAAGCCAAACATCTCGTACATGCGGCGAGGAATCGTCACCAGGATGTAGAAGATTGCGTTACTCAGCGTGTAACCGTTACGGCCGATATAGCCGAGCTGCTTCACGAACTGCAGCATGGCGTCCAGACCGACCAACACCAGCCAGACGATCAGCATCGAGCCGAGCACAGTCAGGCCGATCAGCCAGTCCACGCGCTTGATACGGAACATCAGGCGCTCGCTTTGCGCGGCTTGCGCGCGATGTAGTTATTGCGGAAACCCCAAGCTGCAATGGCAAACAATGCGATGCTGAGCAGCCACATCGGCGTGGGATGATGCCAGTGTCCTTTGGCCAACTGACCGCGGCACAGCGCAAGCAAGTTGTAGTAAACGAAGAAGCCCAGCACCGCGATCAGCATGCGTCCGTATTTCGGCTCACGCGGACTCTGACGCGCCAACGGAAGCGCCATCATGAGCAAGGCCAGCGTCATAATCGGTACCACAGTGCGCCAAGCGAACTCGGCACGCGCGTCAGGCGTATCCGTACGCATGAGGTCGAGCATGTCCAAATTGTGGATCGGATCTTCGGGATCGTCGGACTGCACTGAGGAAAGCGCGCTGTCGTTGCGCTCGTACTGCATGCGACGCCAGTTGTCCGCACCCAGCGGAATTTCGTACTGCCAGCCGGTGTACAACGCAAGGTAGCGATTGCTGCCATCGGTGCTCTGATACAAACGGCCATGCTTGCCGCTGATCATCTTCATGACCACGCTGCCATCGCGATTGGTGCGCTCGGCGGCAATAAAGGTATTGCCCAGCGTGCTGCCGTCGCGGCTGAGCGCGTCGACGAAAATGATGCCGCCCTTACCAGGCAATTCGGTAAAACGACCGGCGTCGAGACCCGCGGCGATCACCGAGCGGTTGGCGGCGGCGACGAGGCTGTCCGACGTACGCGCAGCCATCGGCCCCAGCCACATCGACACCATGCCGACCAGCGCGATCATCACCACCGCGACGATCGCCATCGGCCGCAGCAGTCCACCCATGCCCATGCCGGAGGAGGACAGCACGTGCATCTCGCTTTCGCGATACATGCGTCCAAATGCCAATAGCACGCCGAGGAAACCCGCCAGCGGCAGCATGTTCGACAAGCCGTCGACCATCTGCAGACCCAGCACCTGGAACATCACGCTGGCCGGAAAGCTGCCCTTGGCCACCTGCTCCAGCACGTGGGCGAAGGCGGTACCGGCCATGATCACCAGCAGCACGATGATCGTGGCGCCAACGGTCTGGCCCAGTTCGCGCAGGAAGTACCGGTCTAGGATGCTCAGCATGCGATAGAATCGTGGGTTCCATGCCCCTCCAGCCCTGGGGAGGCAAACCCTAAGTCTAGCCGGTTCGACGCGTTCCGGCCTCCCGCAGGAACTTGATGATGACGCTTCAATTCAGCCTCGGCTCCGTCGCCCCCGAAACCGCCGATACGCCTTGCGTGGTCGTCGGCGTCTACGAAAACGGGCTGCTGACCAGCGCGGCAGCGCGCGTGGACAGTGCAGCCGGTGGTGCGATCAAGCGTCAGGTGGAAAGCGGTGATATCAACGGCAAGGCGGGTAGCACCACGGTATTGTTTGCACCCGAGGGCGTGCAGGCCAAACGCGTGCTGGTGGTCGGCCTGGGCTCGCAGAAGGCCTTCGACGCCGCGCGTTTTCAGAAAGTGAATGTCGAAGCGGTGCGTGCGCTCGCTCGCTTGCCGATCGATGCCGCCGTGTCGTTTCTTGCCGAAGTGGATGTTCCCGGCCGCGATGCCGCCTGGCGCGTACGCACCGCCGCGCTGGCCGCCGATCACACCACCTATCGCTACACCGCGACCTTCAAGCCGCGCGAGAAAAGCAGCCAGCCGGAATTGGGCAGCATCACATTTGCCGGCGGAGACGATGCGAAATCTGGCCTTGACCAGGCCCGCGCCATTGCCGAAGGCGTGCGCTTCGCCCGCGAACTGGCCAACCTGCCGCCGAACATCTGCAACCCTGCTTATATCGCCGACCAAGCTGTGCAGTTCGCCGAAAATCAGGCGAACGTAAGCTGCAACGTGCTCGACCACGAGGAAATGGCCAAGCTCGGCTTCGGTTCGCTGCTTGCCGTCGGCCGCGGCTCGGCCAACAAGCCGAAGCTAATCGTGCTCGAGTACAAAGGCGGCGCAGCCGATGAAAAGCCCTATGCCTTCGTCGGTAAAGGCATCACCTTCGACACCGGCGGCATCAGCCTCAAGCCCGGCCCGGGCATGGAAGAAATGAAATTCGACATGGGTGGCGCTGCTGGCGTGCTCGGCGCCTTCGTATCCGCCGTAAAAATGGGTCTGAAGCTCAACCTGGTCTGCGTGGTACCGGCGGTGGAAAACATGCCCGACGGCGACAGCTACCGTCCCAGCGATGTGCTCACTAGCCTGTCCGGCCTTACCATCGAAGTGCTCAACACCGACGCCGAAGGCCGCCTGATCCTGTGCGACGCGCTGACCTACACCGCGCAAACCTTCCAGCCGCAAACCATGATCGACGCGGCCACGCTTACCGGCGCCTGCGTGATCGCGCTAGGCAAACACGCCAGCGGTCTGATGAGCAAGCACGACGATCTCGCCGAAGAATTACTTAGCGCAGGCGAACACACACTCGACCGTGCCTGGCGCCTGCCGTTGTGGGATGACTATCACGCGCAGCTCGATTCCGGTTTCGCCGACGTCGCCAATATCGGTGGCAAGAATGCCGGTGCCATCACGGCAGGTTGTTTCCTTTCGCGCTTCACCGAAGGTCAGCGCTGGGCGCATCTGGATATTGCCGGTACCGCGTGGGACGAGGGTCGCAAAGGACTCGCCACCGGTCGCCCGGTGCCGTTGTTGGCGCAGTGGCTGATCGATCGCGCTGGTTGATGGATCAATCCCGTCATTCCGGCACACGTTCGGAATGACCGGTACCCAGGACGCTGACCCTATGCCTCGCGCCGACTTCTACCTGATCGCCAAACCGCGCTTCAGCGAACAACCGCTATTGCTGGTGTGCGAGTTGGCGCGCAAAGCCTGTGCGGCACAGCAACCCACCCTGATCCTCACGCGCGACTTCGCACAAGCCGAAGCGCTCGACGAACTGCTGTGGGCTTTCGATGAAGACGCCTTCATCCCGCATCAACTTGCCGGCGATGAAGACGACGAACACACCGCGGTACTGATCGCGCCACCTGGCGTAGATACGCCCACACGCGCGCTGACCATCAACCTGCGCGAACAGTGTCCGCAGAGCTATGGCGATCGCATACTCGAAGTGGTGGCCGCCGATCCTGCCGAACGTGAAGGTTCACGTTTGCGTTGGCGCGAATATCAACGCCTTGGCTTCGAAGTAAACAAGTTCGACATGTAAGAACCCGGTGCTGCGCGCCGGGTTCGTGACGCTGTCTCCAGCCTACGCAGGATCCGTCTCCGATCGCGACGTCCATGCCGCCGCTAACGCCGCGGAAAGCTGCACGCCTGTCAACGGTTTGCGCAGGAAGCCGTCGATGCCTACCTGATGTCCGCGTGCCGTCTCTTCCGCACGGGTACGCGTGGTCATTGCAATAATCGGCACGTGTTCGCCGGCGCCTTCGCCTTGGCGTATTAGCTGCGCCACCTGGAACCCGTCGATACCCGGCAGATCGAGATCGAGCAAAATGACATCGCAAGACTCCTGGGCCAACTCGGCGAGCGCGTTCAATCCATGGGTCGCGCAACGCACGCGATGTCCTTGATGCTCCAGCATGCCGCGGATGGCGTTGGTCACGGTAGCGTCGCCTTCCACCAACAGCACGTCGAGCGCGCGGTTTTCGCATGAAGCCGAACGTTCCGGCCGTGCATGGGTCGTATCCGATGACACCTGCAACGGCAATCGCACACGGAAGGTGCTGCCTTCTCCGACCGTAGACTCCAGGGCCATGCTGCCGCCCATCAAGCTCACCAGTTCGTTGCAGATCGCCAGGCCAAGACCGCTACCGATGCTGCGCTGCGGCCCCTCGTCCTGTTCGAAGCGGCGGAACAAACGCACGCGGCTCGTTTCGGAAATGCCGGGACCGGTGTCGCTTACATCCAACCACAGATAGCCATCCAACCAGCCCACGTGGATGCCGATGCTACCGCGCTCGGTAAATTTCACGGCGTTGTTGACGAGATTGAACAGCACCTGGCGGATGCGCATCGCATCGCCGAACAGCGAAGCCGGTACGTTCACGTCGATATGCACACCGAGTGCCAGGCCCTTAGCCTGCGCGGAGCCTTTCTGCAGACGCTCCACGTCCTTCGCCAGCGAGCGCACATCGAAAGGCACCGACTCCAGCACCAATTTGCCCGCTTCGATGCGCGCCAGGTCCAACGCATCGTTCAACAGTTTGAGCAGTACGTTGCTGGCGCGTTGCATCGATTCGGCGTATTCGCGCTGCGTTTCGCTGAGCGGCGTGCTGAGCAACAGCTCGGCCATACCAATCACGCCGGTCATCGGCGTGCGGATCTCGTGACTGAGCGTGGCCAGAAACTGGCTTTTGGCCGCACTCGCCTGCTCGGCAATCTGGTGTCGTTGCTCAGCCAGCTGCATGCGATGCCGATGCGCCAGCCGGCGCCGCCAGGCCAGCAGCAGTAAAAAGGCCAGCGCTATCGCCAAAACCGCATACAGCAGCCACGCCCACCACCGCAGCCACGGTGGTGACTGCACATGAATGAGCAATGGCGTATTCAGGTGCACCCATCCGCCATCGGCGCCACGAGCCATGACGTCCAAGGTGTAGTCGCCACTGCCGAGACCGGCAAATTCGCGTTCGCCGTGATTATCGCGATCGACCCAATCGGAATCGAAACCGTTAAGACGGAATCGGTACTGATTGGCCCACGGATCGATATAGGAGAAGACGCGTGCTTGAATATGCAGCTGACTGTCGCGCCAGCCGACTGTTACCGGCTGCGCGCTTAGCGGCAGGCTCTGCTCCACACCCTTGCGATGCACGGTGGCTTGCGTGATCGACAGTATCGGCGGCACGGGTTTCGCTTCGATTTTGTCGGGATCGAAGCCGGCCACGCCGCCAAAGGTGGCGGCATACAGGTAACCGCTGGGCAGCAGAGCATAGCCACGCCCAAACTCGCCGTTCGCAAGGCCATCCTGCAGACCGATCTGATGGAAGCTACCCTTCGCGGGATTGAAGCGCCACAAGCCATCGTGCGTAAAAATCCACACCCGGCCGAAGCAATCGAGATCGAGATCAAGCGCCTTCAGCGAGGGCCAACCATGCGCCGCATCCACCGTCCGGTCCAGCACCATGTCGTGTCCCTGGGCGTGGTAGTGCATGAGGCCGTTTTCCGTGGCCACCCATAAGCCGTTGCGATCGAAGTCGAACGCGTCGATCAAATCGCCCGCCGGTCCGCCCGGCACCATCACGAATCGATCGCGCGCTTGGTCCAGCCACATCAGACCGCCATCGCTGGCGTACCAGAAGGTGCCCTTGTACAGCATCATCTGGCTGCCGAGCATCACCTTTTCGTTCGGCTTGTCCATCGCCACTTCCGATACGGCCAAGGTCTCCGGATCGATACGCATGATGCCTTGACCGAAGGTACGCGCATACATTTTGCCGTCCGGCCCCAGTTCCACTTCGAGCGGACGCCTGAGTTTGTCGCCCTGCGGATCGACCTGATCGAGCCGGTTGTGTATGTAGTCGTAGCGAAAGAGCGAACCTTGCAGAGCCACCCACAAGCGTTGATGGTTGTCTTCGGTCAGACCGAGTACGTCGCCGTGCAGACCACTGAGGATGTGTTCAACGATACCCGTCACCGGATCCAATCGATCGACACGTCCTTCGCGCTCGCCGACCCAGACATGCCGCCCGTCGCGCCCTTTCGCCATGGTCGTCGCCACGGAATCGCGCAGACTGCTTGGATCGTCGGGAATATGCGTGAATCGGCTGAAACTGTTCCAACCCGGCGCAAGGTAGCCCACACCGCCATCGAGCAAAGCGACCCAGACACCGCCTTCGCGATCGACCAGTGTTTGCCAGACCCAGGCGCCCGGTAAGTCGCCGAACAGCAGCGGCTGGTCAATCACGCTGGTGATGGGCCCATCGCGACGCGCCTGCAAATACATGCCACGCTGCGTACCAATCCATAGATGACCGGCCAAATCGCGCGTACTGGTCATGACGTTGACGCCGGGAATAACCGAAGCGCCGAAAGGACGCGCCAATCCATTGCTGTCCACCAGCAGCAAACCGCGATCGGTGGAGATGCGCACTTCGTCGTCCGTGCCATCGATGCGCCACGCGTCCATCGATTGCGTTGGATCGGCCGGCTTGATGCGCACGAAATTTCCGTCGGTATCGCGGCGGAACACTCCCCGATCGGAACCCGCCCATAACCGGCCCCGCGGATCGGCGTACAACGCGGCCACGGCACCGAAATCTTGCGGGTACAAACCGAGCACCGGGTTAGTCACGTGCTCAAATCCGCGACCGTCGGGCAGCATGCGGTCTAACCCTGCACTGGTGCCGACCCAGATCACGCCATCGGAGGTTTGCGCGATCACCCAGACACGATCGCTGGCCAAACTGTGGGGGTCGGAGGGATCGTGTCCCCAGTGCGTGAACTTGCCGGAAACGGCGTCATAGCGATTCAGGCCCGCATCCAGACCGCCGGCCCAGATGTCACCCTGACGATCGACGATCAGCGTGGAAATCTCGTTGTTGTAAAGCGAATCCGGATCGTTCTCGATGTGACGGAAAACCTGGAAGTGCACGCCATCGAAACGGCCAATGCCACCCTTGGTGCCAAACCACATGGCGCCGCCATGGTCTTGCGCCACCGCATAAACGCTGCTGCTGGGCAGCCCGTCGTCGATGCCATAGCGGCGGAACTGGGGGGTGGGCAGCGGCGCGGCGTCCGGCGCATGCAAGGCGGCTGGCGGAATGGGTTCGGACGAAGCGAGCGACGCCGACGACTGTCCGCCTGGTGCGGAGGCACTCAGCAGGAAGGCCAGTCCCAACATGAAAACCGACACAGTGGCCCCCTCAGGCATACAGGCAGCGCGCCCCCTTCGCGCGCACCGCTCCCGTCGATCATGCCAAATCCGGGGGCTAACCGCATGTCCCATCCGTGGGTTAACGCTAACTGATTGGGTGTCGCTACAACGGCAACGATCCGTTCCCGTGCCCGTGCTGGAAGCTCTGCACTGTTTCGGCCAGACTTCCGGCATGACTCGCCGCCCCCCGTTCCCGGCCCTCAGAGGCTACGTCCTGGTACTAGGCATGGCCGGTGGCATCTCGATGTCGCTTGCCGCCCAAGCAGCAACCGATACCTATCGCTATGACACCGTGCACAGCCAGATCGTCTTCAGCATCGACCACGATGGCTTCTCGAGACCCATGGGACGGCTGCACGTGGCCCACGGCTGGCTGCGGTTAGATCCCGGCGACTGGTCCCGCTCCAGCACCGAGCTCGACATTGACGTAACGAGCGTGGACATGGGCGATGCGGCCTGGAACAACGCGGTGTGCAAGCCTTCATTGCTCGACTGCAAGGCCTATCCAACCGCGCATTTCGTAAGCAGTTCGGTGGAACGCAAGGACGCCACGCATGGTGTGTTGCACGGCGTGCTTACACTGCACGGCAGTAGTCAGCCAATCGACATTCCGTTTCGGGTCAATCGCGTCGGTAAGACGATCTACGGCATGCATACCGTCGCTGGCTTTTCGGCCACTGCCACGCTCGACCGCACGGCTTTCGGCGTGACGGGTTTTCCTGAGGCCATCGGACATAACGTAGCGATCTGGCTCGAACTGGAAGGCATCCGCGATAGTCAGACATCGAGCGACGACAAACCGATCAACAACAAGGAGCAACCATGAGCTTGCGCAGTGACAACCGCCAATGGGGATCCATTGCCAAATTCTTTCATTGGGTCGTGGCGCTGGGAATCCTTGGCAACGGTGTGTGGGGACTGCTGATGACGGGTATGTCGCCCTCGATGAGCAAGATCAGCGTCTACGCGCTACACAAGTCGATCGGCCTGACCATTCTTGCGCTGTTTGCCTTGCGCGTGGCGTGGCGCCTGTTCGATCGCGCGCCACCGGACGAGCCTGCTCCACGCTGGCAGCGCATCATGGCGCATGTCACACATGTGTTGCTGTACGGCTTCATCCTCGCTTTACCGCTGAGCGGCTGGTGGTACAACTCCGTCCACGGCTATCCGCTGCAGTGGTTTAAATTGTTCAATCTGCCTGCGTTCGCCGCAAAAAATGATGATCTGACGCGTACTGCGCACGCGGTTCACGAGTACCTTTTTTATCTGTTGCTGCTGGTGCTGGTGGGGCACGTGGGTGCGGCACTGAAACACCATGTATTCGATCAGGACAACGTATTGCGACGCATGCTGCCGTTTGGTCGTGTGCGTCCCGGCAAAGCCACTTCAGGAGAACTCCCATGATCTTTCGCTTCAAGCATCGTCCGCTCGTGTTGCTGCTTGCGCTGACCCTGCCATGCATCGCCAGCGCTGCCGACTACACCGTCCAACCGACCGGCAGCACGCTCGGCTTCAGCAGCAGTTTCCAGGGCAGTGGATTCGACGGTCATTTCGACAAATGGACCGCCGCAATCAGTTACGACCAAGCCAAATTGGCTTCATCGAAGTTCGATGTCAGCGTGGACCTCGCCAGCGCAAAGACCGGCGACAGCGATCGCGACAGCGCCTTGCCGGGCCCGGATTTCTTCAATGTGGCGAAGTATCCCCAGGCACATTTCGTCACCACCGCTTTCCATCAGCAAGGCAGTCAGGTGATTGCCGATGGCATGCTGACACTGCACGGTGTGACCAAGCCGGTGAGCTTGAATATCACCTTCAAGCCGCAGAGCAGCGGCGCAACCTTGGATGTGAGTGGCACTGTCAAGCGGCTGGATTTCGGCGTCGGTGGCGGCCAGTATGCCGACACGTCGGTGATCGGTGCCGATGTGAAAGTCACGGCGCATTTGGTACTTAGCGCGAAATAAGCATGCCTGATGCCGGGCGCGCACCGCTGCGCGCCCGCTCAGTCGCGGTCGAAGAAATCTCGTACCGACGATTCATCAAACGGCCAATCCAACTCGCGTCCGCTGCGCAAATCTCGCAGTACCGGTACGCGTGTGCCGTAGCGATCTTCCAGCTCTCGGCTGTCGTCCACCCATACGCTATCGAAATCCGGCGCACGCGCTTGCGCCAGCACGGCCAGCGCCTGGTCGCATAGGTGACAGTAATCCCGTTGGTAGAGCACAAATTCGGCCATACGTAGGCGAATAGACTGCTGTTAAGTGGACGCACGCGTAGAATAGCCAGTTCATCCCCGTCATCGCAGTACACCCATGGCTGTCAGCGCCTTCGACATCTTCAAGATCGGCATCGGCCCGTCTTCCTCCCATACCGTCGGCCCCATGCGCGCCGCAGCCCGATTTGCCGAGCGCTGGCTGGAAGAAAAGGGCGTGCTCGATCGCGTTGCCCGGGTTCGTGCCGAACTCTATGGATCGCTAGCGATGACCGGACGAGGACACGGCACGGACAAGGCGGTGCTGCTCGGTTTCGAAGGCGAGTGGCCGGACAAGGTCGATCCGGACCATATTCCGGAAATCCTCAAGCGCGTGCGCACAACCCATCGCATCCGCATCCTCGGCAAACATGAGATCGAGTTTGAAGAGAAACGTGATCTCGTTTTCAACAAGCGACAGAAGCTGCCATTTCACACTAACGGCATGCGTTTCTCCGCCTACGATGCCGAAGGGAACGAACTAGCTACGCGCGACTACTACTCCGTCGGCGGCGGTTTCGTGGTCAACCACGACGAAGCCGCCGAAGACCGCATCGTTGCCGACACCACCGAACAGCCCTACCCCTTCGCTACCGGCGATCAACTGCTTGCGCTATGCGCACAGCACGGATTGACCATCGCCCAACTGATGATGGAAAACGAAAAGGTGTGGCGTAGCGAAGCGGAGATTCGCATGGGCCTGTTGGTCATTTGGAAAGCGATGCAAGGTTGCGTCGAGCGCGGCCTGCGCTCGCCGGGCATCTTGCCCGGCGGCCTCAAGGTGGCACGCCGCGCGCCGACCATGGCTGCCGAACTGCGTAACCAGCCGGAAGCGGCGCTCAAGGATCCGCTCACCATCCTCGACTGGGTGAATCTCTACGCGCTGGCCGTCAACGAAGAAAACGCTGCCGGCGGCCGCGTGGTGACGGCACCGACCAACGGTGCGGCCGGTATCGTGCCAGCCGTGTTGCACTACTACCACCGCTTCTGTCCGAAGTCCGACGAAAACGGCGTGATCGACTTTCTGCTTACTGCCGCCGCGATCGGCATCCTCTACAAGGAAAACGCTTCGATCTCCGGCGCCGAAGTCGGCTGTCAGGGTGAAGTGGGCGTCGCTTGCTCGATGGCTGCCGGTGGCCTCACCGCTGCGCTCGGCGGTAGCGTGCTGCAGATTGAGAACGCGGCCGAAATCGGCATGGAACACAACCTCGGCCTCACCTGCGATCCGATCGGTGGCCTGGTGCAGATCCCGTGTATCGAACGCAACGCGATGGGTTCTGTCAAAGCGATCAACGCCAGCCGCATGGCGTTGAAGAGCGACGGCAAGCATCGCGTCTCGCTCGACAAGGTGATCAAAACCATGCGCGATACCGGCCGCGACATGAAGGACAAATACAAGGAAACCTCGCGCGGCGGTCTGGCCGTCAACGTGATCGAGTGCTGACGCTTGACTCCCTCCCCTGCTTGCAGGGGAGGGTTGGGGTGGGGTCGCTCTTGCTCTAATGCCGCCCTGGCAAGTCCCGCAAAATCTCTTCAAGCACGCTCTCCGTGCGCAACAACACATCATCATTCCAGAAACGCAGCACGCGATAACCGCATGCTTCGATCATGTGAGTACGCATTGCGTCGTATTCACGCGTGCCCAAGTGTTGTCCACCATCCAGCTCCACAACAAGCTTCGCCGAGATACAGACGAAGTCGACAATGTAGCCAGCGATGGGGAATTGGCGACGAAATTTGTAGTTCGCAAGATTTTCTCGACGGAGATAACGCCACAGACAACGCTCCGCATCGGTGGCAGTGAGGCGCAACTGGCGTGCGCGCTTCCATTTTTCTTGCATGGCAGATCCGTTGCTTGATCGCGAGGTTGCTTTACCCCCTCCCAACCTCCCCCTGCACGCAGGGGGAGGAGCCGAGCTAGCACTTATGCCTCTCTACGGTCGAACACGATGCTGGCGATCGCACCATTGGTATCTGCGCGTGGCCTGATCGAAACATCCCATCCATAGAGTTCGCAGAGGCGTCGCACAATGGCGAGGCCAAGGCCTGCGCCGCTGCCGCCCGCGCCCTCGCCACGCACACCTCGCTGGAATAAACGTTCGGCATCTTCTGGCTTGATACCCGGGCCGGTGTCGATCACATCGACCCGTCCTTTCTCCACTTTTACCGTAACGCGACCTTGAAGTGTGTACTTGATGGCATTGCCGATCAGGTTAGTCAGCGCTACCGACAACACGGAGGCAGGTGCATTGACGCTATAGGGATCGTTCTGGATCAGCTCGACTTCGATCGGCTTATCGCGTACCTGCGGTCGCTGGCTCTCGATGACATCGGTGGCGACCTTCGTCACTTCGGTCGTTTCGCCTCGCGTCGGGCCGCGACGTTCGGCGCGTGACAACAACAGCAAAGCTTCAATCAGCTCAGTAGCCTGACGCGACGCGCGTTCGATACGCTTAAGGCGTTCGCGCAACTTCTCCGTAAGATCGGGAGATCCTTGCAGCAATTCGGTGGTACTGGAAATCACAGCCAACGGCGTACGCAACTCGTGACTCACGTCCGAGTTGAATTCGCGGTCGCGCTCGACCATCGCGGTAAGACGTTCGGAGTATCCATCGAGTGCCTGCGCCAACTCGCCGACTTCGTCGTCGGCGAAATGAGGCGCCAACGGTTCGGCCCGCCCCGCTTTGCGGAAATCGCGCAAGCGGCGGGCAAGTTCGCTGACGGGTTTGAGCACCTTGCGCGACAGCCATAAGCCGATCGCCAGCGACAGCAAGCTAAACAGAATAACGGCTGAAATCAGCGATGTGATGAGCTGACGTTTGCCTAGATCTTCGTGACTGATGTCGTAGCTGATAAAGCCAATCAAGCCATATTTACGTGAAACGGCAAGCTTGTAATGCCGTGTACGGCCGTCCTTGTCCACGTCATGCATGTCGTACACGCCGGTAGCAAGATTCTGCCAGGCGAGAGGTGCTTTGTAGATCGTGCGATCGCTCCACATCCATGCGTCGATCAATCGGGATCCCACCGGCTGACTGGGATCCACATGCGTAGCCTCGACGGCTTGATTGACGTCGCTCTGCAGGCTCGCGTTGACCAGCTGGTTCTCCACCTTGGCTCGCACGTACAACGATGCCACGGCAAACAACGCGCTCAGGCCAAACCCAAACAGCGCGAACGAGACGATAAGGCGAAACCGCAGCTTACGCCTGGACTGCATCCGGATCGACCATGCGGTAACCGATGCCGTGTCTGGTGTGGATCAACGCCTTTTCGAACGGCTTGTCGATCGCGGCACGCAGACCGTGGATGTGCACGCGCAGGCTGTCGCTGTCGGGCAGTTCCTCGCCCCACACTTTCTGCTCCAGATCTTGGCGCGTGACCACGGAAGGGCTGGACTCCATCAGCGCTTGCAGCAGTTTCAGGCCGATCGGATTGAGCTGAATCGACTTGCCTTCGCGGGTGACCGTGAGCGTGTCGAGGTTATAGGTGAGGTCGGCGACTTTGAGCACTCGGCTCTGTGGACCCTTGCCGCGTCGCGCCAGCACTTCCAGCCGCGCGGCCAGTTCCTGCAGAGCAAAGGGCTTGGTCATGTAGTCGTCGGCACCGGATTCGAAGCCGGTGAGCTTCTGTTCCAGCGCATCGCGGGCGGTCAGCATCAAGACCGGCGTCTGCTTGTGCGCCTCATGGCGCAGCTTGCGTGCTACATCCAGACCATCCATGCCCGGCAACGTCAGGTCGAGCACGATCACGTCGAAATCATGGACGACCGCCAGATGCAGGCCGGTGACGCCATCGCCGGCGAAATCCACCACATGGCCGCGATCTTCCAGGTAGTCGCCGATATTGGTCGCGATATCGCTGTTGTCTTCAATCACCAGAACGCGCATGCGTCTCTCCGATACGCAACCGGCACACAGGCCGGCGGAGGCTCAAGCTTAACGAGGGAAGCCTGCAAATGTTAAGCGGAATCCTGAATAAGCCTTAGCGCCCTAAAACGGGCAAAGAAAAAGCCCGGGTGCTGCGACCGTGCGTCGCCGCATCCGGGCTGAAGCTACTGCCCCGATACCGTCGTCTGCTGTCACCGGACCTTGCGATTGAAGTGGCGAGCAAACAAACAGTGGAGCCTTTATAGGAGTGGCGGGGTTACGCGGTAGTTAACGCGCGCTCACTGCTTGGTTAATGGGCGGCGAGGATCGCCTCTATACGGCACGACCCGCTTCATTGCCCTATTCCCGCTTGGCACCCTTTCCGGCGTGCTGTTCGAGATGACGGATGATTTTCTCGGACACATTGACCCCCGTGGCGGCCTCGATCCCCTCCAGACCCGGCGAGGCGTTCACCTCCAGCACCAGGGGTCCGCGGTTGGAGCGCAGCAAGTCCACGCCGGCGATGCCCAGCCCCAGCGCCTGTGCCGCGCTGACCGCAATACGTTTTTCGGCGACAGTCAGCTTGGCCGCGCTCGCCGTGCCGCCGCGGTGCAGATTGGCGCGGAACTCGCCTGGAACGGCCTCGCGCTGCATGGCGGCCACCACTTGCCCGCCGACCACGAAACAGCGCAGGTCGCTGCCTTTGGCTTCGGCAATGAATTCCTGCACCAGGAAGTTGGCGTAAAGACCTCGGAAGGCCTCCACCACGCTCTGCGAGGCGCTGCGTTTTTCCGCCAGCACCACGCCGGTGCCCTGGCTGCCTTCGTTGAGTTTGATGACGTGCGGTGGCTCGCCCAGCATCTCCAGCACATCGGTGGTGTCGTCCGGGTTGTCGCCGAAGACGGTCACCGGCATGTCCAGGCCCTTCGCGGAAAGAATCTGCAGGCAGCGCAATTTGTCGCGCGCGCGCAGCACCGCATCGGAAGAATTGGGAGTGTAGACGCCCATCATTTCCAGCTGACGCAATACCGCAGTGCCGTAGAACGTGCTGGAGGTGCCGATGCGCGGAATTGCGGCATCGATATCGTGCAGCGCTTTGCCCTTGTAACGGATTTCCACCGAACCAGGGGCAATCCGCACATAGCAGCGCAAGGGATCGAGCACTCGCACGACATGCCCGCGCTCACGCGCCACTTCCACCAGGCGCTGCGTGGAATATAGCCGCGTGTTGCGCGAGAGGATGGCTATTTTCATGGTTTGTCCATCGTCGTTTGCACAGGCCGTGGAAGGGTGTAGGAAAGAGCAGGATCGACTGTGAAGCGCCCCATCAACGCGGTGCGCCCCAGAAGCATAGGAAACAGCATGTGTCGGCGATCGGTCAGATTCATGTCAACCTCGAAACGTTCGCCAGCCAGCATCACTTCGGTGCGGATGAACCAGCGCTCACTGCGGCCGCCGCCGGTATCGACCACCACGCGCCGGTCATGCGCCTGCGCTTCGCATTGCACGTTGCGCACCGAGCGCCGACCAAGCCCGACCATGAACCGCAACCACGTCGCGCCATCACGCGTGAATGTTTCCAGCTCATCGACATGCAGCGAGCTACTGCGCGCGCCGGTATCGAGCTTGGCCTTAAGCGTGGCGATGCCGAACTGCGGCAACGCCAGCCGCTCCCGCCAACCGAGGGTAATCACGTCCGCCATGTCAGCTCACGCTGTCGGGTTTGGAAACTCTCGGTGGGGAACCGGAAAGATGATTTGGAGCGGGTGAAGGGAATCGAACCCTCGTCAGTAGCTTGGGAAGCTACAGCTCTACCATTGAGCTACACCCGCAACGTTCGGCGATGGTAACCCGGCGAGCGCGGCTTTTGGAATCCGTAGGTGCATATACAACCCTTTCACCGCTGGCAACGCTGCGTGAACCGGAGATAGCGTCGGACTGAATCGCCATTTCTAAACCGTCGGCAACCGCTGCCTGCGCCCTAAGCTAAAGCTCATAATTCGACCGCAGAATCGCCCTATACACGGACGAATACGGAAGCGCGACCGCATCGCGCGCCACAGCAGGGACAAACCCATGCGTGCACTCAATGCTGCACTTTCAGTTTCACGTGGCTGGCGGTTCGCGCTTGCCGCGTTGTTGTTGATTTGCGCCGGCTTCGCGTATGCCCAGTCGGACGACGGCCAAGGTGACGCCGGTGATCCGCCGGCGCGGGTGGCGCGACTCGCCTATGCGGCCGGCGACCTGGGTCTGATGCCGGCAGGCAGCACAGACTGGAGTGCCGCCGACGTCAATCGTCCGTTGACCAACGGCGACAAACTGTCCAGCGGGCCGGGGGCCAGGGCCGAACTGGAGCTGGGCGGCGCTTCCTTGCGCATCAACGGCCAAAGCGATATCGGCCTGCTCAATCTCAACACGCAGGTCGGCCAGTTCGAGCTGACCCAAGGCACGTTGAACCTGACAGTCCGCAACCTCGACCAGGGCGCGAGCTACGAAATCGACACACCGACGCTGGCGCTAGTGATCGATCAACCCGGCAGCTTCCGGGTGGACGTCGGCAACGATGGCGTCTCCACCACGGTGACGGTGTTCCAGGGCGCCGGCGTAGTTTTTGGCGAGAACAATGCACAGCGTGACGTCTACAACGGACGCAGCTACTTGTTCAGCGATTCCACGCTGAACAGCGTCGCCGTGAGCGAGATCGAAGGTAGCGACGCGTTCGATGCCTGGTGCAGCGATCGCGATGCGCAGTATGAGAACACGGCCAGCGCTCAGTACGTGTCGGACGACGTAGTCGGCGCGCAAGACCTCAACCAGTACGGCAACTGGCAAGTGGACAACGATTACGGCGCCGTGTGGTACCCCGCCAACGTGGTGGTCGGCTGGGCACCTTATCGCTACGGTCATTGGGTATGGATCGCGCCTTGGGGCTGGACCTGGGTCGACGGATTGCCCTGGGGCTTTGCGCCATATCACTACGGCCGCTGGGCTTTCATTCGCGGCGCATGGGGATGGATACCTGGACCGCCGCGCATACGCCCGATCTATGCGCCGGCGCTGGTGGCCTTCGTCGGTATCGGCGCTGGCGGCCCTGTGGGCTGGTTCCCGCTCGGTCCGCACGAGGTCTATAACCCGTGGTACCGCAGCTCTCGCAATTACTACACCAACGTCAATATCACCAACATCACGGTCGGCCGAGGCTACGACCGGGGTGCCTTGCTCGACAACATCCATCACCAGTACGGCTTCTATCAGAGCGGACGCCCGGTACCGAATGCGACCTACGCCAACCGCAACGCGCCGCATGCCTTCACGGCGGTGCCCGCTCAGGCTTTTGCCAGCGCACGGAACGTACAGAGCAGTCAGGTGCACATGAACCCGCAGCAGATGGCTGCCGCCGCGGTGATCGCTCCTACCACCTTGCAGCGCCCATCATCCGCCAGCTTCGGTCAGCCGCGATTGATAAACGCGCGGCCACTTCCGTCGACCAGTTTCAACCGACAGGTCGTGGCCGTCGGTAGGCCTGCGGCGGCAGTGGCGGCTACTGCTTCGTTCCGCTCGAGCCAGCCGGCTTCCAACGTGCGCGTGCTGGGTGTTCGCCCCAGGTCACCCAACCCCATCCCGGAGCCGATGCATCCGGAAAACTTCGCACGCCCTGCTGCACCCGTGGAGACGCAAGCCAATCCACCGCGTCCCGCTACCCTCCCGCAGGTACCGCACTTCGAGCCAGCCCAACAGGTTCGGCAGGTCGAACAGCCTCCACGTTACGCGCCCGCGCCGCGGCCCTATGCGCAGCCGCAGGAAAATGTCGAGCAGGAGCGTTTCGACGCCGCGCAGCGCGCGCACAACTACGTGCCTGAGCAACGTCAATACGTGCCCCAACAACGCCCGCCGGAGCCGAACCCCTCCTATCAGCCTCAGCCTTACCGATATGAGCCCCAGCAGCAGATTGGGCGTCAGGAGCAGGGACGTCCTCCCGAGCAGGAATCGCACCCGCAAAGCGCACCAAGACCCCACCAAAGCGCACCGCCATCTGGCAAGAACGACAATCAGCACTGAAGTTCGAAACGCACAGGCCCGGCCAACCGCCGGGCCTGTGCCGTTACAATAGGCGGATGCAGATCACGCTCAATGGCCATCCGCGCGATTGCGGGCAAGGCACTACCGTTACCCAATTACTCCACGAAGCCGGTTATGCCGGCCGCCGCGTCGCGGTAGAAGTGAACCAGGAAATCGTGCCGCGCAGCCTGCACGAGGGTCACGAGCTGCGCGAGGGCGATCGAGTGGAGATCGTCCATGCCATCGGCGGCGGCTGATACGTCACGCCACTTTTGCTCTTCCCCGCGCCCATGGCTCGTCGGCCCGCCCTTAGTGAATGTCACCCCATGAATATCAAGACGCTCGACACCACCGATTCCCTGATCATCGCCGGCAAGAGCTACGGCTCCCGCCTGCTGACCGGCACCGGCAAGTACAAGGATCTCGATGAGACGCGTCGTGCCACTCAGGCCGCTGGCGCACAGATCGTCACGGCCGCGATCCGTCGCGTAAACCTCGGCCAGGATCCCAACGCACCCAATTTGCTCGATGCGCTGCCACCCCATGAGTTCACCCTGCTACCCAACACGGCCGGCTGCTACAACGCGGTCGACGCGGTGCGCACGTGCAAACTGGCGCGCGAACTGCTGGACGGCCACAAGCTGGTGAAGCTCGAAGTACTGGGCGATGAACGCACGCTCTATCCCGATGTGCTGGAAACCCTCAAAGCCGCCGAGCAGCTGGTGGCCGACGGCTTCGACGTGATGGTCTACACCACCGATGATCCGATCCTCGCCCGCAAACTGGAAGACATCGGTTGCGTGGCAGTGATGCCGTTGGCTGCGCCGATCGGCTCCGGCCTCGGCATCCAGAACCGCTACAACCTGCTGGAAATCATCGAGAACGCCAAGGTGCCGATCATCGTCGACGCCGGCGTGGGCACCGCTTCCGACGCAGCGATCGCCATGGAGCTGGGTTGCGACGGTGTGCTGATGAACACCGCCATCGCCGGCGCCAAAGACCCGGTGCTCATGGCGCATGCCATGAAGCTCGCGATCGAAGCCGGCCGCGCCGCCTTCCGCGCCGGTCGCATTCCACGCAAGCGCTATGCCTCGGCGTCCAGTCCGATCGACGGCACCATCGGCTGATGAGCGACCGCGCCGGCCACGACGCGCCCGAATACATGCGCCGCATCCGCAGCTTCGTGCTGCGCGAAGGACGTATGACGCCCGCCCAGCAGCGTGCCTTCGAAACACATTGGGCACGCTTCGGCATCGATTACACCGGTGCCGAGCAGGACTTCGATACGCGCTTCGGCCGCCATGCACCCTGCGTGCTGGAAATCGGGTTCGGTAATGGCGAGGCGCTGGCCTGGGCCAGCGAGCATGACCTCGCCCGCGACTATATCGGCGTCGAAGTGCATGGCCCCGGTGTGGGTCGGCTGATGAATGCCCTGGCGGCGCGGGATGCCGCCAATGTGCGCCTCTACAAGCATGACGCGGTGGAAGTGCTGGAGCAGGAGATTCCGCCCGGCACACTCGCCGAAGCACGTGTCTGGTTTCCCGATCCCTGGCACAAAAAGCGCCACAACAAGCGCCGCATCATTCAGCCGGAGTTCGTCGCCCTGCTAGCCACGCGCATGGCGCCCAACGGCCTGCTGCATCTGGCTACCGATTGGGAGCCTTACGCACAGCACATGCTAGAGGTGATGGAAGCGGCGCCGGATTGGCGCAATGCGGTGGCTCCGGGCCAATACGCCGAAAAGCCGGACTGGCGCATCGAGACGCATTTCGAGCGGCGCGGCCTGAAGCTCGGTCATGGCGTGTGGGACCTGCTTTACCGGAAGGTCTGAGCTTTAGAGCCAGTAATGCGGCAACGGTTCACCAGCTCGCCCGCGCAGACGCTTATACTTTCGCGTCAAACAGGGACGAGTCATAGCGTGAAGCATTCACTGCCCCGCCGTATCCAGCTTTGGCCAGCCCCCGACAGGGACGTTCGATAGTGGCACTCGCCCTCACCCCCGAAATGATCCTGGTACTCGGGCTGGTGTGTTTCACCATGCTCATGCTGGTGCTGGAATGGATTCGCGCCGACATGGTGGCGCTGCTAGTGGTGGTGGTGATCGGCCTGACCGGCCTGATTCCTTCGGACCGTGTATTCAACGGCTTCGCCGGTAACGCCGTGATCGCGATCATCGCGATCATGATCATGGGCGCCGGACTCGACCGCGCCGGCGTGCTCGCCCTGACCGCACAATTCGTGATGCGCATGGCGCGCGGCAAGGAGTCGCGCCTCGGGGTGGTAATCAACGCGGTCACCAGCCTGTTTAGCGCGGTGATCCCCAGCCAGGCACTGGCCGCACTGATGATTCCGGTGACCAGCCGTCTCTCCGCGCGCACCGGCGTGCCGATTTCGCGACTGTTGTTGCCGATGGCGTTCTGCATCCTCACGGCGACCAACACCACGCTGATCGCGAACTCGCCGCTGATCGTGTTGAACGACCTGATCGCCAGCGCCAACGCCAACCTGCCACCGGGCGCGCAGACGGTGCCCAAGTTCGGCCTGTTCAGCGTAACGCCGGTCGGTCTCGCACTGGCGATCACGGGTGTGCTGTTCTTCTATCTGTTCACCAACAAGCTGTTGCCCGAGCGCGAAGACGAACGTCAAAAAGTCACGCCGGGCCGTACCGAAAGCTACTTTGCGGAAACCTACGGCATCGTCGGTGAAACCGCCGAGCTCACCGTCACCGCCGAAAGTCCGCTGGTTGGCATGAGCATCGGCGAAGTGGAGCAGCTGCATGGCGCACCACTGATCCTGGCGATCAAGAGCGGTAACGACGCACGCATGGCGCCGCCTGCGGATCAGGTGATTTGGGTCGGTTCGGTACTCGGCGTGCTGGGTCCGCGCGAAGAACTCAACCGGTTTGCCAACAACCAGCTATGCAAGGTTTCACCGCGCATGCGGCAGCTGGGTGAACTGTTCAATCCGACACGTGCGGGTATTTCCGAAGCGGTGATTCCGCCGAGTTCGCGCTTCCTCAAGCAATCCGTTGGCGACCTGCGTCTGCGCAAGCGCTACGGCATTTCCGTATTGGCCGTTACGCGCGGCGATCATATTTATCGCGACGACTTGCGCACGGTGAGCCTGCGCACCGGCGACACGCTGGTGTTGCATTCCAGCTGGCGCGCGCTGCAGGAAGTGTCCGAGGACAAAGATCTCGTCGTTGTCACCGACATTCCGCGCGAAGAGCAGCGCCCCAACAAGGTCTGGCAGGCAGTGGGCTTCTTTCTGCTCGCAAAGGGACTGGCGCTGTTCACCAATCTCGACCTTTCCATCGCCATGATGACCGGCGCCATCGGCATGCTGCTGAGCGGCGTGCTGAATATGGACGAGGCATACAAAGCGGTGAACTGGAAAACGATCTTCGTTACTGCCTGCCTGATTCCGCTGGGCTGGTCGATGGATTCCACCGGCACCGCTGCGTGGTTGGCGCAGGAAGTGTTGCTGCACTTGGGACATGCTTCGCCATGGATTTTGCAAACGTCGCTGGCCGTGCTCACGCTGTGCTTCTCGCAGGTGATGTCGAACGTGGGCGCCACAGTGATGATGGTGCCGGTGGCCATCAGCGTGGCCGTTGCCACAGGCGGCAATCCTTCGGCGTACGCGCTGATCGTCGCAGTGTCCTCATCCAACACCTTCCTGCTGAGCTCAGGCCATCCTGCCCTGATGATGGTGACCGGCCCCGGCGACTATCGCGCCAAGGATTTTCTACGTGCGGGCTTGCCGCTGACCTTTATCGTGCTGGTGATTACGCTGGTTGCCATTAACCTCATGTTTCGTTAATTCCCCTTATGTTTCATTAATTGCCCGTCCACGCCGAGCGAATCTTCTATGACCACTCATCCGCGCGAACCTCGTCTTGCCATCATCGGGCTCGGCTATGTCGGCCTACCGCTTGCGGCGGAATTCGGTCGATTGTTCGATACGCTCGGTTACGACATCGATGTAGCACGCGTGGACGCTTTGCGGCGCGGTGCGGATGACAATCAGGAAACCTCGGCCGACGAACTGGTCGCTGCACAACATCTGCGCTTCACCACAGACGTAGATGCATTACGGGATCGCAACGTGTTCATCATCACCGTGCCCACACCGGTGGACGAGCACAAACGCCCCGATTTCACGCCGTTGATCCGCGCCAGCCAGATGGTCGGCAGCGTGCTTCACAAGGATGACGTGGTGATCTACGAGTCCACCGTATATCCCGGCGCTACCGAGGAAATCTGCGTGCCCGAGTTGGAACGCGCATCGGGCTTGCGCTTCAATATCGATTTCACGGTGGGCTACAGCCCCGAACGCATCAATCCCGGCGATAGGCAACGTCGGCTCACGACTATTCCGAAGATCACGTCCGGCTCCACACCGGAGACGGCGGATTTCGTCGATGCGTTGTACACACGCATCATCACCGCTGGCACGCACAAGGCACCGAGCCTGAAGGTGGCGGAGGCGGCGAAGGTGATCGAAAACACGCAGCGCGATGCCAACATCGCGCTGATCAACGAATTCGCGCTGATCTTCCATCGGCTCGGCATCGACACGCAGGATGTGCTCGCCGCCGCCGGCACCAAATGGAACTTCCTGCCGTTCAGGCCTGGCCTGGTCGGTGGACATTGCATCGGCGTCGATCCGTACTACCTCATCCAGAAGGCGCAATCGACCGGTTACTACCCGGACATTCTGCTTGCCTGCCGCCGCATCAACGATGCGATGGGTCAGCATGTGGCGAGCGAAGTGATCAAGCTGATGGTGGGACAAGGTCACGCAATTCGTGGCTGCCGTGTGCTGGTGCTGGGCCTGACCTTCAAGGAAAACTGCCCCGACCTGCGCAATACGCGCGTTGTCGATCTTGTACGCGAACTGGAAAGCTACGGCGCATCGGTCGACGTGCACGATCCATGGGCCGATGCAGACGAGGCGCACAAGAGCTACGGTTTGACGTTGCTGCCCAACGTCGAGGCGAATGGCAGTTATGCCGCCGTCGTACTCGCGGTCGCGCACGAACAATTCAATCATGGCGGCAGTTACGACACGCGTGCATTCGCCATGCCTAACGGCGTCGTGTACGACATCAAGGGCGTGCTGCCGAAAGAGCAAGTCCACGGTCGTCTTTAAGACTTCTCCTGAAGGAGAAGGAAAAGAGGCGAATCAGATATCGAGCAGCACGTCGCCGTGTTCGACGCGCACGGGCACGGTGCGCAGGCTTTCACCACGACACGGACCGCCGTTGCATTCGCCGTTGTCGATGTTGAAGGACGCGCCATGCGCCGCACAAACCAGCATGCCGCGCGAGATCAGGAATTTGCCCGGCGCCCAATCCAGGCGACGACCGGCATGTGGACAGATGTTCAGCCATGCATTCACGCGCTCGCCCTGGCGTAGCAGGATCACGCTTTCCTCGCCATAAGGCAGCGTCACATCCAGCGCCATCGCTTCGCCGTCATGCATTTCGTCGAGCCGACATAAACGGCGGGGAGCGGTTGCTGTATCCATCGGCACTTGCCTCGCGGGCCCGAAGGCCTCATTGTTTCACGCGTAAGTCATTGATTTTAACACACGGATTTTTAACATGCGCATCGTACTTCCGCTGATGCATCGCCGCCGCCATCCGCTCGCCCAGGCGCTTTCCCTGGTGTTGGGTTTGTTCGTCATCGCCATTTTGATGGTGTTCGGGCTGGTCGTTGCCGGTGTGCTGATGGTCGGCGGTGCGCTGTGGCTGGTGTGGCGGCAGTGGAAGCGCGCCCATCTCACGAGCCCTTCGCGCAAGACGAGTCAACCCGACGTGCTGGAAGGCGAATACGTCGTTATCCGCAGTTCCCGTCCGGTCGCCCATTAAGCGCAAGATCCGGATGGTTAACGGACCCTACCGATCCTAAGCTGAAGGCATTCGCTATCGGATGCCGCCATGTCTGATCTATCCGCCAACCTCGATCATTCGCTGGAACGCGTCCGCGCGCTGATCGAACGCGCCGACGAAGCCCCCACCCTGGATGCCCTGGCCGACGTCGTGCGGCTCAGCCCTAGCCATCTGCAACGTGCGTTTCGCCGCCGCTATGGCATGAGCCCGGCCGAATACCATCGCGCCCGCCGTTTTGGCCAACTGAAAACGGCGTTGCGCAAAGGCGCCGCTGTGAGCGACGCCGTCTACGACGCAGGCTTCGGTTCCGGCAGCCGCGTATACGAACACAGCGATCGCCTGCTTGGCATGACACCCGCCAGTTACCGCGCAGGCGGTGCCGGTGCCAGCATTCGCTACACCACGACCGATACACCGCTGGGCCGTCTGCTGGTGGCCGCGACCACGCGCGGCATCTGCTCGGTGACGCTGGGCGCGGACGATGCCGAGTTGGAGACACGACTCGCCAACGAGTTCCCCAAAGCCACGCGCGAACGCGTGGATGCGGGCCGGGAGGAATGGCTCGACGCAGTGATTGCGCGCATCGCCAGCGAATTAGGTTGGAGCGATGCTGAAGCTCCCGCATTGCCACCGATCGACGTGGCCGCTACCGCCTTCCAATGGCGCGTGTGGCAAGCGCTCACGCGGATTCCTGCCGGCGAAACGCGCAGCTATAGCGAAGTGGCAGCCGAATTGGGCAGCCCGAAAGCGGCGCGGGCGATCGGGAATGCCTGTGGCAGCAACCGGCTGGCGCTGATCGTGCCCTGCCATCGCGTAGTACGTGAAGATGGCTCGCCCGGGGGCTGGCGCTGGGGGGTGGAGCGCAAGCGCGAACTGCTTGCCCGCGAGCATGGGCAGCTTGTCGATCCGCCACGGCAAGTCCGCGCAGCGCGCGCATGAGCCATTCTGCTGGCGACCATCGCCGCCAGCACTATCTTGACGGCGCCTCAAACCTGTCTTGCAAAAGACTCGCTACTGCATGCAGCCGCCCTCATCTATGTTGCATATACCCGTAGACTATGCCGCGTCTCCTCATGCGACACACTGTCAATCATTGAGCCGTTATGTCGACGCAGGTCGGGATGACGAGCCATTCCGCCCAAACCGTCATTGGCTTCTTCATGACCGATTCGTCCGCCACGCCTGTTGCAACGTTGCCACCCCCCATAGCGAACACGCGCGTGTTTATTCCGCTCAGCCTGTTCGCGCTGTACATCATCTGGGGCTCGACCTATCTCGGCATTCGCTTTGCGCTGGAAAGCTATCCGCCGTTCTTGCTTGCGGGTATGCGCTTCCTGTGCGCCGGCGTGCTGTTGTTCGGCTATTTGTGTTTACGCGGCACACCACTGCCGACGCGGCTGCAGTGGCGCAACGCCGCGTTCACCGGCATCTTGCTGCTGGGCTTCGGCAACGGACTGGTGTGCTTTGCCGAGCAGCACGTGAGTTCGGGTATCTCAGCGGTTGCAGTGGCCAGCGTACCGTTGTTTGCCGCGTTGTTTTCCGGTTTGTACGGCGCATGGCCGAATCGACGTGAAAACATAGGACTGGTGATCGGCTTCATCGGCGTGATCGTGCTTAACCTCGGCAGCAATCTGTCCGGCTCGCGATTGGGTGCGGCGGCCTTGCTGATGGCTTCGTGTTGTTGGGCCTTCGGCTCGATATGGAGCAAACACCAGGACATGCCTGCCGGTCCAATGAACACTGCCGCGCAGATGCTCTGCGCTGGCATCGCACTGCTTGTCGTCGGCTTCGGCGGCGGTGAACAGCTGCCGGTGCATCCGACCCTGCGCGCTACGCTGGCCATCGGTTATCTCGTCGTGTTCGGTTCGCTTATTGCGTTCAGTGCTTACCTTTATGTGCTGAAGCATGCACGCCCGGTACTGGCGACCAGCTATGCCTATGTGAATCCGTCCGTGGCAGTGCTGTTCGGCGTGTTGCTCGCGGGCGAACATGTCGGGCCATTCGATCTCACCGGCATGGCGATCATTGTGCTTGGCGTGATCACCATCACTGTAGTGCGGCAGCGGCAGACGCGCTAAGAAACGGTAGCCTTATCTGATCCATAAGAAACAGGAGCGCAAGCGAATGCCTGCGCTCCTGCCAACGCATTACAGCTCACGCAACGCCGTCGTAACCGGCAATCGCGCGGCTCGCACGGCGGGGAACAATCCGCCGACGAAACCGATGGCAAGTGCCCACTTCAAACCTTCCCACAGCAGCTCTGGCGTCACTTTGAAGGTAAACGCGAGCTGCCCGGTGGAGCCGGTTGCCAAAGTGGAAGCCGTCCAGCCATTGAAGATGAGCCAAGCCAGCAAGCCGCCGACGAGCCCGCCAAGCAGGGCCAGCAGCATGGTTTCCAACATCACGGCCACCACGACCGGTACACCGCGAAAACCGATCGCGCGCAATGTGGCAATTTCCCGAGCGCGTGCAGCGACGGCTGCGAACATCGTGTTGAGCGCACCGAAGATGGCACCGATCGCCATGATCGAACCCACGGTGATGCCCATGATGCGCATCACCTTGCTCATCCCTTCGGATTGCTTGCTGAAGTAGTTGAGCGTGGTGTCCACATCCACTTGCAGACGCGGATCGCCAGTCAGCGCGGCCTTGAACGCATCCATGGCTTTGGCGTCGGTGAGCTTGGCAAACACCGAAGTACGGCTGCTGCCGCGACGATAGGTTTCCGCCACGACGCCTGCATCGCCCCAAATTTCCGAGTCGTACGCATCGCCGGAGGCAAACACACCAACTACGCTCCAGGTTTGCGTGCCGAGTTTTACTTCATGCCCTGGCTCCAGACCCACGAACTGCCGCTGCGCACCCTGCCCTACCACCAGCTCGCGCATGCCGGGTTTGAACGCGCGGCCCGCGATGATCTTGACGTTGGGGCGCAATGCCCACGCCTGATCGTCGACGCCGCGCACCTGCACGCTGCCTTCATCGCCCGGCGCACCACGTTTCACGGGCAGATTGGCCGCCACGACGATCTCACCCGATGCGATCGGCTTGCCCTGCTTATCGTGCGCGATGCCGGGCTCTTGCTCGATGACCAGGATGCTGTCGCGCGTCAGCACCGAACTGACCTCGCTGGCCGAACCGCCGCGCAACACGATCGCGGTATCGTCACTGCCGGTCTTACGCAGGGTTTCGCTATAGCCCTCGCCCATCGCCAACAGCGCCACCAACACACCCACTACGCCAGCGATGCCGATGACGACCACGGACGAGGAACCCAGGCGCTGCCTGAGGGTGCTGACGCCCACGCCGGTCACCGACGCGGCCTGCCGACCACGCCGGCTAAGTGCCATCCATACTGCGAACACCACTACCAGTACCAGCACTGCATACCATGGCAATTGCACCCACACGTACAGTGTGACGACCAGGATCGCCAACACGAGAAGATTGAAAAGAAAGGTCATGATCTCGACTCCTGTCACCGGCCAGCCAGCGCATCGACAATGTTCAGGCGCATGGCCCGCCATGCGGGAATAGCACCTACCACCACACCTATCGCCAGCATCAACACGATGCCCAGCAACCAGCTGTTCGCGCCTACCGTGGGCAGATTCAGCATGCCGCCGCTGTTGGCGCTGACGCCGGGAATCAACACCGTCGCCAAACCGATACCGATCACGCCACCCAGCAACACAAGCAGCACGGATTCGGCCAATACCATCGCCAGCACACCACGATCGGAAAAGCCCAGCGTTTTCAGCACGGCCAATTCCGATGTGCGTTCGCGTACCGCCTGCATCATCGTGTTGCCCGTCAACAGCAGCAACGTGAAGAACACTGCGCCCATGATCGAACCGACGATCAGGCCGATATCGGCCAACTGCTTCATCCAGGACGCTGTCGCTGCCGCTTCGGTCTGCGTGCGGGTTTCATGGTCGGAATTGGCCGATACGGCATCGATGGCCCTCGCCACCTGGTCCGCCTGATTCACGTCGTTGACGCGCGTGACGTACCAGCCCACCTGGCCATTGTTGTAGCCCTTCAATACGGCATCGTCGAAATACTTCCAGTGCATCAGGATGATCTGGCCGTAAAAACTCACACTCTGTTCCATGGGATGCAGAACCCCAACGATGTTGAACGTCCAGTTCTTGCTGCCGTTCTGCTGCGGAAAGATGTTCGATTGCAGCGGAATCTGGTCGCCGATTTTCCAGTGGTATTTCTCCATCAGCTTTTCGCCGACCAGGATGCCGGTGCGCGTGTTCGAGAACGCTTTGCGCGCGTCGTCGCTAACCGCCACCTCTGGATACTGGTCGATGTAGCTATCGCTAACGGCGAAGGTGAACACCTGATTGTGCGGATCCTGATACGCCCCGCCGAACCAGTTGGCATAGGCCACCGATTTGACGCCGGGCACAGTGGCGATCTTCTCGCCCAAGCCCTGCGGCAAGGTATCGATAAACGACAACTTGGAGCCCGTCTGCAAACGTTGCGCGCCGTTGGCGCTTTTGCCCGCCTGATCGAACGACATGCGCACTGCGTCAAGCATGCCGAATAGCAGAAATGCCGCCGCGATCGATACCAGCGTGAGCAGCGTGCGGGTCTTGCGCCGAAACAGCGCAGCCCAAATGAGATGGAAGTATTTCATCACCGTCTCCTCAGGCGATCGCCTGTTCGACCAGAGTGCCCTTGTCCAGATGCAGCGTGTGGTTGGCGTACTCGGCAGCCTTCGGATCATGCGTGACCATCACGATGGTCTTGCCATGCTCGCGATTGAGCTGACGCAGCAGTCCCAGCACTTCTTCGGCCGATTGACGATCCAGGTCACCGGTCGGCTCGTCGCACACCAGCAAGTTGGGATCTGAAACGATGGCGCGCGCGATCGCCACGCGTTGCTGCTGACCACCGGAGAGTTCGGTCGGCTTGTGCGACGCGCGGTCGGCCAATCCAACCAGCTGCAATGCAATGGATGCATTCTTGCGACGCTGCGAACCGGACAACTTGGTCAGAAGCAGCGGCAGCTCGACATTTTTCTGTGCGCTCAACATCGGCATCAGATTGTAGAACTGGAACACGAAGCCCACGTTCGATGCGCGCCAGCGCGCCAAGGCACCCGCGCCGAATTGATCGATGCGTTGTCCGGCAACCGTGATGCTTCCGCCTGTAGGCGTATCGAGGCCACCGACAAGATTCAACAAGGTCGTTTTGCCCGAACCAGAAGGTCCCATCAGCGCAAGGAAATCACCTTCGGCAATGTCGAGATTGATGTGATGCAGTACTTCGACTTTTTGTTTACCGCGCTCGTAGACTTTGGAAAGATCGCGGATCTCAATCAACGTACCCATAGCTACAGCCTCCAGAGTGGAACCAAATAAGGGCCGGCGCATCAGCAGCGCGAGCCGGTTTTCTGTCGTGGTTACTGGGTTTGTACGCTTACGTCCGAACCGTCATGCAAGTCTTCCGGTGGCGACACCACCACGTTATCCCCAGCGTTGACTGACGCGGGGATCAGACGCAGATCGCCAAAATCCTGCGCCGCGGGCTGCACCGACTGGCGATGAGCCTTGCCATCCGTAACGATGAAAACGCTGTCGCCGCCGTCACGTTTGACTATGGCCTTGGCCGGCACCAAAACGCCCTTCGTTGCTCGCGCGGCGGCGACAGGCTTCGCTTCCAGAAACGAGACGCGAACACCCATGTCAGGCACAATGCGCGCATCTTTTTGTTCCATCGCCACACGCACTTTTACCGTGGCCTTGCCGCGATCGGCAGCCGGTACGATCGCGATGACATGTGCGGGGATCTTCCAGTCCGGATAGGCATCGAGCACTGCTTCGGCCGGCATGCTTGGCGTGACCCGCCCGATATAGGCTTCGTTGACGTCCACGTCGACTTCCAGCGAATCCATGTCCACGATGGTGCCGATACCGGTGCGCGTGAAGCCACCGCCTGCCGAGAACGGCGAGATGATTTCGCCGACCTGCGCATCCTTGGTGGTAATCACGCCATCGAACGGTGCGTGTACAACGCAATAGTCGAAGTTCACTTGCGCTTCGACTACTTGGGCATCAGAAGCTACGGCCTGCTTTTGTTGCGACGCCAGTTGGGCGCGAGTGCCATCGGCCAGCGTGTGTGCCTGTTCGGCGGTCTGTTTCGATACCAAACCTTGCTTGGCTAGTGCATCGTCACGCGCCGCATCACGCAGATTCTGAGTCAGCTGCGACTGGTATTGATTCACCAGCGCATGAGCCGCCTTGGCCTGCGCCACAGCGGTATCGAGCGCGGCCTTGTATTCGCTGTCATCCAGCTTTGCCAGCACCTGGCCCTTCTTGACGTGATCGCCCTCTTCGATCAGTACGGCGGTCAGCGTGCCGGTGAGCTGGGCTGAGACGGTTGCCTGGCGGCGCGCCGTGACATAGCCCGTCGCCTGTAAGACGGCGCCGGCGCCGGGATCATTCGCTGCTGGCACGGCCGCGACGGTATGCACCGGTACGGCACGGTGGCCTAGCAGCCACCAGCTGCCGGCGCCGATCGCCAGCAAAATCATTACCGTTGCTCCGACGATCCACGGCCAGCGACTGGGACCGTGGCCGTGGTCCTCGCGCTGATGGCGTTCGATACGTAGTTCCTTCAGAAGATCGGTATTGCTCACCCGTATGCTCCATGGTCCCTGTAGTGGCGCAAGATAGTAGGTTGCCCATGCGGCTACCACGTGCGCCCATCAACCGTTATCGATGACAGCTGTCATGTCTTATGACGTATGAATGGGGGGCGGATCGACAACATGTACGAATCATTGCTGCCGTGCAATGCAATTGGCACTGTCGCCACATGCGATCGCGACTTGGCTTGCGCGTGGCTGACCTTTGACGCGCACCCTTTCTGCAGTCCGCCGCCATACCGATCACGGCTACTGCTTCTGCGGAAAAGAGCATAGCTGCTAACCTTGACCGATGCGCTACGTTATCGATGCCCCCGCCGTCCCCAGCCTTCCGGTTATTGGCCGCGAAGAACGTTTCCCGGTTCGCCGCGTGTTCTGCATCGGCCGCAATTACGCCGAGCACGCGCGCGAGATGGGCGCGACCGTAGACGCCTCGATGCCCATGTTCTTCTGCAAGCCGGCCGATGCCGTGGTTACCGATGGCGCCGATGTGCCTTATCCCCAGGCTACGTCGGATCTGCATCATGAAGTGGAAATGGTAGTGGCGTTGAAAGCCGGCGGCCGCGACCTGGATGCAACTCGGGCCGCTGCCGCGGTATTCGGCTATGGCGTCGGGCTCGACCTGACGCGCCGCGATTTGCAAGCCATCGCCAAAGCGAAGAGTCACCCGTGGGATGTCGCCAAAGGGTTCGATCATTCCGCACCGGTCTCTGCTTTGTGTCCGGCGAACGAGACCTCGCTGAACGCAGACACCGCGATCAACCTGTATGTGAATGATACGTTGCGCCAGCAGGGTCGGCTTGGAGAGATGGTGCACGGTGTCGTTGAGATCATCGTAACCCTGTCCACCTTGTTTGAACTCAAGCCAGGCGACCTGATCTTCACGGGCACGCCGGCCGGCGTGGCTGCGCTTCAGCGTGGCGATCGATTCCATGCCGAACTGCACGGCGTCGCTACGCTGGATGGCCGCATCGTCTGAAGGCAACGTTTGCTGTCTTGCCGCAGCGAAAGCCCTGTCTGCACGCCACCTGCTGCGTTAAAGTCGGAAGCGCCATCCGGCTTACCACCTCGGGGAGATGACAATGAGCATGCTGCAGGAGTTCAAGGAATTTGCCATGCGCGGCAACGTGGTCGACATGGCGGTGGGTATCGTCATCGGTGCTGCGTTCGGCAAGATTGTGACCTCGCTGGTTAGCGACGTGATCATGCCGCCGATCGGCTGGCTCACCGGCGGCATCGATTTCTCGGCCATGAAATGGGTGATCAAACCGGCCGACGACAGTAACCCGGCGCACAAGATTGCTGAGATCGCCATCAACTACGGTAGCTTCGTCAATACGATTATCGCGTTCGTGATCGTTGCATTCGCCATCTTCATCCTGGTCAAGATCATCAATAGGTTCTACACCAAGGCCGCCGCAGCTACGCCGGCGGACGTGGCCTTGCTCACCGAGATTCGCGATCTACTGAAAAATCGGCAGTAACGTCCGCTTGCCGCGCGGGCGTGACTTCCGGCCTAAGCACAGCTTGGCGCGAGCCCCATAATCGGGGCTCGCTACCAGGAGTCGCCCGATGCAACGCCCCGCTTTAACCCTGATTGCCGCCAGCCTGATGCTGGCTAACGGCTTCGCCCATGCTGCCGATGCGCCCACCGCCATACCCGGCACCGCGGTTAAAACCGCGGAACAGTTGCGCGACAAGGCCATGCACGATGACACGGCCTACAAGGTTGTCGAATCGCTGACCACCGAAGTCGGTTCACGTATGGCCGGTAGCGTAAACGACCCGCGCGCCCGCGAATGGGCCATCGCCAAGTTCAAAGCGCTGGGTTTCGACAAGGTCTATACGGAGCCGGTGACCTACCCGTTGTGGGAGCGCCACAGCGAGCATGGCGCGATCGTCGCGCCCTTTCCGCAGCCGCTCACGCTGATCGCCCTGGGCTATTCGCCGGGCACACCCAAGGACGGCCTCACTGCGCAAGTCGTGCAGTTCGTCAGCCTGGATGCCCTGAAGGCAGCCGATCCGGCCAGCGTAAAGGGCAAGATCGTCTACATCGGCGAGCGCATGCAGCGGCACAAGGAGGGGACCGATTACGGCCGAATCGGCTCGCCCATTCGCGTGCAAGGCCCGGTGATCGCGCAGGCGAAGGGGGCGGCTGGCTTCCTGCTGCGTTCGGCCGGTACTGACGCCAACAGCCGCACACCACACACGGGTGTCACGGGCTTCACGGATCCCACCAAGGCGATTCCCGCCGCGGCGCTGTCGAACCCTGATGCGGATCAGCTCGAACGCGTATTGGCGTACGGCAAGCCGGTGACGGTGAAGCTCGATCTGGACTGCGGCATCGTCGGCCAATACACCGGTTACAACGTGATCGGCGAGATCACTGGACGCAAATACCCCGATCAGGTGGTAGCCATCGGCGGCCATCTCGATTCCTGGGATCCGGGCACGGGCGCCATCGACGACGGCGCCGGCGTAGCCATTGCGCTGGGCGCTGCGAAGCTGATTCACGATTTGCCTCAGCGTCCGGATCGCACGGTTCGCGTGATCGCGTTCGCTAACGAGGAAATGGGTCTGTGGGGCGGTCGCGCTTATGCAGACAAACATGCTGCGGAAGTCGGCAAGTTCCAGCTTGGTTCCGAGTCGGATCTGGGCGCTGCCCCCGTATGGCGGATGAGCGCGAGCGTGAAGCCGCAAGCGCGGAAAGCCGTCGAGCAGATCGCCAAGGTGCTCGCGCCGGTCGGCGTTGCCTACGATCCCAAGCGTCCAGGCGGCGGTGGATCGGATCTATCGCAGATGCACCAGAAAGGCATGGCTGCACTGACGCTTGACCAGGATGCCACCTATTACTTCGACTGGCATCACACCGCCAACGACACGCTGGACAAGATCGACCCGCAACAGTTGGCGCAGAACGTGGCGGTGTACGCCGTGTTCACCTACATGGCTGCGCAGGCTGACGGGGATTTCGGCTCCGCACCAGGCGCCTTCGCTGGCGATGGCGCTGGCGACTGAGTAGGCGCGTCCGCCCATGAAGCAAAAAAAAGGCGGCCGATGGCCGCCTTTTTTTGCTGGCATTCTGCGCAACGTTATTCGGCTTCGTCGCTTTCGGCAGGCGTTTCCGTAGTATCCAGCGCCTGCAAATTTTCTTTGAGGCGGGTCATCACGTCCATCGCCTGGGACATTTCTTCGAAGGTGATGCCTGTCGTGCATTCGCGGCGCAATTCGTAGGCGATCTGCTCCATATCGTCGATTACCCCGCTGGCCTGCGTGGTGGTGTACAGACGCCAGGCGCGGCGATCTTTAGGGTCCGGGCGCCGCTCGACGAATCCGGCCGCCTGCAGACGGTCGATGACGCGACCCACTGCGATCGGTTCCATTTCAAGGAATTCGGCCAGCTCCGTCTGGCGCAGACCCTCGCGGTGATACAGCACTTTGGTGGCGCGCCACTGCGCGCGCGTCAACCCGAATTTCACCGCGCGCCGATCAAAATGTTTGCGGAACAGCAGAGTGATGTCGTTGAGCAAGTAGCCGAAGGAAATGTCTTCCGTTTTCGCCATGATGTGTAGCACTCTGGGTATCACGTTAGCCAAGCATAAGCCGAAACGGGCTGAACTTATGTCGTCTATGACCGTCGTTACTGGCGACCTTACCCGACTAACTCTGGACGCCATCGTAAACGCCGCCAATCCAGGCCTGCTGGGCGGTGGCGGGGTGGACGGGGCGATCCATCGCGCTGCCGGCCCCTCGCTATTGGCAGCCTGCCGTGCGCTACCGGAAATAGCGCCCGGCGTGCGCTGCCCTACCGGTGAAGCGCGATTGACGCCGGGTTTCGCATTGCCAGCCCGCTACGTGATTCACACCGTTGGTCCGGTATGGCACGGCGGTCATGATGGAGAGGACGAGCTGCTGGCAAGCTGCTATCGCGCCTGCGTGGTGCTGGCGATTCAGCACGATCTGCACAGCATCGGTTTTCCAGCCATTAGCTGCGGTGTCTACGGCTTTCCAGCGGAACGTGCAGCGAACGTGGCGATCGACACATTGCGCGATCTTTTGGCCAGTCATTCTGATTTGGATGTGCGGCTCTGCTGCTTCGACGATCGCATGTCGGTCATTTGGCAGCGCGCGCTCACTCAAGCTTGAGGGATATCAAGCATCGTTTATAACGAGGAAGGGGCGGCACTGTGGCCGCCCCTTTTCGTCTACTTCGATTTCTCTTTCGCTTACTGCAAGCTGTCGCTCAAGATGCGCGGCGTGACGAAGATCAGCAGCTCGTCCTTGTTGTTGATGCGCGACGTGCTGCGGAAGAGCACACCCAAACCAGGAATATCGCCCAGTCCCGGCACCTTGCTGGTCGTATCGGTCTTGCTGTCCTCATAGATGCCGCCAAGCACGACGGTTTGACCGTTGTCCACGAGTACCGACGTGTTGAGCGACCGCGTGTCGATGACAGGTACCTGGCCGCTGCCCGGCACTGTGATGTACTTGTCGAGCGAGTCTTTGTTCACGTTAATGGCCAGATACACCCGATTGTCAGCGGTGATGGTCGGTGTGACCTTCAGCTCAAGCACGGCATCCTTGAACGCTACCGTTGCTGTACCACTCGCGCCACCTCCGCCAACACTGTTCTGATAGGTGACGTAGCCGATCTCCTGGCCCTGGCGGATATCCGCTTCCTGCTGATTGGCGGTGATCACGCGCGGGCTGGAAACCAGTTCGCTACGCCCTTCCAGCTGCGCAGCCTGGAGTTCCAAGTCCAATGCGTAGTTCTTGCCAAGGATGGCAGCAGCGAGCGTCGAAGGATTGCCTGACGTAGGGGTAATGGGCATGTTCACGTTCAAATTGCCTGAACCCAACTGGCTCGAACCTGGCGAGGTGTTATTACCCTGTGTAGCACCCAGGGCACCGCCGATCTGCAGAACCTGCCCGCTTGGATTGGTGCGATTCCCGTTGACACCCCACTGCACACCAAGGTCGCGCTCGAAATCATCAGTCGCAATCACGATGCGGGACTCGATCAGCACCTGCTGAACCGGGCGGTCGAGTTGCGCGACGATCCCACGCAGCTCCAACGTTTTTTCGGCTGTGTCATTGATCAACAGCGTATTGGTACGTATGTCGAAGCTAACGCTGCCGCGGGGCGAAAGGAATCCGCGATGCGACGACGCGGTGCTGGCTCCACCGGCACCACCGGCGATACTCTGCATGCTGCCACTCGTCAACAGCTTGGCAATATCCTGCGCCTTGCCATAGCTGATCGGAACATAGGTCGTAACCAGCGGCGCGGTGTCTTCTGCCTTGAAACGTGCATCAGCCACATTCTGTTCGTAATCCGCCAATTCCTTCTGCGGCGCGATCCAAATCACGTTGCCGTCACGACGCTTGTCCAGATCCTTGGCACGCAGGATCACATCCAGCGCCTGATCCCAAGGGACATTGACCAATCGCAGCGTAACGCTACCGCCAACCGTATCCGAAGCCACCAGATTCAGTCCTGAAACATCCGCCAGCAACTGCAATGCAGAACGCACCGGAATATCTTGGAAGTTGAACGTCACTCGGTTACCGGTGTAGACAGGCTCCGGACCCACGCCCAGCTTGTCGGACTTGGGATCGTGCTTCTTGGGCGTGACTTCGACGACATACTGGTCGGCCGTCTGGTAGGACGAGGTTTCCACATCGCCGCTGAAGGCGATATCGAGATGTACGCCGTTAGACGTAGAACGCGGCGTGATCGATTGCACTGGTGTGGCGAAATCGAGCACGTTCAAGCGCTGCGCCTGGCCGGCCGGCAACTTCACATTGTCGATGTCGACCGCAACATTGTCGCTCGAGCGATGCATGTTGGCGTTCGCACCCGAGCCGTTGAAGTTGACCAAGACGCGACCAGAACCATTGTTGCCACGCTGGAAATCGATATTGGTGATCGCCGGACCGTTCATCGCCGACGGCAGCGCCTTGGACGGATCGATGGTCGATGCCGTAGTGACCGGCTGCGTCTGAGTGCCGTTATTGACGACCATCACCAGGCTGTTGCCCTCGACATGAGACCGATACGTCGAGGCTTGCATCAGCTCAACCACTACGCGCGTGCGTCCGCCGGCCGAGACGGCTGAAACGCCCGTAGTGGTACCGACGCCGATATCCTGATGGCGCGCCGCATCGTTGGCGGTATCCGGAAAATCGACCGCAATGCGCGGTGGGTTGTCCGTGGTGAAGACCTTCGGCTCGGGCACCTGCCCGTTGTCGAAGTTCATGCGCAACTCGACGCTACCACCCGGCAAGGTCTTGTAGGTGATGTTTTGAAGTGTGCTGGTCGCCGAAGCGGCGTTTGCCCAAGTGGCGGCTCCCAGCATCACGACGGTCATCAGGCAACGGCTTGCCAGGCTCATGGCTCGGCTCCGGACTGGTTTGATTGGATTGGTCATTGCATCAGCCCCTGTCATCCTATTTCGCGCCGAGCGCGATGCTGGCTGGACGTTCCATCCAGCCGCCATTGCCGTTGGAAACCAATTCGACCAGATCGACCTTGTCGCCGCTGATGGCGGTGATGCGACCGTAGTTCTGGCCCATGTATTCGTTGTTGTGCACGCGATGGATGACTCCGCCCGGATCCTTGATCAGGGCCTCCATCGACGCGCCGTTGCCGATCGTGCCTACCATCTTGAGGCTATCCAGCGAGTAGGCCTCAAGCGGTTGCCGGGCACGGCCCTCATCCGGTCGGGGGCCGTTGTTTTGGTTCAGCTCGTCCGGACTTGGGCTGAACGGGTCGCGCTTGTCTTGATCGCTGTAGGTGAACGTCTCGAACGTCTTGATCACCGGCAGCGGAGGAATGGGCGCACCGCGCTTGGCTTTTTCCTGCGCGACCCAGTCGCGCAGGTCGGACATGCCGCGAGTGCAGCCTCCGAGGACCAACGCCGTACCAACCAGCAACACTAGTTTGGCTAAGCGCATAGACTTGACCAGACTAGTCGGCTTCATGGCAGTCATGGTTCTCATTTCTGCCCCCCTGCTTTCTTGTTCTTCGCCTTGCCGCTCGTTTCGCCAGTTTCAGAATCGTCCATATAGCGGTAGGTCTTCACTGTGCCCTGCAACACCAGCAACTGGTTCGGACCGGGCTCGGCGCCCTTGGCAGGGGCATTGAGTGGCGTCAAGGAAACATCGTGCATGGTGAGAATCACCACTCGCGGAAGCGACGCAACGCCACTGATGAAGGAACCGAATTGATGATAGGTGCCGATCATCTTCAGTTGGATCGGCTTCTCCGCGTAGAAGTCTTTCGATACCTCGGTGCCCGGCTGGAACAGCTCCTGCTGCAGGCCGGCGGACAAGGCCGTCTGCGATACGTCGACCAGCAATTCCGGCATTTCCGTCTTGCTGGGCAACTGACGCAGCAGCTGGCGCAGCATGTCTTTCATCTCGTCCAACTGTTGTTGCAGAGCTTCGAGATTGACTGACTTGGCCTGCTTTTGCGAAAACTCTGTCTTTAGCTGCTCTTCCTTGCCGGCAAGAGTCTGCAGATCGTTCTGCTGGTCGTTGATAAACGTGTACCAGCCAATGAGCACGATCACCGCAAACAACAATACGGTGAAGAACGTCTTGACCGATTTCGGCCAGCCACCGATGTTGTTGCGATCCAAACTGCGCAGATCGTCGAGGAGTTTCATTACTTGGCCCCTCCCTTGACTGGCGCTGCACTGGGTTGAATCGGTGCTTGTACAGATGCCGGAGGTGTCGCGGTCGGCTTGGTGGCTTGAGGAATTCCCGTTGCCATCGGTGCAACGATGGCCCCGCTGCTGCTCGATGCAGCAGGATTGGTGGAACCCTGTGCTGCGCCGTCATCCTGCTTGGGCCGCTGCAGCGCAACCGTCAATCCAAAGCTGTACGGCATGCGCGATGCATCGTGACTGTTTTCAGTCTTGCTAAGGTCAGCCTGCCCCATCCACTGCGAAGCCTCGATGTTGCGCATGTAGTCGGCGACGCTGGCGTTCGATTGTGCGACGCCGCCCAGCACCATCTGATCGCCGTTCTGCTTGATCGAGGTCAACCGTGCGCTGCCAGGAATCGTCTTAACCAGCTCGTCGAACAGATGCACCATCTGGGAACGGTTAGCCTGCAGCTGCTCAATGATCTGCTTGCGTGCCAGCAATTGCGCACGAACCTTTTCTAGATCGCTGATCTTGGCAAGCCGCGCGTCTACCTGCTTGATCTGATCCTGCAGATAGGAGTTGCGGTCGTTTTGGTTATCGATGCGCATGCCCATCCAGAAGCCCCATAGCAGCAGGCATCCGATAGCGGCCAGGAGAGCAGCACCGAGTTGCATGAAGAACTCACGCTGGCGCAGTTTGCGGCGTTCGGCACGCCAAGGAAGTAGGTTGATGCGTGCCATCAGTCGAAACTCCTCATGGCGAGTCCGACCGCGATCATCAGTGCAGGCGCATCCTGGGTCAGCGACTGGGCTTGTACCCGGCTGGACAGCGACATGCGTGCCAGCGGATTGGCCACCACGCAAGGCAGGCCGAGCTGCTCTTCCATCATCGAACTGATGCCGTCGATCGAAGCACAACCGCCGGCCAGCACAACCTGATCGACCTTGCTGTACTCGCTACCGGCGTAGAAGAACTGCAGCAGGCGGCTGATCTGCTGCACCAACGATTCCTTGAACGGTTGCAAGGCTTCGGTCTCGTAGGATTCCGGCAGACCGCCCTTGCGCTTGGCACGACCCGCTTCCTCGTAGGAAAGGCCATAGCGACGCATGATTTCATCGGTCAGCTGCTTGCCACCGAAGACCTGTTCACGCGAATAGATAGTGCGCTGGTTCTTCAGTACGGAGAGCGTCGTCATCGTGGCACCGATGTCGACCACGGCCACTAACGCCTCGCGACCGACATTCAGCTGGTCGGCGATCAACGCAAAAGCGTTCTCCAGTGCGAAGGCTTCGACATCGACCACCTGTGCAGTGAGGCCGCCGAGATCCAGCGCAGCCACGCGCATATCCACGTTTTCCGTGCGCGATGCCGCCAGCAGCACGTTGTTCATTTCGGGGTTGTCGCGCACCGGGCCGAGTACCTCGAAATCGAGGCTTACTTCGTCGATCGGATACGGAATGTACTGATTGGCCTCGACCTGGATCTGGCCTTCCAGATCTTCGTCGGAAAGCTCGGCAGCCATCGGCACGATGCGCGTGATGACCGCAGAACCTGCCACGGCAGCCGCGGCGTGCTTGATCTTCGCGCCCGAACGCGCAAGCGCTCGGCGAACGGCTTCGCCAACAGCTTCGACCTCGACGATATTCTTTTCGACGACGGCGTTGGGGGGCAGCGGCTCAATCGCGTAGTGCTCCACGCGATAGCGGCCTCCGGTCTGACTGAGCTGCAGCAGCTTGACGGCAGTCGAACTGATGTCGACACCGACGAGCGGCGGCTTCTTGGGTGTGAAGAGCCCCACGATGATTCCCCCTTGACCCCTGGTGCTTCCGCCAGTAGCTGGCAGGATTGCCGGGCCATTAGATCCAAAAATTAACGCAATAGCAACGGTCTACGCGATCTTCTTCGAGACTTTTGACGTGATGGCCTGCACATTTGGACCAACCCGTCGGGTGCCGCGATTAAGGTTTTGCTAATTCGTCGCTCATGTCGAACATACTGCTACATCTATACTCTGAACTGTTTTGACTCAGGTCTCGCTACACTCACATGACGCGAATTCTGAAAGCCCTCCTGCGCTGGTTCCTTATCCTGGGCTTCAGCGGCCTCCTGCTGATCGCCGCAGCCGCCGGAGTGGCCTACTGGCTACTCGCCCCCCGACTCCCCTCGGTGGCGGTGCTCAAGGATTACCACATGCAGGTGCCGCTGCGGGTATTGACCGCCGATGGCAAGCTGATCGCCACCTTTGGCGAGACCCGCCGCATCCCGGTCGCCATCGACCAGGTGCCGGATATGGTCAAACATGCGGTCCTGTCGGCCGAAGACGCCGATTTCTACACCCATCCCGGCGTCGACTGGCGCGGCGTGATGCGCGCGGGTTTCCACGTGGTCGCCTCTGGCGGCAACAAAACCCAGGGTGGCTCGACCATCACCCAGCAGGTGGCTCGTAACTTCTTCCTGAGCCCGCAAAAGCTGTATTCGCGCAAATTGATCGAAATGTTCATCGCCCTGCGGATGGAAAACGAGCTCAGCAAGGACCAGATCCTGGAGCTTTATCTCAACAAGATGTTCCTGGGGCACCGTTCCTATGGCGTGGCGGCCGCCGCGGAGTACTACTACGGCAAGCGGCTGGACCAGCTCACCGTGGCCCAATGCGCGGCATTGGCCTCCACGTTCCAGCTGCCCTCGGCGGTCAACCCGCTGACCAACACCCAGCGATTGATCGCGCGGCGCAACTGGGTGCTCGGCCAGATGCTTGAGCACAAATACATCAACCGGGCCCAGTACGACCAGGCCATGCAAGCGCCGGACGATGCCGCCCCGCACGAGCAGCCGATCCAGGTGGATGCCCCCTATCTTGCCGAAATGGCTCGTGTCCAGGCACTGGACCGCCTCGGCAACGATGCCCTCACCGAAGGCTATGTGGTTAAAACCACCTTGGTAAGCACGCGTCAGCAAGCCGCCGTGGCCGCCGTGCGTGATGGACTGGCCATCTACGACCATCGCCACGGCTGGCGCGGACCCGAAACCCATGAGGAACTCCCCCCCGCCGCCAGCGAGGCCGACTACAGCAACTTGCTTTCCAGCTATAACGATGTCGCCGGCCTGACTCCTGGCCTGGTTATCGCGTCCGCTGCCACCGAAGCCTCGGTTTACCTGCCCGATCGCAAGACCGTGAAGCTCGATCTCGCTGCCGTGAGCTGGGCTCGTCCTTATATCAACGAGACGCGCGTCGGTGCCGAGCCCAAGACGGTAAACACCGTACTCAAGCCCGGCGACATCATCCGCCTGATTCAGGACGACAAGGGCAACTGGCAGCTCACACAGATACCCAAGGCACAAGCCGCCTTGGTATCGCTCAACCCCGAGGATGGCGCCATTCAATCGCTGGTGGGCGGCTTCAACTTCCAGCGCAGCAAGTTCAACCGCGCCGTGATGGCAGCGCGTCAGCCGGGGTCCAGCTTCAAGCCGTTTATCTACTCGGCGGCTTTTGAGCGCGGCTTTACGGCAGCCTCGATCATCAATGACGCGCCGCTGGCCCTGCCCGATCCGTCCCAGCCGAATGGCTTGTGGACCCCCAGCAACGACGACAACAAATTCTCTGGCCCCATGCGGCTGCGCGAAGCGCTGGTGGAATCGAAGAACCTGGTCTCCGTGCGTCTGCTCGATGCGATCGGCGTGCGCTACGCCCGCGATTACGTCACCCGCTTCGGTTTCCCACTCGACGCGCTGCCGAATAACTTGTCGATGGCGCTGGGTACGGCGTCCGTGTCGCCGCTGAGCATGGCGCGCGGTTTTGCCGTGTTCGCCAACGGCGGCTATCTCGTCACGCCATATTTCATCGGCGAAATCGACGACCGCGATGGCAAAGCCGTCTATGTGGCCAATCCGGCGCGCGCCTGCGCCGATTGCCAGGCACGTCTGCTGCAAAACAGCCCACCCGCTCCGCCGCCGGCCAGCATGTTGACGAATGGCGTTGCGGCAAGTTCATCGAGCACTCCCGCACCTGCAACCAGCGCGGCCCTAACTGCCGAAACTGTGCTCCCTGCCGACGCGCACAACGGTGCCGCCCCACCTGTGCTGGCGCCGCACGTGATCGATATTCGCAACGACTACCTCGTCACCTCCCTAATGAAGGACGTGATTCAGTCGCCGCTGGGCACGGGGTACGCTGCAAAAGTGCTCAATCGCCCGGATCTGGCCGGCAAGACCGGCTCTACCAACGACCATCGTGACGCCTGGTTTGTGGGTTTCAATGGCGACCTGTCGGCGGCGGTGTGGGTTGGCTTTGACGATTTCACTTCGCTAGGCAAAGGTGAATTTGGCGCCAAGGCCGCACTACCGATCTGGATCGACTATATGGGCGAGGCGGTCAAGAGCCTGCCTGAAAACGCCATTCCGATGCCGCCTGGTATTACCACCGTACAGATCAACCGTGAAAACGGCCTGCCGACCGCAGCGGGCGATCCTGATGCCATGTCGGAAATCTTCAAGGTCGAAGATGTCGATCGCTTGCATAACCAAGCCCTGCAGCAACAGCAGCAAAACCAGGATCAACAGCAAGCTAACGACATTTTCTAATTTTCCGGTAGTCTTGCCCCGGACGCTGCAATTGGAGGGCCGGGGCATGGCACGAGGCGAGCACCATCGCATCCACGCACACGACCGTGTGCAGCGCAACCGGCTTCGCGTCGCCCAGGAGGCGGCGCGGCTGATGAGCGAACACGGTATCCGCGACTTCCACCACGCCAAACGCAAGGCCGCCGAACGACTGGGCGTGCTCGACGAGCAGGCGCTCCCACGCAATCATGAGATCGAAGAGGCGCTGCGCGAACACCAGCGCCTGTTCCAGGCAGACAGTCAGCCGCAGTTGTTACGAGCGAGGCGCGAGGCAGCCGTTGAGGCGATGCGCTTCTTACAACGCTTCGAACCGCGACTGGTCGGCACCGTGCTGGACGGCACCGCGGATTCACATTCCGCAGTCTGCTTGCATGTTTTTAGCGACGATCCCGAAGCCATCGGCATCTATCTGCGTGAACACGGCGTGCCGTTCGAAACGCAAACCCGTCGCCTGCGTGTCAGTCGTGACGAACAAGTCGAATACCCGGTGTTGTTATTCGCAGCCGACAATCTTCCGTTCGACTTGACTGTGCTTCCGCACAACGCTCTGCGACAGGCGCCGCTCAATCGCATCGACGAGAAGCCGATGCGACGCGCTTCGCTGGCATCGATCGAGATCATGCTCGCAGAAGAAGATAACGAGCAGGAAGAGTTCGAACGCAAGGTGACAGCTGCGTTGCGCTAGCCGTCACATCGTTCCAAAAGAAAAACGCCCGGCCAATGCCGGGCGTTTTTGCACGAACACGGGCGCGCCTGCGATCAGCGCTTATCAATGCCTAAGTAGTCACGCTTATCGGAGCCCACGTACAACTGACGCGGACGACCAATGCGCGAGCCAGGTGTTTCATGCTGCTCGATCCAGTGCGCGATCCAACCAGCGGTGCGCGCGATGGCGAACATCACCGTGAACATTTCGGTAGGAATACCAAGCGCCTTGTAAATGATGCCGGAGTAGAAGTCGACATTCGGGTATAGCTTGCGCTCGACGAAGTAATCGTCCTTCAGCGCTGCCTCTTCCAGCTTCATGGCCACATCGAGCAACGGATCGTTGACGCCCAGCTCGGCCAGCACTTTGTGGCACATCTCGCGAATGATCTTGGCGCGCGGATCGAAGTTCTTGTACACGCGATGGCCGAAGCCCATCAGACGGAAGTTGTCGTTCTTGTCTTTGGCGCGCTTGACGGCGGTTTCTACCTTATCCGGCGTGCCGATCTCTTCAAGCATCTTCAGCACCGCCTCGTTGGCGCCACCGTGCGCAGGACCCCACAATGCGGTGATGCCCGCAGCAATCGATGCGTAGGGATTGGCGCCCGTAGAACCCACCAGACGTACCGTGGACGTAGATGCGTTCTGCTCGTGGTCGGCATGCAGGATAAACAGCAGATCCAACGCCTTCGCCGCCACCGGGCTCATTTCCAGCGGCTCGCTCGGCACTTCGAACATCATGTGCAGGAAGCGATTGACGTACTCGAGATTGTTGCGCGGATAACGGAACGGCCAGCCGATCGAGTAGCGATAGCAGGCCGCCGCGATGGTCGGCATTTTGGCAATCAGGCGGATTGCCGCGAGCTTACGGTCGGCGGGGTTATCGACATCCAGCGACTCGTGATAGAAGGCCGACAGCGAAGCCACCGACGCGGCCAGCATGGCCATCGGGTGCGCATCGTGATGGAAGCCCTGGAAAAAATTCCTTTGCGACTCATGCATCATCGTGTGATGCGTGATGTCATTTTCGAAGCCGGCGAACTGGGTCTTGTTCGGCAGCTCGCCGTTGAGCAGGAGGTAAGCCACTTCGAGGAAGCTGGACTTCTCGGCCAACTGCTCGATCGGATAACCGCGGTACATCAGCACGCCCAGATCGCCGTCGATATAGGTGATGGCGCTCTTGGTGCTGGCAGTGCTGCCGTAGCCCGGATCGTAGGTGAAGTGCCCGGTGTCCTTGTAGAGCGGGGCAATGTCGATGCAAGCAGGGCCAATCGTGCCGGTCAGCAACGGGAGCTCGCTGCTACGGCCGTTGGACTCATCTACCAGCTTGACGGATTTGGAATCGGACACGGAAACCTCCTACGCATGGGTCGCCGCCGAGGCGACCGCGGAACGGCACCAGCCGGCAGGGGGAAAGGCGCATCACCGTGGGGAAGCGGCAATGCATCCCGTCCATTATCGCACATCGTCCTATAACATCCGAGGGCGCACGGTCTGATGATCGACGCACAAAAAAATACAGGGCAGGCGCTGGGCCTACCCTGTATTCAATGACGGATCTGCCTATAACGGCAGGTAAGCAGAACGATTACTTCTGCGCGTAACGGCGGCGGAACTTGTCCACGCGACCGCCCACGTCGAGGGTCTTCTGCTTGCCGGTGTAGAAAGGATGCGAATGGCTGGAGATATCCACCTTGATCAGCGGGTACTCGTTGCCGTCTTCCCACTTGACGGTTTCCTTGGTCGCAATCGTCGAACGCGTCAGAAACGCGAAGTCGGACGACAGGTCCTGGAACACCACCTGGCGGTAACTCGGATGGATATCGGGCTTCATGACGGACTCAAAGCGGTGGGTGAAAAGAGCGGCATTATATTGAGCACCCAAGGGTTTAGTCAACTGACGTACCGCTCTGCTGCCTATTATTGAGCCCCGAGTGCCTTGCGCACCATGGCTTCGAACCGCGGCTGATCCAGCTCCAGCACGACATTGGCCCGGGCCGGCAACTTTAGCCGATTACCCCAGTCCACGACCGTTGCTCCGCGGGTGAGGCGGCCATCCAGCTCCACTCCGACGTGGCGACGCTCGCTGCGCAGGATCACGGACGGATCGATCGCCACCGCCATGGCCAGTGCGTCGGCCGCAATGATTCCACGACGTCCACGCTGACGATTGGTCTCACGCGCCACCTGAAACACACGCCCGAAAAACGCGGCGCGCCGATCGCCCACGGCCAGCCACCGATCGAATTCGGCCTCATCGAAGCTGTGCCGCAATGTCAGCTCCCAATCGACGAGATCAAAGTCTGGGAAACCGTCGAACACGATATGCGCCGCTTCCGGATCGAAACCGACGTTGAACTCCGCCGGTACACGCCCGGTATTGCCATGACCGGTTACGGCGCCACCCATCACGACCAACCGCTTCACGCGCTGCGGCAGCGTCGGATCGAGCCTTAGCGCCAACGCCAGATTGGTCAACGGCGCCAGCGCCACGACAGTTAGTTCACCCGGACGCTCGCGGGTCAACCGCAGCAGAGCGAGAGCAGCATGCTCGCCTGCCACCGGAGCCTGAGGCTCAGGAAATCCTACGTCGCCCAAACCGTCTCGACCATGCACGAACGCTGCATCTTCCTCCGGCAAACGCACCAGTGGTGTCGGACAGCCGGCGAAGACAGGCGTCGAGGCACCTGTCAGATCCACCAACGTGCGCGCATTGCGCACGGTATGCGCAAGACCGACATTGCCGGCGGCGACACTCAAACCAAGCACATCGGCATGCGCATGCGCCATGAGAATCGCCAGGGCATCGTCTACGCCGGGGTCGGTGTCGATCAGCAGTTGCGGTTTACTCATGGCATTTCCTTAGATGGGCAACAGAAGCCAGCAACTTCCATCTTTGCCTGCTTCTCACGCGTGCGCATAGCGTGCTGCGCCGCCGATCCACCGCTCGATCAGTTGCCCCGCCTGCTCCGCATACTGCGTCAGCATCTGTTCGCCGACGCGCTGCACGGCAGGCAGCAAATGCGCATCGCGCGCGAGGTCGGCGATGCGAAAACTCAATTGACCCGTTTGGCGAGTTCCGAGTACTTCACCGGGCCCGCGCAACTCCAGATCTTTTTCGGCGATGCGAAAGCCGTCGTTGGTTTCGCGCATCACCTGTAATCGCTCGCGCGCAAGTTGCCCCAGCGGCGGTTGATAGAGCAACACGCAGTTGGAAGCCACCGCACCGCGCCCTACGCGTCCGCGCAATTGATGCAATTGGGCCAGTCCCAGACGCTCGCTATTTTCGATCACCATCAAGCTGGCATTCGGCACATCCACGCCCACTTCAATCACCGTAGTGGCGACAAGCACGGCCAACTCGCCCGCCTTGAACGCATCCATCACGGCCTGTTTTTCTTTTGGCTTCATGCGGCCGTGAATCAGGCCGACACGGCAATCGACAAGTGCATGGGTGAGTTCCGCATGCGCCGCCTCGGCCGCCTGTGCCCGCAACTGCTCGGATTCCTCGATGAGGGTACAAACCCAGTACACCTGACGTCCTTCCATGCAAGCCGCGTGAATCCGCTCGATAACCTCTACGCGTCGTGCATTGGAAATGGCGATGGTTTGTACCGGTGTGCGGCCAGGCGGCAGCTCATCAATGGCAGAGATATCCAGATCGGCATAGGCGCTCATCGCAAGCGTGCGCGGAATCGGTGTCGCCGTGAGCACCAACTGATGTGGCACCAGCTCGCCCTCCAAGCCCTTATCGCGCAATGCCAGGCGTTGCTGCACACCGAATCGATGTTGCTCATCGACGATGACCAGTCCAAGACGCGCGAACTCGACACCTTCCTGCATCAGGGCATGCGTGCCGATCACCACCGGCGAGCCCCCCGCAACGCGACGCATCGCCTGCAAACGCGCCTTGCCTTGCTGCTTCCCTGCCAGCCACTCGACTGCAATGTCCAGCGGTTCCAGCCAGTGCTTGAAATTGCGCAGATGCTGTTCGGCCAGCAATTCCGTAGGCGCCATCAATGCCACCTGATAGCCGGCCTCCACTGCAGCTAACGCCGCAGCACACGCCACAGCCGTCTTGCCGGAACCGACATCGCCCTGCACCAAACGAAGCATCGGGCTCGGTTGTGCCGTATCGGCGGCTACTTCTTTCGTGACACGTTGCTGGGCAGCGGTAAGTTGAAACGGTAAGTTTTCCAGCCAGCTTTTCCGCAATCTGCCGTTACCGCCAAGCACGGGGGCGCGCCGCTCGCGTACCGCTGCGCGCAATCGCTTCAGACTCATATGCTGGGTGAGCAATTCTTCGAATGCCAGACGTTGCTGCGCGGGATGTCTCCCCTGTGTCAGCTGATCGATCTGCGCATCGGGAGGCGGACGATGCACATACAGCAGCGCTTCGCGCAGCGATGTAAGTCCATATTCGGCGCACAGAGACGGCGGAATCAGTTCAAGCTGTGTTTCGGCCGGCAACAGCTGCAAGGCCTTGGCAATGACGCCCGCCAATCTTTTTTGCCCCAGCCCCTCAGTTGTGGGATAGACCGGGCTAAGGCGATCATCCACAACGACTTCCGCGTTCTCTGTCAGGCGCTGATACTGGGGGTGCACCATTTCCAGACTGGCCGCCCCCTGGCGCACCTCACCGTAGCAAAGCAGGCGGACACCGGCTCGCAATTGCTCCGCCTGGGCACGATTGAAGTGAAAGAAGCGCAGCAATAACGTTTCCATGACGCCATCGCCGATCGCCACTTTTAGTTGCGGACGATAACGATAAGCCTTGTCGACGGCTTCGACCGTACCCACCACTTGCACCCGCATGCCCGGGCGCAAATCCGCCAACGGCGTGATGCGCGTGCGATCTTCGTAACGCAGCGGCAGGTGAAACCACAGATCCTGCACCCGATGGAGCCCGAGGCGAGCCAGCGCTTCGACCAAAGCAGGCCCGACGCCGCTGAGTGTCGCCACAGGCAAGCTACCCGGGTCGGCTGTCGTATCGGATATCGGCTGAGGTCTGAAAGCGGCCATCGATGCAAGACTAACCGAGCCTGCTCATGTCGGGGGACTGACTGCCGACGGGAACTGTCGGCAGCCTCCGCATCATTCGATCAGTCCAACACCATCACGGCATCGACTTCGACCTGCGCGCCTTTGGGCAAGCCGGAAACTTCGATCGTGGAGCGCGCCGGATACGGTTGCTTAAAGTATTCGCCCATCACCGCGTTGACCGCGGCGAAGTTCGCCAGATCGGTCACGTAAATGCCTACGCGCACAATCTGTGCGAGCGAACCACCGGCGGCTTCGGCCACTGCCACCAGATTGTCGAACACGCGGCGGGTTTGCGCGCTGATATCGCCTTCGACCAACACGCCGGTAGCGGGGTCGAGCGGAATCTGCCCCGAAAAGTACACGGTGTTACCGGCGCGCACGGCTTGGGAGTACGGACCAATGGCGGCGGGAGCCTTGTCGGTGGCGATGATGGTGCGGGTCATAGGGATTGATCCGTGCGAGGGAAAGCGGAAGTTTAAAGCGGGTGAGGTGATATGCGTAACGGGCGCGCGACCACGCCGCTGTCACAGCGGATATCGATACGCCCCGCTCACCACGCCGGTGCGCCGCACGCGCCGAATCACTTCGGCCAGATGCTTGCGGTTCTTCACTTCAATAGTGAACAACAGCGTGGCCGCGGCCATGTCACGTTCGACATATTCCACATTCTCGATATTGGAATCCGCCGCGGCGATCGCCGCCGCCACCGTAGCAAGCACACCCGGACGGTTGATGACTTCGATGCGCAATTCGGCACGATAATCACCCTGCACGTCGCGATCCCATTCGATGGCCACGCAACGTTCCGGCGATTTGCGCAGTTCGGCGACATTGGGGCATTCGGTGCGATGCACCACGATGCCTTTACCCGGCGAGAGGTAACCAATGATCTGGTCACCCGGCAGCGGATGGCAGCAGTTGGCGAAACTAAGCACACCGCGCTCGGCGCCCGTAATGCGGATGTTTTCGGCCACATGCTGGGCGGGAGCACCACGTGCCGTCGTGCCGCGCGAAGCAACCAGCTGGCTGGCGACCTGATCGGGCATGCGATTGCCCAGCGCGATTTCCGCGAGCAATTCTTCCAGGCGCTTGAGCTTGGATTTGTGCAGGAACCGCTCCAGTACGGCCGGCTGGATGGCGTCGAGATTGGTGCCCAATGCATCGAGTGCGCGGTCTAGCATGCGGTGGCCGAAATCCACCGCATCCTCGTGTTGCAAATGTTTCAGGTATTGCCGGATCGCCGTGCGCGCCTTGCCGGTAACCACAAACTCCAGCCACGCCGGATTCGGCACGGCCGATGGCGCGGTGATGATCTCCACCAACTGGCCCGACTCGAGCCGCGTGCGCAAGGGCAACAGTTTCTTGTCGACGCGTGCCGCCACGGCGTGATCGCCCACGTCGGTATGCACCGCATACGCGAAGTCGAGCGCGGTGGCATTGCGCGGCAGCGAGAGAATGTCGCCGCGCGGGGTGAACAGATAGGTTTCATCGGGAAACAGGTCGATCTTGACGTTCTCGATGAACTCCGCCGCGGAGGGCGTGTTTGCCTGACTGTCGGCTAGCGCGGAAAGCCACTCGCGCGCACGCGCTTGCGCGCTGTTGGCAGGGCCGCTGTCGGTCTTGTAGGCCCAGTGCGCCGCCACACCGCGCTCCGCGACCGAATCCATCTCTTCGGTGCGAACCTGCACTTCGATCGGCGCGCCAAAGGGCCCCAGCAGCACGGTATGCAGAGACTGATAACCGTTGGCCTTGGGAATGGCGATAAAGTCTTTGAAGCGACGATCGACCGGCTTGTACAACGCATGCACCACACCCAACGCCATGTAACAGCTCATCGCGCTATCGGTTACCACGCGAAAACCGTATACATCCATCAGCTGCGCAAAACTTTTGTGCTCGCTTCGCATCTTCGAATAGATGCTCCACGGCGACTTGATGCGTCCGACCACGCGCACCGGAATGCGCTCTTCAATCAAGCGCGCGGAAAGCGAACCCTCGATGCGACCCATCGCTTCGCGGCGATTGCCGAGTGCGGCGCGGATGCGTTCGCTGATGACGCGGTAACGGTCGGGATAGAGTGCACGGAAGCCAAGATCCTGCAACTCCGCCTTGATCTTGTTCATGCCCAAACGCTGCGCAATCGGCGCATAGATTTCCAGCGTCTCGCTCGCGATGCGGCGGCGCGATTCGGCGTCCTTGGCCCCCAGCGTGCGCATGTTGTGCAGACGGTCGGCGAGCTTGATCAGGATCACGCGCAAATCGCGCGCCATCGCCAGCAGCATTTTGCGGAAGCTTTCGGCATCCGCTTCCTGACGGCTACTGAAGCGCATCTTGTCCAGCTTGGTGACACCGTCGACCAGCTCGGCCACGGGTTCGCCGAACTCACCGGCCAGGGCGGTGCGGCTCAGCGCGGTGTCTTCCAGCGTGTCGTGCAGAATCGCCGCGATGATCGTTTCCGCATCCATACCGAACTCGGCCAGGATGCCGGCCACGGCAATCGGATGGGTGATGTACGGCTCGCCGCTCTTGCGCAGCTGCCCTTCGTGCGCCACCGCGCCCACTTGGTAAGCGCGCAGCACACGCGCTACGTGTTGCTCCGGGAGATAGGCAATGCGCTCTTTCAGCGCCAGCACGTAAGGCGGCAGTGCAGACGTATCCTCAGGGGAGGGATGCGTAGCCGCGGGCATGGATTCACGACGCCCCTTCAGGCAGTCGCCTCGCTGAGTGGGTGGGACTGGGACGATGGGGACAAGCCGGGACGCTGAGCGCGGCCTGCTTGCCCGGTGCTACCGGTGCGACGACTGCACTGTCGACAGCCGCCGCCGTCCATCAATCATCCCCGCCCTTGGACAGGTCGTCATCGACTTCCTGCGCAGCCCATTCCAGGGCTTCACGTTCGGCGCGCTCGCGCTCGGAGCGGTCGATCTCGTCGATGGTGGCCTGATCGATGCGGCGGTCTGCGATCTCGCGCAGCGCCAGCACGGTCGGCTTGTCGTTGTCGGGATTGACCGCCGGTTCGGCACCGTTGGCGAGCTGGCGGGCGCGCTTGGTCGCCATGAGTACCAGTTCGAAACGGTTGTCGACGACTTCTAGGCAGTCTTCCACGGTAATACGGGCCATGGGGGAAATCCTTGAGCAATAAATAACTTATGCGGCCTTACAGTTTATCGAACAGCCACTTGGCTGGCAATGCGATTGACTCTTATCATGTCAGGCTGCCGCGCGCCAGCTCGAAAAGCCCTCGCCAGTCATGCACAATATAAAACCAGCAAGTACAATTTTGTAACACCTCCCCCTTTTAGAGCGGATTTCCAGTCGATGCCCTCCCTGCCCCGCCTCGCCGTACTGAGCCGTCTCCTCCCCCTGGTTGCCGTCACCCTGCTGGCCGGCTGCGCCATCGCCAAGCCGCGTACCGACGACCCGCTGGAGAAATTCAACCGCAAGAGCTACGCCTTCAACATGGCGCTGGACAAGGCTGTACTGCGTCCGGTCGCGGTGGGCTACACCAAGATCACCCCGAAGCCGGTGCAGACCTCGGTCAGCAACTTCTTCACCAATATCAAGCTGCCGATCAGCATCGCCAACAACATGCTGCAGGCGCGGCCGAGCGATGCGATCACGGATACCGGTCGCTTCCTGATCAACATGACGGTGGGCCTTGCCGGCTTCTTCGATCCGGCCACGAGCATGCAGATTCCGCTCAAGGAAACCGATTTCGGTATCACCCTGGCCCGCTGGGGGGTGCCGGAAGGCGATTTCCTGATGATCCCGCTGCTTGGCCCATCGACCATGCGCGACGTCTGGCAGTTTCCCGTCGATGGTTACCTATTCGATCCGATCAGCTATTTCGAACGCAATCACCGTTTCCACTACGGCCAGTACTACATTCCCGAAGTGGTTTATTTCATCCAGATGCGTGCCCAGCTGCTTGATGCCGATAGCTACCTGAAATCGGCCTACGATCCTTACGCATTCGTGCGCGATGCCTGGCGCCAGACACGCATCAACAAGCTCTACGACGGCAATCCGCCCGCCGACGTGATGCTGCAGCTTCAGCAGGGTTCGAACAATCAGAAGAACTTTGACCCCGACGAGTTGCTCAAGGAGCAGCAGCAATGGGAGCAAAAGCAGAAACAGCAGAACAATTCGGGCAAGCCCACCAGCAACGAATAACGCTGCCGATCGAACCCATAAAAAACGGGGCCAATGGCCCCGTTTTTTTATTGCTCTTCGATGAGACTTACAGGCTTACTGCAACAAAGGTTCTACACCGCAGACCTGCGCAAGACTACGCATGCCATCGGGCATGTGCCGCGTCGCGACGCGATGGCCATGACAGTCCGCCTCAGAAAGCGCAGCCAGCACGCAGGCGAGTCCGGCACTATCGCAGCTGGTCACCGCAGACAGATCCAGCGTGTGACGATCGCCGCGCTCGAATGCCGTTCGCAAGGCAATCAGCGCATGTGCCGCATTGTCGAAATTCAACGCGCCGGACACGGATACCGTGTCCGGCGTATCGGCAGCGACCCGGAAGCCGGCGTTGGCGGAATTACTTGGCGCCATTGGCCTTGTTGTCCTGTTCCATCGCCTTCAGCGCCTGATCGCCCTGGGTTTCCAGGTCCTGGGTCAACTTGTCGAGACCTTCCTTCTTGATCTGCGCATCGACCTGGTTGCGGTAGTTGGTGATGTAGGAAATGCCTTCGATGATCACGTCATACGCCTTCCACTGGCCATCGCCGGTTTTGTGGAAGACATAGTTGACCGAAATGGTCTTGTTGTCGCTGGTACTCACTTGCGTCCGCACGACGGTGTACTTGTCGTTGAGATCGCCGGTGAACGGCAGCACCTTCACCGTGCCCTTGGTATAGCTGAGCAAGCCTTCTGCATAGCGGTTGGTCAGCGAGTTGTAGAACGCCTTGGCGAAGCGCGAACGCTGCTCAGGACTCGCTGTGCGCGCATTCATGCCCAACACCAGGATCGACGCCCAGTCCGTGTCGAAATGCGGCAGGAAGATCTGGTTGATCAGTGCGACCAGCTTCGGCTTGTTGTTCTGCAGCTCGGCTTTGTGGTCGGCGATCTGCGTGTCGAGATCGTGGGTGATTTGGGCCACCACGTCCTGCGGCGTCGCCGCGTTGGACGCCTGCGCGCTCGATGAAGCCTGCGCGAAGGCCGGCGCGGCGATCACGACGCTGCCCAGGGCGATGGCGGTGGCAATAGCCAGGTGACGCAACATGTGAAACTCCTCGGATTGAGCCAGCTTTAGTGCTTGCCGGCAGGGGTATTGGATGAACCGTTACTGCCAGCGTTGCTACTGTTGCTGGACGAACCGTTGACCAGGAACTTGCCGATCAGATCTTCCAGCTGCATCGCCGACTGCGTCAGGACCAACTGGTCGCCTTCCTTGAGCGAATTCGGCGAGCCGCCGGGCTGGATCGCAACATACTGGCCGCCAATCAAACCACTGGTGAATATCGCGGCGGCCGAATCGTCGGGAATCTGGTCGTACTTCTTGTCGATGTCCATGGTGACCAGTGCATCCAACTTGACCGGATCGGCCTTCACGGAAGCCACGCTGCCGATCGCCACGCCCGCCATCTTCACGGGAGCACCCACGCTTAGCGTGCCCACATTGGTGAAGTTCGCCTTAACCGAGTAGGTACCGCCGATGGCATCGGCCGCGCTGCCGCCGCCGAGGAACTTGCCGAGCATGTCTTCCAGCGGCTGGGTGGACTTGGTCAGACCAAAGTGACCACCTTCGGCGACGTACGTTTTGGCGTTGCCGAACTGGATGCCCACGTACTGGTCGCCAAGCAAGCCACTGGTGTAGATAGTCGCCACCGAATCCACCGGAATCTGTGCGAATTTCTTATCGATGGACAGCGTCACGTCCGCCACATCCTTGCCCGGCTCCAGCGTGATCGATTGCACCTGCCCCACACGCACACCCGCGACCTTCACCGGTGCGCGCTCTTTCAGCTGACCGATGTTGGCGAACTGTGCATCGACTGAGTAGCTAGCGCCCTGATGGCTGTTGGCGATCGAGGTGGTCTGAGTGGCGAGATAAGCCAGTGCGGCGAAGCCCAGCACAATAAACAGGCCGGTGCCGACGGCATAGGATTTTCTCTGGCTCACGGCGAAGTCCTTGGATAGAAGCAGTTAGTCATATCGGTCACATCAAGAAGGCGGTGAGTACGAAGTCCAGCGCGAGAATCGCGATCGACGAGGCCACCACGGTGCGCGTCGTGGCATACGCCACGCCTTCGCTGGTCGGTGCGGTGGTGTAGCCCTGGAACACGGCGATCAGCGAAATCACCGCGCCGAACGCGGCGCTCTTCCAGATCACACTGTTGATCACGTCCTTCCACATATCCACGTTGGCGGTCATGTTCGACCAGAACGTGCCGTTGTCCACGCCCAGCCAGCTCACGCCCACCAGGTGGCCACCGAAGATGCCCATGGCGCAGAACACGCAGCACAGCAGCGGCATCGCGATCAGGCCGGCCAGGAAGCGCGGCGCGGCGACGTAAGCGATCGGATCGACCGCCATCATCTCCATCGCGGCGATCTGATCGGTCGCTCGCATCAGGCCGATTTCGGCCGTTATCGAGGTGCCGGCACGTCCCGCGAATAGCAAACCGGTCACTACCGGCCCCAGTTCGCGGTAGATCGCCAACGCGACCACCGAGCCACTGGCCGAGGTACCGCCGAAAATGGCCAGCACGTAGTAAAGCTGCAAGCCCAGCACCAGGCCTACGAACAGGCCGCAGGTCATGATGATGATCAGGCTCATCGCGCCGACGAACCACAACTGGCGCACGGTCTCGCCCGCGTGGCGCATGCTGCGCGGAATGGAAGCGAGAATTCGCAGCAGGAACAGGCCGCAGGCGCCGATCTGGGCAAGCGACTGTAGGACGACATTTTCGCGGCCGACTTGCGCGCTCATGCAGCACCTTGCTTGAAACCGAGGGCCTCTGCGTAATCATCGGCCGGATATTGAAAGGGCACCGGACCATCCGCGTCGCCGCCGAAGAACTGGCGGGTCCACGGTGAGCCGTCGTCGGCGATCGTCTTGGGGTCGCCCTGAGCCACGACTTTGCCGTTAGCGATCAAGTAGATATGGTCGGCGACCTGTTTGATCGCATCCAGCTCATGCGCCACCAGCACACTGGTGATGCACAGCGTTTCATTGAGCGTGCGGATCAGCTTGAGCACCTGATTGAGTGCAATCGGATCCAGGCCCACGAACGGTTCGTCGTACAGAATCAGCATCGGATCGAACACGATCGCACGCGCCAGTGCGACACGCCGCGCCATACCGCCGGACAGCTCGCTGGGCATCAGCGATGCGGCGCCACGCAGACCCACGGCTTGCAACTTGGTCAGCACGATATTGCGAATCAGCACTTCCGGCAGCTTCGTATGCTGGCGCAACGGGAAAGCCACATTTTCGAATACGTCGAAATCGGTCAGCAGTGCGGAGTTCTGGAACAGGTATCCGATACGTTCGCGCAACTCGAACAGCTGATCGCGCGCCAGCTCCGGCACATTCAGCCCATCGACCTTCACTTCGCCCACCTTGCCGCGCATCTGCCCGGTAATGTGCTTCAGCAGCGTCGTTTTACCGGTCCCGCTGGGGCCCATGATGGCCGTCACCTTGCCGCGCGGGATATCCATATCCAGCTTATCGAACACGGTCTTGCCGTTGAGCACCGTGGTGAGGCCACGGATGCGCACCAGGGTGCGATCGTCGGGCTTGGCGTGGACGGGATCGGTCATGGGCAACTAGGTAGGGGGAAAGTGTTCAAGTTAGCTGAAGTGGGCGTGTAATGCTATGCTGATCAGTACAGTAATCGTACGGACTCAGGCTTCCGCCAACAGTTCCTTTATTAGAGCCTCGTGCCGCTGGCACTGCAGGTCGCTGCGCTGGCGCACCGCCCGCACGATCGCCTGAAGGCCATCCAGCGCCTCCTCGAAGCGGTCATTGACGATGACATAGTCGAACTCGTGGGCGTGGGCGATCTCGCCACGCGAATTGCGCAGACGGCGCTCGATGACCTCGTCGCTATCAGACCCGCGTCCACGCAGGCGACGCTCCAGCTCAACCCGCGACGGCGGCAGGATAAACACGCTGACGCAATCAGGCTTGGCCTTGCGGATCTGGGCGGCGCCCTGCCAGTCGATTTCCAGCAATACGTCGCGGCTCTGCTGCAAGAGATGCTGCACGGTCTTGCGCGACGTGCCGTAGAAATTGCCGTGCACTTCAGCGTGTTCGAGAAAGACGCCCTCGGCTACCTCGCGCTCGAATTCCGTGCGTTCGACGAAATAGTAGTGCCGTCCGTATTGCTCGCCCGGCCGCGGCGGCCGCGTGGTATGCGATACCGACAACGAGATGCCCGGCTCGCGTTCGAGCAGCGCGTTGACCAGTGTGGACTTACCTGCACCGGATGGCGCGGCAACGATGAAGAGCGTGCCGCTCGTATCAGTCATGTCGCAAAGCTCCGTCGCCCCCTCTCCCCACCGGGGAGAGGGTTGGGGTGAGGGGCCACGGCTTGCGCAGGACTACCATAGTGCGCTGACGTCTTTGCATGCTCGCACTCATTCGATGTTCTGCACCTGCTCGCGCATCTGCTCGATCAGCACTTTCAACTCCACCGCCGCATTGGTGCTGCGCGCATCGACTGATTTGGAACCCAACGTGTTCGCTTCGCGGTTGAACTCCTGCATCAGGAAATCCAGCCGGCGTCCGACCGGTTCCTTCAGGCCCAATACCCGGCGCGTTTCAGAAATATGCGTGCTGAGGCGATCCAATTCCTCGTCGACGTCGGAGCGGGTGACCTGCAGCAACAGCTCTTGTTCGAGCCGGCCCGGGTCGACCGGTTGCTTGAGATCCGCCAGGCGCGATTCGAGGCGCGCCCGCAACGCGGTGCGGATCTCCGGCATCCATCCACGCACATCCGCAACGATGCGTTCGATAGCATCCAGCCGCTCGCGCAGCATCTCGGTGAGCTTGGCGCCTTCGCGCTCACGGGTTGCGGTGAGTGCATCCAGCGCACGGTCGAGCACACCAAGCAACGCCGACTGCTGGGCGTCCTGATCGATCTCCGCGTGTTGCAGCACGCCGGGGAAACGCAGCAGTTCCGTAAACTCGATGCGCATGCGCGGAAAACGGGTCTCAAGATCCAGTGCCAGCTCGGACAGTCGCCCCACCATGGTGCTATCGACCTGCAGCGATTCACCGCGCGACTCGCCACGACGGACGATCACGTCCACCTTGCCACGCGAAAGCCGGGCGGCAATCCGCTCGCGCAAAGCCGGCTCGAAACTGCGCAATTCCTCAGGCAGGCGTGGACTAAGCTCCAGATAGCGATGATTGACCGTGCGCAATTCGCAGGTCAGCGCCCCGGCCGGAGTGACGGCCTCGGCAGAGGCATAGGCGGTCATGCTGCGAATCATCGGAGCCAGTCCTGGGCGGTGCTGAAAGGGGGCAATGGTAAACTGTCCTGCCCTTACCTGCCTAACCGAGCCCATGACCACAGTGACAGTGTCCCGCCCGAGCGGCCGCGCCAGCGACCAGTTGCGCGCCATCACCATCGAGCGCCATTACACCCGTCACGCCGAAGGTTCGGTGCTGATTTCCTTTGGCGACACGCGCGTGCTGTGCACCGCCAGCGTCGAAGACCGCTTGCCGCCCTGGCTGCGCGGTAAAGGCGAAGGTTGGGTAACGGCCGAGTACGGCATGCTCCCGCGCGCCACGTCCAGCCGCACCCAGCGCGAGGCCACCCGTGGCAGCCAAGGGGGCCGCACCATGGAAATCCAGCGACTGATCGGCCGCAGCCTGCGCGCCTGTGTCGATCGTCAGGCGCTGGGCGAACGCGTCATCACCCTCGATTGCGACGTGCTGCAAGCCGACGGCGGCACACGTACGGCAGCGATCACCGGCTCTTACGTCGCACTGGTCGACGCGGTGAACGTGTTGATGAAGCGCGAGAGCCTGCGCCGCAATCCGATCATCGGCGCAGTTGCCGCCGTGTCAGTCGGCGTCTATCAGGGACTGCCGGTGCTGGACCTCGATTACGCCGAAGATGCCAACTGCGACACCGACATGAACGTGGTGATGAACGACGGCGGCGGTTTTATCGAAGTGCAAGGGACCGCCGAAGGCCACGCCTTCCGCCGCGGCGAAATGGACGCGATGCTCGACCTGGCCGAAAAAGGCATCGCTGAACTGGTGAAGCTGCAGCGCGCGGCGCTGGAAGCATGAGCAAGGCATCCGCTACGCAACGCATCGTGTTGGCCAGCAGCAACCGCGGCAAGCTAGCCGAATTCAACGCTTTGCTCGCCGATAGCCATTTCGAAGTGGTGCCACAAGCCGAACTGGGTGTCGAAGATGCCGAGGAGACCGGGCTCACTTTCGTCGAAAACGCGCTGCTCAAAGCTCGCCACGCCGCCCGCGTGACAGGCTTGCCCGCCTTGGCCGACGATTCGGGACTTTGCGTACCGCATCTGCACGGCGCGCCCGGTCTCTATTCCGCGCGCTATAGCGGCGCACATGGCGACAACGCCGCCAACAACGCGCGGTTGCTGCGCGAACTCGACGGCGTACCGTCGGAACAGCGCGGCGCGTTCTTTATCAGCGTGCTGGCTCTGCTGTGGCACGCAGACGATCCCGCCCCGCTGATCGCCGAAGGACGCTGGCATGGGCGTATTCTGGAAGCACCGCGCGGCGCCCACGGCTTCGGCTACGACCCGCTGTTTCTGCCGCACGAACAACTGTTGAGCTCTGCCGAACTGGAGCCTGCAGTGAAAAATCGCCTGAGCCATCGCGCGCAAGCCATGGCGCAACTGCACGCGCGCATCGCCGAACTGCATGTTTGAGAGATGATTCGTTGTCGTTAAACGCACCCCCGCTTGCGCTCTACGTCCACATGCCGTGGTGCGTAAAAAAGTGCCCGTACTGCGACTTCAATTCGCACGGCCTGCGCGGCGAGCCGCCTTATGCCGCCTACGTGGAAGCATTGCTGGCTGATCTCGATGCCGACCGCGCCGACTTCGGCCATGCGCTGGAACGTCGCCCCATCGTCAGCGTGTTCTTCGGCGGCGGCACACCCAGCCTGTTTGCACCGGAATTGATCGCGCGCTTTCTTGACGGTGCGCGCGAACGCCTGCCTTTCGCAGACGCTTTCGAGGTCACGTTGGAAACCAACCCGGGCACGGTTGAGCATGGGCGTTTCGACGGCTATCTGGCCGCCGGCGTCAACCGCATTTCCTTCGGTATTCAAAGTTTCGACGACAGCAAGCTCAAGCGCCTCGGTCGTATCCATTCCGCTGTCGAAGCGGAAGCCGCCGTAAAGTCAGCTCAGGATGCCGGCGTCGACAACATCAACCTGGACTTGATGTACGCACTGCCGGAGCAATCGCTATCCGGCGCATTGGCCGATGTCGAGCGCGCCGTAGCACTGGAGCCGACGCACATCTCGCATTACCAGCTCACGCTGGAACCCAATACCGCCTTCGCGGCGCATCCGCCGCCGCTGCCGGATGACGATGCCGCGTGGGCCATGCAGGAAGCGTGCGAATCGAGCCTCGCCGCCGCCGGCTATACGCAATACGAAATCTCCGCCTACGCCCGACCGAACCGGCGTTGCGAACACAACCTCAATTACTGGCGCTTCGGCGATTACCTGGGCATCGGCGCCGGCGCACACGGCAAAATCACGGACGTATCTGGCAGCCAGGTGATCCGGCGCTGGAAGGTCCGCCACCCCAATGCCTATCTCGATGCCGCCGGTAGTGCAGCTCGAGTCGGCGGCCATGCGGCCGTCGTCACCGACGAACTGCCGTTCGAATACATGCTCAACGCATTGCGGCTGATCGACGGCGTCCCCGCCGACGACTTCAGCGCACGGACCGGCCTACCCCTGGAACACATTGCCAATCGCCTCGCCGAAGGCCGCCGCAGGGGCTGGCTGGAAAGCGATCCTGGACGCCTTGGCACCACCCCTCTGGGCCAACGCTTCCTCAACGACGTGATCGCCAGCTTCCTGTAACAAAAAACCCTTCCCCGCCCCATGACGGCGACCTGGCAACCGGCTTACACTCTTTGCCGGGGAATAACTGGGATTTGCGTCATGGATGTCGAACCAAGGGGACGTCCGCCATCTACCGCCCGCGATCAGCTTGGCCGTGTAGAACACGGTCAGATGCCGTCGCGCGCGCGTCGTCTGGTGGATGCGGCCTGCACGTTGTGCGACCACTGGCTCGAACCGACGCTGCGACTGTGCCTGGATCGTTTCGACAAGCGTCTCTATGAGCAAGCCGAAAGCTCACGCAATCATCTCGAACAGCAACGCTGTTTCGACAGCCGCAATCTGGCGCAGCAGGGACGCCTGGCATTCATGCAATCGTTCGCCGCTCGTCTTCGAGACAGTTTCGAGGAGATGGGCAGTGTCGAGGACGATGAAGCATCCCAATCGCTCGGCATGCAGTCGCTGACCTTGCTCGATCGCACCGAACACGAATTGACTGCCGCGCTCGACAAGCTCGCGGCGCGCAGCGAAGCGCACAACGGCCCGATGCTATCGGAGCTGTCCTACCGCTTGGCCGTATTGGTCGGCGCACCGCCGCTGGAAGGCAAGGATTTACCCATAGGCCCGCAAAACCTCGCGCGTATTTTGCGTGTGGCCAGCGAGCCGATGAATCTGCCGATCGAACATCGCCTGATCTTGCTGCAGGTTTTCGAAGGCAGCGTGGGCGGCGCGCTGGTGTCGCTCTACGACGGCATCAACGCCAAGCTGTTGGCCGACGGCATCCTGACGCAGCTTCGTGCGTTTCCCGCCGCGCGGCCAAGTCATGGTCCCGCACATGGAGCTGCGCCCACGCCGACTCCCGGCACACCGGCACCCGCCGCTGCAGCCACATCCGAGCGCAGCGAACCGATCGCCGTACTGGAAACCTTGCGCGACATGCTTTCACGGCAACGGACGGCCATGGCGGGTCCCTCGCCCGCGGCCGGCGGACGCACCGCTTCGCCGGACGAATTGCAGACGGCGCTGTCCGCGTTACAGCAACACATGATCCAGGTCACCGATCACACCAGCCGCGAACTACGCAGCGCGCAGCGCCTGCACGAGGAACTGCTGCTGCAGCTCAATACCGGTTTGCCTGCAGGCACTCCGCACATGCAGCTGAGTACCGAGCAAGGTGACACCGTAGAGCTGGTCGCCATGCTGTTCGAACAACTCGCCGAGCAGCTGCATCACGGCCCCGATGCACGCGCGCTGTTGGGTAGCCTGCAGCTGCCCTTGCTGCGGCTGGCCGTAACCGACCGTGATTTCTTCAACCAGCGCGAGCATCCAGCGCGCCAGATGCTGGGCAAGCTCGCCGAAACCGTCAACGACTGGCTCGGCGGACCCGACGGCGATACCGACCACCAGTTGCTGGGCAAACTCAGTCATCTGGTGGAACGCGCTCAGCAGGAGCCACCTACCGCCGGTCTCTATACCAGCCTGCTGGCGGATATCGAATATCACCTTGGCCAGCTGGCCCGCAAAGCGCAAACCACCGAACGCCGCCAGATCGAAGCCATGCAAGGTCGCGAGCGACTGGAGCAGGCGCGCCACCGTGCGGACGAATTGATGAGCGAACGTTTCGCCATTGCGTCGCCACGTGGCCTGCTGCGAACGCTGCTCGAGCGTGCATGGACCGATGTGCTGGCGCTGAACCTGCTACGTCACGACGAACATAGCGACGCCTTCCGCCATCAACTGCGCGTCACCGATCAATTGCTCGGCCAGTTCCCGGTAACCGATCCCGTGCTGCTACGTCACGAAGTGGAGACGGGCCTGCAGCAGATCGGTATGCCCGCCGACGAAGCCGAACAGGTCGCACAGCGACTGATCGGTACGGACGTTTCTGCGCCGCACGCGCCGGTCGTAACGACACTCGACGTTGCCGCTGCGGACAGCGCTGCGATCGAAGTGCCCGTCATCGAAGTGCCCGTCGATGACAAACCCGTAGAAGCCGCTTCACCCGAGCCAACCCCTGCCATAGCGGCAATAAAACCCAAACCCACCGCTGCGCCGCGTACCGCGGATGTCCCCAGCGCCACCGATCTGGCCGTGCGCCTCAAGCAGCGCCAGCGCCTAGGCGAGCACCGCGGGCAGGAAGCGCAACCCACCAACGCCGCCGTCGTGCCGCCGCTGGGCCTGCGCGAAGCGCGTATCCACAATCGTCTGCGTCAGCTGCCATTCGGCAGCTGGTTCGAATTCACTGACCCCGCCACCGGGGAAACCACGCAACGCAAGCTAGCGTGGTTCTCGCCGGTATCGGGCAACAGTTTGTTCGTCACCCGCCGCGGTCAACGCAGCGACGTCATGAATCTGCAGGAACTGGCGCGCGCGATCGCCAGCGGTCGCGTGCGCGAAATACCGCCACAACAAGAAAATCTGCTCGATCGTGCGTGGAACGCATTGACGAACAGCCTGCTTCGACCCGCATCGTCGCCCTTACCGGAAGCCCGCTCATGAATGGGTCGGAACAACGCCGTGCGCCACGCAAGCAACCGGATTACAGCGTGACCGTTACCGACACGATCACCGGCCACCCGCTTGGACACCTGGGCAACTTGTCCAGCAACGGCATGCTGCTGATCGGCCAGCGCGTGCCGCGCAGCGAAGCGGTCTATCAGGTCAGCCTTGCCTTGCCTCGACGCGATGGCGCAACGACGACGCTCGAAGTCGGCATCCAGGAGCAGTGGCACGAACCGGCCGCGACGCCCGGCCAAACCTGGGCGGGTTATCGGATCATCGCCATCGGCAATGCGGATGCCACGCAGCTGGATCACTGGTTGCAGCACGCCTGATTCCTGGCCCTGAGGCTCATCGCGTTACACTGGCGAACTGATACCCACGCCGGAATCTCGCATGAGCCACGCCCTCGCCCCGCTCTACGCCCAACACATCGCAACCCTGCGCGAACGCGCGGACAAAGCGCTGGCCTTGGGTGGCTTCGATCATCTGCTGATCGCTGCGAGTACGCCGTTGCGCAAATTCCTCGACGACCAGGATTACCCGTTCGTCGCCAATCCGCACTTTCGTCATTGGCTGCCGCTCACTGACGCACCGGGCAGCTGGGTCGTTTACACGCCTGGCCATAAACCGAAGCTGATCTTTGTGCAGCCGCGCGATTACTGGCATGTGGTGCCGGCTGCGCCGAGCGGTTATTGGGTGGATCAATTCGATATCACCATCGTGCGCACCTATGCCGAAGCTGTCGCAGTCTTGCCGAAAGGCAAGCGTGCCGTGATTGCACCGGCCTGCCCGTCTATCGAAGGCGTGGAAGCCAACAATCCGCAGACCGTGGTCGATTATCTGCATTGGCACCGCAGTTATAAGACACCGTACGAATTGGAACTGATGCGCGAAGCCAGCCGCATCGGTATGTGCGCGCACCGCGCCGCCGAAAGAGCGTTCCGTGCGGGCGAGAGCGAATTCGGTATTCACATGGCGTATCTCGCCGCTGCACGGCAGATCGATGCGGAACTGCCTTACGCCAGCATCGTAGGTCTCAATGAACATGGCGCGGTGTTGCATTACACGCACTTCGATCGCACGCCGCCGACGCAAAGCCGTTCTTTCCTGATCGACGCCGGTGCCAGCGCATCCGGTTACGCCAGCGACATTACCCGCACCTACGCCGCGGCAGGCCACAACGATTTTCAGGCGTTGATCGATAGCGTCGAAAAGGCGCAGCTAAGTTTCGTGGCCATGGTGAAGGCCGGCCAGAGTTATCCGGAACTGCACATCCACGCTCACCACGTGTTGGCCGATGTTCTGCGCGAACACGGCGTGATTCGCATGAGTGCCGAAAGCGCGGTGCAATCGGGCGTCAGCGCCACGTTCTTTCCGCATGGATTGGGTCATCCGATCGGTCTGCAGGTGCATGACGTGGCCGGCTTCCAAACCAGCGAACGCGGCGGCAGCATTCCACGACCCGATGGCCATCCTTACCTGCGCATGACACGCGTGCTGGAGCCGGGCATGGTCGTTACCATCGAACCGGGTCTGTACTTCATCGACATGTTGCTGGAAGAACTGCGCGGCAAACCTGCTTCCAAGGACATCGATTGGGCCAAGGTGGCCGCCTTCCGTCCTTACGGCGGCATTCGCATCGAGGATGATGTGGTGTGCACCGAGGGCGCACCGGAAAATCTGACTCGCAATGCTTTCACGGCCAGCTGACACAACATCGACATAATGCGGCAAGTACCCGTGAGAACACTCTGCGTGTATCTCGCCATGCAACGACATTGAAAGTGTAAGCAGGCGTTCGGGCGATTTAGATTAAGTTCGGTTGCTAACACCGCTGCATACTTCTCGGTCTGCGCGCCGCGACAACATGGCGCGCGACAACCGGCCGAGGCCGGCGTATTCTGGCTTTACGTCATGCATGGATGGAAGCCGTCACTATGCTTATGTCGTCAGCAGGGTCCGACCACCACCCTCCGCCTCGCCGGCCGTTGCGCCGGCTGAGCGTTGAACTCATCCTCATCGTACTCGCCAAGATCGCGTTTCTTTCGCTGATCTGGTGGATCGTGGCGTCGCATTACCCGCGCCCGGATACACGCCCTGCCGCCATCGAGCACCTGCTCGCACCGTCTCCGTCAACCACGCCGGAAGCCAAACCATGATCATCGATTCGGATGTCGTCACCCTGTCGCGTGTGCAATTCGCGCTAACTGCGTTGTACCACTTCCTGTTCGTGCCGCTCACGCTGGGGTTGGTGTGGATGCTGGCGATCATGGAAAGCGTCTACGTCATGACCGGACGCGAAGTGTGGAAACGCATGGTGCAGTTCTGGGGCGTGCTGTTCGGCATCAATTTCGCCATGGGCGTAGCCACCGGTATCACCATGGAATTCCAGTTCGGCATGAACTGGGCGTATTACGCGCACTACGTGGGCGATGTATTCGGTACGCCGCTGGCGATCGAGGGACTGATGGCGTTTTTCCTGGAAGCCACGCTGGTCGGCGTGTTTTTCATGGGTTGGACGCGTATATCGCGGGTGAGTCATTTGTTGGTGACCTGGTTCCTCGCGTTGGGCACCAATCTTTCGGCCTTGTGGATTTTGATTGCCAATGCCTGGATGCAGAATCCAGTGGGTGCGAAGTTCAATCCGCAGACGATGCGCATGGAGGTCACGTCGTTCTCCGATGTGCTGTTCAATCCTGTCGCGCAAGCGAAGTTCGTGCACACCGTGAGTGCGGGCTACGTGGTGGGTTCGATGTTCGTGCTATCGATCAGCGCCTGGTACCTGCTGCGCGGACGTAACGTCGATTTCGCCAAGCGATCGATGACGGTAGCGGCCAGCTTCGGTCTCGCCGCGGCGCTTTCAGTGGTGGTGCTGGGCGATGAATCCGGCTATGCCGTCTCCGAAAACCAGAAAATGAAGATGGCCGCCATCGAGGCCATGTGGGAAACGGAACCGCCGCCGGCTTCGTTCACGGTCTTCGGCATTCCGGACGTCCAGAACCGCACGACGCATTTTGCGCTGCACGTACCTTGGGTGATGGGCCTGATCGGCACCCGCTCGCTCGATAAGCCCATACCGGGTATCAACAATCTGGTGGAGGACACCAAGGGCAAGATCGGTGACGGTATCCAAGCCTACGATGCGATGCTGACCCTACGCAAAAACCCGAATGACGCGCAGGCCAACGCCACGCTCTCGCAGTACGACGGTGACATGGGCTATGCGCTGCTGCTCAAGCGTTACGTTGCCGATCCGCGCCAGGCCACGCCGGCGGATATCCAGAAAGCGGCCGACTCCACCATTCCGAATGTGCCGGTGCTGTTCTGGGCGTTCCGCATCATGGTTGCCTGCGGCTTCTACTTCATCGCACTGTTTGCTTATGCGTTCTGGCTCGCCAGCAAGCGGCAGCTCGACAACAAGCGCTGGTTTCTGCGGCTAGCGCTCTGCAGCCTGCCGCTGCCATGGGTCGCTGCCGAGCTGGGCTGGGTCGTGGCCGAATACGGCCGGCAACCGTGGGCGATCGAAGGCATTCTTCCCACCTCGCTGGGCGTGTCGTCGCTGACCGCCGGTCAGGTGTGGACATCGCTTGGCGGCTTCGTGCTGTTTTACACCGCGCTGGCAGTGATCGATGCCACCTTGATGGCCAAGTACGCGCGCAAGGGACCGGATGAATTGGGTCTGTGGCCGGCGCGCGATATCGATCCTGCGTACAGCACAAGCAAAGCTTAGGAGAACGCCATGTTCGATATCACAACATTGCGGGTGATCTGGTGGGCCTTGCTCGGCATTCTGCTGATCGGGTTCGCGATCATGGACGGTTTCGATTTCGGCATCGCCGCACTACTGCGTGTGCTGGGCCGCACCGAACACGAACGCCATGTACTGCTGGAAACCATCGAACCGACCTGGGAAGGCAATCAGGTGTGGTTTGTGCTTGGCGGTGGCGCGAGTTTCGCGGCGTGGCCGATTCTCTACGCCACGGCTTTTTCCGGTCTTTATCTCGCCTTGGCGCTGGTGCTTCTCGCCTTCATCGTGCGACCGGTGGGTTTCAATTTCCGTAACAAGATGCACGATCCGCGCTGGCGTGCAGTGTGGGATGGCGCACTGATCTTTTCCGGCTTTGTGGTGATGCTGATCAGCGGCGTGGCATTCGGCAACCTGTTCCTGGGTTTGCCGTTTCGCTACGACGATGATCTGCATATGACGTGGCAAGGAGGTTTCTTCGACTTGCTACATCCCTACGCGATACTCGCCGGACTGGTGAGCATCGCCATGTTGCTGACGCATGGTGCGTGCTGGGCGGCGTATCGCGCCGATCAAGTGATTGCGCAGCGCGCCGCACGTATGGCGCGCTGGATGGCGTTGGCCTACGCGATTACCTTTGTCGCCGCCGGCATCTGGCTGGCCTATGGCGTGCCCGGCTACGGGGTAGCGGGGCCGGTGGTAACGGATGGCGTGGCCAATCCTTTGTTCAAGCAAGTAACGGTCGGTGGCAGTTGGTTTGCCAGCTACATGATGTATCCGTGGTTTTGGCTCGCGCCTGCACTGGGTTTGCTCGGAGCGGTCGGTGTGCAGTGGACGGTGGGCAAGCTCAGCCTTACCGGCTTCTTGTGCAGCAGTCTGATGGTGGCTGGCACTATCCTCGCAGCCGGCTTCGCGCTGTTTCCGTTCCTGTTGCCATCGAGCCTCGATCCGCACTCCAGCCTGACAGTGTGGGACGCATCCTCCAGCCATGGCACGCTGCTGCTGATGCTTGGAGCGGTGATCATTTTCCTGCCCATCATCATCATCTACACCGCTTGGGTGTATCGGGTGATGCGCGGCCGGGTCATGCTGGAAGACGTTCAGCACTCGCACAACAACTACTGAGAGGCTAGATCGCCATGTGGTATTTCAGCTGGATATTGGGTCTTGGCCTTGCGTGCGCATTCGCTGTGCTCAACGCGATGTGGTACGAGGTGGATGCGACCGACGAAGCGAATCGGGCGAAGGGTGGCAAGGACTGAGCCCCTCTCCCTCCGGGAGAGGGGTTGGGGTGAGGGTACGATGCTTGCGTAAATGTTCGATATTTGGCTCCGACCGAACCCTCATCCGCCTGTCGGCACCTTCTCCCAAAGGGAGAAGGGTCAGGTGTTGAGCTGTAACGCAAGACCGGGATTAGCTCACCGCCGGCCCGCGAGCAACGCTTCGATGGCATCCGGATCCCTGGGCACCGCAGCGGTAAGCACTTCATTACCGTCGCGCATCACGGCTACGTCGTCTTCGATGCGGATACCGATGCCGCGCCACGCCTCGGGCACCGACATATCGTCCGGAGCGATGTAGATACCCGGCTCGACGGTGAGCACCATGCCGGGCTCGAGCAGGCGCGGTTCGCCGTCGACGCGATAGTCGCCCACGTCGTGTACATCCAGGCCAAGCCAATGGCTGGTTTTGGCCGGGAAAAACCGTTTGTAGCTGCCTTCGGCGATCGCTTCGGCCGGTGCGCTTTTGAGTAGACCGAGTGCGCACAAACCCTCGGTGATCACATGCACCGCGACGTCGTGCGGCGTGTTGTAGGACCGACCCGGCTGCACTTCGTCGATGGCCGCCAGTTGCGCGGTGAGCACTACTTCGTACAAGGCGCGTTGTTCGCGACTGAAACGTCCGTTGATCGGAAAACTGCGACTGATATCCGATGCATAGCACTCCAGCTCCGCGCCCGCATCGATCAACAGCATGTCGCCGTTTTTCAGCGATGCGCGATTGGCCTGGTAATGCATGGTGCAGGCGTTGACGCCCCCCGCAACAATCGGCGGAAACGCCGCTACCGCGCCGCGCGTGCGCATGACACGCAACAGTTCAGCCTCCACCTCATATTCATGACGACCTGCGCGCGCCAGCGCCATGGCCGCCAGATGCGCTTCGGCCGCGATCGCGGCGGAGGCACGCATCAATTTCAATTCCGCACGCGATTTGTACAGGCGCAGATCGTGCAGCAGATGACCCAACGCCACGAACTCCTTAGGCACCACGCCGCCGCCACGCAGTTGGCGCAGGCGGCGCATCCAGCCGAGCAGCTGTGCATCGAACTGCGGTTCGCGGCCGAAATGACAGTAGACGCGCCCCCTGCCCTCGATCATGCCGGGCAGGATGTCGTCAATATCGTCGATGGGGAACGCATCATCCATGCCGTAGTCGGCGACCGCACGTTCCGTGCCGATCGATTCGCCATGCCAGCGTTCGCGCTCCGGATCGCGCTCGCGACAGAACAGCACCGTTTCGCCGTGCTGGCGTCCCGGCAACAGCGCCAGTACGGCATCAGGCTCGGGAAAACCGCTGAGATAATGGAAATCCGAATCTTGCCGATACGGCCACGCCGCATCCGCATTGCGCATGCGTTCGGGGGCGGTGGCGATCAGTACCACGGCGTCCGGTCCCGCCATTTTCATCAACTGGCGGCGTCGGCGCGCGAATTCGTCGGGGGCGATGCTCAATGCAGGGTGTTGCTGGATGGTTGGTTGGGAATGTGGCATTCGGTGAACAACAGCATGGCACCCATGCGCACAAATTCGTGCACTTCGATCAGGGCATCTTCGTCCTCGTCTTCATCGCCGAAATCCAGCGAGGACGCAGCGATGGCGCCGAGATCGCGCATCACTTCCTTACTCTCATCCGAAAGCCGACCATGTGCATCGGGGCCACCCAGACCGAACCCGCCAAGGAAACCACGACACCAGTCGACCAAGGCATCGGCGCGTTCGGGCAAGGGACGGTCATCGGCCGGTAGCAGCGGCTCGAAGCCCAGTTCGGGATCGGCCAGCTCGGCTTCGCTTTGGCGGACTAGTTGATCCAGCACGGCCTGATCGGTACCGCCTACCGTGATACCGCCGGCATCCAGATGCAGTACTTCCAGCAACGGCCGCCGGCCCAGCCGGCCGTTGCCGGCCAGAAAACCGCATAAGGATCCATGCACTTCGCTGGCGCTAATGGCTAGCCGCAGGTGCGCTATGACATCGTCCAGTTCGTCGTAACCGATCAGCTCGGGGGCGGCCATCGCGGACTCCTTTTAACAGCTAAAGCACAAGTTTAATGCAGACCTTTACCCCAACGGCTCAGCCAGCAGATTTCTATCGGCGTCCTGATATAGTTCAACGCATGAAGACGCCCGACTCTGCCCAGTTTGAGCTTGCCGCCCTAAGCCAGCAGCTTGATCGGCTGCTCGAGCATGTGCACCGGTTAAACGAAGAAAATCGCAGCCTGCGTCATAGCCAGGAACAGCTGGCGAACGAACGCGCCGGCTTATTGGCACGCAACGAACAGGCGCGTAGCCGGGTGGAGGCCATGATCCAACGACTCAAGGCGCTCGAAAGCAATGGCTGACGTCATCAGCACAACTACCAACGAACCGGTCGCACTGCGACTGATCGATCGCGAATTCCTTATCGCCTGCCCGCCTGAAGAGCGCGAAGGTTTGCTGGAAGCGGCGAATTTTCTCGATCGCAAAATGCGCGAACTGCGTGCACATGCCAGAACGCCGGGTTTCGATCGCCTCGCAGTGCTCGCCGCGATCAGCATCACGCACGAATACCTGAAATTGCAGAAACGACCCGCTGCCAGCGCAGAAAACAACAGCGTGTCTGAACCAGGCATCGCCGAAAGCTTGGCTGCATTGCGTCGCAAGCTTGAAGCGACACTGGATACACAACTAAAATAGTCCTCGGCGTTTTCTGCGGTGTGCGCCAGCACACTCTTACATTTGCCTTGTTCCTAAATACGGCCCCGGGACGGTTACTTAAGTCTGTTGTGCATGTCCGCCGCGTGCGGAAAGCCTCGAAGGCTTGATTTCCCTCCCACCTGATCCCTCTCGGATCAAGGTCGTTTGGTGAGCAGCGGCATCGCGGTTGACGCCACCTCATTCCCAGCCCGGATGCCGCCCAAAGCGGCATCCGGGGAGCGGATCGCCAGCTGCCTTCAGGAGACGCGCGACGTGGATGCCGCCGCACGACGCCGTGAGCTACGCCAGCGCTTGGCCGAACGCCGCCGCGCGCTGACCCCACCCCAGCGCATGGCCGCCGCCCAGGGCCTGCGACGCAGCCTGGAGCACCTTCCCGAATACCATACGGACAGTCGCGTGGCCGGCTACTGGGCCTGCGACGGCGAGTTGCCGCTGAATCTGGTGATCCCGCCCTTGGCAACGCGCGGGCAGCAGTTCCTGTTGCCGCTGATCGGCCAGGACAACCTGTTGCGCTTTGCGCCCTGGACCGCTGGCGACGCCGTGCAGCCCAACCGTTTCGGCATCCCCGAGCCGGTGACGCCGCACGAATGGTTCGCCCCGTTCCAGCTAGATCTGGTCTTGGTGCCCCTGCTTGCCTTCGACCGCCGCGGCAACCGGCTCGGCTACGGCGGCGGCTATTACGACCGCAGCTTCGCCTTTCTCAGGGACCAGCTGCGCCCGACCGAGCCACTGCTGGTAGGCATCGCCTATGATTTCCAGGAATTGTCGGACATCGCGCCCGAACGCTGGGACGTAACGCTGGACTTTGTCGCGACCGACCGGGAACTGATCGATTGCCGCACCGATACCGCGGGAGATGCCAGCGCATGAACTATTGGGTGATGAAATCCGAGCCGGATACGTTTTCCATCGACGATCTCAAGCGCAAGAAACGCGAGGCATGGGACGGTGTGCGCAACTATCAGGCGCGCAATTTCATGCGCGATGGCATGCGCGTGGGTGACGGCGTGTTTTTCTATCATTCCAACTGCGCGGAGCCCGGCATCGCAGGCATCGCCGAAGTGGCGACCGACGCGTATCCCGATCCCAGCCAGTTCGACCCCAAGAGCCAATACTTCGATCCCGGCAGTTCGCGCGACAATCCACGCTGGATGCTGGTGGACGTGAAGTTCGTCAAGAAGCTCACGCGCGTCATCACGCTGAAGGAGTTGCAGGCGCAGCCGAATCTCACCGACATGGCGCTCGTGCGCAAGGGCAATCGGCTTTCGGTGATGCCGGTAACTGCCGCCGAATGGCGCGCGATCCTCGCGCTGGAATGATCCCCTCTCCCATCACGGAATCCCTCCCATGAACAGCAATGCGAATCCTGCCAACGAGAAGCGCCTCGCAGGCGAAGCGGCCATCCGCTACGTCGAGGACGGTGCCGTTGTCGGCGTCGGCACTGGCTCCACGGTGGCGTTTTTCATCGATGCGCTGGCCAGCATCAAGGATCGTATCCAGGGTGCGGTGTCCAGCTCGGAGCAATCCACAGCGCAATTGAAGAAACACGGTATTCCGGTGTTCGATCTCAATGCCACCGGCCCCTTGGCACTGTATGTCGACGGCGCCGACGAATGCGATCCGCACAAGCGTCTGATCAAGGGCGGTGGCGCGGCACTGACACGCGAGAAGATCATCGCGCAGGCTGCGCAGAAGTTTGTTTGCATCATCGATTCGGGCAAGCGCGTGGACCTGCTCGGCAAATTTCCACTACCGATCGAGGTGATTCCGATGGCGCGCAGCTTGATCGGGCGCGAGATCGTGAAGCGTGGAGGTAATCCAGTGTGGCGCGATGGCGTGGTGACCGACAACGGCAACTGGATTATCGACGTGCATGGCTGGCAGATTGCCGATCCGGTGACGCTGGAAAGTGAGCTCAATCAGATTCCGGGGATCGTTTCGGTAGGGTTGTTTGCGCGGCGGCCCGCTGATGTGGTGTTGATCGGCGACAAAGTGATGTGACGAAAGGTTTGTCGAAGCACGCTGTCACTGAATGAAAAAGCCCCGCCAGACGGCGGGGCTTTTTCTTGTTTCATAAGTCCTTGCTTACTTGCTGCTGCTGAACTTGTAGGTCGCTTCGAGGAAGAAGCCACGACCGTTAACGTCGTAGTTCAACTGATTGAACGGCTGGCCGACGTCGCCTCCATAGCTACGATCGAGCGGTGGCATCCTGTTGAAGACGTTGTCGACTTCCAACGAGAGCGCCAAGTTCTTGATCGGGCTATAGCTGACGGTAAGGTTGTAGCGGATCCACGGACCCAGATGCGCCGCACCTGGTGTGGAGTAGTTGTTGGCGATGGTCGCCAGGTAGTTCGGCGAAGCGCCATCGCGAATACCGTAGACCGTCACACCCCACTGTTGCGTCGGCGAGAGCCAGCCGATCGAACCATCGACCTTGCTCTTGAACTCCGTGCTGTAAAACGGTTCGCGGAGCAAATTGATGTAGGGATCACCCGGCAGCAGCTGCTGCCTGTGCGTCATGATGTCACTCCAGGACGTCTTCACATCGATGCTGCCGTAGGAACCGATATGCGTGGTGTAGTCCGCCTCGGTCACCACTGAGTTCAGATACTCGCGCGCGACGTTGACCTTCGGTGTAAGGATCTCGGTAATCGGAGGCAGCAGGCCTGGCGCCAGCGGCGTACCCGAACGAATCACCTGAGCCAAGGCGGATTGGCAGCTCGGCGAGTTGATATCGAAGATGCCCAAACGGCAATTGGCTTCGGTCCGTGCGAGGAAGTCGGAACTCTGCACCTCGACTTCGTTAGCGATGTTGTAGTGGTAGAAATCCGACTTCAAACTGAAGCCAGTGAACGGCGACACCACGAAGCCGTAGCTGAATACCTTGGCGGTGATTGGCTGCAGCTTCGGGTTACCCGACTGCTGACCAAAGAACTGTTCACCACCCAACTGCGTCGGGCAATTGGCAATGTTGCCACCGGTGAAGCCTTCCTTTGCGCAGTTGTAGTAGTCGGTCACGCTGCTGAAGTAGCCGCTCGGACCCTGGAACTCATCAGCCAACGTCGGCGCTTTGAAAGCGGTACCAACCGAACCACGCAGCAACAGAATGTTGCCAAACGGACGGAATTCGAAACCGAAATTGTAGGTCGGATGGCTCACCGTGCCGCCAGCGACGTCATAACTGTCGTATCGGCCGGACGCATCCACGGTTAGCATCGAGAACAACGGTGCGTTGAACTCGAGCGTACCGGCGTAACGCGAGCGGTGGCCTGCGCCCGACACGTCGGTGAACTCATAAGTGTCGCCATCCAGCGTGCGCGGGTCAGGGGAATAGTTCCAGCCCTGGTTACCACCCTCGAATACTGCTGCCACGCCGGCGTCGCCACCGGGCAGAGTGAACAGCGACGCATTGGTGACCTGGCCACGAAGCATGTTGTCCCAGGTCTTGGCATACGTCTCGGTGTAACCGGTAAATCCACGGAAGGCCGCATTCGACACAGGCGTGTAGAAAGCCGGGTAGTTCGGCGTGTAGGTGTTTAAGCCGGCGCCACCTGGATCGGGTCCCAAGCTCGGGCCAAGTATGTTGTCGAAATAACTATTGATCTCGGTAGTCCAGCGCTGGAAGGTGCGCTGTTGCAGGTGATCTTCAGAATGATTGAAGGTCAGGTCATAGTCCCAGTTCGATTGGCCGAAGCTACCCTTCGCACCCATGGTCAGCAGGAACGAGTTTTCGACGTTGTTATCCAGGATGTTCTGGTAACCGCCAGCCTCTTCCGGGCTAAACGCATGCTGCGCAAGGACGTAGTCGCCAAGGTTGGGATCGTAATAGATGGGGCTCTGCCAGAACAGGAAGCTGGACCCTGCGGAGTATTGCTGCTGGTCGTAGCTGTACAGGAAGTTGCCATAAAACTGCACGTCGCTATTCAGATCGTACGTGGCGTGCGTGTAAAGGTTCGCCGAATGCTCTTTGTTGGTTTCGGTTACATAACCAGCACTGTTTTGCGAACCGCAGTATTCGCCGTGATTCAAGCGCGTCTGAAGCTGCTCGGTACCGTTGTACTCACCGGCAACGGCTGCGCATCCAACGCCTGGATTCAACAGATTCGGGCTGTAATACGCGTTCACCAATTGTGTTTCGCTCAGCACCAGGTAGTCGCGCGACGCCGTGGGGGGCGTGGTGCCCTGAGTGAAGTAGTGACTGGTCAAGCTACGATCAAAACCCCAGATCGGCTCAATGCTCTCGAACTGGACGCCCGCGATAACGTTGAGCTTGCCGAAGGTAAAGCCATCGGCGCCGTAGACGCGCCGATCGGCACCGCCGCCGCCTGTACGCCATCCGAAGCGAACGTCGACGACAGGAGCGTCAATGGTTTTCTTCAGCACGATGTTGATAACGCCCGCGATGGCATCCGAACCGTAAATCGATGAATGACCGCCCGGCAGTACGTCGATGTGATCGACCATCTCGATCGGAATGTTGGTCAGGCTGTTGAACGATTCGCTGCCGTTATACAGCGCAGGGAAATCACCCATCGGCAGGCCATCGATCAGGTATTTCGTGAAGCTGGGATCAAGGCCGAAGAAGCTGATTGTTTTCGCACTCTGGGTGAAACCACCCGAGTTATTCGGACCCTGCACGCTACCGGTTGCAAACGTAGCCTGCTGCAGCGCATCGGCAACGGTGGCAAAGCCACGATCCTTCAACTGCTGAGCCGTGATCGTGATCACCGGAGCGCTCGTTTCAACCTCAACCTGCGGAATCAGCGAACCGGTCACTACGACCGCTTGCAGCTTCTTCGCTTTATCGGTCGCCGTGCTGGTGGATTGATCGGAACTTGTCGACTGCGCGGTGTCCTGCGATGAACTCTGCGCGGCAGTTCCCTGTGTCGATGAACCCTGACCTGTTGTGGCCAACGTAGTGTCGGCATTCACGTTGGCAACAAAGACGAGTGATAGCGCAGCCAGAACGGCCGCGGCGATTGGTGTTTTCAGCATGAGAGGCCCCTCAGCCTGTTCTGCGATTAATGATGTCGTTACGCAACATGCCCCTTCCGGCATCTCCCGCAACCAGCACGCCGCAAACGCTTTGTCCCTATCCATCCGGGCAAACCGGACGACGACTCCCCGAGCACAAAACTTACACAGAGTGAGCCACTACCCGTCTTGTGCTGCATGGATATTTACAAAAAGTGAATATTTAGTGCAAATGACTTCTGGCATAGACAAGATAAGAATCTTTCCTATGGGGGAATTGCCTCTGAATTCCGTTTGTGACTCGTGTTAGAGCTCGCTTTGGAGGAAAGTCCCTCGGCTCGAAAGCTAGTCGTGCTCCATGCGGGAATGACGTCGGCGCGATGCCGCGGTTACTGACAACGGTAACTGGATTATCGATGTGCATGGTTGGCAGATTGCTGATCCGGTGGCATTGAAAATGCATGCTCTATCAGCCTCATTTCATCGAATGCAAAAAGCCCCGCTAATGCGGGGCTTTTTTTGTGCATCCTTTTAAGTTGTCTTGTGCAGCAGCATCTGGATTCGTTACAGATGGCCCTGCGTCAGCTCATCGGCCAATCGCGGCAGGTTGTAGACCTTGCGCACGGCCTCGACCAGCGCGGCGGTGTCGACGGCTACCGCACGGTTGTTGCTGCCGTCGTAGACGAAATCGCCGCCGAGCGAATGGATGTTGCCATCGAAGATCAGACCGACGGCGTGCCCCTGGCGATCGATCACAGGGCTACCCGAGTTACCGCCAATGATGTCGTTGTCGGTGACGAAGTTCATCGGTGTCGACAGGTCCAGCTTGTCTTGTGCCTTGATCCAGCTATCCGGGAGCTTGAAGGGATCGGCACCCGTGGCGCGCTTGTACAAGCCATCGAAGTGAGTAAAAGGCGGCACCGGTTCGCCGTTTTCATTCCAGCCCACAACTTTGCCGTAGGAGAGACGTTGCGTGAAGGTTGCGTCCGGATAGCTGGACATGCCATCGCGATCGAAACGTGCTTTCGCAATCGCCTCGTCGGCCTTGTCGGTGGGCGCCTTCACTTCGTCTTCGTAGGCTTTGCGAATCTTGCGCGATTCCGGATCGATCTGTCGTGCCAGCTCGATCATCGGATCGTTGGAAGCCTCGATGGCTTTCTCGCCACCATCCCATAGCTGCTTACGCACCGCGGCATCGCCAAGCTTGGTGCCGCCGACCAAATGTTGTGCGAGCTGATCAGGCGATTGTTTGCCGAGTACTTCATGCACGGTCGAATCGTCTGCACCGAGCGCCTGCCGCAACTTGCCCAGCGACCAGGCCAACATGTTTTCTTCAAACTGCGGATAGAACGGAACGTCGGATTCCACCTGTTGCTGCACAGCCGGGAGATTCGCATCGCGGAATTCAGGCAGGCGATCAGCATCTGGCTTGTTGCGTTCGGCAGCGGCGCGAACCAGGGTGCGGGCATCGCTAAACAGTTGCCCGGTCTGGTCACCGAATCCAAGGCCCGCCTCCAATTGCATGAAGCGCACCTGCAGATCCTTCGCACGCTGTTGCGCGCGTGCTAGATCCGCCCAAGGATCGCCATATTTGGCGCGCCGCGCCGGCGTCGCCGCCATCCACTGCCGCAGCGATGCATCCTGCTGCTGTTTGTGCTGGATGAACTGCTCGTCGTTCAAGGTCTGCAGCCAGCCGTCGTAAACTTTGATGGCGTTTTCGATGCCGAACTGCAATTCCTGTGATTCCTTGGTTTGCTGGGCACCGCCGCGGCTGTATTGCCACAACACACCGCGCACCTCGGAAAGCAGCGCATAGATAGGTATGAGACGGTAATCGCGCAGCGCGGACAATTGGCTCCAGGTCAAACCGCGCCGCGTCGAGCCGGGATTGCCCACGACAAAGGTCATGTCGCCCGCTTTCGGTCCCTGCGTATCGAATTTGAAGAATTGCGGCGTGTTCGCCGGCTTGCCGTCGACATAGGCGCGAAAGAACGTCACGTCCAGGTCATAGCGCGGAAAATTGAAGTTGTCCGGATCGCCGCCGAAGAAAGCGATGCTCTGCTCCGGTGCGAAAACCAGGCGCACATCTTGGTAACGGCGGTACTTGTACAGCGCATAGCTGCCACCGTTGTAGAGGGTGATGACATCGCAACGCCAGGTCTTGGCATCGCCGTTGACGCAGCCCTTCTCCAGCGTGCTGTCGATTTCGTGTTCGGCCTTGATGCGGTCGGCACCGCTCTTGCCGGCCGTGGCCGCATTCACCTGGCTCGTGACGTCGGTAATGGATTCGAGCTGGTTGAGCTCGACATCGGGGCATTTCGGTTCGTCCTCTTGCTTGAGGGCGACGTATCCGGCGGACATGTAATCCTCATGCCCTTTGGACAACTGGGAGAGACAGGCGTTGGCGCAATGGTGATTGGTCATCACCAGACCATTGGCCGAGACGAACGAACCGGAACATCCTTCCGCAAGCCGCAAAGCCGCGTGCTGCACCAGATCTATCCACTGCGGGCTAGGCGTAAAGCCATAGCGTTGCTGCATCTGTTTGACCGGCAAGTGATCCATGGTCCACATGCCTTCGTCCGCCATGGCCGCTCCTCCCCCCGCAACGAGTAGGCCAGCCAATGCAAAACAGAACACCTGCTTCATAGCGATCTCCTCGTGGCGGAAGGGTCCCGATGTGGCCCTTCGCAGTGCAACGGAGTATGAGATCGGCGTTACAACATAACAACGTGACCCTTGGCATGGGGGACAGTTCGACTCTTTTCCCCTCGGTGCTGTCATGACACCCGTCGGGCAAGACAATCATGCAATGACCTCAGGTCACGCCGAGTCCCTGGGCGAGATGATCGGAAAACGCCCGTACCTTCGCCGAGTGACGCCGCTCTTGCGGCGTGACGATATGGATCGGCGACAGTACCGACCAGTCGGGCAGCACGCGGACGACCTCACCACTAGCGATTTCATCTTCAAACAGCCATGAAGGTGTGTAGCCAATACCCATGCCTGCAAGGACGGACGCGCGAATGACTTCACTGCTATCGGTCTGCAGGTTGCCCTCCACTTTGATGACCCGCGCAGTACCTTCGGGATCGGCAGCACCCGGACCTGCGGCGACGCGCCAGGTGTTGCGCATGGTCGTTCCGGTGTAGACGATGCAGTTGTGTCGCTCAAGATCGTCCGGCGATTTGGGAGGCTTGATTCCCTTGGGTAAGTTGCGCAGATAGTCCCGATGCGCCACCAGCTCGCGCCGCGACATCCCAATGGGTCGAGCAATGAGACGGCTATCCGGCAATTCGCCAATACGCACGGCGACATCAATGCCACGTTCCACCAGATCGATGAAGCCGTCACTGAGTCGCAGGTCAATTTTTACTTCGCGATGCTTGGCCAAAAATGTCTGGACCAATGGCATGAGTTTGAGCCGTCCAAAACCGACCGAAGCGGCGACACGCAACCAACCCTTCAATTGCTGTTCGCCACGCTTCAGTGACGTTTCCGCTTCGGCGATCTCCCCCACCACACGCCTGACCTGCTCGAAATAGCGTTCGCCTTCTTCTGTAAGAGCGAGCGACCGAGTGGTGCGAATCAGCAGTTTCGCGCCGAGCACATTCTCAAGCGCTGCCACCTGCTTGCTCACGGCGCTCTGCGTGGTGTTGGATTCCTTGGCCACGGCAGAAAAGCTCCCCGCTTCCACCACGCGCACAAAGACCTTCATGGCTTGCAGCTTGTCCATGACGATGCCTCATTAATTCCAAATAGGAATTAATGATATATCAAATAAAGGTCTAGTTGATGTGTGTGGAATCAATCAAAGTGCTCCCAACGGCAACACACCTACCCCGCCTAAAGGAGCCACCTCATGAACACTTCCGTCGTACTCGTCACCGGCGCACTCACCGGCATCGGTCGCGCCACCGCCATCGCTTTTGCCAAGGAAGGTGCTCGCGTCGCCGTCAGCGGCCGCCGCGAAGAAGCTGGCCAAGCGCTGGCCGCAGAACTTCGCGCCATGGGTGCCGAGGCCGAATTTATCCACGCCGACGTGCGCTTCGAGGCTGATGTTCGCCAGCTGATCGAGCAGACCATTCAGCGCTTCGGCCGCATCGATGTGGCAGTCAACAACGCCGGCACCGAAGGACAGCTAGGGCCCATCACCGAACAGTCCTTGGACAACTACGAAAACACCTTCGCGACGAATGTGCTGGGCACACTCCTGTCAGTGAAACACGAGATGCGTCCCATGCTCGCCCAGGGTTCGGGTTCGATCATCAACATCTCGTCGATCGCCGGAAAGGTCGGCATCGCCGGCGCCGCCATCTATGTGGCCAGCAAACACGCGGTGGAAGGCATCACCAAGAGCGCCGCGCTTGAGGGCGCCGCGTCGGGTGTTCGTGTCAACGCCGTCGCCCCTGGCCCGGTTGCCACCGACATGCTCGAGCGGTTTGTCGGTCGCAGCGAGGAAGCCAAGTCCGGATTTCTCTCGTCGATACCTGCCAAGCGCGAAGCAACGGTAGACGAAATCGTGCAGACCATCGTGTTCCTCGCCAGCGACAAGGCGCGCTACCTCACTGGCCAGTCCATCGGTGTCGATGGCGGCTACACCGCGCAGTAATCCAACGATCTTTACACCGCTGATTCAACAACCCCCACCACCTCACGTTCCAGGAGAATCATCATGACCAAGTTCAATGTTCCCACCCGCGACGAAGTCTCCCCCGCCAACCAGGCGCTGTTCGACACCCTCAAGAAGGGCCTGGGCTCGGTTCCCAATCTCTACGCCACGCTGGCTTATTCCGAACATGCATTGGGCAACTATCTGGCCTTCCAGAATGCCAAGAGCAGTGTCACTGGCAAGGCTCGCGAAGTCGTCAATCTGGTCGTGAGCGAAGTCAACAGTTGTGAGTACTGTCTTGCGGCGCACACCGTCATCGGCAAGATGCATGGCTTCACCGATGCGCAGGTGCTCGAAATTCGCAGCGGCACGGCCAGCTTTGACAGCAAGCTCGACGCACTGGCCCGTTTAGTAAAGAGCATCGCCGTCAAGCGTGGCCACGCCGATCCTGCCTTGGTCGACGCCTTTCTCGCCGCGGGCTGGACCAAGGAGAACCTTGTGGACGTCATCGTGATCATCGGCGATAAGACGGTGACCAATTACTTGCACGGCGTGACCGGCGTGCCGGTAGATTTCCCCGTCGCTCCCAAGCTCGCAGCCTGATCGCAGAACAAAAGGCGAGTGCGCTATGAGTTTCCCCCCAGCGCATTCGCCTCATTAAATGCAACGTCTTCAAGTTTTCAACAAATGACCTATCCAGCGCAAAGTCCGCTTTGGGTCGAGAGCGGACCTTTTCGCAAAACGCTGGCAAGGCACGAGTATTCAGGCTGACTAGCAAAACTCAATCTAACCCTGGTCTCTGCCTTTTTCTTTTTGCTCGCTGCTCTGAACGGCTTTTGTGACGAAGCGCATGCAATTAACACCCATCGCCAAGCAAATAGACGTCTCATTAAGAAAAAACCGTCTAGATTGTGCATAGGGATAGCGCAAGCAGCTTCTTCTCGTCCGCACTGTCTGGAGCGGTTCCATTTCCGTTTGCGCCTCGACGGTGCGCACTAATACAAAAGGTTTCTATATCGGCCACACCGCGCGCGGTGGAGTTGGCGCTTGCCTGAGCCCAGCTGTCGCCAGCCAGTTGCTGGCTCGCCTACCTTCAGGAGCACATACATGAAACGTATGCCCGACAAGCCAGCCGCGGCGACGATACCGGGGCTGAGCGGACATTGAGGGATGTGCGCATTCCTGCCGGAAAGTACCCGAATCAAAACGAAAAGTGAGACGGAGTTCCTGCGATGTGTGCGGGTGCGCTCGGCTGTCCCGGAACCTTCACATCCAGATGGTTCAATTCGGAGCATGCCAAGGACTTTGCCATCAGCGCAGCCCGTGGCCTGTCGTGAGGGGAAATCTACAGAAATGAAATGGGTGCTGTACCAACCCTGTGTCGTCGTACCCACTCCAGGAGTTTGCACATGTCCAGTCTTCGTATGTTCCGCAAGACCATCTTGCCCGCGTCGATCGCCTTGATGGGATTCTCGCTCGCCTACGCCCAGGTTGATCCGAGCTCGAATCAGAACGCCGATTCTTTTGCGCATTCTCCGTGGCACGGCGACGGCCGCTCGCCACAAGATCGGATCCCGACGGCAACGCCGATCAAGCATCTCGTGGTGATCTTCGATGAAAACCGTTCGTTCGATCACTACTTCGGCACCTATCCCGTGGCGGCGAATCCTCCGGGCGAACCGGCGTTCAGGGCTAAGCCCTTTACGCCCGCGGTTGACGGCCTGACGCCGGCACTGCTGAACGACAATCCGAACAAGCTAAACCCCATCAACGGCGTGAATGCGGTGAACCCATTCCGACTTGATCGCACTCAGGCCAACACCGAGGGCCAGAACCATAGCTACACGCCGGAGCAACTCGCGTACGACAACGGCATCGCCGACCGTTTTCCCGCCTTCACGGGTAACAACACGGTGACCACCACCGGCGCGTTCGGTACGAATGGTCTTGTGATGGGTTACTTCGATGGCAACACCGTCACGGCGATGTGGAATTACGCGCAGCACTTCGCCATGGACGACAACGCTTATACCGACACCTACGGTCCCTCGACGCCGGGTGCGATTGCCGTGGTATCCGGCACCAACAACGGCGCCAAGGTCGTGCTCGGTTCGGCCTCGACCATCCCCGACACCCAGGGCGGCCTTACCCTGATCGGCGATACCGATCCTGCCTATGACTCCTGCTCCTCGACCAGCAACACGGTGATGATGACATCGAAGAACATCGGCGACTTGCTCAATGCCAGCCACATCACCTGGGGCGGTTTCATGGGCGGCTTCGACCTGACCGCCGTAAACGAAAACGGAACCACCGGTTGCAAGCGCAGTACCTATTCGAGCGTACTGGATGCCACCCCAACCGACTACACGCCGCACCACAACTGGTTCCAGTATTACGCAAGCACCTCGAACCCGATGCACACGCGCCCCACCTCGACGGCCCAGGTTGGCTACACGGACGACAAGGACAGCACTTCGACGCCCGTGCACCACGAATACGACGTGAACGATTTTTTCAACGCCGTGTCGTCTGGCAACTTCCCGTCGGTCAGCTATATCAAACCGCCCGCGGTGGACGATGCGCATCCGGGCAACTCCGATCCGCTGGATGAGCAGTCCTTCGTGGTGAATGTGATCAACTTCCTGGAGAAGCAACCTGATTGGGACAGCACCGCCGTCATCATTACCTACGATGACTCCGATGGCTGGTACGACCATCGCTATGCCTCGCCCACCACATCGTCCTTCGATTCGACCACTCCGGAAGGAAAGGTGGTCGGTGCCGACCAGCTCAATGCTCCGGGTGTCTGTAATGCATCGGGCGCCGCGCCGGGCGTAGGTGTGAATGGCGGTACCGTCAACGGCCGCTGCGGCCCCGGTACGCGTACGCCGTTCCTGGTGATCTCGCCTTATGCGCGCGTCAACTATGTCGATGACACGCAAATCACGCAGGCTTCGGTGGTGCGCTTCATCGAAGACAACTGGTTGAATGGCGAGCGCATCGGCCAAGGCTCGGGCGATGCCACCACCGGCAGCATCATGAACATGTTCGACTTCAACCGCCGCCGCTTCGATCTTGCGCAACCGTTGTTCCTCGATCCCAATCAGGGTACGCCGATCCACAAACGCTCGCCCTGGCATTCCTGATCACAGGCATGCAATCAGATCGTTGCCTGATTCATCCTCGCACATGGCAACTGAAGCCCATCTCTGCTCCGCGACACATCGCGGAGCAGAGAAGTTTTAAAGTCCATATCGCATCCCGTCACGTCATCGCCTTGGAGTGCCTTTGACATCGGAATCCTCGACATTGCGCATGCACGCACAGTGCAAGCGGCATCGCTTATTCAAAGTTCTGCTTGGCACGGTTTGCGCGTTCAGTTGCGTCACTAGCTACGCGTTTCTCGACAAGGCCACGACGCTGCAAAGCGATGTCGCTGACGTTAGCGGTATTAATCCGCATCCGGTCCACCTGAAACTTCCGCAGGCGAACCCGCTGAGCGCCGTTGCACAACTTGGTAAATCGCTGTTCTTCGATCCGATGCTGTCGGGCTCTGGACGGCAGTCCTGCGCCTCCTGCCACAGCCCCGCCTACGGCTACAACCCACCTAACGCGCTAACCGTGCAGCCCGGCGGCGTGGACCTGCACAAGGTCGGGTATCGGCCACCTCTATCGCTTGGCTACTTGTACCGGCAACCGCCTTTCAGCATCGGACCGGATCCAGCCGATAACGATGTGGCGCCCGACCTCAATGCGATAGCCGCATCCGCGCGCGGCAATCCGCGTGCAAGCAAGCAAGCCGGCATGGTGCCCGCCGCGCCCGCGATGGTGGCGCAAGGCGGCCTGTTCTGGGACGGCCGTGCCGATTCACTGCAACGACAGGCCTATTTGCCTTTGCTCAATCCGGTGGAAATGGGCAACACCAGCATCGATGACGTTGCCAACAAACTCGTGCACAGCCGCTACCGTCAAACGTTCGCCCTGCTGTTCGGGCCCGGCATTCTGAATGACCCGCAGCAACTCGTTTCCGAGGCGATGTTTGCCATCGGCCGCTTTCAAATCGAAGACACGTCTTTTCACCCTTTCACCAGCAAGTACGACGCTTGGTTGCAAGGACTGGCCCCACTGACACCCGCTGAAATGCGCGGACTGCGCCTGTTCAACGACCCTAAGAAAGGCAACTGCGCGGGCTGCCACCTCAGCCAACCTGGGCGCGATGGCCTACCCCCACTGTTCACCGACGCCCAATACGAGGCATTGGGCGTACCCCGCAACACAACACTGGCGTTTAACCGGGATCCGCATTACTACGATCTCGGCATCTGCGGCCCGTTCCGCAAAGACCTCGCGCGTCAAACGCAATACTGCGGCATGTTCCTCACGCCCACTCTGCGCAACGTGGATAAGCGCGCAGTGTTCTTTCACAACGGCGTCTACCACTCGCTGACGCAGGTACTCGATTTCTACAATTTGCGCAGCGTCACGCCGGCGAAGATCTACCCGCACGATGCCAGCGGCAAGCTGGACCTCTACAACGATATACCTGCCGCCTATCAAAGCAACGTGGACACCACTGATGCACCCCTCGACCGCCACGTTGGCGATCCGCCGCCGCTCACCGCCCGGGACATCCAGGACATCATCACCTTCCTCCACACACTGGACGATGGCTACCTGCGTGAGTGACAAAAGCAAAGCAAGGCGGCGCACACTGGTGAATAGACAGAATCACCACTTTTCTGCTGCCCCTGCCTTACCCAGTCAGTTATCTTCCTCATCCCCATCGACAATTTGCCGTTGGATACGGTCGAGGTAGTTATCCAGCTCCGTCACGCTGGAGAAGACGTCGCTGACGGGCACCGCTTTCACAATATCGAATACCTTGCGTACCTGAGGTTGCGGGTTGACGAGGAGAGCGTAACCACTGCGTGCTCGCATCGCCTTGCGAATCTTTGCGACGCTGCGCAGTCCAGCGCTGCTTATGTAATCCAGCGAAGAGAGATCGAGTACGACGGTGCTTCCCGTCGCCATCTGTTGCAACACCCCAACAGCCGCCTCGTCGAACTCGCCGAAAGTCATTGCATCGAGCCGGCCCTGCAAATGCAGAGTAACGCGTTGAGGCGACGAACTTTCACTACGCACACTGAAGCTCATGGTCTTACTCCGGCTTATGGGGATAGATAAAGCGCAGTTGGAGGTGATTGCCCTGCGCGTCGTGCGCGTAATTGAGGTCACTGGCCATAGCGCGCACTAGATGAACGCCGAGGCCGCCGTCGGTGTCGCGATCGGCGATGTCGCCGGTGAGCAGGATCGGAGGTGACTGCAGCGGATCGAAAGCTTGCCCGTCGTGATGCAGCTCAACCATGATGGCGCCGCTACTTAACGTCAGGCGCAAGCCAATCTGGCCCGCACGTGGCTCCTCGCGACCGTGCTGAACCATGTTGACCATCAGTTCCTCGAGCACCAATCGCACGTCATGACGAACGTCGGGATCGATGCCAGCCGAATGCAGCTCTCTATCACAGCGTTCGAGCATGTCGAACACTGCATCCATGGAAGCGTCGATAATCACGTCCAGCATTGACGCGCTCCTCCCCGGCCCAGCGTGGTGCCAGCGTAACGCAAGCACCGTGATGTCATCGGCCTGACTACGGCCTGCCGCAAAGCTCTCGACGTCGGTCACAAGATAGCCCGCGGGGTCGCCATCTTCGTTTTCTGCGTATCGAGCTAGACAGGCAAGCATCCTCTCCTGACCGTACATCTGCAAAGCATGATCGGTGGCTTCGGTGATGCCATCGGTATACATGAGCAAGTTGTCACCGGGACGCAATCGCAGACGATGCACGGGATAAGTGGCTTCCTCATCCAAGCCTAGTGCCGGACCCGTATCGAATTCCAGTAGACGTGGCACATCCCTTCCCCACAGAACCGGAGGCTCGTGACCGGCGCTGGCCATGATCAGTTGACCGCTGATGGTATCCAGCAAACCGCATAGCAGACTGACGAACATGCAACCATCGTTATTGCGGCAAAGCTCCTCATTGAGTAATTGCAGCAGTTGTTGCGGCGACTGAGCGCGTGGCGCCATGGCCTTGGCTAACGTGATCGCGCGCGCCATGAACAAGGCCGCAGGAATGCCTTTGTCCGAAACATCACCCACGATGATATAGAGACGCTGATCATGCAGCATGAAATAGCTGTACAGGTCACCGCCGACCGTTCGCGCGGGTTGAAGAACAGCATGCAGTTCGAAGTTGCTGCAACGTGCATCCAGATAGTGAGCTCCTGGGAGTAGCGCCGTCTGAATCTGTTGAGCAATCTCCAACTCGCTAGTGAGACGTTGCTGTTCGCGCGCTACCCGGGTTCGCTCGGCCAGATGTTCTGCAAGATCGAGACGCATCCGATCGAAGGCGTGTGTCAGCCTTCCGATCTCGTCGTGCTGGCGAACCTTAGGCAAGGTAAAGTCGAGCGCACCGCGAGCCACTTGCTCCGCCCGTTCTGTCAGCACGCCGAGCGGGTTCATGACACGCCGGGTAATGACGAATACCAACACCGTCATGGCCAGTAGCGCCAGCCCGCCTATACCCAGTGCGGCGAGGAAGGCGCGTTGGACGCTGGCATAGATCCAGGATTCCGGTATGGCAAGTATGAATTGCCATTGCGTGCCCTTGATGGGCGAGTGATAGATCCATACGGGATCGTCCGAGCGCGAAATCTGGGTGGTCATTTCGCGTATAGGTTTGGCGTCGGGGTGGCTGAAAACGTCAAGCAGTCCATCTTTAGCCTGCTGTCCGATCAACCCAGGGTTGTCACTCGCGAGGTAAATGCCCTGCTGATCGATGACGAAAGCCTCGCCCCCGGGAGGCTTGTTCAATCCGCTCAAAACACCCTGCAGCCAATCAAGCGTAACGTCTGCATTGAGAACACCCGTGACCTGCCTGTTAGCCAGAATGGCGACCGAGTAGTTGACCAGCTTGCGATGCCTGGACTGAGAGAAGAACGGTTGCTGCCAGCAGCCTCCTATGCAGGTCAAACCTGTGCGAAACCAAGGCCAATCCCAATAGGGGCTGGGATCTTGCAACATATCGCGACTTAGCAATGTGCCATCGTCACGCCGACTGATGAAGGGAGAGCCGCTGGTCGTCGCTGCAGCCGTCGAGTGCGGAATGTATGCCGCCGCCAAGCCTGCCAGATCAGGATTGTGCTGCATGACATCGTGGATCAGAGACTGTGCGTCATCCGGCCGTGGGCCTATGAGGCTGGCAAGCATCTGCGCACTGTTGGTGACTTTGTCGAGGCGTTGCTGGATGCGATTACCCCCATCGCTGGCCAGCGCCTCGGATTCACGATGAGTCTGTTCAAGGATTTGATGGCCCATGAATCGAAAGAGCAGCAACCCGCCGGTGACGATCACCAGCATGGTGCCAGCCAGAACCCATAGCGCCAGCCGTGAAGCAATGCCGCGTACCGCCATGCTGCCCCCTTTAAAAGGAATCTGGCCAGGCGGCCTAATCGCCCGCAAGAGAACCTGACCTCCATCGTAGACAGTTGATCCGCTTACGACCTTGAGAGTCGTCGCAAAAAAGGCGCCACCCAGGCACAAGCAACCACGCCGAATAAAGCTCAAAAAAGCGGTGCCAAAAAAGCAACGCCAGCCCTATCGAGCCACCGCCACTGACCAAAGAAAGTCTGCCCCTTTACATGCTGAGCCCCGCTCAGTGGATACCAGTTTACTCCGGTCATTTGCGCGACCTGCGCTCTGCGACACATCCTGAGATGTGCTGGCACCTTCCTTTTGGTGCCGGATCCGGCCGTAACGGCACTTTTTCTTTCCGCGTATCAGGGCATCCGCTATGGGTCGAAAGCAGACCCTAGTCATCGGTAGGACAAATTTAATCGGCCTATGACAACGGGCTTCATTGTTCTCGACGGAAAAGTTGCCCACTCACCATTGAATGCCATCGGTGTTGGGAAACCGCATCATTAAACCCCAGCCGAAATGCTGTACGCCGCCGCCAAAGCTATCATCCAGTAGCACATCAATCTCATTTCTGCCTTGTTTTAAGGGCAAATTAAACGCTCCGTTGTCAAGCGATAACCGTCCATCTGGCGTCTTGCTCGCCCCCGGGACGCCGTAGAGATTCTTATCGGCGTAGACCAGCTCGCCGTTTACAAAGACCCATGCTTCGCGTGTCCAGCCGACAGAAACGTGTTTGACCTGTGCATGCTCGGACGTCACCTCTGTCTTGAGCCAAGTCGCAATGATCGCGTTACCTTTTTGAGACTCGCCCAAGGCTGCCGTTACGTTGATAAGGCCTGTCGAATCCGCATGCAGCACGTGCTTGAACGCATCCGTAGCGGGGAGAGATTTAATAGATGGAGCGACGCCCGTGTTCTGACCTAGCTTCGCATCGAAGGTGGACGGCATGATGAATGCGTTCGACGCCAGCCAACGTGTGACGAGATGGGCGTCGCCTACGGCAAGCGATTGTTTCGGAGTTTCTGTAGGAGTGGCCGAGGCAATCGTCAGATGCGCGTAGGACGCGGGGCCGTGAAGTTTGATGGTCCCGTTGTCGAATGCGCCAACTAGAAGATTGTCTCGTGGCGCAGATACCAGCGTGCCGTTAACCCAAACGTGCATGGATCGGCCATCCACGGACAGTTTGACGTGATTCCAGACGTTAGCTCCAAAAAGCGCTCGTGCTTGGTTGTCGCCAAACAAATCCCATTCGAAGATTCCGTGGTCAAGCCGCATGTATTGAACACAGTCATCCGACGTTGCACAGTCAGCGGACGGTCTGAAATAAAGCGCCTCCCCCGTATTACCTCGCAAATGAAAAGTGAGGCCAACGTTGCCGCCCGGGGACTTCATATCGAACTCGATCGTTCCACTGGAAAAAGTCGTCGAGTTGAGTTCAGCACTGCCTCCTTGGGCGATAACGATGGCGCTCTCATCGGCCAGAAATGTAACGTTTCCTTTTGTCGTCCAGGCACTCGCAATCATGGGTGTTGAGGTAGGAGCACGACTGGTAGCTCTCAATGGCGTAGTTGAAGCAAGCGCAAGTACAGCGGCAATACTCAGCTTGAGATGCTCTGCCCGTAAAGAAATGCGGGGCGTAGATGGGACACGATCCATGATGATTTGTGCAGTAAGCGGCGCATGCCGGGGAGCCAACATAGGCGTCGGCGAGCCAAGTGAACAATACAAATGTTGTCAACTGGACTAGTTACGTCGCGAAACGGGCAAGACCTGCAACCAAATGGACGCGACTCGACGCCCCTTATCGGCTGGGGCTTCTAGCGTTCGTATTACCTCGCACGTAATTGCGGCTATTTCCACAACGGCTAATGATGTCGCCAAGCCGACGAACGCAGCCGGTCAATGTCCCCTATCCCCAACTTGTGAGATCACCATCATGAAACCGTTCCCCGTTCACACCATCGAGTCCGCACCTGAAAAGTCCCGCGCTTCGTTGGAAGCACTGCAGAGTGCTTTCGGCATGATTCCGAACATCGCGGCCGCCATGGCGACGTCGCCTGTGCTGATCGACAGCTTGGTAGGCCTTTTTGGAAAGGTCCACGGCGGAAGCTTCCCCGAAGACCAGATTCAGATCGTTTTGCTCACCGATGCCGTCGCCAATTCGAGCCGATGGGCGGTCGCTTTCCACAGCGCACTCGCTTTACAGCAAGGGATTGACGTTGCTGACGTCGACGCTATCCGCGCCGGACATCTTCCGGCCGATCCAAAACGTGCGGCATTGTCGGCCTTGGCGCGCGCCATGATCGAGAAGCGTGGCCACCTCACCCAGCAGGACATGGATCAGTTCCTGGATGCCGGCTTTGACAAGGCGCATTTGCTCGAAGTCATCGCGATCGTCGCGGCATCCACGATCACCAACTACACTGCCACCATCACGAACCCGCCACTCGAAGAGGCTTTCAAGCAACACACTTGGGCGCGTGGTTGATAGCCTTTCACCGCTGGCTCGCTGCACCCCTGCACATCGCAGTGGGTGCAGTTTTTGCCGATACGTGCCCTTGCACTTACCTCGTTCTAGCTCTCTATTGGACAGACAAGAAGAGCTGATCGCTGGCAACGCACTTCGGAACTCCCATGAGCACACCTAAGAACCCCCAAGACTCGTCCCACAATGAACTAGGTCGCCTACTCCGTCATTGGCGCGACATTCGCCGTAAAAGCCAAATCGAGCTTTCGCTCGATACCGGCGTATCGCAGCGACATATCAGCTTCATCGAAAGTGGACGCAGTGCGCCAAGCCGGCCAACGCTGATCAACATTGCCCAGGCACTGGATGTGCCATTCCGCGACCGCAACGCATTGCTGATGGCGGCTGGCTTTGCGCCGGTCTACAAGGAAGACGCCTGGAACGCCGAAGAAATGAGCAGCGTAACGCGCGCGATCGAACGCATCCTTCTTCACCATGAACCGTTCCCAGCTCTCGTGATGGATCGCTACTGGAACGTGTTTATGAGGAACGCGTCAGCCTCACGCTTTTTCAACGCATTCATCGACCTCGAAGCACGCCCCGAACCTCGCAACATGCTCCACCTCATGTTCGACCCGACAGGCATGCGCCCATTTATCGTCAATTGGGAAGAGACGTCCAAAGCGTTGATCCAGCGCATCCATCGGGAGGCGGTGGGCCACACGCTGGATGAGCGCGCCCGCGAGCTCTTAGCGTCGCTGCTTGCCTATCCAAACGTCGATCCCACCCTTCGCATCATCGAAGCCTCGGGGCATGAACCCACACTGCCGATGGTCCCGCTCAGTTTTCAAAAAGATGGGCAGGTGCTGCGCTACTTCTCCATGATCACCACGGTTGGCACGCCGCAGACCATCACTACGCAAGAGCTACGCATCGAGTCGATGTTTCCCGCTGACGAAGCCACTGAGGATGCTCATCGCCGGTTGATAGAACATCCAGGCAAAGGCCGGCGCTGAAAGTACGCCGCCGCGATCTTACTGAGTATCGCTGAGCTGCTACTTGTGGAATATGGAGGCCATTGATCACGCCCCTCGCTCGACCCACTGAGCACGCCAAGCAGGCGCGGCGAACGGATCGGCGAAGTATTGAGTCTCGTGCGCCACCTTTCCATCCCGGAACTCCATGATGCTCACGGTGTACGCGGGCTTGCCCTCGTAGGTAATCACATACTCGGTAACCCAGAGATTGCCCTCTCCTGCGATACGCCGGATCGCGAACCCCGACGGTTTACCTGGGTGATGGCTACGAAGCGCTTGCAGGTTATGCCGGCCGTGAATGATCTCGCCTGACTGTGGGTACTCGCACACGGCATCATCGTGATAGATCTCATGCTCGGCAATTTGATCACCCGCAGCGGATGCAGCCCAATGTCGATCGATGGCCATCCGGATGTTCTGCGCTTCCATCATCGGCCTCCCTATTGAGCCTGCGTGCTTGCGGCACCAACACTTGGTACGTATCTAATGCCTGAGTCAAGCGACGTGCGATACGCGTATCCGCTTGGACGGTTAAATAGGTTGCGCTTAGCCTAGCTGGCACACAAGTGCTCGCGTAGTCTGTGGGTGTTGTGTCGACCGGCTGAAGTCGCAACCCAAAACGGACACCGCTGAGCGATCCCGATTAAAACCAAAGCCGGCATAGCGTTTGATTCATCTTGTGGTAAAGATAGCCTTTAAAGAAAGTGCGTTAAGGGAACCAGGGGGAATTCATGATGAAAGCAACCGCATTCGCGGTGTTGGCCATTGCGGGCTTGTCACTGGCTGCGCCAGCCTCCGCGCAAAAGACGCCAGTAAAGCCGCAAATTATCGACGACCCGGCCTACACCAAACCTCAGCAACTTGTAGATATCGGAGGCGGCCGACGCCTCAATCTTTATTGTCGCGGCGACGGCTCGCCTACCGTGGTGTTTGATACGGGCCTGGGCGCTTCCACTGTCGCTTGGGGCCTGGTCCAGCCGACTATTGCCAAGAAATATCGAGCCTGCTCGTACGACCGTGCCGGGATTGGCTTCAGCGATGCCGCTACACGACCGAGCGACGCCCAAAACGACGCCGAAGATCTACACGCGCTATTGCATGCCGCTCATGTCGATCCGCCCTATATCCTGGTCGGGCACTCCGCCGCCGGCATGGCTGTGCGCGTTTTTGCTGATCGGTATCGCGACGAAGTGGTCGGCATGGTCATCGTCGACGGCTCGCATGAAGACCAGTCCAACCGCGAATGGGCCATCGATCCGCCCGGCGGCAAAGCGCGATGGGATACCAGCCTAAAAGACACAAGCTGCCTGGATGCCGCAAAGAATGGCGCGATTGCCAAAGGCAGCCCGGCCTACAAGAAATGCGTGGGGGATGCCGATCCGCGTTATAGCCAGGCCATCAACGATGCCATCTTGAAGTACGGCGCAATGCTCAAATGGCAAGCGGCCATCGCCTCCGAGTTTAAGAGCGTCTTCTACGCTAGCGCGGAAGAGACACGCGCCACCCGCAAGGATTTCGGCGACATGCCCATCATCGTGCTGACGCATGCGCCGTATCCGCGCAATAAGGATTGGACGCAGCAGATGCAAGACCAACATACGCTGGTATGGGAAGACATGCACAACCAGGTCGCCGCGATGTCGACTCACGGCGTCAATGAAATCGTGCCGCGCTCGGGTCACCTCATTCAGCTCGATCGGCCCGAAATCGTGATCGATGCGATCGAACAAACCATCTCAATCGCCAATGACGAAGCTCAGCAATCCATGGTGACATCGAGCAAATAGTTACGTGTGGCTTAGTCAGTCATTGGGTCGGCTGTCACCGTAACTGATAGCCGAATGTCCCCTTCCGACCCGAAGCGGACATTTTTTAACTAGCGAACACAATTATTAACTCAATCGGATCAACCCAAACAGGGAGTGGGCATGGAAACCATTTGTGAGGCTTGTGGCTATCAAAGGAAACCGACTGATCAGGCACCTGATTGGCAATGTCCTTCTTGTGGCAAGGCGTATGCGAAGACCTCGCATCATTCGCAAGGGTCATTTTCGGGCTACGCACAGAGCTCCGTCTCTGAGTCGGGCAACAGACTGGACGAAGTGCCTGCCTACCAGCAACAGCCGAGCGACTCTGCTTATAGCGAAACAGAGAAAACCAGTACGAAGTATGCATGGGTCTTTGGCGCTGTTTTCGGGATCTTCGTTATCTGGGGTATCCCGATTCTCAGCAATCCGTCGTCAGCATCCGCCATCCTGCTGCACGGCGACGTTGGATTTGTATGTATCGCCCTTCTCGCGATCATGGGAGTCGTTGTTGTCACTAGGCGCCTAAGCGCGAAAGTCGACCTCAATGATCCCATGTCCAAATTTGCATTTTTTGCCAAATTTCTCGCACTGTTTTGCACGGTATTTTTTGTCCTCATGGCCATTTGGCTACGCAACCAAGAACGCACTGAGGTCAAAATCCAGCTCAATGGTCAACGAGCGATGGCGGATGTCGTCCGCATCTATACGGGATCCTGCGGAAAACGTTCTTGCAGCATAAATGTGGAATATGCGTTTACGCCGACGTCTGAAACGAGCGGAGTATCGCAACCTATACATGGCTATGCCCAGCTTGGAACAAGCAACCGTCCAAATGACCCCGATGTCGTTTATGCCAAGACAAATCAGCATGTCCCCATCGCCTATGAAGTTGATCATCCTCAAGTATCGGCACTGAACTTCAATGACGATGTTTTTCGGATCGATCATGGCGAACAGTACCGCCGTACCCTCGCCTTATTTGGCGAGATTTTCTTGGGGATCTTTCTGATAGGGCTCGCAGCAGGGGGCCTTAGCTATTGGTTGAATTCGGGCAAACAACCCAATCCCGATTGAGTTGCGACGTCAGGACACTGCCAGCCTGCGACTGTTTGGCTACACTGGCGCCACGCGGGCGGCCCTGGGGAGCAGGTTGGTCGAACCGTATAACGCATCGTGTGCAATCAGGGGATAAAACATGAGGAATGGACGTGCGCGCGCCTTGGCGGCCGCGCTGTGTTTATTGATGCCTGCCGTCGTCGCAGCCGGCGACCCAGTGTCGGTGGAAGCTTTCGCGCATCGAGGCGGTTTTTCGATGCCCAGGCTTTCGCCCGACGGAAAGTATCTCGCCGTAGCCCTTGAGCAGGGCGAAGACCACTCCGTGCAGATTTACCATCTCGACGACATGCACCATCCGAAAAATCTGCGACTGCCCTTTCACCAGCTTCCGTACGACATCGAGTGGGCGGGACCCGAACGCCTGGTGGTCGAACTGGCTAAATTCGTGGGCACGCTCGATCACCCGGAACGGCAGGGCGAAATCATCGCCGCCAACGCGGACGGCAAGCGGATCCTACCGATGTTCATTCGCGAAGAGGCCCAGGCCGGGCGCGGCGGCCTGCAGTACACGGCCGACAACGGTTATGCCACCATCGCCAGCTTGCCTTCGAAAGCCAACGGTCACTTCTACATGCAGACGTACATGTGGAACGACGAAAAGAACACCTGGCTGTACGACGTCAATGCCGACAACGGCGTCCGCCACCTGATCGGCCAGATCAATGTGGGTGACATGGACTTCACCCTGGATCCAGACGGCAAGGTGCGCTACGCGCAAGGCTTGGACTTATCCGCTAATTACGTCGTCTATCGCATGCAGAACGACCGGTGGGTGTCGCTTGCCGACGGCGAACACGGCGACCGCTTCGAACCCATTACCTTCTCGCAAGACAAGCAGCATCTGTATGCACGCACCAGCGTCAAAGGCGGCCCGTTGTCGCTCGTGCAAACGAATGCGGACGGTACCCAATCGCAGCTGCTGGCCAAGGACGACTTCGGCAGCGTCGGCTACGTGCAATGGACGCCGCAAAACGAACCGATCTCCGCTTCGCCCGTTACCGGCATTCCGACGTCGATCGTTATCAACGGCGACCAGCCGCTGTCTCAGATTTATCAAGTACTGCTCAGCAAATTTCCAAACCAGTTCGTTAGTTTCTCCAGCTTCAGCGAAGACGGAACCATCCTGATTTTCAAGGTCAGCAGCGATCGCGACCCTGGCACGTATTACCTGTTCGACATGAAAGCCAGGACGGTGGCGAAATTATTCTCAGAGAACGCAAGCATCGATCCCGACAAGATGGGCTCGCGTGTGCCCATGCATTTCATTGCCAGTGACGGCATGCCGCTGGAAGCGATTCTTACCGTGCCGCACGGTGCCACCATGAACAACCTGCCCATGGTGCTGTTGCCGCACGGTGGCCCGTTCGACATCAGCGACACCTGGTTTTTCGACACCGATGCGCAGTTCCTCGCGAGCCGCGGCTATCTGGTCCTGCAAATTAACTATCGCGGATCGGGCGGTCGCGGCCCTGGGTTCGTCGATGCCGGATACGGCAAATGGGGAACGCGCATTCAGCAGGATCTGATCGACGGTGTGAAGTGGGCCGAAGCGCAACACTATGGCGACCCTAAGCGTGTCTGCGTCTTTGGCGGCAGCTTTGGCGGCTATTCGGCGATGATGACCGTGATCCGCGCGCCGGGCCTTTTCAAGTGCGCGATCGGTGAGGCTGGCATCTACGATCTGGCCATGATGTACGACAAGGGCGACATCAAGGAGCGGACGATCGGAAGAAGTTACCTGGAGCAAGCCATTGGCAAGGATCCGTCCGAACTCGCAGCCAATTCACCCGACAAGCTCGCCGACAAGATCGACGTGCCCGTGCTATTGATTCACGGCGAGGCAGACGAACGCGCGCCCTATGCACAGGCCAAGGCGATGCGCGCCGCATTGGAGGCCGCGCACAAGCCTTACGAATGGCTGATCAAACCAAACGAAGGGCACGGTTTCTACAAGGAAGAGAATCGCGTGGACATGTACAACCACGTGCAGAGCTTTCTCGAAAAAAACATCGGGCCTGGCGTGCAAGCGAACTAACGGTCTGAAACGATTCCCTCCGCTTTGGGTTGCTGATGCCGCAACCCAAGGCGGACAGTTCGGTCCAGGCCTGTGTGCACATATGTAGTTAGTCAGATGTCTGGAAATCTTCATGTCCCAGTCAAGTGATCCACTTGGCGCTATCGTGGACGCCTTGACCCTGTCGCCGAGCATCAAAGTCTGCTTAACCTTGTCCCCTCGATCGATTCATCGAGTGCCTCACTGCAATCATCCCGCAGCAACGCCAAGCAATGTCGATGCAACCAAGATCGCGAGGACAAGAGCAGAGATCAGAGCGAAGTCGAATTCACGGCGGAAAAGAAAGCACACACCCATCGTCGCGACGCGGAGGGTCGGGAGCGCAATCAACAGGACGATTCCGGTTGAGACAAGTCGATCAGCTCCCGATCGTGCGCTTGCGCCAAACATGCGCAGCACCATCCCGATCGCGATGAGCCAGCATGACGCCCCGCTTCCACGGCTCAGGAGCCACGCCAGGCGGCCGTCCAATCGATCAGCAGCGCTGCATGTCGGCGTCGTCATGCCGCAAAGACTCTGCGTACGCCCACCGCTGCGAAAACCATCTGAATCGCCAGGACCAGCAGCGCGACTACGAAGACCAAGCGAAGTTTGTTCGGCGAGACGAACACCAGGAGGCGTGCGCCCAGAAGCGCACCGACGACCGACCCCAGGGCGACAGGGCCCGCGATCGCCGGCACGATCGCGCCGCGGATGAAATAGGCGCCCGCGCTCGCGGCTGCCGTTACACCGATCATGAAGTTCGACGTCGCGGACGAGACCTTGATCGGCAAGCGAAGTGCGGTGTCCATGGCCGGGATCTTTAGTACACCGCTGCCGATCCCAAGTAGCGCGGACAGCAGCCCGGCACCGTACATCAGGGCGAGGCCCGCCGGCAGGCGCTCGACCCGATAGGCCACGTCGCCGCCGATGGCGCGGTCCGGATAGACAGAGTCCAGCCGGCGCACCCACCCATCGGTCGGTCCGCCATCAGGATGCGCAGTGGCGTTCCCTCGGCGCATCAGCATCTGCCAAGCGGAAACCAGAAGCACCATGGCGAATACCGCATAGAGAACGGGAACCGAAACGACTCCGGAAAGCAGCACGCCGGTCGCGGCTCCGAGGGTGGTCGCTGTCTCCAACACAATCGCGAGCCGCACGTTCGTAAGACGCTCCTTGAGGAACGACGCAGCACTACCGCAGGAACAGGCGATCACGGAAACGACGCTGGAACCAATGGCGACACGAACATCCACACCCGCGATGAGGGTCAAGATGGGGACGATGAAGATGCCGCTGCTCATTCCAAGCGCCCCACCCAGGGCACTCGCACCGACCGAGATACAAAAGAGTCCCGGAACAGAAGTTGCCAGCACGTCTATCTCACTTCTGGGTATGTGAGACGCGGCGTCGCGCCAGGCGTGTCTTGAACCGAATGTAGTCGCCTCGGTAATACAGCCTTTCGTGGTCGACGGCGCGATGTCCCGAGGTGTAGGAAGTGCGTTCGATCAAGAAGATCGGACTGCCGACAGGAATTTCCAGCGCCATCGCAACGGTGGGATCAGCCACGGTGGCTTCCAGAACATATTCAGCCTCGACCAGCGGCGTGTCGTATCGCTCTTCCAGCAGAGTGAAGATGGGCTCGTTGGCGAGGTCATCGGTCATCACCCTGCGGCCGAGTTCCTCCGGCAGATAGGTCTCGTCGAACGAGAGCGGCACGCCATCTGATAATCGCACGCGCCGGATTTGCACCACCGTTGTCCCTGCAGGAAGTGCAAGCTTGTCTGCGACGAGCGAGGTGGCTGGAACAATCTCTCGACTGAGCACGCGGGCTGTGGGCGTTCGGCCCAAGGCCCGCATATCCTCGACGAAGCCGGTCAACTCTGCGAGTTCTTGAACCATTCTCGGCGAGGCCACGAATGTCCCTCGACCACGCCGGATTTCCACCAAGCCCTGCCGCACGAGGTTCTGAATCGTCACGCGGACGGTGGTCCGACTCACGCCAAACTCGCGGCTCAGTTCCTCTTCCGATGGAAGTTGCGTTCCAACAGGCATCGCACCGCTCGAAATGCGAGCTGCGAGAACATCTTCGATCTGGGCGTAAAGCGGCAGACGCGTTGAAGGGCTTTCGGACATGCTGAGACGCAACCTCTTTGGGGTGTCGACGAATATCTAGTTGGGCACCTGCTTGGCGTCAGCGGAAAGCGTGGCGGGCATGGCAGAAACTCAGTTTATTCGAAGACGAATAACCGTTTTCGGCAGGGATGCCAAAAACAAGACGAGGCAAACACAAAGAAGCACGATGTCCTTGTATAGAAATTCTCCGGCAAGGTTCCACGCGATGGGGTCCGTGGACAGGCTCCATGTCACGACGCCTGGTGTCGTGAAGAAAAACGACCAGGTGATCATGAACGTGCCGACACCCATCAAGGAGCCGAGGGCCGACAGAACGGGGACGAATGCTCCAGCAGCAAGCAACACTGCCGTTGTCAGCTCGACAACACCAAGCACATTCGCCTCACCCCGAATTCCGAATATGGATAGCCAGGAAACAAACGGGCTGTTGGCGATATACACGGCGATGCCATGTGCCGATTGCGGCGTGAATTTCTGTATGCCGAACGAAATAAAAATCAGAACCATCACCCATCTGAGAATGGCCAGCAGCCAATAGGAGCCTTCGCCCCGCTCGGCGATGTTGAACTCTTTAAGCATACGTATCCTCTTCTTTCGTCTGCCGCCGCGCAGATACTGCGGGCAAGGTATTCAGGTCGATCCTGCGCCAACGGTCCTGTGATTCGGTCTTCACGCAGACAGTTGGGCGTCCGCAAACCATCCGACCCGGAGGGATGGGCGTATCACGGCGGTCCTTTATCTGTATGGGCACATCATGACATCATGATGTCTCTATGTCAAACGTATCCATGCCAGGCGGTGCTCTCGGGTCTTAGACGAGTTGAGAGCAAAACCATGTCCGCTTTCGACCCCTGGCAGACATCTCATAGCCTGGCTCTAACCGCCTTTGCCCGTCCGTATATTTAGGTAGTTAGGCATCACTCGACACCCCAGGAGCCTCCTGTGCCATGAAATACTTCTTCTGCAAATTGATTCCTCCCCGCGCCACCTTCGCTCAAGACATGACTCAGGCGGAGCGGGCCCTCATGGGTCAGCACGTCGCGTACTGGCAAGACCTGATGCACAAGCAAAAGGCTCTCGCGTTCGGACCTGTGGCAGATCCTCAAGGCGGCTACGGCATTGGGATCATTGCCGCGAGCAGTGACGCTGAGATGGAGATACTTCGCGAGAACGATCCAACCATCAAGGCGAATGAGGGCTTTCGGTTCGAAGCTCTGCCGATGCCGCGGTTGATGAGCCCCTTAGTCACCCAGTGACGCTGGCGCCGCCGAACAATTTGCTGCAGTTGACCGTCATCCCACTACGCGGGCTGCCGGCAGCTGAGCTTAAGCGTTGAACGTCTGTTTTCGACCCGAAGCGGACACTGCGGAGCTAAACGTTTTTCGGATCGTACGCATCACAGTGCCTCTTGCTGTCAGGCGACAAGGAATTCTGCATGACACGTTTTCGTTCCGTACTTACGGTCGTATCGATTCTCAGCTCGTTAATAGCCACCACCGCACCCGCCGCTCCACCGGAATCGCTTCCGGCATCGGCATACACGCATCCGCAAGAACTCGTCGTCGTGGCACCCGGCCGGCGGCTCAACGTTTATTGCCTCGGTGAAGGCTCGCCAACGGTGCTTTTCGATGCTGGGCTGGGTGACGGCACAATGGGTTGGCGCGCGGTGCAAGGTGAGATTGCCAAGACGACGCGCGCATGCACTTATGATCGGGCCAACTATTTTTTTAGCGACACCGTCGATCGGCGCGCGACAGCGCAAGCGGCCGTCGAGGATATGTTGGCGCTAATCGATCACGCCAAGCTGGGTGATCGCGTGATCCTAGTTGGACATTCTCGCGGTGGATTAAATGTCCGTCTGTTCACCTACGAACATGCCAATCGTGTCGCAGGGTTGGTATTGGTTGACCCCACCGTCACAGAGAAGCTGTCTTCGGCAGCGACCGCATACTATGTTCACAAATACGAAAACTATCTCGCGCGAGGCCAGCAATTGGAAAATTGCTGGCACGCGGCGCAGCAGCACGCATTGCAACCTGAGGGCGCGGACTCCTTGAAGTGCCTGGACGACTTCGGCGCCCAGCAAGATCCAAACGAACGGGTGCTGGCGCACACCATCCGAACCATGGAGACGCAACCCGCCTACCAGGCGACCCTTTTCTCGGAACGACAAAACTTGTTCTATCCCATCGACAACGACGGGGATTCGATCGACGGGCGGAGTATCGCACTGGCCGAGCACTCGCTTGGCGACCTCCCACTGGTAGTGATTTCGGCCGATTGGTTCAAGTCGATCACCTTCAAGGGCACGCCAACGGTCGAGCAAAGAGAGTTTTTGTCATGGAATAGTGAGCAAATGCGCCATATCGCCGACGAATCGACGCGAGGTCAGTTCATCAAAGTGCCGAGCCGACACTACGTCCAAAAAGAACGACCCGACGTGGTGATTGGCGCCATTGAGCATCTTATCCACTTGTGCCGTGTGCCGGCGTATCCCTAGGCTGAGAAATGAGGTGGATTCTCCAGCCAATGGAGCAGGTTTAATGTCCGCTTTCGACCCATAACGAACAGGGTGGTCGGGACCCGCTACAAACTCCCCAAAGAATTGTCGATTTCCGATCATCAGCTTCGTCGCCAGTGCATCCCAACCCAATGGAGCTCCCATGAAATACCTCGGCCTGGCCTACTTCACCCCCGAAAAATTCGCTGCGATGGCGCCGGACAACGTCAAGGATTTGATAAGCCAATGTCCGGCATTGGACGAGAAGATGCGCGCTACCGGCAAGGTTCTGGTTTCCGCGTCGCTTGGCGATCTGGACAGCTGGAAGACGCTTCGCCCACGCAACGGTAAGACGCACATCAGCGATGGGCCTTACATCGAGTCGAAGGAAGTAGTGGGCGGCCTGTTCATCATTGAGGCGGACAGCCATGACGAGGCGCTACGCATCGCATCCATGCACCCGGCTGCCACGCTGGGCGAAGCAGGCGGATGGGCCGTTGAGCTTATCCCTATGGATTTTTACCTGGCCCGATGAGGGTTGCTGTGCGCATCAATTGGGAGTGTCTGCTCTCGACCCGAAGCGGACCTTTTCCGCATTGGCTTTGAAGCAACAAGAAGAGGGAAAATGATCGATCACGTCTACATCTCCGTCACCAACATCGACAAGTCGCTGGCGTTCTACTCTGAAGCCCTGAAGCCGCTCGGCTGGCGCCTGTTCGGCAACTACGACGCCGCTTCAGGTCCCGAGAGCGTCCCGGATCTTTACGGCATTGCTGATGATGCGTATCTCAGCGGGAAGGCGGTCGGATCAAGCGTCTGGCTACGGCAACGCAAGCCCGGCGAGACCGGGCTCTACATCGGCATCGTCTGCGATACCAATGAATTGGTCGACGCTGCCTACGCGGCTGCCATCAAAGCCGGTGGCACCGACGAAGGTAAACCAGCAGATCGCACCTACTTCGCCCGAGGCTACTACGCAGCTAACGTCGCCGACTTCGATGGAAACCGTATTGAGTTCGTGCACAAAGCGTGGAACCCGAAGCGGCACCCGTAGCCATCGAACAAGAAGGGATCACCTTTATCTCTTCTGTATGCTGGAACCGTATGGTCGCTAATAGTCCAAGATAGGAGCGCCGCGGTGCCCCATTCGCCATGTCCGCTTCCGACCCGAAACGGACGCTCGTAAGACAAGTCTTGGATCGCAATCGGCACTAGCAGCGAAAGGGCGTGGCACATGGACACCGCTATCTCAAAACCAACCATCAGCGCACGCTGGGCCCCGGTTTTAGTTCTGCTTTTGATCGTTGTCTTAATGGGCAACGGGGCGCAAGACACCCATCTATATGACAACGTCACCTGGTACGCGGTAACTCCGCTCAGCGGCATTCTAGGGGCCTTGGTGGCGTGGCTTTGGATGCGTGACTTCCGGGCGAAAGATTACAAATACAGGGACCAGTGTGGGGGTAACTCTCAGGATGAGCCTTCCACAGCTGCCCTTAAGGCATTGTTTATTGGCTGCGTCATGGCCGCCTTCTTTTGGGGGATCATTCAAAGTCTGCTATTACTTGCAGTCCGAATCATGCCGGCAACGCCAGTTACATTCGCGACAACCGTGACTGGTTTGGAAAATCGCAGAGGATGTCATTCCATCGTCGTTGTTTACAGGGACACCTTTACCTCTGGTGAGGCAAGGCAGTGTGTCGCAAATGCGCCAGGGCAAAGACGGATTGGCGAACCGGTAACTGTGGATGAATTCGCCGGGCTTTTGGGTACAAGGTTCGACCGAATCACCTACAAGGATGTGCCCTATGGCGGCAGGTAACATGTACGCCTTGGCTTAGGAATTAATTGTCCGCTTTCGACCCAAAGCGGACAGTTGAAAAAAGGTCAGAGTGCCTCTTCTGTGAGTTAAAAGTGACTCTGACCTTTTTTCTCGCTACCCCATTTCTTAAAGAAGTCCAACCAAGGAGTAAACATGAAGTCGCATATGTCTATCGTTGCCCTAGCATTGATCACGTTGCCATTGTTTGCCCACGCCTCTTGCGATGCCGTGAAATCCGATATCGACGCAAAGATCAAAGCGCACGGCGTTAATAGTTATAGTTTGGAAGTGGTGTCTGCCGATCAGGCAGATAAGAACGAAGGCAAAGTGGTCGGGCGATGCGAGGGCAACAAAGTCATTGTGTATTCCCGTGGGCAATCCAAGGTAAGCGACGAGAACTCAAACAGTGTGCTGCCTCTGCAACCTCCCGCACCGACTCGATCAGGCCAAACCGGCGGGTGATCGTAGGTACTCTGCGAAATTAGCCAGGGTGAGACGAGGCTTCAAATGCATGGCCTGAAGCAAGCAGATGTCCGCTTTCGACCCAAAGCGGACATACTTCTGGAGGGGGAGGCACATGACGGCGGTTGCAACATCGCGGGTGGTCGCAGAGATATATCGTGGCATCGATTTCCCATCCGATTGGATAAGCAAGCCCGAAACAATCGGTGTTGGCATGACCCGGGACGTGCTCCTTTCAGTCGTGGTGCTCTTCGATGAAAAGCTCGAGCTTCTCGCTGCCTGTTGGCGGGTGGAAAATGGCGATGAAAAGTTTGTCCGAAGATGCGTGGGAGAGGCCGGACAGAAAGACCTCCTCGCGGATTTCGACAGGGTGTTGAGCGAGGAAAGTCTTCGTGTCGGTGCCCCCGACCTATTCGCCACTCTGGTGTGGGCTCCCACGGACCTGCGACCGGACCAAGGCAAGAAGATCAATAAGCTGGTAGTCCAGTCTGGCAGATCTGCATCGATAACCGGTTGGAACATGGCGCCGCCGCTTATCGTGGCCAATGCAGGCAATCTTCTCCTGATGACACGGCGCGCGGACAATGGGCTTGATCTTCCCGTTCCAGAATCGGCTGGGGAAATGATCGCCTCCCTGAGCGAAGAGGTTCCGCAGCTCATGATTGTGTTGCCTGGAAACTATGCGCTTGAGCCAGAAAGGTGGTCGATCCAGAAGAAGATGGCGGTGTTCTTTGGCAGTCTGCTATTGCTCGGCATTGCCCTGAGCGCTTTGGCCCTGAGATTTGAATGAGAGGCGGCGTTACATTGGGCGAGGTCAAGCGTGCGGTGAACATCCGGTTTCGACCCAAAGCGGCCCATGCGGTGATAGACGTCTTGTCAATACGGAGAGCCTGTGAGTATTTCGATTTACTACAGCGCAGCGAGAGGTCATCCGCTGACAAAGGCGGAAAGCAGCGCTATTGCAGCGCTTGTTGACCAATACGCCATCAACAAGCAGACCGCAAAACGAAGCTGGTTTAGAAGGCCGCCCAACTGGGAGGCTTTTGGCATTTACGATCGCGCGAACCCAGGTCAACCGAACGCGATCTTTGAGGGTTCCACGAGGCTTCCTGACAATAGTCAGGAAGCTATGTGGATCGGGTTGCAGCATTGGTGTCGGTTGCTGTCGGAGATCAGGAGGTCAGTGGCAGGTGCATCTTGGTCCGTACACGTCGACGATCACGAGATTCCTTGGAATTCGGCAACGTCTTCCTACGATCCAGCCAAGTAAACCCGCTGTGATTGAGCGGCCAATCCTTGGAGAGCGTTTCTTCCATGGAAGCCGTAGGATTAACGTCCGCTTTCGACCCATAGCGGACATAATTTTCGCGGCTCGACTTGAAGCTGAGTTAAGCAAAAGCGGACAACTACATTTACAGGGAGAGGGCATGTCCACTGCGAAGCGTTGGATACTGGTAGCGACACTGGTGCTAGTGGTCGCCGGGTGTTCGAAGAAGCAAGAAGTAGGGCCGTTGCCTGTTGCGGGTGAAACAGGCAAAGCGGGAGCTAAGCTGGCCTATGAGCATCATCTGCGTATTGAATTGCAGCGGGAACAAATTGCGCCACGTATGGCCGCCGTACGCGAAGCCTGTGAGTCGGCACGATTCGGTGCTTGCAACGTATTGCGCCTCGATCAGAGCGAAGAAAGCGGATCTCTAACGGTACGTATAGTCCCCTCAGGCGTCGAACCAATTAGCGCTCTGGCTAGTCAGAGTGGAAAGCTGGCTTGGCGACAGACGCAGGCGGAAGATCTGGCCGACGCGGTGAACGACAATCAACAGCAACTAAAAGAACTCGAAATCTATTCGACTCAGATAGAGCAACTTGCCGAGCGCAAGGATCTCTCGGCGAGTGACCTCATCGCGTTGAGCCATGAACGCGCGCAAATACAGATCGAGCGCGAGAATTTGCAAAATACCGCCGCGCAGCAGCAAAGGCGCATCGACACGAACCTTCTGCAGATGGATTTCACCGACGAGGCACACGGACGTCATCTTGGTATTACTTTCGGCGAATGGACTGATCAGCTGTATGACGGCATTCGCGATACCCTCTCGATGCTTGCATATGGCATTCCGTTCTTGTCGCTGGCTTTCCCACTGGCACTGTGCTGGCGATGGCTCTGGCGCCGGGTGACGCGAAAATCACGCGAACGTCGCGCTCGTTTAGAAAATAAGGACGAAAGTACTTAATACGGTTGGTCATGTTTTAGGACATGGTGGATCAATTTGGTGCTAGTGGAGTGTCCGCTTTCGACCCAAAGCGGACCTTACTCGTGAAAACTCGAGGAAGTGATGAAAGTCGGTTACGCGAACACCATCGTCCTCCTACACCTCAGACAAGCGTTAGAGAACCTCTTGATGGGGAAAGTCTGCTTAACGGAGGGCGTTAGGGAGGTTGTGCAGTGGTGTTGGTCCAATCATGGTTTGGATGACGAGTTGTTTCGCCCGTTTATCGGAGTCGACTCTGAAACAGATCGGTTTCCTGTTGGCCAGGTGCGCCAGCTGTGGAGCACTGAGGGACTTGCGGCGGTAGATGCGGGGAGAGTCGCAGCTGAGGAGCACTACAGGGCCTGGATCATGGATAGTGTAAATAGTTTGCTGGGTGCTGTGGCCGCGGAATTAGCGACATCCGCGTTCACCGATCCGGCTCCCAAATGACGTCCGCTTTCGACCCAAAGCGGACGCTTCGAAACGGAGCAATACAACCAGGCCGATGAACCACATCGCCTCGGTCATGACGATGCTCGCATTGGCGGGATGCCCTAATGCTTACTATCCAACGAATCTCGGCGCCGCGACAATGCGCCGAACGCTAACTCGACCGCGCCGGAGGAAAATAACGAATGACGAGTGATGATCGCACCAAGATCATTCCCAGGAGAACACCGGAATCAGCGGCCATGTCGGCAAATGTCAGACGGGCGATGGCGATCACCGCCGCTCTCAACCGTTTGACGTACGACGATGCAGATGAAGTCCGGGCCTTGTTCAGCGATCTCATCGGCAAGAAGGTGGACGACAGCTTCTTATTGATACCGCCCTTCTACACCGCAAGCGGCGTCGATATCAGTGTCGGGCGCAATGTCTTCGTCAATCAGAATTGCACGTTCTATGACCTTGGCGGGCTCGACATTGCCGACGATGTGATGATCGGGCCGAACGTGAGCATCATCACGACGGGTCATCCCATTGAACCTTCTCAGCGGCGCGCCTCCGTCATCGCGAAGCCCATCGCGATTGAGAGAAACGTCTGGATCGCAGCCAGCGCGACCATCATCGGTGGCGTAACCGTTGGAGAGAACTCGGTCGTCGCGGCGGGTTCGGTCGTCACCAAGGACGTTCCACGGAATACCCTTGTCGGGGGAAATCCGGCGCGGGTCATTCGTTCGATTGCCGAATGAGGAAACGTCCGCAGCGTCAGGTGCTGCGCATCGTCGCCATGATGTCGGCAAGCTGCCGCACTGCAGCCTCGGAGGCTGCACGATTGGGCGTGAGGTCGCTGTTGTTGAAGTTGCCGGTGTCGCCCATCACCTGCACCAGCACGCCGTCACGGCGCGGCACCATGCTGAGGCCGCGGGCATTGAGCGCGTAATTCACTTCGGGCTGCGGAATCAGACGCGCGGTCTGGCCGCGCACGGGAATGATCGACTCGTCGTTGAACAGAGCCCTGGCGCCGTAGCCTGTGGCATTGATCAGGGTGTGCTCGGGCAGCGCCTGCAATTCGCGCGGATGGTTGAATTCGCGCACGATGATTTTTCCGCCGGCCAGCTGGAAGTCGGATATCAGCATGCGTGCATAGCTGGTGATGTTGAACATCATGATGCTGAAACGCCGCGCCGGTTGCGGGAAAGGCGTGCTGCCCACGGGCAGCGTGACGGACTGCGGCCCGAGATCGCTGATGCGATCGCTCAAATCACCGTACTCCGGTTCATCGGAGACCGTGTCTTTTTGCTGGCCCTGCGTAGTGTCGAGCAGGTGATAGCCGTCGATCCATTCGATCGGATCGCCGGGCAGCCCCAGCATGCTCTGGTACATGGCATAGGAGGTGCGCGCCATGGTTTCCCAGCGATCGCCGAACTCCGCGGCGTGCTGCGCGTCGCAGATGCGCGAGTCCGGCGTCCACAGGCCGGTGGCGCGCATCGAGAACACATCCGGCGGCAACGCTTTGGCATAGATGCGCACCGACATGCCGGCACGCTGCGCCAGCAGCGCCGACGTGAGCCCTAGCGCACCGCAGCCGATGACACCCAGCTCGCGCACGCCGGTGGCCTGCGCCATGCGCACGGCGAGCGTGCTCGAACCCCACGACAACGACCAACCGCTGCCGCCGTGTCCGTAGTTGTGCACGACGGCTTTGTTGCCGAACTTTTCCAGCTCGATACGCGGCCCCGCCGCGCGGAAAGGACGGGTGCATACGTAGACGCCGGTGATGCGGTCCACCTCCGCCCTGACCGGCGCCAACTCCGCGACGCCTGATGCCAACTGCGCGGCGCGCGGCGGAACCGTGGGCTTTGCGTTCGGCACGATGGCTTGCCGGGCGCAGCCGGCGAGTGTGGCGGTGGAAGCCAGAGCGAGCATGGTGCCCGCGTGGCGCAGAAATTGACGTCGTTGCACGGACACACTCCCTTGCGGTATGGAAACAAGCCGCTGTGTAGATGGATCGGCGAAGCGTAACCCAACCAAGCTACCCACTGCCGACGCGATATCTGTGTTCGTAAACCACGCGTTCGCTGCGTCAGTCAGGTTTTGCACATGCGTGAACATGCGCAGCGATGAAGCCTTGCTGCTTTCACATCGTGTCGACGCGGTCCATGACGTTGCACTCGCGTTATAGCGGTTTCATGGCAAGCATCTGTCAGGCGGCTGTCGAGACGGTCGCAAACGCATGGCAACGTGTTCGTGCTACCGGAATTCGCACGTCGTTGGCGATCGGCAATCCATAACTTCGCCGACACGTTCGCAAAACCTCAGCATTGTCATCGGCGCTGCGTCTGTATTCGCTGACAGATGCGCATACGGCACCTGTGCCAAGGTCCGACTGTCGGGCGTGCCCATCCGCATTGATGACACGACACGCCCGACATGAGTGAAGTAGCGCGGATCGCCTGGGCTGCAACCCAAACGATCCGCTGGCCACAACCAACTAAAGAGACTGGAGTTGATCATGGTTACGCTCGATCATAAGGCACTCGCACGTCTTCGTGCCCCCGCTGTGCTGATTTTGTACTGCTTCACCGCCGCTCATTCTGGGCGACGTCGAGCAACCTAGGACGTTTGCTGAAAACGGAATCGGCCGGTTCCGACGACGCATGCAGGATTTTTCCTGTAGTCCTTCACGCCGCGCGCAATACGCGGCGTGACCTACGGTTATGGAGCAACCCTATGAACGACAAAATCGCTGGTTACACGTTGTCCGAAGATAGCTATTACGCCGCCCACATCGTCTTGAGTGGCGCCTACCCCATCGCGCAAAGGACCGTTCGATGAAAGAGAAAGACGCAGGAGCGTGGCTCACCCTCAGCACCAGTTACTACCCTGCCGCTGTCGGCAGCCCGCTCGCCCTGTTGGATGATGCCTACATGCTGTTAGAACGCGCGCATGGCGTGGTTCACATGATGCGCGGAGCCATCCAACTCTCGCCGTGCGTCGATATGCGTTCGCTGGCGCTTGCCATGCAAGCCGTAGAGACGCTGATGGAAATGAGTGCAGGCTCGACCGAAGCGGCGCATGTGCGCTTCGAGCAGATTGGAGATAGCTGGATCACAGGCCACTGACCTACCGGTCAGAGTCGCGCATCAAGGTGACTCTGACCACTTTTCTCCCCAGCGACTCAAGTAAAGCCGCCCCTGGCCGATAACCCTACTGAAGGCCCTCAGCCGGCACGGGAACCGGTGCGCCTATCGAAGGGAGAAGAGCCATGACCACATCCGTCGTTAACGAACTGATCCTGCATAACCTGACCTGCTCGCAATGCCGAGCGGGCGAGCCCTGCCTAGTCGCCGAGCACATTCATGACTGTTGGCCTCGACGCGTTGGGCCGCTAGCTGCTGCCAGCTTGTTGCAGATTTCGACGGGTGTCGAAAATGAGCGGATGGCGCCTATCAAAGTTAGCGTGCCGCAGTTCAGTCGGTTTTAGTGCGAAGAAAGTGCTCCGTAACGTCTATCAGCCCGAAACCTTACAAACCCAACTTGTAGAAGAAAACTCTGTTCCTCAATCCAGCGTCCTTAAGCACTTTGTCCCAACTCAGAACTTCGATATAGAGGTTGATGTTGTCGTGCCAATTAAACCAGCCAAGACCATCCGGCATAACTTTGAAGTCCTTCTCACGCGCAAGCCACTTCTTGACCTTCTCCGTCAGGTCACAAACCACGTAACCGTAGAACGGCGTGTTCTCCGCCACTAGGATGTTTCGCCCTTCCGGAGTCTTGTACTTTCCGTCTTTAATGTTGTTGACGTAGCGAATGATTTGCTGAACCGGGTCTTCCTTGGAAGATGGATTCACGAAATCATCGCGCTGGGGCTTCTTGAACTCAAAGATGGTGACTGGGTTGCTTGCCTCGTTGTCTCCACGGTAGGCAACGGGTTGGTCATAGACGATGATATCTGGGCGTTCTGAACGCCCCTTGTTCAACGGGATGTCTGAGGAAAGGTATCGAGTGAAGTTCAACCTCTCATCAAGCAACCACAAATTATGTTCTTTGTACTCCAGCGATTCACTGTCTTTCTTTCTTGGGAAGATGATGTCGTGAAGGACACCCTCATCTTTGTACTCATTGCTGGCAGTTAGCTGAAGGCTCTTCTCGAATAAATCTAAAACGTTCTTGCGTAGCGCTACATAGTGAACCAAATCGTTTTTACTGGTCTCTGATATGCGCTCAACGATATCGGATATGCTCTTCTCAAAATTCTCAACACTTCCGTCGCTGAGAATCCTGCTTACTTCACGACGAATTCTGGCCTCGTCCTTAAACTTCTCCTCCTGAAGCCTCGCCTCAATCTGCTCGCTGGACGGGTTATAGGGAAACGAGTTCAGGTCCGTCTTCTTCAGAATGTCCTTGTGCCAGGGCGCCTCTTTTTCGACGTAGGACGTGATTTGCGCGACCTTCTTCTCTTGACGAGAAGTAACTTCAGAAGCAATGGCGTCCCGCGTCAGTTCGGCCGCTACTTTTTCAATCTGAGATTGAGAGATGCCATACAGCGCATCGCTCTCCTTTTGGAATTCAAACCCTCCGCGCTCAAGTGATACGTGGTCGTTCAGATAATCCCCGAACACGTATGTCTTGATAACGTAGTTCCTCCCCTCATCAGCAGACTCATCAGGTCTATGCTCATAGAAATCTTCCACAAACTCTGGAATGTAGCTATGCGTCGGATTCTCTGTGACCTCACGATTGTGAGCAACGAGACTAATTTTACTTTTCGTATTGCGTGGAGAGAAGAACTTAAATATACGAACATGAAAAGTATGCTCACGACCGTTCACATCGAAAGAGAATGAACCATCTTGGACGGGTACCTCCTTGATGACCGCTGTCTTCTCTCCGAGATAGTCATTGAGGACAATCTCTGCACTACCATCCCCCTCCACCAAGGTTATCCGAGGGCAGACATAGTTCTCTGCGATGAAGTAGGGCAGGAGCTTTTCTACAATGCCTTTGGCTATAGTGAGGAGTCTCTTATTAAGGCGATCAGCGTGCCTCACCGAACCCAAGCAAACCTTGGTTCCCGTAGTGCTCTGCGTTGCTTCAGAGATCCGTTCGTTAACGATAATCTCCGTGTCTTTCCCCATCTCAAACTGACGGCGCTTCAACGAGCTTCCATTCGAAAATGTGCTGTCAATCGTGACGCTGTCGAAGTACTTCAAGCAAGTGAACCGACCAAACCCCTTACCTCCCTGACTGATCTTGTTGTCGGTGTAGAGAGTATCGAAGGCGTTTCGATTCACATCGTTGAAACCGACCCCGTTGTCTTCAACATAGATGGAGTCAACAGCAGGGATTGCGCCATCCTCGTCATCCATCTCCATCTGCGGAGAGCGCTTAACGGTGACCATCACAAGACCACCCTCAGGCTTACCATCTTCAATAGCCTGGATTGCATTGACTACAAGCTCGACAACCGGAGTGTAGACAGTCGTGCCCGTCTTGATATTTTCGACTGCACGCTTGATGTTGACATTGCTCATCGTTTAACCATCCAAGTCAATTGAACCCCAGACCTTCCTGCGGGGTGCTATTCATGTGTGCGTTGCTTACCTTGGCGGAACTTATCGTATCCAGATAGTAGTCTCGATCTTTGAGAAGGTCGCTCGTCAAAAGCCCCCGCTTGCATAGGGATACATACAGTGCGGCCGCGTACGCTTGGCAGTTTACGGACCTCTCAGGATTGAAAGCGATATCCGAGAAAGCACTGTACTTCAGCACCTGCAATGCAAGGTCTTCTTGTTTATGAAGTGCGTTGATATACAGCCAGTCGTAGAAGGCAGTTCGCGGCAGCAAATCCCAATCCATCCCAAAGAATTGGAACTTGATAAGTCGACCCGACTCTTTCAGCCTCGGATCTCTCTTAGCATCTATGGAACGCTTATCGAGAAGGTCCTTGTAAGGCCCCCCCCTCTCAAAAACCTTGCTGGCCTGGAATGCACATTCCAAGCTGAATTCCCGACCATGCTTTACGGTCTTGATCATCAAGTTGAAGGCACTGAGAGAAACCCCGAGCTCGTCCTTTGACTTGCTCGATATCTCAAGCACACGATCTAATTTAAGTAATTTCCCTGCTTCTTCATGCAGCGAATCGATAGACTTCTGAGACTGACTTACAGCCATCCCAGGGAACCATTTGAACTGCACCATCTGAGTCTTGACGAATTCAGGACCGTGCAGTGATGGCATGAAAATTGGCCGCTCAGCCATTACGCAACAGCCTTCTTCCAATGCTTGAAATCTTTACGGGGAGAGAAGTAGCCTGGGATTGTCCTCACGATCAATCCCGGATATGCCGCTTCGAGTCGCTGCTTTAGGTCTTCCTTTTCAACAATCACACCCAAAATGGCATCACGCGGAACGCCATCCAATAAAAGTACCTCGGCCTGAGGATGCGTGGGCAATTTATCGAGGATGCCCAAATCGACCCTTCGCTTCTCCCCAAAATCGTCATACATTGCCCTGAACGCCTGTAACGTCATCCTCTCTGCGATGGAGATATCCGTCACCAAATTCGAAGCAGCATTGCATTGACAGAATGCCACGCGTGTCTTCCAAAGAACGGCTGCATTGATGACTACAACCACCCATTGCACATCCGGGTTTTCCTGACGAAGCCTGTAGAACATCTGATAGTTTGGAAATTCAATAGAGGCGCAGATAGCATCAGTTCCGTCTAACCTCATGTCGTCGTTACAACCGTCCTTGTTCACCAGACGATTTCGCGGAATCAGGCCTTGGGCCAGAATTGAATCAAGGTTGGCCAACCTAGTGAAGTGCATCAGATACCTAACCTGTCGTTCGGTAGCGAACGCTTCAATATACCTAGCAATTCCTGCACTCATCCCTGAAGCCCCCTTCAGACACCAGACAGTTCTGTTCACTTAAATGGCTAAAAGTTCTTTTACAGAGCGAACGTCCAACCACCCTCCCCATTTCAACCCATCCCACCGAGCATACAGCGCAGTCGCAATCCATAGCTCATGTGTACAGAAAAAGGGGCAGCCCCCCTTGCAGCGAGACATTTACAGAAGGACTCTAACCCCTATTTTGCGGGTGAACAAACCCGATCTTGATCAGTTGAGCACGAACGAACTCTGCAGCGGCACGACAGCGCCCCTTACGTTGTCTTTAAGCGTTACGCGCACCACCCATTTTCCCGATGGGTCGTCCGGATCTCCCCTGAAGCCAATAACAGGCGTCGAGAGAAAAAGATGGGTTGGAGCCTCCTTGATCTTCCCCTGGAAACATACCGCCCCGACTTGATGGATCGACGAGGTTCCATCAGGTCGTGTTACATCTAGATCGCACGTTACATTCGCGCCGCCATTGCTGTCGAGCAGAGGATTGGCGAAAAGAATAAGTACAAAGATTTCCTTTCCCCGGGCAACGGTCTTCGCCTCGGTGAAATGAGGAACAGTGTCGGAGGGCGTTTGCCACTTCGCATTCCAATCGGCGTCTGACGTGACGACAAGCCAGCCGCCAAATTCATCTACTGAATTGCGAGATTCGGTGTTTTGTGTGAGATGGCCGCCCTGATCTTTCCAACCTTCTTGACCAAATGCCGGTATCGCCAAGGTAGCAAGAGCGATCAGCAAGATTAGTTTCTTCATGACGATCAATATCCTGGAAACGAATAAGGGACGGAGGTAGTTAAAACCATCTCAGCTTACCTACGTCCGTCGCCTTACCGCAGTGCCCATATGGCAAGATTCCACTAAATCAACCTTGAAGCGTTGTTTCAAACTTCTGCTTGCCAGTAGATAGTCGCGGCTGAGCCGCTTGCGCCCGCCACGTTGCGAACAGAGACCTGGAACGACGTGGAAGTAATACCGAATGGTTGGTACGTCTGAGCGGCAACCGAGCCATTGACCCATACCTTCGTAGGAGTTGCGCCAAGGCCGTGCGCAATGGTGCCACCATCAGAAATGTTCGCTGCTGCACCGGAATTGCTTATGCCGCGTACACGTACTGTACCGCCACCATTATTGACAACCGGAATTGCAAAACCCTGAATTTCATTGGCGACCACAGAACCATTAGTGCAATTGGCCCCAATATTCACACCGCTGCTGGACCCTGGACCAATGATGAGATTGTCGGCGACGAGGAACTGGTTCACATAGTCGAGTACTACCATGCCGCCACCGCTAAAGGAACCTCCCGTATTAGTGAAGCTATTTCCGATGATCATCACCTTATTAACGATTGCGGTCGCGAGGCCGATGATCTGAATCATTACGTCCATCGCGTAGTAGCCGACAAAGATATTGCCGGTCACAATTATGTTCTGGAAAGGCACCGTGCCACTGGAGCATATAAGTTGAACAGGTAGTGCGGAATCAGCATTCTGATTAGCATCAATAGAATTGTTCGCAATCATAAATTGAGCGGTTGGAGTCGCCGTGCTGTTGGCGAGTTGTGCCCATATCGCCTTAGACATGAGGAACTTGTTGTCTACGATACGCGTGCCACCTCCACCTACCCAGTAGATGCCAATTGCCGTGACTGCGCCGAGAAACGTATTTCCGCTAATACATTGGTCGCCTTGATCTTTGCTGTACTGATTGTCCAGAAAAATGCCATAGCCGCCAGCGGGGATGCTCCAGAACGTGCAATTAGTAATATTGAAGCTGCTAGCAGATATCGCTCTGACACCAATATAGACATTATCGAATCGACAATTGAACACAGACGAAAAGGTATTTGCCACGCCCATGGTGACCGTAGTGTCTTCAAGCGCAATTGCTGCGCCATCAGTAGGTGTACCGGTAGATCGAAAGCAAAGATCATTGAATGTAACTGCTGCCTGTGTATTCACTAGAAAGACGTACGCAGTTGGGCTGTTGGGCTGAATGACCGTACCGGTTCCAGATGTGTTATCGCCTGACCCCGCGCCACAGATCACCATACCAGTGCTGACGGTCACCTGGCCGCAGACACATGTACCTGCTGGGAATTCAACGATACTGGCCCCTGAATTTACAGCAGACTGAACTGCCGCAGTGTCATCGGTTACACCATCCACTTTGGCGCCAAATTGCGTAACGTTCACCACATAGGTAGAAGTTGGCGCTGATTGTGCCGATGAATCGGTTGCGCTTAAGGCGATTGCTCCGCCTACAGCAACCGGTATGGCACTAAGAAATTTTCTTCTTTCCACGAATTTGGCCCTGTATCGTTAGTTGAAATCGGAAAATTATCAGGAAACCGTCACTCTTTGTGATTCCAAAAACGGTACCAAAACGGTGCCAGCTTGACTTTCTGACAGTATCTACCAACTCCCGGGACCAGCCACAGGCGACCGATAAACCAATCTGCGCCAGTCGTTAGGCTGGCGGTGTGCCTGATCGTTATCTTGATTGCTCAGCGGCACCGCGAACTTCCCTGGCAAACCACGTTGCCATCGGCAAGATACCTACATACCGCTGCTTTCCAGGGAAACGCCATTGGTTGCCGGCCCGAACAAACCGATCACCGCAATGCCCACCACCATCGCCATGGCAATAAAAAACGCCACGGCCATCACGCCGCCCGCATTCAAGAAGTAGCCCACGGCAAGCCCCGCGAAAGCCGCGGCAATACGGCTCCACGAATAGACAAAACCCACCGCCGTCGCCCGAATCCGGGTTGGATAAAGCTCCGCCTGATAGTTGTGATAGGCGTACGACATCACGTTGGAGGCGAGGGTGAATACCACGCCCAAGACGATGAGCACCGCCGGCAACGTCGCATTGGCGAAGCCGAGCATGGCAAGCCCCATGATCAAGAGGCCCCAGATGATCTGCGACTTCCGTTCAATCCTGTCCGCGAACAGCACGCCAAGCAGCGGCCCAAACGGATTGGCCACGGCGATGATGAAGGAGTACTCCAGACTATGCGTAATGGTGATGCCGCGCGCGATCAGCAGCGTCGGCACCCACGCGGCAAAACCATAGAAGCCGATCACCTGCGCCATATTGAACAGGGACAGCATCAGCGTGCGTCCACGATAGTGCGCGGAGAATATCTCCCCGAAGCGCCCTGCTCCCACCTCCTCGGCAATGTCGCTCTTTGGCGCCGGCAACGGTCGCCCGGTTTCTGCCTGAACTCGGGTTTCGATGGCGGTGGTCACCCTGTCCGCTTCTTCCAGGCGCCCCTGTAAGGCGAGCCAGCGAGGGCTCTCCGGTATGCGGCGTATCAGCAGCCATACAAGGCCTGCTCCCGTGGAACCGATCAACACAACCCAGCGCCAACCATCCAGTCCCAACGGCGCAATAGGCACCAACAACCAGGCAAGCAAGGCCACCACCGGAACCACGCTGAAGGTGATGAACTGGTTGACGGAAAACGCACGGCCGCGCTCAGCGCTGGGAATGAGCTCCGATATGTAGGTGTCGATGGTGACCAGTTGCACCCCAAAACCGACACCGGCAACGAAGCGCCACACATTGACCATTTCACCCGAATGCTGGAACGCCATGATGGCCGTACACACGACGTACCACACCAATGACCACGTAAACACGGGACGGCGGCCGAAACGATCGGCAAGCTGACTGAAAAGCACGACACCCGCCCATAGGCCGGCAAAGGTGCTGAAGACGAAAGTACCGAAACCGGCGACCTTGATCGCGTCCAGATGCGCAAAAAAACCTAACGACTGTGCCGTGAACAATCCGGACTTCGTCATGCCGGGCGCGACGTAACCGGTGAAGAACAGATCGTAGAACTCGAACACACCGCCCAATGAAATCAGAACGATGATGGTCCACACCGTGCGCGACGGCGGCAATCTATCCAGGCGTGCCGCGATTTGCGCAGAGCCGATGTTGGATGCCGTCGCTTTGGACGGCGATGATTTCATATCGGATGACGCATGCGCGGATGCGCCATACGAAACCTGCGAATTCACGGGGATGTCGCCATCGTGTTCTGCGTTTTGCATCGATCCGTTCCTTTATTCCCCGAAAAAATAACTCTGCGTGATTACTCGCCGTGACTGGCCGTGAGCTTATGAATGTCTCACGAATATGCGGTGACGCCCATTGATTCGCCGCCCCAGCATGCGAAGACAACGAACACGTAATTAATTCGTCCCCACCATTGCAGATAGACGGCTTTATCACAACAGGTTGACGCATCGTGCCGCGATGTCGGCAGCAATAAGGGAATTACCTTACTTCCAGACACAGCAGATGTTGACAGTTGCCGGCAGCGTTAAAGAGCTGGCAAGTGTTGAACAGACGCGCACGATAACGACAACGAAAGCGTCGTCGCGTTCGGCTTCGAATAATTTCGAATGAAGTCACCGCACGATGCCGTTCGTATCGTAATTCAAGAGCTATTGATCGCTCGTAAGGCGCCGCAATGGCGTAAAGACAAGATCGATAGAACAAAACTAAAAGCAACAACTATGGAGAGGAAGACTTTCGATGTTAGCCACGAGGGGTAAGGTTTTGACGTTCCAAAAATCGCGACGCCTACGCATAGCGCTTCTCAGTAGCGCCGCTCTCGCCATATCGCTGCCCGTCATCGCCCATGCCGACGAACTTTCTGACTTGAAGAAGGAAGTCCAGGCTCTTAACGCGCGCCTGGCACAGCTCGAAAAAGAAAAGTCCCAACCTGCGGCTCAAGAAACGCTGGTCCGCCAACAAGATGCCAAGGTGATCGCCAACACGTCTGCCGGCGATGTACCGGCAACGCCCAAGACGGAGAACAGCGACAACGTGCTCGGCGTTCTTCAGCAGCCCATCATGCTTTATCACGGCCATGACACGTCGCTGCATATTTACGGCATTATCGAAGGCACTATCAGCGGCTGGTCGAACCAGCCGAACGCCAACGGCAACGGCAAGCCTTCATGGGCTACCGGTTTCCAGACCGCTTGGTTCAGTGGTAACCGCCTGGGCTTCGATGTCGATCATGCCCTGACATCAGCCGAAAAGTTCGGCCTGCCTGATTTGAAGGTCATCGCCAAACTCGAGGCCGAATTTGAATCACCCTCCGGCAATATGGACACTCCCGGCGTGTTGTTTAACCGTGACGCCTGGATTGGCTTTCAGAGCCCAGAACTCGGCAAGTTGACTTTCGGCCGTCAAAACACGGTCACGCGCGACTTTACGCAAACGTGGGGCGACCCTTACGGAACGCCGTTCGTGTCTCTGAACGAGGGCGGCTACTCGAATGTCAACAATTTCAAGCAGATCATCTTCTATTCCGCCTCATCGACCACCACGCGTAACGACTCTGGAATTGTCTGGAAAAAGTCGTTTCTTGGCGACCATATGATCGTCGGCCTCGACTACTCCTTCGGCTCCCAAGGCGTCGGCGGCAGCGGCAACGGTGGCATTGGCAATATGCCGCTGCTGGACGGCGGCGGCGGCAGCCCGGGACAATTCAAGGTCGGCAGCAATCAAGCCATTTCGCTTGCCTACAACAATTTGGAGGTCGGCGGAGGCCAGTTAAGCTGGAACGTCAACTATAACCGCTCCTCTTGCGGCAACTTCGGCGACGATCATTGTGACGCCTCCGACCCAAGCGCCGGCAACTATGTCAACCAGAACACTAACCAGGCCTTCCTGACAGGCGGAACGTACGTCTTTGACGGTTGGCGAGTCGGCGCCGGTTATATCCGCTACATCGCGCAACAGCACACTAACACGGGCAATCTCGGCGACCGGAAGGATAATGTCTGGATCGTCGACGGTACGATTCCTGTCAGGCCGATCAGCAAAGATCTCGACTTGTACTGGGGCGCCTGGGAAGCGTTTGGGCATAACAGCGCTCTTTATGCTGGCAACAACCTTGTCGTTCTACCGTTCTTTATTTCAACTGCGAACAGCACGAAGACCGTCAACGGCAGCCGCATCAATGCGACGGTGAGCCTGATGTATCACCTGGACAAGCAGACCGATATCTATTTCGCCTACGACTACCAATTGGGTAGAGGTGGTTGGAGCCATACTCTTTTTGACACACAAGGCAATGGTGGTGGCCCCAGCTTGCGTGCTGAGACGACTGGCATCGGCACTGGAGTCCGGCTCAAGTTCTGATCGACGTCGTTCTGGCCCAAGAACAAAGAGTCAACATTTCGTGGAAAAAGGAGTCAGAGTCCTTTTTCCACGTCATCGATAGCGGCGTCCGAATAGCCTTCTCCGCAACTCTTTGAGCAAGAAGTCGATCAATTCCTGTGCAAATGAACCAAACCCAGGAATAGCACCTGCCAAACTCCCAAGAATCGTACTGCCCTTGGACAAGACTTCTTCAAGCCGATCGTCACTGGCTGTATCGCGGAACGACAGCAAGGAAGATTCAAACGAATCTAGCTTGATGGCAAGATGATCGCCGGTAAGTCCAGCCAAATACATGCTTTCAAATCCTTCGGGCGAGCGAATTTCCTCGCGACCGGACAACTCCTCGATACGCTTCATTGCATCATGAAGAACAGATGCAAGATGCCTTCTGAAACTTGCTCGAAACAGAACTTCCTGACAACGATCGAGCATGTCGAGCAGTTCAATCATTGTCAGCATGAAATCGCGCAGGGATCTGACTTCGTTAGGCATGGGAATATCCTCATGATGTGTTGCCCTGGCCGGCAGTGATTCGACTTACCGAGCTGGATGCATGAGCTCACTGCACGTTGGCACTGAGCTCTGCGGTGTCGTGTATCCGCGCCGTTTTGCCACAACAGCTCACTGCCAGTTCTGTTTCACCCAATTGCGCACGCTCTGCCATGTCGGCGTATTCATGTATTTGCTCGTCGCCTGGACCAGCACGTCTACATCCTGCCAGTTGTCCAGCGGGTAAGGTTTATTGAGGGGAACGTTGCCGCGCTGATAAGCACCACCCAACACTTGGCCGGTCTGGACCGCAGCCAGTTCCGCCGTGGCATCCATGGTCAGATTAAGGAGGGCCATCGCAGGGACGACCCCATTGGCGCCACTACTCCACGGATAGAGCCAGCTGGTCACCCCCCAATTCAATGGATCGCCGATGGCGGAAGGCGGAATGCCCTGGGGGCTATCGCCGGTGCCCAGCGATAGCATGCGCAGGCTGGCCAAATTGGGCACGATTTTCTGATACAGCAGCTCTGTCACCGCCGTCATCGACGGGTTGTTGGCAAAGACTCCCCCATCGGCAAAGAAACCGTAGTCGTAGCCTGCGCCCATCACGCGGTGCGGTGGGAAGTAGGTGGGCGCAGCGGATGTGGCGAGTGCTGCATCGACCATGGTGATATTGCGATAGGCGTTGCTGGGGCCATTGGAAATCGTGCAAGGAATCCAGCTGCGACTGGCGCTATCCCACAGTTGCGCAGAATTGACTGCTACAAATTTTTTTGCCGACGACATTAGCGCATTGCCCACCAACTGCTGGGCGATCTGCTTCAAACCACTGGCGACATACGCGCAGCTGAAATAGCCCGGTCCGCTGGACAAGTCGGTCGCAGACGCGCCCAACGGCCTTTCTTTGTGCTTGTCGTCCAAAAGCCATCCGTTCGGCGTAAATACCGTCGAACCTTGGTTCAAATAGACGTCCACAATGGTCCCGATGGGCACGCCGGTCGACAGTCCCAGTGCTAACAAACCGCCTGTGGAGGTTCCAACGAAGCCGTCGGCATTGGCGACGATCCCAAACTTTGTATCGAGGTCCTGGATGAGCAGCGCGGTGATCAACCCACGGATTCCACCGCCATCGCAACTGAGTATCTTGAAAGCCATAGCATCACTCCTTTAATGAATGGACTTGCGTAAAGAAAAATGCGTTCGTCGCATCCGCCGTACCTCGCATCGTGTGCGATGCGATCACGTCCAGACATGACCTCTGCGACACGCGTGGAGATCGCGCATTGAACAAATACCCACGTTGAAACGTGTCTAAGACGACAGACGCGTCGTTTCCTGCTTCATAAGCCCCCGGTTCCTTTGATGACGCTCACCACTCGTGGCATTGCGCCCGCGAATTCCGCTAAATCTGCGCCCGGGCTTGTGACGCCCATGTCTTTTCCAAGTTACTCGCCTGCTAAGAGCGAAAAGGGGGTCAGAGTCTGAGGTTTCCCCACGATTTTGCTCGTCATCCCGGCGCAGGCCGGGATCCAGTTCGAATAACGGTGCGAAGCACTCAACCACTGAAAAGCTATTCAGTGTGCTGCGCACGCTTTTTTCACTGGATCCCGGCCTTCGCCGGGATGACGAGCAAAAAAGCATGTGGTATGTCGTTCTAAATCTATCCCCATGACTTGTTCTCGATTTTCGATGGCAGAACGTGGGGATACCTGAGGCTCTGATCCCTTTTGGAAATTTTCCTGGACAACGTGTCGAAGTCTGGTCTCGCCGTTCGTTGTCATAGTGACGCACAAGACAACCAACCCGACTGACGCAGCGACACACACTTGAGGAGACCCAGCATGCGCAAGCTCAAAATCATCGAACATATCTCGCTGGACGGCGTCATCGAGGTTTCCAACGGTCTGGGCGACAGCGACTTCCCCTACGGCGATTGGACCGCGCCGTATCGCTCGCCTGCGGGGTTAGAGAAAGTACTCGCGATTTATGGCGAGACCTTCGATGTGTTGATTGGCCGCCGAACCTACGATCTGTGGTCGGGTTTCTGGCCGAAGGCACCGAAGAGTCCGATGGCGGACCGCCTGAATGCGGCGACGAAATATGTCGTAACCCATAGGCCAGAGAGCCTGGCATGGGGACCGTTCGTGGGTGTTGGACCGGATCTCGTGGACAGCGTTCGTCGCATCAAGGCGAAGGACGGTCCGGACCTGATCCTCGCGGGAAGCTCGACGCTAACGTCGGCACTGATCGAGCATGGGCTGGCGGATGAGATGATTCTGCTGGTCAATCCTGTCCTGCTGGGCAAAGGAAAGCGCCTTTTTGCAGAGGGAACTCCGCCGCGAGCATTCGCGCTGGAAAGTTCGCACACGTCGCCAACGGGCATCGTCATCAATGCCTACAAGGTCGCTGGACCTTTGCAGAACCTGAGATAAGCAGAAAAGGGGCAGCGCTCGAGGTGTCCCCACGTTTTTGCTCGTCATCCCGGCGCATGCCGGGATCCAGTTCAAATAATGGTGCGAAGCACTCAACAACTGAAAAGCTATTCAGTGTGCTGCGCACGCTTATTTCACTGGATCCCGGCCTTCGCCGGGATGACGAGCAAAAAAAGCCTGTGGCATGTCGTTCTAAATCTATCGAGCAAACTCATTGAATGAAGCTGCAGCGATTTCGACTTACATTCGCCCCTTAGCTGTAGCCAAGAAACGCACGCACCTCGACGGGTGCACGGCAGGCGACGACGGCCTTGCTCCCCCACGCCAGCGCCTCATCCATATCGGCGGCTTCCAGTATCCAGAAACCGCCAATGTGCTCCTTGGACTCGATGTACGGGCCATCGGTAACGACCACTTTGCCGCCGGACTGCTTACGCAACGATTTCGCCTTATCGGCTGACTCCAAGCCGCCGGCGAAGAACCTGGCGCCCGCGGCGGCCATCTCTTCGTTGAGCGCGTCGATGTCGCGCATCATCGCCTCGCCTTCGAGGGAGGGGTCGTAGTTTTCGGGGTGATGAATTGCAACCAGATATTGCGGCATGTCTTACTCCCGTAAATCAGTTTCAGGCGGGTTGATTGTCGGCCTTCATTGTCACAACGAATGGATGGAACTGGATTCGACTGATTGTTCGGAAAATTTGCGTGTTGGTATGTGTCGGACAATTTCTGGGGAGCAGAAAAAAGGGCGTCAGGGACCTTTTTCGAATAATTGCCACCGCTAGTGCTTAAAGCATAGCGTGGTGTGCTTCGCACGGTTTATTGGATGGGAGACTAGGATTGTTCGCCCCATCCATGGGGCTCACCCCTCCGCGCTACGCGCTCCGGGGCCAGCGCATTCGCGCTGTCCAAATTCGTTCCAGACGAATTTGTCGAACGGAAGGTTCGAGTCCGAAAGTCTCCCAGCCATACGCAAAAAGCCCGCCTTCCGGCGGGCTTTTTGCGTATGGCTGGGAGACTAGGATTCGAACCTAGATAAACGGAGTCAGAGTCCGTTGTCCTACCGTTAGACGATCTCCCAATGTCGTACCGAGCGGCGCGCTCTGACTTGGTGCGCCGGACGGCCGAATCGCTGCCTCTTGCGAGGATTAGCGCTTCGAGAACTGGGTAGCGCGACGTGCCTTGTGCAGACCGACCTTCTTACGCTCGACTTCACGGGCGTCGCGGGTCACGAAACCAGCCTTGCGCAGCGGGGACTTCAAGCTTTCGTCGTATTCGATCAGGGCGCGGGCGATACCGAGGCGGATCGCACCAGCCTGGCCGGTGATGCCACCGCCGGCGACCGTCACCTTGATGTCGAACTTGTCGACGCTCTGGGTCAGTTCGAGCGGCTGGCGCACGATCATGCGCGAGGTCTCGCGACCGAAGAACTGCTCGAGGGTCTTGCCGTTCACTTCGATCGCGCCGTTGCCCTTGCGCAGGAACACGCGAGCGGCGGAGGTCTTGCGGCGGCCGGTGCCGTAATTTTGCTGAATCGCCATGATGCTTCCTTAGATTTCCAGCGCCTGCGGCTGCTGTGCGGTATGCGGATGTTCGGTGCCACCGTATACCTTGAGCTTGCGGTACATGGCGCGACCCAGCGGGTTCTTCGGCAGCATGCCCTTCACGGCGATCTCGATCACGCGCTCGGGATGGGTCGCCAGGAGATCTTTCAGGCTCATGGTCTTGAGGTTACCGACGTAACCGGTGAAGCGGTGGTACATCTTGTCGTCCAGCTTGGCGCCGGTGACAGCCACCTTCTGCGCGTTGATCACGACGATGTAGTCGCCGGTGTCGACGTGCGGGGTGAATTCGGGCTTGTGCTTGCCGCGGAGGCGACGCGCGATCTCAGTCGAGAGACGACCGAGGGTCTTGTCCGTGGCATCAACCACGTACCAGTCGCGCTTGACGCTTTCCGGCTTGGCGCTGAACGTTTTCATTTCGGAATACCTGTCTGCCGCCACAAGGACGGTAAGCGGAATCGATGGAACAAAGGCGCGAGATGATAGCGAAGCTTTCATCCATCGCGCAAGCCCAACAACGGGCTGCGAGCTGCGAATGATAGCATGAACGGCATGCCTTCTGAGAAGCCCCACCATCGCATTGCCGTGCTGGCCGACCAGTGTGTGCAATGCGGCCTGTGCCTGCCGGTCTGCCCCACCTATGCCCTGGACGGCAACGAAGCTGAATCGCCACGCGGGCGCATCGCCATCGCCGCGGCGCTGGCGCGGGGTCAGGTTTCGCCCTCTCCGGCGCTGCGCGAGCCCCTGGATCACTGCCTGGGCTGCCTGAATTGCCAGCGCGTTTGCCCCGCAGGCGTGCAGTATGAGGAATTACTGGTGGAAACGCGCGCCCTGCTCGGGCCTGCGCCAGCGCGACCCCGGCTTTTGCTGGGGCTGGTCAAACGACCGAAGCTGAATCGTTGGCTGCAGCGGGTGGCCCACTGGACTGGAGCGGCCAGCTGGCTTCCAGCCATTTTCGGCACCCGGGGCGATTCTCCCTGGAGGATGGCCTTGTCGCTGCTTGGGAGTAGCCAGCCGTCATCGCCACTTCCCGCTTCGCCCAAGGCGGAGTCGTCAAGCCAAAGCGACACCGTCGCCTTGTTTCCCGGCTGCGCGGCGAGTGTTCAAGATGCCGAGGCCGAACGTGCCGCAGAAATCCTGCTGAGTGCCGCCGGTTATCGCGTGGTGCGCATGCCCGCTTTCTGCTGCGGGGCGCTCGATCTGCATGACGGTGCGGCGGCCGATGCCGAGAAATCGGCCGCGCGCGTGCAGCAAGCGTGGGCTTCCCTGCGCGCCGAGCGGCTGGTGACGGTGACTCCCGGTTGCCTTAGCGCGTTGCGCCGCGCGCTGCCGGATGTGCGGGTGGATGACCCTTACCGCTTATTGACCGAGCGCATCGAATCGCTGCGATTCCGCCCGCTGCCACGTCGGGCCGCCTTGCATGTGCCCTGCACGCAGGCGAACGTCGCTCGCAGCGATGCCGCGCTGATGCAGCTGCTGCAACGCATCCCTGATCTTGAGCTGCAACGCCTGCCCGCCCCGCCCTACTGTTGCGGTGCGGCCGGCAGTCACGTCCTGCAATTTCCCGAGCGTGCCCGACGCCTGCGCGATGACATGCTGTCTCACGTCAATACGCTGGATGTGCAACTGCTTCTGTCGTCCAATATCGGTTGCCGACTTCATCTCGCCGCCGGACTCGCCGAGCAGGTTTCGACGTTACCGACCATGCATCCGCTGACCCTGCTGGCGCAACAATGGGAATCTTGATGAGCACTGTCATGAACGCGCGCACACTTTCTCCACTCGATCGTCTGCTTGCCGGCATCGAACGCGCCCTCGAAACCGTAGCCGGTGCGCCGGAGGCCAACCGTGCATCGCCTGCACACGGCATCGCTGACGCCGAGATGGATGATGCCGAACGTCACCATGCCGCTGGCCTGATGCGCGTCAATCACACGGGCGAGGTTTGCGCGCAGGCCTTGTACGACGGTCAGGCAGCGCTCGCGCGCAAGGAAGAAAACCGCGCCCATCTGCAACATGCTGCCGCCGAAGAAACGGATCACCTTGCTTGGTGCGCGGAACGTTTACGCGAACTGGACAGTCACCCCAGCCGGCTCAATGCACTGTGGTATGCCGGCAGCTACGCCATCGGCGCCATCGCTGCGTTGGCCGGCGATCCGGTCAGCCTTGGTTTTGTGGTGGAAACGGAAAAGCAGGTGGAAGCTCATCTGGCCGAACATCTCGACAAACTGCCGGCGCAAGACGAGCGTTCGCGCGCGGTGCTGCAGCAGATGCAGGCTGAGGAAGTGCAGCACGCGGAGAATGCGCAGCAGCGCGGCGGTATCGCGTTGCCGTTTCCGATACCGCAGTTGATGCATGTGAGTTCGATGGTGATGAAGACCATCGCATATCGGGTCTAGGCCAAATGCTTAGCCCTCTCCCCTACGGGGAGAGGGTTGGGTGAGGGGCCAATCTTGCGCAGCTCCATCTTTCGAAGCGTGCTCCGATGCAGTTCTATCGCAAGATCGCCCCTCACCTCAGTCCTCTCCCCGAAGGGGAGAGGAAGTAAAAAGAAACCCGCCTTTCGGCGGGTTTCTTTTGGATCACATCAGGTTGCGGCCGTGGAACAGTTCTTCGATTTCACGACGCAGCAGCGATTCGATGCGCTGGCGTTCCTTGAACGAAAGATCGTCCGCGTGCGCCTCGAACAGGTAGGTGTCGAGGTCGAAGTCTTTGATGTGCATCTTCGTGTGGAAGATGTTTTCCTGATACACGTTCACATCGAACATCTCGTACTTCTGGCGGATGTGGCGCGCCAGGTAATCCTGCACCGAGTTGATCTTGTGATCGATGAAGTGCTTCTTGCCCTTCACGTCGCGGGTGAAGCCGCGCACGCGGTAGTCGCACACCACGATGTCGGACTCGAAACTGTCGATCAGGTAGTTCAGGGCCTTCAACGGAGAAATCACGCCGCAGGTGGCAACATCGATGTCCGCGCGGAAGGTCGCGATGCCGTTGTGCGGGTGCGTTTCCGGGTAGGTGTGGACGGTGATATGGCTCTTGTCCATATGCGCCACCACGGCACCGGAGATGGTGTCGCGGCCCAGCTTCTCCAGCACCGGTTCCTCGGAGATGAGGATGGTGACCGAGGCACCCTGCGGGTCGTAGTCCTGGCGGGCCACGTTGAGGATGTTCGCGCCGATGATCTCGGCCACGTCGGTGAGGATCTGAGTGAGACGATCGGCGTCATACTGCTCGTCGATGTACTCGATATAGCGCTGGCGCTGGTCTTCCGACACTGCATAGCAGATATCGTAAATGTTGAAGCTCAGGGCCTTGGTCAGGTTGTTGAAACCCTGCAGGCGCAGACGGGGAAGGGGTTTCACCACGGCGACACTCCATGGCCGGGTCACGGCCGACAGGTGAGGCGGGTTAGCTACAAGGGTCCCCGCTGGATTGGACAGGCATGCTGGACCCTTATCCTGCACGCCTCTTGTGTACGGACGATGGCAGCTGCCACCATCCGGAAGACTGCGAAGTATGCGGCATATCGATGGAAAACAGAACCTACGGGGTTTTCATCGACTTTGCCATAATGCGAAAGTTGCCAGGGACGCACATGATATGGTCGCGGGATGGGACGGCCCTTAGGACAACTTAGCTTGGGGAAAAATTCTGTGGTGCAGCTGAAATATCAATTACAACAAGCTTTCGAAAAGTCACAGGCTCCACTCGGCTTCGCGCCTGACCCCGCCGCCATGGAGCGCTTCCTCGGTCTCTGCCATCGCCGCCGCTACCCCGGCAAGACGGCCATCATCCGTCCCGGCGACCCCGCCAATACCCTTTATTACGTCATGGAAGGCTCGCTGGCCGTCTGCACCGAGGACGAACAGGGCCGAGAACTGATCCTGGCCTATATCAGCCGCGGCCAGTTCATCGGCGAGATGGGGCTGTTCGTGGAGCAGGCCCAGCGCGAATCCATGGTGCGCACCCGCACACCCTGCGAAATGGCCGAGATCAGCTACGAGCGCCTGTTCCAGCTGATGGAAGGCCCGCTGCGCGACGAATGCCCGAAGATCCTGTTCGCCATCGGTTCCCAGCTCACCCACCGCCTCCTGCGCACCTCGCGCCAGGTGAGCCGGATGGCCTTTATGGATGTGACCAACCGCATCTCGCGCACGCTGCTGGATCTTTGCCAGGAGCCGGATGCGATGAGCCATCCCGCCGGCACCCAGATCCGCATTTCGCGCCAGGAAGTGAGCCGCATCGTCGGTTGCTCGCGCGAGATGGTCGGCCGCGTGCTCAAGCAGTTGGAAGAGCAAGGCATGATCGAGGTCTCCGGCAAGACCATCGTGGTGCGCGGCACCCGCTAATGCTCCGCCTCCTCTCCCCTCCGGGGAGAGGACTGAGGTGAGGGGACACGCTCGCCTCAGTCTTAATTAAGAGCCACGCTCTTACCTGTAACCACTCGGCAAGATTGGCCCCTCACCCCAACCCTCTCCCCGAAGGGGAGAGGGAGTTACGTGCGACCGGGTTCGTAAATCATGTAGACATCCGCCCGCTCGTAATGCGAGCCCGGGCGGATCGTCGGCTGCAGTCGGAATCCGGCCTGCTCGTACATGCGAAGCGCTGTCTTCAGGATGCTGTTGGACTCCAGAAACAGCTGCGTGCCCTCGCGCCGATGGTATTCGGCGATGGCAGCATCGAGCAGGCGCCGGCCCGCGCCTAACCCCCGAAAGGTTTCGTCCACGCTCATCTTGGTCAGCTCGAACACGCCGGGCGACTCCTGCAACAAAGCGCAGGTGCCGATGATCTCCTTGCCCAAGCGCGCGAAGAAAATGGCGCCGCCGGGTTGCAGGATGTAACGCTCGGGGTCATTCAGCACGACGCGATCGATATCCTCGATGCGGAAGTAGCGTTCCAGCCACTGTGCGTTCAAGCGATAGAAATGCTCACGCAGCTCTGGCGCATACGGCACGATTTCCAGCGGCTTGGCGATCAGCGCGGTATGTTCGGCCAAGATGGCCTCGGCCACCGGCCGCTCCTGCAACGCACGCTCGCAAGCCGCGATGGCATCCAGCAATTGCGTTGCATGTTCGCCCAGCGAAGCCGTGACACCCTGGCGCACCGCGCACCAGATGGGCCCCAGCTCGGACAATGAACTGTGCGCCTTGTCCGTCAGAGTCAGCACGCTGCGACGGCCATCCGCCGGATCGCGCCGGCGCCGCACCATGCCCGCGCGAACCAGCTTGTCAGTGAGCTGGCTGACGGCGGAGTGGGTTTGGCCGATCGCATCGGCCACCTCCGTCACCGAGCGGGGGCCGACATCCCATAGATAGCGCAGCACCGGCAGCCAGCGCGATTCGATGCGTGCGCCGCGTGCCTGATAGACCTCGTCTGCGGCGCCATAAAAGTGATCGCTAAGCGCCTTGAGGCGGCTTCCGATGGCCAATTTTCCCAATGATTCCAGGTACATGACTTGTCTCGCCGAACAGATACGTAAGTGCTAACGTATCTCGGCCGAACCTGGCCTGCAAGTGCCCACCAGAGGGAAATCAATACCAGGCGACCCGCGTCACCGAACGACCCAGCGCCTTCTCCATCCGCTTACACAGTTTGGGGGTGCCGTTAACCAACACCGGCTGATGCGCCTGCTTGAGCATCTGCATATCGAGCATGGAATCGCCGTAGGCGACGCGCCAGCTTTTCACGCCCTTCGCAGCAAGGCTTTGCACCTTGCGACGTCCCACGTTGTGCACTTTCCATCGCATGCCGAACCATCCCGGCTTGAACTGCGAGCCGATAACGCCGACTTCGGGCAAGCCGAGCTGCGACAGCAAACGCGTGGCCAGCGCTTGCTCGCATCCTGTCACGACGATCACTTCATCCCCTTCCGCGACGTGCCGGCGTAGAGCAAGCAAACCGTCGCGGCAAAACTGACCTTTACGACGTACCACCTGATCAGCAAATGCGTCGACGAGGCGCCGATAGCGTTCCTGCCCCATACCGAATAACGCCACGTGCACCAGCGTACGAGCCGCCCACCATCGCCAGAACACCAGGCAAAGGAGCCACCAGGGCATCGTCAGTACCGCGAGCACTTTACTCAGCAGCGACTGCCGGTAGCGGTCGCGCATGAACATGGCGAACGAATCGCCGTGAAACAGCACGCCATCGAAATCGAACAGCACCGTACGCGACGCGCTGGCATCGCTACCGGCAGTATCCGGCACGTCAGTCATTTCCCCTGTACTCATTCAGTGCGTGCCGAACAATCGCTTCAGCTCCAAGCCCGGATCGGCGGCGCGCATGAATGCTTCGCCGACCAGGAAGGCGTTGATGCCCGCATCGCGCAGACGTGCCACATCGGCAGGTGTGTGGATGCCTGATTCGGCCACCAGTACACGGTCGTATTCCATCAAGTGTTGCAGTTCGAGCGTAGTGTCGAGCGAGGTCTCGAAGGTGCGCAGGTTGCGGTTGTTCACACCGATCAGCGGCACGGGCACGGCTTGCGCGCGTTCCAGTTCCTCGGCGTCGTGCACTTCGCACAGCACGTCCAGATCCAAGTCCGCGGCGAGCAAGGACAGCTCGAGCAAGGCGGCATCGCCGAGCGCAGCGACGATCAGCAGGATGCAGTCGGCGCCGATCGCGCGCGCCTCGTACACCTGATAGGGATCGATCACGAAATCCTTGCGCAACACCGGCAGCGAGCACGCCGCGCGTGCCTGCAGCAGGAAATCTTCGCAACCCTGAAAAAAATCTTTGTCCGTGAGCACCGACAGGCAAGCCGCGCCACCCACTTCGTAGCTGCGGGCAATCGCGGCCGGATCGAACTCGGTGCGGATCACGCCTTTGCTGGGGCTGGCTTTCTTCACCTCGGCGATCACGGCCGGAAGACCTTCTGCGATCTTCGCCTCGATCGCGGCGGCGAAGCCGCGGGTGTCGGGCATGTCGGCCACGCGCGCCGACAACTCTTTCAGCGGCAATTTCGTGCTGCGCTCGGCGAGCTCTTCCGCCTTGCGGGCAAGGATGCGTTGAAGAATGTCAGTCATGGGCGTGCGATCGGCGCTGGTAAAAAACGAAACCGTGGGGCTTAGCGACTGGAACTACCGATAGTATCGGCAAGTCGCTGCGTGGTTGCTACGAATGCGTCCATTTTGGCACGGGCGGCGCCGCTGGCGATGGTGGCACGGGCCAACTCGATACCGCTGGCGACAGAGCTGGCCAGACCCGAGGTATACAGCGCGGCGCCGGCGTTCAGGCAGACGATGTCGTGGGGTACGCCGTGCCGGTCCTCCAGCGCCTCCAGCAGCATCGCTTTCGAGGCGTCGACGCTTTCCACCCGCAGGTTCCGGCTGGACGCCATGGCCAGGGCGTAGTCCTCAGGCTCGATTTCGTATTCATGCACTTCGCCGTTGCGCAGCTCGCCCACCAGGGTGGCGGCGCCCAGCGAAATTTCGTCGATGCCGTCGCGGCCCCACACCACCATGGCGCGCTGCGCGCCCAGCGCCTGCAGCACGCGCACCTGGATGCCGACCAGATCGGGGTGGAACACGCCCATCAGGATGTTCGGCGCACCCGCCGGATTGGTGAGCGGCCCAAGAATGTTGAACAGCGTGCGCACACCCATTTCCTTGCGCACCGGCGCGACCACTTTCATGGCCGGATGGTGATTGGGCGCGTACATAAAGCCGATGTCGGTTTCGGCCATGCATTGCGCGACTTGCGCCGGGGACAGATCGATCCGCGCGCCGAGCGCTTCGAGCACATCCGCGCTACCGGACTTGGACGACACACTGCGTCCGCCGTGCTTGGCGACACGCGCACCCGCGGCCGCGGCCACGAACATCGAGGCGGTGGAAATGTTGAAACTGGAAGCGCCGTCGCCACCGGTACCCACGATATCGATGAAGTGCGGATGCGGCGGCGCGTCGACCTTGCCCGACAGCTCGCGCATCACGCGCGCCGCGCCGGTGATTTCACCGACGGTTTCCTTCTTCACGCGCAGGCCAGTGATGATGGCAGCCGTCATCAACGGACTCACTTCTCCGTTCATGATCTGCCGCATCAGCGCGATCATCTCGTCGTGGAAGATCTCGCGATGCTCGATCGTGCGCTGTAGCGCTTCCTGCGGCGTGATGGTGATGGAGCGTCCGGTCATGCCGCGAGCTTTTTCTTCGGCAAGCCGAGGAAATTGCGCAGCAGATCGTGACCGTGCTGGGTCAGGATCGACTCCGGATGAAACTGCACGCCTTCGACGGCCAACGTCTTGTGACGCAAGCCCATGATCTCGTCGATCGAACCGTCCGCGTTCTCGGTCCACGCCGTGACTTCAAGGCAATCGGGCAGCGAGGATTGCTCGACGACAAGCGAGTGATAACGCGTGGCTTCGAACGGATCGGGTAATCCTGCAAAGACGCCCTGCCCGCGATGGCGCACCGGCGAGGTCTTGCCATGCATGATCTGCTTGGCGCGAATCACCTTGCCGCCGAAGGCCTGGCCGATGGCCTGATGTCCGAGGCACACGCCGAACACGGGAATGTCGCCACCGAGCTGCGAGAGCACATCCAGCGAAATGCCTGCGTCGTCCGGCGTTCCCGGACCGGGCGAAATCATGATGTGCGACGGCCGCAGCGCACGGATGCCGGCGATATCGAGCGCATCGTTGCGCACCACCTTCACCTCCTGTCCCAACTCGCCCAGGTACTGCACGAGGTTGAAGGTGAAGCTGTCGTAGTTGTCGATCATCAGGAGCACGGGCGGGATTCCGGCAGGGATGCGATACGGGGCAGCCATTATCCATCGAACGCGGTGGATGTGGACGATGGGTACAGGCACTCAGACGGCGGGCGCCGGGGTCGGTTCGGCATGCCGCCACACCGACCAGCTCACCCCGGCCACCAGCAGCACGATGGCCGCAATTTCCAGCGGTCGCGGCCAGCGATGGTCGTAAATGAAGGCGTAGAGCAGCGCGAACAGCGTCTCGAATACCAGCAACTGGCCGGCCAGGGTCAGCGGCAAACGGCGGGAAGCGGCGTTCCACAAGGCGTTGCCCAGCCAGGAAGCGCCGATCGCCAGCAGCAGATTGACCAACCAGAACACTTGCCAGCGTGCGGGAGGAAGGGCCTGCTGCACCCAACCCGCAGGCAGTAATAGGACAAACAGCCATAACAGCAAGCCAAGCAAGCCCGTCACGGCACCCCACAACATGGCCCATTCATTGCCGGAGAAATGGGCGGTGCGGCGCAGGTAACGCGCATTCTGCACCGCGTACCATGTCCAGCAAGCCAAGGCGCCCATCGCGCAGGCCATGCCGATGCAGCGACTGAGGACGCTGGCATGTGGCCCGCTGCCCACGCTAAATACATCTGCATTGATGCAGGCGATACCGGCCAACACCATCAACAGCGGCCATGCCAGTCGCGACAATGGCACCGAACCATGATCGCCATGGCCGATCAACGTCACGGACACAGGTAACACACCGATGATGAGTGACGTTGCCGCTACGCCAACTTCATGCACGGCAAAGCCGAGCAACACGTAATACAGCAGGTTACCCACCAGCGCGAAGCGCACCAGCGCAAAAAAATCACCGCGCGTGAGTCGCGCCATCACACTGCGCGCCGTCGGCAACAACGCCAGCGAGGAAACGATGCCGTACATCACGTAACGTCCCGCGCTCAGCAGCACAGGCGAAAAATCGCCCAGCAGGCGCGGCACCAGAAACACCATGCCCCACATCGCGCCAGCCAGTAACCCGTACAACACGCCACGCTGCATGACGTTCCTTATGCCCTCAAAACCCTATAGCCGCGCGTCCCATGTTTACGGTCGCGCCAGTACTTGCCGCGTATAGCTTTCGATGACAAGACTGAAAGGCTGGTTGTCGCCGGTGTACAGCACCGCGCGATGCTGCAACACGTGATCGGGAATCGCCAGCGGCTGGTTGCTGGTTGGTGGCAACGGGGTGCCGCTGTCCCAGCCTTCCGGCAACGGCGACCACAGCAGATCCGCTGAAAGCGTCTGGCGACGGAAGTGCAACGGCTGAACGACTTTGCCGAACGGCACATCGGACGTATCGAGTTGCCGATTCATCTCTGGCGTCAGGTGCGAAGGCACGTACCAGTTGTCCGCATCCGACAGCACCGCATCGCCGCAGCTCAAGGCGACCCGGCGGTAGCGCACCGGTTCTTCCGGACCGATGCCGAGTAAGGCGCGCGCACCATCAGGTAACGGCTTGTCGGCACCATGCACGCGCTGCGCAACGATCTTGGCTTCCGGCGCGAGGTGATGCGCGCCGCACCATTGCTCCAGTGTCAACGTCGCACTCGGGTGGCTGAGCAATTGCGCATTGAGCGTCTGCAATTCGGCCAACGCCTGCGTGCGGCTAAACGGCGTATCGGGCCAGCCTTGCGATGATTGGCGTGCCGACAACGACGACGCGACGATCAACATCGACAACACAGCAAGATGGCGAGCACAGCGAATGACGTTTGGCATGGCTCACAATCCCTTGGCGGCTTGAGCGACCGCACGGAACAGCGCGCGGCCCTTATTCATCGTTTCTTCCCATTCCGATGCGGGATCGGAGTCGTACACGATGCCCGCACCCGCCTGCACATGCAGACGGCCGCCTTGAATGACCGCCGTGCGAATGGCGATGGCGGTGTCCGCATCGCCCCACCAGCCGATCCAGCCGATCGCGCCCGCGTAGATGTTGCGTTTGTAGGGCTCGAGTTCCTGGATGATCTCGATCGCACGAATCTTCGGCGCGCCGCTGAGGGTGCCGGCGGGAAAGGTCGCCTTGAGCACGTCCATGTAGGTGAGATCCGGTTTCGCCCTGCCCTGCACTTGCGACACGATGTGCATCACGTGCGAGTAACGCTCAACGGCGAACGATTCGCTGACTTCGACACTGCCCGTTTCGCTGATGCGGCCGATGTCGTTGCGGCCCAGGTCGATCAGCATCACGTGCTCAGCGCGTTCCTTGGGATCGGCGAGCAGTTCCGCTTCGAGCGCCTGGTCCTCTTCGTCGGTGGCGCCGCGCTTGCGCGTGCCGGCGAGTGGGCGCACCACCACTTTGCCGTCCTTGAGGCGAGCGAGAATTTCCGGCGACGAGCCGACGATCTGCGTATCGCCCAGGTCGACGAAATACATGTACGGCGAAGGATTCATCGCGCGCAACGCACGGTACACATCCACCGGTCGCGCGTTGAAACCTACACTCAGGCGCTGTGACGGCACCACCTGGAAAATATCACCGGCGCGGATGTATTCCTTTGCGCGCTCGACCATCGCCTCGAATTCTTCACGCGTGAAGGAGGATTTGAAATCGCTTTCGTCGAGCGCCGTGGATTGCGTGAGCTGCGGATACGCGGCGCCGCTTTGGCGCAGACGATACGTCAGTGCATCGAGCCGGCGCTGTGCTTGCGCATATGCCTGCGGTTGCGCCGGATCGGCGTGCACGATGAGGTACAGGCGACCTTTCAGGTTGTCGAAGACGGCAACCTCCTCGGCCAGCATCAACAGCACGTCCGGCGTGCCGAGTTCGTCCGCGCGATCCCATTGCGCCAGCCGTGGCTCGATGTAGCCGATGGTCTCGAAGCCAAAGTAACCGACCAGGCCGCCGCTGAAAGCCGGCAACTGCGGTAAGCGCGGTACGTGATAGTGCTGGCGAAGTTTCTCGATTTCGGCGAGCGGATCGTCCAGATGGCGGCGCTCGACGACCTCGCCCGCGTCTTCCACTTCCAGCTCGTGCCCGCGCAGGCGATATACGCGCTTGGCCGGCAAGCCGATGATCGAATAGCGCCCCCAGGTCGCACCGCCTTCCACCGATTCGAACAGGAAGGTATACGGGCCGTCGGCCAGCTTGAGATACACCGACAGTGGCGTATCCAGATCGGAAAACACCTCCCGCACCAGCGGGATGCGGGTATGTCCTTGCGCGGCAAGCGCATCGAATTCGTCGCGGGAAATCACGTAAGGTTCCGGATGGCCGAACGGGGAACGGCCATTGTAGGGGATGAACACGCTCAACCCGCTAGGCGCTGCCGTGGCATACCGTGCAGACGAAGGCTGAAAGCCACGCCGCTGCCGTCTTCGAGGTTGCGCGCGGAGGCAACGCCGCCATGGCGTTCGGCGACCAGACGCACCACGTACAGGCCCAGACCGAGATGCGGCGCATCACCCGGCGTGGCCTTGTCACGCAGGCTCACCAGTGAATCGAACAGGCGGCCCTGCATCGCTGCCGGCAATGGCGGCCCCTGATTCGCCAGCTCGATCTCGGCGCCGCCGTCGATAGCGCGCAAGCTGAGGCGTAGCCAGCCATCGGAGGGCGTGAACGAAAGCGCGTTGTCGAACAATTTGTCCAGCGCCTGCGCAATCAGTTCCGGCGCGCCATGCATGTGCAGCGGCTGGTGAGGCAACGCGCATTCAAGCGAACGAGTGCCAGCTAAGGGCCGATAAGCCTCTGCACAACCGCGCACTACGTCGGCCAGGTCCACATCCTCCGGCTCGGCAGCGGCGATGGCCCGCTCCATCCGGCTTGCCTCGCTCATCGCACGGACCAGCGTGCCTAGACGCGCCACGCCATCGCGCGCACGTGCCAGATAAGGCTGCGCTTCGTCGGAAAGCTCGGCGTGTTCGAGATTGTCGAGCGAGGATTTCACAATCGCCAGCGGCGTATTGAGCTCGTGCGAAAGCTTGGAGGCCAGCGTGCGCAGATAATCGGTGTAGCCACCCACAGCTTCGAACAGGCTCTGGAAGCTGCGCGCCAGATCACCGATTTCATCCTCGGCGTGCGCCATCGGGAAATGGCCCTGTATCCACTGGCCATCCAGACGTCCATCGTTGAGCTGCGCACGCTCCACCGCATCGCGCAAGCGACCCAGGCGCAAACTGAGGCGTGTGGCAAACCACAGCAAGATGGCGCCAGCAACCAGCATCACCCCGAAACTGGTGAGCAGCAGGCTCAGGAACGCGCGATTGGCAAGCAGCGGCACAGCGCGACTAGCCTGTTCCAGCAAAAGCACACCGACCACGGTTTGATCGCGCTCCACCGGAACGGCCGTCGCCAACACCACACTGTCGCGTTGTTCGCCCTGGCGCCAGACCGTTGCGGAGGTTCCGTCGCGCGCGCTTTGCACTTCCGGCAGATCCAGCCGCGGCACATCGGTCGTCCAGGGCTCGGCTTCCTCCAGCGGATTGGCCAGCAGCGAGCGGTAAACCACGGAAGAGAGCCAACCCGGCTGGGAACCGGAGGTCGTCAGCTTGCCGCTTTGAGCGAGCAACCAACCGGAGGGGGTGAGCAGACGCGCACGCGTGTCTTCCGGCGCCAGCCGCGACAGCTCCTGCGAAACATTCGTGGAGTAACGCCAGAGCGGGCGCACCTCGGCAGCAACGGGATCGCCGCCATTGGCGGCCGTGTAAACGCCGACACCCAACGCATTGAGTCCAAGGCCGGATGGCAGACGCAATTCCGCGTGATAGCCGCTGCCGTCCTCCTGCCATTGACCGGTTATCCGGTCCGGCAAGTCGCCAGCCGGTGGATCGAGCAGTTGCGCGGTGAACGCACCCGGCGCCGCGCTCGCCAAAAGATAGCGGCGATGCTGCGCGCCCTGAATCAAATCCAGTACCACGTGATCAGACGAAAGCGCGTTGGCATCGCCGGCATCGGCGCGCGTGCGGCGCGCCGTGCGCACGTCGATGTACATATAGAAACCACTGTCGTCCTCGGCGAGCAGCAGCTTGCCCTGCTTACCTAGCGGCTGGCTCCACGGCGTCATCGGCGCCCAGTCGTCGCCGTAACCATCAACGGTGATGGGGTTCAGCGCCTGCTGCACATACCAGCCCGTGCCCGATTGCGGCAGCGGCACATCCGTAACGGCAAGGCTACGCGCTACCGCCGTAGCCGTAGCCGTCAGCGCCTGCTCCTGCCCCTGGCGCAACAGAGTCTCCATCTGCCGCACGTACAGCCATCCCGCCACCGGCAGTGCAAGGGTACACAGTGCGACGAGCAGCAGTTTTTGGCGCAGACTCATGCTTCAACGTTCCAACCAGCGTAGCCGTGAAGCAGCCTAATGCGCCGCGGGTTTGCCAGTCGAGTGGGATGGTGGAACAAAGGTGGCGTAGCTGGAATGCTCCGCTACTTCCTTGAATAACTTGAGCAGCTGCTGACGCATCGGATCCGTTGCGCCAATGGCCACCGACCAACTGTATCGGATACCGGCAACCTTTCCGGGATCGCAGAACACGATCGCGTCATCGGTGTGGTCACTGCCCGAATACAGCACGCCACGACAGGGCATATGCGGATTGTTCACGGGCAACGATGCGACTTTGCCGGCCGGATCGAGTTGCAGATAGTGCTTGCGATCGTCTTGCAATTCGGCATCCAACGTCGGGAGTTTGGACGGCCATACATTGAGCACCATGACTCGATTGGGTTTGCCCGTCCACTCACCCTGATAAAGCACGTAATTCACACCAATCGCGCTTGCGTATGTGCAGCAGTCTTTTGTCCACCCGGTCGGCGCTGTCGTGCTGATCGTCCAACCAGGCACGTTGGCATCGGACGCACCGTGCGCCTCAACGGCGGGATTGGCCTGCTCCGCAGCCATCGATACACCGGCACACAACAGCAGGCCGGCAAGCATCCAGCGTACGCATGTCACGGACGCCACCGATACCCCACACCATGCACGGTCTCGATCGCATCGAACTCCGGCGCCACAGCGATGAACTTCTTGCGGATGCGCTTGATGTGCGAGGTGATGGTGGCGTCGTCCACGACGAGTTCGGCTTCGCGCATCAGCTGATCGCGGTTTTTAACGTGACCCGGGAAGCGCACCAGGGTGTGCACCATCCAGAATTCGGTGACGGTGAGCGGTACTTCGGCGTTGTTCCAGGTGATGCGCATGCGCTCGGACTCGAGCTTCAATGGTCCGTGTCCGATCACGGTTTCGCTGGACGTCGGTGCCTTCAGCGATTCGATGCGCCGGAACAGCGCGGCGATGCGCGCTGCCAGCTGATGCAGGCTGGTGTCTTTGCTGAGGTAGTCGTCGGCGCCTAGGCGCAGGCCGGAAATCACGTCGAAATCTGAATCGCGCGCCGTGAGGAAGATGATCGGCAATGTGGCCGACTTCGCGCGGAGTTCGCGACAGAGATCGAAGCCGCCCTCCGGTTCGTCGCCGAGGCCGATGTCGATAATGACCAGCTCCGGTAGGCGCACGGCAAAGGCACTGGATGCCTCTTGGCGCGAACCATAGCCGCGTGTGTCGTAGCCGAAGCGGTTCAAGGCTTCTACGTAATTGGCGCGGATCAGCGGTTCGTCTTCGACGATGGCGATGTTGCGACCCATGGGGGATTCCTCCTGAAGATGTCGGGCAGGTTGCTATGTGGGTCGCACTTGCGCAAGCCGCACAACGTGTTTGCCCGCGTTCCGCCAGATTCCGTCGGCTGATCGCCCTTGAGGCGTCGGTTGCCGCGCCCTAGCGAGGTGTTTGATATCCCCAAGCCAACCACGAGCATCACACCATGCGCGCCGACCCCTCCATCGACCCCAATGCCGAACTTCGTACTTTCGAGCCGCTGCGCGTGGTGCTGGCATTAGGTTCCCTGCTGCTCGGCCTCTTGCTGAGCCTGCATTGAGGAGACATCTATGCCATCCCGCCACTTTGTTGATGCTGCCGTGGAAAGCCTCGGCGCGACCGGTCCGCAAGGATGCTTGCCGGTCGCGCCAGCGGGCGAGCCGGATCCGGACTGGCAGCCTTTATAAACCGCATTACCAAGCCGTTTCCCGAGTCGTTCCTGTCCCGGCGTTCCTTCCCCTCCCTTGACCCCGGAGGGGATTTTTTTGGGGTGTCGAAATTATTTGCCCCAGCCGGGAACCATTCGGGGAAGACCCTGTCCGAATATTTGGCAGGCGTGTAATCCATTTTGCCGTGGAACTCGCCGGGGCTGAAACGACGGCCGAGCCTCCCGTCCTTCAGCCACGTGCAGGCCACTCCTGCCAATGGTGTCTCCTCTAGCGTCTTTCCGACGCCCCTCCAGCCCGGCACAGATTTCCCCCTGTGCCGGGTTTTTCTTTTTGCGACTTAGCCGATGGTTTCGCGCATCCGCTTGATCACGGCCTGATAGTCCGGCGCGTTGAAGATGGCCGAGCCGGCCACGAAGGTATCGGCGCCGGCCGCCGCGATCTGGCCGATATTGTCGGCGGTCACGCCGCCATCCACTTCGAGCCGGATCGCACGGCCGCTCTCATCGATGCGACGGCGCACGAGGCGCAGCTTCTCCAGCGCTTCGGGGATGAACTTCTGGCCGCCGAAACCCGGATTCACCGACATGATCAACACCATGTCCAGCTTGTCGAGCACGTGGTCGAGCCAGTTCAGCGGTGTCGCCGGATTGAATACCAGGCCAACCTGGCAACCGGCATCCTTGATCAAGCCGATGGTGCGATCCACATGCTCGCTCGCTTCCGGATGAAAGCTGATGCAGCTGGCGCCCGCCTTGGCGAAATCCGGCACGATGCGATCCACCGGCTTCACCATCAGGTGCACGTCGATCGGCGCGGTAATGCCGTAATCGCGCAGCGCCTTCAGCACCATCGGCCCCATGGTGAGATTGGGTACGTAGTGGTTGTCCATGACGTCGTAGTGCACCCAGTCGCCACCCGCGGCCAAGACCTTGGCGGTGTCCTCGCCCAGCCGCGCGAAATCGGCGGAGAGGATGGAGGGAGCGATGATCGGAGACTGCTTGCTCATGACGAAGCCTTGGGGGCAATAGTGAGTGGCGAGAAAGCGAAAAGCGGCTGCCACTCTCCGCATGACCCACCTGGACGAAAAGCCATTGGGATTTGCTAGGCGGCCATTCTACTTGAAGCCCCGCTCCGCCTTGATCCGCTCGTACGCCGCATTGATGTCGCTGGCGCGAGCCTCCGCGCGCTTGCGCATCTCTTCGGGCAGGTCGCCCAGTCGGTCGGGATGATGTTCGGAAATCAGCTTGCGATAGGCGCGCTTGATGGCGCGATCGTCCGCATCGCGTGCGATGCCTAGTACGGCATACGGATCGGGCCCCTGGGTGTTGCGTTGTGGCGGAACATAGCCGCCTTGCCCCGGGCCATGACCACGCGCACCGGTGTGCCAGACAAAGCCCTTCATCGCCATCAGAGCCATCAACTCCATGTCGCTGACGCGCAGGGCGAAAGCGAGCTGGCGCAGGATCGCCATTTTTTCCGGTGGAGGATTGCCCTCGGCCAGCACGGTTTCGATCACGACATCGAGCAGTGGAAAAGCATGGTCGCGACGCAAGCCGGCCCACTGACGCAGCGCATTGATCGGCGTACTGACATCGAACTCGGGCTGCTTGCCTGCATTGAAGGCGTTGATGGCCTGCTGGCGCATGGCGGTATCCAGGCCCATGCGGCCCATCATGCGTTCGGCAACGGCGATTTCCGCTTCGGACACGCGGCCATCGGATTTGGCGATCGCTCCCAGCAAGGCGAACAACGGCGATACATAGCCGCCGGCCTCGGGCGTTGCGCTACGGCGTTGGCTGAAGCGCAGGTTGTCGAGCACGAAGCCGACGATCGCGCCCACGCCGGCACCGACGATGCCATGACCAAGCAACAGGCCCGCCATGGCGAACCAGAAGGTATAGGTGTAGCTCATGGTTGTGCGGCAGCCTGTGGTTGCGGTGTTTGCGCGCTATACCAGCGTGCCAACTGGTCCAAATCGGCGTCACTGACCGGGCCGATGGCCGCGCGCATCAGCGGCACATTGCGGCTGCCGTCGCGGTAGTCCTGCAGTGCCTTGCGCAGGTAATCCAGCCGCTGGCCCGCCAGATTCGGCGCGCCAGGTATCTGCGCCATGCCGGTTTCGCCGTGGCAAGCAGCGCACAGGCCGAGCCGTACCGGCTTCTGCGGCATATCGGTGGCAAGCGCTGGCAGGGCACAGATCAGACCGAGTGCCGCGATCAGTACGGTTCGCATCAGCAGAGAGTGAGGGCTAAAGCGGCCGATTCTAGCAGCGTCGCTTACAATAGCCCGCTCGTTTGGCCCATCGGAGCGCACCGTGCCCACCACCCTGTTGCAATCGAACCTGCCTGGCCTGGAACTGATCCATCGCGGCAAGGTGCGCGACGTCCACGCCCTGCCCGGCAACCGGTTACTGATCGTCGCCACCGACCGGCTCTCGGCATTCGACGTCGTGCTGCCTGATCCGATTCCCGGCAAGGGCGAGATGCTCACCCAGATTTCCAACTTCTGGTTCGGCAAGACGGCGCACATTGTGCCCAACCATCTGCTGCACACGCCGCTGGACGAGGTGCTGCCGAAGGGCACCGATCTCGCGCTTTATAGCAAGCGCGCCGTTGTGACCAAGCGATTGAAGCCGGTGCCGGTGGAAGCCATCGCGCGTGGCTATCTGATCGGCTCGGGCTGGAAGGATTACCAGGCCACCGGTTCGCTGTGCGGCATCAAGCTTCCCGCAGGGCTGCGTCAGGCCGAGCAATTGCCGGAACCGATCTTCACGCCGTCGACCAAGGCTGCCGTGGGCGATCACGATGAGAACGTTAGCTTCGACGCCGTCGTCGCAGCGGTCGGCAAGGATCTGGCAGAGCAGGTGCGCGACGCCACGCTGGCCATCTACAAGTGGGCAGCCGCGTTCGCCGCCGAGCGCGGCATCATCATCGCCGACACCAAGTTCGAGTTCGGCACGGACGAACACGGCAAGTTGTACGTGATGGACGAAATGCTCACCCCCGATTCCTCGCGCTTCTGGCCGGCCGAGCAGTACAAGATGGGTATCAGCCCGCCCAGCTACGACAAGCAGTTCGTGCGCGACTACCTGGAAACGCAGAACTGGAACAAGAAAGCGCCCGGCCCGCATGTTCCCGCCGAGGTCATCGCCGGCACCGCTGCCAAGTACGCCGAAGCGCTGCAGCGCCTCGCCGGCATCACGCTGAGCTGAGCACGTGAATACGATGCACTCCAACACACGCAGCATGCGCGATTGGCTCGATAGCTACAGTCGCGACCACCAAAGCTCGACTAACCGTCTGCTGCACTGGATCTGCGTGCCGCTGATCGTGTGGAGCGTTATCGCGTTGCTGTGGACGATTCCGGTACCGGCATCGTTGCTGCGCCCGGGTGCGTGGTCCGTGTTCGCGATCGTGCTGGCGTTTACCTGGTACTGGAAGCAGTCGCGTCGACTTGGCGCGGCGCTTTTGCTGGCCTTGGCGCTATTCGCGCTGATCAGCTATGTCGCATTCCAGCAGCTGGGACCTAGCCAATTGCGCTGGGTTGCGGTCGGCGTCTTTGTCGTCGCGTGGATCGGGCAGTTCATCGGCCATCTGTTCGAAGGACGCCGCCCGAGCTTCTTTACCGACCTCGCCTATCTGCTGATCGGCCCGGCCTGGTTGATGGATAAGCTGCTGCGCCGAATCGGTTTCAAGGAAACCACATGACGGGCTTGCTCACGCTGCTCAGCAGCATCATCTGGTGGGTGTTGTGCAGCAGCGTCGTAGCCATTCTTCCCGCGCTGATTGTCTGGATCGTGTTGCGCTGGAGCGAACGCACGGCGGTGGTATTCAACCGCACCTATTTCGCGTGCCTGGTGTGGAGCCTGCTCACCGTTTTGATCAGCGTGATGGCCGCCGCGCGCGTTGGCGTGGCGCATCCACCGTTCGGTCCGCTGCTCGCCAGCAGTACGTTCCGCGCTTCGCTAGTGGTGTCGATGCTGGTGGGGGTCATCGCTTTATGGCGACTGATTCCGCGCGTCGATGCTCGCCGCATTCGCCTCGGTAGCGCCTGCGTAGCGGTCGCTGTCGTGATGGCGATCAGCTTTGGCGTACTCACGACGCTGATCAGTCTCTGAGCGAATGCCATCCCGGCGTCACCGGGATGGCACCGCGCCACGTCTTGCTTAGCCGATCACCTTCTTCACGGTGTCGACCACATGGGCGACCGTGAAACCGAAGTTCTCAAACAGCTTCGGCGCCGGTGCGGAAGCACCGTACGTGGTCATGCCGACCACCGCGCCATCCAGACCCACATACTTGCCCCAGAAATCGACGCTGGCCGCTTCGACGGCCACGCGCGCGCGGCACCAGCCCGGCAGCACGCCTTCGCGATATTCCAGCGGCTGTGCGTCGAACACTTCGGTGCAGGGCATCGACACCACGCGAACGGGCACATTCTGCTGCGCCAGCGTGCGTGCTGCTTCCATCGCCAACTCCACTTCCGAACCGGTGGCGATCAGGATCGCCTTGAACTTGGTATCCGCCGGATCGGAGAGCACGTAGGCGCCGCGCGTAATGTCCGCCAGCTGCTGTGGCGTGCGCTGCTGATGCTTCAGCGTTTGACGCGAGAAGATCAGGCACGACGGCGCGCCCTTGCGCTCGATCGCCACTTTCCACGACACCGCAGATTCCACCGCATCGCAGGGACGCCATACACGGTTGTTCGGAATCAGGCGCAGCGAGCCGAGATGCTCGATAGGCTGATGCGTCGGACCGTCTTCGCCCAGACCGATCGAATCGTGCGTGTAGACGTGAATGACGTGCGCCGGAATCAGGCAACCCATGCGCACTGCGTTGCGCGCGTAGTCGGAGAACACCAGGAAGGTGCCGTCATACGGAAGGAGGCCGCCATGCAACGCAAGACCGTTGGCGATCGCCGTCATGCCGAATTCGCGCACGCCGTAGTGAATGTAGTTGCCACCGGGGCCGGTGATGTTCTTGCTGCCCTTCCACATGGTGAGGTTGGAACCGGCCAGGTCGGCCGAACCGCCGACCATTTCCGGCAGCAGCGGACCGAACGCATCCAGTGTCATCTGCGAGGCTTTGCGCGAAGCGACATCCGGACCATCGGCCTGCATCTTTTCGACGTAAGCCTGCGACTTGCTCGCCCAATCTTTCGGCAATTCGCCGGCGATGCGGCGGCGGAATTCGGCCGCGAGTTCGGGGAAAGCCGCTTCGTATTTGGCGAAGGTCTCGTTCCACTTCTGTTCGCGCAGCGCACCTGCCTTCTTCGCATCCCAGCCGGCGTAGATCTCGGCAGGAATTTCAAATGGCGGATAACGCCAGTCGAGCATGTCGCGTGCGGCGGCGACTTCGTCTTTGCCCAGTGCTGCGCCGTGCGCTTCTTCCTTGCCCTGCTTGTGGGGAGCGCCGAAACCGATGATGGTTTTGCAGATGATCAGCGTGGGCTTTTCGCTCTGCGCCGTGGCCTGGGCCAATGCGTTCTTCACTGCTTCGGCATTGTGACCGTCGACCACGCCGATCACGTTCCAGCCGTAGGCTTCGAAACGTTTGGCGGTGTCGTCGGTGAACCAGCCTTGCACTTCACCGTCGATGGAAATGTTGTTGTCGTCGTAGATCGCGACCAGCTTGCCCAGCTTCCAGGTACCCGCGAGCGAAGCCACTTCATGCGAGATACCTTCCATCAGGCAGCCGTCACCGACGAATACGTAGGTGTGATGGTCGACGATGGTGTGATCAGGGCGATTGAAGTGAGCGGCCAGCACCTTCTCCGCCAGAGCGAAGCCGACCGAGTTGGCGAGACCCTGGCCTAGCGGACCGGTGGTGGTTTCCACGCCTGGGGTGTCGCTGGCTTCCGGGTGGCCCGGCGTCTTGGAATGCAGCTGGCGGAAGCGCTTGAGTTCGGCCATCGGCAGATCGAAACCGGTCAGGTGCAGCAGTGCGTACTGCAGCATCGAGCCGTGGCCATTGGAGAGCACGAAACGATCGCGATTCGGCCACTTCGGATTGCCGGGGTTGAACTGCAGGAAGTCGTTCCATAGCACTTCGGCAATGTCCGCCATCCCCATCGGCATGCCGGGGTGGCCGGAGTTGGCCGCCTCCACAGCGTCCATGGCTAAGGCGCGGACGGCGTTGGCGAGTTCGCGACGCGTGGTCATCAGGCAAGTCTCCAGAGGGGCAGCTTATAAATATAAAGACGCTATTGTCGCCGATCGTTATCCGGCTGTCGCCCAAACCGGGGGCAAGTACGACATTCGCCTACCGATCAAAGGGTTGACATTAACTAGCGCTTAATACTGTACCCGACGGTATTGAAACGCTTCAGGGCCTTCCCCATCTAATGCGCAGGCACCGACAACGAGCGGTTGCCCGGCCGGGGTTTTACCTCTCCCCAAGGCGCCACCGGCCCGGATACAAACAAGAATCAAGGAATTCCCCATGAAAAAGACGTTGTTTGCTATTGCCCTGACTGCCGCTGGCCTCGCTACCGGACCCGCCGTTTTCGCCCAGACCGCTCCCGCCTCGATCTCCCAGCAGGGTTGGTATGTAGGTGCAGAGGCCGGTTACGGCGAAATCAACAAGGGACCCTATAACAACAATGGCAACGCCATTGGCGGCCTCAAGGGCGGCTACCGCTTCGCCATCAACCCCAACACCTCGATCGGCGTGGAAGCCGGCTATCAGTACCTGGGCCAAGTGGATGCCCGTGGCGCTTCGGGCGATTCCTCGCTGCGCTCCAAGCTGTACGGTCCGACGCTCGGCGCGAACCTGCGCTACAACTTCACGCCGAACTGGTACGGCGAAGTGCGCGGCGGTGCTTTCTACGCCCAGGGCCAAGGCCTGACCGATAGCGCCAACCCGTCGTATCAACGCTTCGATCGCACCCGTTACTACGCCGGTGTGGGCGTGGGCTACAACCTCACGCAGAACTGGAGCGTGGGTGTGAACTACAACTACTACGACGGCACCAGCAGAGGTGGTAACCACGGCGTGCAGTTGCAGACCAACGCTGTTACGGTCGCCGCGGAATATCGCTTCTGATTGCAGTTGCGTAGTAGTACCGACGTAACATCGTCGATGTTGAAACAGAAAGGGCGCCTTCAAGGCGCCCTTTCTTTTATTTGCATGACCCGTTGTGGCGAGCGATCAGCCTTTCCACTGGCCCAATGCGGCGAGGCCATTGTCCTTGGCACGCGCGGAGACGGTCTTCTGCGCTTCGGTGTAGTTGGCCTTCATGTCCTTCGACCACAGCTTGAGTGCAGACTGCTGCATGGCGCGACCGTAGGAGAAGGAAAGCGGCCACGGGTGCGGGCCCATGCGATTCATCGCATTGAGGTGCGCGGTGGACTGCTCATCGGTCTGACCACCGGAGAGGAACACGACGCCCGGCAGCGTGGCCGGCACGGTGGTCTTCAACACGCGCACGGTGGCTTCGGCGACTTCTTCGACGCTGGCCTGCTCGTCCGAATCCTTGCCCGGAATGACCATGCTGACCTTCAGGATCGTGCCTTCCAGCAGCACGTTCTGCTCATACAGCGCATTGAACAGGCTGCGCAGCACGGCTTCGTGCACTTCGTAGCTGATCTCGATGCTGTGATCGCCGTCCATGATCACTTCCGGCTCGACCATCGGCACGATGCCGGCTTCCTGGCACAACGCGGCATAGCGTGCCAGCGCATGGCAGTTGGCTTCGATGGCGGTGGAGCTGGGATTGTCTTCGCTGATGTTGATCACGGCGCGCCACTTGGCGAACTGTGCACCGAGCTTGACGTATTCGGCCAGACGGTCGCGCAGACCGTCGAGACCTTCGGTCACCACGTCGCCCGGGAAACCGGCCAGCGGCACGGGACCCTTGTCGACCTTGATGCCCGGGATGATGCCGTTCTTCTTCATGACCTGGGTGAACGGCACGCCGTCCTTGGTCGATTGACGGATCGTCTCGTCGTACAGGATCGCGCCCGAAATGTGATCGGAGAGATTCGGCGCGGTGAGCAGCAGCTCACGGTACGCGCGGCGGTTCTCTTCGGTGTTTTCGATGCCGACCGACTCGAAGCGCTTCTTGATGGTGTTGGTCGACTCATCGATAGCGATGATGCCCTTACCGGGCGCGACCATCGCCAGGGCGATGCTCTCGAGATCTTCAATACTCATGGGACGACTCCGTAAAACTTGGGCGGCATTCGGCCGCAAAGATAGGTGCCGCCCTGGCGGGCGGTGAGGCGGAAGCGCGGAATTATAGCCTCATCCGGCCGGGGTGGTGACCCCGGCCGGGCCGAAGCGGGTCAGCTATAGCCGGGAAGCTTGCAGGCAGCGGTCACTGCCTGGCGCTTGGCGGGGTCATCGGGCGTATTGAAGGGAACGACGTAGTAAGTCGAAACCGGCATTTGCTGTCGGTTATCCCCCGTGTCTTGCCGCACGTCCAGGCTCTTGCTACTGGCAGCCTTCTGCCCGCTGGTGGGTTTCTTGCTCAGGTCCGTATAAGCCCCGTAACGAAAGTGCGAAACCATACCGACTGCGGCGGGACCCAGGTCGCTAGGCGGAACCATCTTTGCGACCTTGGCCTGCTGCGGTACGCCATCGGACCCGATGATGTAAGTCACGGCAACGCAGCCAGGTGTGTAGAGATTCACACCGCTGTTGGGCAGATCCACGTCTACATCCGTGGTCAGCAATATCCAGTAGTGACTGAGGCTCTCAGGCGAAACCATACGCATTTGCTGCGCCAGCGCCGCTGTGGTGGCGATCGACGTCGTCAAAGCGAATAGCCCTAGACAAAAGCGGCGGGGAATCCTGCTCATGGGGCAACCTCCTTGCGTGGAGAGCTTATTAAAGCAAATTTACCGTGTTTCTGCGTTGCGCCCGCGTTATCGCTGACGAATCATCTTTCCGCTCGCAGAACTCAAAGATCGCGCAGACTCTCCACCATGCCGTCGGCGCCAACCGAAAGTAGCTTGAGCGTGTTGGTGCCACCACCGCGGCCGATATGGTCGCCGTGGGTCAGCACCACGCGATCGCCTTCGGTGAGCTTGCCCATCGCAAACAGCTGACGCACTGCCTCGCGCGCGGAGACAGCCGGATTCAAGGTGTCGTGCGTGAATTTCACCGGCTGCACATCGCGCAGCACCAGCATGCGGCGACGCGCATCGTCGAACGGCGAGAGTGCGTAGATCGGCACCGCACTGCGGTAGCGCGACAGCCATTGCGCCGTGGCACCCGATTCGGTCAGCGCGACAATGGCGCGTACGCCCACTTCGCTGGCCAGCAACATCGCCGCCAGTGCAATCGCCTGATCGGTGCGATCGAGGCGGTGCCCGGCCGTGGCGAGGTCTTCCTTCGGCTCGAACTGACGTTCGGCACCGAGGCAGATGCGGCGCAACGCGGCGACGGCCTTGTCCGGATGCGCACCTGCGGCCGATTCCTCCGAGAGCATCACCGCATCGGTGCCATCGATCACCGCATTGGCCACGTCGAGCACTTCGGCGCGAGTAGGAATGGGCGAGCGCACCATCGACTGGAGCATCTGAGTTGCGGTGATGACCGCGCGATTGCGCTGCACGGCCTCACGAATGATTTTTTTCTGCAGACCCGGCAATTCGGCATCGCCGATTTCCACACCCAGGTCGCCGCGCGCCACCATCACCACATCGGAAGCATCGATGATTTCGCCGAGTACCGGAATCGCATCGGCGCGTTCGATCTTCGCCACCAGCGACGCCTTGCCGCCGGCCTCGTGCAGCAAACGACGCGCTTGATCCATATCGGCGCCCGAGCGCACGAAGGACACTGCAAGAAAATCCGCGCCGATCTCGGCGGCCAGACGAATATCGGCCTTGTCCTTGTCCGACAGCGCGGCAACAGACAAGCCGCCACCCTGTCGATTCAAACCCTTGCGATCGGAAAGACGTCCGCCGATCAGCACCCGGCAACGTACCTCGGCGCCGACCACTTCGAGCACGGTCAGCGCCACCAGGCCGTCGTCAAGCAACAGTACGTCACCCGCATTCACATCCTTCGGCAAGCCGAGGTAGCTCACGCCGACGCGGCTCGCGTCGCCCGGAGGGGCATCCGCGCGGCAGTCGAGCACGAACGAATCGCCATCGCGCAGTTCAACCGGACCATTGGCGAAACGCTCGACGCGGATCTTCGGACCCTGCAAGTCCGCCAAGATGCCTACCTCGCACCCAACCTTCTCTGCGGCCTTACGCACCGCGACAGCCCTGGCGCGGTGATCGTCGGACTGACCATGGGAAAGGTTGAGGCGCACCACATTCACGCCTTCGCTGATGATTCGTTCGAGCATGCCTGGTGCGTCGGTCGCGGGACCCAGGGTGGCAACAATCTTGGTGCGGCGGGAATGAGTTTCGGTAGTCATCGCTTCAGTAATCGCAGTCGTCCACAGAGCCTAACAGAATTACGTTAGAACTCGGCAACCTCTTGCGATGCTGCGCTGCATCGACATGCATCCCTGGACGGCCAGACGGCCAAAACAGAAATAAGACAACCCTTATTTCGTGCTTAGCCGTTCTGCAGCGCGATATTGAGTACTTCCGCCAACCGCCTCCCCGCGTCGCGCAGCCGACCATCAGCTACGGGCAGCTCAGCATCGATATAGGCCTGATCGATCTTGTGGCCTGACGGATAAATGTCGTGCGTGATCTGGCACGACTCTTCCGCCCATTGCGCAGCCGGGTTGTCCAAAGGAGCTACGGGGGGTGGTAGCGGCGCGAAGCCTTCCGCGTCGAGCATCTTTGCGTAAGCTTTCCAATCCAGACCGCGCGTACCGAGCAAACCGGAGTCCCACACGCGGTGCAGGTTCATGCCCTGCCCCTGGAATTGCACCTGGTAGGTGTTGCCACCCACGTCGTCGCGGTAACCGGCATGCAGTGGCTGGTGGATGTCGCCGATGAAGTGCACAAGAAATTTGAGCGCCTGCAACCTTGCCGTATCCGACTGGCTACGGTCGCTGAGGATGGCGATGTAGTGCGGGATAGCCGCGACCACGCACTTGCCGTCCTTGCAATCGCGCGGCGGCACGTAGACGCAGGACGGGTCGCGAAAATCGATGTAGTGCAACGGCCGCGTTTCCTTCCACAACGCCTGTTGCGCAGGATCATTGCGGATTTCGTCCGGCCAGCTGGCGATGTCGGCCAACGACTGCGTGTGATCTAGAGCGAGCAGATGTGCCACTTCCGCTTCAGCGGCAGGGCTCAGATGGCGCTGCGCGAGCTCGGCCACCACGCTGTGTCCAAGCGGCCCCCATGCCTGAGCAGCCGGCGCGATAGTCAGGGCGACGAACAAAGCGGTGGCGATGCGGCGTACCGGAGACATGCGAAGCGTCCGAGGTTGGAAACCCCGCATCGTGCCACACGCGTCATGACATTCAGACGTTGCTGGTATGCACCACGGTGCCCGAGGCATCGCGCACGCTGACATCTACCGCGATACCTTGCCGCACACTCTCGGTGACGATGCAGAAATCCTCGAACTGAGCCAGCGCACGATCGATGTGTTCGAGTGCGGAGGCTGCATCCGCCAACTGCAAGTCCACGGCGACATGCGTAACGCGCCAGCGACCGTGTTCGTTGCGCGTCATCGTGGCACGCGCCTTCGTCGCCAGCTGACCCGGGGCGTTCTTAAACTTGCGCAACGCGAACAACAAGCTCGCCGCGAGACAGTTCGCCACGGCCGCCACCAGCAAGCGCGAGGGATTAGGCCCCGCTTCGCCGCCCAGCGGGGCCGTTTCGTCGGTCACCAGATCCGGGATGGCGGTGCCATCGAAGCGGACGCGAAACTCGTAGTCGCCTGTCTGCTCCAGGCTCAGCTCGATCAACTGCTCGTCGCTCATGGGTTTCTCGGGGGAATGGGTGCCAGGAGCGTGATCCTGCCTGCGCCAGGCGGCTCGAACCAGTCCCAGATGAGAGCCACCCCCGGTTCGGGCTAAAATGCGGGTTTCGGCGGTCCGTCGGGGCCGCCGTTTTGCTGCTCCATCATTCCTTCGGAGGACGCTGTCCCATGGCCATCAAGGTCGCCATCAACGGTTACGGTCGCATTGGCCGCAATATTCTGCGCGCGCTGTACGAAGCCGGTCGCACGAACGAGTTCCAGATCGTCGCGATCAACGACCTCGGCAACGCCGAGACCAACGCGCACCTCACCCAGTACGACACTGCGCACGGCAAGTTCCCGGGCCAGGTCTCGGTGGACGGCGGCGATCTGATCGTCAACGGCGACCGCATCAAGGTATGCGCCGAGCGTGATCCGTCCAAGCTGCCCTGGGGCGCGCTGGGCGTGGACGTGGTGCTGGAATGCACCGGCCTGTTCACCTCCAAGGCCAAGGCCGGCGCGCATCTCGCCGCTGGCGCCAAGAAAGTGGTCATCTCCGCCCCTGGTGACAAGGATGTGGACGGCACCTTCGTGTTCGGCGTCAACGACGACAAGATCACGACGGCACACCAGGTCATCTCCAATGCTTCCTGCACCACCAACTGCCTCGCGCCGCTGGCCAAAGTGCTGCACAACAAGATCGGCATCGTGCACGGTTTGATGACCACCATCCATGCCTACACCAACGACCAGGTGCTGACGGACGTCTATCATTCCGACCTGCGCCGCGCCCGTTCGGCCACGATGAGCCAGATCCCGACCAAGACCGGCGCCGCCGCTGCGGTGGGCCTGGTGCTACCGGAACTCAACGGCAAGCTGGATGGTTTCGCCATGCGCGTGCCAACCATCAACGTGTCGGTGGTCGACCTCACCTTCGTCGCTGCCCGCAATACCACTAAAGAAGAAATCGACGCCGCTATCAACGAAGCCGCCAACGGCGCGCTGAAGGGCATCCTGGCGGTGAACACTCAGCCGCTGGTGTCGGTGGACTTCAACCACAACCCGGCCTCTTCCACCTACGACGCTACGCAAACCCGCGTCATGGGCGGCACGCTGGTGAAAGTGTTGAGCTGGTACGACAACGAGTGGGGTTTCTCCAATCGTATGCTGGACATCACCAAGGCGCTGATGGCCGCGAAGTAAGTCCAACCGCGACCAAACTCGAAAAAGCCGGGCTATGCCCGGCTTTTTTTTTCGCGCACTACCGAATGCAAGCCGTCACTTCAATGCAGAGAGCGCCGCATCGTAATTCGGTTCGTTTGCAATCTCACCCACCAATTCCGTGTGCACTACCTTGTCATGCTCATCGAGTACGACAACGGCGCGCGCAGCAAGTCCGGCCAGCGGGCCGGAGGCGAGAGCCACGCCGTAATGCTTGAGAAAATCGTGTCCGCGCATGGTCGAAAGCGTGACCACGTTGCTCAAGCCTTCTGCACCGCAGAAGCGCGCCTGCGCGAAAGGCAGGTCCGCCGAGATACACAGGACGACGGCATTGTTCAACTGGCTGGCTTTTTCGTTGAAGCGGCGTACCGACGTAGCGCACGTCGGTGTGTCGACGCTGGGAAAGATATTCAGCACCTTGCGTTTGCCGGTGAAGCTGGCGAGGGTGGCGTCCGAAAGATCCTTGGCAACGAGGCTGAAGGCCGGCGCCTTTTCGCCCACGGCAGGAAGATGGCCGTCAACCTTGACTGGATTGCCCTTGAGGGTGACCTGGGACATGGGTAACTCCTGGCGTTTGTGAGAGAGGTATCACGCGAAGATAGCGCCGATACTCCGGCGCGTCACCTGTTCACCGCGAAGGGTATTACTTCAACGATGCAATCACTTGTTCGATAGCGCCGAAGATCGATGCGCCGCGCTGGTCCGTAACATCGATGCGCAGCGTGTCGCCAAACTTCAGAAACGGCGTGCTCGGCTTGCCGTCGCGCAGCGTCTCGACGGTGCGCTGCTCGGCCAAACAGGAAGCACCTTTGCTGGTGTCTTCATTGGCAATCGTGCCGGAGCCGACAATGCAACCTGCCGCAAGCGGACGCGTCTTGGCGGCATGCGCCACCAACTGCGCAAAGTTGAAATGCATATCCACGCCGCATTCGGGTTCGCCGAACCACTTGCCGTTCAACCAGGTGCGCATCGGCAGGTGCAGCTTCTCGCCCTGCCATGCATCGCCGAGTTCATCGGGTGTGACGAATACAGGCGACAGCGCCGAACGAGGCTTGGATTGCAAAAATCCGAAGCCCTTGGCAAGTTCGGCCGGAATCAAGCCGCGCAGGCTTACATCATTCACCAGACCCACCAACTGGATGTGACCGGCAGCTTGCTCGGGCGTGACCGCCATCGGCACGTCATCGGTCACCACGACGACTTCCGCCTCCAGATCGATACCGTAATCCTCGCTCGGCACTACCACCGGATCGCGCGGCCCTAGGAAGCCGGCGCTGGTGGCCTGATACATCAGCGGATCGACATAGAAGGATTCCGGCACTTCCGCACCGCGCGCACGTCGAACGCGTTCCACGTGCGGCAGATACGCGCTGCCGTCGACGAATTCATACGCACGCGGCAGCGGCGCGGCCAGTGCTTTCATGTCGAGAGCGAACGCACCCGTCGCCTTGCCGGCGTTGAGCTGCTCCGACAACGCGTTCAAGCGCGGCGCCGTGTTTGACCAATCCTCAAGCGCCGCCTGCAGAGTTGCCGCGATACCTGCGGCCTTGACCGCCTGCGTCAGGTCGCGACTGACCACGATCAGCGTGCCATCGCGGCCGCCTTCCTTGAGACTGCCCAGTTTCATGCCTTCACTCCATCGGCCGCGTTCACGAGCAGCCTTCCACGTAATCGATTTGCGGCGGCACACCGATGCGCCACCTGCTAATTTTTCCTGCGGCATCCGTTTCGAACAGAAGCACGCCTTGATGGTCGCCGGCGATGCGCAAATAAAGTGCACCCGGCAAATATTTGTGCGGTGTTTCCTCGATGCGATTGCCGTACAGCGCGCGAATCTCGGCCACCGTCATACCGACCTTGCCACCACCGGGCGCAACTTCCTTGGCGTTGCCCACGTCGTAACGCACGAAGCGGCCCTGCTCGAACATAAAACCGAAATCGGAAGCCGACTTGATCCACTTGGGTGTCAGGTAATAACAACTTCCGTCGGTAGTGGCGGTGCCCGCCAGATCGCCCTGCCACGCGTGGCGGAATGTTCTCTCGTCCATGCCAAAGCGCATGTCGCCAAAGCCGTCATAGCGCGCCATGCTCTCTGGGGCTACCGCTGCCGATGACGTGACAGGTGATGTTGCCGCAGCAGCTGCCGTAGAAGCACTAGTCGTCGGCGACGATGCCGGCGGCGCGCCCTGACAACCTGCGAGCAAGGTTGCACTGGCGACGAGGATGGTCAGCACGTGTTTCACGCACGCTCCGGATCGAAGTGCTTGGCGATACCCTGCCAGCACGTGTAGTAATCCTGCTGCAGCTGCGGGGCCTGCATCGCCTGCTTGGTCGGATGGATCACTTTGCGCGTCTCGAACATGAAGGCCATGGTGCCGGTAAGGTGATCGGGCTTGCTGACATCCGCCACGCTCGCCTTCTCAAAACTTGCCGCATCCGGACCGTGCCCGCTCATGCAGTTGTGCAGACTGGCACCACCGGGCGCGAAGCCACCGGCTTTGGCGTCATACACGCCTTCGATCAGCCCCATGAATTCGCTGGCCACGTTACGGTGGAAATACGGCGGACGGAAGGTATGCTCGGCCACCAGCCAACGCGGCGGGAAAATCACGAAGTCGACGTTCGCGGTACCGGGCGTATCGCTCGGCGAGGTCAGCACCGTGAAGATCGACGGATCGGGATGATCGACGCTGATCGAGCCGACCGTGTTGAACCGCGTCAGATCGTACTTGTAAGGCGCGTAATTACCGTGCCAGGCCACGACGTCCAGCGGTGAGTGATCGATGCGTGCAGACCACAGCGCGCCTTGGAATTTGGCGATCAGTTCGAAGTCGCCTTCGACATCTTCGTAGGCGGCATGTGGCGTGAGAAAGTCGCGCGGCAAGGCCATGGAATTGGCGCCGATCGGTCCGAGATCCGGCAAGCGCAGCAGACTTCCGAAGTTCTCCGCGACGTAACCGCGCGCTTCGCCGTCCAGCAGCTCGACGCGGAAGCGCACGCCGCGCGAAATGACTGCAACCTCCAGCGGCTTGACGTCCAGCACACCCAGCTCGGTGGCGATGCGCAGACGTCCTTGCTGCGGAACGATCAGCAACTCGCCGTCGGCGTCATAGAAAAAACGCCCCTGCATCGAACGATTGGCAGCATAGATGTGGATGCCGCAGCCCGCCTGCTCGGCCGGACCACCGTTACCGGCTAGCGTCACTAGCCCATCGACGAAATCGGCGGGCGTTGTGGGCATGGGCCACGGATCCCAGCGCAGCTGGTTTGGCGTAGCGGGCATCTCGTCGAAACGATTGTGGAAGCTGGCATGCGCACGCGCTTCAAACGGCTTATGCATCGCCGCCGGCCGAATGCGATACAGCCAGCTGCGGCGATTGCTATGCCGCGGCGCCGTGAACGCGCTGCCCGACAACTGTTCTGCATAAAGCCCATGCGGCACGCGCTGCGGCGAATTCTGGCCGGTCGGTAGCACGCCGGGAATCGCCTCACTGGCGAACTCATTGCCGAAGCCGGATTGGTAGCCCTTCGATTCCATCGTCAGTTTCACTTTTGCCTTGTCGGAACTCCCCTCTCCCTCCGGGAGAGGGGCTGGGGGTGAGGGTACGGGGCTTGCGCGATCTCAAACAACACGCCCCGATCAAGTTCTCATCCGTATTACTTGCACAGCACTCAAAAACTGCGGCTTTCAAGCGCACACAAAATTCTTTCAAGCACCGCCTGTGTCTGCTGCAATGCTTCGTTATCCTAGAAACGTAAAACTTCCAGACCTTGCGACTCCAGATACCGCGTACGCTTTACGTCCACTTGCGCATTGTGCTGCGAACCATCCAGCTCAACCACCAAACGTTTCACATCGCAGTAAAAATCGACAACATAGGGTGGCACTGAATGTTGGCGTCGAAATTTGTATCCGCCTAGGCGTCTTCCACGCAGGTAGTACCACAGCTTTTGTTCCGCTTCAGTCTTTGCCTGCCGCAAATCTCGTGATTGATCTCGCGTTCTTGTCGGTAATGGCGGTTTGATGTGTCCCGGCACTGTCGCACCCTCACCCCAACCCCTCTCCCGATGGGAGAGGGGCTTTAAAAGCGTTACAGCACGCCGCGTTTCATCTGATCGCGTTCGATCGATTCGAACAGCGCTTGGAAATTGCCTTCGCCGAAGCCTTCATTGCCCTTGCGCTGAATGATCTCGAAAAAGATCGGGCCGATGTTGTTCTGCGTGAAGATCTGCAACAGCTTGCGTTGCTTGGTCTCGGGATCGGCGTCGATCAGGATCTTGTTCTTCGCCAGGCGCGGCACATCCTCGCCATGGTTGGGGATGCGCATGTCGATCACTTCGAAATAGGCGTCCGGCGTGTCGAGAAATTGCACACCCTTGGTGCGCATCGCCTCTACCGTGTCGTAAATATTGTCGGTGAAGCAGGCAATGTGCTGGATGCCTTCGCCATGATAGGCGTCGAGGTATTCGTTGATCTGGCTCTTCGGATCGCTCGACTCGTTGAGCGGAATACGTACGATGCCGTCTGGCGCGGTCATCGCCTTGGACACCAGGCCGGTCTTGGCGCCCTTGATGTCGAAGTAGCGGATCTCGCGGAAATTGAACAGACGCTCGTAGTAATCGGACCACTTCTGCATGTTGCCGAAGTAAAGGTTGTGCGTGAGGTGGTCGATGAAGGTGAGGCCGAAACCGGTCGGGTTCTGATCTGCACCAGGAATCGGCGCATAGTCGCCGTCGTAGATGGTGCCGGCGTTGCCGTAGCGATCGATCAGATAAAGCATGCAGTCGCCGATGCCCTTCACCACGGGCGCATTGACGGCCTTGGTGTCAGCCTTTTCGGTGACCGCCTCTCCGCCGTTGGCCAGCACCATCTTGAGCACGTCGGCGGCTGGCTTCTTGAAGCGGATCGCGAAGCCGCATGCGCAAGGGCCATGCTTGGCGGCAAAATCGGCGGCGAAGGAAGCCGGATCCTCATTGACCAGGAAGTTCACACCACCCTGGCGATACACCGTGATCGGACGATTCTTGTGCTTGAGCACGGCCGAAAAGCCCATGCTCTTGAACAACGCATGCAGCTCACCGCTACGGCCAGCCGGCGCAGCAAACTCGACGAATTCGAAACCGTCGATACCCATCGGGTTCTCGAACGTGGTGACCTGCATGCCGAGGTTGGGCTGGGCGTTCATGGTGCTCTCCTGATCGAGTCGAGGCGCGACGGCGACTATTGCAGCGTGCCACCATCGGGATAAGATCACCGTTATAGTTACATATGAAACTAATTGCAAGGAACACTGCCGCAATGCCCGCATCCCGCAAGCCCGCCCCTGTCGGTGCCGAACACGCCCCGCTGGAACTGGAGCATTTCCTGCCCTACCGGTTGTCGATTCTTTCCAACACCGTGAGCCAGGCGATCGCGGACGATTACCAACGCCGCTACGACCTCAGCGTGACGGAATGGCGGGTGATGGCGGTGCTGGCGCGATTCCACGGATTGTCCGCGCGCGAGGTGGCGGAGCGCACCGCGATGGACAAGGTGGCCGTAAGCCGCGCGCTCGCCCGGCTGGTGGAAGCCGGCCGCGTCCACCGCGATACCCACGGTAACGACAAACGCCGCTCGGTATTAAGCCTGACCGAGGCCGGCTGGCTGATTCACGACGATGTGGCGCCGATGGCGCGTGCGCGCGAACGCGAAGTACTGGCGAAGCTGGACGCGGAGGAACGCGATTGGCTGACGCGGATTCTGGACAAGCTGCAGCCTGTGCAGAAGCCATAAGTGGAAAGGCGTGAGAAACGAGTGTCGCTTTAGCCACTCGTTTCTCACTTCCGATCTTTACTTCACCCCATGCATCAGGCGATTGATCAGCGGCGAAATCAGCAGCAGCAACACGCCGGCACCCGCCAGCAGCCAGAAGCTGAAAGTAAACCCGCTCAAGGCTGATGCCGCGGTCATCCCGTTTTCGCCGCTGATGTGCCCGGCCAGTAAGCCCGACAGATTGCCGCCCACGGCGAGCGAGAGAAACCAGCCACCCATGGCGACACCCACCAGACGCGGCGGTGCAAGCTTGGTCACCATCGACAAGCCGATCGGCGACAGACACAGCTCACCCACCGTCTGCAGCACATAGCACGCGGTCAACGGCCAGAACGGAATCAATCCGCGCACATCGATCAATCGTGAGAGCGCATACATCAGCACCAGGAAACCGAATCCGTTGAAGATCAGGCCAAGACCGAACTTGCGCGGAATGGATGGCTCCTTGTGCCGTTTCGACAGATACGCCCACACCAGCGACACCACCGGCGCCAGCACGATGATCGCCAACGGGCTCACCGACTGGAACCAGCCGACAGGAAACTCCCAGCCGCCGAACATCTTGCGATCGACCATGTTTTCCGCGAGGAAATTGAACGAGGTGCCGAGCTGGAAGTAGAACATCCAGAACAGCAGATTGAAGGCGAAGATGATCAACATGGCGATCACGCGCTGCACCTGCACCGTGTCGTGGCGCACCGCCTCCACGATCAGCATGGTCGCTACACCGACGAAGAGCAGGCCAAGCAGCCACTGCAGCCCGATCGCGCCGATCTTCGACAACAGCAGATACACGATCGGCACGGCAACAACCACGCCCACGAATACCCACAGCACGCGCATGCGGCTCGAAGCCTCCGGCGCCGGACGCCCCACGCCACGCAAACCGCGACGTCCGAACCAGAACCACAACAGACTCAGCACCATGCCGACACCGGCTGCACCGAACACCAATCGATAGTTCTGCTGCAGCGGCGTGTCGGTGAAATAGCTGGCCAACCAGCCGGTGAGCAAGGGCGCGACAAACGCGCCAGCATTGATGCCCATATAGAACAAGGTAAAACCGCGATCGCGCCGTTCGTCTTTCGGTCCGTAGAGCTGTCCGACCATCGAAGAAATGTTCGGCTTGAACAGACCGTCACCGACCACGACCATCGCCAGGCCATACAGCATGGCTTGCTGACTCGGCAGCATGATCGTGAACAGACCGGCAGACATCACCAGTGCACCGAGCAGAATCGAACGCTGATAGCCGATGAGTTTGTCGGCCACGTAGCCGCCAAAGATACCCGTGGCATAAATCAATGCCGTGTAGGCGCCGTAGATCTTGCTGGCCCACGCCTGTCCGGATGCATCGCCGTGATAGAACTGCGCCACGATGTACAGCGCCAACGCCCAGCTGACGCTGTAGAACGCGAAGCGCTCCCAGAATTCGGTCATGAACAGCATCCACAGCGGACGCGGATGACCGAGCATCTGTGGAAAGTCGGGCGCGGTGTCGACGCCGGCTTCGGGACTCTGGCTCACGGATTTCCCCTTGGGTTGTGAATTCAACAGATGTAACTAGCTGTACGCGTGTCGTCAAATGCGATGCAGCATCGCCGCTCAGCTTCCCAAGACCGTACGCACATCCAGCAGTTCCGGAAAGAACTCAAGCTCCAGCGCTTTCTTCAAAAACGCCACACCCGAAGAACCACCCGTCCCGCGTCGGTGGCCGATGATGCGCTCCACCGTTTTCATATGGCGGAAACGCCAAAGCTGGAAACTCTCTTCCACATCCACCAGTTGCTCGCACATGTGGTACTCCGGCCAGAACGTCGCCCGCTCTTCGTATATGCGCTTGAACACCGGCAACAGCTGCTCGTGGCGCTGATACGGCTCGCTCCAGTTGCGCTCCGTCCGTTCGGCCGGTACCGCGTGGCCGCGGCGTGCGAGGTAGCGCAGAAATTCGTCGTAAAGCCCCGGCGCTTCCAGCACCGCGCGCAGCTGCTCCTGGGCCGCCGGGTCGTGGTCGAACACGCGCAACATCTGGGCGTTCTTGTTGCCGAGCAGGAATTCGATCACCCGGTATTGCAGCGATTGAAAGCCGGACGACGGCCCAAGCACATGGCGAAACTCCAGGTATTCCGAAGGCGTAAGCGTCTCCAGCACCGCCCATTGCTCGAACAACTGCCGTTGCACCTGCTTCACGCGGGCCAGGATCTTCAGGCAGGCGTCCAGATCGTCGATGCGCAGATGGGCAATCGCCGACTTCAGCTCATGGATGACCAACTTCATCCACAGCTCGGCCACCTGGTGCTGCACGATGAACAGCATCTCGTCGTGATGCGGCGGCTGGCTAAGAGGGTGCTGGGCGGTCAGCAGCTGGTCCAGCCGCAGGTAGCCGCCGTAGGTCATCTGCCCGTTCAGATCGAGCTGGATGCCTGCTTCGAGGTCACGCTGGTTGTCCGTCATGGTGCCCGCAAACCCGCAAAGATGCTCATGTTACCCGGTATGACGAAGCCCGCCGTACGGCCTCGCATGCTGCACTGTACCTTGCGGCGCAACATGGCAGCCTGCTAAAAAAAGCAGTCTTGTCTGGGACTTTTCCTGTGCGCCAGGCCCCACTGGATGGGCCGCGCCTCCCCCGCAGCGCTTTTCCATTACCCCACCCCCCGGGAGCGAGTCGTGTCCATCGCCGCCAAGTTTGAAATCGAATATCTGCAATACCTCGATGCCGAGGGCAAGCAGGTCCGTGACGATCTGCCTGCCTTCGCCAAGGATCTCGACCACATGGTCGAGCTGTACAAGCTGATGCTGTCCACCCGCGTGTTCGACGCGAAGTCGGTGGCCTTGCAACGTACCGGCAAGCTCGGCACCTACGCAAGCTGTCTCGGTCACGAAGCCGCACACGTGGGCATCGGCAGCGCCATGAAGCCCGAAGACGTGTTCGCCCCCAGCTACCGCGAATACGGCGCCCAGCTGTACCGCGGCGTGCAGCCCCGCGAGGTGTACATGTACTGGGGCGGCGATGAGCGCGGCAACGATTATCAGAAAGAGCCGGCGCGCCACGACTTCGCCTGGTCGGTGCCGATCGCCACGCAGTGCCTGCACGCTGCCGGTTCCGCGCTGGCGTTCAAGATCCGCAAGGAACCGCGCGTGGCCGTGTGCACCATCGGTGACGGCGGCTCGTCGAAGGGTGACTTCTACGGCGCCATCAACATCGTCGGTGCGCAGAACCTGCCGATGGTGGCGGTGATCGTCAACAACCAATGGGCCATCTCGGTACCGCGCAAGATCCAGTCGGGCGCACCTACGCTGGCGCAGAAGGGCATTGCTGCCGGCCTGTTCTCGATCCAGGTGGACGGCAACGACATCATCGCCGTGCGCAAGGCGATGGAAGACGCGCTGGATCGCGCCCGCACCGGCAAGGGTGGCAGCGTGCTGGAACTGGTGACCTATCGCCTCAGCGATCACACCACCGCCGATGACGCCCGCCGCTATCGCGGCGAGCAAGAAGTGAAAGACGCCTGGGCCAAGGAGCCGATGAAGCGCCTGCGCAACTGGCTGGTGGCCAAGAAAGTGTGGGACGACAAGAAAGAAGAAGCCTGGAAGGCCGAGTGCGACGAGTGGATGGACAACGAGGTCAATGCTTACCTCGAAACCAAGACCCAGCCCGTCACGGCGATGTTCGACTACACCTTCGCCGAAGTCCCCGCGGATCTCGCCAAGCAGCGCGATCTCGCCATCTCGCTCGACAAGAAGGCGCACTAAGCCATGGCACAAATCACTCTTATCGAAGCCGTTACCCAGGCGCTCGCTTATGAAATGGCGCACGACGAAAGCGTCGTGGTGCTGGGTGAAGACGTAGGCGTCAACGGCGGCGTGTTCCGCGCTACCCAGGGCCTGCAGGAAAAGTTCGGCGAACTGCGCGTGCTCGACACGCCGCTGGACGAAACCACCATCGCCGGCGTCACCGTCGGTCTCGCCGCACAAGGCATGAAGCCGGTCGCCGAAGCGCAGTTCGAAGGCTTCATCTATCCGATGATGGAACAGATCGCCTGCCACGCCGCGCGCCTGCGCAACCGCACCCGCGGCCGCATCACCGTGCCGGCCGTGTGGCGCGCACCGTGGGGCGGCGGCATTCGCGCGCCCGAGCATCACTCCGAAGCGAACGAACATTTGTTCACCAACATTCCGGGTCTGCGCGTGGTGATGCCCTCCTCGCCCGCCCGTGCCTATGGCCTGCTGCTCGCCGCGATCCGCGATCCGGATCCGGTGATGTTCTTCGAACCCAAGCGCATCTATCGCCAATACAAAGAAGAAGTGCCGGATGACGGCGAAGCCTTGCCGCTGGACGTGTGCTTCGTGCTGCGCGACGGCACCGACGTCACCATCGTGACCTGGGGCGCACAGGTGAAGGAAGCGCTGGAAGCCGCCGATGCGCTCGCCGAGGAAGGCATCAGCACCGAAGTCATCGACGTGGCCACGCTCACCCCGCTGGATTTCGACACCATCGCCGAATCGGTGCAGAAGACCGGCCGCTGCGTGATCGTGCACGAAGCACCCAAGACCGCCGGTTTCGGCGCGGAAATCGCCGCACGCCTGGCCGAAGAATGCATGTACGACCTGCTCGCACCGGTCGAACGCGTCACCGGTTACGACACGCATATCCCGCTGTTCCGTCTCGAGATGAAATACCTGCCGAGCACCGAACGTGTGGTAGAAGCCGCCAAGCGCACTCTCGCCGCCAGCTAATCATTCAACGGATCCCGACTCATGGCTGATATCAAGACGTTCTACCTGCCGGACCTCGGCGAGGGCCTGCCCGACGCCACCATCGTCGAATGGCACGTGAAGGAAGGCGACAGCATCAAGCTCGACGCGCCGCTGGTGTCGATGGAAACCGCCAAGGCGGTGGTCGATGTGCCTTCGCCGTACACCGGCAAAGTCACCAAGCTGCACGGCGCTACCGGTGACGTGATCGAGACCGGCGCTGCACTGGCCGAATTCGAGCCCGACCCGAATGCCAAGCAGCGTGCCGAGGCCGAATCCACTGGGCATCATCATGGCCCGAAGAAAGCGGCTGCCGAGCCGAAGAAAGTCGTCGCTTCCGATGAAGGCGGCGAAATCGAAACCAACGGCAAGGCCGATCGCGAAGACGAAGGCACCGTAGTCGGTGCGATGATCAGCGGCAGTCATGTGCATGTCGAGCAAGCCGCCAGCGTGGGCGGTGTGAAAGCCGTGCCGGCTGTGCGTGCGTTGGCCAAGAAACTCAAGGTGGACATCACTCGTGTGCGTCCGAGCGGCGCCGACGGCGTGGTGACCATGCAGGATGTGAAGAATGCCGCCGCCAACGGGTCGGCGGCACTCGGCGCCGCCCCGGCGCGTGCCGTGTCCGCTTCGGCCGGCCGTCATCTCGCCCCCGAACTGCCGCAGCCGGAACCCGCGCGCACCGCTGTCTCGCTAGCCGGCAAGCCGGTACGCACAGCACCGCCGAGCGTGCAGGCCAGCGGTCAGCCGGAACAGTTGAAAGGCGTTCGTCGCAACATGGCTCGCGTGATGGCCGATGCCCACGCTAACGTGGTGCCCACCACGCTGGTGGACGACGCCGACCTGCACGCGTGGATCGGCAAGCAGGACATCACCGCGCGCCTGATCCGCTCTATCGTCGCTGCTTGCAAGGCGGTGCCCGCGCTCAACGCGTGGTTTGACGGCAAGAACCTCACCCGCACGTTGCATCCGCATGTGGACATCGGGATCGCGGTGGACACCGATGACGGCCTGTTCGTGCCGGCACTGCGCAACGCTGACGTGCTCGATAGCGCCGGCATCCGCGCCGGTATCAAGCGGCTGCGCACGCAGGTGGAAGACCGCACGATTCCGTCGTCGGAACTGTCCGGCTACACCATCAGCCTGTCGAACTTCGGCATGTTCGCCGGTCGCTACGCGACGCCGGTCGTGGTGCCGCCGTGCGTGGCGATCATCGGTGCCGGCAAGCTCAGCCACGATGTGGTGGCAGTGATGGGTGGTATCGAAGTGCATCGCCGCATGCCGATCAGCATCACTTTCGATCATCGTGCGGCGACGGGCGGCGAAGCTGCGCGCTTCCTCAAGGCGTTGCTGGACGATCTGTCGTTGCCGAATTGATCGTTGGTCGCTCGAAAATAAAAAAGGCGCCTCAGGGCGCCTTTTTTTATGATGCGTTCGGCATATCCGCCAGGCGCATGGTCACTTCCAATCCGCTGCCCTCGCGATTTTTTGCATCGACTTCACCGCCGTGCACTTGCATGACACGCTGCACGATGGCGAGACCAAGCCCGTGGCCGCCGGCATGGGCGGCGTTTGTGCCGCGATAGAAAGGCCTGAACAACAAATCCAATTCTTCTGCCGGAACGCCAGGGCCGCGATCGCGGATACGCACTTCAGCGCGATGCTGATGAGTACCGACTTCCACATCAACGCGACCGTTGGCCGGGCTGAACTTGATCGCGTTGGCAATCACGTTGTCCAGCGCGCGCTCCAGCAGGATGCCGCTGCCATATACCGTGACCGATGCGGCATGGGCCATCGTCAGCTGGATGCCGCGCGCTTCCGCTTCGACACGGGCCGCGTCGAGGCGAGCCCTGGTCAGCTCCGTGAGATCCACCGGTTCGCGCTCCATCCCCGGAAGGCCGCCTTCAAGCCGCGACAGTGCCAGCATTTCCGCCGTCATGCGATCCATGCTGCCGATTTCCCGTTCGGCATGCGAAAAATGCTTGGCCGCTTCTTTCGGATCGGTGCTGTGCTGTGCCAGATCCAGAATCAGATGCAAGCGTGCCAGCGGCGAACGCAGCTCATGCGAAAGATCCTGCAGGACGCCGCGATCATGGGCGACCAGCAGTTCGATGCGTTCGGCCATACCGTTGAAATCTCGCGCAAGCTGACCGAGCTCATCATGGGCATCGCTCCAACGCCGGTCGACGCGCGTGGCGAATTCGCCGGCCGCCATCTTGCGCGTCGCATCGCGCATCGCTTCGACCGGGCGCGATACGCTGCGCGCCACCCACCAGCCGATGGTGCCGATCAACAGCAATGAAAGCACCAGCTGCACGCCGAGCAGGATTTTCTCGCGCGTGCGCGGCGGGACGCGTGTTCGCGAACTGCTGACCGCCACAAATTGCCGATCGTGCCCGTCGCTGCCGCTGACTTGTTGCACGGCGATATAAAAGCCCGGCCAAGGATTCAGTTCGATGTTGCGCCCTGCTGCTAGCCAGTCGGGAAGTGACTCGCGCACCGACTGCGGCAAACGTATCTGGCGCAGCGGTTGCCCATTTTCGTAAAGCGTCGCATCGACACCCTCGGCACGCTGCTGTCGCGCCCACGTATCGAGACCGTCCGCGCCACCCTTGTCATAAGCGCCCTCTGCCGCTTGCGCCAGCGCGTGCCAATCGAAATCTTGTTCGGAGGAATACACGACAAAGCTACGCGTCAGCAAACTTCCCACCACCAGCACCAGCAAGTTGGCAATGCAGAAGAAGATCAACAAGCGCCAGAACAGCGGACTGCGGAATGGGCTTTTGAAGGTGGTCATGCGCGCTCCCCACCGTTGGTCAACAGCACGTAGCCGGCGCCGCGTATCGAATCGATGCGCGGCGCTTGCGGCGACGCTTCGGCCAGCTTGTGGCGCAGGCGGCTCACGTGCACGTCGATGCTGCGATCGAAGCGCTCCAGCTCGCGGCCAAGCGCGACCCGGGTCAGCGAGGTTTTGTCGATAACCTCGCCGGCGCGCTGCACCAGCATCAGCAGCAAAGCGAACTCCGCGCCGGTGAGGTTGAGTTCCTGCTCGCCGGCATAGGCACGTCGTTCGCCCGGCAACAAACGCAACACGCCAGCAGTGAGTACACCGACGCTTTCCACCGTGTGACGCCGCAGTTGCGCGCGCACGCGCGCCAGTAGTTCGCGCGGCAGGCAGGGTTTGGAAAGATAGTCGTCCGCGCCAAGTTCCAGGCCGACCACGCGATCCACCGGCTCGCCACGTCCGGACAGCATGATGACCGGCAAACGATGTTGTGCCCGCAATTCACGCAGCGTATCCAGACCGTTACGGCCCGGAAGCATCACATCGAGAATCAGCAAATCAGGTCTCAACGCCGGATCGCGCAGCTGAGCCAGCACGGCTTCACCATCGTGCACGACATCGACATGAAGACCTTCTCGGCGCAGGTATTCGGCAAGCAGTGCGCACAGCTCGCGATCATCGTCGCCAATCAATATGCGGGACATGGGTGGGTAGCGATAAAACCATCAGATAGGCCGCGCTTACTATCGCATTACCTGCTGCGATTGGCTGCCCATAGCTTGCATCAGCCTGACTTTACCCTTCTTTACACGACGGCAAAGATCTTAAACGTGCCCCTGCATTCCAATAGTCACAACACCCCCCCCCACGCAAGCAGGAGCTTGAATATGCGCAAGACAATGACCCTTTCGATCATTCTGGCTGCGGCCCTTGGCTGCTCCGCACTCGTGCTCGCCGCCCCGGGCGGACAGGGCTTCGGTGAAGATGGTGGCTGGAATGGCGGCCACGGTCACCACCACGGTCTGATGGCGCTGCGCGGTCTGAATCTGACCGACGCGCAGAAGGCTTCGATCAAGCAGATCGTCCAGCAGAACATGAGCCAGATGAAGCCGCAGTTCCAGGCCGTCCGTCAGCAGCGTCAGGCGTTTGAAGCCCTGTCGCCGAGCTCGTCGGGTTATCAGGCCGCCGCTGCCAGCCTGGCCCAGGCCGAAGCCAACCTCACCAGCGCCCGCATCACCGCCCGCGCCGCGGTTACCGCCCAGATCTACAACACCGTGCTGACCAGCGCGCAACAGACTCAGCTGACCGCTCAGAAAGCTGCGTTCCAGGCCCGCAAGGCGCAGTGGCAGCAGTTCAAGGCCGAGCATCCGGCGCAGTCGACGTCGACCTCGGCTCAGTAAGTCACGCATAAAAAAGAAGTATCTCGGTTAGTCGGACTTAGCGGACGTTCTAGCCAGGTATCACTTGAGCGATCGCCGCTGCATCGGCGATCGCTTTTTTGTGGTCCGATTCCGAGCCATATCCACGCGCAGCTGTCACGTCTTTGTCTTGGACGATGCTTAGTTTCCATGGGGCTGACCTCAGAGGGCACGCCCATGCAGACGGAAGTCGCTGTTGCCACAACCACCTCATCGAACCAGGGTTCGGGGCGCATTTTCGGCATCGTTTTCGGCCTGATTCTGGTGGTGGGTGCCGTCTACGCCGGCATGCACCTCATCTCGGATCTTTCCATCGTCCGCTCGCATTCCGCGGCACCGTTCATCCTGCTCGGCATCGCCTTGCTGATCGCGCTGGGCTTCGAGTTCGTCAACGGTTTCCACGACACCGCCAATGCGGTGGCAACGGTGATTTACACGCATTCGCTGCCGGCGAATCTGGCCGTGATCTGGTCGGGTGCTTTCAATTTTCTCGGCGTACTGACGTCGTCGGGCGCGGTAGCCTTCACCGTGGTGTCGTTGCTGCCGGTGGAACTGATTCTGCAGGTTGGCAGCGAAGCCGGCTTCGCGATGGTGTTTGCCTTGCTGCTTGCGGCCATTATCTGGAATCTCGGCACCTGGTATTTCGGCTTGCCGAATTCGTCCTCGCACACCTTGATCGGTTCGATCATCGGCGTTGGCTTGGCCAATCAGCTCACAGCGGCGAAGAACGCCACCAGCGGCGTCGATTGGAATGCCGCGATCGGTGTATTCAAAGGATTGGTCTTCTCGCCCATCGCCGGCTTCATCCTCGCGAGCCTGCTGATGTTGCTGCTAAAGGCAGTGGTCAAGATTCCCGCGCTCTATCGCGCGCCGGAAGGCAACAAGCCGCCGCCGTGGCCGATCCGTGCGCTGCTCGTGCTCACCTGCACCGGCGTGAGTTTCAGTCACGGTTCCAACGACGGCCAGAAAGGCATGGGCCTGATCATGCTGATCTTGATCGGCACGGTGCCCACCGCTTATGCCTTGAACGGCGCGGTATCAGGCGGCCAGGTGAAGACCTTCCATGAGGTTTCCGTCGAAGCGCAGCAGGTACTGAGCAGCCTGGATCACTCGCAAATCGTTACCGGCGATCCGCGCAGCATCGTCACCGCCGCCATACAGCAGCACAAACTGCTGCCGGATACGGCACCGGCGTTGTCCGCATTGCTCGCCTCGATCGATCATCAGGTCGTCAATCGCACATCGCTGAGTGCGGTACCGCAAGAGCAGATGAGCAACGTGCGCAACGACATCTATCTGGCCAACACCGCGATACCGCTTGTGCTCGCGCAGCCGGGATTGAGTGCGGATCAGACGAAAGTGCTGACCGCATGGCGCGGTCTCGGCGCAAAGGCTACGCAGTTCATTCCACCGTGGGTAAAGGTGGCGGTAGCGCTCGCGCTGGGCCTTGGAACGATGGTGGGCTGGAAGCGCATCGTGGTGACCGTCGGCGAGAAGATCGGCAAGGAACATCTGACCTATGCGCAAGGTGCATCGGCTGAATTCGTGGCGATGGGATTGATCCAGGCGGCGGATATGTACCACCTACCGGTCAGCACGACCCATGTGCTGACCTCGGGCGTTGCCGGCACGATGGCGGCAAACGGTTCGGGCCTGCAGTGGGCCACCGTGCGCAATCTGCTGATGGCCTGGGTGCTGACGCTACCTGCGTCGATCTTGCTGGCGGGTATTTTGTTTGTGGTGCTGAAGCACGTGTTCTGAGTGTGCCCAAGCTACCGCGCTTGGCTTACTCGCCGTCTTGTGCGGCGAGCAGATCCAGCGCTTCGCGTAGATAGACGAGGGCTTCGTCGCGTGCTGGCTCATCCACGTAGTCGGGTGTACTGGCGACCGGCTCGCCATCCAGTTCCAGCACCAGTGAGAGCGGCAACGTATGCAAGGTAGCGGCCGCGCCGCCAAGCGTCTTCAGTTGTTTCTGCACGGCGCCGGCGGCTTTCGGATCTTTGAAGGACTTCGATAGCAGCAGTTCATCGCCCTCGGAAGAGAACAAGCGAAAGCGAAAGCTACCGTCGGAATCGCGGAAACTGGCGAAACGCGGCGACCTACCGGACTTCGACGGCAACTTGGACGTGCCAGCGTGCATGGTCACCGACGACATCGCACGCAAGCCGATCGCATCGCGCAGTTCTGCGATTTTCGGTCCGGCGATCGCACGGGCCTTGCGTGCACCTTCTCGCAGAATTTCTTCGATCGCGGCTGGCCGCGCGATCAGGTTCTCATAGCGTTCGCGCATTGGCGCCACATCGGCTTCGATGCGTTCGTACAGCACTTGCTTGGCCTCACCCCAGCCGATGCCCTCTTCCAGCGCACGGCGGAACGCGGCGCTTTCGGCTTCACTGGCAAAGGCTTGGAAGATAGTGAAAAGCGAAGAACTATCTGGATCTTTCGGCTCGCCCGGCATGCGCGAATCGGTGACGATGCGCATGATCGTTTCGCGCAACTGCTTGGTGCCGCCAGCGAACAACGGAATCGTGTTGTCGTAGCTCTTGGACATCTTGCGACCATCCAGGCCCGGCAGCGTGGCCACCTGTTCCTCGATCAGCGCTTCGGGCAGCACGAAGAACTCACGCTGATAGATGTGGTTGAAACGTTGCGCGATATCGCGCGCCATCTCGATGTGTTGAATCTGATCGCGCCCCACCGGCACGTGTTGCGCGTTAAACGCAAGAATGTCGGCGGCCATCAGCACCGGATACATGTACAGGCCCGCCGTAACGCCTGCATCGGGGTCTTCACCCTTCTCGGTGTTCTGATCGACCGAGGCCTTGTAGGCATGCGCGCGGTTGAGCAGACCCTTGGCGGTGACGCAGATGAGAAACCAGGTGAGCTCGGGAATTTCCGGAATATCGGATTGCCGATAGAAGGTGACCTTGTTCGGATCGAGCCCCGCCGCCAACCAGCTGGCCGCAATTTCCAGGCGTGAGCGTTCGATGCGGGCCGGGTCGTCGCTCTTGATCAGCGCGTGATAGTCGGCCATGAAGAAGAACGCATCGACATCCGCACGACGACTGGCAGCGATCGCAGGCCGGATGGCCCCGACGTAGTTGCCAAGATGCGGTGTACCAGTGGTGGTGATGCCTGTAAGGACGCGGGTTTGCATGCGGCGGTATCGGCTTGTGCAATGGATGGTTACGCGTCCGCGTTGAGTTGCGCGGACAGGATGCAGGCAGTGTACGGGCAAAACACACCGAACATGATCGACACGCCGTTCGCTCAGTCCGGTCCGCGCATCAGGGTAGATTTACCGAACAGCGATTCGACCAACTCGACCGCCAGTTTGGCGGTCTGGTTGCGCTTGTCGTAAGCCGGATTCAACTCGACGATATCCAGCGAACCCAGCCGACCGGTATCGGCGATCATCTCCATGCAAAGCTGGGATTCGCGATACGTCGGACCGCCGCGCACCGTGGTGCCGACGCCGGGCGCGATGGAAGGATCGAGGAAATCGACATCGAAACTGACGTGCAGATGGGTGTCCGCATCGACACCGTCGAGCGCTTCTTCCATCGTACGTTTCATGCCCACCTCGTCGATGTGGCGCATGTCGTAGATGTCCATCTTCGCTTCACGCACCAGACGCTTTTCGCCTTCGTCGACCGAACGGATGCCGATCTGGCGAAACACATCCGGTGACGTGGCAGGCACGCGGTCACCGATCTCGACCAATTCGCGCGGCCCATTGCCACACAGGCAAGCCACCGGCATGCCGTGGATGTTGCCCGACGGCGTGACCTGCGAGGTGTTGAAATCGGCATGCGCATCGAGCCATAGCACGCGCAACTTGCGCCCTTGCTCGCGACAATGCCGCGCTACGGCGCTGATCGAACCGATTGCCAGGCAGTGATCGCCGCCCAGCATGATCGGCAGTCGACCGGCCTGCAGTTCGTGGTGGATGGCGCCATGCACCGCGGTGTTCCAGGCGATGACTTCGGGGAGATGACGATAGCCATTCTCCGGCGGCTGCCAGGGATTCATCGGCCCATGCAGATTGCCGCGGTCGATGACCTCCAGCCCGCGACGCCGGAGCTTCTCCGCCAGCTGCGCCACGCGCAGGGCTTCCGGCCCCATCGAGGCGCCACGATGTCCCGCGCCGATATCGGTCGGCGCGCCGACCAGGGCAATCACCTGCTTGTTCATACCGCTTTTCTCGCGTCTTTCTGCGTTGATACGCAAGTGTAGCGGGTCGAAAGCAGCTCAGGCGCGCAGCAAAAAGCCCGCATCGCTGCAGGCCTGGATAAAACTGGTGCCGACACCCGGATTCGAACTGGGGACCTACCGCTTACAAGGCGGTTGCTCTACCAACTGAGCTATGCCGGCACTGGGCCGCCTATTCTAACAGGGCTTCGCCTAAAAGCAGCCTGCGCTGTGGGATCCGATGGACGAATCGTGGATCCGGCTACGCCAGTCGAAGTGCTCGCTGTCGACAGGGATCAGGTCGAGCCAGTACTCCGGCACGGTTTCGGTGCGCTCGCTCATCTGGGCCTGAAAGCCGGCGGCGACGATTTGATCGCGGCGTTTGCGCGCATTGGCCGGGTCCTTGAACAGGCCCAGCGAAACGGTGTTCTGGTCGTCGCCGGAACCGACCACGAAGTAATCCTGGATGTTGCGCGCACCCAGCTGACGGGCCTGGGCCAGCGCTGCCGCATGGCTCGAGCTGGGTGGCAAATGCACCCACCAGCCCCGCGTTTGCGTGATCTGTTCCTGCCGCGCGCGCATGCGTTGTACTTGCGGACCCAGGGCATTGCGCGCGATGCGCAAGTCTTCCTGTGTCGCAAAGGGCCCCAGCGCCATGCAGGCGTAGCTGAGTGCACTCGTCGTGGCGGGAGTCAGTGCCGTTCCCGCCGTGGTCGCCGATGCCGGAGTCGATGCGGACGACGTCGCTGTCGGCGGGATGGCGGCCGTATGAGCTACCGTCGTGGTGGGTGGCGGCAGCTCCGACAGCAGGTGCAGTTTCGGTACGCCGGGATCGGTGGCGAGGTAGCCATGCGTATCGTTCTGGCCCAATAGCAGCCATGCGCCGACGGCGATATTGAAGGCGATGAGCAGAACGAATAGCAAGCGCAGGAACATCGGCCATTCACCATTATGGGTCGCGGATGATTCTAGGGTGATGCGGGGACCGGATGTGAGTCTGCCCACACAAGGAGTCCACGCAGCACGCTATCGGCGGCTATGTCGGCAGGGACCCGCAGCAACGGCAGCAAGGCGGCCGCATCGCCCCCGTCCAGCAGCAAGCGTGGCGTTCGTTCGGCGTGTTGATCCGCCATATGCGCGGCGAAACGCTCGATCAAGGCCGCAACGGCCTGCCAGCAACCTGAGACTACGGCATCGGCGGTGTTATCCGCGATATCGCGTATCGCACCGGCTTGCTCGGGCCGGACGCGCGCGGTGGCGCCGAGCAAGGACTGCTGCATCAGCCATGGACCGGGTGCGATCAGGCCGCCCAAATGCTGTCCTTCCTCGGTGAGCGCATCGAGCGTGAGCGCCGTGCCGATGCCGGCCAATACGCAGGGCGCGTGACCAGCGGCATGAGCGGCGACCATCGCCAGGAAGCGATCCACGCCCAGCCGCTGCGGTTCGGCGTAAGCGTTGCGCACACCGCAGGCCTCGGCCGGGGTTCGCACCCACACGACGCCTCGCGCGAAGACATCCGCGGCTAGTGCTTCAATCTGTTTCTCGCGTGATGTATCGACGACTGAAGCGCCCAGCACACGGTCAGGACGCCCTAGTCCTTGCCACGCTTGAACAAGTGCGGTGGAAACATCTTCTTCCCACGCCACGGCGCCGCGTGCGGACCAGCCATCCGCTGCCGCGATAGCCCACTTCAGTCGCGTATTGCCGAGATCGAGCAGGAGTTTCATGCGCGGCGCACCGTCACGTCGGCGCTATCGATGCCATGCAAACCTGTCGCTGTCTGCAATTGCAACGCACCGCGCGCATCGATGCCGGCGCCCACACCATCGAGCTCGCCGGAGGCACCGCTTACGCGGAGCGGGACGTCGCGCAAGGCATCGTGTTCGGTGTATTCGTCGACGAATGCCGCAAAGCCATCACGCTCGAACTGGTCCAGACCTTCTACCAAGTTGGCGATTAGCGCGGCCACCATGCGATTGCGATCGGGTGGCGTGCCCCGTGCGACGTCAGCCAGATCGGATACCGGTTGACCGGCCTGCTCGCGCAGTGCCGTCGTCAGCCGCAGATTGAGGCCGATACCGATCACCGCCGCGCAAGGCCCCTGATATTCCCCGCTCAGCTCGACCAGGATGCCCGCCAATTTACCGCCCTCGGCCAACACATCATTGGGCCATTTCAGGGAGGGACCCGCCATGCCGAGCGTGTGCAACGCCCGCAGCACGATGACGCCGGTCGCCAGCGACAAACCCGACAGGGACGCAAAACCGGCGTCGAATCGCTTCAGGCATGACAGATAGATATTCAAACCAGGCGGCGATAGCCAACTGCGTCCCCGTCTGCCCCGCCCCGCCGTCTGCGTCTCTGCCGCCACGATGCTGAAGTCCGGCGCCGCAGCACCGCGGCGCTGCAATTCGCTAGAGGTGGAATCGAGTTCCCAATAAAGATCCAGCGCACCGAGCCGGCGGCTCATCGGCGCCGGCAGGGCCTCCCGGATGCGAGACTCGTCCAGCATCTGAATGGGCCACGGCAAGCGGTAGCCGGCGGCGCCCGCCGACTCGATCGGCACGCCCCGATGACGTAGCGCTTCGATCTGCTTCCAGATGGCGGCACGGGTCACGCCGGTCTCGGCGGCCAGACGGGACCCAGAAAGGGTCTCCCCGGAAGCCAGAGCGGCCAGAAGTTGTTGCGGCTGCATGGTCTCAGTATTCCGAGAGACATTCGACCGGGCACGGCCGCAATAAGGGATGAGAACAAGAACGTGTCATCACGCGATTCTAATGGCTGTCAGCAGTCTTCGAGATGCGGGTGCAGGGCACTGGTATCCACCCTGGGTTTCTGGGACTATCCGGTCGATAGGCTTACGCCTTGGGGGCTGATCGCCATGCGTGCCATACCATTGCTGCTCGGATGCTTGCTAAGTGTTGGCGCTATCGCCAACGCGACGGCGACTGGCACCAAGGCTGCTGGCGGCATCAGTGCAACGTCCGCCTACAACTGCACCGACCAATCCGCTGGTCATGCCACCAGCCACGACACGACCTCGGCCAACGGCGACGCGCTCAATATTCCTCGCGCCGGCAGCACGGCTGGATCGTCGGGCAGCATTCACGCCAGCAGCCCAAGAAGCAGCACCGAAGATAGCCCGGCCCATGCCGCCGCCGACGCTTTGCCTGGCAACACCTCCCATGGCTCCTCGGGCCTTGGATGGCAGTCGCTGCTGCCCGGCTCGATTCAGTAAGGCTGTTTTCTCTCCGCCCTTAAAGCTTTGCGGACAAGATCCGCAGCTCCCGCTTTTCAATTCGGCGGCAACTGCACGCTAAAACGCGCGCCGCCAAACTCGGCCGAGCGGTCGACCGTCAGCTCGCCGTTATAAGCACGCACGATGTCCTGCACGATGGCCAAGCCGATGCCGTGTCCCTTGACGCGCTCGTCCCCGCGCACGCCACGCTGCAGCAGCTTCTCGATCTTGTCCTCGGCGATCCCTGGGCCATCGTCTTCGACACTGAGCAACAGACCCGGTCGCTGACGTCCCGGCTGTGGCCGGGTCTTTACTACCAGCAGCACGTGGTGGCCTGCCCATTTGAAAGCGTTTTCCAGCAGGTTGCCCATCAGTTCCAGCAGATCGCCCTGCTCGCCGTAGAACGCGGCGCCGTCCTCGATATCGAATTCGCACAACACGTTTTTCGCGGCGTAGACCTTTTCCAGGCTTTGCACGAGATCCTCGGCATGCCCGGCGATCGGCACTGCGCTGGCAAAGGTTTGCCGGCCGGTGGTGGCACGCGAAAGTTGGTAAGCCACCAATTCATCCATCCTGCGCACCTGATCGAGCAGCGGAATGCGCGCCTCATCGGAAAGATCACCGGTCGATTCCATCTGCGAGCGGATCACCGCCAAGGGTGTCTTCAGGCTGTGCGCAAGATCGGCCAGCGTGTTGCGATAACGCGTGCGCTGCTCGCGCTCGCTGTCGATGAAAACATTGATGCGATCGGTAAGACCGGTGAGTTCGAGTGGGTACTGGCTATCCAGATGATCGCTGTCGCCGCGTTCGACCCGGCTCATGTCGCTGGCGACTTTGCGCAGCGGCGTCAGGCTCCAGCGCAACAGTGCCATTTGCAGCACGATCAGCACCACACCCAAGACCGCAAGCCATCCCACCAGGCTACGCCGGTAGACAGCGGTGTTGCCTTCCAGCTCCTCCTCGGTCTCCGCCGCCGTGAAAGTGAGACGCACCGGCGCGCGCTCGGGCATATCCAGCGCCACGCCGAAGCTGTAGTAGTAAAGCCTGCCCAATTCGGTATCGACCGGACCGATGAATTGCGACTGCCCGGGCTCCAGCGGATGCAGGAAACTGAAATCCCGGCCCAGGGCGGAAGTCGATTCCCAGCGAAATCCATTTTCGCCCAGCACCACGGCATACAGGCCGGAACCGGGGCGCGAAAACATCGGATCAGGCGGTGTATCCGGCAACAGCGGCGTACCGTCGCGTCGCGGGTCGGTGCCGGCAATGTAGGTGATGACGTAATCGTGCAGGCGATCCTGCAGTTTGTTGACCTCGCTGGTGGCATAGGTGCGCGACAGCGTCCACCCGATTGCACCAAGGAAGGCAGCCAGCACGAGGCCGGTCGTTAGGGCCGCGCGCGCCGCCAGCGAAAACGGGCGGCGCTCGGCGGCATCATTCGTCTTCGCTGCGAGGAATAGCAAAGCGATACCCACGCCCACGCACCGTTTCGATCGGCTTCATGCTGCTTTCCGGATCCAGCTTCCTGCGCAAGCGGCCGATGAAGACCTCTAGCACGTTCGAATCGCGATCGAAATCCTGCTGGTAGATGTGTTCGGTGAGGTCCGCCTTCGATACCAGTTCGCCGGCGTGCAGCATCAGGTATTCGAGCACTTTGTATTCGTAGCTGGTGAGGTCCACCGCCTTGCCTTCCACCGTCACGGTTTGCGCGGTGGTGTCGAGCTTGATCGGACCACAGGCCAGCACCGGCTTGGACCAGCCGCTCGCGCGGCGCACCAGCGCGTTGATGCGCGCCAGCAGTTCTTCGACATGGAACGGCTTGACCAGGTAATCGTCGGCACCGTGCTTGAGGCCTTCGACCTTGTCCTGCCAGCTGCCGCGCGCGGTAAGGATCAGGATGGGATAACGCTGACCGGCCTCACGCAAGGCCTTGACCAAATCCATGCCCGACATCTTGGGCAGGCCCAAGTCGATGATGGCCAGATCGAACGGCACTTCGCGTCCGAGGTAAATGCCCTCTTCGCCATCCTGGGCGGCGTCCACGGCAAACCCATCGCGCTTGAGGCGGGCTGCCAAGGTTTCGCGCAGCGGCGCTTCGTCTTCGACCAGGAGGATGCGCATCAGTGTTTCTCCTTTTTGTAGCTTCCGCCGATAGGGGATTTCTTGGGGGATTGTGCCGCAGCCGGCGGACGCATGGCATCCGACGGTACGGCGAGGACCTTCACATGCCCGTCCGGCGTGAGCACCTTAATGCGGTACTCCACCTTGCGCCCGATATGGCGCGGCTCTGCCGACAGCACCTTGCCACCGACCCGCTGCTGTACCTGCTGCACGGCCTCATCCAGGCTCAAACCGCCCTGCGGCGACGACTGAGCGACCACCGTACCGGCCGCCAGCAGCAGCCCGGCAGCCATCCATGCTAGATCGTGCTTTGAACGCATAGTCCCGTGATCGATGCCAGAGAGGGAGAACCGGCTAAAGCGCCATACTGCGAAACCGGGGCTGAATACTGACCGGACGGCCGGCCGGTGTCACGCCGCTACCCGCGCCGGAGCCATGGCTTGCTCGATAAGCGGCCATCCGGCGCCCGCCTGATGCGCACCCTCGCTGAGCGTGCGACGAAAGCCGCGCGCACCCGGCTCGCCTTGGTACAAGCCCAGCAGATGCCGGCAGATATGCTTGAGCGCAGTACCGCGCGCCAGCTCGGCTTCGATATAGGGCCGCATGTGCTGCAGGACGCTTTCGCGCGACGGCAGCGGCACGCCATACAACGCGGCCTCGACCTGCGCGAGTACGTAGGGATCGTGATACGCGGCGCGACCCAGCATCACCCCGTCGACATGCGCGAGATGTCCCTGCACCGCTTCCACCGTCGTGATGCCACCGTTGACGATCACCACCAGCTGCGAAAATTCGCGCTTTAGGCGATAGACGCGCTCGTAGTTGAGCGGCGGTACCTCGCGGTTTTCCTTAGGCGACAATCCTTGCAGCCACGCCTTGCGCGCGTGCACGACGAGTATGTCGACGCCAGCCTGCAGCATGGTTTCAGTGAAATGCTGCAAATCGGCGTAATCGTCTTGATCGTCCACACCGATGCGGCACTTCACCGTGACCGGCACGGACACCGCATCGCGCATCGCTTTCACGCAATCGCCGACCAAGGCGGGCTCGCGCATCAGGCAGGCGCCGAAGCGGCCCGATTGCACACGGTCCGATGGACAGCCCACATTGAGGTTGATCTCGTCGTAACCCGCCTGCGCACCATGCCGCGCCGCTTCGGCCAACTCCTGCGGATCGCTGCCGCCCAATTGCAGCGCGACAGGATGCTCTTGCTGGCTGTGCTCAAGCAGACGCAGCTGCTTGCCGCGCACCAGCGCAGCGCTGGTCACCATCTCCGTATAAAGCCGTGCATGCGGCGACAGCAGGCGGTGGAAATAGCGGCAATGGCGATCGGTCCAGTCCATCATCGGGGCGACGGACAGGCGCCAATCTTCTTTTCTCAAGCTTGCGGGCGAAAAAACGTTGGACATCATGCGCCTATTCTACGTGGTGACTGCTTAGGCGTGATGGTTATAACCCGCCGAAAACGGCTTCCACTACACGGAAACGGCCCGAATCGCGTAATCTATAGCTGTAACGCCGCGGCACGCCCGGCGCTCGTAAGGCACAGCGGCACCCCAGCCCTTCCCGCGAGTTACCCCGCCGCGTCGCGCGGCACGCACCCCCCGTACCCCGCAACAACCCGAGAAGACAACAACCATGGTGGCTTTGGCGACCGAGCAAGTAATCGACGTCCAACACTGGAACGACAGCCTTTTCAGCTTTCGCACCACGCGCGATCCCGGCTTCCGCTTCGACAGCGGCCAGTTCGTGATGATCGGCATGGAAGTGGATGGCCGTCCGCTGATGCGCGCCTATTCGATCGCCAGTGCCAGCTGGGAAGAACACCTGGAGTTTTTCTCCATCAAGGTACAGAACGGCCCGCTTACCTCGCGCCTGCAGCACCTGAAGCCCGGCGACAGCATCACGGTGAGCCGCAAACCGACCGGCACACTGGTGCTTACGGATCTCAAGCCCGGCAAGCATCTTTACCTGCTCGGCACCGGCACCGGCCTTGCGCCCTTCATGAGCATCATCCGCGACCCGGAAACCTATGAGCGTTACGAGAAGATCGTGCTTGCGCACGGCGTGCGCAACATCAACGATCTCGCCTACGCCGATTATTTGCAGAACGAGCTGCCGCAGCACGATTATCTGGGCGAGCTGGTGCGCGAAAAGCTGATCTATTACCCCACCGTCACACGCGAACCGTTCCGCAACCGCGGCCGCATCACCGACAACATCGTCGATGGTGCGATGAGCCAGACTATCGGACTGCCGCCGCTCAGTCCCGACACCGATCGTCTCATGCTATGTGGTAGCCCCGCGATGCTTGACGATCTGTGCGCATTGCTTGATGCACGCGGCTTTCATGCCTCGCCGCGCACGCGCGAGCCGGGCGATTACGTGATCGAACGGGCCTTCGTCGAGAAGTAGTGCGCGCTCAGTCGCGCACGCGCCCTTTGCCTTCGTTGTCCCAGTAACCGAACACGCGACGCGCAATAAGTTTGTACAACCGCTTGCCGGTCGCACGCCACAAGCGCGAATGCCAGGCCGGTGTTTTCAGCATCGCTTGTTGACGCGCACTGAGCGCATGCACGCAATACGTGCGTTTGTGCTTAAGCAGATGGCGCAAATCTTCGCGCGCTAGCAGACGAAACAAACGGCCGCGCCGGCCGCGCGTCCAGGCGATCTGGAAATCGACAAGAGCCGGACGCCCATCCGTGCGCACCAGCCAGTTCGGTTCTTTGGCGAGATCGTTGTGCACGATGCCGTGCCGGTGCAATTGTGCGAGCAGGCGCAACGCATCGCGGTAATAAGCGGGTTCGCGCGGCTGCGCTTGTTGCATCGGCTGGCCGGCGATGTAGCCGCGCAGAAGTTCGCGACCGTTCCATCCCAGCAATGACGGCACGCCGTCCACGCCGTTCAATCTTGCGAGCGCACGTGCTTCGCGCGCAGCGGCGCGGCGTGCAAAAGCGCGCGCCCACCAACGCGCCGCACGGATATCGCGACGGATCATCCGTACGCCATCGCGTTCGACGATCTCGATGCGACCGAGCTCGTCGGCCTTGAGCAGGATGGAATCGACGTTTGACACAAACCTACCGATGAAAGAATGGCAGACGGCTTGCCGTCCGCACCGCGGCGACAGACTATTGTGGCCGATCCGCGGCTACGTCGCCGCCCCGAGGACGACCGACTGCCATGCTGGATATCGCACTTTACGTATTGGCGGGCCTGTTGATCGTCGGTGGACTGATCGGCGCCGTGCTCCCCACCTTGCCCGGCATCCCGATGATCTTCGGCGGCATTTGGCTCGCTGCGGCCGTCGATGGTTACCGGCACTTGGGCACGGGTTGGCTGATCGGGCTCGGCATACTGGCCGCTTTCGGCGTACTGGTGGATTTCATCGCCGCGTCGATCGGCGCGAAGCGCGTAGGCGCCAGTCAGCGGGCCATGTGGGGTGCCACATTGGGAACCCTGGTCGGCCTGTTCTTCGGCTTGCCCGGTCTGATCCTCGGGCCGTTCGTGGGTGCGCTTCTTGGGGAGTTCACGTCGAGCAAGAGCGTATTGCGCTCTGCTCACGTGGGCCTCGGCACCTGGCTGGGTCTGCTGTTCGGCGCCCTGGTGAAGCTGGTGATTTCGCTCATGATGGTCGGTCTTTTCGGCTTTGCCATGCTTCTGTGACAACGACCCAACCTTAGGTACATGACGCCTAGCACGACGCACGCATAAGCTCGTCCCACCAAACTCTGGGGATATCCACCATGACCAAACGTCTCGCCTTTGCCGTGGCGATCGCACTGGCTGCTGCCGGATCGGTTCACGCCCAAGCGACCCACGCCCCATCCTGGGTCGAACGCAGCAACGCCGACGCCAAGGTGCTGCTCGACGAGCAAGCTCGCTTCAGCCCTGAATTCGCCACGCAGGTGGGTCTGCCGGGCTACGACGACAAGGTGGCCGACCTCAAGCCCAATGTCGACGCGCGCGCCCGCGCTGCGCTGGTGGACGCCAAAGCCAAGCTCGGGAAGATGCTGGCCGGCGAGAAGGACGCCAACGTACGGCAAGATTTGCAGATCATGATCAAAGCCGCCGATCTGCAGATCGAAGGTATCGATCTCAACGACAAATACATGCTGCCGTACCAGGACGTCGCGCAGCTGATTTTCAACGGCGAGTTCTACCTGCTGAAAGACGATGTGGACGCCAAGCGCCGTCCGCTCGCGCTCAAACGTCTCGAGTGCTACGTAGGTAAAGCGCCGGGTTGTACGCCGATTACCCAGTTGGCCGAAGCGCAAACCACCGAACGTCTCGCCGACAAGAAGCTGCTTGGTCCCTACAAGGGCGATGTCGATCAAAGGCTTGCCAATACCCAGCGCTATACGCAAGGCATTCGGCAGTTATTCGCCAAATACAAACTCGATGATGCCGAAGGCAAGGCCGCGCTCGATGCGATGGACAGCCAGCTGAAGGAATACGACGCATGGGTGCACAGCACCATCGTGCCGCGCCAACGCGACGACTTCCGTTTGCCCGAGCCGCTGTATGCCTACAACCTCAAGCAGGTAGGCATCGACATTCCGCCGGAGCAGCTCATCAAGCAAGCGCAGCTGGAATTCGTGGAACTGCGCTCCACCATGCAGATGATCGCGCCGACGGTCGCCAAGGCCGAAGGTATTCAGTCCACCGATTATCGCGATGTGTTCAAGGCGCTCAAGCAACAGCAATTGGGCAAGGATGACGTCGTGCCGTGGTATCACGAAGTCATCGGCAAGATCGAAGACATCATCCGCCGCGAGCACATCATCACGCTGCCCCAGCGTGACATGCAGATGCGCATGGCCTCCGACGCGGAAGCCGCCTCCGTCCCCGCACCGCATATGGATCCGCCGCCTCTCGTCAACAATCACGGCGAGCAAGGCACGTTTGTGCTGACCATGGGCAACCCCTCGACAAACAAAGACACGTCCGATGCGTACGACGATTTCACTTACAAGGCCGCCGCGTGGACACTGACCTCTCACGAAGGGCGCCCTGGCCATGAGCTGCAGTTCGCCGCGATGGTAGAACGCGGCGTATCGCTGGCGCGCAGCCTGTTCGCGTTCAACAGCGTCAACGTGGAAGGCTGGGCGTTGTATTCGGAAGCGGAAATGCTGCCCTACGAACCGCCGGCCGGCCAGTTCAGCGCGTTGCAGGCCCGCTTGATGCGTGCTGCCCGCGCTTTCCTCGATCCGATGTTGAATCTCGGCATGATCAGCAAGGAGCGCGCGCACGACGTGCTGCGCAATGACGTCGGTCTATCCGAAGCGCTGACGCGCGAAGAACTGGATCGCTACACCTTCAATAGCCCCGGTCAAGCGACCTCGTATTTCTACGGGTACATGCGCTTGCAGCAGCTGCGTCTGCAAACCGAACTGGCGCTAGGGAAAAACTTCAATCGTCAGGCCTTCAACGATTTCGTCGTCGGCCAGGGCCTATTGCCGCCCGATCAATTGGCGGAAGCGGTTCGCACGCAATTCATTCCTTCGCAACAGAAACATTGATGGTTGTCGACGGGCGGATCGCGCAGCGCTCCGCCCGTCCTTTCCTGCTGCACTAGGCAGAAAGTCCGCTCATAACGGCGCAGTAGGAATCACATAGAAAAGCACGGCAAGAAATTGCAGCACACTTCCGGTCAACACAAAGAAATGCCACACCGAATGGTGATACGGCAACCGGCGCCAAAGATAGAACGGCACGCCTAACGTGTAAGCTGCACCGCCCGCGAGCAGCAGCACCATACCGCCCGTCTGCAAATGAGCGAGCAGCGGCCGGAATGCAATCATGCCGACCCAACCCATCGCGATATACAACAGCACGGCAAAGCGGCGGTAGCGCTTGAGCATGCCCAGCTCCAGCGCACTACCAAGCAGCGCCAGACTCCAGACCATGCCGAACAGACTCCAACCCCAGGCGCCGCGCAACGCGATCAGGGTAAACGGGGTATAGGTGCCAGCGATCAGCAGAAAAATCGCAATGTGATCGAGCGTACGCAGCAAACGCCTAGCCGACTCAGTGCGGATCGTGTGATAGAGCGTCGATGCGGTGTAGAGCAGAACGAGCGACATGCCATAGACAGCACTCGCCAATACGTCACTGGCGGTGCCGGTGTCAGCGGCGCGTACGACAAGAACGACCAAGCCTAGGATGCTCAGCAGAATACCGATGCCATGAATCACGCTGCTGGCCAGCTCGTCGCCGAACCCGTAACGAGGCAGCACCGCTTCGCTTGTTGCCGACATGCAAACAACTCCTGAGCCGCTCGACAAATCACCGGGCCAAGCCGGCACATTAACCGGCTGGCCACGATTTACCTAATGGAATACAGCTAAAAAATCAGGGTTCGATGATGAACGCGCCGAAGGCGATACCAAGATTCCATCCGTGCCCCTTGCCGCTCAGCGCGAGGGAAACATTGCCCTTCGTCAGCACCTGGCTATCGGCACTGGCCTGCGCACCGGCATGCGCTTCGGCCGTTGCGTAGTGACCCAATGTTTCGTGGATGTTGTAGACGCCGGTGAAGACACCTTTGCCGTCATCGATCTCGGTCGTGCCGAAGGTCAGGCCGCCGCCTTTCGCCCGGATATGCACATGCATGCTTTGGCCGTTGTTGCAGCTGATCGTGCCGCTGCCGGTCGCTGTCTTGTAGAACACCGACCACCCGGACAACTGGAAATGCATCCCGCAATCGACGCTATGACTGGCATGCACGGGCGCCGATGCACCTAGCCAGCCGAGGCACAGCACCGCTGCTCCCACCCATTTCATGATGCCCATCGTTTTCATTGGCCTATTCTCTCGTTTGCTAATGCCAGTCGATTGTCGCAAGGGCCGCCGCCCCGCTTTCGTGAAGGTGGTCATCACAAGGCGTGCACGCCCAACCAAGCTCCATCCAGGCATGATGCGCGTCAAGGGTATCGCCTCCCCGATACCCGTATCCTGCAACCCCGCACCCTTGCGGGGTTCTTTTTTTGTCCCGGCACCGCCGTAGCCCGTCTGGGCGGCTATTGCGCAAGCCAAGGCGACAGGCATAGGCTGAAGCCGCGCGTACCACGATCCCCCTGCGTCCCCACGCAGCGTGGCCAAAGCGCATCACAACCCACATCGCCGTCAGGAGGTCGCTTATGCCGTCCGCAAGCCTGGCTGTTGTTCGTCGTGCGCACCCGGATATGGTGCGCGTTACCGCGCTCAGCGCGGCCATCGCTCTCAACCTCGCTGCACTCCTGTTCGCCATGCGGCCCTTGGCGCCGCAGTTCGCGAACGCGTTGGAAACGGTCAAGACTGAAACCGTGCGCATCATCGAACCGCCGCCAAAAGCACCGCCGCCGCCCGACATCGTTGTCAAAGCGCTACCCAAGCCCACGCCAGTCGTGCACGCTCCCGTTGTGCAGGTCAAACATGTCGACAACCCGGTAGCGACCGCCCCTCCGACGACCGAGCCGTCGCCGAACAGCAAACCCGTGACAACGACACCGCCGACGACTACGCCGCCAACGATGGCGCCAGGCGTGGTATCGCTGGCCTACCGATCGTCGCCCTTGCGCTTTCCGGTACAGGCGATACGGCAGCACATGTCAGGCACGGTGCTGTTGCGCGTGCTGGTCGATGAGAACGGCAAGCCACTCGAAGTGCAGATCGAGCGCAGCAGCGGCCATACCTTGCTCGATCAAAGCGCCAGGGAACAGGTCTTGGCGGGCTGGCTATTTCAGCCGACGGAGATCGACGGGCACGCGGTACGCGCATGGGCGCGCGTACCGGTAAATTTTGCGTTACAGGAACTTTGAAACGCCGTCTGCCGTAAAGGGATCGGGACCCGGCCAGCGTCCAGCGACTGGACCGGGTCTCGCTCCACGGCTACCGCAAGAAAATGTTTCAGTGCGACACGGACGGCGCCACGGCCGGCCGGCGCGCAATATGCACAATCGTCCAAATCAACCCAAACAGCAGCAGCGCCGGCAGGCACAAGGGCAACAGCGATAAAGCGATCACCGGCAGAACAAGCAACATGACCAGGCCGCCGATAAACAACCCGAGGGCGCCCGCAATCAAACCGAACAGCCCGCCGATCAATCCAAACGTCAGCTTGAACACCAGGCCGATCAGCGACCCGACGATCCAAAGCCCGCCCACCAACATAGCTATCAGCATCAATTCGATCATGTCCGTTTCTCCGACGTCAGCCGTACGGTCAGATGCGCCTTACCCGATGAAGGTTTAAGGCCTGTCATAAGCATAGGCCGATGTGCGCTGTGGTCCATGCTGCAAAAGTCATGCTTGTAATTTAGAGCCTGCCCTCATGGTCCGCGTGGCCCGCGCCGGGATCTGTTTGCGCGCACGACAAGGAGGAGCGAGGGAGTGTATGTCGATACACGGCTGAGCGAGGACGCAGGCGTGTGGGCAAACAGACCCGGCCCGAAGGGTTGTCGCTGAGTGGCCGCCAGGCGGCAGTGCGTGGCGCGGCGCCTGACTGGCCGTCAGGTCAAGCCGCGCGCTGCCGCCTGGCGGCCACTCAGCGACAACGCGGGCTACGCGGACCATGAGGGCAGGCTCTTCGCCTTACGCCTACTTAACGATAGGCATGTTCCACTGCCGATCGTCCCCAGTCTGCCCACGAAACCTATGCGTACGTACAGACATAGCCTTAAAACATTACGTGACGTTGCGCTGGCGCATACGCTCGAAAAAAATCCGGATCTCGCTTCGCTTGCCCGCGAACTCGGCGGCATCATCCATCGCGATATGCGTGCGCTTGCTGATGGCTTGTCCGATCTGCGCAACCACAATCGCGGTTTCGAGCGTTGGCTGGTAGGACGTCGCGGCCGCCCTGGTGTAAGCGTACTGGTGATGGCATGGCCTCCCGGATACACCACGCCTTCGCACGATCACTCAGGTCTGTGGGGCATCGAATTGAGTTTGTACGGTGCACTGGAAGTGGAATCGTGGTCGCGCGCTTCCACCGCACAGCCGTGGCAGCTGCGCGGGCGCGATTGGCTGGGGCCGGGCGACGCCACGTGGTTCGACGCCGATATGCCCTACATGCATCGCTGTCGCAATCTTTCGCGACAAGAAACGGCATTGACGCTGCATGTCTATGGCGGCGATCTCGACGATTACACCACGTACGAACAAATCGAGGCCGAACCGTTCTGGCAAAGCCAGCCTCAGCGCGCGAGGATTGCCGGTCCGCTTCGCGTCTGATATCAAGACAGATCAGCCTTCAACCACGTTGCAACAACAAGGAGTGACATGTTTCGACGGGTCGCCATCATTGGCGGCGGCGCCGCAGGGGCTACGCTGCTCAGCGAATTGCTGGAGCGCCCTGTCGCGCAGCCGTTGCACCTGGACTGGTACACCGGCGGTGGCACGCCCGGTCGCGGCGTGGCGTATGGCACACGATCGGAACGACATATCCTGAATGTACGCGCGGCATCGATGGGGATGTTCGCCAGCCGACCCGGCGGCTTTCTGGAATACATGCAGCAGCGCGACCCCAGTATTTCCGGCACGGATTTTTTGCCGCGCTGCTGGTACGGCGATTACCTCGAAGCTGAAACGGCCAGTGCGCTGGCACGCGCCAAGTCGCGCGGTCACGACGTGCGCATCGTGCCGCATGAAGTCGACGCCATGGTGCCTGAGAACGATGGTGTGACCTTGTTCCAGGGCGAAAGCACCACGCGTGTCGAAGCCGCCGTACTCGCGCTCGGCGCATTGTCGCCGCGCCCGCTTCCGGGCGTCGACGAAGCCGCACTTGCCAGCGGGCGCTATGTAACCCTTCCGTGGCCTCTGCTCGATGACGCAAAGCCCGACACGCAAGCGCATAACGTGCTGCTCATCGGCCTTGGCCTAACGGCGGTCGATGTCGTGCTCGAACTCGCTGCAAAATGGCCGAACGCACACTTCACTGCGCTCTCGCGCCATGGCTTGCTGCCGGAAGTGCATCACTCCAGCGCATCGTTGCCGTACGAAGACAGCGCCGAGCTGGTGGAGACGATGCGCGACGCGCCGGATATTCGTACCTGGATCCACGTGCTGCGGGAATCGATAGCGCATAGCGACGACTGGCGCAGCGTGATCGACAGCCTGCGTCCCCACACCTCCTCTCTGTGGCAGTTGCTGCCGCACGCCGACCGTGCGCGCTTCTTGCGTCATGCACGCTGGGCGTGGGAACGCGCACGCCACCGCATGGCGCCGCAGGTTGCCGCATCCATCAAGGCGCTCGAAAAAGAAGGACGATTGCAGCGCCTGCGCGGACACATGCATGGCGTCGCGCTCACGGACCGTGGCGTGCAAATGACGTTCGTCCCTGCCGGTGAAGCAACGGAACACACCTTCGACGCTGACCTGATCATCCAGAGCACCGGCCTGGAAACCGACGTACGCCGCACCAAGCACACCTTGCTGCAGCAATTGATGACCAACGGACATATCCGTTCCGATCCTTTCGGTCTCGGCATCGACGCCACCCCGGAGGGACGTCTGCTGCACAACGGCCGTGCCTGGCCGCGACTATTCGCCATCGGCAGCATGCTACGCGGCACGCTGTGGGAATCCACCGCCATGCCGGAAATCCGGCAACAGGCGCGACAACTTGCCGATCAGTTGCTGGCCGACTAGGGCCATAGGTACGGCTCTTTGCGCTGGCCCCTTCTCCCCTCCGGGGTACGCGGGGAGAGCACATGGATGTGCTCGGCTTTGAGGAGCGAGGAGAAGGTTGGGATGAGGGGACAATCTTGCGTAAGTGGTAATTGGAAGCTGGCTCCGATACAACACCATCACAAGATTGACCCCTCACCTCAATCCTCTCCCCGAAGGGGAGAGGAAGCGAACGTAAAAAGCCATACTCATCGCACCCACCATGAGCCTCCCGCAGCTTCTCACCCTGCTCGCCATGTTGTTGCACGTGGCGGGTATCCTCGCCGCGATGCATGCGGTCATGAATACGCGCACCCCGCAAGGCGCATTTGCCTGGGCGCTCGGATTGACGCTGCTGCCCTACGTCACCCTCGTGCCTTATCTCTATCTCGGACGCAGTCATTTTTACGGCTACGTCACCTTGCATCGTGCACGTCGCCAGCGGCTTTCGCAGGTATCGCGGCGCGGCAGGCATGCCGGCGTACCGGCATCTTGCGCACCATATGCGGCACTGGCTGAAATGCTCGGCAATAGTTTCCATGCCGGTCAGCAATTGCAATTGCTGATTGATGGCGATGCAACGTTCGAGGCGATTTTCAGCGCCATCGCCAAAGCCGAGCGCTGCGTGCTGATGCAGTTTTTCATCTTTCACGACGATAACCTCGGCCGGCGCATGCAAGAAGCGTTGCTGGAGCGCGCCGCCGCTGGCGTGGAGGTGTTCGTGTTGTTCGACGGCATCGGCAGCCATGCCCTGCCTGGGCAGTACGTGGAAACGCTGCGTCGCGGCGGCGTAGCCATCCATCCGTTCGCTACCGAGCGCCACAGCAACCGCTTCCAGCTCAATTTCCGCAACCATCGCAAGATCGTGGTGGTAGATGGCTGGCTGGGCTTTCTCGGCGGTCTCAACGTTGGCGACGAATACCTTGGATTGAAACCACCGCTCGCGCCCTGGCGCGATACGCATCTGCAAATGAGCGGCCCCGCCGTGGTCGATCTGCAGCGCAGCTTCGCCGTGGACTGGCATTGGGTGACCGGCGAACTGTCGCCGATGCTGCCGCCGCGCTCTGCACAGGGCAATACCCATACGCTGATTGCCGCCACCGGGCCGGCCGATCCGCAGGAAACCTGCTCGCTGTTCTTCACCGTCGCGATCAATGCCGCGCGGCAAAGGCTATGGCTCACCACGCCCTATTTCGTACCCGACCAGGCGGTGATGTCCGCACTGCGCCTAGCGGTGATGCGCGGCGTAGACGTACGCGTACTGATTCCATCGCGTCCGGATCATCACACCGTGTTCCTCGCGTCCACGCTGCACGCTTATGACGCCATCAAGGCCGGCATTCGCATTTACCGTTATCAACCGGGCTTCGTGCATCAGAAGGTGATACTGATCGACGACGACACCGCCAGCGTCGGCAGCATGAATCTGGACAACCGCTCATTCCGCCTCAACTTCGAGATCGGCGCCTTGAACGTGGATCGCGTCTTTGCCGCCGACGTCGAGCGCATGCTGATCGACGACTTCGACCGCGCCGTGGAAGTGACTCGCGACGAATACCGCAAAGCGCCCTACCTGCGCCGCCTTGCGATGCACGTGGCACGACTGTTCGACCCTATTCTTTGAACCTTAGTCGCCGCGCAAAGCGCCTCGCCAGTCGCCGCCAGTGACGATCCAGCCCACGCTCGCCCCCACCAAGGCACCCACCATCTCCCAGAACACCCGCAGGCCGATGTTGTCCGGATCGTGCACCTGAGCCAGTTTGGCCTTGAGCAGCTGGATCGAGTCCAGCCCCGCGTAATTGAAATAGAACAGATCCCACATGTCGCCGCTGGCCGTCAGCAACAAGGCCAACAGGAAGGCGATAGCGATTTGCTTGAGCGGACTCCAGCCCTGCCGGCGACCGATCGCGTGCAGAATCAGGTAGAGCAGAAAAGCCACGACCGCGCTGATGGCGCCCGCTTCCAGGCCACCCGTCAGCCCATAGCCCATCCACGACTGGTCGTAATGCATCGGTGTTGTTTCCTTGAATCGATCGCTTGCATTATGCCGGTCATTGGCGGTGGAATCTTGCGATACGCCTAGTCGCGAGCGATCTACATGCAGAACCACACCGCCTTGATCCTGGTCGATGTGCAGCCGGATTTTATGCCTGGCGGCGCTTTAGCCTGCCACCAAGGCGACGCCATCGTGCCTGGCATCGATCACCTGCTGCGCCGGCGTTTGTTCAAGCAGAACGTAGCCACGCAGGATTGGCATCCGCGCGGGCATATCTCCTTCGCCAGTATGCATGCCGGCATGGCGCCGTTTCAGCAGATATCGCTGCACGGTTACCCGCAGACGCTCTGGCCCAACCATTGCGTGCAGGGTACGCCGGGAGCGGCCCTGCATCCGGACATCGATTGGTCGCTGGTGGATCTGATCCTGCGCAAAGGCAACGATCCGGATGTGGATTCCTATAGCGGTTTTCGCGAGAACCATGGTCCGGAGGGCGCACGCCCCAGTACCGGGCTGGCGGGGTGGTTGCGCGAGCGCGGCGTGAGCGAGGTCTATATCGCCGGCTTGGCCAGGGATGTCTGTGTGTTATGGACGGCGCAGGATGCGCTGGCGCTGGGTTTTCGCACGCACGTGTTGTGGGATCTTACCCGCCCGGTAACGCCGGACAGCGATGCGAACACGCGTGCGGCGTTGGAGGCGGCAGGTATCGGTATCGTGGAAGCCGCCTCGCAGCTCGCTTAGGCGTCATCCTCGCCAGACGCCGATACATGGGCGTAGTCGTCCGCGTCGATCCATACGTCGATACTGATGGGTCGGCAGCACACCTGGCAGTCTTCGATATAGCGCTGATCGCCCGCCGACGCATCGACCAGAATCTCGATGCGTTCGCCGCAATAGGGGCACTGAATGTGGCGCGGGGCGAGCATGGCGCTAGTGTAGATCGAACGATCGGGCGACGGCGCTACAATCCCGCCGTGGCGCTGAATGGAGCAAACGCACATGACCGGGAAGCGAATTTCTTTGCTGGGGCGACGGCCGCGCATCGTACAAATCGGCGGGCGATCCTTCGTGTCTGAAGGGTTGCGGGAACGCGTCTGGGATGACTTCTACCATCGCGCCCTCACCATAACCTGGCCCGCCTTTTTCGGCATTGCCAGCAGCGTGTTCCTGATGTTCAACGCCGTGTTCGCGATGATCTACCAGATCGATCCGCACGGCATTGCCAATCAGTATCCGAAGGGGTTCGCTGGAGCGTTTTTCTTCAGCGTGGAAACGCTCGCCACCGTGGGTTACGGGGACATGCATCCGCAGTCCATTTACACCCATATCGTGGCGACGGCGGAAATCATCATCGGCATGGGCAACATCGCCGTGATCACCGGACTGATCTTTGCGCGTTTCTCACGTCCGCGCGCCAAGATCATTTTCGGCAAGCACCCCGTCGTGCGCATGCTCGACGGCAAGCAGACGCTGATGATTCGTGCCGCCAATATGCGCCTGAACCTGATCGCGCAAGCGTCGGCGCAACTTCACCTGCTACGCATCCACTCCACGCCAGAGGGGTTCCAGCTGCGCCGTATCGAAGATATGAAGCTGGTGCGCGACCAACATCCCATATTCATGCTGAGCTGGGCCCTGATGCACGTGATCGACGAGCAAAGCCCGCTCTGGGGCGCCACACCCGAGAGCCTGGAGGCCAGTGAATCAGCCCTGCTGATAACCATCGAAGGTACCGACGAAACCACGTCGCAATCGATGCTGGCCCGTCATCAATGGGGCATCAAGGACGTGCGATGGAATCATCGCTACATCGACCTGGTGCGGCGGGATGAAAACGGCGTCAACGTCATCGACTACAGCATCTTCGACGAAGTGCTGCCGCTGGACGAAGAGGAGAAGCAGTCTACGTGACTCGTCCGGCCACGTTGGGGTTCGCCGTGCTCACCCCAACCTACGCCCCGACGCGCTGCCGCTCCGCATTGATATCGTGCACCGGCCGCACTTCGATGCAGCCGGTCGCCGCCCACGGAAATGTCTGGGCAATGCGCAGCGCCTCATCCATATCCGCTGCCTCGATCAGATTGAAGCCGCCGAGGTACTCGCGCGTTTCCGCAAACGGGCCATCGATGATGGTCGTGCGTTGATTGCGCACCCGTACCGTTTTGGTCTGAGAAGGTGGTTCCAGCTGCATGTAATCGAGCAGATGCCCATCCGCACGCAGCTCATCGGCATGCTTGAAGCAGCCACTCATCATCGCGTCGTACTGACCGGGCGGCAACGCATCGAGCAGCGTGTCGTCGTTATAGATCATGACCAGAAATTTCATGACGTACTCGCTCAGGTTGTTGGACGAAGCGGCAACCGGCGCAGATTAGGCCAATCGTTGGCAAAGAATCCACTGCCCATGGTCACGGTGACCGGGGATACCGCCGTTATTCTGTAGCAGGCCATGCGATGATCGGCCAGATCGGGCATGAACGACCGGTGGTGGTCGAGTCGCCTGGCGTCCGAGGATGATATCGCATGCGTCCGTATGTCCTGCTCCTGCTGTTTGCTGGCATCGGAGGGTTTCTGCCAGGTGGCGCGACGTTTGGCGCGACTTCGCCGCCCTTCGATGTCCGTCCCGAACGCGATGTCCTCCAACGGCTCATGCCACGGCAGGCTTCACAGTTCGAACTTGCCGCCTTCGACAGCGCGGATGGTCATGAGCGCTTTCGCATTTCAAACGATAGTGGCCATATCAAGGTCGAGGGCAGTACACCCAGCGCCCTGCTCTTCGGGGTGAACTGGTATCTGAAGTACGTGGCACACGTGCAAATCTCGCCCAACGGCGACCGTCTGGGCACACGCACTTTTCCTCTGCCCACCGCCGTTATCGAGAAGGAAACTCCGTACGCCTATCGCTATGCCTTGAACCAGAACGTCGACGGCTACACCGCGGCTTATTGGGATTGGCCACGCTGGCAGCGAGAGATCGACGTACTGGCGCTGTCGGGCATCAACGCCATGATCGTCGAACGCGGCATGGATACCGTGCTGTACCGAACCTTCCGCGATGTCGGTTATTCGGATGGCGAGATTCGTCGCTGGATCACTCAGCCCGCGCACCAGAACTGGCAACTGATGGGCAATATGTGCTGCTTCAACGGACCGATCAGCACCACGTTGATGCAAAAGCGTGTCGCCTCGGCGCAACAGATCGTTGCGCGCCTGCGCGAACTCGGCATCACGCCCGTGCTGCCCGGCTTCTATGGCATCGTACCGGCCGATTTCCAGAACAAGTTCCCGCATGCCCATGTCGTGCCGCAGGGCGAATGGGCAGGCTTCACCCGCCCCGGCTGGCTCGATCCGCGCGACCCGATGTTCGCGAAGCTGGCGGCGGCCTTTTACAGGCATCAACACGAACTGTTCGGCGACAGCAGCATCTACGATATGGAAGTGTTTCAGGAAGGCGGCGATTCCGGCGACGTACCCGTTCCCGAAGCCGCTCGCGATGTGCAGAACGCATTGCTGACCGCGCATCACGACGCGCGTTGGATGATGCTCGCCTGGCAAGGCAATCCGCGGCAAGACCTGCTTAGCGGCGTCGATCGCCAGCATCTGTTGATCATCGATATCGACCACGATCGCGTGCCGCGCGACGATCGCCAGAAAGATTTCCAGCACGCACCTTTCTTGTTCGGCGGCATCTGGGAATTCGGTGGCCGCACGACACTGGGTGCCAATATCGGCAACGTCACGGAGCGGCTGCAGCGACTGGGACGCACCAACGACAATATGTCCGGCACCGCATTGTTTACCGAGGGGATGGATACCAATCCCTATGCCTTCGATCTGTTCACGGAAATGGCCTGGCGCCACGAGCCCGTCGATATCGCACAGTGGACCGCCGACTATGTGAAGCGCCGTTACGGCGCGGCCGACCCGCGCGCACTGGCAGCCTGGAACGTATTGCTGAATACGGCATACGACATTCGTGTCGACAGTGTGGTTTTCAACAGCGAACGCGATGCGGCGCAGGAATCCCTGTTCGATGCGCAGCCCAGCCTCGCCGTAAACCGCGCATCGAACTGGTCGCCCGAGGCCATGCGCTACAGCGCCGAAGCTTTCAAGCAAGCCCTGCCAGACCTGCTGCAAGTAGCACCTGCACTACGCAGCAGCGCGACCTATCAGTACGACCTGGCGGACATCGCGCGCCAGACGCTGGCCAACGAAAGCCGGCTGTTGCTGCCGCAAATCAAGACCGCCTACGACAACAAGGATCGTCAACGCTTCGAAACGTTGACTCGGCGCTGGCTACAGCTGATGGACTTGCAAGACCAGTTGCTCAACAGCAACCGCGACTTCCTCCTTGGCGCATGGCTTGCGCAGGTCCAGCCCTGGGCGTCGATACCCGAGGAACGCGCACGACTCGACTATGACGCCCGCTCCATCCTCACCACCTGGGGCGACCGCAAAGCCAGCGAAAGTGCCGACCTGCACGATTACGGCAACAAGGATTGGGCCGGCCTGACTCACGATTATTACCGCTTGCGATGGCAGACCTACTTCCGTGCGCTCGGCGATGAACTGCGTACGGGCCTCCCCGCCAAGCCCATCGATTGGTTCGCCCTCGGCGACGCGTGGAACCGTGGCACACAGCACTACTCCGATCGTCCGGTTGGCGATACGTATGCGATAGCCACGCGCGTTGCCGAAGCGCTGCACCTCGGCAGGCATTAGCTCAACGTGTCGTTACACCGAGCGGGTCACCTCCGCCGGCGACAAACGGGACGCACGCAGCGCCGGCACAAACACCGCTGATTGGCCAAGTAACAACAAAGCCACTGTACCCACCACCACGTACGCCAGCGACAATCTTTCCATTTCGAATCGATCGACCAGCAGCAGGTTCAGCCCCACTGCCAGCACGGCGCCAACCATAACGCCACCGAAACTGATCAGCAGATTCTCCGTACAAAAGTAGCCGAGAATATCGCCACGCGTCGCGCCCAATGCGCGGCGTACACCGATATGCTTTCTACGCTGGCTGACCCAGAAACTGGTCAATCCCACGATGCCGGCCGCCGTGGTCGCCAGCAGCACCAAGCAAATCACGCCCATGAGAATCGCCATGCCGCGGTCGCTACGGTAAGCGGCAGCGCGTATCTGGCTGAAGGTCTGCACATCCTTAGGTCCGATCACACGTAGCGGATTGGCGGCAAACAACGCTTTCGGTGCGGCTTGCGCCACCTCGGTCAGCTCGCCTGGCCGCGCACGCACCAGATAAGTCGTACCACTCATAAGTAATCGAAAAGGCACCAGGGTGGAACGTTCGACCCACGCATCGGAAAAACTACCGATCCATGTTTGCAGGCGGTCGACCACACCGATAATCGTGCTCGGCGGTGCGTTGCCGATGCATATCGTTTTTCCCACGGCCGAATCGCCAGGAAAAAGTTTGTCAGCCAACGCCTTGGTGATGATGATCACCTTCGGCATCAAGCTGTCGCGTGCAGCCATCTGCCCGACTTCTTCGCTGCGAAAATTGCGCCCAGCGACAAGTGTGAGGCCGAGAGTAGATAGGGCGTGCTCATCGGCGAAATAAATCGCGGTCGGAGACGTCGCGCTTTTCTGATCCATCGTATAGCGCACACCCTTCGACCAACCGCCGCTGCCCAGCGGGTACGCATTGCTGGCAAATACGTCCGCCACACCTGGCGTACGCCGCAACGTTTCCAGATCGGAAGACATCAATGCCCGCGCCTGCTGCGGCGTCGGACTACCGATCCATTGATTCTGGATCATCAGTACATGGTCTTCATCTACGCCGCTCGGTCGCGACAACCGCACCACGCGCTGATGGATGATGAACAGTGAGTTGCATACGATCGCCAACGTCAGTGCGATCTGCAGCACGATCAACACCGTCCCGGCCTTGTGATGCCAGAGTGCGCGCAGGATAGGCTTTATCTGCATGAACTTCGCCTCACTGTGATTTCAGCTGCCACGAAGGCTGCACGCGCGCGGCGCGCCACGCTGGATAAATCGCGGCAACGACCGTCGCAAAAATCGATACCAGCAATGTCAACCCGATCAGACTGACATTGGTATGGGCGAGCCTTGCTATCTCCGGCTCGAACAGGAGATCCGTGCTGAGCACGCCCGCCGCCGTGAGCGCCAAGCCGAGCACGCCGCCAGCCACACCCACCATCACCGCCTCGGCGATGAACTGCCGATAGATCGCGCCGCGCGATGCCCCCAGCGCACGACGTACGCCAATCTCTCCCGCACGACGCATGATCTTGGCCAGCAACAAGCCGATCGTATTGACCAGACACACCAGCAAGAAGCCTGCCGCCACCAGTAAGGAGACTTTGGCTTCCGGGGGCACCACGCCTTCGTGATCCAGCCAATCCGTCAAATCGAACAACCCCACATGGCTAACCCAATGAAACCTGCCACTGCTCTGTTGTTGTGCCGCGTAACCACTGAGGAACTCGCTATAACGCTGCACCGCCGCCGCGTCCGGCAACTCGACCCATAGCGACACCCACACGCACTCCGATTGCAGCCACCCGTCCCAACCGGGCGCCATCGGTTTGGACGAACCGGAACAGCTGTTATTGCCATTGGTATCCATGTGCAGGTCCACCGCACGCGTAAAAGGCAAGTAGAAATCGGGCGTGTCGGCAAAACCAGAACCATTGTTGACGTCATAGAACCGCGGCTGTGGGTTCCAGTCATCGATGACACCGACGATGCGATAGTCATGACCATTTAGATCGAGCATGCGACCGACACTGTTCGCACCGCTAAACAGTTTCTGATTGAGTTGGCTGCCGATGATGATCACATTGGCGCGTTGCTGATCGTCGCTATCGTTCCAGCTACCGCCGTATGCAAAGCGCGCCTCGAACATCGGAAAGAAATCCGCGTAGGCGGCGTAACCATTCGCCGTGAAAGCCCGATGCGCACCATCCTGCGGCACCACATTGTCGACCACCGGATAGATGGCTGTCTGGCGTTTCCCTACACGGGCGCGCATCAAGGCCATGGCATCCCTATAGGTCAGGGCGTCGGGCAGATGGTTGCGGGTCGAACCATTCTGCGGGCCCAGATTGTCGATTTGCGGAACGAACAGTTGCGCCGACTTATCCGGCAGCGGATCGCCCGATACGGCGCGGAACACCGCGTACGTCGTCATCGACGCAGCCACGCCCACCCCCATGATCAGCACCATCAGCGCAGTCAGTCCCGGACTTCGCCTGAAGCTGTGCAGAGCAAGCTGGAAGTAATAACCGAGCATGGGCTGGTCGCTCCTGGGTGACCCATCCGCCATCGGGAACGTGACGGCGCCACTCATACCCTGCCGTGGCGGCAGCAAAGCCGCATCGCTTTTGTGATGGCCGGCCGATGACGGGGGTTAGCGGTCTAGGGAGCGAGGCGAGCGGTCAACGAAGCCCGAGGGCGACACGCGCAGCATTCCGGAATCGGCGACTCAGATCGAGGCGCGTACCGTCATGGAGAACGACCTCCGCGTGACCGTGGAACATCGTATGAACTTCGCGAATACGATCCATGTTCACCACGATGCTTCGATGAATACGCAAAAAATGATTCGGATCCAGCGACTCGTACAGATGCCGCAGGGTCTCGCGATGCAGATACGTGTTGCTGCCGACATGGATGCGCACATAGTTGTCATCGGCGCGAATCCAATCGATATCCGCCACGGGTATCACCATGCTCCGTTCGGCCGCCTGTACGCTGATACGCTTCGCGTAGCTTCCATGACCATCGGCCGACGCATGCCGGCGATCGATCTGCAGCCCATACCAATGCTTCCGGACCCGGTCCATAGCCTGATCGAAACGCACCTGGTCGATCGGTTTCAGCACGTAGTCGATGGCGTTGGCGTCGAAAGCCTCCAGGGCGTGCTCCGCGAATGCGGTGGTGAACACCACCATCGGCAAAGGTTCGGGCGCGTGGCCATCGCGTAGCAAAGTGAAACCGTCGCCTCCTGGCATCTGGATATCGAGAAACAACAAATCGGGCGCCAACGCGGCCATCGCCTGCATCACTTCCTGGACGTTTCCGCACTCGCCGACCACATCGATATCCGTGTGCGACGCCAGCGCCTGCCGCACCGCTACACGCGCCAGAATCTCGTCGTCGACCAGCAACGCGCGGATCTTTGGCGTCGTCATGGGCTGCACTCGACATATGGAAAGCGCAACTCCACGCGCGTGCCACCATTGGATCTGCGCGAAAGATCCATCGTTGCGGCATCGCCGAACATAGCCCGCAACCGGGCTCGGGTATTGCTCAGGCCGACACCCTCGATAGGCCCGTTTTCCGGCAAGCCGAGTCCGTCGTCCTCCACGCTCAGATGCAGATCCCCGTCGATATGTCGCGCAAAAATATGCAACTCACCGCCATCGGTCTTGGTCAGCAAGCCGTGGCGCAATGCGTTTTCCACCAGCGGCTGCAAAATTAGACTGGGCACCATGGCGTTGCCAGTGTTACCCATATCCACATGGGTCACGAGGCGATCCTGAAACCGCACCTTCTGGATACCCAGATAGGATTCGAGGAATTGCATCTCTCGCGACAAAGGCACTTGCTGAGCATGGCGTTCTTCGAGGGTCAGCCGGAGAAAGTCGCTCAGCCGCGCAATCATCAGCTTCGCCTGCGGCGGATCGGCCAGCACCAGCGCCGAAATGGCATTGAGCGTATTGAATAGAAAATGGGGCTGCAATTGCATGCGCAGCACCTGCAGTTGCGACAGCGCGAGCTTGGTCTCGAGCTGAGAATTGCGGAGGCGTTCGTCCTTCAGCGAGTTGCGCGAGGCCATACCGCGCAACACCACTAGCATGAGCCAGTAGGTAAGTAACGCCAAATGAAATTTGTAGATCGCTTCTGTGTGAAGCAGATCGGTGAAAGAGTAGACATGACCTTTCGGATTAGGGCCGCACCACCAGAAAAAAAACTGCAGCATGACCAGGCTCTGCAGAGTAGCGACCCCGATGCTGCACGGAACATGCAGCATCCAGAACCGCCGCCAATCCTGCGAACCCATGCGCCCCAGCCAAGCGACCAGCGGCGTCAAGAGCATCCAGAGATAGAAATCGATCAGGTTCCAAGACAGCGCGCGGTACCACGAAACCGGATGCCCTTCGCTGATCGACCCCAGTACCGTACTTGCCGCGTACGAGAACGCGAGCATCGTCCAGAAGCCAAACGCAAGACTGACTACTTTCAGGTTGTGTGTGCGAGCAAGTTCGGTCATTCCTCTCTCGCCTCGTCGTTGTCCGTCATGCTGGCGAAAGCTGGCATGACGGCATGTGCGTAGTGGCCGTAGTGTGCGGACTCTACCTCCCATTGGGAAGTGTCAATTCCCACCACTACGTCTTGTCGAAACTCGCGATCGTTTCGCGGCTCTAGATGGGGTTACCGCTAACCCTCCCGATCCTACCGCTTACCCCAGGCCGCAGACGTTCATCACAAAGTACATGTCTCCTCCGTGTGTGTAGCCCACCATGGGCATACATCATCTTTTCCAACAGGAATGCGCCATGGCCGCTCTCGATTATCGCCGTTCGTTGTTCGGTGCCACCGTAGCCGCTGCGCTACTGGCTTATGCTGTTTTCCTTCCGCAATCCATTGACCTGCATGCGCAAGAATCGATGTCCGCATCGGCCGACGAAACTCAATTGTCCGAAGCGGGTGTGATGGCCGTCGACAATCACTGGAGCATCGCCGAATTGACCGGCGACATGGACTATCTGAACAAGATGCTGCTTCCCGAATACCGCTCAGTGAACACTGACGGCACGGCGCACTCGAAGGCGGCCATCGTCGCGGGCGCGGCAAAGCGCAAGGGCACCGATATCGCCAAAGCGAAGCTCGAGTTTGCCACCTACCAAAAAGAACACCCGTTTGGCAGCGCCGTGGTCATTCATGGCAACACGGCGATTGTGTCTTTCTACGATCCGGCACTTGGTCCGCAAAACGGCGTCAAGTCATCGGATGTCTTCGTCTACATTGATGGTCAGTGGCATGCGATATACTCGCAGCACACCGGCGTTCATGGTTGATCGAAGGCATCTCCCGTCGTCCCGACCAGCGCGGGACGACGGGCCCTAGATAGCTGCAGCAAGCCAGGGCAACGCGTTAGCGGGCCTGCAACGCCTCCACCACACCGAGACGCTGCATGTCCTGCAGCAACAACTGCACATCGCCCATCTGTTTCGGCGTCAGCTGCCGCGAAACCTGGGCGATCAATTTGTTCCGGTTAGCGACAGTCGCGTCGCTTAGCGCAGACGAGAGGCTCACGACGTTCGTCGAATGCACGCATAACGCGTAGGTAACGACGAGGTCTTTAGTCACACCCAGCCCGTTTGCATACATCAGGCCGAGATTGAATTGCGCCGTTGGATTTTCCTGCTCGGCACCTAAGCGAAACAACGCGATGGCGCGCGCGTAATCCCGCGGCACGCTCAGGCCTTTGACATACATCATCCCAAGATTGGTCTGCGCGGTGGCGTTACCTTGATCGGCGCTTTTTTGGAACCACTCGATGGCTTGGGCATAGTCTTTGGATCTGCCTTCGCCATTGAGGTACATGGTGCCAAGATTGGCCTGCGCCTGAGCATTCCCCTGCGCCGCGGATTTGTTGTACCACGCAAAGGCATCGGCATAGCTCTGCGGCACACCGCGGCCCTTGCTATACATCGTGCCCAAGTTGACCTGAGCGCCGGAGTCATTCTGGTCCGCGGCCTTTTGGAACCACGAGAGAGCTTGAGCGTAGTCTTGTGGTACGCCGTAGCCCATGTCGTACATCTCGCCCAGATTAGATTCTGCGCTGGCATTACCCTGGTCGGCGGCCTTGCGATACCACTGCACTGACTCGCCGAAGTCCTGTGCCACACCATGGCCATGGTTGTACATGGCACCTAAGTTGTTTTGCGCGTTGGCGTTCCCTTGATTGGCGGATTCGCGATACAAGGTCACCGCTTCCGCGTAATTCTGCTGTACTCCGATGCCTTGGTCGTAGGCCCTCCCAAGGTTGTACTGCGCCCATGCGTCGCCTTGCGCGGCCGCTTCGCGATACAAGTCGGCCGCTTTCACCGGATCCTTTGGCACGCCATTGCCGTTGGCATACATCACGCCAAGATTGGTTTGTGCTTTAGTGCTGCCCTTCGCCACCGCCTGGTTGTACCAGCGCAGGGCCTGGCCATAATCCTGCGGCACGCCCAAACCGTTTTGATACATCTGCCCGAGGTTGGCTTGCGCCGTCGAGTCGCCCTTCTCCGCTGCGTTGCCAAACAGGCTGAGAGCCTGGTTATAGTCCTTCGGCACGCCCTGGCCGGTTTCATACATCAAGCCCAGGTTGTTCTGCGCAACGGTATTGCCCTGCGCAGCAGCCTTGCCGTACCAAAGGGCGGCCTGAGCAAAGTCGCGGGGCACGCCTTCACCATGCGCGTAGATAAAGCCGAGTCGGGTCTGCGCGTTGGCATCCCCTTGCGCTGCCGCAAGACCGAACCAATGCGCAGCCTGTGCTGCGTCCTGTGGCACGCCGTGACCTTGGGCGTACATCAAACCGAGGTCATATTGCGCAACTTTGTTTCCGCGCTCGGCCAGCGGCGTGAATTCCGCCACGGCAACGGCGTAATTACCCTCTTTGGCCGCAAGAACACCTTTTTGAACATCCGCAGCAATGACGACGTTGCACGCCAACAGCAACACGCCGCCAAGGCATGTACTCCATCCTTTCATGATTGTCCCCTGTTTACTGAACCACCCTGACGTCAGCGATGCGGGCTATGCAATCGCGTCACCCGCTAACCTTAGCGTATGACCGTCCCTTGATTTATGCCACAGGAAACGCTCTGCCGCTAAGTATCCGCGGTGAGCAGCGCTATTTCCGCCGCTTTACGGGCATGAATGCTGGTGGTGTCGAAAAGCGGAACCGCCGAATCGCGTTGATCGACCAACAACGCGATTTCGGTACAACCCAGAATGATGGCCTGTGCGCCGCGAGCGATGAGATCGGCCATCACGCGTCGGTACGCCTCACGCGAGTCGTCAAGGATTTTCCCCAGGCACAATTCCTCATAGATCACGCGATGGACGGTTTCGCGGGCGTGCGGTTCCGGCGTCAGCACCGTCAACCCATGCTGTCGCAGGCGATCGGCATAGAACGCCTGCTCCATGGTGAACCGGGTTCCCAGCAGGCCGACGGTGTCGAATCCTGCGGACGCAATTTCCGCAGCGGTGGCATCCACGACGTGCAGCAACGGAATGTGCACGGCAGCTTCGATCGCCGGAGCCACTTTGTGCATCGTGTTGGTGCACAAAACCAATAAATCGGCACCGGCCGATTCAAGCTTGCGCGCGGCCTCCGCCAATATATGGCCGGACGTTTCCCAGTCGCCGATGCGTTGCAGTTGCTCGATCTCATGGAAATCGACGCTGTACAGAACGATCTTTGCCGAATGCAGACCACCCAGGCGCGCCTTGACCGCCTCGTTGATAAGACGGTAGTAGGGAACGGTGGATTCCCAGCTCATGCCGCCGATAAGGCCAATTGTTTTCATCGTTCATCCTTGAAGGGTACGGGCCGTTATGGACGGCCAAGGGGCGTACATCATGCATCGCTTCACAGACCAAAAGCGACAGGAATCGTACCAAAACTGGCACAAATTGCCGTATGACTTAAGTTTTTCCGATACCTGCCGATAACCCTGTTGGACCTTGCCATCCCGAGGCCCAACGGTGAATTCAGGATCGCCTAGCCATGGCGGCCACTGCCCGGGGACCTGCATGATCAGCACTCGGCCAAACCTCGCTTATCTCAAAGCTGCCTGGGCGGCGCACGCCAGCATCAGTGCCGAGAACTGTAAGCAGAGCTACGAGGAAGCAGGCATCAGCTTCGAGCGCGTCAACCATTCCTGGATCGTCCGCAAGGACGACACCCAAGTCTCTACCATGCCACTGCGCTATACCCGGCAGGACCTGCGTATGGGCTTTCTGGGCAGGATTGAAATGGAGGCGCGCAAGGCCGCCGCCGATATCGAGGCGGTTTTGTTGCGCGATCTGGATTTGCCTGACGATCACACGATCAGCGTGGAACTTGAGCAATCCATGCGCCAACTGCGCCGCAATGGCAGTCGCGCCCTGATCATCCTGATTGGGCCGGCGATGCTCACCGACACCCCCGAACAGATCTACGTAGAAATGCATGCGTTTCTCGATGCACCCAGGGCGTGTCTCTACGCACGCCGGGGCACGGAGGACCTTCTCGCGAATGCTTCCAAACGCGAGCGCCATCCGCGAGCAACCACCTATATCGAACTTGCCCAGATGGTGGCGGCGACCCTCAATACCGCCATGAACGCGGCAGTTTCAGCAGGGCTCGCTACGTATTAAAAAATCAAACTGACACTCTTATCGCGGTAGCATCGTCGCCGTGAACGTCAACAGCGTATGCGGCGGACGGAGGCGACGATGCGTTGCGCGATGCTAATCGTGTCACTGATGGGCTTGACCGGGATATCCGGATTCGTTCCGGCCGCTGCCGATGCTGCGCAGGGAACGCCCGCGCCTTTGCAAAGCGCCCATTGTGCGCAAAGCATCTTCAAGCGCCTCGGTGCCGCGTATCGTGAAGATGCACAACCACCTGATCCGAATAGCCCCGCCCCAGCGCGAAGAGGCATGAGTGCACCCTTGGATTCGCCCGCCTTCCCATCGGCCGAGTGGCAACTGGGCGGAGCCAGCTTTCCCATTGGCGCACCGGATGAGAATTCGCAGTATCCCTTGGAAAAAGCCGTGGGATGCACGGCGCTTGGGCAATGGATGCAGAAACATCGCATCGAGGCTTTCGGATGGGTGAACGTGGCGGGAAATATCAGCAGCTCCAATTTCACCAACTTTCCGCTTTCGTACCAGGTGCGTCCGAACCGCGTCGAGTTCAATCAAGTGGTCTTCAATATTCAGCGGATCGTGGACACCGTACAAACCGATCATGTCGATTGGGGCTTCAACGTTTCCACGCTATACGGTTACGACTATCACTTCACCACGATGAAGGGAGTGTTCAGCAACCAACTACTGAACAACTCGGTGCCGAATACGCAACTTCCGGGCCACATCTATGGCATCGATCCCATGTTGTTCTACGCGGACCTTTACGTACCTTGGGTTGCCGAGGGCATGGTGATCCGGTTCGGCCGTTGGCTATCGTTGCCGGATATCGAGGCGCAGTTTTCTCCGAACAACTACCTGGTAACGCATTCCATCCTTTACACCGCCGATCCATATACCCAAATGGGTGTGTTGACGACCACACGCCTCAACGCGCAATGGACCGTGCAAGTCGGACTGCACGGTAGCGACGACACTGCGGTCTGGAATCGCAGCGCGCGACCCACGTTTCAGGCTTGCGTTCGCTGGGTGTCGTCCAGCAACAACGACATGCTGTACCCATGCATCAACAGCGTGAATGGCGACAACTACAACTACGACAACCTGCAAATGTATGTGGCGACATGGGGCCATCGTTTCAGCCAGCGCTTCCACATGCTTACCGAAGCGTATGAGATGTACGCTCGCGGCATCCCCGGCTATGGTCCGGGTGGCGCGCCGGGGATGGCCGGATCTTCACCTTTTCCGGGCACGGCTGGCGAGTTTGGCATCGTCAATTATCTGAACTTCGAGCTGGACACGAACAACATGCTGTCCTTCCGCAATGAGTTCTACAACGACGAGAAAGGGCAGCGCACGGGCTACGCCACGCGCTACAGCGAGCACACGCTTGGACTCACGCACTGGGTATCCCAAGATCTCGAGATTCGCCCCGAACTGCGCTATGACCACTCGTATGACGAAGCCGCTTTTGACAGGGGCAAACGCGACTACCAGGTTGTCGCTTTGATCGATGCCATCCTGCATTACTGATACGCAGGTCGCTGTCGTAAACGCTACCCGTGCGTGTTAGCGCTGTTGAGCATTCAGCGACTGCGATGTCTGCGCACATTGCGTGTAGTAGGTTCTGATGGTGCCTTTGATGACTGACCCGAATCCAACGACAAAGCCGTAGCGCAGGGCGTTTCTTGTATCGCTAACCCATGCCCCCAGGGTATGCGCAGCGAGCAGCTGCTCAAGTTGCGCCAGGGTGTAAGGGCGACTGATAACCAGGGCGTCGTCGACGGCATCGATCGTTTCGAGTTGTCGCGGCAGAACTTCCTGTTGATCGACCTCGAAATGCGGATAGGTTCCGTGCGCCACGATCTGTCTCGCGCGACTGGCACCGATCGTGTAGTACGCCGTGAGCGTCTGACCATTGGGACGGCATTGCAGTGTGATCTTGTTGACGCCACCGCGAACGATTTGGCTGAGAACCAGGCTAGGCACTCCGGACGACGACTCGTAGGTCGCTCTGAGCATGAGATAACCGTTGTTCGCCAGTCCCGTGGCAAGCAGCTGGTCTGAGCTCAGCCATACGATGTCGTCATGCGATGTTGCGGGCGATGTCGTAGGTGCTGGCGTGAATGGAGCAGGATTGATGCCCATGTCCTTCAAGTAGGAAAGGATGTCACCCGATGCCGGCTGCGTCTTGCCGGTCTCATTCGCGGGCGGATCTGTGACGACAAACGCGTTCAGCCCGATGCGATCGTTACCGGATGGCGCCCAGCGATAGAGTCCGCCGAGATACGCATAGGCACAGGCGCCCACGCACACGGCCGCCTTGGGTGTAGTCGGCGAACGATGCTTGAGCCTCGGCACACCCAGATGCGTCGTCATCGAGCCCGCACGAAACAGCCGGCCCAGGGCAATGCCGGCAGCAAGGTCGCCGCCCTGCGAGTTCAGATAGATGTCCGAGCCAGGCGGAATCTTCCGCGAGTCGATCAGTGCCCCAACGCGGTGGGGAGCGTCCGCATCGATAACACCGTAGAGATAAACCTGCGGCGCCTTGGCGACGGTGAGCGTCAAGCGATCATCGTTGACCTGGATGGACAGCTGGCCGTCGAGCGGCGCCTGCGAGGTTCTTCCCGCGACACCTTGGCCGTAGGCCGCGAGCATCGGACCGATGCAAGCCGCCAGCAATAACGCGAACTGTACGAAGCGCCGGCGTCCAATGACCCGGCGAAGCCTATTTTCATCAACGTTAACGGGTTGCACCGCGATGTCCGTCGTTCAAAGCGCTGAGTGTCGCTCGGATCGGATGTCCCACAGGTGAACTAGGTGAATGACTAGGCGCCGATGCTCGGGGTGCGAGGCGTCGGTCGGCTCTAGACAGGGTCATCTGAAGGCCTAAGTGTCTGTCGCGCATTTGCAATCCGTTGCCGTTTAACTAACCCGTTCCGACTAAAGCAGCGGCTGTCATGACATCCACGAAGAACGTTCAGGAACTCCTGGATCTGCTATCCGCGAAGGGCAACGATGCCTACTTCGGCGAAGAAGTCTCGGTTCTCGAACACAGCCTGCAATGCGCCCATTTTGCCGAACAATCGCACGCCAGTCCGGCCACCATAACGGCCGCCCTGCTCCACGATATCGGACACATCTTGCATGGCTTGCCGGAGGATATTGCTCGGTACGGAAAAGATGGACGGCACGAAGAGATTGGAGCGACCTATCTTTCGCATTGGTTTGACGAAGCAGTCACGGAAACGGTCCGCTTGCATGTGGCCGCCAAACGCTACCTTTGCGCAACCGATCCCAGCTACATCTCTCAGCTTTCGCCATCTTCCATCGAAAGCCTGCAAATCCAGGGCGGCTTTATGAGCCGCGAAGAAGCGAACGCCTTTGACGCATTGCCGAATGCAAAGCTTGCCGTTCAAGTACGTCGCTGGGATGACGACGCCAAGATCCCGGCATTGAAGGTGCCTGGGCTGCAGCACTATCTACCCATCTTGCGCGCCGTTTTGCGAACCCCTGTTACGCCGTAGCTGGCTTCGACGCCGATCTTCGGCAGCGAGCGACAGCTCTTGCAATCGCGTCCTGAGAAAATCGATAAACAATCGCGTTCTCGCCGGCAATAAGCGTGTTTCGGTGATGGCGTGCACTTGGACCGGCGAGAGGCTCCAATCGGGAAGCACACGGCGCAATCGACCCATCGCAACATCATCGCGGGTGAGTTCGCTATCCAGCGCAGCGATACCCACGCCTGTGACGGCAAGGGAGCGACTCAGACCGACACTGTTCATGACGAAGCGCGACTCGACCGTAACGTCGACCCTTTCATCGCCGCGATGAAATGTCCTCAGTGCGCCACGCTGTTTCGATGCGCCCTGCCCAACACACAACACATGGCGCACTAGATCATTGGGATGTTCGAGTGGCGGCGCCTGTTTGATATAGCTGGGCGCTGCGTACAGATAACGCGGTATCAACGCGATCTGCCGGGCGACCAGCGTCGACGGTGCGGTCGGTGGCGGTCCGATGCGAATGGCGAGATCGAAGGGCTCGGTTTGCAGATCGACACGTCGCGGCGTCAGATCGAATTCGAAGCCGATCAAGGGATAGGTGATGGCGAAGTCCCTAAGGATCGGAGCGAGATAGCCGGTGGCGAAGTCGACTGGCATCGAAACACGCAAGGTGCCGCTGGGTCGCTCAACCACATCGAGCAACGATTCATGCGCGACACGCGCCTCCTCGACGATGCTTTGGCAACGTTTGAAGTACACCTCGCCGGCCTCGGTGAGTTCCACCTTGCGCGTGGAGCGATGCAGCAGTCGCAGGCCGATCACTTTCTCCAGCTCCGCGATGTGCCGCGACAGCGTCGAGTTCGGCATATCCAACGCCTCCGCCGCCTTGCGGAAGCTCTTGGCCCGGGCGACCTCCACGAACAGCCGCATATAGCTCAGTAGCTCCATGGCCATTGCTCCATGAATGGATCAGTGTATTCAAATATACCTGTTTATCCTCTTGATGGAACAATGCAGTATGGCGCCACGCTTTCCCATCAGGAGTTCAACGTGAACACCCTCTTCAGCACCCTTCAAATCGGCCGCCACACCCTGCGCAACCGCCTGGTGATGGCGCCGATGACCCGCTCACGCGCCGACGACACCACCGGCGTGCCCTCCGAGCTGGCGATCGCTTATTACAGCCAGCGCGCCAACGCCGGCCTGATCATTACCGAAGGCACCTACCCCTCGCCCACCGGCAAAGGTTATGTGCGCACGCCGGGCATCCATTCCGCGGCACAGATCGAAGCCTGGAAATCCATCACCAGTGCGGTGCATGCCGAAGGCGGCCGCATCTTTCTGCAACTGATGCACACGGGCCGAATCTCACATCCCAGCATGCAACCGAATGGCGCCACGCCTGTTGCACCCTCTGCCATCCAACCGGCGGGCAAGGTGTTCACGGCGACCGGCCCGCAGGACTTCGTGATGCCGCGCGCGCTTAGGACCGATGAAGTAAGCGGTGTCGTGAATGAGTACCGCCTTGCGACGCGCAACGCACTGGAAGCGGGTTTCGACGGTGTCGAACTGCATGCCGCTTCGGGCTATTTGCCGGAGCAGTTCCTCTCCTCCAGCACCAATCAGCGCACCGACCGTTACGGCGGCTCGCTCGCCAATCGCGCGCGCTTCATTCTGGAAGTGCTCGCGGCGATGACGGAAGAAGCCGGCAGTGATCGCGTCGGCATCAAGATGTCGCCGGAAATGGGTTTCAACGACATCAGCGACGCGCACCCTCAGGAAACGTACCGTTACCTCGTGGAGCAGCTCGCCCCGCTCAAATTGGCTTACCTGCATGTGGCTCGCAATAAGAGCGAGTTCGACTATCGCGCATTGCTACGGCCGCTTTTCAAAGGCACTTACTTGCACGGCGGCGGACTGACCAAGGAAACGGCGTCCACACTGATCGCGCAGGGCGATGCGGATGCCGCAGTGTTCGGCAGCCAGTATCTGGCCAATCCTGATTTAGTGCAGCGATTCCATGCCGATGCGTCACTCAATACGCCGGACCGCGACACGTTCTACTCCCCCGGTCCGCGCGGCTACATCGACTATCCCGCATTGGCTGCGGCATAAATCGCGCCGTTCGCTTCAAGCTCGCCTACCAAGAAGGTCCGTTTCGCATCGAAGCGGACCTTGGTCCTACGAACTCAGGTGACTTCACTGCCCAGTCGCAGGTTGATGCCCAGGGCTGTCGCCAATTCGCGTAAAGGCTCGTTGTCGCGCGTCAGCGTGACCCAACCGGCGTAGCTATCGTCGTCGGTTTCACAGGCCCACAAGGTGTAACCGTGCTCATTGAGGCGGTCGTACGCGATGCCAAAGAGCGACGCCGCGTCGATATCGGCGTGGAAATCGTCGTCATCCGGATCGCCGCCCCAGTCGATCGATATATTCCAGCGCGAGGACAGTTCGTCGATGGCTTGCACTAGCGCATGCGTGTCCTGGGCGTCGATACGGAAGCCCGATCGCCAGTCGATGATTCGTCGAATCACCCCGATGGGTTCAACGTCATGCTCATCGGCATGGACCACCGCATCTCGGTATTCCGCAAACTGCTGCAATGCCATCTCTTGGTCGCCGGGATTGATCAGTAGCAACAGCTGCCAGACCCGAGCTTCCACGGAGTCGTCGTCGCTCTCGTCGAAGCCGTCGTCGGCATCGAAGTCGTCATCGGTTGGGTTCACGGCAGGCTCTCAGTATCGATGGAACGCATCTTAGTCAATCCATCCAAGGCACCGACTCCAGCGCGTGGCTGCCGACCGTCCTCTTTGCGAGGTGTTGGCATGCTTGCTCGACGCGGTGGGTGATCTAGCATAATTTTCATGCACGAATCATGCCCCAATAACGACAAAATAGTTACATATTGTCGAAGTTTTGAACTGCAGCACACTTCGCGAACATAAAAACGATCATCGTATGCGCCACAACTTATTTCACCAGCATCGACACAGGGGGGCCTCATGATCGAGCTGGAAATTCAGGCCCTTGCGGTGAGTCGCGAGGGTCTTCTGATTGACATCGGTCGATGCGTCGTCGCGAGCGGATATACCCTGCAGCGTCAACGTCTGACGCAGGACGACCATGGTGTGCTGATGACGATGGTCGTGCGCGGCCCCTCGCGCAAACAGCGCACGCTCGAAGACGCGCTGGAAGCGCATGAACGCATCGTCAGTTTCGACGTCTCGCCGTTTGTGGAAGGCGCGCCGAAACCGCATTTCGCAGCATCGCCCCCCGCCCCGGTGATTCGACAACCTATCGCCCAGGCGCCGAAGACGGCTATCGCCGCCGCGCCGGTTGTCGCGCCTGCGCCGGTTGTCGCGCCTGCGCCGGCAGTCGATAAGCCAGCAGTCGACAAGCCCGTAGTCGATAAACCGAAAGCACCCGAGCTCGCCGCGGCACCGGCGATTAACGCCGTACCCGAACGGCAACCGGAGCCCGAGCCTGAATTCGAATTCTTCATCGCACCCCGGCCGGCGCCCGCACCCGCACCTGCGCCAGTTGTGCTCGAACCGTTTGTCGAAGTGATCCCGCTGGGCCCGGACGTAGCAGCCGTCGAAAAAGTAGTGCCGAAGTTGACCAACAGCTATCCGGAAGTTTTTCCGCGACTGCTAACGCTGGAAAACGAGGTGGTCGATGCCGCGCGAGAATCGTCGCTGATGCTGGCGGGACAGCGCACCGGCACCTGGGTATTCGAACGCGATTACGCCAACAGCGCCAAACTCGATTTGCGCGATGCGATCGAACGCATCGGCATCCCCGCGCTGCGTGCGCTGGTCGACGTCGAAAACAAAGGCGAGCAGGTACATATCCACAACAGCCCGCTATGCACGAAGGATGGTCACTCCGGCTGCACATTTTTCGCGGGCTATCTGGAGGGGCTACTCAGCCCCGCCGTTGTATCGAACGAACTATCGATTTTCGCCGTGTGTTGCCGCAGCTGGGGCGCGGGTGAATGCATATTGGCACTCTCGGGTTGAGCGAGTCGCCGGCAGTGCAAACGGCATCGGGTAGCGTTTTCGAATCAGTCGCGATCAGGGGCTCCTAGCGGGAACAAGGGGCGATAGGGCCTCGCCTCGTCCACCGCACGGGCAAACGACGGTCGCGCCAGCAGCCGTTGTCGATACGCGATCACGTTGGCGAAGGACGGATCGATGCGATGCGTCCAGTCCGCATAAAACAGGAACGGCGCAGCGCCGCAATCAGCCAGACTGAAGCTGTCGCCCGCCGCCCATTCGCGATGGGCCATGGTCTTGTCGAGCCATGCGTAGGCCGTATCGAGCATGGCGCGTGCATCTGCGACACCACGTGCGTCGCGCTCCGTTTCGGGCCGCAATGCGTCGAACACGATCTTTTGTTGTGGCGTAGAGATGTAGTTGTCGAAAAAGCGATCCATGAATCGCACCCGGAGCGCCACACTGGCATCCGCGGGAAGCAGCGACACTGGCCCCGGATGATGCAGACCCAGATGCTCGATGATGATGCTGGCCTCCATGATCGTGCGATCGGCATCGACCAGGACGGGCATGCGTTTCACCGGCCATAGTGCGGCGAACTCCGTCATGATCTCTGCGTCGTCGTAGGCCAGCTTGCGCCACTCGAACGGCGTGCCGTTTTCATAGAGCGCCACCAGCACCTTCTGGCAGTACGAGGAAAACGGGTGTGCGTAGAGCTTCAGCGTCATTGTCATGTCCTTCCAGTTAGCGTCAGGGAGGGGCAACCAGCTGCCCACTCTCTGACGACGAACCGAACCAAGAGAAATCGACCCGCCCGACTATGTTCATGCAGCCGGCTGGCGCGCCTTTTGCTTCTGTCGCTTGTTGCGGTGGCGGGGACCCCTTCCCCGAGTCCTCCCGGCTGGGAGCATCATTAAACGCTCCAGCCGGGCGCGGTGCCCGGCTGCAGCCCCAAACGGTCAGGAGACATCCCATGATGGATTGGCTGGATTACCGCAAGCAGTTGATGGGTCGCATCGGCGAGATCGGCAAGCTCAGTCCGGATACGGTCGCCGGATACCAGACTTTATCCAAGGCAGGACAGAAGACAGGGCATCTGGATGCCAAGACGCGTGAGCTGATCGCATTGGCCATCGCGGTCACCACACGTTGCGATGGTTGCATCACCGTACACACCGGCGAAGCGTTGAAGCACGGCGCCAGCCACGAAGAAATCGCCGAGGCGCTGGGTGTTGCCATTGCGCTCAACGCAGGCGCAGCGCTGGTGTACTCGGCCCGTGTCATGGACGCAGTCAGTGCTCACGAAGCAGGCCAAGCGGCGTGAATACCACGTATACGGTGCCGCACCGTTGTTGCGGCACCGTATGCGGGATGGCCACTTAAAAAATGAGGAAAGATGACTCTGCCCCCCGTTTCTAGACCCCCATTTCTCCCCTTTGCCGTCATGCCCATTTCAAAATCGGGCCCGTCATACGTCGTAGCCAATACCACGGGGCTTATCCCGCGACCTGGCCACCACCGAAGGGAGTGACGACGTGCTTCTGACCCCCGAAGAAATCGAGCTGCGGCTAGCGGAACTGAGTCGCTCGATGCCGCGCCTGCTTAAGGACAATCACGGCACCGAATTCTGGATCGAATTTATGGAACGCGCCGACGCGATCAAAGACCGCGTATCGCTCGATCATTTTGATTGGGTGACGGAAAGGATCTACGAAGTACTCGTGAATTACGGCATATCGCCGCCGTCGCGTTGGATACTCGGCCCTTTGTCCAACATCCGTTGAGGTGTGCTGCGTCGTGAGCTGACGCGTACAGTGGCTGGATAGCGTCAAGAAGAAATCAAACGAATAAGGGTGGCTGAATGCCGTCCTTTTTTGTGGCGTAAGCTATGGCCCACTCCAATGGGGAGTAAAGGGGCAACTTATGCATATGCATCCATTCTTTGGGTTGATCGCAGGCATCCTGGCAGTGATTCCGGCCTGGAAGATTGTTTCCAAGGCTGGCTACAACGGCGCATGGGCACTTTTACTGTTCATCCCGCTCGTCAACATCATCATGATGTACGTCTTCGCGTTCAATGTCTGGCCGATCGAGCGGGCACGTACGCCGTAATCGCCAGTAACAGTAACAAGCCAGGTCACATACCGGGCTGCATTTTCAACGCATGCCGGCAAACAGGCGAGCGTAGATAATCAACAGATAAACGGGGTCAGATGGTGCTTTTAAAAGCCCACCTGACCCCGTTTTTCGTAACGCTCATCAAAGAGTTCGTCAGGGAAGCTCCTGATGCTGTGGAAGGTCGTCGTTGATCGTGTACCACGGCGCCTTTGAGCCGACAAAAATGTGTGCGGTCGGCTGTATCGATGGCGCATCGACCAGCGTGCCCAAGGTGACGTGCACGTATTGCCCATCGCGAACCACCGAATAAAGATAAGCTCCGCACCGTTTACAGCGCGCGTCATGCCCATTTTCATCGCCAAAAATCAAAAGCGCCTCGTCGCCCTCGATGACTCTGAATTTGCTTCGTTCGATACCTGCAAAAGGCTTGAAGGCGGAACCGGTCGCTTTTCGACATTGAGAGCAGTAACAGTTCAGCGCATAGAGGAAGCTATCCTCCACGCGGTAACGGACGTCGCCACATAAACACTCGCCCGAAAGCATCCGGCTCGAACTCGTTTCATGAAGGCTCATGTTCATACTTTTTTCCCTCGAGCCATGCCTTCCTGGAGTGACATGTTTCCATAGCGCGCTTGTAGCCTTCGCGTGCGCGGACGCGAGCCATATAAGACTGCTCTACCTCGCCAAAGGTGATGCCTCCACTTGTTTTGGCCAACTCCAGGGCGTAGGTCACCGAAATGTCGGCGGCGGTGAACGTCTCGCCGGCAAGATAGGGCGTGCGTGCAAGCTGCCGCGTCACCAGCGTTAGCCGGCTCTCGAAAACGCTTAGCGCTTGGGCAGCGCTCCAGTTTTGCCGCTCGGACTCCGGCGCAAAATTGCGGGCACCAACGACGAAGTAGATGGAAGCCGCGAGGCCGGCTTCACCGAGGTGGAGGAACTGCTGGTAAGCGGGGAAAGCAGGATCGTGTGGGTCGGGCGCGAGCGATGTCGGTCCGTAGCGAGCCATCAGGTATTCCATGATCGCAATGGACTCGACCATCGTGACGTCGCCGTCCTGAATCGCCGGAATGAAACCGGCAGGGTTGATGGCCAGGAACTCCGCATCTTTCTCGACGCCGGCCAGAAGGTCCACCGGCCTCAGCCGGTACGCGAGCCCCATCTCCTCCAGCAGCCATACGACCCGGAAACCTCTTCCTTCACCAAATACAGTGATCATCTTTCGACATCCTTCTTTGATTCGGCCTTATCGACCCCCATCGAAAAGACGAACGGGAATGTCGAAAATCGACATCGTCGGCAGGATCTGCATTAGAGCTGGCACAAACGTTTGCTCCATGAGTTTCTGACTCGTTGCCAGAACGATAGCCATGGAGCAGATCAATGCGATCGGCGGTCTATTCCCAAGTCCTCCCAGTGACTTGGGCCATTAAACCCTCATTGTTACGAGCCTCTCAATGTCCGCTTCGGGTCGAAAGCGAACACGACGACAACTGCAAGAACTGATGCAACAGGGAATTATTCGCCAGCAGCAATTCTTTTCAGATACATCAATTTTTCGCTACTCCATTACGGTCTTCTCTAGGCACCGGCAGTTGTGCATCAAGGAAGGCGAAAATATCGGCGAATTCCGCTGCCTCGGCCCCGAGCGAAACCTGGATGCCATGCCCTCCATGCGCATCGGTACGAATCCAGACCGGGCGCCCGCTGGTATCGGCAGTACGCAAGCGCGCAGCGAACTTGCCTGTCTCCCAGGTAGCGACGCGGCTGTCGTTGAGACCCACGCTCAGCATCACCGCCGGGTAGGCAGTATGTGGACGAATCTGTTGGTACGGGTCTGTCGCCAGGATCCAGGGAAAGTCAGCCGCGTTACGCGGGTCGCCCATTTCACCGAGCTGGTTGGCGCCGTTGGGAGCCTGCATCAGACGCACCGGATTGAGCATGCTGACCAGAAACACGGCGGCACCGAAACGGTCGGGATAACCCACCACCGCGTTGCCAATTAGCAGACCACCGGCGCTCCCGGATATCAGCGCGGTGCGCTCCGGTTTGCTGTAGCCCAGTTCGCTCAGTCGCGCCACGCCGGCGACAAAATCTTCCACGCCTTTGTGCTTGTTCGCCCCCCTGCCGGCCTGATGCCACGCTTCGCCCTTCTCGCCGCCGCCGCGAACGTGCGCATACGCGAAAATGTTGCCGTGCTTGACCCATTCCAGGCGGTTGGGCCTGAACGACGGCACGATAGACATTCCGTAGCCACCATAGGCGAACAGGATGGCGCGATGACTACCATCCAGTGCGACATCTTTGCGGTGCAGGATGGTCAGTGGCACGTGCGTACCATCCTTGCTGACCAGCTCGGTTTCGGTCGCCTCGATCATGCTGTAATCGGCCGGGCTCGCTTCATCCTGGCCGAGGCTGTGCATGGCGCGACTTGCAGGATCGTAGCGCCAGGACTTCGGTGGCGTGGTCCACCCTCGCAGCTCCAGCAGGAATCCGTCCTGGTTGTCGTCGGCATGGAACAGCGAGGCTGCACCCATCAGCGGCATCGGCACCGTTTCGACCTTGCCGGTGGCGTAGTCGATGCGACGGATGCCGTCGATGCCGTTCCTCGATACTTTCACGTATAAAGCATCGCGCGCCGGCGCGACCATCTGCGTATCGTTAATACTGACTCCGACAATCATGTCGTCGCCCTGTAGCGGCAGGATGGAGCGTGCATCCTTGATCGATGCATTCGGGCGCGACAGATCCAACGCCAGTAATTCGCCGTTCGAGCGCCCGTGGCTGGAGACGAGATAGAGCGTGTCGCCGTGAATGGCGGCATTCTGTACCTCATCACTGAGGTCGGCAATGCAGCGCCAGGTTGCGCCGGGCTTTACCGCATCGGACTGCGCTGTCACGCAGAAGCGCTGTTCGGCTTGCGCTCCCAGTGCCTCGCCCAATGCCCAGCGCGAGTCGGTGGGAAATTCGATGACCGGGAAACGATTGGCAGTAATCGCAAACGAAGAATTGGCGCCCTCTCCGTTGCCCGCCCTCAGCAATATTGTGTCCTGTGTCGCCGGTGTGCCAAGCCGGTGCAACCGCAAGCGCATATCCTGCAGCGGATCGCCGCCAGTGCGCTGGTCGGGCGGCGCCATCTGGGTGTAGTCGAAACCGCTGCCATCAGGTAGCCACTCAGCGCCGAACTCGCCCCACACCGGTTCAACCGCGTCGCCGGTGGGTTTGCCACTTTTCACGTCGAGCACTTCCAAGCGGGTGACCTCATTGCCGCCGTGATCGATGTTCACTGCCACCTTGCTGCCGTCGGGCGAAGGCGTGAAAAAGGTGATCGAGGCGTGGCCGCCATCGTCCTTCAATGTTGCCGGATCGAGTAACTCACGCTCGGAGCCGTCCGCCTCGCGCACCATCAGGACGCCATTGCCCTCCGCCGTCTCGCGGATGAAGAACAATCTCCCATCGACATAACGCTGGGCGCGGTGGACCACGGCAGTGTTACTGACTTTTTGCAGGGTTTGCTGCCAAGCCTTCAGTGTCGGCAACGCATCGAGTTTGGCTCGCGTGTGGTCGCCCTGTGCGACTAGCCATTGCTGGAATTCTGCATTGTGCTCACCCTCCATCCAGCGGTAAGGATCGTGCAATGTGGTGCCGAAGATGTGGTCGACGACATCGACCGTGCGCGCGGTCGGCGGGTCGTCCGTCTGCGCGGCAATGGCGGGCAGTATGCCGAGCGTTAGGCTGCAAACTGCGGCGACGACGCATGATGCAAGGCGCCGATGGCGCGAGCGGGAAGTGCACAGCATGACGATGTCCTTGGTATGCGTGAGGAAACCCTGAGGCGTGTCCTTGCTTGCCTTACCCACCATGCGGAGCACTCCTTTGCGTCAATGGAGACAATACCGTCTCATGATCGGACATGACCAAACATGTGCTAGAAGCTCATCCAAAACCTTCACGCAGTCATCACAACCGACGCATGTGAGTCTGGTCGTAGAACAGGTCTGCTTTGGGTCGAAAGCAGACATCTAGTCTTAGTGTGGTGACTAGGATGAAAGTGGTCGATATCCCATGATAACAGGCTGAAAAAGCACGTTATCGCGCCTTTGTATCTGTACAAAGCCAGCGCGCACCATCAGCTCCCGGAGCTTTTCTATGGTGACGGCGTAGTAGCGGCTGCGTATCAATTTGGTTTCGCAGATACCCGAGGGAAGTTCGGTCGTCAGGTACAGCCTCAAATCATATTGATCGGCGTCCCACTCCCATACCTGCACAGCAAGAAAGCGGTTCCCATCCACCAGCCGCAACCCATAAGGACGGACATCTGGATTTTTGCGTTCAATGGCCGCGTAGTCGCGGACAGACAAGATCGCAATACCCCCAGGCAGAAGGCAACGCCAGCAGCTTTGGAGAGCTTGAAGAATGTCCGAATCTGAAAGGAGGTGGGGAATGCTGTTATCGCATGCGAGCACAGCTGCCACGGATTCCGACAGCGTCCCATCTAGCGTTCGCAGGTCATCAACGAATGCAGTAGCACACAAATCTCGACTTAAAAGCTCGTTACGCAATCGGTTAATTGCGCCGGAAGAAATATCGGACGCAGTTACCTGATATCCGCGCTGAAGAAGCCCAATAGTCTGCGTACCTATGCCACTAGCTGCATCGAGCACCGACGCACCCGGCAATACCCCGCTCTCGCAGAGCAAGTCGGCAAGAGCATCCCCTTGCTTGGCAATGGATGCATCCCAATCACCGTAAAGCAAGTGATAGTAAGGTGCGAGTTCGTCATAGAAAGAATTCAAAGCTCCCCCTTAAACCTTTGCACTCTTGATGTCCGCCTTGGTCGAAAGCGGACATCATGCAACCCCCTTCATTCGTGCTCGAACCGGGCAATGTCTTCCAGCATAGCTTCGACTCGCTTTACCGCATTACCTGCGAAGCTATCCTCCAGCCGGCGGCGATAACCCAGCCGACTTAGTAACGCATAAGCGAGGGCGACGACGACTAGCGAGGCCGCACCACACAGAGACAACCACAGCCATGAACCTGACATATGGCTCCACAAATCGACACCGGCGCCGTCCGCGCCGTACTGAATCAGCATCAGCATGGCTGGAATCCAAATAACACTGCCCAGCACGGCGAATACCGGTGCCTCCACTCTTACCCGCCATGCGCGCAACTGCGCGACACGCCGCTGAATGTCCAGCACGGGGGCGGCGTAGTCGATGACGTGCACCAAAGACAGTACACGTGCCGGAAAAATGATCGCCAGCGTGCCGAAGGCTTGCATGGCAATGCCGCAGGCCATCGCCTGCCAGATGTGGAGGTGCGTAGACCAGAAACTGATGCCCCACAGCGCGAGCGCGATACCAAGGACGATCTGCATCGACTGTCCCCACACCAACGGCCGCACTCTGCGGCGTAGCCGGTCCGCTTGGTCGCTGCGGAAGATCTGCCAATTCAATGCCTGCTGCCGCTCCAACTGCTGGTTAAGCGTCAGCCATGCTTGCTTCATGTCATCGAGTTCCATAGTCATGCTCCTGCCATGGCCGCGCCGGTCATCTGCCCGCGCAGCGTTTGCTTGATGCGACTGATCTTGGTCGCCACGTTGGTTTCGGTGATGCCAAGGATCTCGGCAATCTCCGCATACGGCTTGTCTTCCAGATAAAGCAGGATCAGCGCCCGATTAAGCGGATCGAGCTGCCCGATAAAGGCGTAGAGGGTGGCAATACGTTCATCGGGTTCAGGCGCCTGCTCGGCACCAATACTTTCCAGGTGATGCTGCTCCAGCGGCTCCAACTGTGCGCCTCGAACCCCGTTCGTTTTGCGCAACTGCGAAATCGCTACATTCAGCGCCACGCGGTATAGCCAAGTGGAAAACTTCGCCTTCAGCGAATCGAAGTGCGCGAACGAACGCCATGCCTGAAGGCCAATTTCCTGAGCCAGATCGCGCCGGTCTTCGGCGTGATGGGCGTACAGATTGACCACCTTGAACACAATGCCTTCGTGTTCGCGCAAGAGTGCCTGGAAATGGCGTGGGTCCGGCCGGTGGCTCATGGGTCGCTCGGGAGTCCTTCGATTCACTCCATGATTCGCTGCCCGCCAAAAAAAATCACACCGCCCGCGATGGCCAGGCAAAGGGTATGCCCGGAGGGGCCCACAGGGGTTCTAGCGCCATCCGGGAGTGCCAGGCCCATAGGGCAGGCACTAGTGGCAACAACATTGTCTGCTTTGGGTCGAAAGTGGACATCCGAGTAACACTTTGTCCAACGCTGAGATCCATAATCACGTTTGCCAATCGCTTCAGAAGTGCTTGGTGAATCCAACGCTCAGCGCGTTGTCGTGCAAACGGCTGCCGAAGAATCCTTGATAGTCCGCGTATAGACTCCACGATGCGCCAGCTTCCGCCGTAATACGTGCGCTGGCCGTGCCCATGCCGCGCCCTTGTGTTGCGCCCGGCAGGTCAAACACGGTGCCGTCCTGTGCGGTGACCTGCACGATCGGCGTGGCGTTGTTGTGGGTGTCGTAGCGGTAACCCAGGCTTACCTGCGGCACGTACGTCACACCCTGGGCGACGAAGCTGTGTTCGATGGCCATGTCTGCATAAGGCTGCAACGTGGTGTAGCGGCTGCGTGCACCGTCCACCGGAAAGCTCGATGCATTCGGATTGGTGCTGTAGAGCGTTTCGCTGAAGCCATCGAGAGTTTGACGCTGATAAATGGCACCGACTTTCGGCGTGAGCTGCCACTGCGACAACTGGAATGGCCACGCAGCCTGTACGGCAGCCGATTGCATGGTGCCATCGGGAGTGGAGGTAGCCGTGCCGATGCCGGTCGCACGATTGAAGTGATACTCGCTGTGCATGTCATCGATCGTGGCCGAGAGCACCACGGGACCGGCATTGGCATAGGCGTACAAACCGCCGTGCACACTGTCAACGCGACCATTACCGCCGATCGTGTCGTTGCCATTTACCTGTCCAACGCCTGCTTCTACACCAGCGTGTAGTACATCACCGAGCGCGTAATCGGCGCCGCCCAATAGGCCGAATGTTGTGCTGTTCGAACCACTGGTGCCATTCAATGAAATATTCGAGCCGGTGTATTGCGCCCAGGCGCCTGTACCGCATGACGCAGTAACGTTTTGCATCGACGATGCATGATCGGCGTTGCACTGCGTGCCACTTGGCGTCAAAGCCACGTCGAGCACGGAGCCCAGATCCTGTTGACCCGCCACATTCGTGCTGCGCATCAGGTTGCCGTACAGGTTACCGTCAAGCGGCATTACCAACCGTTGTCCCAATAACAGTGCGACCTCGGCCGAGCTGTAACTGATCCGCGATGGAACTGCTCCCGGCACAGTGCCGTTGATGGTGCCGAAGGCGCCAGTGATCGAACCGCCCTGCACCAGATCGAACTTGCTATCGCCGTAGGTGCCCGGTGCGAAGATTAGATCGAGCTTACCTGCGAGACTCGCATTACCGTTGACTTTCAGCATCGAAGATTGCGTCGGCGTTACATCGAGCTGCAACGTACCGTCCGCGTTCTGCGTGTAATTACCGTTGATGGTAAGCGTACCCATCGAGCCACCGGGCCACACCTTGCCGTCGCTGGTGACGTTACCATTGATGGTACCGTGGCCACGCAGCGTGCCACCATCTTGCACACGCACGGGTCCTGCAATGGACGCCGCAGCGGAATTGCTGTCACCTACTTCCAGCGTGCCCGCGCTGATCGTCGTGCCGCCGATGTAGGTATTGTTTCCGGTCAGGATCGTCGTTCCCGTTCCTATCTGCGAAAGCGAACCGGTTCCGCTGATGGCGCCCGGCAAGGTGACTGTTCCCGATTCATCGATGGACAGCATTGAGTTTTGATCTAGGTAGATGGCACTTACGAGCCCTCCTGATGTGCCGCCGTCGCCCAACTGCAACCTGCCGCCGACTACTGTCGTTCCAGTGAACGTGTTGTTGCCAGTGAGCGTTAGGATGCCCGCATCGTCGTCGTACAGGCGGCCGCTGCCTGAGATAACACCAGCAAAGGTTTCGCTACCCGAATGGAAGAAATCCAGGATTCCCTGAAAGCCACTCTCGCTGCCAAGCACGACATTGCCGACAATCGAGCCGGTCGTGCCGAATTTTCCGAGCACCAGCCAGTTGCCGAGGACGGTCGTGCCGCCGGTATAGGTATCGGTGCCGGTCAAATACACCGGAGAAGCCTCGCCGTTAGCGTTAAACACTGACAATGCACCCGGCCCGCTGATCACACCAGACATCGTAATCGGAGGATTCAATCCCCCTGTGGCAAAGAGGTTTCCCGCTCCAATGTAAACGTTTTCCGGTACGAACCCGAACCGATCAAGGTTGCCCAACTGCAAGCTCGATCCCGGCGCGCCAACGATATAGATCGTTCCGAGGAAACCCAGTGCGCCGCCAAAGGTGGCTCCGCTTAGCGTGAGATTGGCGTCTCGATCGATCACCGAACCGTTACCGGAAATGTTGCCGCTATAGACGTCGTTACCAGAATGATCGAAGACCAGCGTTCCGCCATTGAGTATGATGTTGCTGACCATCGAACCTGTTGTACCGCCGTTGCCAAGCTGCAGAATGCCCGCATCGATCATCGTATCGCCGAGATACGTGTTGGAACCCGTGAGCACCAAGGTACCCGCACCGCTCTTCAACAAGCCGCCATGGCCACTTAGCGCTTGCGATACGGTGAACGTGTTGCTTGCATCGTCGATATTGAAGCCGCCGCCAGCGCTGCCCCAGATGATGTTGCGTGCCGTCTGATTAAAGCTGGTGCCGGTGATCTCCAATGTACCGCCTTCGAAATCCAGCGGATTGGTGCTGGCACCCAAATTGGCATCCGACGAGACCGACAAATAGCCGCCACTCAATGTGGTCTTGCCGGTATAGAGATTATTGCCGGTAAGAACTAAGGTACCGCCGTCGGTCTTGTTCAAACCATCGGTGCCTTGCAACACGTTGTCGATGATCGCCGTATCGCCGCTGCTGACGCGCATAACCGGCGCGACACCATTCTGCCCGACCAGATCGATGGCACCGCCGGTGAGGTGATAGCCATCGCTGACGAATTGCATGCCGGTGACGCCGACCGTACCGCTGGTGTCATCCACGGTGACCGTACCTGGCGTGCCGCCAAAAATAGCAAAGCCCGGTTGTGGCGACATCGGCCCGACAAACTGGCCGGTGATGTCGGACCAGGTGTTCGACGAAATACTCCAGGTACCGCTGCCGCCACCCATCTGGCCCGGGCTGGCGAGACCGTTCGCATCCCATTCGTCGAGCGTGAGACTCAGCGTGTCGACGAGGTTGATCTGTTTATCGACGGTGAGAATCTGCAGGCTCATGCCGCTGGGCGGCGCAAAGCCCCCGCCGGTGATGCTCAGCGAGTTGCCCCAGTCGAATAGGTTGTACAAGCCCGGACCCATGCTGCCGAGATTGTTGACGTTGAGCGTGGAAGTGTCGATCGACAGATTGCCGTTCACCACCACGTGATCGCTCTGACCCGGCGTGCTGAAGTTCGGTCCAGGCGATCCAAAATCGAAATTCAGTCGTGAGCCGCTGCCGACGGTGAGATCGCCACCGATCGTCAAGGAGCCGATGGCGCCCGCTTCGCCTGGTGTAAGCGCGGCGCTATTGGAAAGCGTCACGCTGCCCGACACCGTGCCGTAACCGCCGAGCGTGCCGCCGTTGACGCTAACGTCGCCGCCCACCGTCGCCGTGGCATGAGAACTGTCGCCGACGATCAGCGTGGCGCCGGACGCCACGGTCGTCAGGCCGGTTGCCGTGTTGACGCCATCGAGAATCAGCGTACCGGTGCCGTTCGCCGTCAGCGTGCCCCCGCCCGAGATCACGCCGCTGTAAGTGCCGTTGGTGGTTTGATTGAACACCAACGCAGCGTTGTTGAGGATGTTGCCTTGCAGACTGGCGGTGTCGCCTTGCAGCGTGCCTGCGGTGATCGTCGTGCCACCGGTATAGTTGTTGACGCCGCTGAGCGTCAGCGTACCCGTACCTGTTTTGGTCAGTGTGCCCGCGCCCGAGATCACGCCGCTGTAAGTGCCGTTGGTGATTTGATTGAATACCAGCGCAGCGTTGTCGAGGATATTGCCTTGCAGACTGATGGTGTCGCCTTGCAGCGTGCCTGCGGTGATCGTCGTGCCACCGGTATAGTTGTTGACGCCGTTGAGTGTCAGCGTACCCGTACCTGTTTTGGTCAGCATGCCGTTGCCGATTATGTTGCCTGATATCGTCAGGTCGGCATTCGTTTGCAACGTGCCGCCGGTGCTGTTGGCCAGGGTGAAGCTGCGCACAGTGGCGAATGTGCCGGTGGTTTCCAGCGTGCCGCCACTGAGTACGACCACGCCGCTACTGTCGCCGAGGTTCGCGTCGGACGAAACGGCGAGCGTGCCGCCGTTGATAGTGGTGCCGCCAAGATAGGTATTGCTGCCGGAGAATGTCTGCGCGCCGCCATTGAGCGTGACGCCGCCGAGACCGGTGCCGGTTCCGCCGGGGACGATCGAACCGCTGAAATTGTCGTTGGTGGCGTTGTCGATCACCAACGTATGCGAGCCCAGTGTGACCACGCCGCTACCGGAAATGCCGGCGATGGTTGCTGTACTACCGCTGGTGCCGCTGATATCGAAGGTGCCGCCATCGGACATTTCGGCACCTTGCAGATTGCCGTTGTTGCTCAGCGCCACTGTGCCCTGGTTGATGGTGAATAGCCCACTGAATGTGGATAGATCACCGGCAAGTGTCAGTGAGCCCGTACCATCCTTGATCAATTGGCCCGTTCCGCTGATTGAGCCTGCAAAGCTGCCTGCGGCGGTCTGATTGAAATCCGCCGACGGCGTTCCAATGCCATTGCTAACGAACGCCAGATTGCCACCGAAAGCGCTGCTGTTGCCGGTGAGCTCGCCTTGCTGGATGGTCCAGTCGATGCCTGCGTTGCCAGTGCCCGTCAGCGTCCAATTGCTATTGCCAGTCTTCGTATTGCTGGCGAAGCCAACGATCAATCCCGCATTGATGGAGCCGTTGACGTCGCCGGCCAGCGTCAGTATGTCGCCGCCGTTGGTACTGCCGCTGATACTTTGGATGGCGCCGGTGAAGATAGCGCCCGACAGGATCACCAACTGATTGCCGCCGCCAGAAAACAGCACTGAGTCTGCCTGCACGGTCCCGTTGCTGCCGCCGGCAATCGTGCCGTCGGTGACGACGGTAACGCCACCCCATCCGCGCACGCCGACACCCGGCGTGCCATCCTGCGCACTGGGGATGGGAGAAACGGTGCTGGCGTTGCCGCCAATGATCGTGCCTGCGTTCTCAAGCGATGACCCCGCGCCTACGAGGTTGACGCCCGCGCCACCGCCGCCATAGCCGCCAGGCAGGTTCCCGCCATCCTGGTAAATCCCGGGATTGCCGCCCAGGCCGCCGATGATCGAGCCAGTCGAATTGTTGGTGACAGCAGCACCGGCGCCGAGCACCAACAGACCATCGCCACCGCCGCCACCGCTGCCGGCATAGCCGCCATTGCCGCCTGCGCCGCCGGCACCACCCAGCAGTCTGCCGTTATTGATAAGGGAGACGCCGCCTGCACCCGACGCGATGATCACACCCGCGCCACCGCCGCCGCCGCCGCCTGGATCGCCGTTCGTGGCATTGCCATTGGACGCCGTGGCTGTTGCATCGCCGCCTCTGCCGCCAGCACCGCCAGCAAGCGTGGTCGTACTCCCCACGATCGGCGACGAATTGCCATCGTTGATATAAACGCCTGCACCGCCGCCGCCACCGCCGCCGCCAACAACACTTGATCCGGACTCTGCTTGGCCCGCGCCGCCGGTGCTCCCGGTAACGGAGCTAACGACACCCTGCGATCCGGTCGCACCCACGACGCCACCCGCGCCGCCGCTGGAAGTGATGTTGACCGAGCCGACGTTGAAGATCCCGTTCGCGCCATTGCCGCCCGTGCCGTTGGTGGCGGTGGTGCCCGCGCTTTCGCTGGTGTTGGGGTTCCAGACGATCGCATCGCCGCCTGTGCCGTTGCCTGCGCCGCCGGTCGGGCTGCGACCGGGACGCCCGCCAACGCCGCCCGCCGCGCCACATCCCGACGGATCGGCAGGCGTGCAGGTCTGGCTCCATGCGGGCGCGCTTGCACATGCCAATGCCAAGGCGGCGATCGCCAAAGCGAGCGGATGGCGTCGCGGAGTGCGTGTGGCAGACGTACCGGAAGAAGAGCCTTGCGCATCTGCAAGTTCGGAAGCGACTTGCACTGCAGCCAACGACCGATTCCACACGAGTCGATAGACACGGTTCATGCGATTTTTCCCCTGTCGTGCACCGTGTCGCAGGAGCGGGATGCGATCGCGGCGTCAATCGGGCGGCTAAATACCGCCGGTGAAAGCCCCTATGCGCGGTGTCCTTGCGCGTAAACCGCCACCAGCGCATGCGCACGACTTGTCATATTGGGCCATGCGCTGACGCTATCCTGACGGATGTCGCACAGCGCATCAATAACTTCTCGCGCAAAACGCGCTGAGCACGACGTTGACGCGGTCTTTACAGGCTGGACTTTGCGATAGCTCGACTCAAACCACTTTCACGCCGCGGATATTGGCTTGCGCGTTCAACCAGAACGCATCGTTTTCGAAGCGCCGGAAGATATCCGGCGGCAACACCGTCGTGCGTTCCTGCGCCGCCACTTTCCTGCCGATCGCATGCAAGCCCGGCGTGCCGGCGCGCGCGTCGAATGCTTCAGCGTCGAAATGCACGTTGTCGAAATCGTGCTGGAACGGCGACTCTCCGACGAAGTCGTAAACCGCGGCCATGGCCTTGGCGGGGTCGCTCACCAACGTTTCATATTGCAGCAGCATCAGATGCTGCGCATGCTCGCCGTAAAACGCTTCCTTCAATGCGTTGTAGGCGTATCCCACCATGCCCTCGCCGTTGGCAAGGCCCTCGGCGCGGGTATACACGGTGCCACCGGTTTGAAAACTAAAAATGGAGGATGGGTGCAGCGCGTTGTTTCGCACGACTCTTTCTACGCTGTCGACAATCCATGACACATGCCGCACGCATGCAATCATTTTCAAGTCCGGAAAAAGCTCGCACAAGACCGGCAGCTTGGCACACCACGCTCGGTTGGTATCGAAGACGACTTCGGCCGCGAACTCCTCACCGTAGTAATGCTCGAACAGACCGCGCAGCGTGCGCCTGCGCTGTGCATCGGTGATGAAGGTCGAGAACTCATTGCGATCGCTCATTTCACCCAGCATGGCATTGACCATGCCGAGAAGCGGGCTGCTCATGTTCGCGTGGAAGCGGGGATTCTGACGCAGCAGCGCCGCCAGCAAGGTGGAACCGGATCTCGGCAGGCCCGAGATGAAGTGGATGGATCGCACCTGTTTCCCCTTTCGGCGCCGACTTTCGGACAGTCTGAAGGCGCGATTATGTGCACTTATCGGCAGCTAGTTCCAGGCCACTATTGCATTACCGCTTGCTTGGATAGCAATCACTTCCCCGCCTTCGCCTGCAGCCCCCTGACGTAATCAAGCTCGCCGATCGACCTCTGATCTCCCGGGCTGATGCTGAGGCAGGCGTTGTACTTCTGTACCGCCTCGTCGAACTTATGAAGCTCGACCAGCACGTAGCCTTGGCCACGCAAGGCGTGGCAGCGGAGCGTGATCTTTTGCTCGGGCGGCGCAAATTCGGCGGCGCCATCCGCACTCTGAAACGTATCGAGCGCGCTTGACCAGTTCTTTTCGTTTTCGTAGACATTCCCAAGCTCGGAGAGAAATTGAGAATTGGAAGGCGAGAGCGCCAGCGCTTGCTTAAGGCTTGCCTCGGCATGAACCAGGTCGCCCATGGAGCCATACGCGTAGCCACGAAGGTAATAAGCCATCGCCCAATCGGGCTTGCTCAACACCACCGAACCTTGATGGTTACTGGAAGCGATACCCGAATAGAACAGCGCCTCCGTCAGTGTTTCGGCGCAATAGACTTGCCTCTTGCTATGGGCGTAGGCCGTTTCGTAGGTGTGGATGACCTGCGCAAGCGGTCCGTTGATGGCATCGGCATTCATGCCCGCCTTGATCTGGGCCATGGCCTGCTGCAGAAGCTGCTCCTGGGCGGCATCGTCAATCGGCGAACCGGCCGATGTTTCAGACCGTGGCGCCGCTGGCGCGGCGTGCTGTGCATATGCCAAGTTGATAGAAAGAAAAAATAGAACTATTGCCAAGCCAAGCGTCTTCATCCGTGTCCCCTGTAGCAGCCGGTCGTTCAACCATGGATTGCATCACTCTTTCTAGAGACGTCTTCTTTGGTTTGAAAGATGACACTCGATTCTACATATACATATAGCCAGTCGCGGTGTCGGGATTCACTATGAAATAGTCCACGGCAAAAGGGCGGCCAAGGCAAATCCGGTCGCCCATACAACGTGCGAACCGACCAGGAGCAAGAAAGTAAACGTCAGCGACTTCCAGCCCGCGTCACACGCACTGGAACCGACTTGTAGGAAGGCGTTCCGCTTTCCTTGTCGATGTAGTCCAGAGGCACCAAGCAGTTGCCCTCGGGGTAATACGTGGCCACGGAGCCTTTTGCGATTTTGTAGATCACCGCGATCACCTTTGTCATGCGGCGCTCTTGGCGATTACCGAATGCGGTTTCCACGATGAGCTCGTCGCCTTCTTCGATACCACGTTCGGCGAGGTCGTCTTCACTCATGAAGAGCACATCGCGTCGCCCGAAAACGCCACGGTAACGGTCATCCAGTCCGTAGATGGTGGTGTTGTACTGATCGTGGCTGCGTAGTGTGGTGAGCTTGAGGATCGTTCGATCGGTAAAAACAGGATCTTCGTGCAAGCCGGTGAAGTTGAGGAACTCCGCCTTGCCGGATGGGGTATTCCAGATCCGCTCCGTCGGTGGCAGCGGCAACCTGAAACCTCCCGGGACACGGATACGTTCGTTGAATTTCTCGAAGCCCGGGAACACCGCTTCGATGGCATTGCGAATGCGGTCGTAGTCCTCGATCAGGTGCATCCACGGCACCTTGCTCTCGGGGAGTGTGGCGGCAGCCATGCCTGCCACGATGGCAGGCTCAGACTTCAATGCTTCCGATGCCGGCGTCAGCTTGCCGCGCGATGCATGCACCATCGACATGGAATCTTCCACCGTAACCGACTGCGGACCCGTTGCCTGGATGTCACGCTCGGTGCGACCAAGACACGGCAAGATGAAGGTGTTCTTGCACGTAAGCAGATGCGAGCGGTTGAGTTTGGTGGCGATATGCACAGAGAGTTCGAGTCGCCGCATGGCCTCGAAGCACGCCTCCGGGTCGGGCAGCGCCACCGCCAGATTACCGCCGAGGCAAATCAGCACTTTCGATTCACCCGCCACGATGGCCTGCATGCCCGCCACCGCATCATGGCCGTGAGCGGCCGGCGGACGGAAGCCGAAAGTTTGCTCAATCTGCTGGAGCATCGCTGCACTTGGCTTTTCCGTAATGCCAACGGTTCGATCACCCTGGACGTTGGAGTGGCCGCGCAACGGACAGATGCCTGCACCGGGCTTGCCGAAGTTGCCTCGCAGCAACAGCAGGTTGGCGATCTGCTGCACGTTCTGCGTGCCCATGCTGTGCTGCGTGATGCCCATGCCATAGGTGACGATGGTCGCCTTGGATTTGGCATACGCTTCTGCGACTTGTCGTAACGCGTCCTCGGTGACACCCGACGCAACCTCGATGTCCCGCCAGGACGTCGCGCGAATATCGGCCGCGAACGTTTCGAACCCGTTCGTGTGCTCGGCAATGAAGGCGTGGTCGAGGACGGTGGATTCCGGCCCCAGCGCCTCATCCATCTCAAGCAGCGCCTTCATGATGCCCTTGAGCGCCGCCGCATCGCCGCCGACTTTGGGCTGAAGGTACGTCGACGCGATCTCCGTCGCGCCAAAGGTCGCCATCTCCAGCGGATCTTGCGGATCGGCAAAGCGTTCCAACGCGCGCTCGCGCAACGGATTGAACACGATGATGGGAGCGCCGCGACGCGCCACCTCATGCAACGTGCCCATCATGCGCGGATGGTTCGTGCCGGGGTTGTGCCCCATCGCGATGATGAGTTCGCAATGATCGAAATCGTCCAGCGACACGGTGCCCTTGCCAATACCAATGGACTGCGGAAGGCCCACGCTGGTGGCCTCGTGGCACATGTTCGAGCAATCCGGGAAATTGTTGGTGCCGTATTCGCGGGCAAAGATTTGATAGAGGAAAGCCGCCTCGTTGGAAGCACGCCCCGAGGTGTAGAACTCGACGGCGTTCGGGTTGGCCTGGCTGCGCAGAATCGCGCCAATGCGCGCAAAGGCTTCATCCCAACTGATGGCCTCGTAAATATCCTTCTCTGTGTTGTAGGCCATCGGGTGCGTCAGTCGCCCCTGATCTTCCAGCTGGTAGTCGCTCCATTCGCGCAGCGACGTCACTGTGTGCGCAGCAAAAAACGTCGGAGGAACGCGTTTGTTCGTCGCCTCCCAGGTGACGGCCTTGGCGCCGTTTTCGCAGAACCTGAAAGTGGATTTGTGTTCCTTGTCCGGCCATGCGCAGCCTGGGCAATCGAATCCTTCGGGCTGGTTGGTTCGGAGGAGCACAACCGTGGCCTCCGGAGCATTCATCTGCTCTTGGATGGCCTTGGCCGTTGCTCGCAATGCGCCCCAACCACCTGCGGGTGCGTTGTAAGGACGAATGCCGGGGATCTCTTTATCAGCCATGACGCCATCTCGCTGTAGCGCTAGTGGTGCGCCTGATTATCGCCCGACTATGTGCCAGGCACGTGGCTTGCGCCGCCCGAGCTGCGGTGTCTGTTCCGGTAACGATCCGTCGCGCAGCACCTCGCCGAACTATCTTCCTCTGGACTGGCATTGTCCAGATGAAAGCGGAGAGGCGGAATGTTCACGCATCAGGCTTTCGGGAATTCTGAAGCAAGCGGCTACCGTGACGTAGCAGCGTCGACCCACGCCGATCTTCGGACTTTTCCCAAAAAAAGCCGACACACTGTTCTCACTCAATGTGCCGGCAAGGCCATCACACGGACACGCGCGATTTATCCACCCAGCTCAGGGGTCAGCGTGTCGACGTAGTGATGCAGGAAGTAGATGGCGGCGTTCAGGCCGTTGAGTTGTACTGGATTGAGCGGCAAAAAACCGCTGCTTTCGCCGTTTTCTTGCTCTCGCTTGAAGGCGCTGTGCTTCTCCAAGATGCCTTCAATCACCGCCACGGCGAGTGCGGTGCCGGCCATGCGTGCAGCGTTGGTCAACCGCCTTTCCCGCTCCAAACTCAGTGGAAAGAGCGTGCCGTCGACCGATGAAGTGGATTTCGATTTCGGTTCGTTGCGAACCAAAAGGTGTGCGTGTGCCGTATGATCCCTGAAGGCCATGATCAACTCGCTATTAGTTGGTTGTGGTTTAGCGGGTCGTGGGAGCTACTACTCCTGCGACCCGCGCTTCTCCAAGCATTGCTGCATGGGTCATCGGCGTTTCCGCATTCGCGAAGTGCGCCGGTGACTATGCGACCGTAACAAGTGATGTCACGGGTGTATGTAGGAAATGTATGCCGCGTGTTGTGCGTGTCGTTTAGTGCCAATAGCGCATCTCAACATGCTTGCCCGACGCATTCCAACCGCGCTCGCACAGCAACTCCATGGCTGCGAGTACTGACAACGCGTGAGCGGCCAGTACAAGCCAAAGTCATACGACTTGGAACTTTGGGCAGTCTCCCTATGTCTGTTGCTGGTGGCCTGACAACCGCCACCCAACAGGGGATAAGAATGAAAAGGCTTGCTCTTCTTGCGCTGTTTATAGCTGCTGGAAATGCTTTCGCTTTCCAGCAGTCAACGGCGCCCACACACACGCATCATGAATCCCAGTCCGGCGTTTCAGAGTTGCGTGACTTCTGGAATCACTATCAGGAAGCCGTCAAGCAGAAGGATGCGAAGACGTTACTCGGTTCATATCTAAACGATTCGATACCCGTGATTGGGGGCATCGCTCCTAAGTCCTACGCGATCATCGTTGCTGCAAACAAGCAACCTATTCCCCGCGTCCTGACATCGACGGGCAAAGACAATGCGACGGGCGAGACGAAATTGCCACCCGATGCAACAAGCAATCTGCAAATCCAAACCGACGGCGAAGTTGGCACCGTCTCCTGGGACTACGCCGCCACCGTGGGTCACGGCCAAATCACATGGACGGTAGTGCGTACGAATGACGGGTGGAAGATCTCGTCGATTGTCTACTCTATCAACGTGCCTGCTGCTGACAAAGCGGCGTAGCAAAGAAAAGGAGGCAGAGTGCTTTTCTGCTAGAAAAGCACCCTGCCCTCCCTATTTCCGACCATATATTTCGCTCTAGTAGGAATCGTTGTTGACGCGTTCCGTACCCTGTCCGACACTTCCCTAGGATTCGTTTGCATGCTTTGGCGACCTTCCTACCTAAGGAAATCAAACTCATGCGCTTTTCGATATCTCAGCGCGCCACTTTGAAACGTGGTTTGCGCACCTTTATGCCCACCGTGTTGGTAGTTGCAGCAAGCACCGTCAGCGTCTGTTCGCAGGTTATGGCCGCCGAACCGACCAGAGACGCGCTTATCCATGCCGCCGAAGTGGCGTACTTGAAGAGCGCGGTGTTCACGCCCGATTCGCCGATGATGGACGCCATGCTCGCGCCCGCAAAATCCGCCAACCCGGATGTATCGGCCGACATTTGGGCTGCTGTCAAAGCCGACACAGGATCGGCGATTACATCGGTGATGTTCGGTCCGGGAAGCGCCGTCGAAACGACCATGCACCAATCGCTCGACAAACTTTCCAATGCGGAGCTGCAGCACCTGACCGTACTACTGTCAGATCCGGTGATGCTGAAGTTTCAGCAGCTGATGGCCGACCCTTCGACGCAACGCGACCTCATGCAGGGCTTAATGGGCAGCACGGCAAAGATGCAGGCTGCTGTAAATGGCGTGCTGGTGCGGCATGGCCTAAAGGTGCCGAGTCCATAGGGACAAGTGGGTTGCCGCCAGGTGATGCATTTATTTTTGTTGCCGGGTGATATTCGTACACGAAAGCGTCCTCAGCGCTCCACTTTTGTCGAGCAAATGACATTCTGGGGAAGCTGGCGAGAAAAAATCGCGCTTGGTTCGTAGCCCTGGTTGCACGGTAAACACCAGATCATCTTTGGCCGTCCAAAGGATGTCGCTTGGCGCCCCTTGCAGTCTGTAAAGGAGAGTGGCGCCAGGAAGCTGATCCTTGCCTGGGCTGACCATGTAAATGGCTCCGGTACTCATCCCAAGGTGACTCAGACCAGTGAACACAACGACGCCGAATGGCATGGGGACAATGCCAAGGACGTTGTCCTCCAGCAAACGGTGGATTACTCCATCCTTGTCCCGGTAGACCAGCTCACCACCCCATTCGCCACGATTCCCACCCAGAAGCTGTCCCCCATAGACAGAAAGGATGTATTTGGGAGCGACGCTGATGGTCTTCACGTGTTTGCCGTCTTCGCCGTAGCCAACGACCTGTGTCTGGTAGATCAACGATGAGTTGTCACCCGACAATAGCGCACGCTTATTCGGCCAACGAGATTCCTCGACAGCCGATCCTTTTACCAAAACCTTATGGTCAAACAGGTTGCTATACGACTGACAACCGCAAAAAACCATCACCAGAGCAACAAGCATCCAGCGCATAAGTCGGTTTCCATCCCAAGGCAGGCACAAGCCCAGCAACCCAAACGGATGCCGCTCTCTCAATCACGTCTTCGATAATTCCGTAATTAAGGGGTCAAAGACATTTACTCAAACCAAAATGTCTCTGACCCCGGCAGCCTTAGCGCGACGCGCCGAGCAACCCGACTTTGTAACCCGCCTCACGCAGGCGACTGGTGGCTTTCATGCTCAGCACCAGCATGATGATCAGGTTGATCAGCGGAATGAAGCATCCAATGATCAGCAAGACCTTCGATCCCGTGGAATAGCCTAGGCCTGAACTCAAACGAAGAATGCCGATGATCGCCATCACCAGGGCGGCGATGCTGACCAGTGACATCAGCAATACGCCGAACGCGTGCTGGCCCGCGATGGCTACGAAATTCAAAAGAATCGAATAAATAATCAGCTTCTGGCCGCTGGCCGCCTGATCGAGATCGGCGTAATCGAATTGATCGTTGTCGACGTCTGACTTCGGTGCATCGTACGGATTGTTGGTGCCCATGTTTTCCCCCTTTCATGCGCTTGAGATCTACCGACCTACGACAGGACGGTAGGCTTTTGGATCATGCAATGAAGGGCGGCATCGCTGCCGCCCTTTGGGTGTGGCAAGCAAGAAAAGATGCAAACGCCAAACCCTTCAAATCTATGAATTAGGAATACGCCCCCGAGGAATTGATGCTAGGCGAATGCGAGAAAAGCTGCAAACAGCCGATCTCCGGGCAGCATTCGCTCGCAACGCGCGGGCTATGCCATTGACGGCATGGCACTTTTTTATCCTGCCCGGGCTTCGTTCGATCTCTTGTAACTCGCGTGACTTTTATACATACGCAGTCAACCTCGTACAAGCGAGAAAGACTGCGCTGCGCTAGCTTCGGTCTCAACGTAAACATCGCGAAGCCGTTTGACGCATGGGTCCGTAGGAAGCGTTTTTGAATCAAAAAAATGGCCTTGGCCAGAACGAATCTATGGCGCCGAGGCACGTGTCCGCAGACCACTGAAGGAGTAGCCCATGCGCATCGTCCATTTCGAGAAGGGAGGTGTCCTCGGAATTGCGGCGGATAGCGGCTCGGGCTGGCACGGCGTTACGAAGCGCCAGAGTGGATTTCCAGGCACGCTTCCGGAACTGATTGCGCAAGGCGCCGATCTGTTGCGCACAGGCAGAGATCTTCTGCTCAAGCACGCCATCGACCTGAGCGCAGTTCGGATACTGCCGCCGGTGCCCAAGCCGCCGAAAATTCTCTGCGTCGGCCTCAACTACGACGATCATCTCGAGGAAAGCGGACTCAAAAAGCCGGTCTATCCCGAAATTTTTGGACGGTTCGCGACGAGCCTGATCGCTCACGGTGAGCCGATCCGTCTGCCACGCGAATCGACCGCGCTCGACTATGAGGCGGAGCTCGCCGTGGTGATCGGTCGGGGAGGACGACGCATCAACCGCGACAGAGCCCTCGATCACGTTGCGGGCTACTCCCTCTTCAACGACGCGACGATCCGCGATTTTCAACTGCGCACGCCGCAATGGACGATGGGCAAGAATTTCGATGGCACGGGAGCGTTCGGCCCCTGGCTGGTGACGCCCGATGCGCTGCCGCCGGGGGCTCACGGGTTGCACATCCAAGGTCGTTTGAACGGTCAGGTGATGCAGGACTCGTCTATCGACAAGCTCATTTTCAGTGTCCCCGCACTGATCGAATTGATCAGCGTCGCGATCAGCCTGGAGCCGGGTGATGTGATCATCACCGGAACACCGGGTGGCGTGGGGGCGGCACGCAAGCCACCGGTTTACATGCAGCCGGGCGATGTCTTCGAAGTGGAGATCCAGGGGATGGGGGTCTTGAGCAACCCCATCCAGCGCGAGTCACAAGAGGACGCATCGCGATGAGTAAAAAGCTATTTTCTGCGGACGCTGCGCGCATAGGACGAGGCCATGGGCCATCGGAGAGCGATGCAGTCTCTGCCTCTCTGGTCGACGGGACACCCGGTGACCTGAAGGCCGATCTCATCGCCCTCCTGGGAAAACAGAGCGTCCTTTACAGAGCGATCGATCTGGTGCGGTTTGCCTCCGATGCGAGCCCGTATCGACTCATCCCACAAGTTGTTGTGCAACCCCGAACCACCGATGACATCGTCAAGCTCTTCCGCTATTGCCGAGAGAAAGGAAGGCACGCGACGCTCCGCGCCGCGGGAACCAGCTTGAACGGTCAATCCCTATCGGACGATCTACTGATCGACGTGCGCCGTCATTGGTACGGCGCCAAAGTGGAGAACGATGGTTTCCGAGTGCGCGCGCGTCCAGGCATGATCTTGGGACACATCAACGCCATGCTCGCGCGATACGGTCGACGACTCGGACCGGATCCGGCAAGTTTGAATGCATGCACCGTCGGTGGTGTGATCGCCAACAACTCTGGCGGCATGCGCTGCACCGTCAAAAACGACGCTTATCAGACCGTCTCGGCGATGACGTTCGTAACGGCCTCCGGCGCCGTCATCGACACCTCGGCTCCTGATGCAGAAGCGGCATTCGAACGAGCCGAACCGGATCTTGCGAGAGGGCTGCTGGCACTTCGCGCAGAGCTGCTTGCCGATCGTGAGCTGACCGAACGCGTGCGACGCAAATATTCGATACGGAATACCCATGGCTACCGGCTCTGCGCGTTGCTCGACGGCGAGACGCCACTGGAAATCTTTCGTCGTCTGCTCGTGGGATCGGAGGGTACGCTCGCGTTCGTTGCCGAGGCCGTGATCGGCACCGTGCCTGCTCCCAACGTGACCAGCGTCGCTTGGATACCTGTCCCCACCATCGACGAGGCGGTGGGCCTTGTGCCCAGCCTCGTCGGTCTCGGCGCCACCGCCGTCGAGTTGATGATCGCTCCCGCGCTCACTGCCGCCGGCAACGCTTTCGCGAATACGCCTTGCTATTGGAAAACGCTCGATCCGAATGCCGCGGCCTTGCTCGTGGAGTTCGGTGCCGAAGACACGCAAGCGCTCGAGGTTTTGCAGAACAAGGTCATCGCGCTGACCGCCAACGCCCATCTACTCCACCCCGTAGAGTTCACGAGCGTGGAGGAAGCGGTCGAGCTGGCGTGGCACGTGCGCGAGGGACTGCTAGGACTGGTCGGCAAACTGCGTCCGAAGGGCTCGACGCTCATTACCGAAGATGTGTGCTTTCCGCCGGAACGTCTTGCGCAAGGTGCGAGAGATGTCCAGGCATTGCTCAGCAAGCACGGCTTCATTCCCGGTGTCGCGGGTCACGCAGCGCACGGCAATCTTCACTTCACGCTGGTGGCGAACTTTAGCAATCCCGAGGATCACGAACGCTACGCGGTCTTCATGAAGGAACTCGTCGAGCTGGTCGTGCGCAAGCATGACGGTTCGCTCAAGGCCGAGCACGGTACCGGTCTCAACATGGCGCCCTTCGTCGAATCGGAATGGGGCGCAAAGGCCACCGCCATGATGTGGCGAATCAAGGAGCTGGCCGATCCCAAAGGTATTCTGGGACCGAACGTGATCCTGACGCGCAATGCAAAACTTCACCTGGAGAATTTGAAATCGGTGCCGCTGATCGAAAACGTTACGGATTCCGTGCAATGCATCGAGTGCGGATTTTGCGAACCGGTGTGTCCCAGCCGCAACGTCACCATGACGCCAAGGCAACGGATCGTGACGAGGCGTGAGATGGCCCGCCAATCGCCTGGATCACCGATGCTTGCCCAGCTGCAGGAGGAGTATCAGTACGACGGCATCGAGACCTGCGCCGGCGATGGTACCTGCGCCATTCCCTGTCCGATCGGCATCAACACCGGTGCGCTGATTCGCGAATTCCGTGCGATGGAAACCACGTCGACGGCCGACAACGTCGCGCTGCGACTCGCCAAGAACTGGAGCACGGTCGAGACGCTAGCCCGCGTTGGCCTGTCCGCCACACATGCCTTCTCCACGGTATTCGGATACAAGCCGCTGAAGGCCTTGACCGGCGTTGCGCGAGCCGTCGCGAGTCCGGATCTGATACCTAGTGTGCCGGGCCCTATGCCTCGGGCAGCTCGGGCTCTGCCGTCGACCGAAAAGAATGGCGCCGCCGCCGTCTACTTTCCCGCCTGCATCAACCGGATGTTTGGCCGCGATCCGGACAGTCCGGCTTCGCCTTCCTTGCCGGAGATGTTCGTCACTCTGTCCGAGCGCGCCGGAAAGCCGTTGTGGATACCGCCTGACGTCGTCGGTCTATGTTGTTCCTCCCCTTGGAAGTCGAAAGGCTATCCCAAGGGTCACGAATTCATGGCGAAATCCGTCGCCGACGCCATGCTGCGATGGAGCGACGATGGCAAGATTCCGATCGTCGTCGATGCGGCATCGTGCACGCTCGCTCTGAGCCAGGATATTGCCTCGTTACTCGATGCCGAGACCAAGGCCAAGTACGAGAGTCTGAGCATCATCGACTCGATTGCGTGGTGTCGCGACCTACTTCCGACGTTGACGATCCGACGGAAACTTGGGCGTATCGCCGTGCATCCAACCTGCTCCATCACGCATCTGGAATTGGCGAAGACGCTCAAGCAAATCGCGACGCATTTGGCCGACGATGTCGAGGTGCCGATCGGCACAACCTGCTGCGGGACGGCCGGTGATAGAGGCCTTCTCCATCCCGAACTCGTCGTCTCGTCGACCCGCGAGGTCAAAGCCGTTCTGGATGCTCACCCGGCCGAAGCCTACATTTCGGCGAACCGAACCTGTGAGATGGGCCTTCGACATGCGACCGGGCGACCGTATGAGTCGTTTGTCTTTCTGCTTGAAGAATTGAGTCGTCCGGAGACGCACTAACGGATGACCGCAAGCTCGCCGAGACGATGACCGACAAGGATCCGCTCCCATGCCATTTTCTGACTATCAATGTTTGAAGCTCGCCATCGATTCCGGAGTTGCGTTTGTCAGCATTAATCACCCGCCGATAAATCTTCTCGATGAAGTTCTGTCGCCGGAGTTGGACAAACTTGGCAGAGAGCTGGAAACCGATGACAGCGTCCGGGTGGTCGTCTTGCAGAGCGCTCTTCCTGATTTCTTCATAGCCCACTCTGGATTGGGCCGGGTTGGAGCCGCTTCGAAATTGGTGTCCCATACGCGCAGCTTTCGTCTTACACAGATGATCGGCGAGCGGTTCAGGAACATGCCCAAGGTAACCATCGCCAAAATCGAAGGACGATGCCGGGGCGGCGGGAGTGAGATCGCGCTGGCTGCGGACATGTGCTTTGCTGCCATAGGTAAAGCGATCTTCGGCCATCCAGAGGTCGCGGTTGGACTCGTTCCGGGCGGCGGTGCCACGCAACGATTGCCACGCGTCATGGGGCGCGCACGCGCCTTGGAAGTGCTCTTAAGTTGCAATGACTTCTCGGCGGAGCTGGCAGAGCGTTACGGCTATATCAATCGAGCGCTGCCGGCGGACGAGTTGACGCCCTTTGTCGAGAAACTGGCTTACCGCATCGCCTCATTTCCGGCGCATACCATCGCCCACGTCAAGGCGGCCGTGGATATCGGAGCATTCGGCTCATTGGCAGAGGGGCTTCTGGTGGAAGCCCATGAATCCGATTTGAGTGTCGCCAGCGAGGTGTCGCAAGCGCGCGTGAAGGAAGCATTGAAGGTCGGCGCCGAAACGTATGCAGGCGAGTTGGAGATGGACTTTCTAGAGAGACTCACCCCGGCAAGATAGCCCGCGACTGAATCAAAAAGAAAAGCCCCGCGCATGCGCGGGGCTCATTTATTTCTCTTGCACTTGAGCTACCAGGCTCAGCCGCACTTGCTATAGCCGCAGTTGAGGCAGGTCTGGCACCCGTCCATCAGCACCAGCGCCTTGGTGTTGCACTTGGCGCACAGCGTCGCCCCGGGCGGAAAGCCGGCGGAATCGTTGGTGTCGGCGTCGGTGGGGCTCAGCTCAGTTTTTTTTTGCGTGGCGTTTTCGTAGGCCGCGCGCTTCTCGGCGATGAGTGCACGCTGGCTGTCGCTCATCTCGGGATCGTGGATCAGGCCGATATTCTTCATGTGTTGCTCGATCACCGCGCCGATCTCGGCGACGATGCTGGGCATGTAGACGCCGCCGGCCTTGAAGTAGCCGCCGCGGGGGTCGAACACGGCCTTCATCTCTTCGACCAGGAAGGTGACGTCGCCGCCTTTGCGGAACACGGCGGAGAGAATGCGGGTGAGCGCCACGATCCACTGGAAGTGGTCCATGTTCTTCGAGTTGATGAAGATCTCGAAGGGGCGGCGCTGTTCATACTTGGTGCCGGCGTTGAGCACGATGTCGTTGATGGTGACGTACAGGGCGTGTTCGAACAGCGGCGATTTGATCTTGAAGGTGGAGCCGATCAGCGTCTCGGGACGCTCCAGGCTCTCGTGCATCTGGATGACTTCGGCGACCTGGGGCTCTTTGGCCTCGGCGACGGGTGCGGCGGCAGCGGCTTTGTCCTCGGGCTTGACGACCTCGTAGCCCTTGATCTTCTTTTCGATCTTGATCGTCATGTGCAGCGTTCCTGATGTGTGGCGGTGCGCGATGTTGTTTGATTGCCTAGGTTCGGCTTATCGCACTGGGTGGATGGCACTGACAAACATGATGGCTAGTGCGGCCCCTCACCCCGGCCCTCTCCCCGAAGGGGCGAGGGAGCAAAACTAAAAAACATCCGGCCCGGCGCGAACCGGGCCGGATGGGGTGTTGCTTACTTCTTGCGGGCGGACTTCTTGGCGACGCGCTTGGTCGCCTTACGACCGGCCTTCTTGCTGGCAGTGGACCTCTTTACCGCTTTCTTGGCGGTTTTCTTGCTAGCGGCTTTTTTCGCCGTCTTCTTACCGGCGGCCTTACGGGCCGTCTTTTTGCTGCTGACCTTCTTTGCAGCTTTGCGGGCCGTCTTCTTCACGGCCTTGCTGGCTTTCTTGGTCGCCTTCTTGGCAGCCTTCTTGGCAGTCTTCTTCACCGCTTTCTTGGCAGCGCCCTTCTTGGCGGCTTTCTTGGTCGCCTTCTTGGCGCCGGCCTTCTTCACCGCTTTCTTGGCGGCTTTCTTGGCGGCGGGTGCAGCTTTCTTGGCAGCTGCTTTCTTGGCTTTCTTGCGACGTGCCTTCTTCGGCGCAGCGGGTGCCGCTTCGGTCGAAACCGGTGCGGCCGGTGCGATCAGATCGTCGTGATGGACTTCGAACTCGGTATCGATGGACATGCGGGTATTCCCCTCCGGACGTTTGTTATGGAACTAGCGTTGAGTTTATTACGGTGTGTGTGCGGAAACGTAGCGCGAATTTGCGTTACATGCCACAACTAGAACTTGCCGTAATAACCTTCCTTCAAGGCATCGAACAAATTGGCGGCTGTATGCATCTCGCCGTCGTACTCCACTTCTTCGTTGCCTTTCAGTTCCACAACACTACCGTCCTCCAATTCGAAGCGGTAGAGGGTGCTCTCAAGATCGGCTTCTTTTACGAGCACGCCCTGGAATGCCGCGGGGTTGAAGCGGAACGTGGTGCAGCCCTTGAGACCCTGTTTATAGGCGTAGAAGTAGATGTCTTTGAAATCTTCGTACGGGTAATCGGTAGGTACGTTGGCGGTTTTGGAGATGGACGAATCCACCCATAGCTGCGAGGCGGCCTGGATGTCGACATGCTCTTTGGGGGAGATGTCGTCGGCCGCGACGAAGTATTCGGGCAGCTTGGTCTTGGGGTCATCGCTGAACGGCAGCGCTTCGGCGTTGATCAAGGCGCGGTAGGCGAGCAGCTCGAAGCTGTACACCTCCACTTTCTCCTTGGTCTTGCGGCCTTCGCGGATGACATTGCGCGAATAGTGGTGGGCGAAGCTGGGCTCGATGCCGTTGCTGGCGTTGTTGGCCAGCGACAGAGAGATGGTGCCGGTGGGCGCAATGGAGCTGTGGTGGGTGAAGCGTGCGCCGACTTCGGCCAGCTCTTTGACCAGATTCGGCGCCACGCTGGCGACGCGCTGCATGTAGCGGCTGTATTTGGCGTGCAGCACGCGGCCGGGAATCAGATCGCCGATCTTGTAGCCGTCCTCGACCATTTCCGGACGCTTGCGCAGCATGTCGCCGGTGACGGTGTAGTTCTTGGTGAGCACCGGGGCCGGACCTTTTTCCTTGGCCAGATCCAGCGCCATCTCCCAACCGGCCACGGCCATTTCACGCGACACGTCTTCGGTGAAGGCCACCGCTTCGGCGCCGCCGTAACGCATCTTGAGCATGGTGAGCGTGCTGCCCAGCCCCAAGAAGCCCATGCCATGACGACGCTTGGAGAGGATTTCGTTGCGCTGCTGCTCCAGCGGCAGGCCGTTGATCTCCACCACGTTGTCGAGCATGCGGGTGAAGATCTTCACCACTTCGCGGTATTCGTCCCAGTCGAAGCGGGCCTTGGGGCCGAAGGGATCGCGCACGAAGGTGGTGAGGTTGATCGAGCCGAGCAGGCAGGAGCCGTAGGGCGGCAACGGTTGCTCACCGCACGGGTTGGTCGCGCGGATGTGCTCGCACCACCAGTTGTTGTTCATCTCATTGACCTTGTCGATGAGGATGAACCCGGGCTCGGCGTAGTCGTACGTCGAGACCATGATCATGTCCCACAGATGCCGCGCACGGATGTGGCCGTAGATCTTGCAGGCGACCAGGCCGTCTTCGCGCTCGACATAGTTTTCGTGTGTGGGCCATTCGCGCCACACGACCGTGGCGGGGTCGTTGAGGTCGGTGTCGTCCTTTTCTTTGACGTGCACCGGGAAGACCAGCGGCCAGTCCTGATCGTGTTCCACGGCCTGCATGAAGCCGTCGGTGATCAGCAGCGACAAGTTGAATTGGCGCAGGCGACCGTTTTCGCGCTTGGCGCGGATGAATTCCTTGACGTCGGGATGGCTGACATCGAACGTGCCCATCTGCGCACCGCGACGACCGCCGGCGGACGACACGGTGAAGCACATCTTGTCGTAGATATCCATGAAGGACAGCGGACCGCTGGTGTAGGCGCCCGCACCCGACACGTATGCGCCGCGCGGGCGCAGCGTGCTGAACTCGTAACCGATGCCGCAGCCGGCCTTCAGCGTGAGGCCCGCTTCATGCACCTTGTTCAGGATGTCATCCATCGAATCGCGGATGGTGCCGGACACGGTGCAGTTGATGGTGGAGGTAGCGGGCTTGTGTTCCAGCGCGCCGGCATTCGACGTAATGCGGCCGGCGGGAATCGCACCGCGGCGCAGCGCCCATAGGAATCGTTCGAACCATTGTTCGCGCAGTTCCGGCGTGGCTTCTACATCCGACAGTGCACGCGCGACACGTTGCCAGGTGGCGTCGATGGTGGCGTCCACCGGCTCGCCCGTCTTGGTGCGCAGGCGGTATTTTTTGTCCCAGATGTCCTGCGAAGCAGGCTGCAGTGGAATGGCAGCGGCATCGCGACTCGTGGTTGTTGCACGCAAGGTGCTCATCGGCTTCCTGACCTCCCGGTATGGCCTCACGGCCCCGTTGGTTTCTTATATGAGTGATGGTGTCAGTCGACCGGAAACAAACCGGTCTGCCTGGTTCACGCCCCGCGCGTGAGGCCAGGCCTGGCATGACTTTGCGAACAGCGGCAGCCCCTCCTGACGATATCCACATGGGTACCAGTAATGGGTAATCAACCGGTACCTGCACACAACATGTTGTGGTTGCGAACGTGGAGGGAACGTTACCCCCGCGACCGGTCGATGTAAAGTGCTAACTGCGTCTCAGTTGTCGGGAACCGCTCGCCTGAGGCCGAGTCGAATAAACCAATTTCATCGCCGACCAGGAGACCTCATGGATCGCCGTTTCCTCCGCCGTTCCGCTGCGCTTTTCGCCATCGTAGCGATGGCTGCGTTGCCGATAGGTGCACGCGCAGCGCTGCCGCCCGTGGTGAATGGCCAACCCCTGCCCTCGCTTGCGCCGATGTTGCAAAACGTGACGCCGGCGGTGGTGAACATATCGACCAAGACACGGGTGCGGGTCCGCAATCCGTTCTTCGACGATCCGGTGTTCCGGCAGTTCTTCGGGCTGAACGGCTCGTCCCGTGAACAGGTGGAACAGAGCCTGGGCTCGGGCGTGATCGTGGATGCGGCGAAGGGTTACATCCTTACCAACAATCACGTGGTGGGCGGCGCGGACGACATTACGGTGACGCTGCAGGATGGGCGCAATGTAAAAGGCACGCTGGTGGGTACCGATCCGGCCACCGATGTGGCGGTGGTGAAGATCAACGCCACCCACTTGCAGGCGTTGCCGATTGCCGATTCCAGTTCGCTGCGGGTGGGCGATTTCGTGGTGGCGGTGGGCGATCCGTTCGGGCTGGGACAGACGGTGACCTCGGGCATTATTTCCGCGCTGGGTCGTTCGGGCTTGGGCGGGTCGAGTTTCCAGAATTTCATTCAGACCGATGCATCGATCAATCCGGGCAATTCCGGTGGCGCACTGGTCAATTTGCGCGGCGAACTGGTGGGCATCAATACGATGATCCTGTCGCCTTCGGGCGGTAACGTGGGTATCGGTTTTGCGATTCCGACCAAGATCGCCAGCGAGGTGATGCAGCAGCTGATTGCGCACGGCAAGGTGAGCCGCGGCAGCCTGGGCGTGCAGACGCAGGACATCACGCCGAATATCGCCAAGTTACTGGGATTGAAGGACAACAACGGCGCGGTAGTCACACGCGTGATGCCGGGTTCGGCTGCCGATCACGCCGGTTTGCAGGTAGGCGATGTGGTGACCGGGATCAATGGCACAACGTTGCAAAATGCCGATCAGCTGAGCAATGCCGAAGGTCTGCTGCCGGCCAATAGCACGGTCACGCTGAGTGTGTTGCGCAAGGGCACGACGCGGCAGGTCAACGCGCAGCTGGCGCCGGAAAAACTCGCCATGCTCGACGGCGGCAAGCTCGATCCGCGCCTGGCTGGCGTAACGTTCAGCGACCTTAATGATCAGCAGGCCAGCCAAGGTACGGCAGGTATCGCCGTCGCTGCGGTGAGCCCCGCCAGTCGCGCTGCGCAGGCAGGGCTATCCGCTGGCGATGTGATCGTGGGGATCGGCAATCGGCGTGTCACCAGCCTGCGCGATTTGCAGGGCCTGGCGGCGCTGCGGCCGCGTCAGCTGGTGTTGCTGGTGGCTACTGACGAAGGTCTCAATTACGTCGTGATCCAATAGGCGAAAAAGACGGAACGTGTCGACGAAAAGCTCTTGGCGCGTTCCGTCTCAATCACGCGTTTGACGCAAATACATGAACGTACTTGATGTTTATTGCTTGATGTTTTGCCCGCGGACCGCTGAAATACAGCAACCCCGTCACTAAACACACGGACTGTTGACGGCACACTTGCACTCATTCCGCCATTTCGTAGGTCGCGCCTTCTTATGTCAGTACGTATTACTCGCTTGCTTTCCATCGCCTTGATCGGCGCCGGCCTTTCCACCGTCGCCTTTGCCGCAGCGCAATCATCATTGGTGTGGCGCGGCGACGCGGTTACTGCCAACGGCGTGGTCAAGGGCATGGCGCAGGCATGGCAGTCGACCGGCCACGGCCGCGTCGAGGTGCAGCAGTTCAATACGGCGTCCGGCCTGGATGCGGTGTCTAGCGGCGCCGCCGATATCGCCGGTAGCGCACGCGACAGTTCCGGCAGCGCGCAGGACAGCGGCCTTACCTTCACACCGGTGGCGTGGGATGCCCTGGTGCTGATCACCAGCCCGTCCAACCCGGTGAGCAGCCTGACACTGAAGCAGGTGCACGACGTTTACTACGGCAAGATCAGCAACTGGAGAGACCTCGGCGGCAACGATGCGCCGATGGACGTGTACGCCGTGGCCAGCCCGGGCGATGGCGTGGAGTTCAGCTTGCGCAAGCTGTTGTTCGGTCGCGGTAGCCAGCCGGTGGCGGCGCCGCGCTTGTATGTGAACACGGTGCAGCTGGAGCAGGCGGTAGCGCTCGATCCGCGCGCATTCGGCGTCACCACGCTGTCGAGTGTCGCGGGCAATTCGAGGATCAAGATGCTGCGTATCGAAGGCGTGGCACCCAGCATGTCCAGCGTGTCCAGCGGCAGCTATCCGCTGTTCACTCCGCTTTACCTGGTGACCCGCGCCGGCAGCCCGAATGCAGCGTCTGCGCAGGAGTTTGTCGATTTTGCGCAGAGCGCCAAGGGACAGTCGGTGCTGCGCTCGCATAGCTTGCTGCCGTATCAGCAGGGCGCCGCACTTGCCTCGCTGGATGCATCGCGTCGTGGTCGCATTCTCGCCGAAGTCGGCGCGCGCGCCAGCGCCGAACCGACTCAGATTGCCGCAGCAGCCAGTCCGGCTGCCCGCGCCCTACCCGCAAGCGCCGCTGCTCTCGCCTCGCGCACGGCCGCTGCTCGCGCAACCACGCCTGGTTTGAGCGCGGTGACTGGCGCCGTGGTCGCCGCACCGGAACCGAGCAGTCTGAAAGGTGTGCGCGGCGACGCGTTTACCGTGGCCAGCGCAGCTAGCCATGGCAGCGACTTCGTCAAGGTCACTGCGGATGCCTATGTGAGTTACGGCAAGGTGGTCGCTGCCAAGGCAACGAAAGCCGCCAAGACCGCCACCTCGACCAGCAAAAAGGTCGATGCAAGGAAGATCGCCAGCGCGCGCACTTACCGCGTCGGCGCTGGCGAAACGCTGTATTCGATCGCGCGCAAGCACGACGTTGACGTGGCGCAGATCCGCACCTGGAACCACCTGAAGGACAACACCGTCCGCACGGGTCAGATACTGCGCATCGACGCGCGCTGAGACACGGCTTGCGGTGCGCATCCTCGCACTCACGATCGATCTCGACGATACCCTGTGGCCGGTGATGCCGGCCCTCGAACGCGCCGATCGCGATCTCGATGACTACCTGCGTCAGCACTATCCGCAAGTCGCGCAAACCTGGCCCATTCCCGCGATGCGCGCATTGCGCGCACGTGTGGCCGCCGAATTCACCGACCTGGCGCATGACTTCACCGCACAGCGCTACATCACCCTGCAGAAGGCGTTCGATGCCTGCGGCATCGCCGAAGCGCCGTTGGACGCGCTGTGGGAAATCTATGCCAGCGCGCGCAACAGCGTGGTGCTTTATCCCGACGCCCTGCCCGCGCTAGAACGCCTGCGCGCGATGCGTCCGGTCGCCAGCCTGACCAACGGTAACGCCGATCTGGAACGCATCGGTCTGCACATGCATTTTGCATATCAGATCAACGCGCGCGATATCGGCGTGGCAAAACCGGATGCGCGGATTTTTCTGGCCGCTGCCGAACAGCTCGGCGTGGCACCGGAGCAGATCTTGCACGTGGGCGACGATCCCGAGCTGGATGTGGTCGGCGCGCGCGAGGCGGGTCTGCGTACGGCATGGATCAATCGCGCCGGTCATCCCTGGCCGAACGCGCTTGGGCCGGCGCCCGATCTGGATCTGCGCGATCTGGCATCGCTGGTGGATTGGCTCGAGCACCATGGCGCTGGATCGTAGGTTGGGGTAAACCTGCTGCGCAGCAGGCCATCGGGGTTTTGAACAGCGTGCGAAAAGCGCGCATCATGCGCGGCTAATGACCCCGCTGCGCGCATGCCAGATATGCGCAAGGAACCCCATGTCCGCCCTGATCGAACTCCGCTCCCATCGCCACGCCACGACGCCGATCGAGGCCACCGACGCCATCCACCTCGGCGCGACCCGCAAACGTTTGAGCGTTGCGCAACGCAACTGGCTGGACGAAAACGGCTTCGATGCCCAACTCGGCAGCGTGTGTCTGCTGCCGGACGAGAACGGCAAGCTGGCGCGCGTGTTGGTCGGCGTGGATCGCCAGGATCCGCTCGCCGCATTGGCCGCGTTGCCGATGACACTACCGGTCGGAACCTACACGCTGGCCGCGGAGAGCGTTGCCCTTGACGCACAGTTGGCCGCACTCGGCTGGGCATTGGGTGCCTATCAGTTCACTCGCTACCGCAAGTCCCGGCGTGCCCCCGCGAAGCTTGCAGTCGATGCCAAGACAGCAGCCGCGCTCGCGCCACTGATCGAAGCCACTGCGCTGGTGCGCGATCTGGTCAACACGCCTACGGAAGATATGGGGCCCAAGCAGCTCGCCGATGCGGTGAAGCAGCTCGGCAAAACGCACAAAGCCAAAGTACGCGAGTGGGTCGGCGATGAATTGCTGGAAGACAACTTCCCGACGATCCACGCGGTAGGTCGCGCCAGCCATCGCGCACCGCGCCTGATCGAGTTGCACTGGGGCAAGGCATCGCATCCGAAACTGGTGGTGGTCGGCAAAGGCGTGTGCTTCGACACCGGCGGCCTCGATCTGAAACCGTCCGATGGTATGCGCTGGATGAAGAAGGATATGGGCGGCGCCGCCCATGCGATCGCGCTGGCCGGCCTGGTGATGCAGGCGAAACTGCCGGTGCGGCTGACGCTATTGATTCCTGCGGTGGAGAACGCGGTCGCCGGCAACGCGATGCGTCCGGGTGAAGTGATCGTCACGCGTGCCGGTCACAGCGTCGAAATCGACAACACCGACGCCGAAGGTCGCTTGGTGCTGTGCGACGCATTGGCCTACGGCGCCGAGCAGAAGCCGGACCTGATCGTCGACTTCGCCACACTCACGGGTGCGGCGCGCGTCGCACTCGGTCCCGACCTGCCCGCGTTGTTCGCCAACGACGACGCCATCGCCGAGGTGGCGCTCACCTGCGGCCGCGCGGTCGCCGATCCGCTGTGGCGACTGCCGCTGTGGCGTCCGTATCGCAAGATGCTCGACTCCTATCTTGCCGACTTCGCCAATGCCGGTGCATCGCGCCACGCCGGCGCGATCACCGCCGCACTGTTCATGGAGCGCTTTGTGCCTGAAGGCATGCCCTGGGTGCATCTCGACACCTACGCATGGAACGACGCGGATCGCCCGGGCCGCCCGCGTGGCGGCGAAGCGATGGGTCTGCGCGCCTTGTTTGCGTATCTCCAAAAGCGCTATCCCTGACGCCGCCATACCGGAACAGCCGGCAGCATGCTCGCTGCTCCCGGCGTGACTTCCGGCTTTGCCAGAGGTTGCGCCAAGCTGGCACGATGCGGGACACCCTTCGCCACCTCAAGGCTGTCCATGCACGCTCTGCGCCCCGCCCTGCTCGTACTCAGCCTGGCTCTCTGCCTGGATAGCCACGCCGCAACAACGGCACAACCGCAACAGCCGCCGCTTACGGCGCAGACGGAAAGCTCAGGCGGCGTGATGCCTGCCGAGCAGACTCGCGTGCATTTCGATCACGCGGAATTGCATATCGCGGTCGACCCATCGAAGCAACGCATCGACGCCAGCGCCACGCTCACCTTCAGCGCACGCTCGCCCACCGACGTGCTGCTGCTGGATCTGGATCGCAATCTGCCGATCAGCGCGATCGAGGTGGACGGCAAACCGCTCGCCGCCGCGAGCTGGAGCAATCCGGACGGACGCCTACGCATCCAGTTGCCACGCAAGCTGGCAACCGGCGACACGGTGCACGCCACGGTGCACTACGCCGGACAACCGCACATTGCCAAGAACGCACCCTGGGACGGCGGTTTCGTATGGAGTCACACCGCGGACGGCCAGCCCTGGGTAGGCAGCGCCGTCGAAGGTGAAGGCTGCGATCTGTTCTGGCCGTGCATCGATCATCCGCAGGGCAAACCGGATCTGGTGGATCTGTATGTGACGGTGCCCAAGCCGCTGGTCGCGCCGGGCAACGGCGTATTGATCGGCGTCAGCGACGATGGCGATACGCGCACCTATCATTGGCGCGCCAAGCATCCTACGACCTACGCCATCTCGATCAATGTTGGCCCGTTCAAGGAACTGCAAGCGAATTACCGCAGCCGTTATGGCAACACCATTCCACTGCAGTACTGGTACTTGGAAGGCAACGAGCAGCAGGCCCGCGCGTTGTTCAACGAGTTCCCGCGCATGCTGGATTTCAATGAAGCGGTGATCGGTCCCTACCCGTTCGGCGATGAAAAGATGGGCGTGGTGGAAACGCCGTACGAGGGCATGGAGCACCAGACCATCAATGCCTATGGCAACCACTACAAGAAAGACGGCAGTGGCTTCGATTGGCTGTTGCAGCATGAGTTCGCGCACGAGTGGTTCGGCAACCAGATGACCAATGCCGACTGGGATGACATGTGGCTGCACGAAGCGTTCGCCACGTACATGCAACCGCTGTACAGCCAGAGCATCAATGGCGATATGGGTTACTACGCTTGGTTGCAGCGGATGCGCCTCGGCGTCGAAAACCATGCGCCGATCGTTTCCGGAAAAAGTGAGACCGAAGCGCAGGTCTACGATCACGGCCCCGATCAGGACATCTACGGCAAGGGCGCACTGATGCTGCATTCGTTGCGGCAGCTGATCGGCGATCAAGCTTTTTTCGATAGTCTGCGCGTGCTGGTCTATGGACGTCCTGACCCGAAGCCCGGCAATTTCGCGCCGCACTACGCCGACACGCACGACTTCATCGCGATCGTGAATAAGGTCAGCGGTCGCGACCTTAGCTGGTTCTTCAACGTCTACCTGTATGAGGCCGCGTTGCCGAAGTTGGACGTACAACGCCAGGGCGACACGCTCAGCCTTCACTGGCAAGCACCGCACGACCGGCCCTTCCCGATGCCGGTGGAAGTACAGGTCGACGATGCCGTGCACGTGCTACCCATGGATCGCGGCACCGGCGCTCTCGCCGTGCCGACCGGTGCGCTGGTGATCGTCGATCCGCATTCGAAGCTGCTGCGCGATCTGCCGCAGGTCACCGAATATCAGCAATGGCTGAAGCAACAGCCTAAACGGCAGAAGGCAACGCAGAACTGAGACGCGGGCTCAACCTGCACCCGACAACATCGTGCCGACCTTGCGCAGCTGTCCCAACAGCATGCGCAGGCCGCGCACGATTTTCGGCAGCAGCCAGCACAACAGCACAATGAACAGCGCCAGCAGAATCAGCAGCACTAGCGGGTGCTGCCACATCAGGTAAAGGATGCCGAGCAGCGAGATGTCCTCTCCGGCGCTCGCGCTCCAATTGCTGATGGGTTCGGGCGATGTGTTGATCAAGGCACGTCCGCCCGACTTGGCCAGATGCGTACCGGTTACCACGGCACCGCCCAGCAAGGCCGCGGCAAGCTGCTGATCCATCCCTGCGTTCTTGAACACACCCCACGCCAACAACGTGCCCACCGGGATGCGGATGAAGGTGTGGATCGAATCCCAGACGCTATCGAACACCGGAATCTTGTCGGCGAGAAATTCGCCCACCATCAGCACGCCCGACATGATCAGCACCCAATTGTGGCTGAGCACGTCCAAGCCTGGCGGCAGACTCACATAACCCAATCGTCCCAGCATGCCGGCGATGAACAGGGTGGCATACAAGCGGATGCCGCTGGCCCAGGCCAGTCCGCCGGCGAGCGCAAGGTTCGGTAGAAGATTCATACAGCGACACCTCCATAGCCGGGAAGCCTCTTTGACGGGCTGCGAAGACGTCTGTTAGGACGTCTCCGTGGCGAAGAGTACTGCTTCTAAGCTAGAGGACTCTGGGAGCGGCCGTGAATGGCCTCGTTTGGAGTAGTGACGAAACGGATTTGGGTCAGGACTAAGGCTTGCGAAAAGTGCCACCCCAAGCCTTGTTTACTGCAATCTGTCCCAAGCGCACTTCGTCTTCACGCTCGCTTCGTCTCAAACCTGCACACCTCCAAGTGCTCGATTTAGTTAAGCGAAGGGCATTCGCTTAACGCTCTGCTGGATCAGTGCAAGGCCGCATTGTCGGCTTCCGGATAGATGACGCCGAAGGTTGTAGGGCGCAATCGTGCGTAATTGTGCCCATTGTGAACGACACCAATCACTTCAGGCGACAATGGGCCCCCATGATTCAGCACTAGAGGCCCACCGCTGTTTCCGCTTTGCGTGGCGCACATAGGCACAAAAAGTCCAACGCCATGCGGACTATCTGTAGCGTGGCCAACACATCGGCGTTGCTCGCCGTTATAGGGGCCATCCCCTGGGATCCACGCCCCGGGATAGCCGATCACTTCCACCGCCTTGAAATCACCACTGTCCGTCATCAGCGGCGCCAATCCACCGCCCACCACTTGTTCGATCGGATAACTGCCTTTAGTGAAGGGCATGCTGGGATAAATGCTCAGGACAGCAACGTCATTATCAACCTCGTGCTCCCCAGCACTGAGGTAAGGAATAAACGCCTGCTTCACCGGCCACTTGCCATAGGGCGCGCGCCCGGCTCCCTCTGCAGCACCGTTGTACGCCGGAACAAAGACCATCATCTCCTTCCAACGGGCGTAAGCCTGCACGCAATGCGCTGCGGTGAGCACCAAACTCTTACTACGGGACAGAATCACCGATGCAGAACAGTGAGCAAGCTTGCCAGCGGATTCACGGTAAAACAGCATGCCATTCACCTTCGACAAAGCGTGTTCCGTATAGGGCTCAGGCATGACCACGTAGCCGGATTGATCGCCTCCAAAAGGTTTCTCCAAGGGCCTCCATGGCATGCCCTCCGAGGTCTCGGCCAACTTCATCTTCCCTTCGTCCCAGAACTCAATGATGTCGCTCGGATTTTCCTGAATGGGACTCGCCTCTATCGGCGCATCCATCCTGTTGTTGGTTACACCCTCACCGTTTGGGCCCTGTTGCGCATGAGCCGAGTGAAAAGCCGTTGCCATACCTAATGCAACGCAGGTCCAACCTATCGTCCGCACACCTAGCTTGTTCCAGAACTTGCTGCAGATCCTTTTCATCGTAAATTCCCTATGTGTCTTGGCAGTGATGCGATGTTTCAGCACACAAGCAGTTTCGCCTTCGCGAATCCCACGGCATTGAAAACAGCGCATGTACTGAATACACGGGGCTCGAACTAATTCGAATCAGCCATGCAAACACAGAACGTGTAGTCATTGACTCCGATGGTGTAGCGCAATCGGAAATCCCATTAGTCCAATGCAAAAAAAAGCAGCGCCGAAGCGCTGCCTTTTGTCTTGCCTGTCGAAAACCCTCAGTGGCCGCTGCTCGAAGCAGCCGCAGGAGCCCTCGATGCACCGCCGGACTGGCCAGCACTGTTCTGCGTCGGCAACGGCGTCGCGCCAGCGACGGCAGCCATGGAAGCACTGTTGCCCTGCTTGCCGCCATAAGGCAACACTTCCGCCGCGAGTTTGGGATTGGCATTGATCAGTCCCACCGCATCGAACAGGATGTGCGCGGTTTCCTGCAGCTGCGGATCGGGTGCCTTCTTGGCATCCGCCTGTTCCTTGAGCTCGGTCTTCAAGCTGCGCTCGCTGGGATTGAGGCCGTCGTCGAGCTGGGCGTCGGCATCGGCTTGAGCGGAGTCGGCGCCATCGATGGCTTTGTGCCGTGCGCGGAAATCGGCCTGGAGCGCGTCCAGCTGCTTACGTTCCGTCTCGCGCTGAGCGAAGTTGAGCGAGATGGTGGTGCGGTCGCTGAGCTTCTTGTACTGCGCGAGTTCGTCCAGCATCAGCTGCCATGCCGGCGACTTGGCACCGCGAGCATCGTGCAGCTGATCCAGCTGGGTCAGGTAAGCCTTCATATCGGCCACCGGCTTGTAATCGGCCGGTGCAATCTGCGTCCACGGCAGCGCGTTGTCGTAAGTCGACTCGCCGAAATCCTTCTCGTCACCATTGTTCGGGTACGAGATATCGGGCGTGACGCCGCGCAGCTGAGTGGAGCCGCCGTTGATGCGGAAGAATTCCTGCACCGTCATCTTCAGCGCGCCGTAGTTGGGCTTGGTGGTGGGATCGGAAGCAAAGCGGTCGAGGTCGATCAGCGTCTGCACCGTGCCCTTGCCGAAGGTCGGCGTACCGATGACCAGACCGCGGCTGTAATCTTGAATCGCGGCGGAGAAGATCTCCGATGCCGACGCTGTGCCGCGGTTGACCAACACGGCCAGCGGACCGCTCCAGGCCATGCCCGGATCGTCGTCGCCCTGCACCTGTACCTGACCGCGCGCATCGCGAACCTGCACCACCGGACCCTGGTCGATAAACAGGCCAGTGAGTTCATTGGCTTCGTACAGCGAGCCGCCGCCGTTGTTGCGCAGATCCATGACCACGCCCTGCACGCCTTCGGCCTTCAGTTCGCCGAGCAGCTTGGCCACGTCGCGGGTGGCGCTCTTGAAGTTCTTGTCACCTTCGCTGCGTGCACCGAAGTCGGAATAGAACATCGGCAGTTCGATCACGCCGATCTTGCGCGTGACGCCGCCATCCGTGACTTCGATAACTTTCTTCTTGGCCGCCTGTTCCTCGATAGCGACTTTCTGGCGCACCAGCGAGATCATCTCGTGCTTGCCGTCCTGACCCTGATCGGCCGGCACGATTTCCAGACGCACGGTGGTGTCCTTCTTGCCGCGGATCAGGTTGACCACGTCGTCCAGACGCCAGCCGACCACGTCCACGATAGGACCGGTCGCGCCCTGGCCGACGCCCAGCACCAGGTCGCCGACATGGACCTTGCCGGACTTGGAAGCAGGACCGGCAGGCACCAGCTCGCGGATCTGGGTGTAGTCGTCGCGCGCTTGCAGTACCGCGCCGATGCCTTCCAGCGACAACTTCATCTGAATATCGAAGTTCTCCGCTTCGCGCGGGCCGAGGTAATCGGTGTGCGGATCGGTGGAGTTGGCGTAAGCCGTCATGAAGGTCTGGAAAGCGTCTTCGCTGTCCAGCTGTTTCACGCGATCGATGTAGCCGGCGTAGCGCTTGTCGAGCGTCTTGCGGATCTCATCGTCGCTCTTGCCGGCCAGCTTCAGGCGCAACCAGTCGTTCATGGTGCGCTTGCGCCACAGGTCGTTCAGCTCAGCCTGGTCTTTCGGCCAGTCGGCATTCTTGCGATCGACGTTGTAGGTGTCATTGGTGTTGAAATCGAAACCTTGCTTCAACAAACCGCGCGCATAGTTCATGCGATCGATGGCGCGCAAGACGTACTGATTGAAGACATCGAACGGCGCGGACAGATCCTTGTTCCAGATCGCGTTGCCGAACTTGTCTTTGTCTTGCGCGAACTTCGCCATGTCCTGCTGCGTGAAGAACACCTTCTCGCCGTCGAGCAGCTTGAAGTACAGCGTGTAGATCTTCTGCGACATCGCATCGTCGAGCGGTTGCGCGTCGTAGTGGAAACGGGTGAGCAGATGCGCCGAGATCAGCGCGGCATCGGCCTCGCTGGCGGTGGGCAGCAAGGGCAGCGTGGACTCCTTGCGCGGCTTGCTAGCACCGAGATCGGCCGCCGATTGTGCGGACGCCGTTACGGTGACGCTGAGGGCCATCAACAGGGCGAGCAGGGGACGAAAGGTCATGGAGTTCTCTTCAGGCTTGCTCGGTAACGCCAGCTGCGTGAGCTTGCTGGTCGGCGTGGTAGGAGGAGCGCACAAGCGGGCCGGAGGCGACATGGTGGAAACCCATGGCTTCGCCGGCTTCGCGTAGCGATTCGAATTCGTCGGGCGTCCAGTAGCGAACCACCGGATGATGATGCGGCGTGGGTTGCAGGTACTGCCCGATGGTGATCATCTCGACGTCATGCGCGCGCAGATCGCGCATGGTCTCGATCACCTGTTCGTACGTTTCACCCAGGCCCAGCATGATGCCGGACTTGGTGGGGACGTCCGGATGCTGCGCCTTGAAGCGCTTGAGCAGATCGAGCGACCACTGGTAATCGGCGCCCGGTCGCACTTCGCGATACAGATGCGGCACGGTTTCCAGATTGTGGTTGAACACGTCCGGCGGAAAATCCTTGAGCACTTCCAGCGCGCGTTCCATGCGTCCCTTGCCGCGGAAATCCGGCGTGAGGATTTCGATGCGGATCGTCGGGCTGGCATGACGCACGGCGCGGATGCATGCGGCGAAATGTTCGGCGCCGCCGTCGCGCAGATCGTCGCGATCGACGGAGGTGATCACCACGTACTTCAGGCGCATGTCGCGAATGGTTTCGGCCAGACGCGCCGGCTCCAACGGATCGGGTGCGGCGGGACGACCATGTGCGACATCGCAGAACGAGCAGCGGCGTGTGCACACTTCACCGAGAATCATGAAGGTGGCCGTGCCCTTGCTGAAGCACTCATGGATGTTCGGGCAAGATGCTTCCTCGCACACCGTGACCAGCGCGTTCTCGCGCAGACGCGCTTTCAGCTGCTGCACAGCATTGCCTTGCGGCAAACGCACGCGGATCCAGCTCGGTTTGCGCAGCGTCGGCACGGCGGTATCGAAGCCCGCGCGGTTGAGCGCGATCTTGTCGTTGCCCACCTGCTTCTCGACAACCGACGTACTGTTGACGACGCTGATCGGAATGGTTTTCGCGGAGGAAGCGGAGGTATCGCTCATGAAGTAGGTCAGACCGCCGCGCGAGCGGGGAGTTCGGGAATAAGGGGGGCAGCCGGTTCGGCATCGAATCCGAACTGCCGGCAAAGCTCGCCGATCAGCACATCTTCGACGTCCGCCAGCCGCGACGGACCGCCCAAGTCTAGCACCTGCGTGACCGCCAGACCCTTGTAACCGCAAGGATTAATGCGGTGGAACGGTTCCAGGTTCATGTTTACGTTAAAGGCTAGTCCGTGGAAGCTGCAGCCCCGCCGGACCCGTAGCCCCAAGGCGGCGACCTTGGCATCCGCCACGTAGACACCCGGAGCGCCTTCTCGGCGCACCGCTTCGATATTCCACTGTGCCAGGGTGTCGATGATGGCCTGTTCGATCCGGTTCACCAGTTCGCGTACCCCTACCCCGGCGCGGCGCAGGTCGATTAACGGATAGGCAACGATCTGTCCGGGCCCGTGATAGGTGACCTGGCCGCCGCGGTCCACGGGCACTACCGGAATCTCGCCGGGCGCCAGCACATGCTCCATCTTGCCGGCCTGTCCCAGGGTGAATACCGGGTCGTGTTCAAGCACCCAGAGTTCGTCGGTGGTCGCGGCGGTGCGGTTGTCGGTAAAGGCGCTCATCGCCTGCCAGACCGGCTCGTAGGGCTGCCGGCCCAGGCGGCGGATTTTCAGCGGTTGGGACATGGATCGCGGGCCTGCATGGGGATAGGGCCAAATCTGTGGCCAGGGCCGAGCGCTTGCAAGTGGAAGAAGTCGCGGGTGCCGCCGACCGGACAACCATCCCTGGATGCCCGGAATGATGGACTTAGAGCGTGAAGCGGATGTCGGGGTCGGCACGCAGCGCGGCGTGCGCGGCGTCGTATTGCTCGCGCGTCTCGCAGCGGAAGCTGACGGTGACCGAGAGGAAGTTGCCTTCGCGCGAATGCTTGTGCCGCACGGTCTCGTGCAGCACATGTAAGCCGACGCCTTCGAGGATCTGCGGTACGCGGGCCTTCAGATCCGCGTTGGCGTTACCCATCGCGGTGATCTCGAATTCGCCCGGAAACTGGAAACCCTGGCCTTCCTGTTGCGGCTTGATCTCGCCCAGGTCTTTCATCGGCCTTCTCCGTTCACTTCAATCAATGGCGTTCGTCACTTTTTACCGCTGCCGTGGAACCACAGCAGGATGCTGTCCCATAGACGCTTGAAGAAACCGCCCTCGGGTGCATCGTTCAGAGCGACAAGCGGCACGTCCTCGATCGGCTGACCGTCCTCGGTGACATGCAGCGTGCCGACTTGCTGGCCCTTCTTGTATGGCGCAACCAGCGTGGACGGAATGTCCATGGTCGCCTTCAGCTTGTCGTAGTCACCAGTCTTGACGGTGACCAGCACATCTTCGGCCACGCCGAGCGGCAACTGGTCGTCCTGACCCTTCCACAGGCGCGGCGAAGCCTGCGCCTTGCCAGCCTCGTAGAGCTTGTGGGTTTCGAAGAAACGGAAGCCGTAGTTGAGCAGCGCCATCGCCGAATCGGCGCGCGCTTTCTCGCTGCTGGCGCCCATCACGATGGCGATCATGCGCTGGTCACCGCGCTTGGCCGACGCATCGAGACAAAAGCCGGCTTCGGCGGTATGGCCGGTCTTGACGCCGTCCACGCTCGGATCGCGCCACAGCAGCGTGTTGCGGTTGCCCTGCTTGATACCGTTCCACTCGAACTCCTTGATTGCGGAGATCGCGTAGTCTTCCGGATAGTCGTGAATCAGTGCACGCGTCATGATCGCGACATCATGTGCCGTGGTGTAGTGATTGTCGGCCGGATAGCCCGAGGCATTGACGAAGTGGCTGTTCACCATCCCCAGCTGCTTGGCATACGCGTTCATCAGGCTGGCGAACGTGTCTTCGGAGCCAGCGGTATGTTCGGCCAGCGCAATAGCGGAATCGTTGCCGGACTGGATGATCATGCCGTACAGCAGATCTTTCAGCGGCACCTGACTATTGAGCTTGAGGAAGCTGGTGGAGCCGTCTGTGCCTGCACCGCCCGCACGCCACGCATGTTCGCTGATGTTGACCTGGTCGGTGAGGTGGATCTTGCCCGCTGCAACCTGCGCCGAGATCACGTAGTCGGTCATCACCTTGGTGATCGAGGCCGGCACCACGCGCTGATCCGGATTCTTCGAAGCGAGCACCTGGCCGGTGGCGTAATCCATCAGCACCCAGGCCGTGGCGTCTACATCCGGCGGCGGCGGCACCGGCACCTGCACGGCCGCCGGGGCGGGCACGCTCGGAACCGGCTTGGGCGGGGTCTGCTGGGCGACAGCGCTAACGCCGAACACCAGGGCGGCGACGGCAAGAATGTGCAGGGGGCGGCGGAACAGGTTCATCGTCGGCTTACATCCAATTTGCTGAATCATCGGCGCGCAAGGCACCACTACTTTGGAAAACGCTCAGTCTACCGCGACCTGTGGGTGCGGCAGGCCCATTTGTTCGATCTGAGAGGTCACCCGATCGGCGCTGTCCACGTCGGCCAGGGGGCCCACTCGCACGCGGTGCACGAGACGGCCGCCAATGGTCGCATCTACGACCTGCACCGGAGCGAAATTCGCCACGCGCAATTGTGCCGCGACGTGTTCGGCGTTGGCCTGGTCGGCGAAGGCACCCACCTGCAAATAGATGCCTGGGGGTCGTGCGGACGGGGCCGAAACCACCACCGGCGGCGGGGGCTCCTGCGCGGGCGAGGACGGATCGATGCCCTGCACTTCCACCAAACCGGTGCCCTTGGGCCACACGCCGATCTTTACGGCGGCGGCGTAGGACAGATCGATCACGCGGTTTTCGTGAAAGGGGCCGCGGTCGTTGATGCGCACGATCACACTCTTGCCGTTCTCCAGATTGATCACCCGCGCATAACTGGGCAGCGGCAGCACCTTGCTCGCGGCGGTGAATTTGTACATGTCGTAGTCCTCGAGATTCGAGGTTTTGTAACCATGGAACTTGCTGCCGTAGAACGAGGCGATGCCGCGCTCGTCATAGCCGCGTGCCGAAGGCAGCACGCTGTAGCTGCGACCCAAGACGGTGTACGGCGATTTGTTGCCGTAAAGCGAACGCGCTTCGACTTGGGGCACGGGCTCGGGCAGATGGCTCACGTCAGGCGGTGGCCCGTCGGGAACGCTGTCGTCACTGCTGCGGTAACGGCTGCTTTGCGGCTGATTGGTGTCGTCGTAAGTGCCGCCGCTACTGGATCCAGTTGAACTGCTCCCACGCGAAGAAGAAGCAGGCGACGACGAGTGCGACGACGACCGCGTGCTGCGGTGGCCGCCACAGCCAACTAGCACCAACGCAGTTGCGAGCAGCCACGACAGGCGCCAAGCCATCCTCATTGGGCAGCGCTCTCCGGCTGGTTCACCCCTTCGGCGATCGCCTGTGCCAGCTGGTTCACCGCCATCGCGTACATCGGGCTACGGTTGTAGCGGGTGATCACGTAGAAGTTCTGGAAGGTGAACCAGTATTCCGAGCCTTGAGCCCCCTGCAAGATTTGCAGGCTGCTCGACTCGCCCGGATTGAGATGCTGCAGCGGTGCGTAGCCCCAGGCTTCGAGTTGCTCCACCGGCCACTGCGGCGTGGAATCCTTCACCGTCAGCGCCTTCGCTGCCGCATCGGGTTGCGCACGTGCGGCCACCGGACCACCGGTAACCCAACCGTGCTTGGTGAAATAGTTGGCCACGCTCGCGACGATATCGGGCAGCGAATTCTGCAGGTCGATACGCCCGTCGCCATCCTCATCCACCGCGAAGTCGCGGATGCTGCCCGGCATGAACTGGCCCCAGCCCTGCGCGCCGGCGTAGGAACCGGTCAGCGTGTCGATCGGACCGGCGAGATGATTGTCCGGCAGCTCCAGCAGCGTCTTTAGTTCACCGCGGAAAAAAGTGGCGCGCGGCGGGTAATACAGACCCAGCGTTACCAGCGCATCGAGCACTTTGTAGCTGCCGGTATTACGGCCGTAGAACGTTTCCACACCGAGGATCGCCACGATGTATTCCGGCGCTACACCGTATTGCGCGCCGATCTTTTCCAGCAAAGCGCGATGCTGGCGATAGAACGCAATGCCGGCATCGATGCGCGCCGGAGTAAGAAAAATTCCCCGATACTCGCTCCACGGTTTCGCTTCCGCCGGACGGCTGATCGCATCGAGGATGCTCTGCTGCCTTCTCGCGCCATCGAGCAGCGCGTTGAGCGCGGCGGGATCCTTGCCCGTATCCTGCGCCACTTCGCGCACGAGTTGCGCTTGTCCTGGATGCTCCGCCCAAGCAGGAACCGCGGTCATCATCGATAACGCGAGAAGCATCTGCAAGGGACGAAAACGGTTCGGCCCTAGGGCCGGCTGCGGGATGGATTTCGCTGTCGTGATCGGCATTGCGTAAAGCGTAACATGCAATGCGGCGCAATCTCTGACACACCGCTGGCGCGATGCGGACCGAGCTTAATCGTGCACCTTGCGATTGGCATGAATCGACATCAGCACGCCGAAACCCACCAGCAGCGAAACCGCAGACGTGCCGCCGTAACTGATCATCGGCATCGGCACGCCGACCACGGGCAACAGTCCCGCCACCATGCCGCCGTTGACGAACACGTAGACGAAGAAGCTCATGCCGATCGCACCAGCCAGCAGGCGCGAATAGGTATCGCGCGCCTCCATCGCAATCCACAGGCAGCGCCCGATGATGAAGGCATACAGCACCAGCAGCGCGCACACGCCGACCAACCCGAATTCTTCGGAGAACACGGCGAAGATAAAGTCGGTGGTGTGCTCCGGCAGGAAGTCCAGCCGCGACTGCGTGCCCTGCTCGAAGCCCTTGCCGAACACGCCACCCGAGCCGACCGCGATCTGCGACTGGATGATGTGCCAGCCGTTGCCCAGTGGATCGGACTCCGGGTTCAGCATGGTCAGAATGCGGTCGCGCTGGTACTGATGCATGAAATGCCAAGCGACCGGAATCATCCCGCCCACGGCCGCAAGCAACATACCGATGCGCCACCACGCCATGCCGGACAGGAACAAGGCAAACGCGCCGGCCGCCGACACCAGCAAGGCGGTGCCGAGATCGGGCTGTTTGGCGATCAGTCCCGCGGGTATGGCGATGAGTGCGCCAACTACCGCGATATCCTTCCAGCCCGGCGGCAACTGTCGAGGATGCAGATACCAGGCCACCATCATCGGCATGGTCAGCTTCATCAGCTCCGACGGCTGGAAGCGCATGATGCCCAGATTGAGCCAACGATCGGCACCGCGACCCTCGCCCAACACCGCCACCACCACCAGCAACATCGTGCTGCCGATATAGAGCCACGGGGTCCAGTTGCGAAATACCGAAGGCGGGACGCGCGACATCAGCAGGATCAACGCGCCACCGAGTGCGAATCGAGCCGCTTGTCCGATGACGAGCGAAAGGTTGCGGTCGCCGGCGCTATACAGCGTCATCAGCCCTGCACAACACAACGCCAACAAGGCGACGGCCAGCGGCAGATCGACGCGGGGACGCGTCAGTATCCGCCGCAGGAAGCGATAGAACCGGGTGCGCACGGTATCGATCATGGCGTGCTGTTCTCCGGACTGGATGTATCGGACGCCGGCATATCACCTTGCGGCGTATCTTCCGGCGCATTGGGCGACGTGCTGGATGATGGCGTCGGTTCCATCTCCTGCAAAGGATGATCCGCTGGCACCGTGCCGCTCTGCGTAGTCAGCCAGATATCCAGCATCTTGCGCGCAATCGGGCCTGCGTCCTTGGCGCCCCATGCGCCCGCCTCCAGTACCACCGCGACGGCGATGCGCGGATCCTCGGCGGGCGTGAAGGCCTCGAACCACGCACGGTGACGCGCGGCAAGATAGGCGGTGTTGCGGTTTTCATTGTACGCGTCACTGGTGCGCGAGAAACGTTCCGCGGTGCCGCTCTTGCCGGCGATGCGATAGGGAAACCCTTCGCCGAGCTTCACACCCTTGCCGGTGGAGAATGGATCGGAGCCATAGATCACCAGCTGCATGCCATCGTTCACGGCCTGCCAGTCCTTGATGTTCTTGATCACGGACGGACCGGTGGGCGGATTGGCCAGCGGCGCCGGCTTGGCACCGACGTCCGCAGTCGCCATCACCACACGCGGTGCGTAAGGCACGCCGTGCCCTGCGAACGTGGCGATGGCATGCGCCAGCTGCATGGGCGTCACCAACCAATAGCCCTGGCCGATGCCCGTAATGACCGTCTCGCCGGGGAACCACGACGCCGGCTTCATATGTTTGGCCTTCCATTCGCGCGAAGGCAGAATGCCTGACACTTCGCCCGGAAGATCCACGCCGGTGGGGCGCCCAAAGCCGTAAGAACCCAGGAATTCGCTGAGCCGATCGATGCCCAGGTCCAGCGAGAGCTTGTAGAAATAGGTATTCACCGAGTCTTCGATCGCCCGGTACAGATTCACGGTACCCACGCCACCGCGTACGTCATCGCGGTAGCCGCGCGCCTGTCCGGGGATATAGAAAACACCGGTGGAAACCACCGTGTCTTGCGGGGTGCGCACACCGTATTCGAGACCCGCCAAACCAATGAACGGCTTCACGGTCGAACCGGGTGGGTACACACCCTTAAGCGCACGGTCGATGAGAGGCTTGTCGGCCGCCGAAGTGAGCGCCGTGTAGTCCGTCAGGCTGATGCCGTTGACGAACAGATTCGGATCGAAACTGGGAACGCTGACCATGGCCAGTACCTGGCCGTTGCGGGGATCGATCGCCACGGCGGCGCCCGGTCTCCCTTCGAATGCCTCTTGTGTCGCCTTCTGAACGCGTGCATCGATGCTCAGATACAGATTCTTGCCCGGCACCGGCGGATCGATTTTCAGCACGCGCTGAATGCGCCCGTCAGCGCTCACTTCGTCCAGTTCGTAGCCTGGCTTGCCGTGCAGTATGTCCTCGTAGGTACGCTCCAGACCGGTGCGCCCGATGTGCGTAGTGCCTTTGTAGATTTCCGGATCGAGTCGATCCAGATCGTCCGCATCGATACGGCTGACATAGCCCACGACGTTTGCAAACAGCGGTCCGAGCGGATATTGGCGAGTGAGGTACGGCACCACGTCCACGCCAGGGAATCGCCAGCGATTCACCGCGAAGCGAGCGATGTCGTCTTCGGTAAGGCGCATCTTCAAGGGCACGCTGTCGAAACGACGCGTCTGTTTGAGCTGCTTGCGGAAAGCGTCGAGATCGTCCTGATCCAGCGGCACCACTTTGGCCAGTTCGGCCAGCATGGCCTCCATGTGCGACACCTGCTCCGGCACCACTTCGAGCCGGAAGGCGGGTACGTTATCGGCCAGCAGCACACCGTTGCGGTCGTAGATCAGGCCGCGTGCCGGTGGGATTGCCCGTGGCTTGACGCTGTTGTTGACCGAGCGCGTGGCGAATTCGTCGTGATGCAGCACCTGCAGAAAGACGTAGCGGCCGACCAAGGCACCCAAACCGAGCAGGATCAGCGCAAAACCCGTCAGCGCGCGCCGCCGGAACAACTCCTGTTCGCCGCGGGTGTCCTTGAATGCGCGGCGCCTGATCAGCTTCGCCATGCCCGCACCTTCAGGCCCAACGTCTGCGCCATGTCACCGGGGCCACTCATTGGAGGCGCAACCGCATCCGCAGGTCGTCGAGCAACAGGAATAGGAAAGGCCACAACGCTGCGCTGACGAACGGCGATGCCCACCACATAGCGGGCGGTGTCGCCTCGCCGGCAAACGCGCGCACGATCAGCAGCAGGAAGCGATCGTTAACGAGCAGCGCCAGCACCGCCAGGGTCTGCTGCCACATCGGAAAGAAGCGCAAACGCGAACGGAAGCGCAAGGCGATGAACGCGAGCACGCATAGGCGCAGCGCCTGTTCGCCCAACAGGACACCGTTCAAAAGATCCGCGCCGACACCGAGCACGAAGGCCAGTCCCAACGTTATCCGCTGATCGCCCGATTCCAGCGCCCAATACAACAGCACCAGCGCAGGCCAGTACGGCTTGAAGGGCTCAAGCACATGCGGCAGCGGCACCAGCATCAGCACTAGCGCAAATACCAGCGTGCCGACGAACCACCATAAGGAGAGTCGCTGCCGGCTCATGTCTGCGGCACTCCCGCCTGCGCTGCCTTCGGCTTGGCTGGCGACGTCGGCACTGTTGGCACAGATGCATGCGGAACAGCGGCGGTGGAGGCCGGTGCCGGCGCCCCATCGGCAGGCGGGCCAGCCGATGGCGGCGGTGGTGGCGGTCCGACCGGTTCGGCGAGATCGTGCAGCAAGAGCACTTCGTCGCTGCGATCCAGGTCGGCGCTAGGCATGGCGTGCGCTTCCAAGAACATGCCGGTGGGAGCCGGACCGACACTGCGGATTTCGCCCACCGGAAAACCCTGCGGGAAGCGTCCACCCAATCCGGAGGTGAGCAGTTTGTCGCCGACGCGCACGTCGGCGGCCATCGGAATCGTCGGCAAGGTAAGTTGTTCGCCGCTGCGCGAACCGTAGGCCACCGTGCGCAAACCGGTGCGCTCGATCACCACCGGCAGTGCTTGATCGGGATCGGTCACCAGCATGACCGTGGCGGAATTGGGCAGCACGTCGACAACCTGGCCCATCACGCCGTGCGCATCGATCACCGGCTGGCCGGTTTTGACGCCGTCGCGCGCGCCCAGATTGATCATCATCAGGTGGCGGTAGGCACCCAGGTCGATGCCGATGACACGCGCCATCTGCACATGCAGCCCCAGGCTGCGCTGGGTATCGAGCAATTCTTTCAGGCGCTGGTTCTGCTCGGCCACAGCCGACATGCGGTTGAGCTTGGCGTTGGCGAGCAGCAGGTCCTCACGCAGACGCTGGTTCTGCTCGGTGAGCATGCGGCGATCGGCGAAAGCCACGCCCAGCGCATGCATGCCGTCGGCCGGCAGACTGGCCAGTCGGTATACCGGCTCGACGACGATCGACGTGGCATAGCGCAAGCGCCACAGCCAGCCGTTGCGGTGGTCCAGCACCATCAACACCATCGCTAACGCGAGGTAAAAGATCAGCCGCAGCGTGCCGGCTGCGGTGCCGGCGAACAGGGGCGAGGATTCCTCGCGCGCGAGCGGCATGGCCTGGCCCCTTGAAGTGGCTTATTCGGGAGCGAAGAAGTCGCTGCCGTGCTGATCGATCAGCTCCAGCGCCTTGCCGCCACCACGGGCCACGCAGGTCAGCGGATCGTCCGCCACCTGCACATGCAGACCGGTCTCTTCCGAGATCAGACGGTCCAGATCGCGCAGCAGCGCACCGCCACCGGTGAGCACGATGCCGCGCTCGGCCACGTCGGAGCACAGTTCCGGCGGAGTCTGCTCCAGCGCCGCTTTCACCGCCGCCACGATACCGGCGAGCGGCTCGTGCAGGGCTTCGAGGATCTCGTTGGAGTTGACCGTGAACATGCGGGGCACGCCCTCGGCCAGGTTACGGCCGGAGATTTCGATCTCCTTGACCTGGCTCTGCGGGAAGGCGCAGCCGATTTCCAGCTTGATGCGCTCGGCCGTGGATTCGCCGATCAGCGTGCCATGGTTGCGACGCACGTAATTGATGATGGCTTCGTCGAAGCGATCGCCGCCCACACGCACGGACTGCGAGTAGACGATGCCGTTGAGCGAGATCACCGCCACTTCGGAGGTGCCACCGCCGATATCCAGCACCATTGAGCCACGCGCCTCGTGCACCGGGATACCAGCGCCGATCGCAGCGGCCATGGGCTCCTCGATCAGGAACACGTCGCGGGCGCCAGCACCTTCGGCCGATTCCTTGATGGCGCGGCGTTCCACCTGGGTGGAACCGCAAGGCACGCAGACCAGCACGCGCGGGCTAGGACGCAGAAAACGGGAACGATGCACCTGGCGGATGAAGTGCTGCAGCATCGCCTCGGTCATGGTGAAGTCGGCGATCACGCCGTCCTTCATCGGACGCACGGTGGCGATATTGCCCGGGGTGCGGCCCAGCATGCGCTTGGCCTCGCCGCCTACGGCGGCAACAGTGCGGGGGCCGCCAGGTCCGCGATCCTGACGGATCGCCACGACGGAAGGTTCGTTTAGGACGATTCCTTGGCCCCTGACATAGATCAGCGTATTGGCCGTGCCAAGGTCGATGGAAACATCGTTGGAAAACATCCCTCGAAACTTCTTGAACATGGGTCCGCCGCGTGTTGACTCTGGCTAAAAAGTAAGCGGGCCAGTCTAGTCAGCAAACCCCCTGTCCGCAAGGACATTCTCGTTAAGAAAGCCTGTTTTTGCTTCCTCTTCCCTGCTGAAGTATGCAGAAAGAGGAAGACGGACAAAGGTCGCCTTCCCACCTCGATGCCGTTACGATGACGGGCTTTGATCGAAACGAATGCCGCGACTGATCGCACGGTGCGATCGGCCGGTCATCCACCTACCCGGGGCACCTATCCAACATGTCTGCCGTTATCTGCGGATCGCTCGCCTACGACACCATCATGGTGTTCCAGGACCAGTTCAAGAACCACATCCTTCCCGACCAGGTGCACATCCTGAATGTGTCGTTCCTGGTGCCGGCGATGCGCCGCGAATTCGGCGGCTGCGCCGGCAACATCGCTTACAACCTGAAACTGCTCGGCGGCGATCCGCTGCCGGTGGCCGCGGTTGGGCAGGATTTCGCTCCGTATCGCGCGCACCTGGAAAAGTGCGGCATCCGCATGGAAGGCATCCGCGTGTTCGAGGATCAGTTCACGCCACAGTGCTTCATCACCACCGACCTGGACAACAACCAGATCACCGCTTTCCATCCGGGCGCGATGTCCAGCGCGCACGAAAACCATGTGCGCGACATTCCGCAGATCAGCTTCGGCATCGTCGCACCCGATGGCCGCGACGCGATACTGCAGCACGTGGATGAATTCGCGGCGCGCGGTGTGCCGTTCGTATTCGATCCGGGCCAGGCGATGCCGCTTTTCAGCGGCGAAGAGTTCCGCGCGATGATCGACAAGGCGACGTACGTGATCGTCAACGATTACGAATCGCAGTTGCTGCAGCAGCGCACCGGCTGGAGTGCGGCAGAGATTGCCTCGCGCGTGAAGGCATACATCGTGACGCTCGGCCCGCGCGGTTCGCTGATTCACACTGACGGCACCACGCACGAGATTCCGCCGGCGCGCGAGCGTCAGGTCGTCGACCCCACCGGTTGCGGCGACGCATACCGCGCCGGACTCATCTTCGGCATCATGAAGGGCCTGGATTGGCCTACGATCGGCCGCATGGCTTCATTGATGGGCGCGCTGAAAGTGGAACATCCCGGCACGCAAAATCAGCGCTTCACCTACGCGGAATTCGCCGCGCAGTTCAAAGAGCAGTTCGGTTACGCACTGAGCTGATCCGCAGGCCTGCAGCAAGGAGAACGCAGCATGTCGACAATTGCCAACATCGTGGTCGGAATCATCGCGCTGATGCACGTTTGGTTCCTGGCCCTGGAAATGTTCCTGTGGGACAAACCCGCAGGACTGCGTGCCTTCGGCATCACGCCGGAGTTCGCCGCGCAGTCGAAGGTGCTCGCCGCCAACCAGGGGCTCTATAACGGCTTCCTTGCTGCGGGTCTGGCCTGGGGATTGATACTCGGTGGCGTCGAAGGCACGCATGTGAAGATCTTCTTCCTAGCTTGCGTACTGGTCGCCGGCGTGTACGGCGGCCTCACGGCCACGCGCAAGGTGCTATGGGTCCAGGCACTTCCCGCCGCGATCGGCCTTTTGCTCGTGCTGTCGAGCTAAACACTCGTGGCGGATCGGCCATGACGCAGCATGATCGAGAGGCCCATGATCGACAGGCCGTGGGACAGCGCTTCGATCCCTCGAAGATGCAACACGCGCGTGCGCAAAGCTGGGCAGCCCTGCACGGCATTCGGGAACGCATGCGACCTGGGATCAGCGAAGACGAGGCGAAGGCCGAAGCCGCCAATGTGTTCAGGGACCTGGGCATGGAACGGCTGTGGCACCCGCCGTACATCCGCATCGGCCCGAACACCACCAAAACCTATCGCCAACCCTCCCAGCCCGATATACGCCTAGGCGAAAACGACATTTACTTCATCGACCTGGGCCTGGTATTCGACGGCCACGAGGGCGACGTCGGCGATACCTTCGTGGTCGGCCATGCGCCCGAGCGGCAGGCCTGCGCCCAGGCGGCGCGGGATTTGTTCCAGGAAGTCGCCGCGAAATGGGGCTCGGAGGGTCTCACCGGCCACAACCTGTATAATTACGCCCAAGAGCGCGCCGAGGCGATGGGCTGGCGTTTCAATCACGCCATCAAAGGCCATCGCATCAGCGATTTTCCGCACTCGGTACACAAGGGCGGCGATCTGGGCGATTTTGAAGAAAGCCCTTCCAGCGGCCTATGGGTGCTGGAAATCCAGATCGCGCACCCGACCGAACCGTTCGGCGCTTTCTACGAGGATCTGCTGACCAACCCGGCGCATTGAGCGCGCCAGACGGCCAGCCAGCCTCGGCAACGCCGGATACACATTTGAAACGTACTCTGCGGACAGTGCACGGAATGTCCGCCCCCTGTTCGCCCAACGACTTTTACTTACGGAATCAAGACTGTGGCTCGCCAAAAACCCCTAAGCCTCTACCGCAACATCGGCATCATCGCGCACATCGACGCTGGTAAGACCACCACGACCGAGCGCGTGCTGTACTACACCGGTAAGAAGCACCAGATCGTCGACGTCCACGATACGAAGGACGGCAAGGGCTCGACCACCACCGATTACCTGGAACAGGAACGCAAGCGCGGCATCACCATTCAGTCGGCCGCCGTGTCGACCGAGTGGAAGGGTCACCAGATCAACGTGATCGACACCCCAGGCCACGTGGACTTCACCATCGAAGTGAACCGTTCGCTGCGCGTGCTCGACGGTGCCGTGGTGGTGTTCGACGGCGTGGCCGGCGTGGAACCGCAGACCGAAACCAACTGGCGCCTGGCCGACCAGTACAACGTGCCGCGCGTGTGCTACGTCAACAAGATGGACCGCATCGGCGCCAACTTCGCGCATTGCGTGAAGGGCATCAAAGAGCGCCTGGGCGCCAACGCCCTGCTCTGCCAGGTGCCGCTGGGCAGCCACGACGAGTTCGTCGGCATGGCCGACCTGGTCGCCGGCGTCGGCTACATCTGGAAAGGCCACGACAAGGACAGCCCGTGGGATACCGTGCCGCTCGCCGAGATCGCCAGCAAGGTGAAGTTCGAGTCCACCGCCGATAACGAATGGGTCGCCAACCTCGCCAAGCTGCGCGAAGAGACGATCGAAAAGGCGCTGGAGATGGACGACGAGGCGTTCGACAAGCTGCTCAACGCCGGCGACGTCGACACCTACATCGCCAGCGGCGACTTCAGCATGGAGCTGTTGAAGAAGTGCATCCGTAAGGGCTGCGTGCAAGGCAAGCTGGTGCCGGTGTTCTGCGGCTCCTCGTACCGCAACAAGGGCGTGCAGCAGTTGCTCGACGCCGTGGTCGACTACATGCCGTACCCGGGCGAAAACGGCGGCATCGCGATGGTGGACGAAGACGGTCACGTCATCGGCGAGCAGGGCGTGATCGACGAAGCACCGGCGCGCGCGCTGGCGTTCAAGGTGATCAACGATCAGTTCGGTACCCTCACCTTCTGCCGCATCTACTCCGGCGTGATCAAGAAGGGCGACACGCTGCAGAACGTCACGCGCGGCAAGAAAGAACGCGTGGGCCGCATTGTGGAAGTGCAGGCCAACGCCACCAAGGACATCGAAGAAGTGCGCGCCGGCGACATCTGCGCCTTCGTCTCGATGAAGGAAACCGAGACTGGCGATTCGCTCTCCGATCCCGCACATCCCGCCCTGCTGGAGCGCATGCGCTTCCCCGACCCGGTGATCAGCGTGGCCGTGGAACCCAAGAGCCGCAACGACATCGACAAGCTCTCCACCGCGCTCTACAAGATGGTGAAGGCCGATCCGTCGCTGCGCATGGAAGTGGACAAGGAAACCGGACAGACCGTGCTCAAGGGCATGGGCGAGTTGCACCTAGAAATCACCATCGACCGTATGCGCACCGAGCTGGGCGTGGACGCGACCATGGGCAAGCCCAAGGTCAGCTTCCGCGAAGCGTTCGGCCAGACGGTCGAGCACACCTACACGCACAAGAAGCAGTCCGGTGGTTCGGGTCAGTTCGCCGAAGTGAAGATCATCTTCGAGCCGGGTGAGCCGGGCACCGGCGTGGTGTTCTCCGACGAAATCGTCGGTGGCCGCGTACCGCGCGAATACATCCCGGCGGTGGAACATGCGATCACGGTGGAATCCCGCCAGGGTCAGGTCGCCGGCTACGAAGTGCTGGACTTCAAGGCACGCCTCGTCGACGGCAAGTACCACGACGTGGACTCCTCGGCACTCGCCTTCGAAATCGCAGGCCGCGCCTGCTTCCGCGAAGCACAGCGCATGTCCAAGCCGAAGCTGCTCGAGCCGGTGATGAAGCTCGAAGTCGTGACCGAAGCCGACTACCTCGGCGACGTGATCGGCGACATCAACCGTCGCCGCGGCTCGATCAGCGACCAGGGCCAGAAGGGCACCAATGCCTTCGTGCAGGGCTTCGTACCGCTGGCCGAAATGTTCGGCTACATCAACTTCCTGCGCTCGGCCACCAGCGGCCGCGGCAACTTCACGATGGAATTCGACCATTACGAAGAAGTGCCGGCGAGCATGGTTGCCAAACTGATGGAGAAGGAAGCGAAGTAAACCTTCGTCTTCCGCTTCGCCGGATGGCAGCATCCGGTGCAAACACAGCAAACCCGGGGAGCGATCCTCGGGTTTGTTGCGTCTGGGGCCAGACGCTTGCGCCAAGCACCCCACTCATTCCACGTTACAATGGCGGGTTAAAAGAGCCCTAGACCCTCCCATGTCCAGCCATCTGCAAGAAACCCACCGCCGCCGCACCTTCGCCATCGTCAGCCATCCTGACGCGGGCAAGACCACGCTGACCGAAAAACTGCTGCTGTTCGGCGGTGCGATCCAGATGGCCGGTTCGGTGAAGGGCCGCAAGGCGGCGCGGCATGCGACGTCGGACTGGATGGCGCTGGAGAAAGAGCGCGGCATTTCAGTCACCTCGTCGGTGATGCAGTTCCCGTACGAGGGCAAGATCGTCAACCTGCTGGACACGCCCGGTCACGCGGACTTCTCCGAAGACACCTATCGCGTGCTGACTGCGGTGGACTCGGCGCTGATGGTGATCGACTGCGCCAAGGGCGTTGAAGAACGCACCATCAAGCTGATGGAGGTTTGTCGTCTGCGCGACACGCCGATCATGACGTTCATCAACAAGCTCGACCGCGAAGGTCGTTCGCCGATCGAGCTGCTGGACGAAGTGGAATCGGTGCTGGGCATCGCCTGTGCGCCACTGACCTGGCCGATCGGCATGGGCAAACGCCTCAAGGGCGTGTATCACCTGCTGCTGGACGAAGTGCATGTGTTCGAGCCCGGCAAGAATTTCACCCGGCAAGATTCGACCATCTTCAAAGGCCTTGATGCACCGGGTCTGGAAGCAGCGATCGGTGCGGAAGCATTGAACGAATTGCGCGAAGAACTGGAATTGGTGCAAGGCGCTTCGCATCCATTCGATCTCGATAAATATCTGGCGGGCAAACTCACGCCTGTATTTTTCGGCTCCGCGGTGAACAATTTCGGCGTGCAGCTGCTGCTGGATTTCTTTGTCGAGCACGCGCCTCCACCGCGGTCACGCAGCACGCTCAGCCGTGAAGTGAAGCCGGAAGAAGAAAAGCTTACCGGCTTTGTCTTCAAGATCCAGGCCAACATGGACCCCGCCCACCGCGACCGCGTGGCTTTCATGCGTGTGTGCTCAGGCACGTACAACGCCGGCATGAAGATGATTCAGACACGCATCAACAAGGAAGTGCGTATCGCCAACGCGCTTACGTTCATGGCCAGCGAACGCGAGATCGTCGAGAGCGCCTATCCGGGTGATGTGATCGGCCTGCACAATCACGGCACGATCAGTATCGGCGACACGTTCACCGAAGGCGAAGCCATCAGCTTCACCGGCATCCCCAACTTCGCGCCGGAACTCTTCCGCCGCGCGCGTCTGCGCGATCCGCTGAAGATGAAGGCACTGCAAAAGGGTCTGGCGCAGCTTTCCGAAGAAGGCGCCACCCAGTTCTTCCGCCCGCTGATGAGCAACGACCTTATCCTCGGCGCGGTCGGTGTGCTGCAGTTCGATGTGGTGGCCTACCGCCTGAAGGACGAATACGGGGTAGATGCTAGCTTCGAATCCGTCGGCGTAGTGACCGCCCGCTGGGTGCATTGCGACGATCCTAAGAAGCTGGAGGAATTCCGTGAGAAGAACGCAATGAACCTTGGCATCGATGCTGCCGGCGAACTGGTCTATCTGGCCCCTTCGCGCGTCAACCTGCAGCTCGCCCAGGAGCGTTCGCCCGCGGTGCGCTTCTCGGCTACCCGCGAACACGCCGCCTCCATCGACGCCTGAGCCGCCTCCGCGACAGCCTTCACCCGGTCGTCACTCATCCGGCATCCCGGCGGCTACCGCGCCCGCGGGCATCTCGCTAATCTGATCTCAATGGCCCCATCTGCCGCCCGGGTTTCCCCGGGCGCCAACGGCCGCCCATTGCACATCAACGGGATTTCGCATGGCCAGTTCCAGCGTGACGTCGACACCGAGGAAGTATTCGTGGCTGGCAAACCTGCCCATTCGCTACAAGATCCTTCTGGCGACCGGCCTGCTGCTCTGCGTGTTCCTGGTCAATGGCCTGGTCAACGTCGCCTCGCAGAACCGGCAGGCCGAGACCCGGCAATGGGCCGATCACACCTACCAGGTGCTGGTACAGATCGAAACGCTGCAACGTAACGCGTTGTCCGCCCAGATCGGTTTGCGCGGCTTTCTGCTCAGCCACCGTGCCAGCGAACTCGCGCAGATCGACAGCAGCAATAAGGCGTTTCAGGAACGGCTGGCGACGCTGCGCCAGCTGACCAGCGATAACACGCTGCAACAGCTTCGTATCGATCACATCCAGGCACTGGTCGCGCAATGGAATCGCGAACTGCAACAGATGGTCATCGCACCGGATGCGGCCATCAAAACCACCGATCCACAAGCCGTAGCGCAGGAAACAGCGCGTATTCAGGCGGAATATCTCGCCCATCGCACGGTAAGGACCGAGGATTTCAGCGCGATCATGGATGAGATGAGCGCCACGGAACGTCACCTCCTGGTTGAACGCAATAACAACATAGAGCGCGTATTGCGCGACACGTTCTACATGAACATGGTCAGCGCGCTGATCGGGTTGCTGCTTGGCCTGATGGTGATCTCGCTCACCTCGCGCATGGTCACTCGCCCGATACGCCGCCTGACCGACCTGATGACCCGCCTCGCCGCGCATGACCATGACATCCAAATACGCGGCATTGGACGCCGCGACGAAATCGGTGAAATCTCGCAAGCGTTGCTCACATTCAAACAGATGGTCATCGACACGGACGAGCAGGCTAAGCTGAAGCACCAGATGGCGACGATCTCCGCCAGCCTGCAGGAAGCCACCAACCATCGCGATTTTGCCGAACGCTTTACTGCCCAGCTCATGCCGCTGCTGCAAGCCGGCATCGCCCTGCTCTACGGCTACGACGAATCGCGCCAGCGCCTGGATTTATTGGGTAGCTACGGACTGCGTCTGCAAAACAGCCCCGATGCATACGTACCCGGCGAAGGTCTCGTCGGCCAGTGCGCGCTTTCGCGAAAGGCGATCGCACTCGACGATGTGCCGAGCAACTACCTACGCATCGACTCCGGTAGTGGCGAGGCATTGCCGCGCCATCTAACGATCCAGCCTTTGCTACTGCGCGACCAACTGGTAGGCGTGCTCGAGTTCGCCAGCTTTACGCCGCTTTCGGCATCGCATCGGCAACTGCTTGACGAGCTTCTGCCATTGGTGGCTCTCACGCTGGAAAATCTCAATCGCGCGGTGAATACGCAAGACTTGCTCGACCAGACGCGCGAGCAAGCGGACGAACTGCGTCTATCGAGCGTGACGATGCGCCAGCAGCAACAGGCGTTGCGCGAAGCGAACGATACGTTGCAGAACAAAACGATCGAGCTGGAGGAACAATCGCAACGCCTGCTCGCATCGGAAGAAGAACTGCGCGTGCAGGCCGACGAACTGCAAGCCTCCAACGAGGAGTTGCGGCTCAAAACCGACACACTGCGTCAACAGAAACAGCAACTGGAGGCACTCCAACGCGACACCGCGCAAAAAGCCGAGGAACTGGCGCGCGCCAGCCAGTACAAAAGCGAATTCCTCGCCAACATGTCGCACGAGCTGCGCACACCACTGAACAGCCTGCTGATCCTCTCGCGCAGTCTTGCCGACAATCGCGAAGGAAACCTCGAAGAAGAGCAGATCGAATCAGCACGCATCATCCACGATGCAGGCTCGAGTTTGCTTCGTCTCATCAACGACATCCTCGACCTGTCCAAGATCGAAGCGGGCAAGATGGAACTGTCGCTGATGGATTTTTCGCTGCAAAATCTCGCGCGCAGCCTGTGCCGCAATTTCGACCATGTGGCTCGCGAGAAAAAGCTCGACTACAAGGTGATTGTCGACGATGGACTGCCGGCCGAAGTCCATACCGACCCCAATCGCCTGGAGCAGATCATCAACAATCTGCTTGCCAATGCATTCAAGTTCACGGCGAAGGGTGCCATCCTCGTGCACATCGGCCGCCCCGCCGCCGACCTGCCGATACCCGAAGCATTGAATGGGCATGATTTGATTGCGATCAGCGTGAAGGACAGCGGCATCGGCATACCCGCTGACAAACTGAATCGCATCTTTAACGCCTTCGAACAGGCCGACAACAGCACCAGCCGGCAATTCGGCGGTACGGGCCTGGGCTTGAGCATTTCGCGGCGCATGGCCGAACTGCTCGGCGGCGACATCGTCTTGCGCAGCGAAGTGGGCAAGGGAAGCGAATTCGCGTTGCTCCTGCCCGAACGCAGCGCCGACACTACGGCGACGACTGCAACGGCGGCATCGGCGACCGGCCAGGCGCCGGCAACGCGACCGGCCACGCGCGCTGTGTTGCCCGCGATGGGCGTGGCTGACGATCGCGAGCGCATCGCGCCGGGGGACAGCGTCATCTTGATTGTCGAGGACGACCCCTCATTCGCACGCATCCTAGCCGACATGGTGCGACAGAAGGATCATCGCATGCTGCACGCGGTCGACGGCGAAAGCTGTCTCGAACTTGCGCGCCGCTATCACCCCGTGGGCATCCTGCTCGACGTGATGCTGCCCGGCATGGACGGCTGGACGGTGATCGAGCGACTCAAAGCCGACCCGGCCACCCGACACATCCCGGTGCACTTTATCTCCGCCACTGACGATGCCGGGCGTGGGCGCGAGTTCGGTGCCGTGGGCTTCCTTACCAAGCCGGTGACGCGAGAAGCCATCAACGAAGCGTTCGAACGCCTGCTGCATTTCGCGAAGGGCCGCACGCGGCAACTGCTGATCGTCGATGACGATGCCAGTGCACGCAGTGCCGTTCGCACCTTGCTGCAACACGACGACGTGGTGATCGACGAAGCTGGCTCCGGCGAAGAAGCCATGGAAAAGATCGCAAAAATGGGCTACGACTGCATCGTGCTCGATCTTGGCCTGCCCGGCATGTCAGGCCTGGATCTCCTCGAGAAACTCGCCGACAGCGGCAGCATTCCGCCGGTGGTGGTGTATTCGGGCCGTGATTTGAGCCGCGAAGAAAATCTGCGCATCCGTCAGTACACCGACAGCATCGTGATCAAGGGTGCGCGTTCTCCGGAACGTCTGCTCGACGAAGTTAGCCTGTTCCTGCACAGCATCCGTCACACATCGGGCCCAAGCCCGACCGCCTCGCCCTCCGGCCAGGACGAACTGCACGGTCATCACGTGCTGCTGGTCGACGACGACATGCGCAATTTGTTTGCCCTGTCCAAGGTGCTTCGCAGCTGGGGCATGCAGGTAACCATGGCTCAGGATGGCCACAAGGCTTTGCAGATGCTCGCCGAGAGCCCGCACATCGAATTGGTGCTGATGGACATCATGATGCCCGGCATGGATGGCTACGAAGCCACGCGCGCCATCCGCGCACAACCGACGCTTGCTCAACTGCCGATCATTGCGCTCACGGCCAAGGCTATGCGCGGCGACCGCGAACTGTGCCTGGAAGCAGGCGCCAACGATTACTTGTCCAAGCCGATCGACCTGGACAAGCTCGCATCAATGATGCACGTCTGGCTACGCGGCTGACACATGGATCAGTCACCGGTATCTCCCGAGCTGGACAACATCGAGGTAGAGCTGTTCGTGCAGGCGCTCCAGCGTCGCCATGGCTACGACTTCAGCCAATACGCGCCGGCGTCGCTGAAACGGCGCGTGCGCCAACTCTCCGATCAACTCGAATGCAAGACGATCAGCGGCCTGATCGAACGCGTCATGCACGAGCCTCAACTATTGCCGCGCCTGCTGGAAGGCTTAACCGTGCCGGCCTCGGACATGTTCCGCGATCCGGTTATGTTCCGCGCCCTGCGCGAGCAGGTTTTGCCGGTGCTAGCCTCGTATCCTCAGATCAATATCTGGCAGGCCGGTTGTGCGCATGGTCAGGAGGTGTACTCGCTCGCGATCCTGCTGGAGGAGGCCGGGCTTTACGAGCGCACGCAGATTTTTGCGACCGACCTTAGCGAACGCGCCCTGCAACAGGCCCAGGAGGGCATCTACCCTGCTCGCGAAGCGCAACAGTGGTCGCGCAACTACCAGGCATCCGGCGGAACGCGTTCACTGGCCGATTACTACAGCGCGCGCTATAACCTGCTCAAGCTCGACCAGCGATTGCGCCGGAACGTGACGTTCGCACGGCACAACCTTGTCTCCGACGGCGTGTTTTGCGAAGCGCATCTGATACTTTGCCGCAACGTGCTCATCTATTTTTCCAATCTGCTGCAGGATCATGTGCTATCGCAGTTTCGCGACAGCCTCGTCCGCGGCGGCTTCCTCTGCCTGGGTTTGCGCGAAAGCTTGGACTACGCGTCGTCGTCGGCCGATTTCAGTCCTTTCGCGGGGCCCTTGCGTATTTACCGTCTGGCCAGTCGTTCGGAGCGAAAACTCGCATGACCACGCCTGCGGCCATCGTGATGGGATGTTCGGCGGGCGGCGTCGATGCGCTCAAGGCGGTGCTTGGCGGACTCGACGCAAAACTGACTCAAGCCGTGCTGGTGTGCTGCCATAGCAGTTCCGACACGGTCGACCTGCTCTGCGAAGTGCTGGGACGAGTTTCGCCGCTGCCGGTGATCGAGGCCGCCGAACGACATGCCGTGCGTCCAGGTGTCGTGCAGATGGCACCCACCGGCTATCACCTGCTGGTGGAAAGCGACTTGCATTTCGCCCTGTCGATCGATCCGCGCGTCAATCACGCGCGCCCCTCCATTGACGTCATGTTCACCTCCGCTGCTGAAGTCTGGCGCGAGACGCTGATCGGCGTCGTGCTGACCGGCGGCAACGTCGACGGTGCCAAAGGCCTGCATCGGATTCGCCAGTTGCACGGCGTCGCTGTCGTTCAGTCTCCGGCCAGTGCCGAAGTGGCGCTCATGCCGCAAGCCGCGCTGGACATCGCCGGTGCGGACCACTGCGTTGCCCTGCCCGAAATTGCCCCTCTGCTCAATCGTCTGTGCCTGGCATAACTTATGTCTCCTCCTAAAATCCTGGTTGTCGACGACACGCGTGCCAACCTGGTCGCGATGCGCCGCTTGCTTGCCGATTGCGGCGCCGAACTGGTTGAGGCGAGCAGCGGTAATGAAGCCCTGTCGCTATGCCTGGATCAGCGATTCGCGCTGATTCTGCTTGACGTGAACATGCCCGACATGGATGGCTTCGAAGTGGCTGCCCTGCTTGCCGAGGCCGAACAATTGCACGACACGCCGGTGATCTTCGTGACCGCCGCTTACGCAGATGATCTCAACCGACTCAAAGGTTATCGCTCCGGTGCGGTGGACTACATCGCCAAACCGATCAACGACGCGATCCTGCAATCCAAGGTGCGCGTATTCCTGGAGCTCAATGCAGCGCGCATGCAGCTTCAACAAGCGATGGAAGAACTGTCGGCGCGCAATCAGCAATTACAGGTGGAAATCGCCGAGCGCCAACGTATCGAGGCGAAAGTGCGGCATCAGGCCACCCACGACATGCTGACCGGCTTGCCCAATCGCGTGCTGTTCCATGATCGCTTACGCGCGGCGATGCAACGCAGCACGCGGCACGACAGCCGCTTCGCACTCGCGCTGGTGGATATCGACGGCTTCAAGGCGGTGAACGACACGTACGGACATCCTGCCGGCGATGCGCTGCTGCAGGCCATTTCCTCCCGACTTAGCGGCCACGTGCGCACCAACGACACAGTCGCGCGTTTGGGCGGTGACGAATTCGCGCTGATCTTCGAGGACGTGACCGGCGTCCCGCCGTTGCTCGAGCGCTGCCAGGAAATGTGCCGCATGCTTGCCCAACCGTATTCGCTCAGTGGCCAGCGCGGGGATTTCATTGCGCACGTGAGCGCGAGCATCGGCATCGCCTTGTGGCACGACGGGATCGATAGCGACGAGCAATTGATCCAAGCCGCGGACCGCGCACTCTATGAAGCCAAGGAAAAAGGCAAGAACCGGTGCGTGCTATCGCCGCCCGACGCGTGACGTATGGCACTGCGTTCGCCGCTCAGCACCGCTTAGCCTGCCTGCAACCACATCAGGAGATATGTATGACAGGATCCGTCGCTTTCATCACGCCATCGTCGGCGCCGGCATGGCAACGCTGGCTGGTGTACTCGGCGGGAGCGCGCATCGTGCTCTTCGCAGCCATGCTGTTTGGAATCGGCTATGTCGTCCACGCCATCGTGCCGATGCTCGGCTGGACGGGCAAAGCCGCCAATCCGTTGCAGCACGCGTTCGCCATGATGTCGTTGCAGCTGCTGCCTGCCATCCTCGGCTACGTCATCCTCGTACTTTTTATCGAGCGAAGGTCGATCCGTGAGTTGTCACCGCGCACGATACCGACGTACGGTGTCGCCGGCCTGATCGGCGGCGTCATATTGTTCAGCGCGATCGTGGGCCTGTTGTGGTTGTTCGGCAGCTACCATGTGTCCGGCACCAATGCGCAGGTGGATTGGATGCCCGCGGTGCTGGAGGCCGGCATCGGCGCTGGCATCGGCGAAGAGATCATCACGCGTGGTGTGCTGTTTCGCATCCTCGAAGAAGGCATGGGCACCTGGTGGGCGCTGGCCATTTCGGCTTTGTTCTTCGGCGGCGCGCACGTCTTCAACCCGGGCGCCACGTTGTGGAGTTCGCTCGCCATTGCCGTCGAAGCGGGTATCTTGCTCGCTCTTGTTTTTCATGTGACGCGTTCGCTATGGGCCTGCATCGGCCTGCACGCGGCTTGGAACATCATGCAGGGGACGGTCTACGGCATCCCCGTATCGGGCATGAAAGAGAGCGGATGGCTGATCTCCACGCGTACCGGGCCCACCTGGCTGAGCGGCGGCGTGTTCGGTGCCGAGGCATCGGTGGTGGCTATGTCGGCTAGTTTGCTGGTATCGATCGCGTTGCTGATCGTGGCGCTGCGTCGCGGAAGCATCGTGGCGCCGGCCTGGTCCCGCCGATCGACGGGCCTCTGACTAAGAATCGTTCGGTAGATCAATCATTGCACGTTGAATTCATCGACCCGATGGATTCAACGTGCGGTGTGCGCATGGCTAATGCCGTGGCGACACCCACATCGTAATACGCGCCCGGAAGACCGGAAGACCCGCAGGGTCGGTAACCTGCACGATCACCGGCCAATCGATGCCGGTATCCGCGGCAACATTGGTTGTCTCTGGCGTGGCGATCGCGCACATGGTGCCACGTGCCTTACTCAAGTATTCCACGCTCATCCCTTTGGGAATCCAGCGCATACCAGGCGGCAAGGTAGCCTCCGCCATCACGCCGGCGCTCAATTCGGCCATATTGCACAGCGCGATCGCATGCACGGTACCGATATGATTGTGTACGCGTCGGCGATCGCGGATGCGCACTTCGCAACGCCCTGGTTCCAGCGCCACAAAGCGCGGCGCGATGGTCGAGAAATACGGCGCCCTGAGGCAAACCGCACGCGAAAACAGCCAATGACCGCCCGGCCAACGCGTGATGCGGTGGTACAACGACAGTAGCGACGCACTCATCGTATTCCCCTAGGACGGTGGCCCATGACGGGCCACCGTAGAAGTCACGGCGTCTTACGCGGCGCGTTGCGCGGCGTCGGCCAATTTTTTCGGATCGTTGCGAATCACCGCCGCACGCAGCTCGGCCGGATCGAAATCGTCCACGGAAATGAACTCGAACACCCCTTCGCGCACGCGCTTGAGCAACGCCGCTTCGCTGGGATCGATCACACCGGCTTTCACCGCCTCGTCCAGCTGGCCCTGGTAGTCGTGCGCAGTTAGTTGCCCAGCCTTTAGCGCCTTGCCGAACTTGCGCTCCATGGGCTCAGCGGCGATCACGTCGGGCAGCAACGCATTCATGCGACCAACGGTGTTGTTGGCCGTTGGCGTGAGATAGGCCCATTCGAGCAAACGATCGCGCGCTTCGCCCGGCGCCGTGATGATGGCGGCAACGCGACGGCCGAGGCGGTCCGACGGCGGCACTTCGCGGCGACCGAACGGGAACACCAGCACGTGCAGCAACCACGCCACGGGGCGCACTGGGAAGTTGCGGATCGCACCGTCCAGCGCCATCTGCGTGCGCCACATGCATTCGTGGAATGCCCAAGCCAGCAACGGGCGATCCGCTTCCGGACGGCCGGTATCCTCATAACGCTTCAGCATGGCGCTCGCGATGTAGAGATAGCTCAATACGTCGCCCAAGCGCGCGGAGAGCTTTTCCTTGAACTTCAGCTTGCCGCCGAGCACACCCATGAAGGTATCCGCACACAACGCCAGCGCAGCGGAATAACGATTGAGTTTGCGGTAATAGCGACGCGTATACGCATCACCGGCCGTGTCACCGATGCGCGCACCGGTCACGCCGAGCACGAAGCTGCGCACGGCATTGGAAATACCGAAACCCAGATGCCCGAACAAAGCGCGGTCGAATGTTTTCAAGCGATCGCCGTAGTCGGGGATCGACAGCGCCTGCATTTCCTTAAGCACATAAGGATGGCAGCGAATGGCACCCTGACCGAAGATCATCAGGCTGCGCGTCATGATGTTGGCGCCCTCCACCGTGATAGCGATCGGCACACCCTGCCACGCGCGCCCTGCGTAGTTCTTCGGACCTAGCTGCACGGCCTTGCCGCCGTGCACATCCATCGCGTCGCCCGCGATCACCCGGCCCCATTCGGTGGCGTGATACTTGGCGATAGCCGACGGCACCGCTGGCTTTTCACCGCGATCTACGGCCGCCGCTGTGGCGCGTGACAACGCTGCCGTCGCATAGGTGAGTCCACCGATACGCGCCAAGGCCTCTTCCACACCCTCGAAGCGCGCAACCGCGAGTCCGAATTGCTTGCGCATGCGCGCATAAGTGCCCGTCGCCGCGACTGCCATGCGCACGCCGCCGGTGGCATTGGAAGGCAGCGAGATGGCGCGCCCCACCGAGAGACATTCCACCAGCATGCGCCAACCGTGGCCGGCCATATGCGGCCCGCCGATCAGCGTCGACAGCGGCGCGAAAATATCCTTGCCGCGCACCGGGCCGTTCTGGAACGGCACGTTGAGCGGGAAATGACGGCGACCGATTTCCAGGCCCGGCGTGCTGCGCGGCAGAAGCGCCAACGTGATGCCAAGATCCTCTTTGTCACCGAGCAGGTGCTCGGGATCGTACAGACGGAACGCCAGACCCACGACCGTGGCGATAGGCGCCAGCGTGATGTAACGCTTGTCGAAATTCAGTTTCATGCCGATGGTTTCAACACCATCGACGACCTGCTTGCACACGATGCCGTAATCGGGAATCGACGTGGCGTCGGAACCCGCGTAAGGGCCGGTGAGTGCGAAGCACGGAATTTCCTCACCGACCGCCAGGCGTGGTAGATAGAAATTCTTCTGTTCGTCGCTGCCGTAATGAAGCAGCAGTTCGGCCGGGCCGAGCGAGTTGGGCACCGCCACCGTGGAAGCCACCGTTGCCGACATCGTGGCCAGTTTCTGCAGCACCGCCGAATGCGCCAGTGCGGAGAACTGCAGGCCGCCGTACTGCTTCGGAATGATCATGCCGAAGAATTTGTGCTTCTTGACGAAATCCCAGACTTCCGGCGGTAGATCGGCTAGCTCGTGAGTGATCTGCCAGTCGTCGAGCATGCCGCACAACTGTTCCACCGGGCCGTCGAGGAAGGCTTTTTCTTCCACGCTGAGCTCGGGCTTGGGTTGCTTCAGCAACTCATGCCAGGCGGGTTTGCCGGAGAACAGCTCGCCTTCGAAACCGACAGTGCCGGCTTCCAGTGCTGTCTGTTCGGTATCCGATAATTTCGGCGTCACCTTGGCGAACAGTTTCAGCAGCGGCGCGCTGATCTGCTTGCGACGAAAGTCGATCAGCAGCAGAGGTACGGCGATCGCCAGCTCGATGATCAGCAAAATCACCATCGTTACCGATGCTTGCGTCAGCAAGCCGACCACCAACGTGATGGCCACGGTGGCCACCGCCCAGGTGCGCAAACTGGTGCGGTGGTATGCACAGGCGCCAGTCGCTATGAGCGCCGCCAGTAGGGTCAATAGTACGGACATCTCAACACCTCGTTGCAGGTTGCTTGGCCGCGTCCGCAGGGACGTCGGCGGTCTCCAGGCTTGCGATGAAGCCTGCGATCTCGGCCGTGAATGCATCGTTTGCATCGCCGGCCAACATATGGGTGGCGCCCGCTACCTCGGCATGACGCGCATGCGGCACCAACGCAAGAAACTCGTCGACCGTGCGATGCGAAACCACATCGCTCCGCTCGCCGGAAAGGAGCAATACCGGCACATCGACTTTGGCTGCGGCCGCGAGCAGTCGCGGTTGATAACGCTCGCTTTCGCTCACCAGGCCACCGGCCAGCAAGGCCGGATCCCAGTGCCAACGCAGGCGCCCGTCTGCGCCTTCGCGCAGCAATGGACGCAGCTGTTGTTCGCTCTTGCGTTCGCGTCGTTGCGGTAGATAAGCCGCGATCTGTTCGGCCGCTTCGGCGTAACTGGCGAAACCGTCCGGGTGCGCTTGCATGAAAGCCAGGATGCGCTCGACACCCGATGTTTCCCAGCGCGGCGTGATGTCCACCAGCACCAAAGCGCGGAAAGGCGATGGCCGGACCTCCCCCGCTACCACGAGGCCCAACAAGCCACCCATCGATGCCCCCACCAGAATGGGCGGCTCCGGCTGCGCACGGGCCAATCCGAGCAGATCGTCGACAAACTGTTCCATGTGGTAATCGCCACCGGCAATCCGGTCGCTTTCGCCGTGGCCGCGGCTGTCGAAACTCACGCAGCGGAAGCCTTGCCTCGCCATCGTCGCCGCCGCAGCGTTCCAGGCGCCACGCGTCTGGCCAAAGCCATGCGCGAACAGCAGCGTCGGCTGGCCCGACGGATGACGCAGATCCACCGCCAGAGACAAACCGTCGGCAGTGAGGAAAGAGGTCTTGGTGGACGGGTTTGATTCCATACGCATGAGTATGGAATGCTCGCCTAGCTGTCGTCAACCGGCATCGGAATCTGAGTTTTCCGGCAGCCTGTCGGCGACAGCTCCGCCACAGTTTCACCCCTGTCTGGGCTACCATACGGAAATGAATGTCCGTCAAAAACCCGAACGTACACGTCTTTCCGCCGAAGATTGGGAAGACGCCGCCCTCAGCCTGATCGCCGAACAAGGCGTCGGGGCCCTGGCCGTCGAGGCGCTTGCCCGCCAACTTGGCGTCACCAAGGGCAGCTTTTACTGGCATTTTCGCACCCGTGAAGCCCTGCTTCAGGCCGCCCTGGAGCGCTGGGAGCAGTACGGCGAGCGCGAAATCATCAGCCAGATCGAGGCGATTCCCGATCCGCGCGAACGCCTGCCCGAACTGTTCCGCCGCGTTGCCCATGAGCTGCAACCGCATCGCGTCTATGCCGCCTTGCTAAAGGCATTGGACCACCCGCTGGTGGTGCCCGTGATGGCACGCGTCTCGAAACGGCGTACGGAATTTCTGCATACGGCCTACAGCGAGGCCGGTATGGAGGCCAACGAAGCACTGAACCGTGCGCGCCTCACCTACGCCGCCTATGTCGGCTTCCTGCAGCTGAATTTCACGCTCGGTCTGCCAAGGTTGAATCATGAAGAGTTCGACGCCTACGTCGAGCACATGATTGCGACCCTGATCCCCGCCTAAGCCCCCGGTACACGCCGATCTTATGCCGCCGACAGGGTCGTGCGGCACCTGGCCGCATGCCTGTTTGCTGCATGCAACCTTGCAATGCCACTACTCGTAACATACCGTCGCATATCCTTTTTGTGGGTAGACCAAGGCGAGGAAAGATATGGCGAGCAAGCTGGACACGCTCGAGCATTGGGTCAATGACGTGGCGGCTATGACCCGCCCCGCGACGATCCATTGGTGCGACGGTTCCGATACCGAATATCGGGCGTTGGTGCAGCTGATGCTGCAGAACGGAGATCTGATCGAACTGAACCAGCAGACTCATCCGGGCTGCTATCTACACCGCTCCAGCCCGTCCGACGTGGCGCGCGTGGAGCATCTGACGTTCGTTTGCACGGGGGATCAGGCCGACGCCGGCCCCAACAATCACTGGATGGCACCCGCCGAGGCACACACCAAGATCGACGCGCTGTTCGACGGCTGCATGGAAGGCCGCACCATGTACGTGATTCCGTATTGCATGGGACCGATCGACTCGCCGCTCTCGCGTTGTGGCGTGGAAATCACCGATAGTCCCTACGTGGTCGCCAACATGCGCACGATGACCCGTATGGGCGCCGCGGCGCTGGCGCGCATCGAGCGCGAAGGAAGCTTCGTCAAGGGGCTGCACTCGACCGGCGAACTCGATCCGGAACGCCGTTTCATCATGCACTTCCCCGAAGAGCTGACGATCAAATCGTACGGCTCCGGCTACGGCGGCAACGCCTTGCTGGGCAAGAAATGCCATGCCTTGCGTATCGCCAGCTATCAGGCGCGCAGCGAAGGCTGGTTGGCCGAGCACATGCTGATCGTGGGCATCGAAAATCCGCAGGGCCAGACTCACTACATCGCCGCCGCATTCCCATCTGCTTGCGGAAAAACCAACCTGGCGATGCTGATTCCGCCGGAGGGCTATCGCAAGGACGGTTGGCGCGTGTGGACCATCGGCGACGACATTTGCTGGATGCGCCCGGGCGAAGATGGACGTCTATACGCCATCAATCCGGAAGCCGGTTTCTTCGGCGTGGCGCCTGGCACCAGTCGCAACAGCAACCCGAATGCTCTGGCCTCGATCGCGCGCGACACCATCTTCACCAATGTCGCCGTTACCGCGGACAACCAGCCCTGGTGGGAAGGGCTGCCCGGCACGCCGGTCACCGACTGGCAAGGCCGTCCGTATGATCCGGCCAACGGCCCCGCCGCGCATCCGAATTCACGCTTCACCGTCAGTGCCAAACAATGCCCGACCTGGTCGCCAAAGGCCGAAGATGCCCGAGGCGTACCGATCAGCGCCATCGTATTCGGCGGCCGTCGCCCCTCGCTGCTACCACTGGTGATGGAAGCGCGGGATTGGACACACGGCGTGCTGATGGGCGCTGCGATGGGTTCGGAGACCACCGCCGCCGCCACCGGCGCTGTCGGTGTATTGCGCCGCGATTCGATGGCGATGAAGCCGTTCTGCGGCTATCACTACGGCGATTACTTCGCGCACTGGCTGTCGTTCGACAAAGCCGGCTCCAGGCTACCGAAAGTCTTCCACGTGAATTGGTTCCGCAAGGGCAAAGACGGCAAGTTCCTGTGGCCGGGCTTCGGCGAAAACCTGCGGGTGCTGGAATGGATGATCGCCCGCGTCGAAGGCAAGGCGCGCGGCATGGAAACACCCATCGGCATCCTGCCCGCCAACGGTGAGCTCAAGATGGACGGCGTGGACATGCCGCGTGAGACGCTCGCCGAGCTGCTCGAGGTCGATACCCAGGGCTGGCAGACCGAGTTGCACGCCATCGGCGAGTATCTCGACAGCTTCCGCCCGCGCCTGCCCGCACGCCTGCGGCAGGAACAGCAACGCGTCGCCCAGGCCCTGGATACTCCGCGCAAAGCGGCCAACGCTTAAGACATGGCTTTTTGCCTTCGCCTCCTCTCCCCTCTGGGGAGAGGATTGAGGTGAGGGGTTGGGGCTTGCTCCGATCTTGATCAGAGCACGCTCCAAATCACCCATTACGCGAGGTTGACCCCTCATCCCAACCTTCTCCCCAAAGGGAGAAGGGGCAATCGCAAAGAGCCGCATTTCAAAGGTGTAAACCTATAGGCGCGCAGCCGCATCCAAGCTGGCAAGATGATTGCTGCTTTTGCTGTCAATGGGAGCGCCATGTCACCTGCACTCGCTGCGGGAAACAACGATACGGATGACGTGCGCGCGGCCGCAGCAGGCGACCGTCAGGCTTTCCAGCGCCTGTATCGCCTGCATGTGGGCCGCATCCATGGCGCGATGCTGCGACTGTCCGGCTACGATCATGCGCGCGCCGAAGATCTTACGCAGGATGCCTTCGTACGCGCCTGGCAGAAGCTGGACAGCTTCCGTGAGCAGAGTGCCTTCGGTACATGGCTTTACCGATTGGCGGTGAATGTGGCACTGATGGACATACGGGCGCGGGGCGCCGATCCCGTCGGCTATGTCGACGAGGACAACGTTCCCGAGCATGGCGAGACACCGTTCTGCGCCGCCGAACGCGAGGAGCTGGAACGCGCGATCGGCCGGTTGCCGCCGCGGGCTCGCGCTGTACTGGTACTGCATGACGTGGAAGGTTGGCGCCACGAAGAAATCGCCAACGAGCTGGACATGGCAGTAGGGTCATCCAAGGCGCAACTGCACCGTGCACGCGGCTTGTTGCGCAAGGCTCTTGGAGAAATGCGATGAACGAATTCGAATGGCTGCGCCAGATGCGCGAACTGAATCAGCCCGTCGCTCCGCAGAACGACGTATGGGCGCGCATCGATGCTGCTCTAGACGAAAATGCTGCGCCAGCCGATGTCACGGCACCGGCACCTATCAAGCGCGCGCGCCCTCACCGCGTATGGGCGCTAGCGGCGAGTATCGCAGCCGTCGTTGTGATAGCCGGCGGTGTCGTATGGCGCATGCATTCGGTTCCGCAAACCACCGAATCCGTGGCGACGAACATCCCCAGTGACAAGACACCATGGAAACCCAACGACCCGCGCCTGGCCGGCGCCGCGCTCGAACTGGGTGCCGCACGCATGGAACTGCAACAGGCGATGCAGCAAGCTCCCGACTCACCGGCCCTGCAGCGCCTGCTGCAGCGGACCGACGCGCAACAAGCTCGCTTGCGCGAGCTAGAGAAACAAGCTGGCTAAAGCTACCTGGACACCATAACTATGAAAAACGCCCGCTATCTGCCGCTGTTGCTCTGCCTGTCTTGGGGAGGGCAGGCTGTTGCCGAAACTCCGATTGACCTCAGCCACCCTGCTGCGCCAACGGCACATATCGACATCAGCAACATCAAAGGCGACGTCACCATCACTGCATGGGATCGCAACGAAGTACACGTCGGTGGCGAACTCGGTAACGGTGCCGTGCCGCTTACCATCGAAGGCAGCGACAACAACCTGTCCATCAAGGTGCAGGCGCAAGGACAAAACGGCTGGTTCAACTGGGGCAGCGACAAGGCGATGTCGTCGACCAAGCTGGATGTCAGCGTGCCGCGCGGCGCATCGCTAAAAGTCAGCGTTGTAAGCGCACCGCTGAGTGTGGACGGCATCGACGGCGGCGACATCGAAGTGAATTCGGTGAGCGGCCGGGTGCGCATCGATGCGCGGACGCCCATGCTCCACGTCGTCACCGTGAGCGGCAACGTCGCTTTCTCCGGTCAAGCCAAGCAAGCAAAACTGCAAACGGTGAGCGGCGACATTCTCGCGCCTTCACTCGGCCATACGGTCGATCTGCAGACGGTTTCCGGCCACATCCAGGCCGGCGGCGGCCCCTGGCAGCAGCTCAGCCTGAGTACCGTTTCGGGTGACGTGCAACTCAGTGGCGGACTCGCGGCCGGCGGCACGATGAGCCTCGACAGCATGAGCGGCGATCTGCAGCTGCAGTTCCCCGCTTCCCTGTCCAGCAGCGTGCACGCCGCCACGTTCAGCGGTGATCTGCGCAGCGATTTCGGCACGCCCAAGCAACCCGAACACGGCCCAGGGAGCACGCTCGATACCGTGGCTGGCGGCGGCGACGGCAAGATCAGCATCGAAACATTCAGCGGCGACCTGCGCATCCGCAAGCAGGACTGAGCATGACCGGACATAAAAAAAGCCCTCGCAATGCGGGGGCTTTTTTGTGCGTCGAGGAATCAGATCAAAGATCCTGGTGATACTGCACGTAAGGCGTACGCGATTGATCCGGTTCGGGCGGCCCTGCCGGCGTGTTTGTCGCGTTACCGGAAGACCAGAGATTCTGCGCACCGAAACTCAACGAACCCTGCCAAGGCAGACGCCACGTCACGCCAAGATCGATGCTGTTCCAGCGACGATCGGTAGTAAAGCTGTTCGGCATCCCGGGTTCCGGCGCCATCGTACGGCCGATGATGCTGCCGCTGATCGGACCGTGATCGATACCGAAGCTCAAGGCTTTCTGATCCAACGTGCTGAGGCCCATCAGATTGCCCGGCAACAGCCGGATGCGTCCCACGCTGGCGCCGAGTAGCAGACCGCTATTACCCGTCAGGGCAACACGACCGCGCGCATTCACTTGAGTGCTGCTGTCGAAATCCGGCAAGCCGTTAACACCGGTTACCGCGCCAGGCAGTACGCGCGGCAGCGGTGTGGTGTTCGGAACCTGATCCTGCGCAACGCTCACGCCGAGGCTATAGCGACCGGCGTTGTAGATAGCGCCCACTTCGCTGCCGACAATGCGCGGCTGAGTGACCCAGGAACGCTGATTGACACCGACTTGCGCCGTGACATTGGGTGTCACGCCGTACAGCAAGGTGCTCGAACTTACCGTGCCGCCCGAGAGCGGATTGAGCGAAAGCAACGCGTTATTCGCCGCCGCCGTCGTAGAACTCTGCGATTGCAGCAGCAACGAACCTTGCGTGGGCTGACCGGACTTCAATGAGCTCTGCTGTTGCAGCCACGCCATGTCGCTGACCTGATCGCCGCCCACCGTCTGCCCTGCCGCAACGAACGGCACGAACAATAACGGCAATGTCAGCAACAGTCGGCGCATGAAAGTTCGAATTGGCGTAGCAGACCGCGTCCGGCCCTCAGAGAGGGGCGGACTCCCGGGTGCCAGTATACCCCGTTTTACTTTTTACTAACACCCTGGATAGGCCACACTTTCTGTGTCGCAATGCGCCAAAACAGCCTCCCGAACAAGGACTTGCTGGCACGCTGGATGCATGATCGGGAAACCTTTCCGACCCGGCTACCAATAACCATCCACGCTGGCGACATGACGGTATCGTCACGATATATAGTCATCCGAGATAGCGCGCATGGACCCGCAAACAGCCATGAGTTCAGTGCCTGACAGCCGCAATTTCATGTCGGAATCCACCGGGGCTATCCCGGCGGAGCTACGTGAGACCATGGAACGGCTGTTTCGTGCCGTGGACGCGGGCAGCGTGCTGGAAACCTGCGAGGCAGCCCTGGGGCACCTGGGCATCAAGGGCCGGCTGCTTTGGCTGCCGCCGGAAGCGGACGACCAGCTGCCGGGACCGGGCCGGCTAAGTCTGGCCAAGGATCCGCAGAGCCTGCAGACCCTGGTGCTTGAGGGCGACCCCGCCGAGCTAAACGGCAAGGTGAGCGCTGAAATGGTCTGGCTGGGGCGACTCGCCGGGACCCGCCTACGCCAATTGAGCGAAACCGGTCGTCTCTACGAGGCCATTTCGCGCCTCGCCATGGCCGAGCGCCTGCAACGCGCCCTGTATGCCATCGCCGACCTGGCCGGCACAGCGCACAACATGACCGAGATGATGCAGTCGCTGCACACCATCGTCGGCATGCTGATGTACGCAGAGAACTTCTACATCTTCCTCTACGACCCCGCGACCGACAGCGTGCGCTTTCCGTATTACGTAGACACGATGGACCAGAAGCCGCCCCCGCCGGACGAGAGCTATCCGCTGCAAGACATGCGGCACAGCCTGTCATGGAACCTGCTGCAAGGCGGGCAGCCAATCATGGGTTCGGTCGAGGAGTTGTCGCGACAGCTGGAAGGCCGCTTCACCCTGGTCGGGCCCGCCTGCGAACACTGGCTGGGCGTGCCACTGCTACGCGGCAGCCAAGTGGCCGGCGGCATCGCCGTGCAAAGTTATCGGGCCGATACGCACTACACCCGACATGACCGCGACTTGCTCAATTACGTCGCGCAACATGTGCAGACGGCGCTAGAACGCCGCGAAGCGCATGCCGAACTGGAACGAAGGGTCGCCGATCGTACGGCAGCGCTGCGTGCTACCAATCGCGTGCTGCGCCAGCAAGTGCTACAACGCCAGCGTGGCGAACGCCTGCAATCGGCCTTGTTTCGCATCGCGGAACTGGCCAGCGCACCGGAAAGTCAGCAGAACTTTTACGCCGCCGCACACCGTGTCGTGAGCGGTTTGCTCTATGCGCGCAATTTCTACATCGCGCTACTCGACGAAAGCGGCCAGAACATCAGCTTCCCCTATTCGGTGGACGAGATCGAGACCGTGCGCAATCCGCGCCCGCTCGGCAACGGTGCCACCGAGTACGTACTAAAACACGGCAAACCCCTGCTGGCCGATCGGCAAAGTTTCGACCGGCTCGCTGCAGCCGGTGAATGCGTGGAAGCCGGGGCACCCTCGGTCTGCTGGCTCGGCGTTCCCCTGGTATGGGACGACCGCGTGATGGGTGTCCTCGCCGTGCAAAGCTATTCGCCCAAGCACATCTACGACACGCGCGACCAGGAACTGCTCACCTTCGTGAGCTATCACATCGCCAATGCCCTGCAACGCAAACAGACCAGTGAAACGCTGAAGCAGGCGTACGTGAATCTGGAGCGCCGCGTCACCGAACGCACGCGCGCACTGGCGTTGGCCAATCGCGACTTGCGCGAGCAGATCGCCGAGCGCGAACGCGTCGAGCGCCGACTGATGTACGAGACCTTGCACGATTCACTGACCGGCTTGCCCAACCGCACGCTATTGCTGCAGCGTCTTGGTCAGGCGCTGCAGGCTTATCACAACGATCCCAGCAAGCTGTTCGCGGTGCTCTTCATCGACCTGGACCGCTTCAAGGTCATCAACGACTCGGTGGGTCACTTGATTGGCGACGACTTGCTGTTTCAGGCAGGCAGCCGGATTCGCGCGTGCCTGAAAACCCGCGATCTGGTGGCGCGATTGGGCGGCGACGAATTCGCAGTGCTGCTGGAAGGCATTAACGACGCCAGCAAGGCCCGCACCATCGCCGAACGTATCATCGCGGAACTGCACGTGCCGTTCCGTCTCGGCGTGAAGGAAATTTTTACCTCGGCGTCGATCGGCATCGCCCTGCCCGCCCAGCACTACCAGCAACCGGAAGAGTTGCTGCGCGACGCGGACGCCGCGATGTATCGCGCCAAGGACGAGGGTCGTCACCGCGCCGCTATGTTCGACGATCGCCTGCGCCGCGAAGTGCTTTCGCTGCTGGAAATGGAAGGCGATCTGCGTCGCGCGCTGAGTCGCAATGAATTCGTACCGTTCTACCAGCCGATCGTCGCTCTCGACGACGGACACACCGTCGGTTACGAAGCCCTGCTGCGTTGGCGCCATCCCGACCGCGGTCTGCTATGCCCCGGGGATTTTCTCGCCGTCGCCGAAGAAAACGGCAGCGCGGAAACCATCGACTGGCAGATCTTCGAACAAGTCGCCTCGCAGGCAAGCATGTTGGCCGGGACCGATGGCTTCGTCAGCTTGAACGTATCGGGCCGACACTTCCGTATGCCCGATCTCGACGAGCGCCTGCTTAACCTGTTGCGTGCCCATCGCGTCAATCCGCGGTCGTTGCGTATCGAAGTAACCGAACGCACCCTGCTGGAAAATCCTTCGCAAGTGAAACGCATACTCGACAACTTGCGCCAGCACGGCGTAGGCATTGCGCTCGACGATTTCGGCACCGGCTATTCGTCACTCAGCTATCTGCATCAATATCCAATCGAAACACTGAAAATCGATCGCAGCTTCATTACCGAACTGGCCAACCCCGGCAGCCATAGCGTGCCGGTGGTACGCGCCATCCAGGTGCTGGCCGATTCGCTGCAAATGCAGGTGATTGCCGAAGGCATCGAAGAGGAAGAGCAGCGACAGGCGCTGCGGAGCATCGGCTGTCGCTACGGCCAAGGTTTTCTGTTCGCCCGGCCGCAAGCCGCCGAGGTGTGGCTGGGCACGATCAGCACCGTGGGCTGATCGCGCAACTTATGTCACTGCACCGTTGAGGTGGTCGCCGTGCCGCCGCTCAACAGATGCGCCGCATCGACGCGATCGAACGTGTATGCACGCGCGCAAAATTCGCAAGTGACCTCGATGGTGCCGTGATGCGCCTCCAGCGTGGCCTCGATCTCGTCACGCCCCAGCGAGCGCAACATCGCTTCCACTCGTTCGCGCGAGCAGCTGCAACCGAACGCCAGCGGCCGTGGTTTGAACAAGCGCACCGTTTCTTCATGATAGAGGCGATAGAGCAGCTGCTCCGGTGGCGTAGTGAGCAATTCGTCGCTACCGAGGGTGGCGGTTAGGTGCTCGATGCGCGGCCAGGCGTCCTCATCCTGGACCGCATCGCGACCGCCCTCACCCGGCAGCTTCTGCAACATCAGGCCGACGGCATGCTGATCGTTGGCCGCCAGCACGATGCGTGCCGGCAGCTGCTCGGACTGCTGGAAATAGTTTTCCAGCGCGCCAGCCAGCTCCGGGTGCCGCAGATCGACCAGGCCCTGATAACGTTGACCACGCTCGGCATGGCCGATGGTGATTGCCATGATGGCGTCGGGCAGGTCGCTCAAGGTCAGGGCGTCTGGCAAGGAGTCATTCCAGCGCGCCAGTCCGCGCAGGCGCCCGGTGTCGGAGCATTCGGCGAACAATAGCCGCAGGGCTCCGGCGCTCTTCAATTCGATCGACAACGCGCCATCGAGCTTGATGTTACCGGTCAGCAGCGCGCTCGCCGCCAGGGATTGGCCCAGCAAGTCTCGCAGGGGGGCGGGATAGTCGGCACGCCCCGCAACCTCGCGCCAGGCTGGGCCCAGCCGCACGATGACACCTCTAACCCCTGCGCGTTCAAGCAAAAAACGATGCAGCACATCTTCGACGAGCACGGTTTCCACTTCGATTACCTCTAAAAGCCAAGAGGCGAGAGATGGGGGCTCGCCTGGGGACTGACAATAGTCGGCACGGGTGGCCGCTTATACTGCGCCGGGTTTTTCTGTCTGGTCGGCCATGTCTCATCTTCCCTCTTTTCGTCGTCTGTTGCGTTATGCCGGCATCGTCGTTCTGTCATGGGTGGCGCTGAGCTGGCTGGTCGTGTTCGTGCTGCGCTTCGTGCCACCCTGGACCTCGGCGGTGATGATGGAACGCCAGTTCGCTGCGGTGATCCACGGCGAAAAAGCCTTTCATCTGCAGCATCACTGGGTTCCCTGGCCGCGTGTTTCGCCCTGGGTACCCTTGGCGATGGTGGCCGGCGAAGACCAGAAATTCCCGTTTCACCACGGTTTTGACTTCGATTCCATCCAGAACGCGATCGATGCGGCCGATGACGGCAAGCGATTGCGCGGCGCCAGCACGATCAGCCAGCAGACCGCCAAGAATTTGTTCCTGTGGAATGGCCGCAGCTTCATCCGCAAGGGATTGGAGGCGTATTTCACGGTGTTGCTGGAAGTGACCTGGCCCAAGCGCCGCATCCTGGAGGTCTATATGAATATCGCGCAGCTCGGCGACGGCATCTACGGCGTGGGCGCGGCCAGCGACACCTTCTTTGGCAAGTCGCCAGCCCAGCTTGGCCCCGCGCAGGCCGCCAGGCTGGCCGCGGTGCTGCCCAATCCGGATCGCTTTCGCGTCGATCGACCGAGCGTCTATGTGATGGAACGCAGCCGGTGGATCGAAGAGCAAATGGATCAACTCGGCGGACCGGGCTATCTGGAAAGCCAGCAGCCGCCACGTAATACCCGCATTCCACGACGGCGCTGATCCGTTAGCATCATTGCCACTACAACAGGTCCGAAGCATGCCGAAACTCACTGTCGTCGTTCCCGCCTACAACGAATCGGCCGTACTGGCGATCTTCCACGAACGCTTGCGCGGCGTGTTGGACACGCTTTCGCTGCAATGCAACGTGCTGTACATCGACGACGGCAGCCGGGATGACACCTGGACGATCATGCAATCGCTTGCTGCGGCCGATGCGCGCGTCGGTGCACTCAAGCTGTCGCGCAATTTCGGCAAGGAGATCGCCCTCACCGCCGGCCTCGATCATGTCGATGCCGATGCTGCCGTGGTGATTGATGCGGACCTGCAAGACCCGCCGGAGCTGATCCCCGAACTGGTGGCGCAATGGCAGGCCGGCTACGACGTGGTTTATGCCACACGTAGCGCGCGCGCCGGCGAGAGCGGCTTCAAGCGTTTCACGGCGGCGGCGTTTTATCGCACCATGGAGATACTCTCGGATGTGCCGGTGCCGCGCGATACCGGCGACTTCCGGCTACTCTCGCGCCGCGCGCTCAAAGCGCTGTCGCAGTTGCGCGAACGGCAGCGTTTCATGAAAGGGCTGTTCGCGTGGATCGGCTATCGACAAACCTCTGTCCAGTACATGCGCGATCCCCGCAAGGCCGGCAAGACCAAATGGAACTACTGGCGGCTGGGCCAGTTCGCCATCGAAGGCATTACTTCGTTCTCTAGCGCACCGCTGCGGCTGGCGACCTGGACCGGCGTGACGGCCTCTCTGGTCGCTTTCCTTCTCGGGCTCAAGGTACTGATCAAGGCGCTGATGCATCGGGATCCTGTGCCTGGTTATCCCAGCCTGATGGTGGTGATCCTGTTCCTCGGCGGCGTTCAGCTGCTTGCGCTGGGTGTGATCGGCGAATACCTCGGCCGCAGCTATGCCGAGAGCAAGCAGCGGCCGCTGTACTTCATCGAAGAGGAACGTCTTCCGGCGTCCCAGGGCACGCTTCACACTGAAGCCACACAGCAGCGCTAAACTGTCCCGACGCGGCCATGCTGCGGCCGTCGGGGAGGTTTGGCATGCGTCAAGTCAAGCATTTGCTTGCCACGAAAGGCAACGACATCTTCGCCATTGCGCCCGAGGCGCCGGTACTGGAAGCGATCAAACACATGGCCGAGCGATGCGTCGGCGCTTTGCTGGTGATGCGCGGCGAACAACTGGTCGGCATCGTTTCCGAACGCGACTACGCCCGCAAGGTGATCCTGCAGGGACGTTCTTCCGCCCAAACGGCGGTCTCCGAGATCATGAGCAGCCCCGCGCTCACCGTCACGCCCGAGACGGATGTTTTCGACTGCATGCGCCTGTGTACCGACAGCCGCATCCGCCATCTGCCGGTGGTGCATGGAAATCGCGTACTGGGTGTGATCTCGATCGGCGATCTGGTCAAGGAAGTGATCAGCGCGCAGGCCGAGCAGATCGACCAGTTGCAGCGTTACATCACCAGCTGATCAATGCGGCGCCGGCACGCCGGCGCCTTGCGATGATCTGGCATCATTTTCCGGCGCCAGGTCGGGTGACGTGGCGGTTTTGCGCGCCACCCAGGTCGCCACGGTCGCGATGCCGGCACCGATCAGCGCAATGCTGCCGAGGCCAACGCCGAGCTTGCCCAATCCGCTGATACCGCTGGTGATTACCACATCGCCGAATCGCCACACCGCGGTCTCTATGAAATTCTTGCCCTTGTAGCGCGTTTCGCGCGGCATGCGCGTGTAAAGCGCATCGCTCGCCGGCTTGGTCATGCCATACATGAAGCCGCGCGTGCCCACCATCATCAGGGCCAGCAAGGGAACGCCATAGCCCCACAGATTCAGCTGCCCATGGCCGCCTATCATCACCATCAACAACAAGCCGAGGTTCACCAGCTGCGGTAGAACCAGCGCCCATACCGCCCCGCGGTGCACAAGCAGCCAGCGCGATAGCGTCAGTTGGAGAAACGCACCGAGCAAGTTCACCGCCAGATCGATGTGCGTGTAAAAAGCCGTGCGCGCCGCCGCCGAAACAAGATGCGCTTTGGCATAGTCGGCCACCAACGCGTAAGCCAGCGTGCCGACGCCGTCACCCAGCAACATCAGGATCGCCATGTAACGCAAGAACGGCTGCGACCACAGCTCCCGCACGCCAGCCCAAAGCGAACCACCTACGGGCTGTTCGCCGAGCCCACCGTTTGCCCGCTGCGCAGAGATCCGCAAAAGCAGCAGCAACGAAATGCTCAGCATGGCTGCCGATACAAGCAGTAGTGGCGCCACCCCGATCAAGCCGACCAACAAACCGGTCAAGATCGGCCCAAATATCGCCCCCGCCATGCCGCCGAGTGCGATCAACGGAAACACATCACGTGCGCGCCGACTGTCGAACACATCCGCCATGAAGCTCCAGAACAGCGACACGACGAACAAATTGAACACACTGACCCAGATGAAGAACACCACACCTAGCGCGCGTGCACCGAGACGGTCCTGTGCCAGGAATGCCGGAATGAAAGCCAACAGACACACGATGAAGAAGCTGTAACTCCAGCCGAGCAGACGTCGCCGCGGAAAGCGGGCCACCAGCACACCGAACACCGGCGTCAACAGCAGCATGGCCAGAAAGGTGGCGGCATAAAACAACGGCAATTGAGCCGAGCCCACTGCACCGCCAAGCTGATCGCGCACCGGTCGCACGATGTAATAGGCGGTCAACACGAAGAAAAACGCGAGCGCCGACACCATCGGCGTGGCGTCTTTGCGTACGGCAACGGTGGGCGGCAAACTCACTGGCGGCTTCCAGCGTGGGGCGGCGCAAGACTAGCATGCACCCATGACCCCGGTTCTCGAGGAGCTGACGTGGATTACGACTATGTGATCGTCGGTGCCGGCTCGGCCGGATGCGTACTGGCCAATCGCCTCAGCGCACATCCAGGGAAACGCGTACTGCTGTTGGAAGCAGGTGGCTCCGATTGGAATCCGCTGATCCATATGCCCGCCGGCATTGCACGTCTGGCAAAAAATCGGCGTCTCAACTGGAACTACGAGACCGAACCCGAACCGTCCCTGCAAGGACGTCGCCTGTGGTGGCCACGAGGCAAGACGCTGGGCGGCTCCAGCTCGATCAATGCGATGTGTTACGTGCGTGGCGTACCCGCTGATTACGATGCCTGGGCCGACGCCACCGGTGATGCGCGATGGTCGTGGTCGCAGGTGTTGCCGTGGTTCCTGCTCAGCGAAGACAATACGCGCGGTGCGAGTGCGTTGCACGCCACAGGTGGCCCGCTTGGTGTGTCCGATCTGCGCCATCACAACCCGCTTTCCGCTGCCCTGATCGAGGCAGGCACCAGCGCGGGATTTAACCGCAACAACGATTTCAATGGGCCCGATCAAGCTGGCTTCGGTTTCTATCAAGTCACACAACGGGATGGCGCGCGTTGTTCGACAGCCGTGGCTTTTCTGCGACCGGCGCGCGCACGACCCAACCTGCATGTACGCACACATACGCTAGTGGAACGCGTGCTGATCGAACAAGGACGCGCCGTAGGCGTACGGCTGCGACACGCACACCACAGTGAAGACGTACACGCCGGCGAAGTCATCTTGGCGGCGGGTGCGATCAACTCGCCGCAATTGCTGATGCTCTCCGGCATCGGGCCTGCCGATCACCTGCGCGAACAGGGCGTGACGCCTGCGCTCGATCTCCCTGGCGTGGGCGCAGGGCTGCAGGATCATTTGGACATCTGCACCTTGATAGGCAGCACGCAGAACATCACCTACGACCACCTCAACGAACTGGCGGCCGGTTGGCGCTACTTGCGCCATCACGACGGCCCCGGCAGCTCCAATGTGGCCGAGTCGGGCGGTTTTGTGCGCAGCCGATGGGCTACCGACTCTCGGTGCGATATTCAATTCCACTTCGTGCCGGCATTGCTCGACAACCACGGTCGCCATCGCCTGCCCGGTATCGGCTACACGCTTCACGCCTGCTACTTGCATCCCCGCAGCCGCGGACGACTGCGCTTACGCTCAGCCAACCCTGCCGAGCCGATCGCCATCCATGCCGGCTACCTGAGCGATCCGGAGGGCCACGACCTGGCGCGAATGATCGAGGCGGCGAAGCTCTCGCGCGAGATCCTCGCTCAACCGGCCTTCGATCCCTATCGCGGCGACCATGTCTTCCCGGAATCCGAACTGCATGGCGACGCTGCATGGGAAGCCTTCGTTCGCCGCAAGGCAGAAACGATTTATCACCCGGTGGGAACGTGTCGCATGGGCCGGGATGCACATGCCGTGGTGGATAGCGAGCTGCGCGTCCAGGGCGTCACGGCGCTGCGCGTCGTCGATGCCTCGATCATGCCCGCGTTGCCTACCGGCAACACCAATGCGCCGACCATCATGATCGCTGAACGGGCCGCTGCTCTCCTGTTGGCGTGACAACGACGAGTTCGAATGTTTAGCCACTGGACAGGTCACCAGCAATTTAAGTCACACGCTCCGCACGAATGCCATCGCGACTGGTATCCCGGCGTTGTGGCCTTGTCCGAAGTGCAGGACAATCCGGCCATAACCCCACGGATGACCCCCCACACAGCCCCAGGACCGAAGGCGTGTCCTAACGCCAGTAGTACGCGGAGTCGCATGCAGTTTCGTAAGCTTCCCCTGTTGATCGCCGGCTTGCTCGGCGTCACCACCCCTCTGATCGCCGCACCGGTGGCGCAAGCCGCATCTCCCGCCAGCCAGCCCGACCCGGTCGTCCATCCGGCGCGGTACGACGCGACGGATCTCAATGCGACAACCAGCATTCCGCCGGAACGGATCAAGGCGAGCCTGGATGCCTACGCGCACTGGCTGGATGTGGTGGCGCAGCGTAATGAAGTCGCTGGTCTCGCCACGGCCGTTGTGGTCGACGGCAAGGTCGCTTACGAGCGCGAAATCGGTTATGCGGATACCTCTACGCAGGAGCCGATAACGCCCGACACGGTGTTCCGCCTCGCCTCACTTTCGAAAGCGTTCGCGACGGCGCTTACCGGTCTGCTGGTCGACGATGGTCACTTCAGCTGGGACACCAAGCTTGCCGAAGTGCTGCCGTTCTTCCAGCTCAAGGATGCGCAGGCCTCCAGCGAGGTCACGGTGAAGGACATCCTGGGTCAACGCCTGGGACTGCCGCACAACACCTACGACCGCATGCTGGAGGACAACGTCCCGTACGAAGAGCTGGTGCGCAAGCTCGATGAAGTAAGCCTCACCTGCAACGTTGGGCAATGTTACGGCTATCAGAACGTGGCCTTCAGCCTGATCGGCGACCTGATCTATGCGGAGACCGGTGACTTTTTTTATCACCAGGTCGACAAGCGCATCTTCTTCCCGCTGGGTATGACAACGGCCAGCTATGGTCGCGAAGCGCTGGAGAGCAGCAAGAGCTGGGCACGCCCGCATCGTCCCAGCGGAGAACACAGTTGGACGCCGTTCGATCCCAATGACGCGTATTACCGCGTGGCGCCCGCAGCCGGCGTCAACGCCAGCCTGCACGACATGGAGCACTGGCTGATCGCACAGATGGGCGGACGGCCGGATGTGCTGTCCCAGCCGCTGCTGGAGTACTTGCACACACCCGTCGTACCCACGCCAAGCGAAACACACGCCTCGCCGTGGCGGCGCGCCCGACTGACTTCCGCCAGCTACGCCTTGGGCTGGCGCGTGTTCACCTACGCCGGCGAGACCATGGTCTTTCACGCGGGCGAAGTGGAAGGCTACCGCACCATGATCGCCTTCTTCCCGAAATACCATATCGGCATGGTGTCGCTGTGGAACTCGCCCGGCGCCATCGGCACCGACCTGATGCCGATGGTGTTCGACAGCATACTGGGCTTACCGCACGTCGACTGGGCGGGCGTGGAAAGCGAACCGCCCGCAGACAAAGCGTCGCCCGCGAGGCCCCACCACAAGCATCGCTATCGCCGCGACTGACGTCGCCTGCAAGCCTGCTGTCACGACAACGTGCCAAAAGAAAGAGGCGGAGCCGTTATGGCCCCGCCTCTTTTGTTTTCCGCTTTCCGCAGCAGGGACTACTGCGAATTGCTTAGCTTGAACTCGATACGCTTTTGCTGCTGCGATGCGGTAGCCGTGCCATTGCGCAGCGCGGGCGAGAATTTGGCGCGTCGGATGGCGTCGACAGCGGCGTTGTCGAAGACATGCCGCGGCTCGGCATTCACCACCTGGACGCCGCTGACGCTGCCGTCCGCATTCACCGTGTACTGCACATCCACCCAACCTTCCTGGTTGCTGCGTAGCGCCGTGGCCGGATACCGCACGCGAATGCTGCTGACCGGTATGGCATCCCGCGTTTCGCCACCACCTGCCGACGTGTTGTCGCCAGCTCCCTGACTGGTGGCAGCGGTCTGTGCGACCTTGGCCTGTTCGTCCTGCCTGGCTTTCTGTGCGGCCAGCGCCGCCTGTTCCTGTGCCGCCTTGTCGGCAGCGATCTTATCGCTGGCCGCCTTATCTGCCGCAGCCTTGTCGGCCGCTGTCTTCTGCTGTGCGGCAAGATCCTGCTGATGTTGCTGGTCGAGCTGCTTCTGCTGCTCCTCGTCCAGTGTCTTGCGCTGGGCATCGAGCTTGGAGCGCAGGATGGTCAGCGTGTAGTTGGTCGGATCCACCTTCGCCAGCAGATCGATCTCGCGCCCGGCCTCATTGAAGTCGCGCTGATTGATCACCTGCTCCACACCACTGGCCGCGAACGGGAACGTCTCGCGCAAGGCGTCGGCAGCCGTCTGGTTGCCCGGCTGCTTCTGCAACACCTTGAGGTAGAACTCGAAGGCATTATTGCCGGCCGGCGCAAGCACGCGCTGTTCGTTCATCGCCTTGCGCGCTTCGGCCAACAGATCGTTAAGGCTCATCGCCTCGACATTGACCGGCGGTGCCGCCTGCTGAATCTGTGCGACGGGCGTGGACGGATGACCGCCGACGTCCGACAACTCCATGTCCTGGTGAGGCTTGATGATGAAGAACCAGGACGCGATAACCAGACCCGCGACAATGGCAAGAACGGCGATGGTGACGGGCTTGACAGCCCCGCGCGCACGCGAGCGCGCATGACGACTATTTCGGGTATCCATGATCTCTCACTAACTACGTGGCATCAGGTACCCGCGCTTCCCCCCTGTTATCCAGGAGCGGCTTCCCCCAGGTTCGCCGCGGCGCGGATGGAGAGAAGGTAACGCGATTGGGGCGATACAGCAAATGCGGCGTGCTTCACGGCATGGCGTGGAAATTTGCTGCTAGGGGGCTTTGATCTATAGCGAAGGCCGTTATCGGCACTGCCAGCACGGGTCACGAGGGTGCCCGCTTAGATGTTCGATTCCGGAGGCCGGAAACGAAGCGTCCCGGCATGGAAGCCGGGACGAAACGCTTTCGAAGCACCTCCCTGCGCTGGGCACCGCAGGGAGACAATTCCGATAGAACGCTAGTTGTTGTGCTTACTTCTTGGCTTTGGAGGTCTTGGTGGCCTTCACCACCTTGGCAGCCGCGGCTTTCTTGGCAGTGCGCTTGCGCGTTGCCTTCTTCGCGGCCTTCTTTACACCAACGCGCTTGGCGGTGGTCTTCTTCGCGCCTACGCGCTTTGCAGCCTTCTTGGCGGTCTTGCGCACAGTGCGCTTCTTCGCGGTGGCCTTCTTGGCGACCGGCCGCTTCTTGGCGGCGACTTTACGGGTGGTTTTCTTGGCGGCTTTCTTAGCCGATTTCCTAGCAGTTTTCTTGGCAGTGGCCATAGTTCGTCTCAGCTCCTCATCAGTTGGCAGTGGTTGCCCAGTAAAAGCGTGAAGGAACGCCTCAACCAGCAAATCGCTGTTCGTGGCGTGCCTTAAATTGTTCACCTGGCGGTAGGTGCGTAAATCCGAAAGCAGTCGCAGTACGTGCATTGGAATCGAAACAGTGATCTTTCTCACTGCGCTGGCTTTTGCGCCATGTTCGACGTAAGGCTTAATGAATTTCGATGCCGCCATTGGTACCGTTCCCCGTTATATGGTGCGAAAGCTATTCCTGAATATTTCAACTGTCAAATGATTTTCGCCATGAAATCAATCCCTTCGACCCGGAACCCTGCCCGCAACACTCATCTCGAAGGCTTCATGTCAGTTGCAAAAATCAATTCGACGAGCCATCTAAACATCCAAAGCGCTCGCTTCGCGCATTGCCAAAAAAAGCCAAAAACAAGCTAAAAAATGTAATTTTTCTCATTCACGCTGATACACGCAATGTATCAATACAAACATGTTTGCTGCTTGATGCGCGACGCCGTTTCGGTCGCCCGAAGGGGTCAATCCGGAGCATGAACGAATTTAGACTGAAACGCGTCCGGAAGACGTCAAAAGTGGTCCGAAGCATCCCCGAACACCCTCGACGCGCATCCGGGTGACACCTCGCAACGTGCACTCGATGGATCGCCGTCGAGGTATCGCTCGCAGTGTTTGTCATGTGTTTTCACGAAGCGCGCCACAGCAAAATGCACGTCGTCGTCGCATGGGTGCATACGTGAAAACGGTAACGGCCGCATAGGCGGCCGTTACCGGAACAAACGGATCTGAGACCGATCAGTGGTCTTCGTTCTCGATCAGCTCGGCGTACGCATCGGCGTCGAGCAGCTCATCGAGTTCGGCACGATCGCTGGCTTTGACCACGAAGATCCAGCCGTCGCCGTAGGCATCCTCGTTAATCGTTTCGGGCTTGTCGTTGAGGTTTTCGTTGACCTCGACAATCTCGCCGGACACCGGGGAGTAGATGTCCGAAGCGGCCTTGACCGATTCGACCACGGCCGCACCGTTGCCGGCCTGCACATTGCTGCCCACTTCGGGCAGTTCCACGTAGACCAGATCGCCGAGCTGGCCCTGGGCGTGGTCGGAGATACCCACGCGTACCAGGCCGTTGTCTTCGACACGGGCCCACTCGTGGGACTTGAGGAATTTCAGATCGCCGGGAATCTCGCTCATGGTCGGGTCCAGTCGTCGTTAGTTTCGATCAGGGGTGGAGGCGTGGATTCTAACCGCTTCCGCAGCGGCTCAATACCCGCCCAGAATCTTTGCTCAAATCCCTTCGCAGGGTTTGCCGTCGCGCACGAATGGAAACTTGACCACTCGCACCGGCATTTCGCGGCCGCGGATATCGACCCGCACGTCGCCCGATGCGCCGGATGGAATTCGCGCGAAGGCCACCGCCTTGTTCAAGGTCGGCGCGAAGCTGCCGGAAAGAATCTCGCCGTCGCCGCGGTCCGTCAACACTTTCTGGCCATGGCGGAGCACGCCTTTGTCGTCCAGCACCAGGCCGATCATAGTGCGCGGCACACCGGCGGCTTTCTGCGCCTCGAGCGCTTTGCGACCGATGAAGTCGCGGCCTTCGTCCAGCGCGATGGTCCACGCCAAGCCGGCTTCCCACGGCGAGACGCTTTCATCCATGTCCTGGCCGTAAAGATTCATGCCGGCTTCCAGGCGCAACGTGTCGCGCGCGCCGAGCCCGCAAGGTGCGACGCCGGCTGCCACCAGCTCGTTCCAAAAGGTGATGGCCTGTTCGGATAGCACCATGATCTCGAAGCCGTCCTCGCCCGTATAACCGGTGCGTGCGATGAACAGTGGCGCGCCGTGCGGCCCCTGCGCTGCGGCAGCGGCGAAACGGCCCAGCTTCTCGATGCGTGCACGATCCACTTCGTGCAACAGGCCAATCACCTTGGCGCGCGCGTTCGGGCCCTGCACCGCGATCATCGCGAAATCGGGACGTTCCTGCACGGCCACGCCGAATGCTTTCGCCTGCTGCCCGATCCAGGCCAGGTCTTTGGTGCGCGTGGAGGCGTTCACCACCAGACGGAAAAATTCATCACCCAGGAAGTACACGATCAAGTCATCGATCACGCCGCCCTGCTCGTTCAGCATGCACGAGTACAGCGCTTTGCCCTGCACTTTCAACTTGTCGACGCTGTTGGCGAGCAAGTGGCGCAGGAAATCCCGCGTGCGCGCGCCATGTAGGTCGACGACTGTCATGTGCGAGACGTCGAACATGCCAGCGTCACGTCTCACTACATGGTGTTCTTCGATCTGCGATCCATAGTTGATCGGCATGTCCCAGCCGCCGAAATCGACCATGCGCGCGCCGAGCTCGCGATGGGTGGCGTTGAGTACGGTCTTCTCGGTCATTGCGGGGCCTGCCAAGGGTAAGAATAGGAAAGGGGGTCGCGCATTATCGCCACCGCCCAGGATCAATCCAAGCTGCACGGCGTCATGGGCGGGCTATGCCGGCACCTGGATGAGGCGAAAGGTCAGATTGATCCGCGCCGCGGTCACCGCCGGACTCTTCGGCAGATCATGCTGATAGCGACGCTGCGTAGCCCCTGCCATGCATAGCAAGCTACCGTGCGTCAGTCGCAGATCCAGGGTATCTGCAGGCACGGCGCGCGTTCCTTTCGGCAGCCGTCGACGCAAGCGGAAGCGGCGCACAGCACCGAGACTCAACGAAGCGATCACCGGTTGCGACCCCAGCTCGGGCTCGTCATCGCTGTGCCAGCCCATGGAATCGGCGCCATCGCGATAAAGGTTGGCCAGCACGCTATTGAAGCGCACGCCGCAGGATTGCTCCGCGCGTTCGCGCAAGGGAAGCAGCGATGGCGTCCACGGCCTCGGCTCGAAGCGGCTGCGCGAATAGACGTAAGTGGCGCCGGGATCACCGATCCAGCAACTCATCCGCGGCGCTTCCAGCTCGCGACCGAACATGCGAAGGCGGTGACGCTCCCAGGGAATTTCTTTCAGCAGGCACTCGAACAGTGCATCGGCTTCATCGTCGGTCAACCATGACCAGGCACAGCGCACGTCCGCATCGGTGATTGGCAAACGTTGCCAAACGTCGCTGGCGATCTCAGCGCTCGTCGCGGGCATAGGTATAAACCTGCGCCGGCGGCAGATTTCGCCACACCATGCCGACCCGGGTGCAACGCAACCCGAGCTGCTGCTGTACCCGCTTATCCAGCGGACTGCGCCAACCGTAGGTGTACTGCACGAAGACACCGCCGGGGCGCAACACCGCCAGCGCGGCAGAGACGATGTCGTGCTGCAACTCAGGTGGCATCGTCAGCAAACCAAGGCTGCTGAGGATGGCATCTGCGCCTTCCGGTGCCAGCACGCCCGTGCGCTGCGCCAGTTCGTTGACGTGACGCGCATCGGCGCAAAGCACCTGCGCCTGTGGAAATCGGCGTCGAAGAATGGCGTGCATCGTGGCGTTCATTTCCAGCACCAGCAGCTGGGCCGGCGATACGCCATGGTGAAGCAGTGCTTCGGTGATCACGCCGGTACCGCCGCCGAGTTCGATCACACAACTGGCCTTGGCAGGCATGGCCGAAACCATCATGCGCGCCAATGGCCGTCCGGAAGGCAGCACGGAGGCCATCTGCAGCGGATGCTTGATCCACTCCCGAAAAAACGTGAGTTGTTGCGTGTAGGCGGGCATGGGGAGGCCTGATTGTTTCCTACCACTCTACCCGGGTATCCGTAACAAAACGTTGTCACCCGACCAGAACAGGGTAATCCGGCGCCGCATCGAGCGTGGCCGACCACACCTCGGCCAACTCCAGCAAGCGCAGATCCGAACCGCGCGCGCCCACGAGCTGCAAACCGATCGGTAAACCGTCCGGCAGCGTGCCCATCGGAATACTCACCGCCGGGCAGCCGGCCAGATTGGCGAAGCTGGTGAGATCGGCCTGCGAATCGGGCACCGGGCCGTCGAGCGGAAACGCACCCTGTGGCGTGGTGGGTGTGACCAGCACATCGATCTGCGCGAACAATCGGCGCATCTTCAATGCGGCCGCATCGAGCACTCGGTCGGCGGTTGCGTAATCAGCGGCCGTCTTGCTTGCGGCATAGTCCAGCATCTGACGGAAACGCGGTGATACGGGATGCTCTGCATCGGCCAGTTGCGTGGCGAAGGTGCCGAGCATTTCCGCTTCCATGAGCAGCAGACCGGCGCGACGGGCGCGGGCGAAATGCCAATCCTCGAAATCCACCGTACGCCGTTGGCCGAGTTCACGATCGAGCTTTGCGAGCGTCGCCTCGAACACGTCGACGACAGCCGGCTGCACGCCCAATCCAGGCAGATTCGACAGCACACCGCAGCGCAATTTGCCAGGCTCCCAGTCCGGCGGCGCGAGCGCCACACGGCGCCGGCGTGAGCGCGGATCGTCAGCGTCGTAGCCCGCCAACACCTGCAAGAGCACGGTAAGGTCATTCACGCTGCGCGCCAGCAGGCCTACGGTATCCAGCATGCGCGCCGCCGGTATCATGCCGCGGACAGAAATTTCGCCCTGCGTGGGCTTCAATGCGAATACGCCGCAATAGCTGGCGGGAATGCGGATCGAGCCCAGGCTGTCCGAACCGATGGCCGCTACCGCTAACCCCGCCGCTACGGCAGCTGCCGCGCCGCCTGAGGAACCACCCGCGGTGTAGCCGTGACGATGCGGATTGTGTGTCGGCCCGACGTGCGGGTTGTTGGTGACAGCACCCAACGCTCCCTCATCCATATTGGTCTTGCCGATCAGCACCGCGCCCGACGCACGCAGCCGCCCAACGATGTGAGCATCGTGTTCGGCGGGGCGACCAGGTCCAGGCAAGCCGGCGCGCGTCGGCCACCCGGCGATGTCGAAGTTGTCCTTGAGCGCAATGGGAATGCCGTCGAGTCGCCCGATGACACCATCGCGCCGGCGGTGCTCGGCGGTACGCGCCTGCTCGCGCAGCAAGGTCGGACTCACGCCCACATACGCGTTGAGCTGCGGATTGATGCGCTCGATGGCGTCGAGGTAGACCTCGGCCAGCGCCTCCGAATGCACACGCCCCGCGGCTAGCCAATGCAATAGCTGGCAAAGCGTAGCGCGGCGGAGATCGACATCGGCAATCGGCGGTACAGAATTCATGCGCACTCCGGCACAGATCCAGCGCAACTATGGCTACCCCTGGCAAACCGGCCGCGGCAGGCTCCTGTTTGCTGCGCGGTAGGCGAACCCGGAGAATAGCGTCCGGACCGCCTTTGGAACACCACGCGGCCACGGACCCGCACTCACTAGCCCACGATGGAGCTCCCATGACCGAACGCGAAACGATGGAATACGACGTCATCGTCGTCGGTGCAGGGCCGGCTGGGTTGTCATTTGCGATCCGGCTGAAGCAGCTCAAGCCGGAGGTCACCGTGTGTGTGATCGAAAAAGCCTCAACCATCGGCGCGCAGATCCTTTCCGGGGCGGTGATCGAACCACAGCCCTTGGATGCCCTGCTACCTGGCTGGCGCGACAATCCGCCGCCGATCTGCGTACCCGCGGCCGACGACGAGTTCTGGCTACTCAAAAAGACCGGCGGACGCAAACTGCCAGTACCGCCGGGCATGAAAAATCACGGTAATTTCATCGTCTCGCTGGGCGCACTTTGCGCATGGCTGGCGCCGCAAGCCGAGGCGTTGGGGGTGGATGTGTTCCCCGGCTTTGCAGCCGCCGACACCATCTACAACGAAGACGGTTCGGTCGCCGGCGTACGCATCGGCGACATGGGCGTGGCCAAGGACGGTTCGCACAAACCCGGCTACACCCAGGGCATCGATATCAAGGCCAAGGTCACCGTGCTCGCCGAGGGCGCGCGCGGCAGCCTCACCAAGCAACTGATCAAGCGCTTCGCGCTAGATAAGGACAGCGATCCGCAGGGCTACTCCATCGGCATCAAGGAACTGTGGCAAGTGCCGGCCGGACGCGTGACGCCCGGCAAGATCGTGCATAGCTTTGGCTGGCCGGCAGATAGCCACACCTACGGCGGCAGCTTCCTCTACCACCTGGACAAGGATCGCATCGCGCTCGGCTACGTCAGCGGCCTCGATTACAGCGATCCGAACTACCAGCCATGGGAAGCCTTCCAGCAATGGAAGAACCACCCGATGATCAAGCCGCTGCTCGAAGGCGGCACGATTCTTTCCGCGGGCGCGCGCGCCATCGTCACCGGCGGCTATCAATCGCTGCCGAAAATCGACATGCCTGGCGCGCTGCTGATCGGCGACACCGCCGGCCTGCTCAACGTACCCAAGATCAAAGGCACGCACCAGGCCATCCGCAGCGGCATGCTCGCCGCCGAACACCTGGTGGCGAACGATCTGAAGCCAGCCGGCTTTGACGCCAAACTGCGCGGCTCCGAAGTGATGGCGGAGTTGAAAAAAGTGCGCAACATCAAACCCGGCTTCAAGAAAGGGTTGTGGTTCGGCATGTTCAACGCCGCATGGGAAACCCTGGTCGGCGGTGCTTCGCCGTGGACGCTGAAGAACAAAGCCGACTGGTCTTCACTACACAAACTCGGCCAGCAGGAAGAACCCAAGCGCGACTATGTGCAACGCGAGCTGCCGCCCCGCGATCGCCTCGCCGGCGTCTACTTCGCAGCTACCGAACACGACGAAGATCAGCCCATCCATCTTCATGTGGAAGACACTTCGGTCTGCGTGACCCAGTGCGCCCAGGAATATGGCAACCCTTGTACACGTTTCTGCCCGGCCAACGTTTACGAGATCGTCAACGATGAAGCGGGCAAGCGTCTGCAGATCAACGCCGCCAACTGTGTGCACTGCAAGACCTGCGACATCAAGGATCCCTACCAGATCATCAATTGGGTGACGCCGGAAGGTGGTTCGGGTCCCAACTATCAGAATCTTTAAGGCTCGGTACACGCAAAAAAATTATCGGTCCACCTATATCCTGCGCGCAGGATATAGCCCGACGTCGGCACACAGATAGTTCGAGGAATCAATGTCACTCAGCACTTTGCAGTGGCGAGCCAAGCGTTTGCGATACCTGTCACAACGCGTGTTTGGCAGCATGGCTCAGCGCGGTCTTCACGGGACGCTTTCGCGGATATTGCAGGAATTCAAGTCCAATCCGGTCGAAGAAGCTTCTTTAGAACTCGAGACGCTGAATCAGCCGTTTAGTCCTTTCGCTCTGCCCACCAGTGAGACCCCGCGCATCTCCGTCATCATTCCCGCATACGGAAAGCTTGCGTGGACATTGGCCTGCTTACGTTCGATCGGCCGCCATGGCGCTAGCCTGCCGTTCGAGGTCATCGTGGTAGATGACGCATCCCCGGATAACAGCGCATCAACCCTATCGCAAGTTGATGGGCTTCGTCTGTTGCGGAACGAGAGCAATGTCGGCTACATCGGCAGCTGTAACGCAGGTGCCGCCGCGGCACGAGCGCCTTATCTCCTTTTCCTCAACAATGACACCCAGGTTACGCCGCGCTGGCTCGATGCGCTGCTTGAGGCTTACTTGGAAGAGCCGAACTGCGGCATCGTCGGCAGCCAACTCATCTACCCGGACGGAAGACTCCAGGAAGCGGGTGCATTGGTGTATTCCAACGCCGAGGCTTGGAACGCCGGGCGCTTTGAAAAGCGCGACGACCCTAGGTACTTGTACCGCCGCGATGTGGATTATGTGTCCGGCGCGGCGTTGCTGATCGAAAAATCGCTTTTTATCTCAATAGGTGGCTTTGACACGCGATATACGCCGGCCTACTGCGAAGACATGGATCTTGCCTTCGCCGCGCGCGCATCAGGGCGACGTGTCATCTACGAACCCACCAGCATCGTCGTTCATTGCGAAGGGATCACTTCGGGAACGGACATATTGAAAGGCGTCAAGCGATACCAGTCCATCAATCGCGAAAAGTTCATCCGCAAATGGGAGGCCGCACTTCGGCAGCAACCTGCGCCGCGTACTCCGGTAGAACGAGCAATCCATCACGGGCAACGCCATATCTTCGTGATGGACGCACTGACTCCCGATCCCCGCAGGGACGCTGGATCGCTTCAAATGTTCAACATCATGCGTTTGCTCCGAGGCATGGGCTGGCGAGTGACGTTCATGGCGGACAATCGGTTGGCCAGCGCCGACGACATTCGTCTGCTCGGTGCGATTGGCGTAGAGGTACTTTGCAAACCATGGTCGCCGCCGCTCGCTACATGGCTGAAACGCGAGCAGGCCAGCCTCGACGCCGTGATGCTATGCCGTCATTACGTGGCTGACGCCAATCTCCCTCTTATTCGGCAATTGGCACCCCATGCGCGAATTCTGTTCGATACGGTAGATCTACATTTTTTGCGTGAGCGGCGCGCGGCAGCGCATACCGACAACCCCACCCTGGCCCGTCAGGCGAGCGCATCGCAACGCCGTGAGTTTGAGATTATTCGGGCCAGTCACGCCACCTTTGTAGTGAGCACGGTGGAACTTGAATTATTGAAAAATGAGCTGCCTGGTGCCAACGTCATGCTTCTACCCAATATGCATGAGGTCCATGGGCGTCACGGTGAATTCGAGCAAAGGCGAGGCCTCGTCTTTGTTGGCGGTTTCGGACACCCCCCGAACGTCGATGCAGTTCAATGGCTGACCGACGAGATCTATCCCAGAATCCGCACTGCGCGTCCGGACATCGAATTGCATTTGATCGGCCAAATACCGGAAGCAGTACAACGGGAGCTGCAGGGACGTGGCATCGTTGCCCACGGTCGCGTTGAGGATCTCACTCCTTGGATGGATGGCAGCCGTATCGCGCTTGCGCCATTGCGTTACGGCGCGGGCGTCAAGGGCAAGGTCAACACCGCCATGAGCCACGGTTTACCCGTCGTAGGAACCCACATCGCCGCCGAAGGCATGCGGTTGGAGGATGGCGAAAACATTCTCCTCGCTGACGACGCGCAGACATTTGCCGATGCGGTACTGCGTTTGTACGAGGACCGTGCACTTTGGTATCGCCTGTCCGAGGCCGGAATGAACAATATCCGCGACCATTTTTCCTTTGATATCGCCCGTCGCGCCCTTCATTCAGCGCTGGCTTGAGCCAGCCCCCAAGCTTGCACTTCAAACGACCGTTTGCCTGGCGCTACAATGCACCCTTTCGGCTGCTGTAGGTAGCCACCGAAATAGGAACTCGCAGATGAAGATTCTTGTCGGCTACAAGCGTGTCGTGGACTACAACGTCCGCGTCCAAGTCAAACCCGACGGTACGGGCGTGTCGACCGACGGCGTGAAACTTTCCGCAAACCCCTTCGACGATATTGCTCTCGAAGAAGCGCTGCGGCTCCGGGAAAAAGGGCTTGCTACCGAAGTCGTGGTGGTCGGGATCGGCCCAGCAGACCTGACCGCACACTTGCGCAATGGTTTGGCGATGGGTGCTAACCGCGCCATCCACGTGGTCGTTGCGGGCGAAGTACAACCTCTCACGGTCGCTCGCACATTCCTCAAGCTGATCGAGAAGGAGCAACCGGACCTCGTCATTCTTGGCAAACAGGCCATCGATGACGACGCCAGTCAAACCGGCCAGATGTTGGCGGCGCTCTGGGATCGTCCTCAAGCCACCTTTGCGAGCAAGGTGGAAATCGCAGACGGCAAAGCTACCGTTACCCGCGAGGTCGACGCAGGGCTGGAAGTTATCCAGGCGGATCTGCCAGCGGTAATCACCACCGACCTGCGCCTCAACGAGCCGCGCTTTATCAAGCTGCCGGATATCATGAAGGCCAAGTCCAAACCTATCGACACCATCGAGTTAGCGTCGCTGGGCGTTGATGTGCACGACCAGCTCAAGACCACTCACTACGCCGCGCCAGCCAAACGCAGCAAGGGCGTGTTGGTGAAGGACGCAGCCGAACTGGTTGCTACGCTGAAGCAGAAGGGCCTGCTCTAAGCAGCCGACCGGACGAGGAGACACCCGTGAGCAAGATCCTGGTTATCGCCGAACATCTGGGCGGCAAGCTGAACCCTTCCACTGCACGCGCCGTGAGCGCGGCAGCAGCCGTGAAACCCGAAATTATCGACATTCTGGTGCTTGCTGACAGTGTCGAAGCCATTGCCACAGAAGCCGCCAAGATCGATGGTGTGAGCCGCGTGCTGACCATCGCACGTGCCGAGAATGCACATCCGCTGGCGGCCGTGCTGGCGCCGCAGATCGCCAAAGCCGCTGCCGGCTACACCCACGTTTTCGCGCCGTCCACCACCTTCGGTAAGGATGTCGCGCCACGCGTAGCAGCTTTGCTAGGCGTAGCACAGGTCAGCGATGTAATGAGCGTGGATGCTAGCCATACTTTCAAGCGACCTATTTATGCAGGCAACGCAATCATCACGGTAGAAGCCGATGCCGCGCACGCCGTGGTTGCCACCATCCGCACGGCATCCTGGTCGGCTGCGGCCAGCGGCACCCAGAGCGCACCAATCGAAGCATTGAGCCTGGACGTCGCCCTTCCCACACACACCCGCTTTGTCGAACTGAAGCAGGGCAAGAGCGATCGTCCAGATCTGCAGAGCGCCAGCAAAGTGGTGTCCGGCGGTCGTGGTGTGGGCTCAAAGGAGAACTTCGAGATTATCTATAAGTTCGCCGATAAGATCGGCGCCGCCGTGGGCGCCTCACGCGCCGCCGTCGATGCAGGCTATGTGCCTAACGAATTGCAAGTAGGACAGACCGGGAAAATCATCGCACCGGAGCTGTACATGGCCATCGGTATTTCAGGCGCGATCCAGCACCTCACTGGCATCAAGGACGCCGGAACCATCGTCGCTATCAACAAAGATGCCGAGGCGCCGATCTTCGAAGTGGCAGACATTGGCCTGGTCGGTGATCTGTTCAAACTGATTCCGGAGCTAGAGCAGGCGATCGGCTGAGATCAACAAAACCGACGCGATAAAAAAAGCGGCACTCGGATGCCGCTTTTTTTCGCGCCAGTGCTCGATCAACCGTGCAGAATTGATCGGACAGCGTCGACTACGCGCTCAACATCCGCATCTGACAGTGCGGGAGACAGCGGCAAACTTACGGTCTCACGCCCTAACTTCATAGCATTCGGCCATTGCTCCGGCCGCCAGCCGAAGCGCCGCTGGTAGTACGGATGCTCCGGAATAGACAGGTAGTGCACGCCAGTCCCGATCCTCGCCACGTTCATGGCCTCAAGAAAATCGTCGCGCGCAATACCGCAACGCTGCGCGTCGAGCATAACGGTGTAAAGGTGCCGCCCATGGCGTGTTTCCGAGTCGGCCGGTGCCGGCAACCGAATAGGCAGCTGAGCAAAAGCCTGATCGTAGCGCCGCCAAATCTCGTCGCGGTGACGCCAGCTTTCTTCGACGCGAGCGAGCTGATGCAGACCGATCGCGGCCTGCACGTCCATCATGTTGTATTTGAAACCGCACTCCACGACCTGGTAGTGCTTGTAGCCCTTATCACCAAATCGGTGCCAAGCGTCCTTACTCATTCCGTGCAGCGCCAAAACGCGTGCTCTGGCCACTTGCTCCTCACTACGCCCTAGGATCATCCCCCCTTCACCCGTCGTGATGTTCTTTGTGACGTAAAAGCTAAAGCAGCCGAAGTCGCCGAAAGTGCCCAACGGCTGCCCGCGGTATTCGGATTCCACCGCATGCGCGCAATCCTCGATGACCACCAGTCCATATTTGCGAGCGACGGCCATGATCCGGTCCATCGCGCAGGGACGCCCAGCAAAGTGCACGGGCAAGATCGCCCGCGTGCGCGGTGTAATGGCCGCCTCGATCGCGTCTGGATCGATGTTTTGGGTTACGGGATCGACATCGGCCAACACAGGTACCAAACCTGCGTGAAGGATGGCGTTGACGGTGGCGCAGAACGTCAATGGCGTCGTGATGACTTCCGAACCCGGTTCAATGCCGGCCGCCAACATGCTTACATGCAATGCCGCCGTGCAGGAATTGACCGCAGCGGCTCTCTCGTGCTGCACGCCGCGGAAGATCGCAAAGTCCCGCTCGAGTTGCGCAACGCGGGGGCCGGTACCGAGCCAACCGGACCGCAGGCAAGCCACCACCTCGGCGATTTCTGCCTCATCGATTTGGGGAGCGCCGAATACCAGGAATGGTGACCGTGTTTGATCCATGTTCAATCCGTCTTAGTGGAGCGTGGGCAGATTTTGTGTAACCGGGATTGAGGCACAGCTCAGGGAGCCGCCCCAACTGGATCGTAAAACGTTCGGGGCGACCTACCAATCGCAGATCGGTGACCTTTGCTTCTTGCTGATGTCGCAAAACACCTTGTTGAGGGTCGATGAGCGCCTCATCGCTCGAAAATACATCTCAGCGCCCGGTTACTTTGCGCAGACCCAACTTCATCGACCCGATGGCGCTGGTCGGATAGATCGACCTGCCTATCTTCGGTGGGTAGTCAAAGAAAACGGGATCACGCGCAGTCAACTACGCCGCGAGGATTGCTACTAGTTGACGCTTACCCATGCGGTGGCAGCTACCGATCAATGGGTCGTTTACACAAAATCTACGGCACATCCGCATTCCGAAAGGTATTTTTTAGCTTATGCAGACCTGCATCGCCCGCACGACGATGCCAACCGCACCTATGGATCATCCCAATCACAAAGCTACGAAGGCCTGCCCGACGCAGGGTCACATAGAAAGCTAAACCCGCTACCGCTCCCACCAGCCAGACCGCATTCTGAAAGTTCATTTGCCACCACCCGTAGCGCAGCACTCCAGGTGCAGTCGCGACCAGCGCCAACAAGAAATAGCACACCAATATCAGGCCACAACGGTCCAAGCGCTTGCTCAGTTTGCAAACCTTTTCTTGACCAAGCGCATATTCGGTATCGAGCTCGGACATAAATGCCACGCGCCGGTCGAAACGTGCTTTCAAGTCTGCTAGTTCCCCAGGCGATAGCGGACCTTCTTCAAATGGTCGTTGCAACTGTTCGCTCAACCGAATCGCTTGTTCGACGACGGCAGGATTAGTCCTAGGATCAACGGCACAAAAACCATTGGGGACTTCGGAACTGTTGATCCGACGCGCCAATGGCTCGATGCAGGGCGCCATGAACGGTTCGCCCAAAAACTCGAGCACACCCCGAATTGCCCATTCCGGCCGGTGCACCAAGTCGTCGTAGCGCAAGCGGTGCACCACCCGCGGACCCAGCGCGCGTTCGGCTTGTACACATGCCTGAACGGTACGCAGCCAATACTCGTATGCTTGTTGTTCCGTCTTCACAAGCTCCTTGCATGCACTCTGCTTGAAATTCAACATCGAATCTACGACAGAGCGTACGTCTCGTACGATATGCACGAAGCGCGCATGTGGAAACAATAGCGTGAGTCCATAGATGTAGAACGAATACTCGGGTGTGCCGTCGACCCAGCGTGATTTCGGTTCGACATCCGATCGCGAAATGTTGAAAGCCGAATCAACCTGAGCCGGATTCTCTCTAGCAGAACGCTTGCAGTTTTGCTCCTGCCGAGGACGATGCCGATGGATCATGGCATCGATCGCATCGCCGAACGTCTTGAAGAAAGCCTCGCGGTCGACGCCCAGCGCTGTTAGTTGAGAGCGATCCCCGTGCTGGTTGCCGGTTTGATATCGAACACCAGTACCTATAGCGAACTCCCCCATCCACCCGGACTCTTCCTGCGGGAGAATATTGGCATGCTGACCTAGGCACCAGGTAAGGATGCTGGTGCCGGATCGCGGCGAACCGACCACAAAAATCGGCCCTTGATGATGGTTTGCCTCAATTTCAGACACCGATTTGGTCCCCAGAAGTAGGTCAAGTTCCCTGATCGATCCCCCTCGCAGAGAATACCCCTGGTGCCAACCTCCCTGAAGCCGCGCACTTTATTCCCTAGCAAAGCGACATATTGTCAGTTTGGCGCAAGCTTATAGCCTTTCGAAAACACCTAGCAACCTGTTCCAGGACAACGGTCTATTGAATGTTGCCGCGAAGGTACCTGGGAATGACCCTATGGCCTTGCATTTTGACGTCGTTTTCATGCCTACTTTGTAAGCAACGTGATGGTTCAGTAAAAAGCACGTGAGCGTTCAGTGACGAACAGTCCACGATGACCTACAGGGAGGTGCGGGTTCCAGCAATCCTGAGATTGAATTGACGATCAGCAACGATCAAGACCTGTCACCGCGGCGGGGTTGCCCGGGGGCAGAGTCTTTCTTTCAGTAACAAACCAATGGGGGAATTCATGTCTACATTCAGGAGCGGGCCTCGGTCCGCCAGAGCGGCGTTTGCGCTCGTAGCGCTATTACCGCTGGGAGTGCACGCAGCTGGTGCGCAGGTAGCCAACTACTATCCGAACTACGCGTCGGACACGGCCAGGATCACTGGCGCGATTGACACCTCGAAACGGGTGTCGGTGGGAGAAAAGCCGCAATTGGCCGTCTCTGCCCAAGACACCGGTGCATTGCCTTCCACGCAAGCAATCCACAACGTAACTCTGCTGCTCAAGCGCAGCGCTGCCAAACAGCAGCAGTTCGATGCCTACGTCCATGCGCTGAGCAATCCCAGTTCGCCATACTTTCATCACTGGCTTACGGCAGCCCAGATCGGCAGCCTGTTCGGCCCAGCCCAGTCCGACATTGACCAAGTCAAGCAGTGGCTGCAGGCCCAAGGCCTCCAAGTCACCTCCGTCTCTCCGACCGGCATGATGATTCACTTCTCCGGTAACGCCGCCACCGTCGGCAACGCCTTCCATACTTCGTTGCACAGTTACGTGGTCAACGGCGAAAAGCATTTCGCCAACAACAGCGCGCAGCAAATTCCTGCGGCACTCGCCACCGTGGTGACGGGCGCGACCTCGTTGAGCAATTTCTTCCCCAAGCCCCAGCATATCGATGTCGGTGCGGTGAGCCGAGACAAGCAGACCGGCAAATGGAAAACCGTCGCCAAGGCTAGCGGATCACCCCAATTTACGACGCCGTCTCAGCCTCCGGGGCAAACCGCCCAGACGGTCTATGACGTGGCGCCGGCTGACTTTGACGCAATCTACAATGTCACGCCGCTGTGGAACGCGAGTACTCCCATCCGCGGCGCTGGACAGACCCTGGCGGTGCTGGAACGCACCGACGTACTACCTAACGATGTCCAGGGATTCCGCAGCGTTTTTCTGCCCGCCAATGCAGCGGGTACGGTCAGTTACATACATCCGTTAAAAAGTGCCAGCGATACAACCTGCACCGATCCCGGCACCAATGCCGACGAGAGCGAGGCAGCTCTGGACACCGAGTGGGTAGGTGCGGCAGCGCCCGATGCGAACATCGTCTTCGCTTCGTGCAATGACGCCAATAGCGCGACCTTCGGACCGTTCACCGCGGCAGAAAACCTGCTCACTGGTTACACCACGCCGGTGCCTGCCGTCTTCAGCTTGAGCTACGGCGAATGTGAAGTCGACGGGCTGATGGATGGGACAGCACAGGAAGCCGCTACGCTATGGGAGCAGGCCGCAGCACAGGGCGTGACCGTATTTGTATCGACGGGCGACTCCGGCTCGGCCGGCTGTGACGATAACCGACTCGTTGCCCATGAAGGCGCTGCGGTCAACAGCATGGCCTCGACACCATTCAACGTTGCCGTGGGCGGCACCGATTTCAACGACTTCAACAACTACAGCGCGTATTGGAACTCCAACAACTCGACGCTCAACCAATCGGCGTTCGGCTATATCCCGGAAATGACCTGGAACGATACGTGCGCCAGCAACGTGCTATACGGCCTGCTCGGCTATAGCAACGGCGTGCAGGCGTGTAACAGCAGCGTAGGCCAGAATTTCCTGGGTACTGGTGGCGGCAGCGGCGGCTCGAGCCTGATCTGGTCCCAGCCGATATGGCAGACAGGTATCAATGGGTCCACCAATTTCGGGACACGCATGCTCCCGGACATATCGCTGTTTGCCGCCAACGGCCTGTATGGTCATGCGCTGATTTATTGCATGTCCGATGCCAGCGAAGTCCAGCAAGCAGGAGTGACCTGTAGCTATAACATCCCCGAAAACGTCTTCTTCAACAGTGCCGGCGGTACGTCATTCGCGGCACCGGCCATGGCGGGCATCCAGGCACTGATCAATCAGGCGAGTGGACAGAACAGCGGCAACATCCTGCCAGCCTTGTACAACATCGCGGCCAAGGAATATGGCACGAACGCATCGCCGAACAGGTCGATGTTGAGCACCTGCAATTCCGGTAGTAGCGCGGGTAGCTCTTGTGTGTTCAACAACGTCACTGTGGGCAACAACGACGTGCCATGCGCGCAGGGATCCAACGATTGTTATACCGGTCCGAGCGTCGAGACCTATGGCGTCGTCAGCGCAGGCGGCTCCGCGGAGCTTGCACCAGCATGGAATGCTAATTCCGGCTACAGCCTGGCAACCGGACTGGGTAGCGTCAACGTTACCAACCTGGTGAACGCACTAACGACGTTCTACAAGCCGTTCCAAAACGGTTACGTTGCGCCGTATGACTTCCTGGCCCCCACCAACGGTGCGGAAGCCGATGGTTTCAGCGATATTGCCTTGGTGAATCCCACGACAGGGGTATTCACCCAGCTGGCCATGAAGGGCAGTGTCGTACTGGAAAACGTCTCGCAATCCGTACCCGCCGGTTACACGATCGGCGCCGTCGGCGAATTCTTTGCAGCCAGCGCCGCCACAAACAACACGGTTGGTTTCAAAATCGGCGGCCTGGCATGGACCGGACCGGACGACCAGCTCTGGGTCTACCTTTCCAATGGAACAGGCGGTGCGAACGGTTACACCTACTTGAAGGTCGGTAACCCTTATGCGGCTGGATGGACCTTAGTAGGAGCCGGCAATTTCGACGGCAGTGGCTCCGATGAGCTGTTCTGGTGGAATAGCAGCACTGGCCAGATCGAGTGGTGGGACCTGACCGCACCGGCCGCAGGTACCGGCTTTGCCGCCGCCACTCCGCATGCTTTTACGGTGGCTACCGGCTACGTACCTCACCTGGCAGACGTCAACGGCGATGGTTATGTCGACATCGTCTGGACCAACACTTCCAACAACAGCGTCTACGTCTGGACCAATAACCAGCACGGCAGCTTCACCAACACAACGATCCAGAACCACCCCGCCGGCTTTACCTTGTTCGGCGCCGGTGACGTGACTGGCACTGGCAGGACGGCACTGTTCTGGACGAACCCGGCGGCCAACCAGATGATGGTGTGGAACATGAATGGCGCCACCATCGCCTCTCAGACGACGTTTAACATCGCTGCCGGTTACACGATAGCGAGCATCGCCGATTACAACGGCGACGGCCTGGCCGACATCCTCTGGGTTGGAACCGCTGGCGATGTGTACGATTGGTTCAGCGACGGCAACGGTAGTTTCTACTCGCAACGGGTGGCCGATGCGGCCGGCAGTCCGCTGGTGATTCCGGCGGGAGCCCAGATCCAGGCAAACCGTCTGCAAGGCGGCAAAGCCGTCACCGCGCTAAATACGTCTGTGGGCGTCAGCCACTAAGACGCTTTGGCAAGTGTGTTGTAAATAAAGAGGCCGGACAGCGATGTCCGGCCTCTTTTTCGTTACCGTCCGGGATCGGTGAGACTCATCCTGCCCCTGTAGGGTCAGAGTCATGTATCAATCGCTTTGCCAATACTTCAACCAACGATTCGATGGAACCACCACTTGTACGCAAATGCACATCCGGTGCGCTGGGAACCTCGTAGGGTGAATCAATACCCGTGAAGTTGCTGATTTCGCCGGCCCTCGCTTTGCGATAGAGCCCCTTCGCATCGCGGCGCTCACATTCCTCCAGTGGCGTATCCACGAACACCTCCATGAACTCACCTTCGGCAAACAAACCGCGGGCGAATTCACGTTCGCTCTCAAACGGCGAGATCACGCAAACCAGCACTATCAACCCTGCGTCGACCATCAGGTGCGCCACTTCAGCGACGCGTCGCACGTTTTCAACGCGGGCTTCAGCAGTAAAACCCAGATCGCGGTTCAAGCCATGACGAAGATTGTCTCCATCCAGCACGTACGTATGGTAGCCGCGCGCATTGAGGTGGCGCTCCAGAAGATTCGCGATAGTTGACTTGCCGGCGCCCGACAGGCCCGTGAACCACACGCATCGGGGCCGTTGCCCCTTGTTGCGCGCACGCGCCTGTTTGTTGATATCGAGATGCTGCCAGTGCACGTTGGTCGCACGGTGCAAGGCAAAATCCAGCATGCCGCAAGCCACCGTGGCATGGCTGTGCCGATCGATCAGAATAAAGCCACCCAGAACATGGTTTGTTGCATAGGCTTCGAATGCAACCGGATGGTCGAGATCGATGTTGCAATATCCCACTTCGTTCAACGCGAGGCGATGAGCTGCGAGCGCAGCCTGCGTGTTCACATCGACTTTGTGTTTGATCGACGTAACGCGCGCATTCACGGTGCGTGTTCCGATCTTGAGCCAGTAGCTGCGGTTGGGCAGCAATGCCTCGTCACCCATCCACAGCAGATGCGCTGCGAACTGATCCGCTTCGGGTGCCGGACGCACAGCATCGGCGATAACGTCGCCTCGGCTTATGTCGATCTCGCGGTCCAGGGTTAACGTCACCGCTTGCCCCGCATGGGCCTCAGGCATTTCCCCCGTGGCTGTGATGATCCGCGCCACGCGCGCCTGATGCGTACCCGGCTGAACGACAACCTCGTCGCCGGCCCTGATGCGACCACCACAAATCGTCCCGGCAAAACCTCTGAAGTTCTGGTCGGGACGGTTGACCCATTGCACAGGCATGCGAAAGTCGGCGGACTGCACCGGATCGACACTTATGGTTTCCAGTATGTCCAGCAATGTCGATCCGGCGTACCAGGGCATGTGTATGGACGGCGAGCTAACATTGTCGCCACCAAGTGCGCTGACCGGCAGCCCGTATACCGCGCCAATACCTAGCTGACTGGCCAATTCGCGGTAGTCGGCGTAGATCGATTCGTAGACGGCCTGGCTATAGTCGACCAGATCCATCTTGTTCACTGCGAGCACCACTTTACGAATACCGAGCAATGCGCAGATATAGGTGTGCCGCCGCGTCTGTGTCAGTAGTCCCTTGCGTGCATCCACCAAGACCACGGCCAAATCGGTATTCGACGCGCCGGTAGCCATGTTGCGCGTGTATTGTTCGTGCCCCGGGCAATCGGCGACGATGAAGCTGCGTCGAGCACTGTGAAAATACCGATAGGCGACGTCAATGGTGATACCTTGCTGCCGCTCGGCGTCCAATCCGTCCGTGAGCAAAGAAAAATCCAATACATCATCAGACTGATGCTGACGACGGCTGTCCCGTCGCAACGCCTCGATCTGGTCGTCGGCCAGCGTGCCTACATCGTAAAGTAGCCGGCCGAGCAGCGTGCTTTTGCCGTCGTCCACGCTTCCGCAAGTAATGAAACGCAACAGGCTGTGTGTCGAAGCATCACCGGCGGCCATTAGAAATAACCTTCCTGCTTTTTGCGCTCCATCGATGCGGATGGATCGTGGTCAATCACCCGCCCTTGCCGTTCGGAGCTGCGTGACTGACTCATCTCGTCGATAACTGCATCCAGCGTATCGGCCGATGACTCCACGGCGCCTGTCAACGGATAGCAGCCAAGCGTGCGGAAACGAACTTTGCGTATTTCTATTTTCTCGCCAGCGCGCAGGACGAAGCGGTCATCGTCGACCATGATCAGCGATCCTTCCCTCTGCACTACAGGCCGTTCACACGCGAAATAAAGCGGTACGACAGGGATATTCTCGCGCTGGATGTAACGCCATATATCCATCTCTGTCCAGTTCGACAGCGGGAAAACACGCACGCTTTCACCGCTGTGAATATGGGTGTTATAGACGCTCCACAATTCGGGTCGCTGGCGCTTCGGGTCCCAGTGGTGCTGCGCGTTGCGAAAGGAAAATACGCGCTCTTTGGCACGGGCCTTTTCTTCGTCGCGCCGCGCACCGCCGATCGCAGCGTCGAATCGGTATTTGTCCAACGCCTGCTTGAGCGCCGCCGTCTTCATTACGTCGGTATGCACTGTCGCACCGTGAACCAGCGGTGATATGCCCTGTCGGATGCCATCTTCGTTGATGTGCACCAGCAACCTAACATCTCCTGCGGCCGCCACTCGATCGCGAAACGCGATCATCTCCCGAAATTTCCAGGTGGTATCGACGTGCAGCAAGGGAATCGGTGGAGGCGCGGGGTAAAACGCTTTACGCAACACATGCAATAGGACGGAGGAGTCCTTGCCGATGGAGTACAGCATGACCGGTCGCTGGAAGCTTGCCATCACTTCTCGGAAGATGTGAATGCTTTCGGCTTCAAGCGCATCGAGATGAGAAAACGAGGTGTTCATCAGTCCAATCGGCAAGTATTTCCCGGCAAAGCCGGGGCTTTATTGGGTGAGCCGTCAAAGAAGCTCATGAAAGCACGAGCCGCCTGAAGGCAGCTGGCTATAGCCCTTCTTTACCTAGTTGTAGCGCTCATTCTTTTTCTCCTTGGTTCTGCATGTAGATCCTTGCCATCACCTCTTCCCGCATAGGTCAAACCTTCAGGAGTCCCTCGACTGACCCGAGGATTCCCTCACGTTATGTTCCCGGGATCCGATTTTGCCATGCTAGCGCCACATATGGCGGCTGCGGCGGGCCGGTCAGCTTACGTCCTGGAGCGCTGTTGCACAGCCCCAAGGGACTCGGGTATCTTCATCCAGGTGTGAAATTTAAAAATGAAACGGGCTGGATCTGGTCAACGGATCCAAATATGTGTGCAGGGGCACCGGAACGCTCAGAGCTCTCGCCGTCCCGTCCGAACGTATATATATAGCCTCGCCCAAACACGCGTTTTCCACCACCCCGGCTTGGCCACAACCCACAAATGATGCCTGCCAACAGCGCTTAGTGCTGTCGTATCATTGCGGATGTTGCCAAGTGGCAGAGTTGTATCGAGAGCCCAACTAAGCATATGGACGTTAGAAAGTTTCACCTCGAGCAAAATAACGACGCCACGTTCAATTACTTCAAGCTAATGAAAGAAGTAAAACGGTTAGGCGACCTCAAAGCAAAGATTGATCGAAAGGTAAAACTCGCCTTTTTGGCGGACTGTGCGACACAGCATCTGACCATGCTTGCTCAGGTCATCGGCGCTAATCGCGGACTTGATATCGAGGTGTACGAAGCGGGCTACGACACCATTGAACTGGAAGCTTTCAACCCGTCCTCTGCACTCTATGCATTTAATCCAGATTTTATCGTCATCCTAAAATCTGCGGAGAAGCTGAAGCACAAGTTCTACGCGGCACCCCATGCGGATGCCGCCGGACACATGGTTCAGCACCTCTCGTCAATCTGGAACGCGATCAAGACTCACTCTCGCGCAACCATTGTTCAATCGACATTTGTTGTTCCGCTTGAGAGACCGTTTGGCAATTACGGACGAATGCTGGCGGGAGCATTGGACCAGTTCTTTACCGACGTGAACCACAAGCTAGTTGAGGCAGCCCGTTCTGAACGCCAGGTTGTACTGAACGATGTAGATTTTCTCGCGGCCGCCGTTGGTCGCAGGAACTGGATCGACGAGAAGATGTGGGCACTAGCCAAGGAGCCGTGTGCGCTTGAATACATGCCCTTGCTCGCGCACAACCTGGTGGATCTTATTGGATCGGCCATCGGCAAGGTCGTTAAATGCGTTGTCCTGGATCTGGATAACACCCTTTGGGGTGGTGTCATCGGTGACGATGGGCTTGAAGGCATTCGTCTCGGCGACCTCGAAGATGGCGAGGCATTCGTAGCGTTCCAACACTTCATCCTTGGCTTGAAGAGGCGCGGAATTATCCTTGCGGTTTGTAGCAAGAACGACCATCACAACGCAATTCTCCCCTTTCAGAGCCATCCCGAAATGGTGCTGAAGGAAACGGATATAGCCGTCTTCGTCGCCAACTGGAACAACAAGGCAGACAATATCCACTATATCCAGCAGACGTTGAATATCGGCCTGGATTCCATCGTCTTCCTGGATGACAATCCCTTTGAGCGCGATCTGGTGCGGAAGATGCTCCCGGAAGTCATCGTCCCGGAGATGCCGGAAGACCCGTCTCAATACATCCGCGTCGTTGCAGAACTCAACTTGTTCGAAACTGCAAGCTTTTCTGAGGCAGACGCCGAACGCGCAGATATGTATCGCGTAGAAGCGCAACGAGAACAGGCCAAGACCGGATTCGAGCGTATCGAAGATTACCTTCTGTCACTCGACATGGTGATTACGTTGGAACGCTTCAATGCATTCAATCTGCCGCGCATTGCACAGCTCATCCAACGCAGCAATCAATTTAATCTCACCACGCGGCGGTATAGCGAGAGCGACTGCGAACAACTCATGAACGACGGTGAGAATGCTTTTCCGTTCACACTCACCCTTGAGGATCGATTTGGTAACTACGGACTAATTTCCGTCGTCGTGCTAAAGCGTGTGGACAGCGAACTCGTTATCGACGAATACCTCATGAGTTGCCGCGTGCTGCAGCGTGGCGTCGAGAATTTCGCCATGAACGGGATCTTCGGTTTAGCCAGGCAGCTCGGTCTTACGAGCGTGAGAGGTTCGTACATTCCAAGCAAGAAAAACGGAATGGTGAAGGACTTCTACGCCGGGTTTGGTTTCGAGAAAATCCACGAAGAATCCGATGGAACCACTCAATGGCTGCTACCTACCGACGCCTACCTGGACCAGCCAGCGCTTATGCGCACCGGCACTCTTGATTTTCTTTCGTCGACTTGAAGGATTTGCACATGGATCGAAACCAGATACACGACAAGCTCACGGCGATCTTTCGCGATGTGCTCGATGACGACTCGATTGTCCTGAACGACTCGACCACCGCAGATGATGTCGATGGCTGGGACTCGCTCTCCCACGTAAATCTCCTGGTAGCAGTGGAAAAGCGCTTCGCTATTCGCATGTCGACACGCGAGGTGAAGAGCATGCGCAACGTGGGTGACTTTATTGCACTCATCTCGCAGAAACTGGCTCAATGAATTTCACGTCACTGCCCTTCCTTTTGGCACTGGCCGTTGCCATACCGATCACTTATTTCATTCCTGCGAAATTCAAGTGCGTCTATCTACTGGCATTATCCTATCTATTTTACTTCACATGGAGTGTCGGTTACTCGCTTCTTCTGGCAGCTACCAGCCTTACTACATACAGCGCGGCGCTAATTATTAGCAACGCAAAATCTGACTCAGTTAAAAAATGGGTTGTGGCCGGCGCAATATCCGCCTTGCTTGCCGTGCTGGTATTTTTCAAGTACAGCGAAGCTTTGGCTGCAATCGGTAAAGCGCTAACGGCGCCTGGTTTGTCTTCCGTGCTGACAGGCTTGGTGATCCCCATCGGCATCTCCTATTACCTGTTTAAGTCCATCAGCTACGTGCTAGATGTGTACTGGGGCAACCTAGAAGCGTCCCGCGATGTCGTAGCCGTCAGCCTCTACATAGCGTTCTTCCCACAGATACTCAGTGGCCCGATCCAACGCTCGCCGGAATTCTTTAAGCAGATTTCTTCGGGAAATTTCGGCCGGCTTGATCCTCCAGCATTCGAGCGCGCAATCGGGTTGCTCCTACTTGGCTTCTTCGAGAAGCTTGTGGTTGCCGACCACATCGGTGCACTGGTTCACGCCGTTGACGCGGCTCAGAGCACCAACGCTTATCTGCTACTGATCGGCGTATACGGCTACACCTTGCAGCTTTTCGCCGATTTTTCGGGTATCACGCACATCGCAATCGGTATAGGCCTGTTCTTTGGAATCGAAGGTCCGCCGAACTTCAACCGTCCGTTCCGTGCAAATAACATCCAGGAATATTGGCGCGGCTGGCATATGAGCCTGACCACCTGGCTAACCGACTATCTATTCATGCCTTTGCGCCTGGCGATGCGCAATATGGGCAACTATGGCCTTGCGCTCAGCATCATGATCAACATGATCCTGATCGGCATTTGGCATGGTGATAATTGGACATTCCTAGTCTTCGGCGTCATCCACGGCGTATTCATGATCTGCTCCGCGCTGACGTTGAAGCCCCGTAATACTTTCTTCAAGTCTCGCCCCACGCTATCGCGCCTGCGAAAGGTCTACGCACCCATTGTGACATTCCATATGGTTTGCCTGGCGCTCATCTTCTTTCGCGCACCAACCGTATCCTCTGCGGTCGAAGTAATACGAGGTATCGCACATCACCAATTCAGCACGAAGATTCCACCGTCCATTGGACATGACGTGCTGATTCCGGCCCTTGTTGCTGCGGTTATCGCTTTCGACCTCGGCACAGGCTATCTGGGTCTAAATCGTCTTGGAACGCTTATAGCGGGCACGAGCAACAGCTCGAACCGCCGATGGATCAGTTATGGGACGGCGCTATTGATCATTCTTTTGCTAGCGAGCACCGGCGGCGGCGAGTTTATTTATGCAAAGTTCTAAGTTCACCGCTAAGCGGCTGATAGCGCTACTTTTCCTTGGGTTGGCGACGTTTGTTTGCACCGACGCGCTAGTGTTTCGGTCTGGTCTGTACAACCGCTTGATTTCCCCAGAATCGATGAGCGGCTTCGTTTACTACATGGCCCACTACGAGAAGCAGCGTCGAGCAGATCCTACTCGCGACGTACTTCTGACCGGGGATTCGCGCATGAGCGAAGGCTTCTCTCCACGGCTTGCCAATGCGAGCGGCGTGGCCAAGGATTTCCGTTTCATCGAGGCAGGCATGCCGGGTACGACGCTACGAACGTGGTACTACCTATTGAAGGATATGGATCCAAATGCCGATCGTTATCGAGCGATCGTCCTAAGCATTCCAAGTTATCGCGAAGTATCTCCAGATGATCCCTCGCTGGATGACAGAGAGCTGGATGCCGACATGCTGGCTCCCATTCTGGACACTACTGACTTTATAGAGCTAGCAAACACATTTCCCTCACCAGACAAAAGGCACGTGATCTGGTCACGGGTGGCTACGTGGGCTCTAAATTATCAAATGGACTTTCAAGACTTCCTGCTGCACCCCAGGAAGCGTCTTCGCGCTGTCCGCTGGCGCAACAGTGTAGGAAGCACTATGGGAGACGACTACGAAGGACATCCTGAGTCCATGGTCGGACTTGCGTTTGACGCCGGGACTCATTCGTTGACCTACCCAGCGCGCCTCTCGGAAATTGAACGAAGCGCCGTAAGTCAACGCTTCCTAACCCCGTATACCTATCCGCCTGAGCCGCTGGACGCTTACACAAGCGAATGGCTTGAAAAGATCTTCGCTCGGTACGAACACAGCTCTACTCAAATCGTCATCGCTCGCGTCCCAACATCCCCGCTCCCGGGAGTATTCAACGAAGCGGACAAGCCGATGGCACACTTCATCGACAAGATAGGCCACCACCCCAATGTCATCCTGATACCGGAAGACACCTTTCTCAACCTTGAGTCACCGACATACTTCTTCGACACAAACCATCTTGACGCTGTTGGTCGAGAGCACTTCACAAGTCAAATGGTGGATGCTTTAGCCGCGGCCCTAACCAGTGGCCATCCACAGAATCGATCCGTTCACACTCAAAGCAGCGATCGCGCTCAAAGCAGCGATCGCGCAACGGATGTCGTGCATTCAAATCAGCCGATGCAATGAATGGCGCACCGTTTTTAGCGTGCTCGGCGATATTGACAAGTATTCAACTATACGGGCTCATGCACACTGTTCTGCGGTGTTATATCTCGTGAGTATTCGTGGTTAGCGGATGAATCCACAGTCATTACGGCGATAATATGGGTGGGCGTAAGAGTCCCATTGCGAAAACCAACTTCATCAAACTCATGCAACCGATCAATAAATTGACGATCCCAATCCTGTTTAATGTCGAAATTGTGCCCAAAACAGCGATCGATGAATACGTCAACAACATTGGCGAAGCCAATAAACAATCTGAAATCAAATCGCTCTAGCAACAGCGGCAATATGTCTTGAGCTCGTATTCCTTCAAATCCTTCTGTCGAGCAGTCCCAATTCTCATACCGCTCTTCATGTCGTTTGAGGAGATGATTGTAGCGATACGATTCTGGCAACTCTTTCCAGAATTGATTCACCGCATCAAGGGCCTCCGGCCAACGCTGGTGACCATTCCTGCCAATCATGTCGTGGGTAATAAAGTATCCGCGTGGATCCAGTGCACGCACCACCTGGTCAAACAAGCCCTCAAGGTTTAAAACGTGATGCAGCGACTGATTAGCCATAATCGCCGTATATCGCTGCGATGCTTCCCATTTGTTGAAATCACCCTCGACGAACGCCAGGTGTTCCGAAAGACCTTCGCGCGCCGCCATCTCACGTCCTCTTTGAAGCATGTGAGGATTCATGTCCAGGCATTCAATCGTAAATCTGGTAAGCCCGGCTTTTTGCAAGAGGCCTGCAACACGAACCTCAGTATCACAATTTCCCGACCCTACGCTTACAAAAGTTGGAGACGTTGCGTTGCAACGCTGCGCACTTTCTAAGAAATATTTTGCAAAAAACTCGTCCGAGTTAGCGAATCCATATTCTTCCAGCATCGGTCGTAGATACTTGTTCGACCAATAGTGAAAGATTTCCGGCAGTTCATTGATGTTCACCACATCTTTGTAGTACTTCTTTTCAGCGGCCAACTTGGCGTCATAACTGGCGTCACCGATTTTCGCACTGAGAGGCGCCGCGGAAAGCGTCGGCCTTATCTTCTTCGCATTAGTGTTGTGACCCGTTACACGCCGCACTAACTCGCTGAGATAGTTCATCTTGCTTCCCTTTTTTAAGGCTCTTTGTCGCTGGATAGGTTTCGATAATTCTTTAGTAAATGGTTTTGGCCTACTTCGCTGATAATCAATTACTTGCGAGATGCCAACTTATATAGAATGAGGCAATACCTTGGTACATTGCCAACCGATTACCTCTGCGCTACCCGTTTCTATGAATCGCAGCTTGAGGCTTTATACGTTTGCTCCGATATCTCAGCGGAATTTTTGGGCCAGGCTTAATGCCCAATGTGTGCGCTGCTCCGCAATAGCATGTTCAAGATAACATCTCGCACTTTCTAACCCCATCGTGTACATAAGGGGACCAAAAATAGGGTCTTTCAAGCGAGACACGTTTTCCGGTACTGCCGTCCAGAGCCGATTGAGCATTTCCTCTGCACTGCACGACTTTGTTTGGCCATATTCAGCGAGAAATGCCCAGGTGCGCCCATGCAATGGGTGTACCTGGAACCCATACTCAGCAAAGAGCGGCGCCAATCCCTTGAGGGAATACGACATGATATGCCCTCGTCCATAAGGGTCGAGATAGCCTTCATCGTATTGTTTGACATACTCGGGCTGTCCGCTGTTGAAGAAATAAACGGCGCCGCTGACGGAACGGGCCGCTAACTGGCTCAACAGTTTCCGGAGAATGGTAGGAGAGAGGTGCTCAATGACTTCGATACATGAACCAGCCTCAAATTTATGTGGTACGTCATCGAGCGATCCGACCACATAATTTGGATGTTTCGTCCTGTATTCGTCAGCTGGCGGAAATAGTTCCACGGCATGAAAAATCGATTGAGACGATGGCATCAGCATCGATAGCGAATCAAGCAGGAATCCGGGTCCCGAGCCCACATCAATAAAACGATGGATAGGAATGCGGCTGTACAGGAATGTCTCCGCGACCCGGTTCAGCGACGAGCCAAATGATCGCTCACGCGCGGCCCTGACTTCCTCTTTCCAGTACTCTTCGCTGTAGTTACCAAGTTTTCCGGCATCGATATCGACGAGGAATTGCTCGTCTGCCGAAAGACTTCCGCAATCGCGGCATTCAAAATACTGAACGTCAGAAACCTTGCGATAAGTAGTCAGCGACTTGCGTTGGCACACGGGGCAATACACGATTCTCTCTCCTGAAAATGGCAAAGCGCGGCGCCCGTGGGCGTTAATGTGACCGCACTTATTTTCGATCAAACAATTCTTGCATTTTGAACCTATAACGTTTCTGCATCGTGAAATGCCTAAACATCCTGACCGCACAATAAATTTGTTGCACGTCGCGCGCCACGACCTGCGTTGGCAAATACCTGGTCCGTCTGCAAGCTTACCCCAGAATCAGCCTGCTATTAATTGTTAGCCTTTCATCTACAAAACGTCGACGGACATTCCTGTAATGACCCAAATTCCTTGCACCTAACTTACAGGCAGATTTCTCGCCTCTCAAAAGCTGCACTGACAATTGAGGCTGTCAGTCTCCCGGCCTGGCGGACACAACTCGCCGCATGTCGAGCACAGCGTCTTCGACCATGAAATAAGCACCAATGCCGGCACTTATCGCGGCTTCCCGATCACTGGGCTTGTCGCCGACCATGACCGAGGAAGCAACGTCAAGCTCAAACCGCGCAGCAGCGGCCAAAATCATGCCTGGTCGTGGCTTGCGACACTCACAATCCAACCTCCAGCTACCAAGCCCAGCTTCCGGATGATGAGGGCAATAGTAGGTCGCCAGTATGGGTATATTTCGCGCCCTGAATTGATCGTGCATCCACTGGGTATATGCCAGATAAGACGCTTCGCTGTAGTAGCCACGCGCAATCCCCGCCTGGTTGGTCACAACAATCAATTCGTAGCCCGCATCACGAGCCATGCTGCACAGCTCGAATATTCCTGGGACCCAGTCTGTCCGCTCCGGGGTATGGACATAACCGTGATTAACGTTTATTACGCCGTCTCGGTCCAGAAATAGCGCTTTGCCATTTGTGCAAGACCGGGCAGTCGGATCAGTTTCCGTGGGAAACATGCGAGGGCAACTGCTTACGGTCACTTCATCTCCGCAAACATGTGCTGCGCGCGCGCATAGTCGTCTGGAACACCGATATCTATGAAGTCACTTGAATCACCGTAAGCGGCAACCCTGCCAGCCAGAGCTTCGGGCTGAAGTACCACGGTTTCGAAAGAATAGTTTCTATCGACCGGCAAGCTGGCGATACCCTCTTGGGTCAGGAAATAACTTCCAGCATTGATATAGCCGGCACCTTGGCCGCCTTTTTCACGAAAGGCAGTGACCAGCCCCTCTCTTACTTCTACCGCACCGTACCGACCGACGTCAGGAACCCAAGCTAGCGCGATCCCGATTGAAAGCTGCTGTGCATTCACGCAATTTTCCAGCTTGGCGAAATCAAAGCGTAGAAATGTATCGCCGTTCGCCAGATGGACTGCATCACCGTGCAGCAGTTCGGCCGCCTGTCGAATAGCTCCGCCTGTACCAAGTGGCTCTTCTTCTCGGGAATAACTGACATCCATATCACGCCAACGAGCGCCGATGGCTTGCTCGACTTTCTCCGCCAAATAACCGGTGGCTAGAATGACGCGCCTGATGCCTCCGATTGACAATTGATCTAGCAGGTGGGCGAGGAACGGGCGACCGGCTACCGGTGCCAACGGCTTGGGTAAATCCGGCACGACCCCGCGCAAGCGAGTTCCTAACCCTCCGACCAGAACGATCGCCTCTTCAGCCTTTGGCATTCGCAAATATCTCTTGCTCGATCAGGTCGCATAGCAAATGACCGACTATTTCGTGGCCTTCTTGAATCTTGGGAGTTTCACTGGAAGGCATTCGAAAGCAAATGTCACAGGAGTCGGCCATAGCGCCGCCACTCTTTCCCGTAAAGCCGATTACGTTGATGTTTGCAGTTCGCGCAGCCTGAATGGCGCGAAGTATGTTCTTGGAATTTCCTGACGTGGAGATCGCCAACAGCACATCACCATCCCTGCCCAACGCTTCGACCTGACGTGCGAACACATAGTCGTAGCCGTAGTCGTTGCCAATCGCCGTGAGAATGCTTGTATCCGTCGTCAGTGCCAAAGCTGGTAGGCCGGGACGGTCGAAGTTGAAGCGACTGACCAGCTCACCCGCCCAGTGTTGCGCGTCGGCGGCACTGCCGCCATTGCCAGCAAACATCAACTTGTTTCCGCGCTTAAGCGCGGCCACGCACAAATCGAGCGCACGCCCAATCTGCTCGTGAAGCTGCACGTCGGTAGACATGGCGCTAAGCAATGCCATGGATTTGCTGAAAGCTTCGTCAATTTTTGTTGTCAAGTGATGCGCCACGCGATTGCTCCTTGTGCGGTGAAGTGAAAATCCATGATGCTTCCCCCTTGTTCTAGAAGAGCTCGTGACAAGCGCAACCGTTCCTCTGGATCACACAGAAACATCATAAATCCGCCGCCGCCGGCACCCGACACTTTGGCGGCACGTGCACCATTGGCAAAGGCCACGCGTTCTACATTTTCAATCAGCGGATTGCTGATGCTGGTAGCCGTTTTTTTCTTTGCCTCCCAGCCTGCCTGCAGCGTTACTTCGAGACCGCGAAGGTCGCCACGCAAAACACATTCCTTCATTTGCACCGCCTCTCGTTTAAGGCTATGCATGGCGTCGATAGAGGACTGCTTGCTCTGGCCGACATTACGCGATTGCTGGTCGATAATATCGGCCGATGCACGCGACACGCCTGTAAAGTACAGAACAAGGGAGGCCTCCAGCTCTGCCCACACCCAATCCTTGATACGCAGTGGGTTAACTACCACACGCTCGTTAGCGTAGAACTCCATAAAATTGAAGCCGCCAAACGTCGCCGCATACTGATCTTGCTTGCCGCCTGCCAAACCGAGATCTTTTCGCTCGATTTCATAAGCGAGCTTCGCGACCTCGTATTCACCCAGCGGTAGATTGAAGTACTCCACAAACGCCTGTAGAAGCGCCACCACCATCGTGGATGACGAACCCAGCCCAGAACCCGGTGGCGCATCTGAGAAAGTTCTCACGTGCAATGCAGCAGCGTCGCCACCCAGAAACTCGTGCACAATGCGGTTATAGACACCTTTCAGCAATTGGAGCGGCCCATGGGTAGGGATCACATCGCCGCAATGCCATTCTTCATGCGCACCGCTGTCCAGTGTGGAAAAGCGACAACGGCCATCCTGTGAGGGGCTAAGGGACGTATAAGCGTAACGGTCGATGGTGACGTTCATTACGTGACCGCCGAATAGATCACAGTACGGCGCAACGTCCGTTCCACCACCGGCTAGACCAAGGCGCAATGGAGCGCGCGATCGCACGATCATGCAATGCCTCCCGCACGCTGCACACTGCTCACAGCACTCAGTTCCTGTGAAAACACCCGCCATTGGGCGTCTGTTGTAAAGTTTTGACTGACGTAGGCCTGTCCCTCGCGAGATTTAGCCTGCCACAGCGAGTCATCTGCAAGCAGCTCCAGTACTTTTTGAGCGAACTGTTCTGGGCTCTCCGCTACTGAAAGCGCATTTACGGCCGAGCTCAGACCTTGTGCACCGGCAGGGGACGTTACGCACGGAACGCCGAAACGCATGGCTTCAATGACTTTTCCCTTCACACCACCTCCATAACGCAACGGAGCGACTACCACGCGCGCCGACATATAACGCTCAGTCAATTCCTCGTCGGACACAAAGCCAGTGACTTCGACATGATCGCTCGCAAGAGCCAACACCGTATCGGTTGGATTCGATCCGACAAGCGAAAGCTTAATCTCTGGACGCACTGCTCGAACAAGCGGCAGGACTTCGCGTGTAAACCAGATTGCTGCATCAACATTAGGCCCGTGGACAAATCCCGCGACAAATATCAACCCGGAGCGCATATCGAGGTTGGACCATGGCGCCTCAGGTAGCGAGTCATAGGAATAGGGTGCAACCGTATAACAGCGTGCTGGCGATCCATGCCGGCTAAGCCAATCTTTGACGTGCGCAGTTTCGGTTTCCGACGGGTAGTAGACGGCGTCAACGCGCGACCATATCTCATGCTCCATCGCTTCGAAGCGATCTCGCTCTAGTTTGGTCTCTTCGGTGTATTGCACACCGAGCTGATCATCGAGCCTCAAGTAATGGATGTCGTGCCCGTAGTAGAGCAATGGCGCGCTAACGTACTTACGAACAGCGCTGATGAAGTCAATGGAAATATGGGGTCTGCTCAATAGTACGCAACCAATGTAAGCCGCATTGTCGCGAATCCAGTTTTCGAACCCGGTGTAAAACTCTTCGCCATACATCACTTCGACACCGAGCTGCTGCAATGCAGGCAGATAGACGCTATCCGCGCATAGGTTCTGCGGCCAGAACTTCACAGCGAACCCCAACTGCTTAAACATGACCATGAACTGCCACATGGTGCGCGAACCTGCATCACGATCTGGCTGAGGCACATAATGATCAATAATAAGGATGGTACGAGCCTGGCTAGTTCGCCCACGCGCTAATGCGACGTGCTGGCCATTTCTAAAATGCTCGCGCTCCAGCGTGTCCCGCCATCGTTCACGAAAACGGCGCTGATTCTCCACTTGGTAAGATTTGACGCCCGCATTCACATCCGTGCCGTGCGATATTCCCTCGAAATGGATTACGACCGAGGTAGGTTGGTAATAGAGTTTGAGCCCAGCCTCTCGCACTTTAAAGGCCAGGTCGGAGTCTTCGCAGTAAGCCGGCACATAGCGCTCGTCGAACCGCCCCAGACGCTCGAATAGCTCCTTTTCGATCAGCAAAGAGGCACCAGAGCAGTAATCAACCTCTCGCACATAGTTGTAGATGCTGCGTTCCGGATTGTCGAGGCGACCATAGTTCCAGGCGCCGCCATCCTCCCAGAGGATTCCACCGGCTTCTTGCAACCTGCCATCGGGGTATACGAGCTTTGAACCCACCATTCCGCAATCGGGATAGTGGTCAAAAATATCGAGCATCGCGTCAAGCCAACCTGCGGTGACTTCGGTGTCATTGTTCAGGAGATAAAGGTACTTGCCCTTGATAAGCGTTGACGCCCTATTGCAGGAACGCAAGAAACCCAGATTCTGCGGGTTTTCCTCATAACGCAGGCCGGGCACAGTTGCCAGGGAACGCATGGCCGGGTCACCCGAGGCGTCCTCTACCACCAGCACCTCGAAGGGCACCAAGGGCGGGTTGCTCATGATGGAATATAGGCAAGCCACGGTGTACGCGAATTGGCCATACGCGGGCACGACGATGCTGACCAGTGGCTCGGCGAATTCTGGAAAGTTTAATGCCCTAAGCTTCGTCTCAACATCGAGCGAGCTAACTGCCGTTTTGGGAACCGCGCGGCGAATCTGTCGATAATGCTGGAACCGACTACGCAAAGCATGTTTGATCGGAGCCACATCACCCCTGACAAGTCTCGATAGCAGGCGTAACGGTCTAGTAATGCGCCACGAATGAGAAGTCATGATCGACTGTAACTGTCCGCGCAAACCGGCTAGCTCCTGCTCCATGGCAAGCGCTTGAACACTCATCTTCCTATTTGCATTGAGGTAGGTTGCGTTGCGCGCAATGAGATCGCGCAGCTGCAATTCGGACTTCTCCTGCTTTTCGTGCAGCGAGTTGTAGTCGTACAGTAGATCATTCATGGCGCTTTCAAGGCTTGCTGCAACCTTATGCTTGGTCGCAACCTCAAGCGGCCGACCCACAGGAGCCACGTCGCCTTGGACAACACCTGTCACTACGCCTGCAATGAATTCCATTTCCACGGAGGTCTCATCCAACTCGTCCTGAAGAGCATTCGCTCGTTCGCGAAGTCTGGCAATTTCCTCATTGTGTTCAATCAACGCACCAAACTGTTTGCGAAGGCCCGCTATTTCCTTATCACGTTCAATCAACTCGCTTTCCATGCCCTTCGCCCATCGCGCGACACCCTCGTGCTCCTGCACCAGCGCAGCATAGATGGCATGTACTTTGGTTAGTTCCAAGTCTGTTTTCTGCGCCCATTCCGCTATTTGCTGATGACGAATATAGAGATCTTCGGCCTCAGACAGGAAAATCGAGGAATTAAGATTTGGCAAAACCGCCGCATCTGATGCGGCTATGGCAATGAAGTAGACGGGATCAGCAAGCTGTACCGCTCGCTCGGTTACCTCGTTGCCCGTGTCGGTAAACGCGTCCATGCATGAACCGTTGTCGCCATGAACTGCAGCGATCACCGAGCCTGTCGCTAGACGCTGCCCGTAGTAGCGGACCTGCTGAAACCGAGCATGGAGCAACGCGTCAAATTCTGCGAAATCAAGTTCCTTGACGTGGAATTCGTTGTAGTGCGCGGCTTTTTCAGTGTACACGGGGCGATTAGGTGACGACATAATCAACACACCGTCCGGCCGGAGCACACGGCGTATCTCGTCGATCATTTCTACATGCTTGTCGTGATGCTCAATCGTTTCGAACGACACCACGATGTCGACACTGTTATCAGGCAGTGGAATTGACGCTGCATTCCCTTCTCGGTATTCAAGCCCCGCGATGCCCGCGTATGTCTGCATTGCATGCTGGACGGCCTCGGCGGAGATATCGACACCGATCACCGATGCTGCGCGGCGCGCGAGCATGGCGCTGCCATAACCCTCTCCGCAAGCAATGTCGAGCACAGCTTTACCTTCCACCAGGGTACGGCACCATGCATATCGATGCAGGTGTTCGTGCCTTATTTCACCAGGCAGCGTAGGAAGGTAGCGCTCGCCAGTAAATTCCATATGATCAGATCCTCGACTGCTGGATTTCTATCAAGTGCATCGGAATGCCGACCAAGCCGTGCCGCATCGTGCTCTCACTCGCCCTGAACGTCAGCGCATCGTGAATCCAATGCTGATGCGTGTGGTCATCCTGGGAGCCGCTGGCGAGAGCGACGTCGATCGAGTACTCACCGGAGGGAAGGACAGGCATCCTGAACTTGAATTTTGCCTGCAAACGAGTGCCCGCACTCGCCGCCACTGGGTGATCGCGATATGTCAAATAAGTGTTGTCGCCAAACAAGCGCTGCCCAAGCCTGTCTTTCACGTAGAAGCCGAAAATAGGTCCACGCAGGGGTATCGATGTGGTCGCGTCAATAACTAGATCGACCATCTCCCCTCCGCTAAGAAGCTGGCCGCTTGCTCCCTCGTCGCCGACTAGCGATACATCGGTGATTTTTGCGGCGCCAGCGCCAAATTCGGTACCTGCCTTGTCTGGGTCGAATTCAAATACTTCGAATGCGTTGCGCTGATCGCCAGCATTGAGTTGGCGAATACGCGAGTCAATTACGTCAACGACCGAATCACCGCTTCTTTCCGAGTGCGGCGCGGTGGATGCGGATGCCGGTGCGCTCAACGTAGCCGAAGCATCGGATCGAATGGCCACAGACTCGCCCATACTCTTCCTGTCAGCAGCATGTTGCGCGGCGAGATATTGCTCCACTACGGTCTTGGTAACCCCGTCCAGAATCTGCTGCCCACGATCGAGCCAAATAGCCCGGTCGCATAGATTAGTTACCGCTGTGGTGTCGTGACTTACAAAAAGAAGAGTTCCCCTCTTTTGAAATTCGCGCAAATAGCGCATGCATTTTTGAGTAAAGCGAATATCGCCGACGCTTAGCGCTTCGTCGATCACCAAAGTATCGGCGTCGACATGCGCGGCAATAGCGAACGCTAATCGCACATACATACCGCTGGAATAAGTTTTGACCGGCTGACGAATAAAGTCACCGATATCGGCAAACGCCACAATCGAATCGAACCGTTTACGTAGTTCCTTCTCCGAAATACCGTAGAGCAGACCGCTCAAAAAGACGTTCTCCTCACCGGTGAATTCCGGATTAAAACCGGCACCAAGTTCGAGCAGCGCGGCAATGCGCCCATAAGTATTGATGCTGCCTTCAGTGGGATGGAGTGTTCCGCAGATCATCTGCAACAGCGTCGATTTGCCTGAACCGTTGCGACCAATGATGCCCACGGTCTCGCCACGTCGCACGTGGAAGCTGACACCTCGCAGTGCCCAAAACTCCTGGTGATAACGCAGGCCCTTCTTTCCAATCGCGCGCCCAAGCCGGGGCAGAATCATCTGCTTGAGGCGGTCGGCCGGCTTGGTATAGATATCGTACTTTTTACCGAGCGACTCGACAGAAATGGTTAACTCTTCAGAGGACATCGGCAAAACCCCGGCGAGAGCGCTCAAACCAACTAAATGAAGCCCAGGCGAACAAGCAAGACACCGTGGCGTACAGTCCCAACAAGATCCAGTTCGGCGCGCGCCCCCAAACCAGCACGTCGCGCGATGCTTCGACAATGGTCGTCAGCGGATTCAGGTACAGCAGTTTTTGATAAGGAGGGTGGATCAATTCTTTGGGATAGAAGATCGGGGCGAGAAACATCATCATCGCGGTAATGATGCCCATGGCTTGCTTGAGGTCACGCAGGAATACGCCCAGCGAGCTAAGCAACCATATCAACCCGGCGACGAAGGGCAAGAACACTGCGACCACGATGGGAAAATACACGGCGGTCCACGGGATGCTTCCCCGCACGACGATCGAGAAGATCAACAATACGAGGGTAGATACCAGCAGATGGAACAGCGCCGAGCCTAATGTGCTCCATGACAACACCTCTAGCGGAAACACCACCTTTTTGACGAAGTTGGTGTTCTCGACGATCAAGGTCGGCGCACGATTCGCGCATTCGGTAAACATGTTGTTTATATTCAGACCTGCGAAAAGGATCACCGCAAATTCGAAGTGCCCCGCGGTCTGTCCGCTCCAGCGGGACTTGAAGATAAATCCGAATACAAACGTGTAGACACCCAGCATCAACAACGGGTTGAAGAACGACCACAACAGACCGATGAACGAGCCTCGATAGCGTCCGACGACGTCGCGTCGCGCCATTTGTACGACCAGCACAAAGTTGCGCGCGAGCGCCCGGTAGGGGGACAGCGGATCGCGGAGGCGATATTTGGAAATCATGTATTAGTCACTAATAGATGGTGCAGTCCGTGTGATCTGACCGTTCGGATTGCCCAAGGATTCCTGGGTTTCGGCTGATATCCAGCAAAAATTGTTTGCGCCAGTTTCAGGCAAGAGCCGAAGCAAGTTCCTGCTTTAGATCGTCAATATCCTCCACTCCCACCGACAAGCGAATAAGGCTGTCGCTTATACCAAGTCGTTTGCGATTTGCTAGAGGCACCGACGCATGGGTCATGATGGCTGGATGCTCGATGAGACTTTCCACGCCGCCCAGCGATTCGGCCAGGGCAAACAATTGGCAGCGCTCCAAAACGCGACGCGCTTTTTTCAGTCCGCCCTTCACTTCCATGCTGATTATTCCTCCGAAGCCATCCATCTGCCGGCGCGCAAGCGCGTGCTGTGGATGACTCTTGAGTCCCGGATAAATCACGCGTTCAACAGCTGCATGCTTTTGCAGCCATGTCGCCAGCTCCATCGCGCCTTCGCAATGCGCCTTCATTCTCAAATGGAGTGTCTTCAGACCGCGCATGGCCAAGAAGGCATCGAAAGGACCTGCGACTGCGCCGACTGAGTTCTGCAGAAAGCCCATACGTTCCGCAAGATCCGACGTGCCTGCCACGACGATGCCACCCACCATGTCGGAATGTCCGTTTAGGTATTTGGTTGCTGAATGCAGGACAAGATCCGCGCCGAACTCCAGCGGCCGTTGAATGATAGGTGAGCAAAAGGTGTTGTCGACGACCAGGATCAACCCATGCTTACGTGCAAAAGCCGCGACCTTTTTGAGGTCGACCAGCTTGAGCATGGGGTTGGTCGGGGTCTCGGCCCAGATCATGCGGGTATTGGGCTTCAACGCTCTTTTGAGCGCGTGATCATCGTTCAGATCGATAAAGCTGAAATCAAGCCCCGCGGAACGACGGCGCACGCGTTCGAAAAGGCGATAGCTGCCACCGTACAGGTCATCCATGGCGATGACATGGCTGCCTGAGTCAAGCAGATCCAGGACCGTTGCCGCGGCCGCCAGCCCTGAAGCGAAGGCAAAACCGGCGGCTCCGCCCTCCAGCTCCGTCACACAGCGCTCGTACGCCATCCGAGTCGGATTTTGCGTACGCGAGTATTCATAGCCTTTATGTACGCCTGGGCTTTCCTGCACGTAGGTGGACGTCGCGTAGATCGGCGTCATGATCGCGCCGGTCGAAGGATCCGGGTGCTGCCCGGCATGGATTGCCCGGGTACCAAGACCCAGCTTCACTTGCCTTGCGGCATTCCTTGTCGATTTGCGCATACCCCGGGCACCGTTTGACGTGATGTTAAACAGCAATCTTACCTGTCGGCGGCGTCACAATAGAGCCCTAGCCGAACCGATGTTCATAAACCCGTGAGCGAACTGGGTTTTCGGCGTTGCGAATCACCCTTAGGACATACGTCCACGCCTGGACTCGCGCGGCGCCCGGCGAATGCCTAGGGGGTACCCGACACTCCCTGAATGCCTCAGGCTCGTGCACCCCTGGCACATTGCCCGGACCTACCGTTAAAGTGAAGCTGTCACAAAACTTACACTTAGGAGCATGTAGCGGGCGGCATATCAAGCCCTAGCTCGAGACCACGGCGCGGACAGCTTCCTAGTCAAATTCAATCTCCCAACGAATTTCACCAACCCTTTGATGATCGATCAGCACGTTCTTATCCACTATCACATCTTCAAGAACGCAGGCAGCAGCATAGACGCGAGCCTTCAACACTCCTTTGGGGATCGCTGGGGCATTTTCGAGGGATCTCACGCTCATGCGATCCAATCCAGCGCCCAGCTGGGAGAATTCTTGGATGCCAATCGCCATCTGGCTGCTATCTCGAGCCACCTTGCGCGACCACCGCTACCTCGCGCTAGCTGCCTACCAGTGGTTTTCATCCGACATCCTTTGTTGCGTGCCTACTCTGTCTACAATTTCACGCGATGGGACCCTTCCCAGCCTTACTCGGATATCGCACAAGGAGCAGCTTTTTCGGATTACCTGCGTTGGGCCTTAAGGAAAGAGCCCGGAAGCATCGTCATTCGGGACTACCAGGTTGTCCACCTTTCCGAGGCCTCCTGGCGCGGTGGCAATATCCTTAAAACAGCTGCTGAGCGATTGGATTTGGAGCAGGCATGTCAGCTGCTCACCGATTGGGGCATCGTTGGCCTCGTCGAGCAATTCGAGCTGTCGTCGCAAGTTTTCCAGGCGACATACGGCCCAAAGTTACCCGGCTTCAAGCTCCTGCCGAACTGGGAGAACGCGACAGGCAAAAAGGGGGTTTCTACCGAGGAGCAACTGGGGGATCTTCGGCAAGAGCTTGGTGAGGCGCTGTACTCGGACTTCATGGAGGCCAACCAGCTCGATCTCGCCTTGTACTCGCATGCACGCTCGGTGCTCGACCAAGCGATAATTCGAGCCGGTCTGACCGCTAGCCAGGACTCAATCCAGGGGGCACCTGTCGGTATTGAGTGCCGATAGCCAGGGCCCATTACTGTTCGGCACAGACGATCACGTTTTCCTGCGAATCCGATTAGAGCCCTATTTTTCGGGCCGAGAACACTGTCTGAACAGGCAGCGTAGACGCGTAGCATGGTCTGCACAGCGTTGTTTCCTATGACAGAATAGTGAACCACCCCCGGAGTTCTGCATGAAGACCCTGCTCGTAACCGGCGGTGCCGGTTTCATCGGTGCCAATTTCGTACTGCAGGCCATTGCTGACGGCCTTCGCGTGATCAACCTCGACAAACTTACCTACGCAGGTAACCCGGATACCCTCTCATCACTGAGCGAGAACGAGCGGCACGTTTTCGTACACGGGGACATTGGCGATCGCACCCTAGTCGACCGTTTGCTTGCCACGCACAAGCCCGATGCGATCGTCAATTTTGCGGCGGAATCGCACGTCGACCGATCGATCGACGGGCCGGCAGCCTTTGTGCATACCAACGTCGTGGGCACATTGGGGCTGTTGGAATCTTCACGGGACTACTGGCGAGCACTGGAAGGCGCGGCCAGGGAGGCATTCCGCTTCCTTCACGTGTCTACCGACGAGGTGTACGGCTCGCTCGGCGCCGAGGGAAGCTTCAGCGAAGCCACGCCCTATGCGCCCAACTCTCCGTATTCGGCATCGAAGGCCGCTTCCGACCATCTGGTCCGCGCCTTTCATCATACTTACGGGCTGCCTACGCTCACGACGAACTGTTCGAACAACTATGGCCCTTACCAGTTTCCCGAAAAGCTGATTCCGCTGGTGATCCAAAAAGCGCTTGCCGGCGAGCCGCTCCCGGTTTACGGCGACGGGCTCAATATCCGCGACTGGCTGTATGTCGGAGATCATTGCACGGCGATCCGCCGGGTACTCGAGGCCGGCCATCAAGGCGACACCTATAACGTAGGCGGCAATGCCGAGCGCACGAATATCACCGTGGTAAAAACCATTTGTGCCTTGCTGGATGCACGCCATCCCCTTGCTGGCGGTCGCCCCCGCGAATCGCTGATCACTTACGTCAAAGACCGCCCGGGTCACGACCGTCGCTACGCCATCGATTCCGGGAAGCTGCAACGGGAGCTGGGCTGGCGGCCTTCGCAAACCTTTGAGAGCGGGATCGCACAAACGGTGGATTGGTACCTAGCGCACCAACCCTGGGTGCAACGCGTACTTGATGGCAGCTATCGCATGGAGCGTCTTGGCGCATGAGTACGCACAAGGGCATTATTCTCGCCGGTGGTTCGGGAACGCGGCTTTATCCGATCACGCAGGCCGTTAGCAAGCAACTGCTGCCGATCTACGACAAGCCGATGGTGTATTACCCATTGTCCATCCTGATGCTAGCCGGCATCCGACAGATCCTGATGATCAATACACCGCATGAGCAGGCCTTGTTTCAGCGCCTGCTCGGCGATGGATCGCAATGGGGCATCGATATCCAATATGCCGTCCAACCCTCTCCCGATGGTCTGGCGCAAGCTTTCATCATCGGTCGCGACTTCGTCGGAACGGACCCTAGCTGCCTGGTACTAGGCGACAACATTTTCTACGGTGTCGGCCTCACCGAACGCCTGAAGCGGGCAGTATCGCGCGAGAAAGGCGCGACAGTGTTCGGCTACTGGGTCAAAGACCCTGAGCGCTACGGCGTCGCCGAGTTTGATTCCAACGGTCGCGTCATCGGGCTGGAGGAGAAACCAGCAAAACCCAAGTCACACTATGCAGTCACCGGTCTCTATTTCTATGACTCGCGGGTCTGCGACTACGCCGCCGCGCTGAAGCCCTCGGCGCGCGGCGAACTGGAAATCACCGACCTCAACCGCCGTTATCTGGAAGATGGATCGCTTCACCTGGAACAACTTGGCCGCGGCTACGCGTGGCTGGACACCGGTACGCACGAATCGCTGATGGAAGCCGGCAACTACATCGAGACGATCGAGAACCGGCAGGGACTGAAGGTGTGTTGTCCTGAGGAGATTGCCTATCTCAACGACTGGATCGACGCCGAACAATTGTTGCGGCTGGCCGCACCGCTGGCCAAAACCGGCTACGGTCAGTATCTGCAGCGTCTGGTCGAACAGGGGCATGTGCGATGAAGGTCATCCAGACGTCCTTACCGGGGGCGCTCGTCATCGAGCCACAGGTGTTTGGCGACGCGCGCGGATTCTTTTACGAGAGCTATAACGAAGCGAAATACATCGCCGCCGGTATCCGGATGCATTTCGTACAGAGCAACGTTTCGCGTTCCAGCAAAGGCGTGCTGCGCGGCTTGCATTACCAGTGGCCGAATCCGCAGGGCAAACTGGTGAGCGTGCTCGAAGGCGAGGTCTACGACGTGGCCGTGGACATCCGTCGCGGTTCGCCCACGTTCGGCCAGTGGGCCGGTGTCATGCTCACCGCCGAGAACCACCGGCACTTCTGGGTACCGGAGGGCTTTGCGCACGGTTTCTGCGTGCTGTCCGACCACGCCACCTTTACCTACCAGTGCACTGCCGCCTACGACGCGAAAGCCGACGCTGGCGTTCGCTGGGACGACGCAAGCCTTGGCATCGACTGGCCCATCAGCAACCCCCAGCTTTCGGAGAAAGATCTAAAGGCCCCGCTGCTTTCAGACGTCCCGACCGAGCGACTGCCCACGTTTACGCCATGAACATTTTGCTGCTGGGTGCGAATGGCCAGCTCGGCCGCGATTTCCTCGAACACGGCGGCCTAGCCGCCCTCGGCCACCTGATAGCGGCAACCCGTGACGGCAAGCGCATCGATGGTCATTCGGCCGAGGTCGCCGACCTCTCCCGTCCCGACACGCTGCCCGCTTTGCTCAACAAACTGCGCCCCGGGATCATCGTGAATGCAGCCGCCTATACAGCGGTAGACCGTGCCGAACAGGAAGAGGAGCTGGCCACGCGCGTCAACGGTGAGGCCGTGGGCGTGCTTGGCAAGTGGGCCGCCTCCAACCATGCCTTGGTTGTGCATTACTCCACCGATTACGTCTTCGACGGCAGCGCGACAACGCCCTACCCCGTGGATGCCGCTACAGCTCCTTTGGGAGCCTACGGCCGCAGCAAGCTGGCTGGCGAGCGCGCGCTACAGGCCAGTGGTGCAGCGCATTTGCTGCTGCGTACGGCATGGGTCTACGCGCCGCATGGCCACAACTTTCTGCGCACCATGCTGCGATTGGGCGCCGAGCGCGAAGAACTGCGAGTGGTGGCCGACCAGCACGGCGCTCCTACCAGCACCCGCCTGATCGTCGGCGCCACGCTGGCCGCACTCGATACCTGGCAAAAATCCGATACGAAGCAACGGCAAAACGTACTCGGAACCCATCACTTGGTCGCTAGCGGACATACCAGCTGGCACGGTTTCGCTACGGCGATTTTCGATGCCGCGAAAGCGCGTGGACTGATCGCCCGCGCACCGCGCGTCGTGCCGATTTCAACCGCCGAATTTCCGACACCCGCGCGACGCCCCGCCTGGTCGGTGCTCGATAACACCGGCTTCCAGCAACGCGTCGGACATGCTCTGCCCGACTGGCGGGACGGTCTGGACGAGGTCATCGAACACCTCTCCCGGACTGGCGATCCCCATCGCTCTCAATAACGGGACGGCAGCACTACACGCCCGAAATAAAGCGGTAACCTTATCCGCTGTGCCGAGCATTGCCGAATACACGCCCGGAAGTCCCATTCAGCAACCCGGCACGGCTATCACCCTTTATCCGAGCGGATATACAGCTGCCATACGCCGGCGTGTTGCACATTTGAACGGGAAACACGATCTTTGGATTTCACTCTTTATCTCCTGGTGTGCACCCCATGATGAAAGCCCTCCGCCCTTCCACCCAGAGCGGACCCGTTGAGGGGGTAGTGGACGAGTTGGTGAACCATACCCTGCGTGGATGGGCATGCGCCTCGGGTAACGACTCGCCTCACGTCTATGTCGAAGTCCGGTCCGGGAGTCAGGTATGGGGGGCTGATGCGCTCGCCTTCAGATCGGACCTCGCCGCTGCCGGCAAGCGCGGAGGACATTGCGCTTTTGCGATAGCACTTGACCCCATGCCATCGCCTGGATCCAAGCTCACGGTCAGCGCCATCACCGCCGATGGAAAGCGCCATACACTCCGCGGTAGCCCGCTGATTGTCCCGGCACCGTTGGGCGGCGCCACACCTGCGCATGACCAGCCCGATGTTCTGCCTTTGCCGATAAGCGCAGACAACCTCTGTGGCTCGCTGGATCAATGTGGCCCACTACGCATCCGCGGGTGGGCGCATTGGCTTGACCACTCCCATCAACCTTTGACGCTATCGCTGTGGGAATTCGAACGCGAACTGCTGCGCCTAGACGCCAACCAGTGGCGCAGCGACCTCGCGGAACTACGCGAAGGAGATGGTTGTTGTGGTTTTGAAGCCCCGCTGCCCGCAGAACTTGGCGATGGCGAACTTCACACGCTGGATCTGCGCCGTAGCGACACGGGCGCATCCGTGCTGTCCCGTCCCTTTCGGATGCGTGTCAGAAACTTACAGGCCTCATCGACAGCGCGTCAGGACGGCCCCGCTCCTCTGACGCGCATACCGGCAAAGCGCAAAGTCACCCTTTCGGTGATCGTCAACTTCTACAACATGCGACGCGAGGCAGAGCGCACGCTGACCTCGCTGAGCCATAGCTATCAGAAAGGAGCCGACGACTTCGATTACGAGGTCCTATGTATCGACAACGGTTCCAATCCTCCGCTCGATCCCGCATGGATCGAGCGTTTCGGCCCGCAGTTTCGCCTTGTGCGACCGAGCCGCCAGCTCGCCTCACCTTGCGCAGCGATCAACGAAGCCGCTCTTCAGGCACAAGGCGATTACCTGGCCATCATGATCGACGGTGCTCACCTGCTCACTCCAGGTGTATTTCACGCGGCGCGACAAGCATGGGAGCATCACGCCGACGCCGTTGTCGCGGTACGCCATTGGTTCATTGGCGGAGACCAGCGCTGGCTCGCAGTAGCCGGCTATACACGGCAAATGGAAGATCGACTATTCGAGCGCATCCAATGGCCGAACAACGGGTATGAGCTATTCCGGATAAGTGCACCCATCGGCGAAAGTCCCGAGCCCTGGCTTGAGGGATTAAGCGAGAGCAATTGTCTGATGCTGCCTACCTCGCTCTACGACCGCATTGGCGGCATGGACGAAGCGTTCGATCAGGCGGGCGGTGGTTTTGCGAACTTGGATCTCTGGCACCGTGCCAGCGAAAGTTCCCTCGGCCCTCTTGTATCGCTGGTAGGTGAAGCAAGCTTCCATCAATTTCATGGTGGTACCACCACCAATGTCGAAGACGCGGAAAAAGATGTACGCGTCCGTGCCTATGCTAATGCGTATCGCGCGCTGCGCGGTAAAGACTTCGTTGGCGTGCCTCCCTCACGTTTGCATTTTCGTGGCAGCCTGCAATCAGAGTTTGCCACCGGCATACGCCAACGCAGCCTTATCCCACTACGACTTGGTATCACCGAGCAGATCCGCCCCGGTCAACTACCGGTTCACTTCGACGAAGGTGCGCAGACCTATCTTCAATCGGTGTATGCCGAGTGCGGTCTACACCACGGTGTGATGTGGATGGGACAACCGGCCGGCGTCGCGCCCGCCGATCTAATCAACCTGCAGGATATCGTCTATCAGCTTCGCCCCGACGCCATCATCACCGTCGGAACAGAATGCGGACTGGTGGGTTTTATCGACACTGCTCTTGATGCCATGGGAAGCGGAGACACTCGCATCTTGTGCATCAGTCCGGCATCCATTGCCTCCACGCCATTGCCTCGCGTGACCGTGCTGCAAGGTAAAGCGGACGACCCGCATATATTGGCAACAGCGCGCCATTGGACGGGAAGCGCCGAAACCGTACTGGTGCTTTACGACGCGAACTCATCCGCGGCGTTTTCCTTGACATCGCTCCAGGCCTACGGTGCGTTGGTGTCCTACCGATCCTATCTTGTCTGTCTCGGCACCTTGTTCGGACAGCCTTGGCTGGGATACTCAAACCGTCAGCCGCTTCAGACCATTCGCGAATTCATCCGCGACGATAAATCCTTTGTCGTCGACCGCAGCTGGAATAGGCAACTGATCAGCACCTGCCCGTCCGGTTATCTACGCAAAATTGGCGATCCAGTCACCGCCGCCCACTACGATCCTACGCTAGACGAGTTTGCCTCGGCACCGCGTTTTCCGGAGAACGTTCAATGAACCGCTTTTGGCATCGCTACATCAGACCTCTGATCGATATCGCTCAACCGAGTCGAATTCTGGAAATCGGTGCAGACTCAGGCTGGAACACGCGCAATATCCTTGAGTATTGCCAGGCCAAAGGTGCTCAAGCGGATATCGTCGACCCGGCACCACGACCCAGTCTGCACGAGGTGCTGAAGCAATACAGTGCTGATCATTACCGTTACTACCCGCTGAAAAGCATTGCCGTCATTCCGCAACTCCTCACCCCCGATATTGCGCTCATCGACGGCGACCACAACTGGGCGACGGTTTACAGCGAACTCAACCTCTTGCATGCCAATGCCGAAGCGGCAGGCTTGCCGCCGCCCATTGTGATATCGCATGACGTGGCATGGCCCTATGCGCGACGCGATATGTACTACAACCCGGACGACCTGGAAGCTTCGCAAAAGCATCCCTATGCGTATCGTGGCATGTTGCCGGGGATCAATGAGTTGGTGGAGCAAGGCATGAATGGCATCCTCGCCAATGCCCTTCATGAAGGCGGTCCACGCAACGGAGTACTGACCGCGATTGAAGACTACATTGCAAGCGCTGGCATCGACTTTCATTTTTACAAACTGCCGTTCTTCAACGGGCTGGGCGTTCTGATACCCGCTGCTCGCATGACGCCAGCGTTGCAGCAATTGATCGATAGCTTCTTCACTGCGGAAAGCTTGCTCGACGCCTGCATCGCCATCGAAAACGACAGCATGCACCTGCGCGCCATCCTCGCGCAGACAGAAACGTGCCTTAGTCGCCGTACCGAGGCACTGGAGCGGGCACGCAGCGTGATCGAAACGCTAAGTCGCCGAATTGCCGAATTGGAAAAGCAACCTGTGCATTAAGCACAGGTTTGCGATCTTTCGACAGATTGCTCTCAATTCCGTTTAGAGCCAGAGCGGCACTTGCTGGCTCGGATACGCGGAGGGCGCGAAAAACCAGGACTCGATGGCATAACGGTCCTTGGCAATCGCTGCTGGGATGCCGGTGCGATGCAAAAAGAAGTGATCGAAGAGCATCACGTCGCCCGGGGCAAACACTGGGCTTACCGTAGCCATGCCTTCGCCAGCCAAGTCCACCATGCCCGGGCCAACGGACCAGTCAAAATTGGCGCCGTGTGTTCCTGTCGGCAATACCGTCGGCAATCGTCGTGGCAACACCTCCAGACCCGACGCGTCTTCGCCGCAATGCGAAAGACTCAGCCACACATTGACGCTGCGGATGTCGCCCCCCATAAACGCACCATCCTGATGCCAGTCGGCCACGCGTATCGTGCTCGGAACACAGCGTAGCGTCGATTTGCCCACCGAAAGTAACGGACGTTCACCAAAGTACTGAGCAATCGCGTCAATGACACCACGCTGATCGAAAACCTCGGAGAGTTCGAAAAGCATCCGCGGTGAATCAGCCGTCCATACGCCGCCCGCTCCTTCGACCCAAAGCCGCGCCGGCGCCAATTCGCAATCGTCAGGCAGAGGCAGTCGCCAATACCAGGGGGAATCAAACGTCGGTTGGTTTTTTTGATGCCATTGCCCGCAGGCGTCCAATGCACGCTGGACACCAGCGGCCATCTCCATCGCCTTCGGCTCGCTAAGCAATCCGCGGACAATCAGCGCGCCGTGGTATCGAATACCTGCTGCAAGCGTATGTGCATTCAACTGACCTGCGTGAATCTCGGGCAAGCCCGAAGATCCCGCAAATACATCATCCACCTCTACAGGCCATGCCGATGTGTTGCTGGCCTGTGGCGGATTCGCCACATACGCCTCATATTGCCATTGTGCGAGCAGTTGCTCATAACGCACATCTTGAAACCGCTTATTGCAGCGGCGCAGTGAAGCGATCGCCTCAGCGAAGCGCCCTTCGCTTGCCCATGCGCGTGCCTGCAAGACATCCTTTTCAATGGTCTCGTACTGCAACATCACACCCTCATCGCTCAATGACATCACGTTGCGCCCCTATCAGCAGCGCCGAACCATACCGTGGCAATACTAAGCAACTTACTCATTATGCACCCGAGATCATTGCCAACTGCCCCGTGAACTGTTCGTCATCCAATGGCACCCAAGGCTCCGAGGTACTGGCAAATCCTTCCCGTGGAGGAAAAGCCAGCGAAAATGGTTCGCCGGAAAGTGTCAGATTGGGATTGTAATAAGGGTCTGTGCTCAGTTGCATGGACCAACGCCTCACCATGAAATCGACTTCCCCTTTGAAGCGCTCATGTTTTTCGGGCGTATCTTCGTGTCCACGTGAGGCAGATTCCCAGTGGTATAGCTCTGCGAACGGAGTCCATATATTGATATAGCCCTGTTGCCGAAGGCGCAGGCAAAAATCGATGTCGTTAAACGCCACCTGGAGCGAGACATCCAGCCCACCCACTTTTTCGAAGACATCCCGACGCACCAGCATGCAAGCAGCAGTCACAGCGCTTATCGCCTGAGTCAATCGCGCCCGAGACATTTGGCCGTGATAACCACGCGGCATGCCCGAGTAGGCATGTGCTGCCACACCATGCACTCCGGTGATCACGCCAGCGTGCTGAATGGTGTTGTTCGGGTAATAGAGCATCGCTCCCACTGCACCCACGTTCGGGCGTAGAGCGTGGCTGACCAATTCCTCCAGCCAGTCTGGCGTAATGACTTCGATATCATTGTTAAGCAGACAAACAAGATTACCCCAGCAATGACGCACAGCCTCATTGTTGATGCGCGAGTAGTTAAAAGGATGATCATGCCGCAGTACCCGCACCCGTGAATGTTGCGCAATGCTTTCGAGATATTGAAGGGTGGGTGACTCTGTCGACTGGTTGTCTACAATGACAATTTCATAGGATTTATAAGTGGTCCGCTCGAGGATGGATTCGACACATCTGCGCAGCAAATCAACTTTGTTTTTCGTAGGTACCACGATGCTGACCAAGGGATGATTGTCAGGTAGCGGATGGCGCACGCGAAAGGCGCCCATCATCCCATCTATCTCCAACACTTCGGCGTTCGTACCAAGCCGTTGGAAATGCTCACGCAGGGCACGCAAACCGGCATGGTGGGCATACCCCTTTTGATCCACGCCCCGAGCAGTCGATCCGGGAATCGCTCGCCAGTGATAGAGCACCTTGGGGATGTGACCAATCTGTTCTGCACTCAATCGTTCGGAGCAACGCAGCGCAAGATCCCAGTCCTGACTACCTTCCAAACCCTCCCTGAGGCCTCCAACCGCCTCGACCAATGCTCGCGCGTAAACGCCGAGATGACTGAAACAGTTCTGCCCATGAAGGAGATCGAGGTTCCAATCGGGCTTGAAATACGGATCGTAGCGGCGCCCCTGCTCGTCGATCTTGTCCTCATCGGAATACACTATTTGCCATTGCGGGTTTTGCTGCAATGCAAAGACGATGGTGGACAAAGCTTGTGCGTGCAGCTCGTCGTCATGATCCAGTAGCGCCACGTAACTGCCGCGAGCCATGGCCAACGCAGTATTTGTCGCCGCCGAAATGTGGCCGTTGCGATCCCGCCATTGCACGCGAATACGCGAATCGCGACGGGCGTAAGCTTCGAGCACCTCACGCACGTGCGGTAACGTCGATGCGTCATCGGCGATGCACAACTCCCAGTTCGGGTACGACTGCGCAAGAACACTATCAAGGCAGTTGCGTAACCACTTCTCCGCCGTGTTGTAGGTCGGCAGCAAGATCGAGACGAGCACGGTCGCCTCAACCGGATTCACCAAGTACGTCTTGTCGTAAAGCTCAAGCCACATTTCGTAAGGTGGTTTCGCCCCTCTCCGCCACGTATACAACTCGTACAACCATGTGGCAAAAGAACGCCTGCCATTGGGCCCGCAAAGGCGCCGTACGGACTCCATGAATATTTTGTCGGCATAGCCGACACCAGCCTCGACTTGCCTCAATTTCAACGCACGCAACATCTGCCAGGCGGCTCTAGCCCGCGTGATGGGCCTCAGGATCAGTTTGTTCACGCGAAACGTGCAGGGCGCATCCGCAGGATCAAATCGCACGCTATGAACATCGTGCGACAGCAGCACCACGCCTTCGTGATGCTTCGACCCAAGCCGAACAAAATTCAGGTCACGCGACCAGGCTTCGTGCATCCCGTGGCCAAAGTCGAAATACAACATCGGCAGAAGCCGCTCGCCCTCAAGAATTTCCAGATCGATGGAAAACTTATACCAACCAGCCCGTAGCGGGTATCCCTCCGATACGCATACAAACTTAGGATCGTTACCTGTCGACCGCCAGATATCGCCAGAAGGCGATAGCAGACGCAGCTGCCCAAGTGGCTGTAAAACAAATGCGCCACCTCTTAGCCGTCGGTACCAGGACCGGAGTCGGAAATGTATCCGCCTCAGAAGGCTTACATGCAATGACATGATCGTTAACGCCCCCAGCGTCGCAACCAATACCATAGGCTGCGTTTGGCAAGCCCTTCGATAGACTTGTCTATCCCGGCCAATCGCGTTGTCAGCTCGCGAGCCATATTCTGTATCTCAACTCTCGTTTGAGAGAGCGCACGCATATCTACCAATGCCTGCCGCTCCATCAGCCGATGCATAGATGGCTCAGTAATTACTATTTCATACTCAACCCGCGCAGTGACGTCCACAGCGGCTCCACCGACGGTGTCGTCCAGCGCGCTGCCTACTTCAAATTCGATATATGGATCGTTGCCGAAGCTCGCGAAGCGTACGCATTGCGAGCCTATGCGCGGCAGCAATTCACCCTCTACATGACCAAGGCGCTCTTCTAATCGCTCCAACCGTTTGGATGGACCGGCATCGCCTACCTGCAAGCGAACTTGCTGCAAGCCGTACACACCGGGGAAGTCGGCTGGGTCAATCCGCAAATATGCTGGAGAAATGCCGGGCGGCAGTTGAAATTGAACGTCCAATAGACCCTCGGAGGCATCTACTTCGGCGGAGACCCTGCGCGCATCATCGTATGACTCATCGCTGCCGCGATAATAAAGATGACAAACCACCGGCTGCGGCTCGTGGATACCACCTCGTGCATGACCATTCGCGTCCACTAGATTGGAAGCTAGCGCCTCAAAAAATGCACGCAGCGCAGCTGGATTCGTCTGACCTTGCTGCAGGAAAGCCATGAAAGGTTCAGGCACATTCGCGCCTACCGCGACCACTCCGAGCCCATTGCTGTGCACAAATTCAAAGCATGGATAGCGCTGCGATAGTTCTTCGAAAAATCCTCGGACACCGAACCCGCGCTCTACCACGGCTGTGTCATGCAACAACACAACAGCCTTGTCACTGAGTTTCGGCAGCCATGTTTCGAAGTCGTGTTTGACCGCTTCATACGTATGCAGGCCGTCGATATGAAGTAAATCGACGCTGTGATCGGCGAAATGTTCAAGCGCGTCATCGAAACGGCTTCTGAGCAGCTGCGAGAAGTCCCCGTAGCGTGGATCGTGCCGAGCACGAAGCGATTGATACACTTGATCGGTGTAATGGCTCGCATGCGAATCGCCCTGCCAGGTATCGATGGCGAAACACCGCGAGGGCAACGCCAACATGCGCACCGCCTGACACATGGCCAGATACGAATTGCCCGAATGAGTACCCAACTCAACGATGCAAGCGGGCCTCAGGAGGTCCACCGCCAGATAAGCAAACGGGATATGACCCACCCAACCGAACGGAGGGACCACACTGGGTGTCATCAGCACAACAGGGTGTTCTTCCAGACGGAAATCACGACTCATCGTTGATTCGCTCCAGCGTGATCTCATGCATCGGGACACCGACTAGGCCCGTCGCGTATCCGCCACCGCTCGCGGTAATCCGAAGCGCTTCGTGCAGCCAGTGCTGTATCACGTGCTGCTCCTGTGTTCCTTCCGCCACACCGACCGTGACGAAATAATCGGCCGCGCCAAGGCGCGGCATCTCGAAGCGAAATCGCGCCTGGAATGTCTCCCCTGCAGAAACGGCGAAATCGTCCGTATGACTCAGAACGGTGTTGTCGCCGAATAGCAACTGACCAAGCCGGTCCTTGATGTAAAAGCCGACAATGACATTGTCCATATCCTGCTCAGCCAGAAGTTCGATCTCCAAGGTCACCTGCTCCCCTGCCAGCACCATGGCTACGGCCTGCCTCGACTCGTCGCAAAAAGCGACGTGAGTAACCCGCGCCTTGTATTCGCCGAAGCTTTCAACATCGGGCTTGAAAGGAAAAAGCAGAATATCGTTGCGCAGTATCGAACGGTCCAGCAGCTCCTGTCGTGGATTGATGTGCCGCTCTATCTTTCTTGGTTGCCATCGTGTTTTGGCACCATTGCGCGCTCCGACCCCGCCTTGGCGTTCGATCAAGGAAGCTTCCAGATATGCATCCATGACCACGCGCGCCTCGCCGATACGCTGTACACAACCGCGCTCCAGCCAGATGGCGCGATCACAAAGACTGGTCACGGCTCCGCCGTCGTGGCTGACGAAAAGCATCGTGCCGCGTTTTTTGAAGTCGCGCAGGTAACGCATGCATTTCTGCATGAAAAAAGCGTCGCCAACAGCCAGCGCCTCGTCGACGATCAGGATGTCCGCATCGACATGGGTCACCACCGCAAATGCGAGTCGCATGACCATGCCAGTGGAATAGTTGCGAGTCGGCTGATCGACGAAATCACCAATTTCCGCGTAGGCGAGAATGTCATCGATACGAGCGTCGATTTCGTTGCGGGTAAGTCCAAGGATGGACGCATTCAGGTAGACGTTCTGGCGACCGGTGAATTCCGGATTGAAGCCGCTACCCAACTCCAACAAGGCAGCGACACGGCCATGGGTCGTTGCCTTACCCTCGCTCGGCTTGAGCGTGCCGGCGATCAGCTGCAGTAAGGTGGATTTGCCGGCACCGTTGCGGCCGACGATGCCTAGCGTCTCACCACGCCTTACTTCAAAGCCGACATCGCGGAGTGCCCAAAATTCTCGATAGAACCGATGTCGATCACCGATCAGACTCTGCAGCATGCGATGAATCGGCTTGTCGTATAGCTGGTAGCACTTGCCCAGGTTTCTGACGCTTATCGCGGTCTCTCCGGCAGTCGCTCCGGACATGATCGGCTCAGAGGACATCAGCGAACCCGTCCTGCGTTCGGTGGAACCAGCCGTATCCGAACAACAACGCAGCCAGCGCGATCACGGTATAGAGACTCAAGGCATGCCAGTCAGGTGCGCGACCGAACAGCACCACACCTCGAGTCTGCTCGATGATCAAAGTCAGCGGGTTATACCGCAACCACGTGCTATAGGGCTCGTGAAGCGATGAGGCCGGATAGAAGACCGGACTCAGGAACATCAGCATCGTGGTGATGATGCCCGCCAGCTGCGCGATATCGCGAACGAAAACGCCCAGCGAGGCCATCAACCAGCTCACTCCGCATAACAACAAAGCGTAAGGCGCAAACAGGAACGGCAAATACAAGAGATTGGGCGAAAGCGAATGATGCGAAACCAATACGAACAGCAACAGCACCGACATGCTGAGCCCTGCATTGAATAGTGCCGAAACAACCGTGACGCACGGCAACAGTGCGACGGGAAACACGACGCGCTTTACCAGATTCACGTTGCCGACAATGCTCGTGGGTGCTCGTGCAATGCATTCGGCCATCAACGTATGGACGATCATGCCTGCAAAAATCATCAGCGAGAAATCCGCCCCCGTGGCCATGTCGGGCCAACGCATGCCCAGAAATTCGCGAAATGCCAGGGTGTACACCGCGAGCATCAGCAAAGGATTCAGGAACGACCATAGCAAGCCGAGAAACGAACCGCTGTAACGCCCGGCAATATCACGTTTGATGAGTTCCCAGAAAACACCCCGTCTTATCCACACACGCCCCAAAAACGAAATTCCAGCATTCTGCATATTTATTCCCCTATCGGGATTGCCGGCATCTCCGTGCCGCTACCCGTTACGTCAACCGCATCTCACGCCATACTCACCGATCAATGGCAAACTATCTACCGACTTGAACCGCCCCCACTGTCTCCATCTTTGTGGCGTCCATATGGCGCAAAAGCAGGATTTGTAGATCGCAGTCTCTCGTCGCCGGCAGTCATATAGCGCTGTGCGGCCTTGCCGGCTCGATCGTCCACGAGCCCGATTGCAGGGATACCACAGACCGGCATCCATCACTACGTCCGAGTTACCGACACCGGCCCACCGTATGGTCTGGCTCGCACCCGGCAACTCCGGCTTACAGCAGCAATTCGGCTATGCTTATCGGGATTGGCACACGATCTGAGCCACATCCTCGGGCACTCTGCGCACTGGTCCCTTAAGACATGTTGATCCCCCTTATTCTCAGCGGTGGTAGTGGCACTCGCCTTTGGCCTGTCTCGCGCCGGAACTTACCCAAGCAGTTTCTTTCCATTAGCGGTGACGGCACGCTTTTCCAGCAGACGGTAGTCCGTACGCAACAGCTGCCGGACGTAGCCGCCCCCATCGTGGTCGCCAGCGAGGACCATCGATTCCTGGCGGCGGACCAGTTACTGGACCTGCACGTGCAGGGCGCCACCATCGTGCTGGAACCGTTACCCCGCAATACAGCGCCGGCGATTGCTCTTGGTGCACTGAAGGCTCTGGAGCACGATGCCGAGGCCTTGCTGTTGGTATTGCCGGCCGACCATTTGATTGGTGATGCAGAGAGCTTTACTGCTGCAGTGCAACAGGCATTGCCTGCCGCTCGCCAAGGCTGGCTAGTGACGTTCGGCATTCGGCCGGACCGGCCCGAGACCGGTTTCGGCTACATCCGCCGGGCCGAGTCGATCGGCGGCGCGGCTTTCCGGGTCGAGCAGTTTGTCGAGAAGCCGGACCAGCCCACGGCTCAGAGCTATCTGAAGGACGGTGGCTACGATTGGAACTCGGGCATGTTCCTGTTCAAGGCCGCCCGTTACCTGGAAGAACTTGGCCAGCACGCCCCCGACATGCTTGCCGCGGTGCGCGAAGCCTATGCCACTGGACGCAGCGACCTGGATTTCGTGCGCGTGGACAAGGAGGCTTTCGTCAAGGTGCCGGACAACTCCATCGACTACGCCGTGATGGAAAAAACTACCCGCGCCGCGGTGATCCCGGTCAGCTGCGCGTGGAGCGATATCGGCTCGTGGTCAGCCTTGTGGTTATCCGGTAAGCACGACGAGCAAGGCAACCAACGCGAAGGCGACACCTTGGCGATCAATACGCGCAATTCTCTGCTCCGTTCGCACGACCGCCACATGATCGCCACCGTCGGCGTGGACGATCTGATCGTGGTCAGCACGCCGGATGCCACGCTGGTCGCGCACCGCGATGCCGCGCAGGACGTCAAGAAAGTGGTTGACCAATTGAAGGCCTCCGGTCGCACCGAACATTCCTTCCATCGCGTGGTGCATCGCCCGTGGGGCAGCTACGACTCGCTCGAGGCCGGCAGCCGCTTCCAGGTAAAGCGCATCGTGGTGAAGCCGGGTGCCAGCCTTAGCCTGCAGAAGCACCATCACCGCGCCGAGCACTGGATCGTCGTGTCGGGCACCGCCGAGGTTACCTGCGACGACAAGGTGTTCTTGTTGGGTGAAAACCAGAGCACCTATATCCCGCTGGGTAGCGTCCATCGCCTGCGCAACCCGGGCAAAGTGCCTTTGGAGCTGATCGAAGTGCAATCCGGCAGCTATCTGGGCGAGGACGATATCGTCCGCTTCGACGACGTCTACGGGCGTGCCTGATCCGCGCCGTCTTACACTGACATCCATGCGACTTGATCCTGTCGCGAAGCAAGGCTGCAATAGCCGGACAACACTGCCGCGCATCACGCACGGCAGTTCTTGCTAAAGGAACCCGCGGATGTTTTCTTACGTCTCCACCGATACCGGTTCACGCCATGCGCTGGCGCGAATCATTCCCCGCCTCGTCGCCCTGGTCGTGATGCTGTGCGTATCGACCGCATGTCTGGCCGCATCGACGTCCGGTACCGCTCCAGTGCGTCACGTCTTCATCATCGTGCTCGAGAACGAATCGTATGCGGTGACCTTCGGCCAGAACTCGCTCGCACCCTATCTGGCACATGAGCTTCCCAAGCAAGGCGCTCTGCTGCCCCACTATTACGGTATCGGCCATTACAGCCTGGACAACTACGTTGCGATGATCAGCGGGCAGGCACCCAATGCCGCCACGCAGAACGACTGCACCATCTACAGCGAGTTTGTGGCCACGGCGACCAAGCCCGATGCGAACGGACAATGGCCGGGCTCGGGCTGCGTTTACCCCAAGAATGTGCCGACCATCGCCGATCAACTCACCACCGCCGGCCTGAGCTGGAAGGCTTACATGGAGGACATGGGAGCTGATCCTTCGCGCGAATCGGCCACCTGCGGGCATGTAGCCATTGGCGCTGACGATCCGACACGCCATGCCACTCCAAAAGATCAGTACGCCGCCAAGCACAACCCATTCGTCTACTTTCATTCGATCATCGACGATACGAACTACTGCGGTACCCACGTCGTGAATTTGGACGCGCTGACGAATGATCTCGCACACATCGATACCACGCCGAACTACGTCTACATCACGCCAAATCTTTGCCACGACGGCCATGACGCCCCGTGCCAGAACGGTGAACAAGGCGGCCTGATTTCTGCCGATGCCTTCCTGCGCACCTGGGTGCCGCGCATTCTCAATTCACCCGCGTTCCAGAAAGACGGCTTGCTGGTCATCACGTTCGACGAAGGCACCGACGCCGTAGCCTGCTGCAACGAGAAGGGGCTGCCTGGCGGTCCGCAACCGGGTCAGTACGGTCCGGGCGGTGGGCAGATCGGCGCAGTACTGATTTCGCCGTTCATCGCACCCGGCACAACGTCTACCGTGCCCTATAACCATTACAACCTGTTGCGCAGTATCGAAGACTTCTTCGGACTGGAGCACCTTGGCTACGCAGGTGCCAAGCACCTGCGCACCTTCGGCAGTGACGTCTTCACCGCGCATCCATCGCTGTCGAAGTAATACACGTAACACCGTTCAAAAAAGGCGCCTCCTGGAAAACCAGGAGGCGCCTTCGTGCTGTTGCAACGCACACCGAAACAGCTCGCACAGCGGCAGCACGTTTTGCTGCAAATACTCCGATCCAAATGACGCGCGCATCGTTTGCATCCCCATTTGCATCGATCAAAAGCGCGTGAATGGATTCCATACGGCGATTTAGCGTCGATGACCTGCAAAAACAACGGAGGGGACCCCTCGCAGCCCTTGCCACACCCTCTACTTACCAATCCCTGCCGGGTGGCTTCGGGTGGCGAGGTAACCTGCTTTCTTCGTGCGTCTGTGATGCTATCGTTAAGACAGATGTCAGATTCATGGCCATCGGCATCTACATTTCCATCACGTCCTTTACAGAAACTTCGCGTCGTGTCCGTTTACCGCCGTCAGAGGAGAAGAAAAACGTGAATCATTATTCCAAGCCCCGCATGACCCGCTATGGCGCCCGTGCCGCCCTGGCTCTGGCCGTGGTATCCGCCTTTGCAGTCCCCGTCGTGGCCCAGGCTGGCGCCTTTCAGCTTCCGACCGACAACGCGGCCGGCTGGGCGCGCGCCAACGCAGGCGGCTCGCTGTTCCTCGACGACCCCACCGCGGCCTATAACAATCCCGCGGCCATGTCCTTCTTTACCGGTCCGTTGCTGCAGGCGACCGCCACCGATATCCGGCCCCAAGCCCAGTTCCACGGCCAGACCCTCGATGTGGACGGCAATCCGACCACCGGCGGCAATCCCAACGGGTTTGGCAAGTTCGTTCCGTTCCCCAACCTCGCCTGGGCGTTTCCGATCAACGACCGCTTCGCGGTCGGTGGCAGCCTGACCGTGCCCTTCGGCCTGGAAAGCAAATACAACTCACAGTGGCAAGGGCGTTACTTCGGCACCGAGACCAAACTCGAATCCATCGCGGTAAGCCTGTCGGGGGCGTTCAAGGTCAACGACAAGTTCTCCGTGGGCGCGGGCATACTCGGCCAGCGCACCAAGGCCGAACTCAATACCATGCTCGATCCCAACGGCGCGGCGAAGGCACTGTTCGGCTTGCCGCTTCCGCCGCAACAGGATGACGTGCAGCTCAACGTCAACGTCAAACGGAAATTTTCGTTCGGCTACTTCGGCGGCTTCGTATTCAAGCCGACCGATCAGGACACCTTCGGCATGAGCTACCACTCGCGCGTGCAGAACACGCTGAGCGGCAGCTACGCGCTTTATGGCAGCCAGAGCGGCAAGCAGCTGTTGGCCCTGGCGCCAGCGCTGAATCCCAGCCTGCCTAACATCAGTCCGAACGGCGGCCCGGCGAGTGCCCAATTCAACACGCCGGCGTTCGCCAGCGCCGATTGGCTGCATGCCTTCAACGATCGCCTGTCGATCGCCGGTACGATCAAGTGGACCGACTGGTCCAGCTTCAAGGATCTAACGCTAACGTCGAACGGCCAGACCATGGTCGCACTAACCGAAGACTTCAAGGACAGCTTCCTGTACGCCGTCGGCGGTGATTACAAACTCACCGATGCGTGGACCCTGCATGCCGGCATCGGCTACGACGAAACACCTACCAACATCATCAGCCGCGACCCGCGCGTGCCGGACGGTGCCCGTAAACTGGTAGGCATCGGCGTGGGTTACAAACTCAGCAATCACATGAGCTTCGATCTCGGCTACCAGCATCAATTCGTCAGCAACACGCCGGTGCATCTGACCAATCAGCCGATCCTCGGCGCAGGCACGATGAACGGTTACTTCGCCGATTCTGGCGACGTTGTCAGCGTAACCGGCACGTATCACTTCTGACGAGCGAATCGAACGACGCACCCCGAGTCCCACCGGACTCGGGGTCTTGCGCATTAAGTGACGTCAAAAATCGACGGTGCCGCTCAAGAGATAGGTGCGCCGGTTGCGCAATGGCACGAAAGTTTCGTCGAAGTAGCTGCCGTACAGATTGCGATCGAGCAAATTCTTTACGCCGAAGGTCATGCTCCAACGCTTCGTTCGATAAAAGACATTGGCCGCCACGCTGGCTTGCCCGGGAATCGGAATATAAGCGCTGAAGTCGGAGGTTTCGCCCAGGCTGCGGCTGCGGGCGAGCACACCGCCAGCCACGCCCCAGCCACGCAGGAAGCTGCCTTGAAAAGCGTAACTCGCCCACAGATTGAAGCGTTGCCGCGGCGCGCTGTTGGCCAGCGAGCCATCGTGGTTGTGGATCAAGGCATCGGTGTAGCTGGCACTGAGATTGGTGCCGGTTGCGATTTGCCCGTTGAACTCGACCTCCACGCCTTTGTTCGTCTGGCCAGGCCCGCTGACGAGGAAATACGGTGGTTGCAAGGAAATCAGGTCGTAACTGTGATCGAGCATGATGCGATACGCAGCAACGGTCAGACGCGCGCGATCCTGAAACAAATCGAACTTGGTACCGAATTCGATCTGGCGCGAGAGGGACAGCGGCAAGGGGCGTCCATTCTTGCCTAACAAGGTATCGGGTTGGAAACCGTTGGTCGTGTTGCCGTAAATCGAAATGTCGGGTGTGAGTTTGTAGAGCAGCCCGTAGTTGGGTACCCAATGCACCTTGTGCTGATTCCAAGGTGCGCCGTCGGGGTAGTTGGTTTGCAACTCGTAAGCAGCACGACGCCATGCCAACAGCGCTTCCCAATGTGTACCGAGAGCGATCTGGTCCTGAATGAATACACCGCTTTGCGTAGCCCAAGGGCTGCCCGGCACCCGGCTGTCGGTGTAATCACTGGGTACAAGCACGGTCGCTGGCGGAGGCAATGGTGTACCGGTGAAGATGTTGTATGGCATGCCGCTGCCGCCGTTGCTCAACGCATCGGTATAGCTACCTTCTTGCACACGCGAATAGTCGAAGCCCACCACTAGCGAATGCTGCATCCAGCCCGGACCGAACGTGGCGGTGATGTCGTTCTGCATGGCGTAGTACGAATCGGACGTCCAATAGTCTTCCGCCGTGGCGACAACATCACCGGTGGGCTGTATGCCGCTCATCGACCAATCTTGCAGGTTGGCCGATTCGCGCACGTACTGCGCTTTGCTGCGAAACGTCCAGATGTCGTTGAAGCGATGCTCGAACAGGTAAAACAGCCGGCGCGTTTCGATCGCAGTGTGATCGTTTGGGTTTTCGAGCCGGATGCCCGGTGGCGATGCAGACGACACCGTGCCATCCAGCAACAAGCTGTGATCGGGAATCGGCATGTGATTCATCATCCAGGACAGCCCGGCGATGAAGGTCGTATTGGGTGTCGACCAACCGATGGATGGTGCGATATAGCGATTACGCTGACCGCGCATGCCTTGCGCGGTGCCATCGGCGTAGTCGCCATTCAGCACCAGTCGATAGCTGAGCGACTTGCTGTCGTTCAAGGGTCCGGCGAGATCCAGCCCTGCCTGCTTTTCGCCGTGTTCTCCGATGGAAAAAGTGAACTGGTGAAGCGGTTCGCTCTGCGGCTTTTTCAGCACGATATCGATCAGGCCGCCGAAGTTATTGTTGGCCGAGGTGTCGCCAAGAATGGCTTGCGGCCCCTTCAATACTTCGACGCGTTCCACGCCGATCAGCGGAGGAAAATCGCCGATACCGTTAACGCTGTTGGGCATGCCGTCGGTCATGCCATTGCCGGTAAAGAATCCGCGAATCTGAAAAATCGGCAGACCGCTTGAGCCGTCGAAATATTGCGCCCCGGCCACGTTCTGGATAGCGTCCGCCACCGTTTGAATCTGCTGCGATTGAAGCAAGCCACCGGTCACGATGCCTACCGATTGCGGCACGTCGATCGGGTCGGACACGGTGCGCGTCGGGCCGCTGCTTACATCGGCCATAAAACCCACGTCGCGTCCGACCAGGCCGATAGCTTGTATCGGAGGCAGCAACGTCGCCGTTGCGGAAGCGGTTGCGGATTTGGCCTTTGCCGGCTGCGAAGATTCCGCGGCACGCGGCTTGACGATCACCGTGCGCGCGTCGACAAACGCGTAGGTCATGCCGGTGCCTAGCAGCAATCGGGTTAGCGCCGACTCGGCGGTAAACTCGCCGGTCACGTCACTCGAACGCAGGGCTTCCACGGTTTGGCCAGCCGTAAGCACTTGTACGTTGGCTTGCTTGCCGAATGCGATCAGCGCGGTGGAAAGCGCTTGGGCGGGGATGACGAAACGCGTGCCGGCCGGCTGCTCCGCCGCATACGCCGGTGTCATTGCAGCGCCCCCTGCGGCAAACAAAAATGTCAGGCTGCCGTAAGCGGGCAGCCAGGCAAGCCGACTCATGAAATGCGGTTATCCAGGACCAAATCATGAGTCTGACATGCGACGTGCTCGTTGGCACCTGGAACGTGATGGCGCATGCATCGGCATACTTCTTAAATTCAGCGACGCGGCGGGTGCTCCGCATCGGAAAGGATCACCTGATCGGCCTCGGTGTTTACGCGCAAAGGAAACACCTGCGGCAATGCGCCCAGCCAGCTGTCGATGGCGTCGGTACGAATGGTGCCGGTGTAGCTGAGTTTGTCGAGATCGGCATCGGCAATGTGCAGCGGCCGCGCACTGTACCGATTGAGATTGGCGATCACTACGCTCAACGGTTCGTCGATAAATTCCAGGCGGTCGTTGCGCCACGCTGTCGCTTGCTCGGGCGCAATGCTACCGATCGTCATGCTCGACATATTCGGATCGTAGGAAACCAGCTGTCCAGCGGAGACCTCCAGCGTGCCGCTCTGTGCTTTGCCCGGCGTCTGGTTGGTATCGGCGATCTGCACGCGCCCTTGTGTAACGGCAATCGTTACGCGCTGGCCGGTGCGACGCACGTCGAACGCCGTGCCGATATCGCGGATGGATACATCGCCTGCCGCCACCACGAAGGGACGGCTATTGTCGTGAATGACCTGGAAGAACGCCTCACCGCCGCTCAAGTCAACGCGACGCTGGCCGTGACTGAAGTGTGTAGTAAGCGTCGACGCAGCACCCAACGCCACCTGGGTGCCATCCGGCAAGGTGATATCCCGGTTTTGCGCCACGGCGCTTGCGTAGACCTGCGAGCTGATGCCCGATGCAAAACGAGTCCAGGCGACGTAAGCACCTGCCAGCACGACCACCGCGAAAGCTGCTGCTGCAGCGAGAGGTAGCCAGCGCGGCGACGGCGTAGCAGCACGCGCGAAGGCTTTGATCAAGCCTTGCCGCGACACATTATCGAGTGAACCGAGCCGACTAGCCAGCTCATTGACGCGTTCGAAGGTTTCGAGGTGGCGCACGTCTTCACTGGTCCATGCCAGCCACCGTTCGACCGTTTCGCCTTCGGCATCGGGCTCGCGCAAACGCACCCACCAATCGGCGGCGACCTGCACGATTTCGTCCTGTTTCATCTTGGTCATCACGACATCTCCTTTCCGTCTACCCACGCGCGGCAATGCGCCAGCGCGTTGGCGACGTGGTAGCGCACCATGCGCTCACTGAGTTTCATGGTTTGCGCGACGGTTCCGAAGTCGCGTCCTTCGATCACATGCATCACAAAAGCCTGGCTTGCCTTGGGCGGCAGCTCGCGCAGGGCTCGACGGATGCCGACTACTTGCTCTACGGCCATGGCGTGGCGGTCGGGCGTGGCTTCTCCCACCGGCTCGTCATGCGCTTGTGCGGCGACAAAATCGCTGCGCACCTTGCGCTTACGCAAGCGATCGATGGCGAGGTTGCCTGCGATCTTGAACAGGTAGCCGCGCAAGGAATCGACTTCTTCGCGGTTATCCAGGGTAAGCATGCGCAGGTAAGCTTCTTGAGCAACTTCCTGTGCGTCGGAAAGCGAATTGAGGCGACACTGAAGAAACGCGATCAAGGCACGATTGTGCTCGCGAAACAGCTTTTCGATGTCGCCTATGTGCTCCGACAGCGTCACTGTCGCCATCCCCTCATTAACCAATGTGTTTAGCTTACCCACAATGTTTCACGGAAGTTCTGCATGGGCCTGTATGCCGCTTGCCGCTCCGGTGCCAGGGACTCGGGGACCCGGCAAGCGGGCTGCCCGAGCGCATTGGCCAGCAGTTGTTCGGCCTGCAGCCTGAGCGCTTCGCGACGGCGGAAAGCAGAACGATGGTTGCTCGGCACGTCCGCTTCCGACTTATGCGTCTGCGATGACGGTAGCGCATACCAGCCGCCGTCGACGGGCTTGCCCTGTTGTTCCTCCCAGAACGCATCGTAGTCGGAATGCAGCGGGCGTCCAGCGCGCCGCAGGGGATGCTGCGCATTGCTGATCGCTACGATCTGCTCGATGCCGTAGCGCCGTGCGAACGCATAGACCAGCGACAGCATCAGCTGCTTAGGACGCATGCCATGCAGGTTGCGGGTCAGAACACGAACAACTTCTCTGGCGTTTTCACCATTGGGTCCTTGCAGGCATCCGATCACGATGCGCGGACGATGCTCGTCAACGATCGAGAACACGATGCGGTAAAGCGGATGACCGTTAGCGTCATTGAGCTGCAGGCATAGCTCACCTTCGCAGCCCATGAAAATAGGTGGGCGCAGGCATAGCGCCAGCAACGTGCCATCCTTGGCGACAAGCATTCCCAAACTAGCGTGGCCTTGCGCATAAATCGCGTTGAACAACGACCTAGGCAACTGCGCCAACGTAAATCGATAGTGCTGACTCAGACTTTCCAGGCGCTGTCGCCGGCGCCATGCGGCGTTCACATAACGGTGCATGTGACGCTCCAGCATGCGTGGATCGCGTTGCCGATAGGCACGCATGCTTGCATGACCGTACACCAAATTGAGGAAGTGCCCATGCCGCCGCGGCATGCAAGCACTACGCGCAATGTACTTCAGCGCAGACGCGGCGCGCTTGTACCAGGCACCACGCCAATCCTGACGATCGCGTAGCGAATGCAGCATGGGGGCCAGTGAAATTCTGGCGAGAGCATGCCTCAGCCGTGTCACGACGATGCGGCACTTTCCGAGGAACGATGAGGATCGGCCGAAGCGTTGCGATTCCGACGGCGATGCACCCGGGGGCAGGAAGGCTTCGATGCCGACGCCCAGAACGCCGGCAGGTGGATGATTGGGTTTGTTCAAGGCAATCGCCCCAAGAGACAGTCACAGTTCTCTCAAGACGTTTCAGGGCCGCGATTTTGAAATGCTGAGGCGGGGGCGAGCTTCTCCCCCTGCAAGCAGGGGGGAGAATCAGCGGGCAAGCATGGTCGCAGGGGGCTCGCCCATCGCCTGGAACAAGGCTGCGGTATCGGTCATGCGGGCGGCTTTGGCCTGGATTTCCGTCAACCTCGCGCTCTGCCAATGCTGCTCGCTAAGTACCGCCGTCGGGTAGGAAACCGCACCCAAGCGATAACGCGCACCGGTATCGGTGAAGGATTGCTCCGCCGCCGTGGCGGCGTCCTGTGCGGCTTGCAGCGCCAACGCGTCCTGATTCAGCGCTGTCAGGGTATCGGCAACGTTTTGGAACGCGTTGAGCACCGCCTGCTGGTACTGCGCCAGCGCCGCGTCGTAGCTGTCGATAGCGGCTCTGCGCTGCGCCATCAACGCCCCGCCGTGAAAGATCGGCTGCGTGAGCGAAGCGCCCACGCTCCAGATCGAGGCGGCGCCGGTGAACAAGGTCGATGGTTTGAAAGCCGCCGAACCCAACGAGGCGGACAACGAGATATGCGGAAACAGATTGGCCGTGGCAACACCGACCTGCGCGGACGCCGCATGCACCGCCGCCTCTGCCGCTAGCACGTCCGGCCGCTGTTGCAGCAGTTCGGAAGGCACGCTGACTGGCACGTCCGTCGGCAGATGCAGCTGCGCCAGCGTCAGGTTCGACGGCGCCTGGTCTGGCGTGCGGCCCATCAGTACCGCCAGCGCATGGCTCGCGCGCATGGCTTGCGCACGCAACGGCGGAAGCGACGTATCGACGCTCGCCGCCGCTTGTTGCGCGGCCAGCAGATCGTCATGCGATGCCGCACCAAGCCGGTAGGCGCGCTCCGTTAGATCGGACTGCTCGTGCGCCAACACAGACAGCCGCTCGCTGGCGCTCACTTGTTCGGCGAGCGAGGCTGCGTTGACGGCGGCGATAACGATATTGGCTGCCAATGCTCGTTGAGCAGCATCGAATTCGTAGGACTGCTGATCGACCTTTGCGGTGACTTGTTCGATGTCGTGGCGTGTCGCGCCAAACAGATCGAAGTTGTAGTTCAGCTCGAGCTGGCCGGCATAGACGTCATAGAGGTTGGTCTGTGGCCCAAATTCCGGCACACCCAAGGCGCGCTGTCGACTCGCCTGCCCGCCGGCGTCGAGGGACGGCAGCATGCTGGCACCGATCTGCGCGCGCAGTAGTTGATGCGCCGCTTCAAGCGTGTGTTTCGTCGCGGCCAGCGATGGATTGTTGCGCAGCCCCTCGTCGACCCATGCATTGAGCGTGTCGTTACCATACAAGCGCCACCATGCCGGCACCGCACGCGCACCTAGACTGAAATGCTGCGCAACGCTGTCCGCCTTGGCGCTGTCGGCGGGAATCGGCTGCACGGCATAGTGGTCAGGCGAAGGCGGTGCCGGCGGCCTGGACGGCGGCGCGAAGGCACATCCGGCCAGCCCCATCGCTGCAAACAGCATGGTCACGCGCGTTGATCGAATGATATGTCCAGGTTTCATGCGGCAGCCTCCGGTTCCTGCGCCGGCTCATCGGCGCGCACGCGGAACCACACGGCGTAGAGCGCCGGCAGATAAAACAACGTCAGCACCGTCGCGATGGTGATTCCGCCCATCAAAGCGGTGGCCATCGGTCCGAAGAAGTTGCTGCGCAATAACGGGATCAGTGCGAGCACGGCCGCGGCAGCCGTCAAGGTAATCGGCCGGAAACGCCGCACCGTGGCACCGACGATGGCCTCCCAACGCGGATGGCCGGCACGGATATCCTGTTCGATCTGGTCGACCAGGATCACCGAGTTGCGCATGATGATGCCGAACATCGCAATGGTGCCGAGCATGGCGACGAAACCGAACGGCTGACCGAACAGCAACAACGCGGCAATCACACCGATCAGACCGAGCGGCGCCGTCAGCACCACCATGAACGTGCGACTGACGCTTTGCAGCTGGATCATCAGCAAGGTCAGCACAGCGATCACCATCAAGGGCATCTGCGCATTGATCGAACTTTGCGCCTTCTCGTTTTGTTCCACTGCACCGCCTATTTCGACGCGATAGCCGACCGGCAAATGGCTGCGGATATCGGCGAGCTTTTTGTCGACGGCGTTCGTGACGTCGAGACCCTGCGCACCGCCACGCGTATCCGACTGCACGGTGATCGACGGTTGCCGATCGCGCTCCCAGATCACGCCATACTCGAGCCCGTATGTAACGTGTCCGAGTTGCGCGAGCGGTATCGCGGTTCCGCTGGGTGTCGGTATCGCCAGCCGTTCGATCTCATCGGGATGGATGCGGTCGCCATGCATGCTGCGCAGGTCTACTGCGATCAATTTGTCGCGCTCGCGGAACTGCGTCACCGTGGTTCCCGACAGCGTCATCGCGAGGAAATTGGCCACGTCCTGCGAGCTGATACCTAGCTGACGCGCCTTCACCTGATCGACTTCGAAACGCACCGAGCGTTCGGCGGGCTCGTCCCAATCGAACTGCACATTGGTGGTGTTCGGGTCGGCGCGCATCACTGTGGCGACTTGTTCGGCGATTCCGCGCACCGTCGCGATATCGTCGCCGTTGACCCGGAACGCTACCGGGAAGCCCACCGGCGGACCGTTCTCCAAGCGACTGACGCGGCTGCGCACGGCGCTGAAATCCTGCTTCAACTCGCCATCCAGAAATGCCGCCAGTTGTTCGCGCTGCTTGACGTCCTTGGCGGTGATCACGAACTGGGCAAAGTTGGGCTGCGCCAACTGCTGATCCAGCGGCAGATAGAAACGCGGCGCGCCGCTGCCCACAAAACTGACGTAGCTGGCGATTTCCTTGCGTCCTTGAATAGCTGCTTCGAAACGCTTTGTTTCGCGCAACGTTGCCGCATAAGACGCCCCTTCCGGCAGACGCAGATCGACCAGCAACTCAGGGCGATCGGAACTCGGAAAGAACTGCTTGGGCACTAGGCCAAAACCCGCCAGCGAAATTACGAACAGCGCCACCGTCGAGGCTAGCACCAGCCATCGATTGCGCAGGCAGAAATCCAGCCAGCGGCGGAAGCGACGATAAAAGGCGGTGTCGTAGATCTCGATGTCTTCGCCGTTATGCACCGGCTGCGAAGCTTTCGCGCTGCGCGCTGCGCGTAAACGCTGCGGCAAGAAGCGGGCCCACCATTCCTGCCCCACCTTCGCGCGCTCATGATGCTCCGGCAGCATGTGATAGCCCAGCAGCGGAATCACGATCACCGCGGCCAACCAGGACACCAGCAAAGCGATCGCCGACACTTCGAAAATCGACCGCGTGTATTCGCCGGTGCCCGACTTCGCCAAGGCAATAGGCAAGAAACCGGACACCGTCACCAAGGTGCCCGTCAACATCGGAAAGGCGGTGCTGGTATAGGCAAACGCAGCGGCGCGCATGCGGCCCCAACCCTGCTCCAGCTTCACCGACATCATCTCGACGGCGATGATCGCATCGTCCACCAGCAGGCCCAACGCGAGCACCAGGGTACCCAGGGATACTTTGTGCAGGCCTATGCCGAAGATATCCATGCATAGTGCCGTAGCGGCCAGCACGAACGGAATCGAGATCACCACCACCATGCCCGTGCGAAAACCCAGGCTCAACAAACTCACCAACAGAACGATGGTGACCGCTTCGGCCACCGATTCCAGAAAGTCGTCCACCGAATGCGAGACGGCGTGCGGCATGCTGGTAACTTCCGACAGCTTCAAACCGGCCGGGAGACGCTTCTGCAATGCGACCGTCGTCTGATCCAACGCTTTGCCGAGCTGGATCACATCGCCGCCAGGTTGCATGGTGACACCGATGCCTAGCACCGGCTGTCCCATAAACCGCACTTGCTGGGTCGGCGGATCATCGTAGCCGCGGCGAATGGTGGCGATATCGCCAAGCCGGATGCTTTTGCCGTTGATGTGCAGCAACGTGTCCGCCAGCGCATTCATATCGTCGAACTGTCCGCTCGGTCGTACGAACATGCGATCGTCGGCAGTCGTCAGCACGCCGACCGACGCCACCGCGTTCTGCTGATCGATCGCCTGTGCGATCTGTTGCGGGCTGATGCCCAACTTAGCCAGCTGCACGTTGGGAATGTCGATATAGATGTGCTGGTTCTGGTCGCCAAAGTAATCGACCTTGCCTACCCCAGGTACGCGCAGCAGTTCGGCGCGCAACTGGTCGGCGTAGTCGTGCAATTGCGCCGGTGTATAGCCGTCGCCTTCCAGCGCATAGATGTTGGTGTAGACGTCGCCGAATTCGTCGTTGAAGAACGGCCCCTGCACGCCCTGCGGCAGCTGCGTGCCGATATCGCCCACTTTCTTGCGTACTTGATACCAGGTCTCCGGCACGATGGAGGCGGGTGCCGAGTCCTTGATGTTGAAGAAGATCAGCGACTCGCCGGGACGCGAATAACTGCGCAGAAAATCGATCGACGGCGTTTCCTGCAGCTTGCGGGAAATGCGGTCGGTCACTTCTTCTTGCACTTGTTGCGCGCTGGCGCCGGGCCAGAAGGTTTGGATAACCATCACCTTGAAGGTGAACGGCGGGTCTTCCGACTGCGACAGATGCTTGTACGACAGCATGCCGAACAACGCGATCATGCCCATCAGAAAAAATACCAACGACTGATGGCGCAGTGTCCACGCCGAAAGATTGAAGCGTTCGCTACTGCTCATTGCGGCGCATCCTCAGGATGCGGCGGCGCTATCGGCGTCACCTTTTCGCCCGCCGTGACGGTGTGCACACCCTGCATCACCACCCGTTCGCCTGCCTTCAATCCATCGGCGATCAACACATCGCGCTCGCCGTAGCGGACGATGGTGACGGGTCGCAGTTCCAGTGTCGCATCGGCAGGACGTACCACCCACACGGCCGGATGCTCGCCCTGGTGGAACAACGCAGTGGCCGGGATGCTTACCGTTGCGCCGGATGGCTTGCTGCTCTGGAGCGCTACATCGGCGGTCATGCCGAGTTGCAGCAGCGTCCCGGGCTGGTCGATAGTGAGTTTGACGAGATAAGTGCGCGACTGCGGATCGGCTGCTGGTGCGATTTCCCGCACATGCGCAGCGAAGACGCGACCCGGCAATGCGGGCAAGGTCACCGTGGCTGTTTGTCCGATGACGATGCCGTCGACTCGGCTTTCCGGCACATCGAGATCCACATCGCGGTCGCCCGACCATGCAAAGCCGAACACCGCCTGCCCCGCGGCAAGCACTTGGCCCACATCCGCCTGCCGGCTGGTGATGGCGCCGTCGTGATCGGCGACCAGCATGGTGTAGCGCGATTGATTCTGCGCCAGCTCGACCTGCTGCTTTGCCTGATCGCGTGCGGCAAGCGCGGAGGCGTAGGCATCCTGCGTCTGTTCCAGCTGTAGCTGGCTGATGAGGTTCTGTTTGGACTGCGCTTCGTCCCGGTCGCGTTGCTGCGTGGCGAAAAGCAGGCGATGTTCGGCCGCCTCCAGCGCCGCCTTGGCTGCGGCGAGCTGGTTGCCCGCATCGGCTGGATCGAGCTGGGCCAAGGCCTGCCCTTTCTTCACGACATCGCCCGCGGTGACATAGCGCGCGGTCAATTGGCCGCTCACTCGGAACGACAGTGGCATCTCATAGCGCGCATGAATTTCGCCAGGGAAGCGACCGTAGGACAGACCGTCGACTGCCTGCACCGGCAATGCGATGACCGGCAAGGCCGCCTCTGATTCCGGCGCTTTCCTGCCGCATGCCGCCAGCAGGATCAGCGGCACGGCCACGGCATATGGCAGCCAGGCGCGCCGCCGCATCCGTTGGCGTGGCTGGGGAAATTCTCGGACGTTCACGGGCCGCTCCTGGGGATGGAAGGGGTTTGGCGGTCGCGACCGCCGGAAATACGATAATGAACTCTAATACACAACTGTATCTGAATTCAAATGGGTATCGAAATACATGTGCCAGAGGTCGTGGTAATATGGCGCCATGCCACGTAAACGACTGACCCGCGAAGAAAGCCGAGAACAGACGCGAGTACGCCTGCTCGATGCGGCTGCGGTCGCGATTGCCAAGAAAGGCTTGACCGCGACCAGCGTGGAAGACATCACCGGCCACGCCGGCTACACCCGCGGCGCGTTCTACTCGAACTTCAAAAGCAAGACCGACTTGTTCATCGAGCTGCTCAAGCGCGATCACGTGGACGTACAGGAAGGCTTGCAGCAGCTGCTCGACACCGATCTTTCCGGCAAGGATCTGCAGCGACAACTCGCGCTGTTCTACAGCCAGTGTTACGGCGATAACACCAGTTATGTACTGTGGGCCGAAGCACGGCTGCATTCGGTGCGCGACGCGAAATTTCGTCAACGCCTGAACGCCTTGTGCCTGGAAAAGCGCGATGTGATCGCTTACTTCATCACGCAATTCTGCAAGCGGATGGAAATGCCCTTGCCCGCTTCGGCGGCCGATCTTGCACTGGCAATGATGGGGCTGTGCGACGGCGTGAAGTATTTCAACATGAGCATGCCCGGCGAGCTACCGGACAACGCCGCCGAGTCGGTGCTCAGCGCGATCTTTAGCGCGACGTTCTTCGGTTCTCGCGCCTGAAGCCACTGCGCTTGTTCACGCAGAACGACGAAGCCGATATTCGTCGTAGCCCACGTAAAGGCTGGCAGCGAGCACCATCAAGGCAAGCAGATACCAGGTGATCAGGTAGCTGAGATGGTTGTTGGGAAAGCTGATGACGGTCTTGCCACCATGAGGCCATGACGGCTGACCCGCATCAGCTGGTGCAGCATCGGCGTCCACGAAATAAGGCGCCACACCGGTGAGGCCGCGGGCGGCGGCAATCGCCTGCACATCGCGCGTATACCAGCTGTTGCGTGCAGGATCGTTGTGACGCAGGAAAACCGACGGTTCGGACATGCGCAGCAACCCGGTCACGGTGGTTTCGCCGCTGGGGCCGGCTGCGCAATGCCCATCACGGCCGCACCAGTCGGAAGGCGCATACCCCCGATTGATCAACACGATGGAACCATCGGCCATGCGCAACGGCGTCATGACCCAGTAGCCGCTGCCTTCGTCCGTGGCGGCCCAGATCAGCGTCTGACGATCGTTGAGGAAGACACCGCGCAGAAGCACATGCCGGTACTCATCGTCTTCGGCATTTACATGGCTCCATTGACCGGGCGCAGGCGGCGCAACAGGCGGCGCGTGCACGCGTTGATCGACACGCGCGATGAGATCGCGCTTCCAGGCAAGGCGGTGAACTTGCCAGTTGCCCAGGGCGACAAAGCCGCTGAACAAGCACAACGCGAAGATGGCGAGCAGCGTCAGCCCCAGCGGACCGCGCGGGCCGCGCACAACGTCTTCAGTGGAAGTATCAGCGGGAGGCATGATCGGGAATGATCGCATGCCTCCGATGTTTGGTCACGGCTGGTTGCGCGCGTCCTGCATTGTCCACGGCATCATGTTGCTGTTGAGGTGGTACATGATCCAGATGGAACCGCTCAACGTGATGACCACCAGTACGATCGTGAAGACCAGCGCGAGCATGTTCCAGCCGCCCTCGGACTTCGTGTTCATATGCAGGAAGTAGACCATGTGCACGATGATCTGGATGCCCGCCAGCAAGAGTATCAAGGCGTCGGCCGGGCCGGTTTTCGCGAACGCACCGCTCATCACCAACCAGAACGGAATGGCCGTCAGAATCGCCGCGAGCGCAAAACCCGTCATGTAACCTTTCAGGGTGGCATGGATGGCGCCGACGCCGCTGTCATCGTGCTCATGCGCATCGTCGCCGTGAACGGGCTGGGTGTGTTCGCTCATGGCAGCACTCCCATCAGATAGACAAAGCTGAAAACACCCACCCACACCACGTCCAGGAAGTGCCAGAACATGGACAGGCACATCAGCCGGCGCTTGTTGGCAGGAATCAAACCTTTCTTGCCGACCTGCACCATCAGCGTAATCAGCCAGATGATGCCGCAGGTGACGTGCAGGCCGTGCGTACCGACCAAGGTGAAGAACGACGAAAGAAACGCGCTGCGCTGCGGACCGGCGCCGATGGAGATGAGGTGGGCAAACTCCGTCAATTCCAAGCCGATAAAGCCCGCACCAAGCAGGCCGGTGACCGTCAACCACGCCATCATCGGAGCACGCCGGTTTTGCTGCATTTCGAGCACCGCAAAGCCATACGTGATCGATGAGAGCAACAACAGCGTGGTGTTGACTGCTACCACGGGCAGCTCGAGCACCTGCGCCGCTGTGGGCCCGCCCGCATAGTTCCGACCTAGCACGCCGTAGGCCGCAAACAGGCAGGCGAAGACGAGGCAGTCGCTCATCAGATACAGCCAGAAACCGAGCAGCGTGCCGTTTTCGACGTGATGCTCGCCCTCCACATGGAAGCGCAGCGGTTCCGACGGACTGCCCATGGCGATCGAGGTATCAGACATGGCCAAGCAGCTCCGTACGTGACGACTCGACGCGCGCCACTTCGTCCGCCGGTATGTAGTAGTCGCGGTGGTAGTTGAAGGTATGGCCGATCGCGGTGGCGATCAGCGCGGCGAAAGAGATGATCGCCAACGGCCACATGTACCAGATCATCGCAAAGCCGAACACAGTGGCGATGCCCGCAAGAATGATCCCTGCGCCCGTATTCTTCGGCATGTGAATGGGCTGGAAGCCTTGCAGCGGCCGCTGGTAGCGATGTTGCTTCATCTGCCACCACGCATCGATGTCGTGGATGCACGGCGTAAAAGCAAAGTTGTATTTCGGCGGCGGCGACGAAGTGGACCATTCCAGCGTGCGCCCGCCCCAGGGATCACCGGTGACGTCGCGCAGTCTCTCGCGGTCGCGGAAGCTGACGTAAAACTGCATCAGCATGCTGAGGATGCCCAGCAAAATCAGGAAGGCGCCGAACGCCGCGATCTCGAACCAGATCTGCAGCGAAGGATCGTCGAAGTGACTGAGCCGGCGCGTGACACCCATGAAGCCAAGCACGTAAAGCGGCATGAAAGCGAAATAGAACCCGGCCACCCAGAACCAGAACGAGCACTTGCCCCAGAACGGATCGAGCCTGAAGCCGAAGGCCTTGGGGAACCAGTAATTGACACCCGCGAACATGCCGAACAGCACACCGCCAATGATCACGTTGTGGAAGTGAGCGACCAGAAACAGGCTGTTGTGCAGCGAGAAATCCGCCGGCGGCACGGCGAGCATCACGCCGGTCATGCCACCGAGGACGAAGGTCACCATGAAGGCCACCGTCCACAGCATCGGCACTTCGAACGTGATGCGCCCGCGATACATGGTGAACAACCAGTTGAAGATCTTCGCGCCCGTGGGAATCGAGATGATCATCGTGGTGATGCCGAAGAACGAATTGACGCTGGCACCCGACCCCATCGTAAAGAAGTGGTGCAGCCACACGAGGTAGGACAGCACCGTGATCACCACCGTGGCGTACACCATCGACGCATAGCCGAACAGTCGCTTGCGGCAGAACGTGGCGGTTACCTCGGAGAAGACACCGAACGCCGGCAAGATCAGGATGTAAACCTCCGGATGGCCCCAGATCCAGATCAGGTTGATGTACATCATGGCGTTGCCGCCAAGCATGGTGGTGAAGAAGTTCGTGCCGGCGTACCGGTCGAGCGCCAGCATCGCCAGCGCCGCGGTGAGTACGGGGAATGCCGCCACGATCAGCACGTTGGTGCATAGCGCCGTCCAGGTAAAAATCGGCATCCGCATCAGCGTCATGCCGGGCGCACGCATCTTGATGATGGTCGTGAGCAGATTCACGCCCGATAACAAAGTTCCGACACCGGCGATCTGCAAGGCCCAGATGTAGTAATCCACCCCGGCATCCGGGCTGGCCGCAATATCGGAAAGCGGTGGATACGCCAGCCATCCCGTACGCGCGAATTCGCCGACGAACAACGACATCATCACCAGCACGGCACCGGAAATGGTCATCCAGAGACTGAAATTGTTGAGGAAGGGAAATGCCACGTCGCGTGCGCCGATCTGCAGCGGCATCACGAAGTTCATGATGCCCGTCACCATCGGCATGGCGACGAAGAAAATCATGATCACGCCGTGCGCAGTAAATATCTGGTCGTAGTGGAACGGCGGCAGATAGCCCGTCGAATGGCCGAACGAAATGGCCTGCTGCGCGCGCATCATGATCGCGTCGGAAAAACCGCGCAGCAGCATCACCAGCGACAGAATGATGTACATCACACCGATCTTCTTGTGATCGATGCTGGTAAACCACTCGTGCCAGAGATAACCCCACAGGCGGAAATACGTGACCGCCCCCAGCAACGCTGCCCCAAGCAGCGCCACGACAATGAACGTGCCCACCACGATCGGCTCATGGAGTGGCAGTTGATCGATGGTGAGTCGACCGAAAATCAGTTGAGTCAGGTCGGGATGAGCAAGCATCTTTTGCACCCGTACGCGGTCTGGCAGGTCACTATGGATGGGCCGTCGGCATGGCGGCCATGCCGGTCGAATCGTTGCTGGATCGCATAGCGCCGGCATCCGATGCTTTCATGTTGCGCATGCATGACATGCTGTCTGGTTGAATACAGTTGGTCAGAATGTCCTCGTAAAGCCCCGCGTCCACGGTCGCGTAACGGTGTACTGGCTCGTCCTGGCTCGGCTGTTGGAGCTTCACATAAGCATCGCGACTCAACGCGTTGCCACTGGTCTTCGCTTGCTGGACCCACTGCGCGAAGGCGTCCTCGCTTACGGCGTGGAAGGTGAAGTGCATCCCGGAAAAGCCTGCGCCGCTGTAATTGGCCGAAAACCCCTCAAAATCGCCGGGTTTGTTCATCACCGCCTGCAACTGCGTCTCCATGTTCGGCATGGCGTAGATCTGGCCGGCCAGCGCTGGAATGAAGAACGAGTTCATCACTGTCGAGGCAGTTATCTTGAACTGGATGGGCCGATTCACTGGTGCGGCCAAGTCGTTCACGGTGGCAATGCCCTGTTCGGGGTAAATGAACAGCCATTTCCAGTCGAGCGCGACCACCTCCACCGTCAACGGCTTTACATCGGCGGGAACCGAGTGCCCGGCCGCTATACGGTCCAAGGGACGATAGGGATCCAGCTTATGCGTGCTGACCCAAGTCAGTGCGCCCAGCGCGATGATGATCAGCAACGGAGCCGACCAGATCAGCAGCTCGAGCATGGTGGAGTGATCCCAATCCGGGTCGTAGTCGGCCTCTTTGTTCGACGCACGGAAGTGCCAGGCGAACAGCAAGGTCAACGCGATCACCGGCACGATGATCAACAGCATGAGCAACACGGAGTCGATGATCAGATTGCGCTGCTGCAGCGCCAAGTCGCCGGAAGGCGACATGAGTACCGTATGGCACCCGGCTAGCAGGGCAACGGGAATCAGGAGCAGTCCTCGGAGAGCCTTGATGGACATAACCGGCGACTTAACCAAGAGGGAAAGGGTGTGCTGCTCTGAAAAGGTACGCCGATCGGCGGGTCACAAGCAAATGATGTGGATACTTTGTTCGATTCTGCCTAGTTTTGTACGATTCTGCCTATGCGCTGTGCCACCAAACGAAGCCCGTGGAGCGTGCAGACCGACCTACCGTATTGAAACGTCGTGACAAGCTGATGCTAAAAAGGCTACCGATCGCGCCTGGCTAAGTCACCACCCGTTTGGGGGTTAACGGCGAACGCAGTCGCCTCATACACTCCGCGAGAAATTGAACGCCTATCCCTAGCCTTGACGCTAAGACGGTGCCATGCTGTAGCTGCCGCACCTCCCTTTTCCGGGTAACGACGATGTCAGGTACGTTTCAGGATCAGCGCGAACCCGCCGGCTTCACCGAGGAAGAACTCGGGCGCATCCACGCCCACGCGAAAGTGGCGCCGGGCGAGATTGCCATCGGCGTGGTGATTGGGCGAACTTCCGAATACTTCGATTTCTTCGTGTTCGGCATCGCATGCGTATTGGTGTTTCCGTCGGTGTTCTTCCCGTTCGAAAACCGATTGGACGGCATGCTGCTGTCCTTCATGGTTTTCTCGCTCGCATTTATCGCGCGCCCGATCGGCACCACGCTGTTCATGTCGTTTCAGCGGCGCTGGAGCCGCGGCACCAAGCTGACGATCGCGCTTTTTTTGCTCGGCAGCGCGACGGCGGGCATGGCTTTCCTGCCCAGCTACACCACGATTGGCGGCTGGGCGATCGGTCTGTTGGCGTTCTTCCGTTTCCTGCAAGGCATCGCATTGGGCGGTTCGTGGGACGGCCTGCCTTCCCTGCTCGCGCTCAACACGCCGCCGGAACGCCGTGGCTGGTACGCGATGCTAGGTCAGCTCAGCGCCCCCATCGGCTTCATGATCGCTAGCGCGCTGTTCCTTTTTCTGCACTCGCAGTTGTCCCACGACGACTTCATCGACTGGGGTTGGCGCTATCCGTTCTTCGTCGCGTTCACCATCAACGTGGTCGCTCTGTTCGCGCGCTTGCGACTCGTGGTGACCCAGGAATACACGCACGCGATGGAAGAACGCGAGCTGGATCCGATCGGCATCATCGACATGCTGCGCAAGCAAGGCTACAACATTTTTGTCGGCGCATTCGCGGCGCTCGCGAGCTATGCGCTGTTCCACCTGGTCTCGATCTTCCCGCTCTCGTGGATCGTGCTGGGTTCGGTGCAGTCGGTGAATTCCGTGCTGGCCGTGCAGATCTTTGGCGCTATGGCGGGCATCCTCGGCATCATCGCATCGGGCATCATCGCCGACCGCATCGGCCGACGGACGACGCTCGGCACAGCAGCCGTGCTCATCGGCATCTTTGCGCTGTTCGCGCCATGGCTGCTCGGTGGAGGCAAAGCCGCCCAGGACGCTTTCATCGTAGTGGGCTTCACCTTGCTCGGCCTGTCGTATGGCCAGGCGGCAGGTAGCGTCACATCGAATTTCGAAATTCGACTGCGCTACACCGGCGCGGCACTCACTTCCGACTTCGCGTGGCTGATTGGCGCCGGGTTCGCACCGCTCGTCGCGCTGGGCCTATCTACACGCTTTGGCTTGGGCGCCGTGAGCGTGTATCTGCTTTCCGGTGTTGCATGCACGTTGATTGCGCTGCGGGTCAACCGCGCACTCGCAGCTCGCGAGTGACTGCACAGAAGCCGCGCGATCTCGGCCAAATCACTCCACTGTCACGGATTTCGCCAAATTGCGCGGCTGATCGACGTCAGTGCCGCGCAACACAGCGACGTGATAAGCGAGCAGTTGCAGCGGCACCGTGAACACCGCAGGCGCAATGAAGTCGCCGCCGGCATCGATGCGCAGGATGCTGCCGCGCGTAGCACCGCCGTCGATATGCGCAGCCGAGTCGGCGAACACGATCAGTTCACCGCCGCGAGCACGCACTTCCTGCAAGTTGGATTTGAGTTTATCGAGCAACGGACCGTTGGGTGCTACGGCAACCACCGGCATATCTTCGTCCACCAAGGCTAGCGGCCCGTGCTTGAGTTCGCCGGCGGGATAAGCCTCGGCGTGGATGTATGAGATTTCCTTGAGCTTAAGCGAACCTTCCAGGGCGACCGGAAAGTGTGCACCTCGACCCAGGAACAGCGCGTGGTGGCGCGGAATGAAGCTGGCGGCGAGCTCGATGATCTGCGGCTCGAGCTTCAACGCTTCGTCGATGGCGCGTGGAAGGCGATGCAGTTGCGCGCACAAGTCGTTGTAGCGCGCGCTATCGAGCCCTTGTTGCTTGGCCAGATGCAGCGTCAGCAAGGCCAGTGCGGCGAGCTGAGTGGTGAAGGCCTTGGTAGAGGCGACGCCGATTTCGGGGCCGGCGCGCGTCATCAATTTCAGATCGGCTTCGCGCACGGCGGACGATTCGGGCACGTTGCAGATGGCGAGTGTGCCCAGATAGCCGCGACGACGCGATTCGCGCATGGCGGCCAACGTGTCGGCCGTTTCGCCGGATTGCGAGATGGCGATGAACAGTGTGCCTTCCGGCACCACGGCTTCGCGATAACGATATTCGCTGGCGACTTCCACGCTGACCGGCAGGCGTGCGTATTCTTCGATCCAGTATTTGGCGACCATGCCGGCGTGATAGCTGGTGCCGCAGGCGATGATGTGCACGCCTTTTACTTTCGCCAACAGTTCGTCGCCGCCGATACCGAAGACGTTGGGCAGCACGCCGCCGGCGCCGATGCGCGCTTCGAGCGTGTTGGCGACAGCGCGCGGCTGCTCGAAGATTTCCTTCTGCATGTAGTGGCGGTATTCGCCACGCTCGACGGCGTCGGCGGAAAGCTCGCTTTCATGCGTGGCACGTTCGACGGGCTTGCCGTCGAGCGTGTAGATACGTGCGCCTTCGCGGCTAATCTCGACGACGTCGTCTTCCTCGAGATAGATGATCTTGTTGGTGACCTGGACCAGTGCCTGCGCATCCGAACCAAGAAAGTTTTCGCCGATGCCCACGCCGATCAGCAGCGGTGCGCCGCGGCGTGCGCCGACCACGCGACCGGGTTCGTCGCGGCTGATCACGGCGATGGCATAAGCGCCCTCGAGTTCGCGCACGGTGGCGAGTACGGCCTCGCGCAGACTCATGCCCTTGGAGATATTCACATCGACCAGGGCGGCCATCACTTCAGTATCGGTTTCAGACGTGAAGACGTAGCCCTTCGCCTGCAGCTCCGTGCGCAACGATACGTAGTTTTCAATGATGCCGTTATGCACCAGGGTCACACGGCCGACCATATGCGGGTGCGCGTTTGCTTCGTTGGGTACGCCGTGCGTGGCCCAGCGGGTGTGTGCGATGCCGGTGCCGCCCGGAAAGGGATCGGCGAGATACAGGGCTTCCATCTCGCGCACTTTGCCCTTGGCGCGCACACGGTGGACCTGCCCTGCCTCCAGCACGGCGAGACCTGCCGAATCGTAACCGCGGTATTCGAGCGCCTTGAGACCGGCGATCAAGAGTGGTGCCACATCACGTTGGGCGGCGGCAGCGACGATTCCACACATGGCGGCGACTCCTAAGACGGGTAATGCGAGGCCGTGGCCCCAATGTAGCCGGCGACTTTGCCGGCATCCCGTTTCGACAAGCTTTCGGTCTGGAAATTCAGTGCACTCGGCGACGCAGATAGTTCAATAGATCGATGCGCGTAATCAGGCCCAGGAACTGATCGCCATCGATCACGATGGCAACGTGGCCGCGTTCGAATACCGGTAGCAAGGACTGGATCGGCGAGCGCACGTCCAGCATCTGCAGGTCGCTGATCATGGCAGTGGCGACGGAGTCGCGGAAACGCGCTTCGTCCACGTGCACGTGCATCAGCACATCCGATTCGTCGAGGATACCGACGATGCGGGCACCGTCCATCACCGGCAGCTGCGACACATCGTAGAGTTTCATGCGCGTGTAGGCAGTCATCAGCAATTCGTTTGGGCCGACCACCACGGTGTCGCGCTGCGCGAACGGACGCATCAGCAGATCGCGCAGGTCGCCATGCTTTTCGCGCTCGATGAAGCCGTTGTCGAGCATCCAGTAGTCGTTGTACATCTTCGACAAGTATTTGTTGCCGGTGTCGCAAACGAGTGTGACCACACGCTTCGGCTCGGTCTGCTCGCGGCAGTATTTCAGTGCGGCGGCGAGCAAGGTGCCGGTGGAGGATCCGCCCAGCACGCCTTCCTTAGCCAACAGTTCGCGCGCAGCGAGGAAGCTTTCCTTGTCGGAAATCGCGTAAGCCTTTTTCACGCGCGTGAAGTCGCTGATGCTCGGCAGAAAATCTTCGCCGATGCCTTCCACCATCCAGCTGCCCGACTTGGTCGAGAGCACACCTTCATTGATGTATTGCGCGAGGATGGAGCCCACCGGATCGGCCAGTACGAACGCGGTGTGCGGCGACGCTTCGGCGAAGTATTTCGACAGGCCGCTGAGCGTGCCGGATGAACCGCAGCCGACCACGATCGCATCGACCTTGCCATCCATCTGCCGCAGAATTTCCGGGCCGGTGGTCTGGATGTGCGCCAGCGGGTTGTCGGGATTGCCGAACTGGTTAATGAAATACGCACCGGGCGTTTCGCGTGCGATGCGCTCGGCCATGTCCTGGTAATACTCCGGATGGCCCTTGGCGACATCCGAACGCGTTAGCACCACTTCGGCGCCCATCGCCTTGAGATTGAAGATCTTCTCGCGGCTCATCTTGTCCGGCACGACGAGGATCAAGCGATAGCCTTTCTGCTGCGCCACCAGCGCCAGCCCCAGGCCGGTGTTGCCGGCGGTGCCTTCCACCAGGGTCGCGCCGGGCTTGATCTTGCCGGCTTTTTCGGCGCCTTCGATCATCGACAGGCCGATGCGGTCTTTGATCGATCCACCCGGATTCGCGCTTTCCAGTTTCAGGAACAGCTCGCAACGCCCCGTGTCCAGCCGCTGGGCGCGCACCAAGGGGGTGTTTCCGATCAGCTCGAGGACGCTTGCGTTGACCGACATGAAAACTCCGTGCGCGCGGTGTGGTGTGGTGTGCGATATGAATGGTAATCATAACGGGGAACTGCGCGAGTTATGCATGCCGATGCTTTTGTTCCCTGCCCCCCTCGTTCCAAAAACAGAACGGCCCCGGCAGCGTTCCGCTCCGAGGCCGTATGTCACGTGAAAACGCGCAGATCAGTTGACGTGGTGCTGTTGTCGGCTATCCCACATTCGCTGCAATCGTTCCTTGGCGTATAACTTTTCCTTCTTCATCCCTGCCAAGGTCACATCATCGATGGGAAGCACGCCGATTTCGGCGTCGTGCACCTTGCTGTCGAGTTCCCTGTGATGCTGGTAAAGCCGACGAAACTCCGCATCGGCCTTCATCAAGGCTTCGACATCGTCATGCTGCTGGTTTTCAAACATGATCCAACCTCCTCGCGGTAAGACGGCGGGCACCCAACGACTGCGCCCGCGAACAGATTTGAATCACGCGCATAACCAAGACCCAGGCCCTTGATGCAGGACACGGGTGAAGTGACGTTGAAGGGTAGGCGCATGATTCGGGTCAGTAAGCCGCGGAAGCTGGAGGTCCGCGGCAATTCGACCCTACTCCCCGTTCGGAAGAGGCGCAAGAACCCCTCCGAAAGGCGCATGGCAGCGTGGTTTGTAGTCGAAAGCCGATAAACCGGCGCGATATTTTCGCGCCGGTATCGGGTCAGTTACCGCCGCTGGGCGCGGTGCTGTCTTGCATCTGCGAGCGCAATGCCTTGGCTGCTTTGGCAGCCAGTTCGGCCTGGCGCTTGGCGGCCTGGGCGACCTTGCTTTGCGCTGCGGCGAGCCGGCGGGCCTGGTCGGCCTCGGCACGAGCCTGCGCGGCTTGATCGGCGGCTTCCTGGCCTTGCGCCTGCAGGCGTGCGGTTTCCTGCTGTGACAGCTGGTATTGCATGCGCTGGACATCCAGCTGCTGCTGCGCCGCCGTAGCGTCGATGCGGCTGCGGTCGAGCTGCAGTTGCGCGTTTTCCTGATCGAGCTGGTTGAGCTGGCGCTGCGCGACCTGCAATTGCGCTTCTGCTCGCGCCTGATCGACGCGGCGCTCTGCGATGTAAAGCGCGTGCGGCCGCTCGCGCGAACTGGCCTGGGTCAGTTGGCTGATCGCGTCGCGCGCCAGCGCCTGATCCGCCTGAGCGTAGATCCCCAGGTTGGGATCGCTGGCCAGCTGGTTAAGGCTATTGTTGAGACGATCGACGTCCAGATCGTCCTTGCGCGCCTGGGCGGCGGTGCTGGCGAGCAAGGCCAGCAACGAAACGGCAATGATCGATGCGAAGCGCTTCATAGCTGGCCTCCCTGGTTCTGCTGGCCAGTATTATCAGGCAGAGTCTGGAAACCTTGCCCTTGCTGCTGTGGTTGTTGCGACTGAGGATTGCCGAGCACCGAGGACGACGGCGCGGGCATATCCTGCTGCATGGGCGCCTGGGTTGGCAGCGCGGGGCTTGATGCAGGCGCAGGCGCGGTCGAGGAGGAGGCAGGATTGCCATTATCGCCGGCCGGCTGCGCCGCCGCCTGCTGGGCGGCTAGCTGGGCTTTCTGTTGCTGATAGTGCTGATCGTTCTCGGACTGCGCTTCGGCGTTTTGTGCGCGCAACTGACTGTTTGCGTCCGTTTTGGACTTAATTTGGGCACGTGCCGCGCCCAGCATGGCCTTGGTGCGTGCCAGCGTGGCATCCGCGCGCGATTCGTCGGCCAGATCGGCGGCGAGGGCGTATTTGCGGTCGGCCACGGCCACCTGGGCCTGCTGGAATTTATCCTGCGCGAAGCCGAAATCGACCGGGTCGTAGTCCGCCGCACCCGCGTCGCGGGCGGATTGCAGCTGGGCCTGGGCCTGGTTCATTGCGCTATCCGGCGGGGGTACGCTGGCACAGCCGCCAAGCAGCGACATGGTCAACAGTAACGCCGGAACCACCGCACAAATGCGCCCGCGGCGCGTCTGCAGCGGGGAAAATGTGTGCACCATCACTCATTCCTCTCGGAGGATCACGGCGTATTGTGAGCGGGCACAATCCTTGAATGCAATGCGTAAAATTTTAGGATCTTTAAAGTGGATATCGGTTACTTCCTCAAGCTGATGGTGGACAAGGGCGCGTCGGACATGTTTCTGACGACCGGAGCCCCGGTGAATATCAAGGTGGAGGGCAAACTCTACCCCTTGGGCAACACCGGCCTCCCCAGTGGCATGGTGAAGAAGATCGCCTATTCGCTGATGGACGAAGGCCAGGTGCCGCAGTTCGAGCGCGATCTGGAGCTCAACATGGCGCTGGCGGTGAAAGAAGCCGGCCGATTCCGTATCAACGTGTTCAAGCAGCGCGGCGAAGTAGGCATGGTGATCCGCGCGATCAAGAGCGAGATCCCCAGCATCAACCAGCTACAGCTGCCGGCGATTTTCAGCGAGCTGATCATGGAGCCGCGCGGACTGATCCTGGTGGTCGGTGCGACAGGTTCAGGCAAGTCGACCACGCTGGCGGCGATGCTCGACCATCGCAATTCCAATACGCCCGGTCACATCCTCACCATCGAGGACCCGATCGAGTATCTGCATCGCCACAAGAAATCGATCGTCAACCAGCGCGAAGTGGGCTTGGACACGCACACGTATCACGAGGCCTTGCGCAACGCGATGCGCGAAGCGCCGGATGTGATCATGATCGGCGAGATTCGCGACACCGACACGATGGAAGCGGCGATCGCGTTCTCCGAAACCGGTCACCTGTGCCTGGCCACGCTGCACTCCAACAATGCCGACCAGACGCTTGAGCGCATTCTCAACTTCTTCCCCGAGTCGGCGCACAAGAACGTATTGATGAACCTTGCTCTGAACTTGCGCGCGGTGATCAGCCAGCGACTGGTGAGCGGCAAGGATGGCCGTCGCATACCCGCAGTAGAAGTGCTGCTCAATTCGCCCTTCATTCGCGACATGATTCGACGCGGCCAGATCCATGAGGTGAAGGAAGCGATGGATCGCAGTCTGCAGGACGGTATGCAGACGTTCGATCAGTCGTTGTACCGGCTATATAAGAGTGGCCGTATCGACCTGGAAGAGGCGTTGGCGAAGGCGGACTCGCGTGACGGTCTGGCGCTGAAGATTCGCCTTGCCGAGGGCGGCAATGCGGAGAACACGGAGTTGGCGGGCAACGATCCGTACGGGTTGGGATTTTAAAAGCGTGGCCAACGGCCACTCTGATTAACTTCTCCCCTTCGGGGAGCACGCGGAGAGTGACCATGGATGGTCACGGCTTTGGGGAGCGAGGAAGGTGGCCCGAAGGGTCGGATGAGGGGCCAGCCTCGCGAGGTGCTGATCTGCGAAAAAGATCAGCGGCAAAACCTTTCCGACAAACAAACTCCATCGCAAGAATGACCCCTCACCCCAACCCTCTCCCCGAAGGGGAGAGGTAGAAATGCGAGTATTCACGCCTTCGGCGCATCCGGCTGGTGTTCCGGCATCGCATCGCGGAACGCATCCAGCCCATCACACGTCGCATCGATACGCAGAATCGTCGGATAGTCTCCCAACGGCACCTTCCAGCGTCGTGCGTTGTATACCTGCGGCACCAGGCACGCGTCGGCCATACCCGGCGTATCGCCATGACAGTAGCGACCCGTCTCCTTGCTGCCGGCCAGCATCGTTTCCAGTGCCCGGAGACCGGTGGCCATCCAATGCCGTGCCCACACGCCCTTTTGCTCGTCGTTCGCACCGAACTGACTTTCTATCCACTGCAGCATGCGCAGGTTGCCGATCGGGTGGATATCGCAGGCGATGACCTGCGACAGCGCGCGCGCACGTGCTCGACCTGCGGCATCCGCCGGCAGCAATGCCGGCGGCGGATGGGTTTCGTCCAGGTATTCGAGGATCGCCAGCGACTGGGTCAGCACCCGCTGACCGTCAACCAGGGTGGGCACCAGCTCCTGGGGGTTGAGCGCGGCGTAGGCTGCCGTATGTTGCTCACCACCTTCACGAAGTAGATGGATTGCCCGCGTTTCGTAACGCAATCCCTTTAGATTCAGCGCAATGCGTACACGGAAGGCCGCGCTGGAACGCCAGTAGCTGTAAAGAACCAGATCGGACGCCATAGCACACCACTCCATGGAAGGGACGTTGGGCACAGTGTAGTTGCCTTCTCTCACGCTCCGCATAGCCCGCCGTTTGCATCGCCGCGAGGCGGGCGGGAAAATATGCGGTTCCGGCCTCCAAGGCCGACTTCCTCAGTTGCCAGGAGTTCCCACGTGACCGTCACCCGCATGAGCGACCTCGATCTGCACGGCAAGCGCGTACTGATCCGCGAAGACTTGAATGTGCCGATCGAAAACGGCCGTATCACCTCCACTCAGCGTCTTGATGCCGCGCTGCCCACCATCAAAGCGGCGCGCGATGCCGGCGCCAAGGTGATGGTGATCTCGCACCTGGGCCGGCCGAAGGAAGGTCAGTTCGACGCCGAGTCTTCGCTGGCACCCGTGGCGAAGTGGCTGGGCGAGCAGCTCGGCAAGCCGGTACGTCTCGTGGCCGATTACCTCGATGGCGTCGACGTCGCCGAAGGCGAGGTGGTAGTGCTGGAAAACTGCCGCATGAATGTCGGCGAAGGCAAGGACGACGAAGCGCTCTCGAAGAAATATGCCGCCCTGTGCGACGTGTTTGTGATGGACGCGTTCGGCACCGCACATCGCGCGCAGGCCTCGACCCACGGCGTGATCAAATTCGCCCCGGTCGCCGCCGCCGGTCCGCTGCTGTGCGATGAGCTGGATGCACTCGGCAAGGCGCTGGAACATCCGGCGCATCCGTTACTGGCGATCGTGGCCGGTTCGAAGGTGTCCACCAAGCTCACCCTGCTCGAAAACCTGATCGGCAAAGTCGATCAGCTGATCGTAGGCGGCGGCATCGCCAACACGTTTATCGCCGCCATGGGTCACTCGGTGGGAAACTCGCTGTACGAACCGGATCTGCTGTCGGCCGCCAAGAAAGTGCTTGCCGACGCCAAGCGCCGCGGCGCCGACGTGCCGATGCCGGTGGATGTGGTGGTGGCGCCCGAGTTTTCTGCGCATGCCTCGGCTACGGTCAAGGCGGTGGACGAGGTGAAGGACGACGAAATGATCCTCGACATCGGCCCGGAAACCGCCAAACGCTACGCCGAACTAATCGCCAAGGCTGGTACCGTGGTGTGGAACGGTCCGGTGGGCGTGTTCGAGTTCGACGCCTTCGGCAAGGGCACGGAAGCGCTGGCCCATGCCATCGCCGATTCCAAAGCATTTTCGATCGCTGGCGGCGGCGACACGCTGGCCGCTGTCGACAAGTACGGCATCGCCGAAAAGATTTCCTACATTTCCACTGGCGGCGGCGCGTTTCTGGAATTCCTGGAAGGCAAGGAACTGCCGGCCGTTACTGCACTGAAAGCGCGCGCGACGAAATAATGCTCTGTTTGTTCGACCTCGACGGCACACTGATCGATTCCGAGCCAGGCATCACCGCATGCATCCGGCATGCGCTGGCGAAGCTGGCGGTGCCCGCGCCGGTTGATTTGCGTTCGTGGATCGGCCCACCGCTGCGGCACAGTTTTGCGCCGCTGCTGGACCACGATGCGACACGTATCGAAGCCGCGGTGGATTATTACCACGAGCGCTTCGCCACGCTCGGTTGGCGCGAACACGCGATCTATCCGGGCATCGCAGACATGATCGCCACCCTGCAAGGTGCCGGCCATCAACTTGCCGTGGTTACCAGCAAGCCGCATCGGCATGCGGCCCCCATCATCGAAGCGCTACCGTTCGGCGACAGTTTCGAGAAGCTTTACGGGCCGGATCCCTCCAGCCCGCACAGCGAAAAAGCGTCGATGATCGCCGCCGCCCTGGCTGACTTCGGCGCGTCGCCGCAAGACACCGTCATGGTTGGCGACCGCCGCTTCGATATCGAAGGTGCCGTTGCCAATGGTGTGGCGGGCATCGGCGTGTTGTGGGGCTTCGGCAGCCGCGAAGAATTGGAAGCTGCCGGCGCCCGCGCTGTTGTCATGCATCCGGAGCATTTGAGCGCGCTGCTGCAAACAGCCTGACACACGGCTCCGATGCGGCTACTTGTCCGAGCCTTCAGCGCGGACACCCCAGCTCCCGGTAGCGTGGGGTCGCACACGAAACGCCAGACTGATCCTCGGTCCCACAGGTTGCTGCAGCTTGGGAATGCCATGGTCGTAATGAAGCTGCGCATTCCATCCCATCAACAACAAGCTACCCGCTTCCAGCGCCAGCTCCGTCTTTAGATGCGGGGGCATCTTGCGACGAATGATCATGGTGCGCGTGGCGCCTAGCGATAGCAGGACGATGGGTTGATGAACGACTAGTTCATGCAGTTTGTCGTTATGCGGCGCAACGCTGTCGTGCTCGTCGCGATACAGGTTCAGATCGATGCTGTTGAACGGCGCCTGGACTTGCTCCTTGACGACAGCAAGCGCAGTGCCCAGCACAGCAGGAAGCAAGGGGTCGTCGATCGCGTAATGGCTGTACAAACGCGGCACATCCACCATGCGTTCGTACATCATCCGGGTGCCTCCGTGCCAGGCAACCTGTTCATGCAACGCCGTAAACCAGCGCGCTGCCAGCGCGGGCGATATCACATCGGGCTGGTAGGTAATCGGTCCGGTCGTTTCATCGGCAATCCTTTGCACGCTTTGGTCAAAGAGCAGTGCTTGCATGATGGTCACCGCGAATGAAGATGTTTTTGCGTGGAAGCGATAAGCGGGCTCAATGGAAATCTCGTGAACGTGCATCCAGATCGCCGAGCATGCTGCTGACATCCTGCAATCGCCGCGCGATCAGATGGCTCACACCATCGACCGCCTCCCATCGACCTTCGATCGCCAGCAGGCGCGCCTCCAGATAAGGCCTGCGCTGGTTTTGCGCCACGTGATTCCAGACCACGACATTCACGTAGCCGAATTCGTCTTCGATAGTGATGAAGGTGACGCCGCTGGCGGTTTGCGGCCGCTGGCGCTGCGTCACCAGCCCCACCGTCCGCACCTGTGTTTCGTGCGGCTGCTTCTGCAGGCTGCGCGAATCTATGAAACGCGCGGCGCGCAGACGCTTGCGCAACAATTTCAGCGGATGCGGCCCAAGAGTCAGGCCACTGTGCGCGTAATCGGCGTCCAGATTTTCCTTGAGCGTAGGTAACGGCAGCACGATGTCCTGCTCGCGCGGACTTTCGCGACCGAACAGCGGGAGTTGCGCTTCTACGCCGGACATCAACCATAACGCCCGATGACGGTGCCCGGCCAGGCCGCGCAATGCGCCCGCATCGGCCAGCAGGTCCTGATGCCGCGCATCCAAGGCGCTGCGCGCGCAAAAATCGACGACATCGCGAAAAGCATGCTCTTGGCGTGCCATCGAGATGCGTTTCGCCACATCCTCACTGCAACCGCGCAATTGGCGCAGCCCAAGGCGAAGGGTCAATCCTCCTTGGCTGCGCGAGTCGGCTTCCAGCGTGCAATCCCAGTCGCTGTAGCGCACATCCATGGGCCGCACGCAGATACCGTGCCGCTGCGCGTCCTGCACGATCTGGCTTGCGTTGTAGAAACCCATCGGTTGCGCATTGAGCAACGCACAAACGAAAGCCGCCGGTTCGTGACATTTCAGCCAGCTGCTGACATAGGCGAGATTGGCGAAACTGGCCGCGTGGCTTTCCGGAAAACCGTAGCTGCCGAAACCCTTGATCTGCTCGAAGATCTGTTCGGCGAAAGCTTGTGTGTAGCCTCTTTCCAACATCCCGTGGGTGATGCGCTCGCGATGCACTTCCATGTCGCCGTGGCGTCGCCACGCCGCCATCGAGCGACGTAGTTGATCAGCCTGCCCGGGCGTATAGCCGGCGGCCACCACCGCCAGCTTCATCACCTGTTCCTGGAACAACGGCACGCCCTTGGTGCGTTCGAGCACCGGTCGCAGCGCTTCCGACGGATAGTCGATCGGCTCTTCGCCCTTCCGCCGCCGCAGATAGGGATGCACCATGCCGCCCTGGATCGGCCCTGGTCGCACGATGGCAATTTGAACCACCAGGTCGTAGTAATCGGCCGGCTTCAATCGCGGCAGCATCGACATCTGCGCGCGGCTTTCGATCTGGAACACGCCGATGGTGTCGGCGCGCTGGATCATCGCGTAAGTGTCCTTGTCGTCGTGCTCGATCGTCGCGATCGCCCACGCCTTGCCGCGATGCTTGTGGACGATGTCGAAGCATTTGCGCAGGCATGTCAGCATGCCCAGCGCAAGGCAATCGACCTTGAGCAGCCCCATGGCGTCGAGATCATCCTTGTCCCATTGGATGATGGTGCGATCGGGCATCGCTGCGTTTTCCACCGGGACAAGTTCGTGCAGCGGCGCGTCGGCAATAATGAAACCGCCCACGTGCTGGCTCAGGTGACGCGGCATATCGATCAACTGCGAGGTCAGCGACAGCACTTTGTGCAGTAACGGCGCATCCGGATCGAAACCCTGCTCGCGCAGGCGCGCGTACAGCGAGGCATCGCCATCCCACCATGCCAGGATGCGACTGAGCTTGTCGATCTGGTCATCGGGCATGTCCATGGCCTTGGCCACATCGCGCACCGCACTCTTGCCGCGATAGCTGATCACCGTCGCCGCCAGCGCGGCGCGCTCGCGCCCGTATTTGCGATAGATGTACTGGATGACTTCCTCGCGCCGTTCGTGTTCGAAATCGATATCGATGTCCGGCGGCTCGTTACGCTCTTCGGAGATGAAACGCTCCACCAGCAGGTCGACTTTCTCCGGATCGGCATGCATCACACCCAGCGCGTAGCAGACGATGGAGTTGGCGGCCGAACCGCGCCCCTGGCATAAAATGCTCTGGCTTTGCGCGAAGCGCACGATGTCGTTCACGGTAAGAAAATAGGCGGCGTAGTTTTTCTTTTCGATCAGGCACAGCTCGGTTTCGAGCTTTACCTGGATATCCGCCCGAATGCCGTGCGGCCACCGCCATGCCACGCCCTTGTCGACCAGATGCCGCAGCCACTGCATGGGCGTATAGCCATCCGGCACCAGTTCGGCGGGATAGGCGTATCTCAGTTCGCCCAGGTCGAACGTGCAGCGTTTGGCGATGCGCACGCTTTCGGCCAGCCATGCTTCCGGATAGATTTTTTGCAGCACGGCGCGGCGGCGCAGATGGCGCTCGCCATTGCGAAAAAGCACGGCACCTGCTTGGGCAATGGTCAAGTGATGACGAATCGCGGTCATCGTGTGCTGCAACGGTAGACGCCCGCGCACGTGCATGTGCACGTCGCCGGCCGCGACGCGCGGGAGCTGCAGACGTTCGCCCAACGCATCCAGTTCGGCCATGCGAGCGTCATCGTCTGCATCGCGATGCAACTCCACCGCCAACCATGCGCGCACCTCGAACGTATGCTTCACCCATGCGCCATGTTCCGGATCCGGTTCGCGGCCGGGAATCCACAACGCCAGCGTGCCGGGAGCGCCATCATCGAGGTCTGCCATCGACAGGCGATAGGTGCCTTTGGCAGAGGCACGGCGTCCCTGCGTGATCAGGCGGCACAGCGAGACATAACCCTGCTTGGTTTCTGCCAGCAACACCAGCTTGGGACCGTCGTTGAGCTGGATTTCGGTGCCGACGATCAACGGCACCTTGGTTTCGCGCGAAGCCTCCCATGCGCGCACGATGCCGGCGAACGAACACTCGTCGGTGATCGCCAGCGCGGCATAGCCGCACACCGCAGCGCGTTCGAACAATTCGCGCGCACTGGATGCACCGCGCTGGAATGAGAAATCGGAGAGGCAATGCAATTCGGCGTAATCGCTCATGCGAACCACCCGTGCAACATCCAACCCGATCGTTCGCCCGGAGCACAGAATGCCCATGCACGCTGACCCATCTCGGTTTCGACGACGTAGTAATCGCGACGCGTGTCACCGCCGTCCCACCAGCCGGTTTCCAATCGCTCAGGGCCGGCAATGACACGCAATGCGCCGCGCAGTGGAATCGGCCGTTGCAACAACCATGTCGGACGCGGGCGCGGTTCGAGCGGCGTGTCGTCCTGCGCGGCGATGCGCTGCGAATGTTCCGGACGTGGATCGATCGTCGTGCCCCATTGATACACCGCATCATCGCCGAGCCGCGCGCGCAGGCGTTCGCGCAATTGCTCGAACGGCAAGGCATGGGCGGGACGCTCGTCGAAAAGGTCGCGGCCGGCCGGTACGAAACCGGGCAAGTCGGCGGCGATCAAGCGTAAAACAAGTACCGGCGCGGGCAACTGCACCTGTTCGAGACGGCCGCGCGCGGCGTCGAACAACACATCGGCACTGCGTTCCGGCGAGAGCATGCCGATGGGCACGTCGGTCGCGGCGCGATCGCGATGTTCCAGTTTCAACACGAAGCGTTGCACACCGCCGTCGCGTCCGGACAGGTACGCAGCGAGATCGCTCGTCATACGGCGCAGTGGAAAAACCAGCGCGGCGATATTTTCCACTTCGTGCGACAACTCGATCGACCAATCGACGGTATCGGGCGGCGTGTACAGTTCGAGTCCGGCGGGCAGATCGCCGATCAGACGATCCATCGCCCGGAGCAGCTCGGCGCCAAAGCGCCGCTGCAAACCATCGCGCGGCATCCGCAACAGTTGCCCCAAACGGCGCACGCCCATACGCGGCAGTGCATCCATCGCTGGCGTCGGCAAGCGGCTCTTGCTCAGCGGTACGTGGTCGAGCAGGTGCTGCATGCCTTCGTGGCTGAGCGCTGTCTGTCCATCGCTCACACCTGCCAGCACATACGCGCCATGCGGCGTCGGCGCGGCGGCGATGCGATAACGAAAGCCAAGCGCGGAAAAATCCTCACGCAGACGGCGCTCCATCACCGACCATGAGCCGAATAGACTCTGGCTCTTGCTCACTTCGAGCACGATGGCATGCGGCAGCAAAGCCACTTGCGAGCTGTAGCGATAGGCCACGCCAGCAAGAAACTGCTGCCAGCGCGCAACATCGGCCGCGTCGTACTGCACCGCTTCGAAACGCGCCAGCAATGCCTGGGCGGCCGTCAGGCGTTGACCGATACGCAAACCTGCCGCACGTGCGGACGCATTGACGGCCACCACCGTGCGCGCATTGACTGCACCGTCCACCAGCACCAGCGGCGTGTCATCGGCGCGGCGACGGAGGACTCCATCCAGCGCCAACTGCGGCAGCAACAGGCAGGCCCACAGCATCGGTCGGCCTCACGCGTCGGACTTCTTGCGGATGTGGTTCCCGCGGGGGCCTGAATCGGCAGCGCCATGCACGTGCTGATGAACCACGTACGTTGTCGCCACCGCATTCCGGCCCCCGCGAGGAAAACCTTGAACGTGCTCGAACGGAATCGCCTGCGCCGGCACGTTGCCGCCGCGGCATTTGCAAACCCGGATCGCCGTGCGCGGCGCACCATCGAGTTCCAGGCGCAACGATGCAGGCGATGCATTCGCCAGATGCTTGCGGTCGCGAAACACGAACGCCAGCGCACGTCCCGTATCGGCTGCCACCTGCAAGCGGCGCAGGCTGCGGTCGTCCGCCTGATACGGCCACGCCAGTACTGCCGCACAACTGCCCGAGCGCAGGCATTGCTCGGCCGCCCACAACACTTCTTTCTCGCTGGCGTCGACGATTTCCACGCGACGCAGGTTCACGCCTTGCTGGCGCCACCCCATCGCACATGGCGCATACGGCGGTGCCACCAGCACCACGGGGCGATCGCCCTGGGTAAGCCTCGCCAAGACGGGCAACACCAGACGCAACTCGCCGACGCCATCCGCCGGCATCAGAATTTCCGACAGCGAAGCTTGCGGCCAGCCACGCGACGGCAACGCCGCATCGAGCAGCGGCCAACCGGTGGGTTGTTCGCCCTCCAGCAAGGGCGCCGCGCGCCCGCGCCAGACTTGCCGGGCATCCAGCAAGCTCGACAAGGCCACCACTGCGCTCATCAGACGCCCCTCACGAGACCTGCAAACAATCCCTCGATGGCAAAGTCTTCGGTGGGATCGGGATCGATCGGTTGATAGCCGGGGCTGTTGGGCAGCAAGCGAATCACATCGCCCTGCCAGTACAGACGCTTGATGGTGAAGCGTTCGCCCTCCACGCGCGCGGCCACCACTTGGCCGTGCCGGGCCACGGGTGTGGCGTGCACGGCGACGAGGTCGCCATCGAGAATGCCTTCATCGCGCATCGAATCGCCGACTACGCGCACCAGATAATCCGGCTGCAGGCGGAACAACCAGCGCGATACGCGCAAGCTGCGTTCCACGCGCGACTCGGAAAAGATCGGCTCACCCGCTGCGATGCGACCGATCAGCGGCAGCTCCATGGTGTCGGCGGCCAGCGGGTCGGCCTCCTCCACCAATCGGATGCCGCGCGCACGATTCGGTTCGATCACCAGCCGCCCTTTCGCTTCCAGTGAGCGCACGTGCTTGAGCACGGCGCTGACGTTGGGCAAACCCATCGCCTGGCCGATTTCCTCCAGCGTGGGTGCCTCCCCGCCATGCTCCAGACGGGTGCGGATAAAGGCGAGGATGTTGAACTGACGGCTGGTGAGCTGGAGGGTCATGCCTGGCATCTTTTCACCTTTTTTGGTGAAAATAAAGCGAAACAGGTGCCCGCCCGGGCGAATCTTTATATCCCTCGGATAATCAAGTACTTGCCGGTGCCCGGGCGAATGATTTAGCCCACAAGGTGCCGCTTGGCGATGTCAGGGGTTGAGACCGCCCTGCTCGATGCCGAGATGGGTTTTGCGCACCGCCTCCACGAAGCCGCCGAAAGGGAGGTCGGTGATGCCGACCAGACCGATATGGCTGTTCTCGCCATCGATTAGGCGGCCGGTTACCGGCTGGTCGATGTATTCGAACCAGTGCGTGCCCACGATGGCCGGATCGTGCGCGGCGGCCTGCACGAAGCGCGCATAGGCTTCACCGCGCTGCGCTTCGTTCCACACCGACACCACGCCCTTGCCGAACGGGCCGCGGTCGTCGGAGCCGAAATGGAATTCGCTGATCAGCACGGGCTTGTCCAGCTTATGCACGGCATCGAGATCGACACCATGCTGCGGAAGATCGGCATACACGTTGAAACTGATCACATCGCAATACTGCGCACACGAAGCCACGGCTTCCGGCGTGTTCGCCGCGAAACGTCCGCCGAGGAACAGGTGATGCGGATCGTGGCGATGAATCGCCGCCGCGACGAGGCCAAAATACGCATCGGCATATGCACGCAACCACGCGCTGTAATCGTCGGCTATGGCCGGATGCGCTTCGTTCGGCTCAGGAGCGGCGAAATTCGTGGCGTTCAAACCCGACCAATCGATGAATGCGATGCCCCATGCCGCCGCCAGCTTCGCAGGCTCGCCATATTTCTTTTTCAACATGGCGATGAACGCTTGCTTCGCATCGCTGCGCGCTTCGCCACGCAAGGTGCCGATCGCCAATCCCCAGCGCCCCTGCGGCCCCTGCCCGGCCCACGCCAGTTCGTTGTCGGCGAAATAGCCCAGCAGCCACGGATCGTTATGCGACGGTGCCGTTGCTTTCGTCACTGCACGTTCGACGGCCTGCGCAAAGCGTGGATCGAAGGGGTCGGGCATGCGGCCCCAGTAGTCGAAACCGCTGGAGACATTGCCGAAGTTGCCGTTGATATAAATCGGCAAGGTGTACGGCACGCGATGCAACTTGCCCAGCGCATCGTCGCTCCAGTTGCCGATGGTGTTGAAACCCCATGCTTGCAGACGATCGAGCGTGCGTTTGCGCCACACGGTCAACCAATCGGCGCTCTCGACGCGATAGAGATTGGCTTCATAGAAATCGAACCAGCGCCCGCGATTGGCACCGATGCCTGCGCTTGCGCCACGTTCGGCATCGCGGCTATCGCTGATACCGTAGAAGGTATGCCATGGCGATTGATCTGGCGGCAGATCGACGAACATGAATTCGCGACCTTGCACATAGGTGCGCGAGTTATCGGCAGCCACCGCATTGATGCCAAGAGAGAAAAACGCGTGGCCATCCGGCGTGACCAGCCACCAGCGCCCATTGGCTTTCTGCGTATGAAACCAGCCGGTGCGTTTGAGCGCGATAGCCTGACGACCACCGTAGGTGTCCAATCCATGCCGCTCCGCCAGTTGTGCGTCGAGCGTGCGGCGTTCCTGCATATGAGCTGTGCGTAAAGCGGTGTCGCTATCGATCTTCTCCGGCCACGTGCCGCGCGTGTACTGTCCCCACCGATCGACGATGCCGCGATAGGCATGCTGCAGCGCCATGTCACCCGTCGCCGTATCCACGTTGCCAAGCAGCAGTTGCTGTGCAGCTTGCGGCGCCGGCATGCTCAAACGAATGGCGCGCACCTGTGCCAAATCGATGGAGCCTTCGACTGTCGTCGCTACGAAGACAGCATGACCTTGGTCATCAAAAGGCATCGACGGCCCCACCTGCATGCCGAAGGCGCGTGGTGAAGTCGCATGCAGCGGAAGCACCAAGGTTTGTGCCGGACCCGCAGGCAACCCGACAACGGCATGCAGATGTTGTTCCGGCGCAGCACCATCGATATCGATGGTGAGCGTGAGCGCCCACGGCATGGCGTTCTGCACCTGTATCCGCAACGCGCCCTGTCCTGACCAATGCCACACGCCAGCAGCAGGTGTGATGATCAATTGCGGCTGACTGGATGGTTGGAACGCGTAACGTTGCAGCGGCGTGCCGTGGCTGTCGTGCTCCACGTTGCCGACGCGTTGCACTTGCTGCAGCTGCACGCCCGTCGACGAAACCGCGAGATCGGCCACGTCGGTTGCCATAGCGCGGCCGACGGGCAGCGCGCATAGCGCCGCGCTTGCGAGTAGCGCGACCCGCTTCATCTGACCTGCCGCCTCTGCCGATAACGCCAGACCGCATACACCGGCACACCGAGCGCAATAATCAGCAGACTCATGCCGGCATCGTGTGGCTTATCGATCGCCGTAGCCACGATGACACCCAACACGGTAGTGACGAATACAAACGGCAACAGGGGATACAAGGGCACGCGATACGGAGACGGTTGATCGGCAAAGCGGCGCCGATACCAGAACAACGTGGCGATGCCGAACGCATGGCCGAGCCATTCGCCCACCGTGGTGTAATCCAGCAATTGACCGAACGTACCCATCAAGGTCAGCACGATGGCCCATCCGCCCAGCACCGCCAGTGCGATCTGCGGTGCATGCCAGCGCGAGTCGATGCGACCCACCGAACGAAAGAACATGCCGTCCGCGCCCATGGTCTGCAGCACGCGCGCACCACCGGCAATGGCGATGCTGCAATAACCGAAGGTGGAGCAAGCGATGCCGACGGCCATGATCGTTGCGCCGCGCGCGCCAAAGATATGGCTCATCACATCTGCGGCCGGCGCAATGCTAGCGGCCAGACCGGCATGTCCAAGTCCCGTCAGATAGGCGATATTGACCAGCAGATAACACACCACGACACCGACCATGCCCATCGCCAGCGCGCGCGGCAGTGTGCGCTGCGGGTCACGGACCTCGCCGGCCAGATCGTTGAGATAGTGAAAACCGCCATAGGCGAACAGCACCGGCAGCAGTGCGCCGATCCACGCTCCGCTCGGCACCTGATGCGTGGTGTCCACGGCAAGCACACTATCGACATGTCCGTGCGCCAGCGCCAGCCCCACCACCACCAGCATCGCGATGGCTGCCACCTTGAGTATGGTGAACAAGTTCTGCATCCACGCGCCGGCGCGAATGCCGAACAGATTCACGCCGACGATGAAGGCAATCGCGCCCACAGCCACCGGCTTCACCCACCAACCGGGTAAGCCACCTGCGCGACAGAAATAATCGGCGAAGGTGGTCGCCACCGCCGCCACGCTGCCTGGATAGTTGATCAATGCCATGGTCCAGCCGAACAGGAAAGCCGGCAGTGACCCGAAGGCTTCACGCAAATAGATGTAGATGCCACCTGCCTGTGGGCGTCGCGCACCGAGCTCGGCGTAACACAACACACCGGCGAGGGTGAGCAAGCCGCCCACTGCCCATAGCGCCAGCAGTGGCAACCCGGAGGCCGTGCGCTCGGCCACCGTCGCTGGCGTGCGGAAGATGCCTCCGCCGATCACACCACCGACGACGATAGCGGCACCGTCCCAGACGCCAAGCCGCCGCACATAGGAATTGGAAGTTTCATCAGTCATAGGTGTCGACATTAACCTGAGTCGGCATCAAAAATCCGATGACCTCTGCCCTATGTACTGTCGTCCTTGACGGATCGGGCGCACCTCATGGGTACCGCCGTCAACGCAAAGTTGCATTGCCACTCGACAAAAGTCACGTTGACAGCCTCGATACAGGGCCCGGATACTTACGAGGTCACGCGCCATGACAGCTTTGCTGGCGCTTCGGCCCCGAGGGGTGCTGCGACGGACGCCAGTCCGCTACGCTCGGCCGGCCGACCATACAAAACGTTCAAGGGCGCCCACCCCAGTCAATGGAGGTGTACCCATGTCCGTGTCTCTTTCCGGCTATCGTCTAGCCATCGCTACATGTTCGCTATTTCCGACGGTCCATCCGGACGATGTTTATTTTGTCGACGTGCTGGAACGTCTTGGCGTGCAGACTACGTTCTGCATTTGGAACGATCCTGCGGTGGATTGGGCAGCGTTCGATGCTGTGCTGATCCGCACCATGTGGGATTATTTTCAGCATTACTCGGCATTTCTCTCGTGGGTGGAGTCGCTCGACCGACTTGGCGTTCCGGCGATCAACGACACTCGCCTGATTCGCTGGAACAGCGAGAAGCGCTATCTGCTCGATCTGGAACGACAAGGCGTCCCCATCATCCCAACCCGTATCGGACGTGGCGGACATCTATCGGAAGTATTGCCATCGATGTCTGGGCAAGATGTCGTCATCAAGCCCACGGTGAGCGGCGGTGCATGGCACACCTTGCGCGGTACGGTCGGCAGTGCGGATTTTCAACAGGCACTCGCGCTGCTTCCCACGCACCTCGATTACCTGGTGCAACCGTTCGTGCCGGAAATTGCGAGCCATGGCGAGTGGTCCTTGCTCCACTTCGCCGGGATCTACAGCCACGCGGTCATCAAATATCCCGCGGCCGGCGACTACCGCGTACAGCAGCAACACGGCGGCAGCGCCACCCAGGCCGTTCCTGATGCGGCCATCGTGAACGCGGCGGACAAGGCACTGGCTGCCGTGGCGGCACTGGGTCACCGCGAGCAAGCTTATGTCCGCGTCGACGGCGTGATGGTGGACGGTCAATTCCGCATCATGGAACTGGAGTTCATCGAACCGTTCTTGCATCTGGCGATACGTCCCGACGCCGCCGAACGTTTTGCGGAGTACATCATTGATCGGCTTCGCCGCTTGAAGAACGGTAGCGATAACCAGATAGCTTCTGCGAATGCCGGCGGTACGTCCTAGAATCGCACTTATCGTCCTCCGCCCGTACTTTTGTGCCCAACCTGCCGCCACGCAAGATTCTTCACGTCGACATGGACGCGTTCTACGCGTCGGTGGAACAGCGTGACGATCCTGCGCTGCGCGGCAAGCCGGTGGTCGTGGCATGGCGCGGCGCACGCTCGGTGGTGTGCGCCGCGAGTTATGAAGCACGCACGTTCGGCGTGCGCTCGGCGATGCCGGCGGTACGCGCCGAGCGGCTTTGCCCGCAGGCGATTTTCGTGCCGCCGGATTTTGTTCGTTACAAAGCCGTGTCGCGGCAAGTGCGCGAGATCTTTGCGCGGCATACGGATCTGATCGAGCCGCTGTCGTTGGACGAAGCCTATCTCGACGTCACCATTACCAAGACCGGATTGCCCTCGGCCACCGCAACGGCCGAGGCCATTCGCGCATCGATTCGCGAAGAAACACAGCTCACCGCATCGGCCGGTGTGGCGCCCAACAAATTCCTGGCGAAGATCGCTTCGGACTTCCGCAAACCCGATGGGCTGTTTGTAGTACGCCCGCATCAGATCGAAGCTTTCCTTGCGCCGTTGTCAGTGAGTCGCCTGCCCGGCGTAGGCAAAGTGATGGAGGCGAAGCTCGAGGCACTCGGCATAAAGACGGTGAGCGATTTGCGTGAATTGCCGCTAGCCGACATCGAGATGCGTTTCGGTCGCTGGGGCCGGCGTCTGCACGAGCTTTCGCTGGGTATCGATGAACATCCTGTGCAACCGAACCAACTCACACTGCAAGTTTCGGCCGAAGACACGTTCGAGCAGGATCTCACTTTGGACCAACTCGAGCCGCACATCCGCCGCCTGGCAGAGAAAACCTGGGCTGCGCATCAACGCGAAGCACTGGGCGGACGCATCGCGCGCACCATCGTGCTCAAGCTCAAGACCGCCGACTTTCACACGCTCACGCGCAGCTTCACGCCATCCATCCCCCCGCAAACAGCGAGCGAGCTGGCCGATGTGGCATGTGCCTTGCGCGATCGCGTGGAACGCCCCGCCGATAGCCGCTATCGCCTCGTCGGCGTGGGGTTATCGGGTTTTGTGGATAGGGACAACTTTATGGCTCAGAGCGATCTGTTCGCCAACGAGCGCGAGCGATGACCTACGCTGTTGATCGAAAGTGCAATCACAACGTCGTTCAATGATCCGCCGCTTGCGGCACGGGTTGATTGTCTGAGGCAACTGGCTGCACAGCCGCTGCTTTCGCTATCTCGATATTCCAGCCCGGTTCGAGCGGCGCCAAACGTTCTCTCAATGCACGCATATCCCCGGCGTCGGCACCGCTCGTAGCGGGAAGCGTGACGGTGATCTTGCGCCTGTTCATGTCGACAGCGACATCGCATGGCTGCTGCAAGAGATTCTTCACGTGCAAAGCGATCCAGGGTTCTGCTTGTCTTTTCAGTTCTTCTACCTGCAAATTCAAATCATCGACTTGGACGCGAAGCGCGTCTACCGTGGCTCTATCTCGCGTTATGCTGTCGCTCGCTTCCAAGGTCTGACGAACCTTCACTATCGGCGCGTGTTTGAGTTTTTGGCCGATCAGTGTCTGAATTTCTTCCTGCGCACCATTGAGATAGGAAGGCACCAGCAGAACCAGGTTGACCGCGAATCGCTCACCTCGGCGTTCCACCTTCATCTGCTCAATACTCCCGCCATGCTCGTGCAGATAGCCATCGACCGCTGCAGTCGCTTCTTTGGCCGCCCAGGACTGCTCGCCGATATTGCGTAGCGCGAGGCCCAAGGGAATGACCAGCACGGCAAACGTCACGACGATAACCGTAGCCTGCCAAGCGGTGTGCTGTGGTGAGTTGCCGGTGCCGAATCCGTACCATTTCGCAATCAGGGTGACGGAAAGTGCTATCACCAGCAGGTTGGTCATGAACAGGAAGGACGCGCCACCGGCGATACCCATGTCGCCGACAGCCAAACCATAGGCCACTACCGCAAGCGGCGGCATCAACGCCGTGGCAATGGCGACACCGACGATGGTTTCTCCCTTGCGAGTGATAACGGCGTAACCGCCAGCGAGACCGGAGAACAGCGCGACCAGAAGATCGAAGAGCGTGGGCTGCGTTCGCGCGAGAATTTCGCTGGTGGCTTCGCGCAACGGGGAAAGCCAAACAATGCACATTGCTGTCAGCAACGCTAGCGCGATGCCCGCCAGCAGCGCCACCAACGCGCGTCCCATCATGCGGAAGTCGACCACGCATAGCGAGAAGCCCAATTGAACAATCGGCCCCATCAGCGGCGAAATAAGCATCGCGCCGATGACCACGGCAGCGGACGATTGCAGAAGACCAAGGATAGCGATGCCGCAGGACATGATCGCCATGAAGGTGTAGCGCGGCGTCAGAACGCCACCATCCATGACGTTTGCCATAACGGCCGCATGATCGACGCCGCGAATCAAGTAGGCATTTCGCCAACGCCAAAAACGATTCACGCGGGATTGACCCGACGGCGTGGAACGGTCCGTATTCATGGGGAAGTCCTGAAATTCATCAAAATCGGAACAGTGCCGGTTCGCGAGCGAATGCCCTGGCATGTCCGCTGCACACGCAACCAAATCGTATTCATACCAAGCACCACGATGGCACCCGCATAAAACGCCGAAAAACCGTTGGCCAGCGATTCCTTGCGCGCAACTATATCCGCGAATCGCGCGGCTGTCTTGGAGTATATACGTCCATCAAAGTTCCGACTCACGCTGACCCGCAATGCACTCCGTGCACATTGGACGGCTAAATTGTCGCTCGGATTTGGGCAAAAAAAGACCCGGATCGCTCCGGGTCTCTTCGCTCGCACTGTGAGGAACGTTATTTTTTCTTGGGCATGTACAGATCGGTGATCGTGCCTTCGTAGACTTCGGCCGCCATGCCCACCGATTCGCTCAGCGTCGGATGCGGATGGATGGTCATGCCGATATCGGCGGCTTCGCTACCCATCTCGATGGCGAGCGCGATCTCGGAAATCAGATCGCCTGCATGTGGACCGATGATCGCACCGCCGACCACCCGATGGGTTTCTTCGTCGAACAGCAGCTTGGTGAAGCCTTCGGTGCGGTCGATGCCGATGGCGCGGCCGCTGGCCACCCACGGGAATTTGCCGACGCCGATCTTCAGACCCTTTTCCTTCGCTTCGCGCTCGGTTACGCCAACCCATGCCACTTCCGGATCGGTGAAGGCGACAGACGGAATGACGCGCGCATCGAAGTAGCTCTTCATGCCGGCGACGACTTCCGCCGCGACGCGTGCTTCGTGCGTGGCCTTATGCGCCAGCATCGGCTGACCGACCAGGTCGCCGATGGCAAAAATGTGAGGCACATTGGTGCGCATCTGCGTGTCGACGTTGATGAACCCGCGTTCGGTCACTGCTACACCGGCCTTGTCTGCGCCAATCTTGTTGCCGTTGGGCGAGCGGCCCACGGACACCAGTACGCGATCAAACACATTTGTGGCGGGAATGCTGTCGCCTTCGTAGCTGACTTCGATGCCTTTCTTGGTGGCCTTCGCGTCGACCACTTTGGTCTTGAGGTGCGCACCCTTGAGCTTGCCGCCCAGGCGCTTGGCCAGCGGTTTGATCAGATCGGCGTCGGCGCCGGGGATCAACTGGTCCATGAATTCGACGACAGTCACTTCGCTGCCGAGCGCGGAATACACGGTGGCCATTTCCAGGCCGATGATGCCGCCGCCCACGACCAGCAGCTTGGCCGGCACGTCCTTCAATTCAAGTGCTCCGGTGGAATCGACGATGCGCTCGTCGTCCCACGGGAATGCGGGCAGTTTCACCGATTGCGAACCCGCGGCGATGATGGCGTATTCGAAGCGGATCAGCTTCTTGCCTTCGGCCGTTTCGACTTCCATCTCGTTCGGCGAGACGAATGTACCGACGCCCTGCACAGTGCGCACTTTGCGCTGCTTGGCCATGCTGGCGAGGCCGCCGGTGAGCTGGCCGACCACCTTGGTCTTGAAGCTGCGTAGCTTGTCGATATCGATCTTGGGTTTGCCGAAGCTGACGCCGTGCGCAGCCATGGCTTCGGCTTCGTCGATCACTGCCGCCGCATGCAGCAGCGCTTTCGACGGAATGCAGCCGACATTGAGGCAGACACCACCGAGTGCGGCGTAACGTTCCACCAGCACGGTATCGACACCGAGATCGGCAGCGCGGAAGGCGGCGGTATAGCCACCCGGACCGGAACCAAGCACGACGAGTTTGCACTCGATATCGGCGGCTCTTCCAGATAGAGCCGCCGCTTGCGGCACCTTCGTTTCCTCTCCCCTCCGGGGAGAGGATTGAGTTGAGGGGGCGGGGCTCGCGGGTGATTGGCTAGTGCCACTCGCAATAGCGGGAGCACCTGGCGAGGTTGCCCCCTCACCCCGACCCTCTCCCCGAAGGGGAGAGGGAGTATCGGCTTCGGCGGAAGTTTCGAGTACGGCGATCACCGCACCTTCGGAAACCTCATCGCCCACTTTGAGCTTGAACTCTTTGATCACGCCGGCAGCGCTGGAGGGAATCTCCATCGTCGCCTTATCCGATTCCAGTGTGATCAGGCTTTGTTCTTTTTCGACTTTGTCGCCGACTTTCACCAGCACTTCGATCACCGGCACATGGTCGTGACCGCCGATGTCGGGGACTTTCACTTCGATCGTGTTCGCCATGATCGTTCCCCGTCAGAGCAGCAGGCGACGGATGTCGCCGAGCTGGGTGGCAAGGAAGGAGGCGAAGCGCGCGGCGAGTGCGCCGTCGATTACGCGATGGTCGTAGCTGAGCGACAGCGGCAGGATCAGCCGCGGCGCGAATTCCTTGCCGTTCCACACCGGCTTGGTCTGCGCCTTGGAGACGCCGAGGATCGCCACTTCCGGCGCGTTGACGATCGGCGTAAACGCGGTGCCGCCGATGCCGCCGAGCGAGGAGATCGAGAAGCAGCCGCCGGACATATCGTTCGGACCGAGCTTTTTGTCGCGCGCCTTCTTGGAGATTTCGCCCAGTTCGACAGCAAGATCCAGCAAACCTTTCTTGTCGCAGTCGCGAATCACCGGCACCACCAGGCCATCGGGCGTATCCACCGCGATGCCGATGTGGAAGTACTTCTTGAGAATCAGCTTCTCGGTGCTCTCATCCAACGATGCATTGAATTGCGGGAATTTCTTCAGCGCCGCGACCACCGCCTTGATCTGGAACACCAGCGGGGTGATCTTGAGGTCCTTGTTCTCTTCGCCGAGCTTCTTGCGGAAGGCTTCCAACTCGGTGATGTCGGCATCTTCGTGCTGGGTGACGTGCGGAATCATCGCCCAGTTGCGCGCGAGGTTGGCGCCGGAAATTTTCTGGATGCGCGACAGCGGCTTCTCTTCGATCTCGCCGAACTTGGCGAAATCGACCTTGGGCCACGGCAGCAGATTGAGGCCACCCGCCGAGGCAGCGGCACCCGACACGGGGCGTGCACCGGAAGCGAGCGCATGCTTGACGTAAGCCGTGACGTCCTCGCGCACGATGCGGCCACCGCGGCTGCTGCCCTTCACCTGCTGGATATCCACACCCAGCTCGCGCGCGAAGGCACGGATGGCGGGGCTGGCATACGGTGCATCGCCCGGCATGACGAGCTTGGCGTCGAACGGCGGGCGTGCCTGGGGCGACGCATCGCCTTCCGGCGCATTGCCGGGAAGCACGCTGCGGCCGCCCAGCGGGATCGGCTCTTCCTTTACCTCGGGTACCTTTGCGGGTGCCGGTGCCGGCGCGGGAGCTGTCGCGGCCGGAGCCGGGCTGGGCGCTGCAGCTACTGCGCCATCGGCCGCCTCGATAGTGGCAATGAGGGCGCCTTCCGATACTTCGTCGCCCACTTTGAGCTTCACTTCCTTGACCACACCGGCGAAGGGCGCGGGCACTTCCATCGTGGCCTTGTCCGACTCCAGGGTGATCAGGCTCTGGTCCTTTTCGACCCTGTCACCGGGTTTGATGAGCACCTCGATGACGGGCACATCGGCGTTGCCGCCGATATCAGGGACGCGGGCTTCTTTGAGGTCGGCCATGATTTCTCCTGCAGAGCGAAGGGCGGCCACGCTGGGGAGGCGGAGGCGGCCGCAAGGCTTCCATCATAGCAACCGGCACCCGCTACGGACATGCCGAATGGGCCCGAAAAGGCCATGCGCATACGTATGCGAAGATTTCCTACTCCGCAGCTCCCCTGACGATGTGCACTTCGCGCTGTGGGTACGGAATGTGGATGCCTTCGGCGTCAAAACCTTCCTTCACCGCACGCAACAGATCGGTCTGCGCCGGCCAGAAGTCGTTATTGCGTGTATAGGCGCGCAGCAACAGGTTCACCGAGCTCTCACCGAGGCTATCGGTCCAGGCGGTCGGCGCGGGATCTTTCAGGATGCGCGGATCGGCTTCGAACAAACGCTGCACGATACCGATGGCCTTGCCGATGTCATCGCCGTAGCCAATACCGACACGCAATTCGAAGCGCCGCGTACCGCGTCGGTTGAAATTGATGATGGCTTCGGCACCAATTTTCGAATTGGGTACGACAGCTTCGCGGTTGTCGGCCAGCACTAGTTGGGTGTGCATGAGATTGATGCTTTCCACCGTGCCATCGATGCCGCCGGCATGGATGAAATCACCCACCTTGAACGGGCGGAATATGATCAGCAACACACCCCATGCGAGATTGCTTAGCGAACCTTGCAGAGCCAGGCCGATGGCCAGACCGCCGGCGCCGAGTGCGGCAAGCAACGGTGCGCTGGGAACACCCGCCGTCTGCAGCGCAATCACGATCAGCACGGCAATCAGCACGCCGTAGAGCAGATTGCGCAGGAAGCCGCTCAGCGTGGGATCGATCGACGCGCGGTTCATCGCGCGCCGCAAAAAGTTCGCCAACCGCGCCGCCAGCCAGCTTCCTACCAGCAGAATCAACAACGCACCGATCAGTGCCGGACCGTGCCGGGTGAAAAAGCCGGTCAGATCGTCGAGCGAAAGTTGCAGGAGGTAATCGAACATGGCGCAATCCTTGGCAAAGCTGCTTGGAGCCTAGCAGCCGAGGTATGAATTGGCGTAGAGCCTGCAAAAAAAAGCCCGGTGGGGACCGGGCTTGCGACTGTCCCATGCCGGGGAAGCATGGCGTTTCGTGGGGAGTTACTAACGTTCGGCGTATTGGCTCGCCTTGTTGGAACCATCCATGTCGGTGGTCAGAAGCTGCAGGCGCCCGCCATCGGAAAGACGGAACTGGAATTGCTGCTGCAGTCGTTCGAGTTCGCCGAATTGCGGGCATAACGCTTCAGCGCGCTGCGCAAGCTTGTTGGCAGGTGCGTCGACGGCTTTGTCGATGGTGGCATCCAATGCATCCGTTCGCGCCTGCAGTGCAGCCAGCTTGTTCGGATCGCCGCTGAGTGCGTCTCGCACTACATCGCGCGTGACGTTACCGACCAGATCGGCCACCGTCCGCTGCATGTTGTCGCCAAACGCTTCGCCATCGTCGCCGGCTTTCCAGAAGCCGTGACCGAGCGAACCGTCGATCTGCTGCAGCGCATCGGTATGCCTGTCACGCAACTCCTGCAACATGCGTGTGCGCTCGTCGCCGTTGTCGGCCAGCGTGGCGACGACGGTCGTGAGTGCGGAATAGCCGATATCGACGCCATCGCGCGCAATCAACGCCATCGCCGGCAGTAACTCGCGCACGTGCTGCTCGTACTCGCGCAAGCGAGCCGCATCCTCTGCAGAAACAGGCGTCGCGCGGCCATCCACGCGCAATTGGCCGTCGTGTATGAAGACGTCGCCCGGATGGCCGTGATCGCGAGTGAACGCGATGCCATCCGGTTTGATCTGCACGTCGTAATCACTGTTGTAATTGCACTGGAGGTGATGCGTATGACTATCCGCGGCCTGCGCTCCGCCAGCGGCGGCGAGGCCAAGGACAATCGCGGTCACGATGGCATGACGAAGCATGAGCGGTTCCCTCCCAGGGACACGGACCGGAACGGCCGTTATGGGCTTTGATGCAATCCGTTGTGCATAGGGTTTAACACCAAGCCACTCGCCGGCATGGGCCGTACGTCATCCCGTGCCATCGGTCATGGACACGATGGCGCAGCGCACATAGGCAAACAGGCGAGTGCGCGATAAGTTGAGGCTTCAAAGCACACCCAGGGGCACCGTTTATGCAATCCACCGATGTCATTGTGGTCGGCGGCGGCCTGGCCGGCCTAGTCGCCGCCACCGAGCTGACCGATGCCGGCCGGCGGGTGCTGGTAGTCGAGCAGGAGCCGGAGCAGAGCCTCGGCGGACAAGCGTTCTGGTCCTTCGGCGGTCTGTTTTTCGTGGATTCGCCGGAACAGCGCCGCATGGGCGTTCGCGATTCGCACGCGCTGGCCCTGGCCGACTGGATGGGTACCGCCGCATTCGATCGCGCTGAAGATCATTGGCCGCGCCAGTGGGCCGAGGCTTACGTCGATTTTGCGGCGGGGGAGAAGCGCGCGTGGTTGCATGGCATGGGCATGCGCTGGTTCCCGGTCGTAGGCTGGGCCGAACGCGGTGGCTACGGCGCGATCGGTCACGGCAATTCGGTGCCGCGCTTCCATGTGACATGGGGCACTGGGCCGGGTGTTCTGGAACCCTTTCTGCGTCGTGCACGCGACGCGCAGAGCAAAGGTTTGCTGCAGTTCGCTTTCCGTCATCGCGTCGATGGATTGATGGTGGAAAACGGTAGCGTAGTCGGCGTGCATGGAGCGCAACTGGCAAACGATGTCGTCGAACGCGGTAAGCCGAGTTCGCGCGACGCAATCGGTGATTTCGAGTTTCGCGCGCAAGCCGTCATCGTTGCTTCCGGCGGTATCGGCGGCAATCACGAACTGGTGCGCAAGAACTGGCCCGGACGACTGGGGCCGCCACCTTCACACATGCTGTGCGGCGTACCCGCCCATGTAGACGGCCGCATGCTCGGCATCAGCGAAACGGCCGGCGCACGACTGATTAACCGCGACCGCATGTGGCATTACGTAGAAGGCATCGAGAATTGGAATCCGATCTGGCCGATGCATGCGATTCGCATTCTGCCCGGTCCTTCGTCGCTGTGGTTCGATGCGCGCGGCCAACGTCTTCCCGGTCCGCTGTGGCCCGGCTTCGACACCATGGGCACGCTCGAATACCTGCGACGCACCGGCTATGACTACAGCTGGTTTGTGCTGGATCAGCAAATCATCCGGCGCGAATTCGCACTTTCCGGCTCCGAACAGAACCCGGATCTCACCGGCAAGAGTTGGCGACAGGTGGCGAAACGCGCTGTCGGCAAGCTTGCACCCGGGCCGGTGGAAGCCTTCAAGCAGCACGGCCGCGACTTTATCGTGCGCGATAATCTGGATGATCTGGTCGCGGGCATGAATGCGCTGGCCGGCAATCAGCTGCTCGATGCGGCGCACGTACGCGCGGAGATCGAGGCGCGCGACCGCCAGTTCGACAATCCCTATGCGAAAGACAGCCAGGTGATGGCCATCCATAATGCGCGTCGTTATCGCGGTGATCGCCTGGTGCGTGTCGCGAAACCGCATCGCATGCTCGATCCGGCCAACGGCCCGCTGATCGCGGTACGACTGAACATTCTTACGCGCAAAACGCTGGGCGGATTGGAAACGGATCTGCAGGCGCGCGTATTGGGACACGACGGCCAGCCGCTGCGCGGACTTTACGCCGTTGGCGAAGCCGCGGGTTTTGGCGGCGGCGGATTGCACGGTTACCGCGCGCTGGAAGGTAGCTTCCTCGGCGGCTGTCTGTTTTCAGGGCGTGTCGCAGGACGCTCCGCCGCGTCCGCCATCGCATGATTTATCGGCCGCGCATCGCGATCTATGGTGCCGGCATGGTCGGCAACTATCTGGGCGGTCGACTGCACGAGCATGCACGCGTGCGATTCATTGCCCGGCCACGCATCGCCGCCACATTGAAAGAGCACGGACTAAAAATCAGCGACCTGCACGGACATCGGCAATACATCGCACCGGATGCATTGGACGTGCAGACAGGACCCGAGGCGGCGCACGATGCCGAGCTGGTGCTTGTCACGGTGAAATCCGCGGCGACGATGGAGGTGGCGCACGAACTGTCCAGCGTGATCGCTTCGGGCGTCCCCGTGATCAGCTTTCAGAACGGCGTGCGCAATGCCGCAGAGCTGCGCGCATCACTGCCCGGCCACACCGTCTTGGCCGGCATGGTGCCGTTCAATGTCACCCAGCCCGAACCCGGCCATTTCCACCAAGGCTCCTCCGGCGAGCTAACAGTGGAACGTTCTACTGCCATCGACGCTTTTTTGCCCGCCTTTGCAGCAAGCGGCACAGCGCTGCAGCTACAGGACAACATGCAAGCGGTGCTGTGGGCGAAATTGCTGATCAATCTCAACAATCCCCTGAACGCACTGAGCGGCTTGCCGCTGCGAGAAGAGTTGGCGCTACGACCGTGGCGGCGCTGTCTTGCACTGTTACAGCGCGAAGGTTTACGGGCATTGGATGCGGCCGGCATTTACCCTGCTCAACTCACCACCCTGCCCGCTCGCTGGCTGCCAAACGTGTTGTCCTTGCCGGATGCGCTGTTCAACCGTATGGCCGCACGCATGCTGGCGATCGATCCGCTGGCGCGCTCGTCGACCTGGGAAGATCTGCAGGCGGGGCGACGCACCGAGGTCGATTACATCAATGGTGAGATCGTCGCGCTTGCAGGATCAAATGGGTTACGTGCCCCCGCCAATGCGCGCATCGTTGCCTTGATACGCGAGGCGGAACGGTCATACGTTCGATGGGATGCAATGACCCTGCTGAACGAGTTGCGCAGCGCACGCTAACGAAGATCAGCGTCGCACATCTTCGATATGCGCAACCTTACCGTCCACGATGGTAACGGTGGTGATGTGACCGTCACGCAAGTATTGCCATTTCTCGCCCTTGTCTGTCTTGGCGGATGAGGCCTGCTTTCCCTTGCGATGACTGGAAGCCTTGGACGACGTCTTGTGCGAGCTGCTGCTTTTGCCTGATGTCGCACTCTTTGCACGCCCGGAAGGGTTGCCCAGCAACGCCTTCACTCGCGCAGCGCTGTCGCCGACCACCAGCAACTGACTCCCAACGCGCAAACTTTCCAGCGCCTGCGCGGAGAAAGTGCACGTCAGCAAAACCAACAAAATAAGAAAACGTCGCATGACATGCTCCATGTCGTAGTGAGGCCAGGTTCCATGGCCGAATCGGGTGCGTTGTCAGAAGCCGGCGTCGGGCTCTGCGAGGTAGGCCAGTTCGTCTGGCGTACTGACGCGACCGAGCACGGCGTTCCGATGCGGGAAGCGACCGAAACGCGCAATCACCTCCCGATGCTGCCGAGCATAATCGAGAAAACCGGCGTAGCGATCACGCTCATTCGGCGGAACGCCGTTGCACAATGCCTCGAACAACGTGACGGAACGCTGCTGCAATGCGCTGTTCTCGGCGTGCTCCAGTGGCATGTAGGCGAACACACGCTGGATCGCTGGCAGTTGGCGGTCGAAACCTTCCTCGATACCCCACAACGCCAGTTGCTGTGCGAGAAGGTCCTGCGCCCAAGCGCGCGGATCGTGGCGATAGAGATTGCGCGGAAACTGGTCCAGTACGATCAGCAAGGCCAGCCATCCCGATGGCGTTGCTGACCAGTCGCTAAGCTTTCCTGCCGCGGCAGATTCAGTCGTTTTCGCGAAATGCTCGCGGATCAAGGCATCGAAGTGCGAGTTGGTGGCGTACCACTCGCTGTGGTTTGCAGGGTCGAACCAGAACGCCAGTACCGCCAAGGCCTCGGGCGGCGGATTCGCCACACTCAATGCCCGACGGCCTTGGCCAAACTGTGCATATCCAGATGGATCGACCGCAGGCGCGGAAGCTGGCGATGCAGCGCGGTCGTCACGTCGCCAGGCGCTACCCGGGTCAAGACGCGCTCGAATGCACGCAGCAGGCTTTGTTCGTGGTGCGCGAGCAGGCGAATCCAGGCGTCGTCACTGCGCGGTATGCCGCGTACCAACCATGCATCGAGTCGCTGACGTGCAGCGCCGATCATGCCGCTGCGCGTGGCAGGCGCATTGGCGTTGCTGCGCATCTGGGCTTGCAATTCGGCGATCACTTCGGTCAGTGACTGCGCTTCTTCATCCAGCACGGTGCGCAAACCCGGCTCACTCACCTGTGCGGCGGCATGACGATACAACGCGCACAGCTCGATGCTGCGGCGTATCAGGTCATTGCACAGATGTCGGGGTTCAAGCGACACGGTGTCGCCTCCTGCCTAGTCTCGAATCAAGAACGACCCCATGGTGCAGGACCGGCACTTAGCGGCGGATAAACCCGCCTGCTCCGCCGCGAACCCGCTCAGCGACGTTTCATCGACCGATCAGGACAAGGTTCAAAGGCCGGCCGTTGCTGGCTCGAACGCCTTGCTGGAGCTCGGACAGGCGCTGGATATCCGGGCAAAGCGCCTGGATTTCGGGTCGCAGGGCCTGCAAGCGTTGCTGCAGGCGAGGCTGAAAACCAGCGGTGAGGTTGGTAGCGCGATCGCGCAGCTCGGCCGCTTGCTGCAGATCTCCGCTCAGGGCCGCATTGAGAGCCTGCTGCCCGAGCGCCGAGGCGAACAGCGGGGCAATGTCGTCGACGACCTGGTTGGCGTATTGATTGGCCGCGTCACCGTGCCAGTCGTGCGTGCTCTGGCTGGCAGCGATGCGCTGGCGCAATTCGGCCGAGTGTGCGGCCAAGCGGCGATCGAGCTCTGCCCGTGTGTCGGCATCCAGACTCAGACTGCCCGACTCGTCGTCGATCGCCTTCATGGTCAAACCGACACCCTGCTGGGCTACCGCTTTCACCCGCGGCATCAAGGCACGCAGGTCGCGCTGGAACAGCTCGAGGCGGTCCTGATCCTCTGCACTCAAGGAGACGGACTGACCATCGGTTTGCAGCATGCCCTGACTCAGTACAACGCGTGTGGGCGAGGGGGCTGCGCGATCGAACACCAACCGATCCGATTGCACGGTGAGGTCGTAGCTGCTGGTGGCATGGCAGACCTTGCCTAGATCCTGCGCATGCACGCTGCCGCAGGCAACGACAAGCATGGCGGTGGCGAGCAGTCGATTCATAGACATAGGAAAGCTTTGTCGGCACGATTGAACCATGGCCGATACCGATAAGGCCCGCTATGGGAACCGGTGCTGAATCAGCCCCTGCGCGCCCGGAATTGCAGGCGGACGGCAGGCTGACCTAATTGCCAGGCCAGCCACAGCAGCACTGGCACGGCGATCGCTCTCAGCCCCAACCCGACCAGCACGATGCGTCGCAAGTCCCCGAGCTGCATGTTCGGTATCGATGACGCTTGTGCATTCGCCGATAAAGCCGAGCCGGCCTCATTGAGCGTGCCCCATTGCTGCCACAGCAGGAGGCCGCGATAGGCGCTCCATACGCATAAAACCAGCGCGATCACCCGCAAAACCGGTCGCGCCCACGCCTGCCGCAGAATGCAACCGGCACAAGCGACGATCAGCACCAGCGCTGCCACCAGATACCCGAGATCCCAGGCCAGCATACCGTGCAGGGCCGCACCGCTCTGTTCATCGCCGGCCGGCAGCGTTTGCAAGACACCCCACACCTGCTGCGCATGCTTGATGTATTGCACGCCACCGTACGCTGCCAACAGCAGCAGCAGCCACGCGAGCATGCGCCACCAGGCAAACCCGGACTTTGTTCGTCCGCCCAAATCGGCTCCGGAAATCAGCATCAGGCAGCCTTTTTCAACGTAGCGAGGTCGCTCAGCACTTGAGCGGAATTTTTCTCCGGATCCACGTCGCGGTAAATCTTGGCGATCTTGCCGTTCGGGTCGATCAGGAACGTGGTGCGCTTGGCGAAATGCAGCCCGATGGCCGAGGTCAGCACGCCGTAGCTAGTAGCTACCTGGCGGTTGGCGTCGGACAGCAGCGGAAACGGCACGTGATATTTGGCTGCGAATTCGGCGTGCGACTTCACATCGTCCAGGCTCACGCCCACTACTTCGGCGCCCGCCTGGCGCAGCTTGGCGATGTCATCGCGAAAGGTGCAGACCTCGGTGGTGCAGCCCGGCGTGAAATCCTTGGGATAGAAGTACATCACCAGCCAATGCCCGTGAAAATCGACCGGCGTATGCCAATGACCGCTCTGATCCTGCAGATTGAACGCAGGCGCGGTCTGACCGACCTGCGGATTACCTTGCGTGGGGGCGCCAAACACGGGAACCGCGAGCAGGCTCAGCAAGAAGGTCATCACGAGCACAACCGAAAAACGGCGCATGGACGAAACCCCACGAGGAAATAGGCTGCGGCGAGTATACGCCGCCCCATAAATACGAAAGGCGCCGCAAGGCGCCTTTCGCAATGGAGCACTTTCGCATCAATGAGTAATCGTGAACTTGCCCACCGAAACGCCCAGATTGATGCCCTCGCCAGCGCCAGCCAGCGCCAGCGACGTGGTGCCCTTGGTCAGCACGTCGGCGGAGCCGCTTTTCACCACGCCTGCCTCGGCCCCCGCCTGCGCGTAATCGCCGAACACATCCTGGATACTGCGAACATGGGTGATCTCGCCCGTGCCGTTGTCGATACGGTACTTGCCGGCAGTCAGGCCGCCGCCGACCACATTGATCTTCACTGCCGCGCGCTCGCCGTTGTCGCAGACAACCGTGCCGTGGCCTTCGGCGTGCTTATAAAGAATCGACCAACCCGCCAGGCTGAACTTCAGATGGCACTTCAGGTTGGCTTCGGCAGCCTGTGCCGGGGCCGCCGGCAAACTCGCCAGCCCGCCCGCACAAAGCAACAGGGCGGCGGTCAAACCAAGGGTGCGCTTACTCATGGACGTTCTCCTTTACGTTGCGTTACGGTCATCGATAAAGGCCGCGTTGCGAGAGTGTCCCGCTTAGCGACTGAACAAACAGGCAAGCACGACTAAGGACGTTCAGGATCGGTAAGCCCGTGTTACGAGGACGTGGAGACGAAGTCTATTGTTTCTCCCTGCTTGATGCTTAACTAACAACACGCCGCGCACACTGAAATGCGCCGTCCATGTTCCTGCCATGGAGGAAACATGCTCAAGTATTCGCTAGTGGGCTATGACAGTTCCGATTCTTCGCAACGTGCTTTTCGTTTCGCCATGGAACTGGCGCGAGCGGCCGGCGGCCGGGTGCGGGTCGTCTCGGTGCTGCAGGTTATCCAGGGAGGCGCGGACGCCTGCGCCCTGATGATGAGCGACTCGGCCGCACAGCGTACCCAGGAACTGCAGCAGGAACTTCAGGCCATCGCCCCAGACACCGACAAACTGGTGGACCTGGAAATTACCCATGGCAGCCCCGGCGACGTGCTGCTCAACCAGATCCGGCAGCACCCCATCGACCACATTGTGATCGGCCACACCGCCCGCGGCACGCTCGGCCGCTGGCTGCTCGGCTCGGTCTCTGAAGACGTGCTGGCGCGTGCCCGGGTACCCGTCACAGTGGTTCGCTGAGGCGCCCTTAGCAATTTGGGTCGGCTAGCATTAATCCGTCTCACTGTTCACCCTTTATGCTGTTGTCCCCGATCTGTCATGGGACGGATGGTCTTTTCTGCACAGGAAACTCCACGTGGACTACAGCCCCGTCCTGCCATGGACCCTGGAAAGCCTAAATTTCGCCGACATCGACATCGCTCGCGTCCGGCACAATGAAAATCTCTTCCTACTGCTTTGCGGCGCCTCGTTCGTCGAGAGCGGCTCGGATCTGTATACGCACAATCTGATCGAACATTTCGACGGCGACCTGGAGCTGCAAACCTGGCTGCGTGAGCATTGGGAGCACGAGGAGCTACAACACGGCCGCGCCCTGGCCGCTTACGTGCAATATGTCTGGCCCGAGTTCGACTGGGATGCCGGCTTTCAGGCCTTCTGGGAAGACTACGGCGCCTTGTGCACGAACGAGCATCTGGAACCCTCGCGCGGGCTGGAACTGGCTGCGCGCTGCGTCGTCGAGACCGGCACCGCCAGCCTCTATCGCGCGCTGAACGATATCGTGGACGAGCCCGTGCTGAAGCAGCTCACCAATCACATCAAGAGCGACGAAGTGCGGCACTACAAGCACTTCTATCAGGCGTTCCTGCGCTATCGCGAGCATGAGCGGCTGGGGCGCTACAAGGTTTTCCGCGCCATCCTTCGCAGGGTCAACGAGATCCGCAACGAGGACAGCGATATTGCGTTGCGTCACGTGTTCAACCAGTGCTACCCGCAACACAAGGACGACAAAGTGCAGTTTCAGAAGGTCGCCGGACCTGCTCAAGCACTACTACGCCGGCATATCCCCGCCGATATGACGGTGAAAATGCTGCTCAAGCCATTGGATCTGCCGCCGCGGCTGCAGCAGTCGCTGGAAAAGCCACTGGCCCGTATCAGCGAAAAGCTGTTTTTGCAGTAGCGAGCCCTTCTTCGCCGTCCCGGCGCAGGCAGGAGTGATGCGCGTCAATGATCCGCTGGCGGCGCCGCGTTATCGCCGCCATCGGCCCGCGACTGCACATCGACCTCACGCTGCGCCTGCTGCTCGAGCTGGAGCTTGGCAAGGTCGATCGGCCGGATCTTGATGATCGGGCACGGGACATAGGGTCGGCCGGTAAGCACTTTGTCGAGATTGGCCGATACCTCTCGGATGCTCGAGGTCAAACCGATCGCATTGGCGAACGTAAGGTTCGGGCAGGCCCAAACATCCAGCAGGTAGGCTCGACTGGGCACGGTATAGACCACCAGCTGCGAGTTGGAGAGCGGCTCCCACGACCACATCCGACCCAGGAAGCGGAAGCTGGGTACAGGCGCGCCGGCGGCGGCGTTATAGGCATCCTGGCGCTGCTGCATGCGCTGCGCGTAAGGTGCGCTGGAGCAGGCCGCCAATAGGGCAACTAGCCATACGGTGGCGATCACTCGCATCGTTGTCATGGTCATGCTCCGATTCATCTGCCATGGCTTAACGCATGAGAGCTGCGGGAGTGCACAACGGCATGTCGTGAGGACGCTCTAGTCCACTGCGGGTTGTTCCGTTTCACGCACGCGGTCTTGATCGTGCGTATTCGATGCCGGCCAGTGGTACCAATCTTGATGCAACGCAAACTGCTTGCAGGCCAAACAGGCGGTGATTTCCCAGCGATAGCCGCAACCCGGGCAAACGCCACGGGTCCAGAAGGTGTTCCACACCGTGCCGCACCCACCCATGTGGTGCGAGCACAGCCAACGGCTAGTGCCCAACGGACGCCAAGTACAGTGCGGGCAGTAGATCTCCGGTTCGTTCATCGCTCAATGGTTGCCGGAGGGAGGCGGCGTCCCGCCGGCGTTGTCGCGCGGCACGGAGTCGACATGGCGCTGGTCCTGCTTTTCCAGCCTGAGCTGCGCCAGATCGATGGGGCGGATCTGCTTGATCATGCATGGAATGTAGCCACGACCCGTGAGCACTTTGTCGAAACCCGTCTGGACTTGATCGGCGAAACTGGTCAGTCCGATGGTGTTGGTAAAGGTCAAATTGTTGCAAGGCCAGACATCGAGCAGATACGCACGGTTGGGCAGCGTATAAACCACCAGCTGGGTTTCGCTGAGCGGCTCCCACGAGTAGATCGAGGCGCCCAAAACAAGACGGAAGCTGCGCACCGGCGCACCCGCCGAGGCGCTATAAGCCTGCTGTCGCTGCTGCAGGCGTTGTGCGTAGGGCACACTCGAGCACGCCGCCAGCAGCATGCCCAACAGCACCGCGGTCAAGACGTGGATCTTCGACATGGCACTTCCTCCGTACTCGGATACGCGGTTTAACGCACCGGCACGCGACCAGTGCACCGCGATTATTTCTTGCCCACTTCGGTCCATTTGGACGGATCGTAACCGCCGACTTCGAACACCAGCGTTAGCTTGCCGCCATCCTGCATTTCCGCATCGATGGTGAGGCGTTTGGCTTTTTCCATGGTCGTGATGAAAGACTTGTCATCGCGGATGAAAATGGCGGGTTCGCCGGTCGTGGGCAGGAAAGCGCGCAGCGGATGCGGCTTGCCGTCGAACTGCGCCTGCAGCACGCAGTTGCCCTTGCAGACAAAGCCGTGACCGTTACCGAACATAAAGACGCTTTGTCCCCATTTGGTATGGCGGCGCAGCACCAGTCGCACGACACGATCGCCCGACGGGAATTTGCTAAACAGGCTGGCCGTGGATTGCGTGCCGCCTTCCATCGGGCCTACCTGGTACGTCCATAGCGCCGCGAGGCGCTGCTTTTCGCTGGTCTCTTTCCAGCGCTGCTCCACGTCGGGCAGCGTCTGCTGCACTTCCTTGGCCGCATCGGAATTCGGGAATTGCTTGACGATTTCCTCGCCGAGCTGGGAAGCCATGCCGTCGTTCTTCGCCTGCAGCATTTGGCGATAGCTTTGCAGCTGGCTATTGGCCTGGGCGGCCTCGGCCTGTGCCTGGGCCTTGGCGGCATCGGCCGGAGATGGCGTGTTCTGGTCCTGCGGGGAGCAGGCCGCTAGAGCCAGCAAGCCACACGCGGCGGCAACGACCATGGAGCGATGGAAGAGCGAACGAGTCATCGGCAGCACACCGGCAAGGGACAGACCATTAGCTTGGAACGAGCGATTGTCCGGTGCAACCGTTCAGACCGCCGCAGGCTGGCCGAAACGTTCGCGTAGGGCCGCGCGATAACGGCGGCTGCAGGGAATCTTGACGCCATCGCGCATCAGCAAACGCGCGTCTCCTGTATCCAGCGGTTCGATCTCCACCAGAAAATCCAGATTGGCGACGTAGCTGCGATGCACACGCACAAAACGCTGCGTGTCGAGCCGCGCCTCGATGCCCGCCATGGTGGCGCGCAAGGGATAGTCGCGACCGCGCACATGAAGATTGACGTAGTTGCCCGAAGCCTGCAGCCACTCGATCTCGCGTGCCGCCAGCAGGAATTCCTTGCCCAGCTTGCGCACCAGAAACCGCTCGGGTTGCTCCACGGATTCCAGCGGCGGACCGACATCCGGCTCGGCGAGCAAGCGTGCTTCGCCCTGGAAGCGCATCACCCAAAGGCGATAAAGGCCGATTCCCGCCAACATCCAGAAATAGGTGCGCACATCTTTGAGATATTCGTAGCCGAAGTGGGACCACCAGAGGCCGTCATCGTAGTGCTGACCGACCACCGCATAGGCGAGCTTGCGCAAAGCCACCATGCCACCCACATGAATCACACTGAACGCCACACTGAAAGCCAGGTGCCGTGGCAGGTTGTTCTGCCATGTCTCGAACCGGATGGGCCATCGCCGCGACGCCGCGATTAGCGCCGGGACCAAGGCCAACATCACGATAGCGCTGCTCGACTCCCACACCCAGGGTTGCCAGGCTGGAAAGTTGGGATGATCCATCACGGAAATGATGGCATTGAAGACGGTGTTGACGACAAAGAGCACCGGCCAGAAGCCGATCTCGAACGACCGGCGCCAGCGCTGGAAGCTTTCAAAACTGAAACCGCGGTTGATCCCCATGGCGGAATTCTACATAGCCGCCTTTCCCCTTGGACCCGTCATGTTGCCAACGGCTTTGCTTGGCGGCGGCACGCACCGATAATGCGGCCTCAAGACAAGGATTACTGATGTCGTCATCCCCCTCGCAGGGTTCGGCAGATTCACTGTTCCAGCATCGCGCCTACGTCGCGTTTTGGTGCGCCCGCACCGCTTCCAGCTTCGGTTTCCAAATGTTGTCGGTGGCGGTGGGCTGGCAAATCTACGCCATAACCGGTCGCGCCTTCGATCTTGGCCTGATCGGACTGGTGCAATTTTTTCCGTCGGTATTGCTGGCGTTACCGGCGGGTCATCTCGCGGACCAGTTCGATCGACGCCGCATCGTATTGATGGGGCAGATCGTCGAATGGGTGGCGATCGTGCTGCTGGCGACGCTGACGCTGCTGCACGCCATCAATGAGGTGGGCATTCTGCTGCTGATTTTTACGATCAGCGTGGCGAAAGCATTCGAATCGCCCTCGATGCAATCGATGGTGCCCGCGCTGGTGCCGCCTGCCCTACTGCCGCGCGCCATGGCGGTGAACGGTTCGGCGATGCAAGCGGCGATGATCATGGGTCCTGCGCTGGGTGGCTTTCTTTATGTCGCGGGGCCGGGCGTGGTGTATGCGGTGTCGGCCGTGCTGTACCTGATCGCCGCCACCATGGTGTCCCAGCTGCGTTACGAGCAGACACCGCCAAAACGCGAACCCGCTACGCTCAAGACACTGTTCGCCGGTGTGCATTTCATCCGCGAACGCAAGGACGTGCTCGGCGTGATTTCGCTGGACCTTTTTGCGGTGTTGCTGGGTGGCGCAACGGCTTTGCTGCCGATCTTCGCCAAGGATGTGTTGCACACCGGGCCGTGGGGTCTTGGTCTGTTGCGCGCGGCACCGGCGGTGGGTGCGTTGCTGATGTCGTTCTGGCTAGCGCACAACAGCATGGAGCGGCGCGTGGGCAAGATCATGTTCGCTTCAGTCGCTGGCTTTGGCGTAGCGACGCTGGTGTTCGCCCTGTCGAAGGTGCTGTGGCTGTCGCTGCTTGCGCTGTTTGTGCTGGGCGCGTTCGATATGGTCAGCATGGTGATCCGCGGTTCGCTGGTTCAACTCGATACGCCCGATGCGATGCGCGGCCGTGTCAGCGCGGTCAATGCGATCTTTATCAATACCTCCAATCAGCTGGGCGAGTTCGAGTCGGGCATGGTTGCCGCGTGGCTGGGGGCCGTTGGATCGGCGGTCGTCGGTGGCATCGGCACATTGGTCGTCGTCGGTTTATGGATGTGGATGTTTCCAGGTCTGCGCCGTCGTCAGCGCTTGCATATGGAGCAGGCGACGCAGGATCAGGAAGCATCGGCGCAAACTATTTGAAGCGATCAAGGAAGCGGATTAGCCCATGATTACCGTTCATCACCTCAACAATTCGCGCTCGCAGCGCGTTCTTTGGCTGCTGGAAGAACTGGGTCTGCCGTATGAGATCAAACGCTACCAGCGCGATCCGAAAACCATGTTGGCTCCGCCCGAGCTGCGCGCGGTACACCCGTTGGGCAAATCGCCGGTTATCACTGACGGCGAACTCACGCTGGCCGAATCGGGCGCGATCATCGAATACCTGGCCGACCGTTATGGCGCGGGCCGCTTGATTCCCGCGCCAGGCTCGACTGCACGACTGCGCTGCAATTACTGGCTGCATTACGCCGAAGGTTCGGCCATGCCGCCGCTGTTGCTGAAGTTGGTGTTTCGGCGCGTCGAAGCCGCTCCCCTACCGTTTTTCGCGCGCCCGGTGGCGAAAGGCATTGCCGGCAAGGTGCAGCAGAGTTTCGTCGATCCGCAGATTGGCTTGCATCTCTCCTACATGGAAGGAGAGTTGGCCAAGGCGGACTGGTTTGGCGGGGTAGATTTCAGCGCCGCCGACGTCGCCATGAGTTTTCCCCTGGAAGCAGCAACGGCTCGCGGCGGCCTGGATGACCGCTATCCGCGCCTGCAGGCATTTTTGCAGCGCATTCACGCGCGCCCGGCCTATCAGCGCGCACTTGAACGCGGCGGCGACTACCATCTCTGACTAGCTGAACCACAGCGCCGCCGGTTAACGCTGCGCTCACGTCACCACTGGCAATTTCATCTTTCTGGACAGCGGCGGAGTACACACCATGAGCAGGCAAGCTGATATCGAACGTCGACTCGACAACCTTGGTAGCCGCGTGCGGCAGTATTCCGACGGCGCGGCGGATACCGCCGATAGTCTTTTGGCCCGCGGACGGCGCGCCGTTGGCCGCTTCAATGGCCGCGATGCGGGCAAACGACTCAGCCGTGCAGCGGAGGATTTCGCAGACGAGGCGAATTATCAGTACCGTCGCCTGCGCCGGCAGGTGAATCGTCATCCAGCCGCCACGGTGGCGATCGTGGCGGGCACCATTGGCGCTTTCCTACTGCTGCGTCGCGTGTTTCGCAGCGATGATGAGGATTGATCCGGTCGGCGCCGACATATCGACTCGATAAAAAGAAACCCGCCGAATGGCGGGTTTCTTTTTGGGTGACGATCAAACGGTTTGCGGGTTCGGCTTGTCCGGATCGAGCTTGTACTCGCGGATGGCGCGCGCCACGTCTTTGGCATTGACCTTGCCGTCTTTCGCCAAGGCGGCGAGTGCGGCGTGTGCGATCCAGTAACGATCCACTTCGAAGAAACCGCGCAGATGTTCGCGCGTATCCGAGCGGCCAAAGCCATCGGTGCCGAGCACGGTGTAACGCATGCCATCGGGCATGAAGGCGCGGACCTGATCGGCAAACTCACGCACATAGTCGGTAGCGGCAATCGCCGGACCCTGGCGGCCCTGCAGCAAACCGGTGACATACGGCACGCGTTGTGTGCTTTCCGGATGCAGGCGGTTCCACCGTTCGGCATCGAAGCCATCGCGACGCAGTTCGATGAAGCTCGGCACGGACCAGATATCGGCCGTAACGCCGAAGTCCTTTTCCAGCAACTCGGCGGCCGCGATCACTTCGCGCAGGATGGTGCCCGAACCAAGCAACTGCACGCGGGTTTCGCCCTTTTTCGGCTTGCCGCCATCCTTGAACAGGTACATGCCCTTGACGATGCCCTCTTCCACGCCTTGCGGCAGGTCGGGGTGGGCATAGTTCTCGTTCATCACTGTTAGGTAGTAGTAGACGTCTTCCTGATCTTCGAGCATGCGGCGCACGCCATCCTGCATGATCACCGCAACTTCGTAGGAGAAGGTCGGGTCATACGCGCGCACGTTCGGGATCGAGCCGGCCATCAGATGCGAATGGCCGTCTTCGTGCTGCAAGCCTTCGCCATTGAGCGTGGTGCGGCCCGCGGTGCCGCCGATGAGGAAGCCGCGCGAACGCATATCGCCTGCGGCCCAGGCCAAGTCGCCGATGCGCTGGAAGCCGAACATCGAGTAGTAGATGAAGAACGGCAGCATCGGTTGGTTGCTGACGCTGTAGCTGGTGGCTGCCGCCATCCATGCGGCCATGCCGCCAGCTTCGGAAATACCTTCCTGCAGCACCTGGCCTTTCTGGTCTTCGCGGTAGTAGAGCAGCTGATCGGCGTCCTGCGGGCGATATTTCTGGCCGAACGGCGCGTAGATGCCGATCTGGCGGAACATGCCTTCCATGCCGAAGGTGCGTGCTTCATCGGCAACGATCGGGACCACGCGCGGACCGATCGTTTTGTCGCGCAGCAACAGGTTCATGCCGCGCACCAGTGCCATGGTGGTGGAGATCTCGCGATCGCCGGTGCCCTTGGTGATCTGCTCGAACGCTGCCAGATCCGGCGCCTTGATCTTTACATCGGTGTGGCGGCGACGCTGCGGCAGGAAGCCGCCAAGCGCCTTGCGGCGCTCGAGCATGTACTGCACCTCCGGCGAATCCTTGCCCGGGTGGTAATACGGCACGTCTTTGAGCTTGTCGTCCGGCACCGGAATGTTGAAGCGGTCGCGGAAGTGGCGCACGGCTTCGTCGTCCAGCTTCTTCTGCTGGTGCGTGGGGTTCTGCGACTCGCCGGCCGCACCCATGCCGTAACCCTTCACGGTCTTGGCGAGGATCACCGTGGGCATGCCCTTGGTGTTCACTGCCTGGTGATAGGCCGCATAAACCTTGTGCGGGTCGTGACCGCCACGATTGAGGCGCCAGATGTCGTCGTCACTCAAGTTGGCGACCATCTCGCGCGTCTCCGGATACTTGCCGAAGAAATGCTCGCGCGTGTACGCGCCGCCGAAGGCCTTGCACGCCTGATACTCGCCGTCGACGGTTTCCATCATCAGCTTGCGCAGCACGCCCTTGGTGTCGCGGGCGAGGAGCGGATCCCAGTAACTGCCCCACACCACCTTGAGTGCGTTCCAGCCGGCGCCACGGAACACGCCTTCCAGTTCCTGGATGATCTTGCCGTTGCCGCGCACCGGGCCATCGAGGCGCTGCAGGTTGCAGTTGATGACGAAGATCAGGTTGTCCAGGCCTTCGCGGCCGGCCAGCGCGATGGCACCGAGCGATTCGGGCTCATCGGTTTCGCCGTCGCCCATGAAGCACCAGATCTTTCGATCGGACTTCGGAATGAGACCGCGGTGCTCCAAATACTTCCAGAACTGCGCCTGATAGATCGCCTGGATCGGACCCAGCCCCATCGACACCGTCGGCACCTGCCAGTAATCCGGCATCAACCAGGGATGCGGGTACGACGACAGGCCGCGGCCATGGCCGGCGACTTCCATGCGGAACAGATCGAGCTGGTCTTCGCCGACGCGGCCTTCGAGGAACGAACGCGCATAAATGCCAGGGCTGGAATGGCCCTGATGGAACACCAGGTCGCCCGGATGATCGGCACTGGGTGCGCGCCAGAAATGATTGAAGCCCACGTCGTACAGCGTCGCCGCCGAAGAAAAACTGGCGATATGGCCGCCCAGTTCGCCGGGCTTGCGGTTGGCGCGCACCACCATCGCCATCGCGTTCCAGCGGATCAGGGTACGGATGCGCCATTCCATCGCGCCATCACCCGGACATTTGGCCTCGAGGTGCGGCGGAATGGTATTGACGTATTCGGTGGTGGGGTCGAACGGGAGATAGCCACCGGAACGGCGCGTCGAGTCGACCAGTCGCTCCAGCAGGAAATGCGCGCGCTCCGTGCCTTCGCGATTGATGACGGCGCTGAGCGATTCGACCCATTCCTGGGTTTCGGTAGGGTCGAGGTCCTGGTGGAGGATGTCGTCGAGCTGATCCATGGAACGTCTCCGCGGCGCCGGGCGCCGACTTGCGTGGATGCGCGTCGCTGGGGAGGGCGACGAAACCGTGGCATCGGTCCCGCGACGTTGGCCGGCACGGAACGGAACCGCGTGGCATGTTCGCCGCAGGGCGAGCTGAGTCTTCCGATTCTAGCTGCGGTGTGGCGATCCCGCCAATTGGAAAGGGTTTACATACGTATGCGCACGGGCAGCACTTCCGTCCCGCGGCGAAATACGGAAAAGCGGGCTAGGTGGGGTTCGCTTGGCTCACCCCACCCGACGCTTCAGCTGCGCTCGCTTTGCGCGGCGCGAATCTGCGCATCCACCGCCGCAATCGCGGTCATGTTCACCACACGGCGCACGGTGGAGGCCGGCGTCAGAATGTGCGCCGGCTTGTCCACGCCCATCAGGATCGGCCCAATAGCCACGCCATCGGTCATCACCCGCACCATGTTGTAGGTGATGTTGGCGGCGTCGAGGTTGGGCATCACGTAGAGATTGGCGCGACCGCTGAGCGTGGTGCTGGGGAACATGCGCTGACGCATCGCCTCATCCCACGCGGTGTCGGCCTGCATTTCGCCGTCCATTTCGAGCTTGGGTGCGCGCGCTTTCAGAATCTTCCATACCTCGCGCATCTTCGCTGCGCTGGCATTCTCGTGACTGCCGTAGTTGGAGTGCGAGAGCAGCGCCACCTTCGGCTCGATACCGAACAGCTTGAGGCGATAACTGGCTTGCAGCGTCGCTTCGGCGATCTGTTCAGCGGTGGGATCGCACTGCACATGCGTGTCGAGGAAGAACCATGTGCCCTTATCGTTGATCACGCCGCTCAACGCCGACGTGCACTGCACGCCTGGGTCAAGCCCGAACACGCTGCGCAGATAACCGAGCTTCTTGTGGTAACGCCCGACCAGGCCGCAGATCAGCGCGTCTGCTTCACCACGTTTGACCATGATCGCGGCGATCAGGGTGGGGCGCGAACGCACCAGGTTCTTCGCCGCCGACGGCGACACCCCGCGACGTTCGGTCAAGGAGTGATAAAGCTGCCAGTATTCGTTGAAGCGCGGATCGTCGTTGATATTGGTCAACTCGAAATCGATGCCCGCGCGCATACGCAAGCCCAGACGCTCGATGCGCGTTTGGATCACATCCGGACGACCGATCAGGATCGGATAGGCCAGTTTGTCATCGATCACCGTCTGCACTGCGCGCAGTACGGTTTCTTCCTCGCCTTCGGCGTACACCACGCGCTTGCGGTCGGCACGCGCGCGTTCGTACACCGGCTTCATGATCAGACCGGTGCGATAAATAAATTGCGCGAGTTTTTCGAGATAGGCATCCATGTCGGTGATCGGGCGTGTAGCGATGCCCGAGTCCATCGCAGCCTGCGCGACGGCAGGCGCAAGCATCACCAGCAAGCGTGGATCGAACGGACGCGGAATCAAATACTCCGGACCGAAGGTCGGCGCTTCGCCGCCATAAGCAGCCGCCAGATCTCCGGCTTCCATCTGCGCTAGCGCAGCAATGGCGCGCACGCAGGCGAGCTTCATCGCTTCGTTGATGCCAGTGGCGCCTACATCCAGCGCACCGCGGAAAATGTAGGGAAAGCACAGCGCGTTGTTGACCTGGTTCGGGTAATCCGAACGACCGGTGGCGATGATGCAGTCCGGTCGGACCTTCTTGGCGTCTTCCGGCAAGATCTCCGGATTCGGGTTGGCCAGCGCCAGAATGATCGGCTGCCTGGCCATCGTGGCGACCATCTCCGGCTTCAGCACGCCACCGGCGGACAAGCCCAAGAAGATATCCGCACCATTGACGATCTCGGCCAGCGTGCGAGCTTTGGTGTCGCGCGCATAGCGCTGCTTGTCCGGATCCATATGATCGCGGCCGGTGTACAGCACACCTTCGCGGTCATAGGCGAGGATGTTCTCCGGCTTCAGGCCCAGCGCCACCAGCATATCCAGGCAAGCGATGCCCGCTGCACCGGCGCCAGCAGTGGCCAGCTTCACTTCTTCGATCTTTTTGCCGACCACTTGCAGCGCGTTGATGACGGCGGCGCCGACGATGATGGCAGTGCCATGCTGATCGTCGTGGAAAACCGGGATTTTCATCCGCTCGCGCAGCTTGCGCTCGACGATGAAGCACTCCGGCGCCTTGATGTCTTCCAGATTGATGCCGCCGAAAGTGGGTTCCATCGAGGCGATGATGTCGACCAGCTTGTCCGGATCGCGTTCGTTGAGTTCGATGTCGAACACATCGATACCGGCGAATTTCTGGAACAGCACGCCCTTGCCTTCCATCACCGGCTTGCCGGCCAGCGGACCGATATCGCCCAGGCCCAGCACCGCCGTGCCATTGGTGATGACCGCGACTAGGTTGGAGCGCGCGGTGTACTCGCTGGCGCTGCTCGGATCTTCAACGATCGCCTCGCAGGCGTAGGCCACCCCGGGCGAATACGCCAGCGACAAATCGTGCTGGGTAAGCAGCGGCGTGGTCGGCGAGACCTTGATCTTGCCAGGGCGCGGAAGGCGGTGATATTCGAGAGCGGCTTGGCGGAAATCGTCAGAGTGGGCCATCGGATGCTTTTAAAACAGACGGAAGTGGGAAAAGGGGCCGCCCTGGCGGCATCGGACCATGGTAGCACCCGGTCGGTTTTCTCATGACCGATGACACACGTAGATATTTGTCCCGTATGGCTTTGATTTACAGCGTACTAGCTCTCTGTCTCTGACCTTACGAGCAAGGGTCCTGGCACTTACACACCCGTGGAAAGCGACTCCGCCTCCACCTTCGACATACGGATGCGATTGATAAACAGCGAAAACGCCAGCTTGCCGGCCAGGCCGTGCACATGCTGCATCCACGGCGGCAGCCAGCGCGGCGCGGCAATGACACCCGAAGTGAAATGCGATTCCAGGCTCATCACGTCGTGCAGGGTCATCTTGCCGGCGAACAGATAACGCAGCAGATCCATGCGCCGTTCCTTCAGAGCCCAGCGGAAGAACGTATGCACGTCCAGCAAACCGGACAGGTAGACATTGTCTTTGGCGAACGCCGAGCCGCCGGTCAGCGGTACACCGCGGTACACGCGCTGCGCGGAATGGAAGCTATCCGCCACGCTTTGCCCGCAGCGGTTGAAGAAACGGTAGACCTCGACAAAGTCCGCACCGTTGAGCGCCATGTCGATGGCAAGGATGCGCAAGCTGATGCGCTTGAGCCGCGCGATGTCGATCGCGCCCGACATCAACTCGGAGAACACGGCCAGCCCTTCCTGCGTCGCCGTTACGCGCGGCGACGTGCGCGCCAGTGACGCCAGCAGCGGCTGCCCACGTCCGTTGAGCGCGGTCAGCGAATGTACGAACGCTTCGTGATTGAGCAGCTGATGGCGATCGTATTGGCTGAAGCGCGTACCGCCGCGCAAACGGATGCGCGTGGCGCCGGCAGCCGCTTTGGCGGTGAGATCGTTATCCACCTCGACGGCGATCATGCCGGCACCGAAAAACCCGTCCAGCACTTTGGCCAGATCCGCACGCAAGGTCTCGGCAGGAATATTGGCGGTGATGTCGTCGTCCTGCAGATCGGCGCCGAGCTCGTCGGACAGCTCCACGAAGTAACGCGCGGCATCGAGGTTGCTGCGGTCGCTGCCCGGAATGGCATCGCCCGGGCGACCGTATAGCTGGATGGAGGGTGCGGTGACACCTTCCGTGCCTACTGCCTCGAGCATTTCCGCAGCGATGCGCCAGGATTCGGCCGTGCGGCGCAGATAATCGCCAAGCGGATCGCTATCCCCTGCTTCGCTTTCAATGGCCGCGAGTTCCTTGCGCACCTCGGAGAAATCCGGCTTTTTGTAGCTCACCTCCGGCAAGGCGTACTGACCTTTGCCGTACTCCTCGATCATGCGGTCTTCCAGCGAGGCGGGCCAGCTGACGGTCGACAGAATGTTGATGCCGCGCACAGCCAGGAGCAGGCGCTTGTCGAGTGCGGCGTAGGGCTCTAATGCAACGGGAATGGCGTCGGCAGGTGTACTCATGATGCCGTTACTCCCTATCCCGCGAACCGCGCGAACCATGCGGTTTCGTGACGGGTCGCCCACCACGCTGGCGACGCAGGCGCGACTCCAGCATGGCGGCCTGTTCTTCGCGTTCGTCGCGCAGCTTCAGGTAATTGCGCCAGCGCTCGGGTGTGAGCTCGCCCTCGTCCAACGCAGCCTGCACCGCGCAACCCGGCTCGCTGCCATGACCGCAATCGGCGAAGCGGCAGTTTTCGGCCAGCGCCTCGATATCGGCGAACAGATCCAGGTTTTCCTCGCCGGTGAGTTTGAGCTCGCGCATACCGGGCGTATCGATCAGACAACCGCCGCTGGGTAGCTGCAACAAGGCGCGATAAGTAGTGGTGTGGCGGCCGCGACTGTCATGCTCGCGCACGGTACGGGTGGCCATGTGCTGACTGCCCAGCAACGTATTGGTGAGGGTGGATTTGCCCGCACCAGAAGAACCCACCAGCACGGCGCTGTCGCCCGGCTTGAGGTAAGCGGCCAGCGCGGCAACGCTGGCGGAATCCTTACCGTTGATCGCGTGAATAGGTGTTCCATTGGGCAGCCGCTCGCGCAGTTCCGCGATGCGGTCAGCGCCGCCGTCGCGCAGATCCAGCTTGCTCAAAATCACGACTGGCTGCGCACCGGAGCCTTCGGTAAGCGAAAGGTAGCGCTCGATGCGGGCAGGATTGAAATCGCCATCCAGTCCAGTCAGCACCAGCACGTAGTCGATGTTGGTGGCGATCACCTGGCGTTCGTAACGCTCGCCGGCCGCGGCACGCGACAGCACGGTACGGCGGGACTGCACGGTGACGATATGTGGCGGCTTGCCCGGTTCGATCTCCACAAAATCGCCCACGGCGGGCCGCTCTGCCGGATCGAGGCCGCGCTTGAGGAAATGGCCGGCGGGCTGGGCGCCGAAGACCTGGCTGCCGTCATGCAGTTCGTAACCTGCGCGGTGCTGGGCCACGACGCGTGCGAGTCGCCGCCCTTCACCTGGCAGTACCTGGCCGCGCCAACCGATATGACGCAGTTGTTCGATGGTCTGGGCATCGCTCATGAGCCGGATTATGCCTGCCCACGGCCCTACCCGTCGTCTGCCCTGATTCCGCCCGACATCGCCTCCCACGAGACACACAGACGCTGTTAGCATCGGGGCGAACCGGCGGTATGCCGGGTTTTCGCGAAGAAATAAGGACTCCTCCGTTGGCCCCGATCAAACCAAGTGCGCACCTGGCCGAGGTGCGTTATGAAATCCGCGGTGCGCTCACCCGTCGTGCGCGCGAACTGGAAGCAGCCGGACAGCCGATCATCAAGCTCAATATCGGTAATCCGGCTCGCTACGGATTTTCCGTGCCCAATCATTTGCGCGAGGCCATTGCCGCGCATTTGCACGAGAGCGAAGCGTACGGCCACGAGCAAGGTCTGGAGGAAGCGCGCGAAACTATCGCCGCGCAACAGCGCGCACGCGGTGCTCGCCATGTCGAAGTGGAGCGCATCTTTATCGGCAATGGTGTCAGCGAGCTGATCGATCTGAGCCTGCGCGCCTTGCTGCAACCGGGCGACGAAGTGCTGCTGCCGAGTCCGGATTATCCGTTGTGGAGCGCCGCCACTATTCTGAACAGCGGTGTGCCGCGCTATTACCGCTGTCTGGCCGAGAACCGGCATATGCCGGATCCGGAAGAAATCGAAGCGTTGATCACGCCTCGTACGCGCGCCCTGGTCATGATCAATCCGAACAATCCCACGGGTGCGGTGTATCCGCGCGCGTTGCTGGAACGCATCGTCGCCATCGCGGCACGCCATCGCTTGTTACTGCTGTGCGATGAGATCTACGACGAAATACTCTACGACGGCACGTCGTTCCAACCGTTGGCGGAAGTCGCGGGCAATACGCCATGCGTCAGTTTCGGCGGCTTGAGCAAAGTGCATCGCGCGTGCGGTTATCGCGTCGGCTGGCTCAGCCTTTCCGGCGATCCGGCACACACGCATGACTATCGCGACGCCTTGCAGCTGTTGGCCGCATTGCGCCTATGCGCCAACGTCACCGCACAGTGGGCAGTGATTCCCGCCCTGCAGGACGCACCTACGATCGGCGCACTCACCTCGCCGGGTGGACGCTTGCACGAGGCTCGTCAGGCTGTGCTCGACGGCGTCGCCGCCAGCCATTATCTGGATCTGGTTACGCCGGGTGGCGCGCTATACGCGTTCCCGCGCGTGCGCAGCGATCGGATCGCCAATTTCAACGACGACGCTTTTGCGCTGCGCCTGCTGGAAGAGGAATCCGTATTGGTCGTGCCCGGCTCCAGCTTCAACGTACCAACCAGCCGCCATATGCGCCTTACGTTGCTGCCGCAGCCGACCCAGTTGCGCGAAGTGTTCGTGCGCATGGAACGCGTATTGACGCGGATGGCGACAGAACATTCGTCGCGCGCCGCCGCCATCGCCTGATCTATGCCATTGCATTACCTCGCCCTCGGCGATTCCTACACCATCGGCGAGGATGTTCCCGCGCACGCACGCTGGCCAGTGCAATTGGTCGACAAGCTGCGCAAGCATGGCGTAGCGATCGACGATCCGCGCATCGTGGCAGTCACCGGCTGGACCACGGACGAGTTGTCGGCGGGGATAGATCAAGCCAAGCTCGCCCCAGATTACGACCTGGTTACGTTGCTGATCGGGGTCAACAACCAGTATCGCGGTCGTTCGGCCGGGGAATATCGAGAGCAGTTCCATAATCTGTTGCTGCGAGCCATTGCACTGGCGGGCAACCGCCCAGGACGCGTGGTGGTGGTCTCCATTCCCGACTGGGGCGTCACGCCGTTCGGCCATGCCAGCGGTCGCGATGTGGCGAAAATTACCCATGAACTGGACGTGTTCAATGCGATTGGCCGCGACGAGGCCGTCCGTGCCGGCGCCCATTTTGTGAACATCACCAGCATTTCCCGCACCCACCCTTGGTTTGTGGCGAATGATGGGTTGCACCCCTCGGCCGCCCAATACACCTTGTGGACCAACGCGATCGAGCCGGTTGTGCGGACCGCCCTGCACTAAAAAACCGCTCGAAGGACCCACGGCAACCTCCCTGCAACCATTTCGCCATCGCACGGTGACGTTGGAGTACGAGACTGTGATCCCGGCAACCAACCGGGGACCGACGCCATGGCCATTCTTCGCTGCCGCAGCGTTTTCATATCCGACGTCCACCTGGGCACACCGGACTGCAAAGCCGCTTATTTGCTGGATTTTCTGCGACAACTGCAGTGCCAGAAGCTGTATCTGGTGGGCGACATCATCGATCTGGAATCCCTGAGCCGCCGCCGATGGTGGCATCCGGACCACGGCACCGTGATCGCCGAAGTGCTGGATATGGCGCGTCGAGGGGTCGAGGTCACCTACATCCCCGGCAACCATGATGCAGCCTTCCGCGGCATGGTCGGGCAATCCATCTGCGGCGTGCGCATCGAGCTGGACGCTGTTCACGTGGGCGCGGATGGGCGTCGCTACCGAGTCAGCCACGGCGACGAATACGATCCGGAACAGATCGGGCGCAGCTGGATGCTGAATATCGGCGAGGCGATGCACCGCTTCATCTGCTGGGGCAACCGCCGGGTGAACGCTTGGCGTCGTCGCATGGCGATGCCGTATCTGCCGCTGTCGATCATCGTGAAATCGCATATTGGCAAGGCGTTGGCGTATATCCGCGCTTACGAAGAACGCGTGGCCGCCGATGCCCGCGAGCGGGGTATGGATGGGCACATCTGCGGTCATATCCACTACGGCCAGGTGCGCACCATCGATGGCGTGGTGTACCTCAACGATGGCGACTGGGTGGAACACTGCACGGCACTGGTCGAGGATGAGATCGGCGCGATGGAGCTGATCCACTGGAGCGAGCAACCCACCGCCCTGGGACGCGCCAGCCGCGAGCTGGTCATGCCCTCGCCTACCGCCGCCCTGGCGCTCGCCCCCCTGGCCCGTCGCAAACGCAGCCTGGAAGACCTCCGGCCGGCCGCTTGAGCTGGCGGGGGTCGGCAAGAGCTTCGCGTATCCACGCACCTGTCTCCTGCTTCCCCATCTTGAAGCCGCCAAAATCGCCAGCATCTCGTAGGGGTACAATATCGCCTCTTTGCTGGAGCCCTACATGTCCCTCGACACCACCACCCGCGACCGTATCGAACACTTGCTCAAGGACCACCGCGTGGTGCTGTTCATGAAGGGCACTCGTCAGCAGCCGATGTGTGGCTTCTCCGCGGCAGCGACCAATACGCTCAACGAACTACTGCCCGACTACCACACGGTCAACGTGCTGGAAGATCAGGAAATCCGCGAAGGCATCAAGGCGTTCGGCAACTGGCCGACCATCCCGCAGCTGTATGTCGACGGTGAACTGGTCGGCGGCGCCGACATCATCCGGCAGATGTATGGCAGCGGCGAACTGCATCAACTGTTCGGTGCCGCAGCGCCGGACCGTACACCGCCGGAAATCATCATTACCGACAAAGCCGCCGAAGCGATCCGCGCAGGCACCGCGAACGCGCAGGGCCTTGCGCTGCATTTGGAAATCGGTCCCGATCATAGCGCCGGCTTCCAGCTGGCACCGGGCAACGAGCACGACATCGTGGTGAGCGCCAACGGTATAGAAGTGCATTTCGATCCGGCCAGCGCGCAGCGTGCGAAGGGCATCGTGATCGACTGGGTATCCACCATGCAGGGCGAAGGCCTCAGCCTGAAGTTTCCCGGTGCCGTCGAATTGCGTTCCTTGAGCGTGCACGAACTACAGCAACGCCTCGCTGTTGGCGACATCACGCTGGTGGACGTGCGTCCCGCTCACGGTCGCGCCGCTGCCGCACCGCTGAAGCAAGCACGGATTCTGGATGAGGAAGGCACCGCCCTCGCCGCCCTGCCCAAAAACAGTCCGCTCGCCTTCATCTGCCACCACGGCATTTCCAGCCGCGGCGCCGCCGAGCGTTTCATCGCACACGGCTTCACCAACGTGTTCAACGTGGAAGGCGGCATGGATGCATGGGCGGCGGAGATTGATTCGAGCGTGCCGCGTTATTGAGCCCTAAGCTTTCCACGCATCAGGGCCGATGCATCAGACGTCGGCCCACATGCGTAGCAGATTCGCGCGTGATTTGCTGATCACATCGAAGGTTGGACTCTTGCCTTCACGGGTGAATACCTGTCGTTTGGCAGTCTCCAGATCCCACAGCAGTTCACGCTGCGCTGGATCGCGTACCTGACTCTGCACCCAGATGATCGCCGCGTCGCGTACGCCACGAGTGACCGGCGTGACATGGTGCAGCGTATTGGCAGGGTAGGCGATCGCAGCGCCTGCCTCGAGCTTGAACTGACTGGCGATGCCATTCATGAAGACGGTCAACTCGCCGCCATCGTAGCTTCGCGGGTCGGAAAGAAAAATGGTGATGGCAATATCGCTGCGTACCGCATTGCTCATGCTGCCCATGATCGGCGTGTCGACATGGGGACCATATTCCATGCCTTGTCCATAACGATTGAACAACACCGGCGTAGCCGCCGCCGGTAGCAAGGCCGCTTGCAATTCACCACTGCGCATGAAGGCTTCGCGCACGATGCGTGCAATCTGCTCATATTCGGGCGTACCCGAAGGCACTTGCAGATTTTTCTTCACCTCGCGCGCGGACCAGCCGGCCGTACCGGCGCCATCCGTGAAAGGTGCGCGCTCCAGCTTGGAATTGATGGCTGCTAGTTCATCAGGACCGAGAACGGCGGGAAGACAGAAAATCAAGGCAATAATCCTGCATGAGGTTATGCGGCGGTGTGTCATTCATGGTAATCGCACGCCGCATGAAGCGGAATCCCTGCCGCCACTCGACCGTCTTACCATGAAGAACATGCCAGACTAGGCATGGATTCTGAGACAACCTGCACCAGGTAGCCCATGTCGCCCCCTTCCCTCTCCCCCGCAGCACGCCAGTGGCTGAGCGATGCCGGTAAAGCATTGTCCCAAGGGCGCCCGGATTTGGCCGAGCAACCCTTAAAACGTGTACTCGCCGAGGCCCCTGGCTTTGCTAACGCGCAGTTCCTGTTCGGCATAGCCTGTCAGATGCGTGGCGACAACATCACCGCCGTTGAGTACATGCGCAAAGCCGCAAAGCAACGCCCTGATGATCCGAGCATCCTCACGAATCTAGGGGGCGCCCTTTACGATTCTGGCTCAACCGAAGAAGCATTCGTATGCCTGCGCCGCGCCACGGAACTGGCCCCCACGCAAGCGTCAAACTGGTACAACCTCGGTAAAGCGCTGAAATTGCAGTGGCAGCTGGACGAAGCCGCGGATGCTTTGCGACGCGCCCTCGATCTGGACGAACGGCATATCGCTGCGCGCAACACGCTTGCCGACATTTTCACGATACGCGGCAATATCCCCGATGCGGTTACCGAATACCGCAAAGTATTGGCGCTGCAGCCCGATGAGGCGCTGGCCTGGCATGGATTGGCCAATCTGAAAACCGAGTCACTCACACCGGCGGACGCAAAACAGATCCGTCACATCCTGCAAAACCAGCAACTTCCGCCCGACGCACGTGTATTACTCGGTTTCAGCCTGTACAAAGCCCTGGAAGACCAGCACGAATACCGTGGCGCGTTCGAAGCATTGCGCGAGGCCAATGCACTCAAACGCAAGTTGGTCCCATGGGATGCAGCTGCCGAGCATGCCCATGTTGAGGACATCGTCGGAGCCTTTCGCCATCCCTTGCCAGCGCCGCTCGATCCGACCCTCGGACACGAGGTGATTTTCATCGCCAGCCTTCCTCGCTCTGGATCGACACTGGTTGAACATATTCTTGCTTCGCACCCGCTAGTAGAAGGTGCAAACGAGATCAGCGACCTCTCACAGATTCTCGAAGAAGAATCGAAACAACGCGGCAAGGACTTTCCGCATTGGGTGACTGACGCCACCGCGGGAGATTGGGCACGGCTGGGCAAGAACTATCTTGCGCGCACCGCTCGTTGGCGCATCAAGCGTCCTTATTTCACCGACAAAGGGTTGCAGAACTGGCAATGGATCGGCGCCATTCGCGCCATGTTGCCTGGCGCCAAAATCATTGACTGCCATCGCGATCCGGTCGAAACCTGTTTTGCCTGTTACCGCCAGTTATTCAGCGAAGGCACCTACTTCAGCTACGACTTGAAAGATCTCGCCAGTTATTACAACGACTACCAAAAACTCAGTGACCATTGGCAAGAGCATTACCCGGACAAAGTGTTCGATCTTGCCTACGAGAAACTGGTGCAAGAGCCCGAAGCGCAGATTCGGCACTTGCTTGCGTTCTGCCAATTGCCATTCGATGTGGCGTGCCTCTCGCCACATCAGACGCAACGCGATGTGCACAGCACGGCGAGTGCGGCGCAAGTGCGCCAACCCATAAGAGGTGATACCGCGCGCAGTCCACACTATCGGGACTTTCTGGCACCGCTGATCCAGCATCTCGATCACTGAAACGAAGAAGGCCGCCGGTTGCCCGGCGGCCTTCTTTGTTACTCCCATTACCGATGCCTTCCTTGGCACCGGTGTATCGTCAATGGGAATTACCAGTCGAACTTCACGCTGAAGTCCATGTAGCGCGGCGCTTCCGTCGACTGCGCGGTGTGGTAGACCGGGTTGTAAATATACGTGCCCGAGTTGTTTCCTCCGGCTCCGCCGCCGTTACCAATGGCGTATTGGGTGTAGTAAAGCGTCGCTTTCTGCTCGTTGAGCAGGTTATGCACTTCCCACTGCAAGGTGAGGTGCTTCTTCGCCCATTCCGGCGTGTACGTCAAACTCAGGTTGATCTGGCGAGTCCACGGTGTACGGCCACTGGAGCCACCGGGAGATCCCTCGCCGCCAAAACCCACGCCCGTCGCCGAAATAGAACTCGGCACACCACCGCAGTAGTGCTGATAGGGGCCGTTATACGCATCCGCAAAAATGGTGGAGCCAAAACCGCTCAGGCAGATGTTCGGCGCACCCGACTGAATGATCGCGGTGGCGCTGACCATCCATTCCGGCGTAATGGTATACGCGCCAAACGCCTTGAAGGTGTGGCGATGGTCATTGGCCTGATCACCATTGGCGTATTGCATGAGGTCAGGGAAATCCCACTGCGCCGTGGTCGAACCGGAGAAAGAGCCAGTCCTCTGGTTCGTGATCTGCCCAATAGCGGTGTCGGTCGGACCTTCGGTGCTACCGTACGACTTGGAGAACAGGTAATCGACCTTGGCGTACCACTTGCCGTCCCAGCTGTGTTCCAAATAGTTTTCCAGGGCGTAGTACTTGCGCGACGGCTTCGGGAACCCAATGAAAGGTTGACCCGCCGTGTAAACCCCTTCACCCGTGTTCGGATTCCAGACCACCTGACCGCCGGGCGCATTGGCGCACGGGATGTAGTTGGTCTTGCCAGGGTTGACCAGACCAGCAGCGCAGTACGGGCTGTTGAGGTCGGTGTCATCGACGATATTGCCGAACTTCTCCCAGGTCGCCTGCGCACCCCATACCAAACCGGTATCGCCGAGCTGCTTCTGCATGCCCAGCACGTATTCGTCCTGATACGACGGCTTGAGGTTGCTCGAGGCGTAGTCGTGGACATTGCCCCTGACGCCATTCTCACCATCCGACGAGAAGAACCCTGGCGTTGTCACACCCGGAGCCAATACCGTGGGAACCACGGTCAGCCCGGTCGGAACACCATTCGAGGCGATACCTGTGTAGGTATAGACGATTTGTCCGTTGATGGAAGCTAGCGCACTGTTACGTGTGGCCAGACCCGCCGGCAACGCCAAGTAGTAACGCCCTGCGTTACCGAAGACCTTAAACGTACTGTCGCCAAACACATCCCAGCTGGCGCCGATGCGCGGCGCCCATTGCGGGCTGGTTTCCTTCAGGTAGGACTGACCGAGGGCGGTGTTTTCGAACTGATCGTTGCGCAGACCAAGGTCAAGCAACAGGTTGGGCATGACCTGCCAGCGATCTTCCACATACTGTGCCTTCTGGTTAACGCCCATCGAGGCGTCCTGATGCACCAGGTTTTGGACAACATAATTGCCGTAACCAGGGCTACCGATAAATGGCGCATTGGAGAAGGTAGACGGAGTGCCCAATACATAGCTATACGAACTGCCATTGATGATATCGGAACCGTCGTTGTCGTCTCGGTACTGAAGGTTGTCGATACCGAACTTCAGGTCGTGGCTGTCGGTGACCTTCCAATCAATGTCGACGCGCAGGTTGGTGCTCTTGGTGGTGTGGTCCGGATTGGTCTGGGATAGATCAATCAGGTTCGGGACGGTAACACCCGCCGGTATAACTACGCCGGGACCAAAAGTCACTGGAGACTGATTGCCGCCAGCCAGACTGGTGAAGTAGTCGCCCCACATCGCGCCGTATTGCACTTCGAGCGTGAGATTGTCGGTGATGTACGAGGTGTACTTCAGGATACCGATCTTGTAGGTATCTTTGGTCAAGATGCCTGGACCGTAAAAGTTGGCGACTTTCTGGTTCGTGTAGTCGTAGTTATAGAAGTTGTTGGTGGTCTCGTTGCTCTGGCTTTGGACGCCCGTCAACTCCAACACGTTGCTGTCGTTGATGTTCCAGTCCAACTTGCCGTACAGCTTGGGGCTGCTGGTACCCGTCGATTGCCAGTAACCCTGCGGCGACGTGACGCCAAAAGCCGGCAAGCCGCCCTGGCTGCTGTCGTGCTGCCATTCGGCAGTGACGAAGAAGAACAGTTTGTCCTTGATCAGCGGGCCGCTGAGGTAGGCGTCATACACGTTCGACCAGTCGCTGTTCTGCTTTCTGCCGGTTTCGATCTTGCCGTAACCGGGAGCATAGGCCGTGGTGCCTTGGGTGGAGGCCAGATATGGAACACCGGCGTTGTTCACTGCACCCACCGGCGTCAGCGGATTGTTGTAATGAATGTTGTCGTAGCTGCTTTCGGCCCAGGACGGACGGTAAGACACATACACGCCGGCATGCCACTCGTTGCTACCGCGCGCGCCAATTTGGCTGATCACGCCACCGGTCGAACGGCCGTATTCGGGGCCATAACCGGAGGTGATGGTCTGCTGCTCGGCAATGGCCCAGTACGGCAGCGCAACACCACCCGCGCCACCGATCGGATCGGTGGTATTGAAACCGTTGAGGTAATAAGCGTTTTCCACGACGCTGTTGCCGCCAAAAGAAAGCAACGGCGTACCGGTCGGACCCGTGCCGAGACTGGAGCCACCCTGGTTTACACCGGGGGCCAGCAGCGCAATGGCTTCAGCACTGTGAGCCAACGGCAAAGTCTTCAACTGCTGCGCAGTGATCACCGAGGTCTGGCGGGTGGAGGACACGTCGATCGCCGGCACCGAGTTGGCCGTAACCGTGACGGTGGAGAGGTTTTGCGCGTTCTTCTCCGAGGCAGCAGCAGCGGCAAACGGCACGTTCGTGCCGCCAGACACGCTTACCTGCACATGGTTCTGCGTAGCCACCACGCTGCCGTTCTGCACCAGCGACACGGTGTAGTCGCCCACCGGCAACTGGTTGGCGCCGTAGCGGCCATCGCTGCCGACTGCTACTTCGCGGGTCAGGCCAGTCTGGCTGTTGACGATACGAACCGTCTCACCAGCCGATACCGGCGCGGTACCAAACACGGAACCGGTCGTGGACTGTGCAAGCACCTGTCCGGAAAAGCCAAAGCCCATGGCGACTGCCACGGCCAACGCAGTGTGACGCACCGGCATCCGCTTGGATGCAGGCGCAAACTTTTTAGTACTCATGTAGTAAAACTCCCCAGCGGCAAGTATTTCCAAAAGAGATAAAAAACTGCCGACGCTACCCTTACCCAGTTTGGCGCTTACGACCAAACCAGGTGGCCGACGGCTTTTATCTTCCCCATCCCCTACAAATTGCCTAGACAGCCAAACATTGACTTAACACGTGTTTAGCAATTTGTTCCCATGAACATAAGGGTCCAAATAACAAAAAGTCAACGGCAATAACTTGCGATCCTATAGCAAAAAAATACGACGTAAGAAAATGCCTGTAACCCCTTACAAGCGGTCGGAAATATCCCCGCGTATGCGTCAGGCTCACCAGGATCCTGCGTCAGGGAATGAAACCCTTCAGTCCCCAAATTCATCTTCGAAGCGCAGATGCTTCACGCTGCGCCCGTTACGTCGGACCAGCTTCAGGGCTTCGATGCCGATGCGGATATGCGCATCCACAAACGCTGCCGTAACACTGCGGTCGCTGAGTTCGGTCTTCACGCCCTCGGGGATCATCGGCTGGTCGGAGACAAGCAGCAGGGCGCCACAGGGAATGCCGTTGGCGAAACCGGCCGCGAAGATCGTGGCGGTTTCCATGTCCACCGCCATGCAGCGGGTGCGGCGCAGGTATTCCTTGAAGGTATCGTCGTGCTCCCACACGCGGCGGTTGGTGGTGTAGACCGTGCCGGTCCAGTAGTCATGCCCCATGTCGCGGATCATGGTGGAGACGCCGCGCTGCAATTGGAACGCGGGCAGTGCCGGCACTTCGGGCGGAAGGTAGTCGTTGCTCGTGCCTTCGCCGCGAATAGCGGCGATCGGTAGCACGAGGTCACCGAGTTTGTTCTTCTTTTTCACACCGCCGCACTTACCCAGAAACAATGTGGCACTGGGTCGTATGGCGCCCAATAGATCCATGACGGTAGCGGCGTTGGGACTGCCCATGCCGAAGTTGATTATCGTGATGCCGTCGGCCGTCGCGTTGGGCATGGGCCGATCACGGCCCTGCACTTCCACACCATGCCATTCCGCGAACAGATCGACGTAATGGCCGAAATTGGTAAGCAGGATATGCGGGCCGAACTGCTCAAGCGGAATGCCGGTATAGCGCGGCAACCAGTTGGTGACGATCTCGTGTTTGGTCTTCATAAGAGCTCTTGCGTTAAGCACAGCAAACCTTCGCTGTGAATGACCGGCACCGCCACAGCGGCACGATGCCAAAACCTAAGATGCGTCCATCTTAGAGCCTGTTCGCGATACGCAGCATGGCTCCTATGCAACACGTCGCAAAGCCATTGAACCTTGGCGCAGTGCGACAATCACATAGCGTAACCGCGTGCTATGTTCGGCGCGCACGATTGAAGTGAGGGATGGGCACTATGCGAATGGGTTTGGCTATCGATGCCTCCTGCGATCTGCCGCAGGAATTTCTGCAGCAGCACGACATCGCCGTCATGCCTATTGCGGTACGCGTCGACAACTCCTCTTTCAAAGACAACCGCGACCCTGCCGAAGTGCAGCGCTTCCTAAGCCTGAAACTGGGCAGCCGCAGTCACTCCGCCGAGACCGAGCCCTGCTCGGTGGAAGACGTGCAAAAGCTGTTCCTGGAAAAGCTGGTGCTGGAAAAGGACTGCGTGTTCTGCCTCACGATCACCGCCACGCGCAGCCCCATCTACGACCATGTGGTCAAGGCCAGCTTCGGAGTGCTCAAGCATTACCGGCAAGTGCGCGAACCGGCCGGCATCACTGGCCCGTTCCTGATGCGCGTGATGGATACGCGCAGTTTATTTGCCGGCTCCGCGCCCTGCGTAGTCGAAGCCGTGCGCCTGATGCAGGCCAACGAAACGCCTGCGGCGATTCGCGAACGGCTCGCCTATATCGCCGAGAACTCCTACGGCTACATGCTGCCGCGCGACCTTTACTACTTGCGCGCGCGCGCCAAGAAAAAGGGTGACCGCAGCGTCGGCCTTTTCAGTGCCGTGCTGGGCTCCACCCTCGATATCAAACCGCTGCTGCGCGGCTACCGCGGCGACACCACGCCGGTGGGCAAGGTGCGCGGTTGGGAGCACGGTTGCGAAACGCTGTTCAACTACGCTGCCGATCGTGTGCGTGCAGGTCTGCTGGTACCGGTTATGTGCACGGCCTATGGCGGTGATCTTTCCGAGCTGCCGACATTGCCGGGCTACGCCAAGCTGGCCGAAGCCTGCCAGGAATGTGGCGTCACCTTGATGCAGGCGCCGATGAGTATCACCGGCATGGTCAACGTCGGCGAAGGCGCGGTCACCGTCGGTTTCGCGGCCGAAGAACATACCGTCGAGTTTTGAGCGGGCACACCGCGGGTGACGTCAGAACCCGTAGTTGATAAAGCCGCCGTCCACGGCCAATACCTGGCCAGTGATGTAGCTGGCAGCTGGTAGACATAAGAAAGCAATGGCCGCGGCTACTTCTTCCGGCTCGCCGATGCGCCGCAGCGGCGTGCGGTCGAGTACCTCGTCGAGATAATCGGCATCCGCCAACGCCGGTTCGGAGCGCTGAGTGCGGATGTACCACGGCGCCACCGCATTCACGCGGATACCGTCGATCGCCCACTCGGCGGCAAGGTTGCGGGTGAGCTGATGCAAAGCAGCCTTGGTCATGCCGTAAGGCGAGCCGGTGCGCACGTGCGTCATACCGGACACCGAGCCCACATTCACGATAGCCGCATTCGGATGTTGAACCAGTTGCGGGTGCGCAAGCCGGCACATTTCGTAGGCTGAAAACAGATTCTGCTCGAAGATGTCGCGATATTCGTCCGTGCTGTAATCGAGCGTGGCCATCGGCTGATTCCCGCCGGCGTTGTTGACCAGGATTGACAACGGCATGCCCAGGTCGGCAATCCAGTCGAACACCGCAAGGCGCTCTTCCGCTTCACTGACGTCGGCAGCAAAGGCCAACACATCGATGCCGGGATAATCGTCCGTCAATTCCACGCAGACTTGCTCGAGATAATCCTCGTCGCGTGCCACCAGCAACAGGTTGGCACCCAGTCCGGCGAGCTCGCGCGCCGCAGCATAGCCGATGCCTTTGCTGGCGCCGGTGATCAAAGCGGTGTGGCCTTGTAGCTGCCAGGCATCGATGCGGCTGTTCATGCGCGCAGCTTACACGAACGACTTGTCTGGAGGGCAGCGCGGCGTGACACTGCATGTTGCCGCCGCGAGAAGCCACCACCATGAAAACCATCCCAGCACTGCTCTGCCTTTTTGCCCTTGCCGCCTGCAGCAACAAACCACCCGCGCCGGAGTCGGACCCCAAGGCCGCCACCGCGCAGCCGGCCGCACCGTGGGATGCGATGAAGCAAGATGAGCAGCGCGCCAAGGACGTGCAAAAGATAGTCGATAAGCAAGCTGCCGATCAGAACAAGCAGATCGAGCAGCAGACGCAGTGACTGCTTGTGTTTGGACGTCTGTACGTCTCATGTGCTGCGCGCCGAAGATCGCCGCGCGGCCCGGTCAATGTGGCGAACAGAAGCAGTACGAATACACGTTCGGCCTGCCGGCTTGCGCCGTACGCAGCATCTGCAATTCCGGTGCAAGCATCGGCAACTGCGCAACCCAGCTAGGCAGCTTCACACCGTAGTTCTGCATGGTCGAGACCATGACATTCTGGTTGAGGCTGACAATGAAGCGCTCGAAGGCGCCCAAGGGTTGTTCCTGGTAGCGCACGGAATAATCCTTGCCCAGCCGCGCCAGGTCGGCCGCCTGCGCAACGGCGGCATCGAGTCCGCCGAGCTGGTCGACCAACCCGCGCTGGTGCGCCTGATCGCCAGTCCACACGCGGCCCTGCGCAATAGCATCGATGGCGGCGTAATCCTTGCCGCGCGCCTGCGCCACGCCGCCCACGAAATCGTGGTAACCCTTGTTGATGATCGACTGAATCACCGTACCGACCTTGGGATCGAGCGGACGGCTGATATCGAACGCGCCCGCCAGCGGCGTAGTACCGACACCGTCGCTGCTGATGCCGAGTTTGCTCAACGCATTGGGCACCGTGTAGTACATGCCGAAGATGCCGATCGAACCGGTGATGGTGTTGGGTTCGGCGTAAATCTTGTCGGCATTCATCGAGATCCAGTAGCCGCCGCTAGCTGCCACGTCACCCATCGACACCACTACCGGGATGCCCGCTTCTCGCGTCTGCGCCACTTCACGCCGGATTTCTTCGGCCGCATACACTTCGCCGCCCGGCGAATTCACGCGCAACACCAGCGCCTTGGTACGTTTGTCTTCGCGCGCACTGCGGATCAACGCGGCAGTGGATTCACCGCCGATCGAACCCGCCGGCTGCTCCCCCGCAGAAATCTCACCTTCTGCCACCACTACCGTGACGCCGGAACCACTCAGCTTGTTGCGGCTGGGCACGTTGGCGACATAACGATCCATGCCGACCCCGCGGAAACCGTGCCCGTCCTTGCCAGCGGGAACGCCTTGCGAACGCAGCATCTCGATGAGTTGCTCGCGCGTGGCCAGGCCATCGATCAGATGCTCATCCAGCGCAAGCTTGGCGAGATCGCCCTGTGTCGTCGCGATGCGGTCCGGCAGATCGTCGATATCGGCACGCAGCACGGCGGGATCGAGCTTGCGAAGTTTAGCCACATCGTTGATGTAGCTATCCCACAAACCACCCATCCAGTAACTGTCGGCCTCTTTGGATTCCGGCGAGGCATGGTTGAGGATGAACGGTTCGGCCGCGCTTTTGAACTGGCCCACTCGGAACAGATGGACGTCAACGCCCAATTTGTCGAGCAGGTCTTTGTAGAACAAACGGTAGTCGGACAGGCCCGTAATAAGCACGCCGCCCTTTGGATCGAGCAGGATGCGATCGGCATGCGCTGCCAGGTAGTACTGGTATTGATCCAGACTCGATGCCCACACCATGACCGGTTTACCGGCGGTACGAAAACGATCCAGTGCTGCGCCGACTTCGCTCAATGCGGCAAATCCGCCACTCTGCAATTGAGCCGGATCGAGCACGATGCGCGTGATGCGCGAATCCTTGGCCGCCGCATCGATGGCACCGGTCAGGTCGCGCAGCTGCACTTCTTTCGGTTCGTTGCCGGAGAGTTTGGACAACGCGCGCTGCATCGGGTTGATGCTGTATTGCTCGACTAGCCGCCCTTCCGGCCGCAGCACCAGCACGCTGCTGTCCTGGATGTCATTAAGGTGACTGGCCGCTCCGACACCCAGCATCAGCAACAGCAGCAGGAACAAGAAGCCGAAGAACACCACGTTGATGATGACCAGCCTGACGACATTGATCCCGCGCCCGAATACGCGCAGGACTGCCCAGAATCCGTTCGACTGCGGCGACTGGCGCATGGGCGGTGGTGTCGGCATAGATCTACGCGCTCCTCGTGATTACCCGCCAGCGTAACCTTTCAGGCGCCGCCGGTCATGAGGATATGGTGGCATCCACGGTTGTCGGCGCAACAGGGCCAAACGTCCCGGGTTGGTGTCGGTGAGAGCTCCGCCAGAAACGCACGAACAACAGCAAAGCGGCCATGCTCAATCCGGCGATCAATCCCATCCAGATGCCGCGTGGCCCCAGTCCGATATGGAAGGCCAGCCACCAGCCCACCGGCATACCGATCAACCAATAGGCGAACAAAGTGATCGCCATCGGCACGCGGGTGTCCTTCAGACCGCGCAAGGCGCCGTTGGACGCCACTTGTATGCCGTCGGAAAACTGAAACAACCCGGCCAGCAGAAGCAGTTGGGCCGCCAGTGCGATCACAGTTTCGTCATGGGTATAGAGCGACGCGATGGCGCGCGGAAAACCGAGCATCAGGCCGGCCGATACCATCTGAGTCAGCAGCGTTAGACCGATGCCGCAAAACCCCGCATAACGCACGCCCGCCGCATCGCCACGACCCACCGCGTTGCCGACCCGCACGGTGATCGCCATCGCCAAACCGAGCGGAATCATGAAGAACAGCGATGCTACATTGAGCGCCACCTGGTGGCTGGCAACCGCGTCCTCGCCCATCTTGCCGATCAGCAAGGCCGCAGCGACAAACAGGCCTGCTTCGGCCAGCAAGGTAATCGCCATTGGCAAGCCGACATGCACCAGCATGCCGATACGCCGGAGTTGCGGCCATTCAAAGTGATCGAACATACCAAGGCCGCGGTAGTTGCGATGGCAGATCACATAGATCCCGAACGCCAGCATCTCCAGCCACAGGGCGATGGCCGTGGCGATGCCGCAACCGCGTGCTCCCTGCGGCGGCAGGCCGAGTTTGCCGAACATGAAAACGTAGCCAAGCGGCACCAACAGCACCAGGCCGCCAAAGGCGAAATACATCGACGGCCGGGTCAGCGAAAGACCTTCGGACAGACCGCGCAACGCGAAATAGCAGGTCAACGCGGGCGCGCCCCAGCTGATCGCGCGCAGAAATTCGCCGACGTCGATATACAGACCGGGCGACACGCCGATGATGCGGATCAGCGGCTCGGCATGCCGCACCGCAAACCACAGCAGTACGCCCATACCCAGCGCCAACCACAGGGCCTGACGGAATACCGCGCCCACCTCGTGCCTGCGCCCGGCCCCATCGAGCTGCGATATCGACGGCGGCACCGACATCATCATGCCGATGCCACTGACGATCGCCAGCGACCACACACTGGCACCCACCGCTACCGCACCCAGGACATGCGCGCTGACGTGACCGGCCAGCACGGCATCGATCACATTGCTGCCGACGGCGGCAAGCTGGGCCAAAATGAGCGGCAGGGCGAGGCGCACCGTGGTGCCGATCTCCCGCGACGCTCTGGCACGGTCGAGATGGGGAAATGTCATGGGTAAACGTACTCCGCGGCTGCCAATTGTACCCGAGCCATCGCAGCCGGGCTGTGCGAAGATCGCGCGCTGGATCGCAGAGGAATCGGCATGAAGGAACTGACCTCGTTCGAAGGCGTGCATTGCGCCAACTGCAGTACACCGCTGGAGGGTGAGTATTGCCATCATTGCGGGCAGTCCGTACATAGCGTGCTGCGACCGGTGCATGGGTTGTTCGAGGAGTTCTTCGAAACCTTTCTGCATATCGACGGGCGCATCCTGCACACCTTGCCGCCGCTGCTGCTCAAGCCCGGTTTTCTCACCCTGGAATATTTCAGCGGCCGGCGCGTGCGTTACATCGCACCGTTCCGGCTGATGTTCGTGCTGTGCCTGATGTCGTTCTTCGTGATGCACCTCGCCGCCAACGTCATCGCCCACCGCATTGAGCAGAAGCATGCGCACGTGGTGCTGCTCGACAACGGCAACGATTTTGCACAGGCGCAGACACCCAAGCAGGTCAACGATCTGCTGGAGCGCAAGCTCAGCGGACTCGATGCTGCGCGCCAGCTAGGTAATCCAAATGTCGTGACACAGGTGGATAACGCCGAGCGCAAGCTCCGAGAGCAGGCGAATGATCGCCTGACCCAACTGGGGGCCGCACCAGCTAACGCTTCCACCGCACCCGGCAAGCCAAGTGGCCTGGCGCAAAACGATGATTCCGATATGGATATGCCAGTGCCGCAGGTGCAGATCAGCTGGCTGCCGGATATCGCCAAACAGCGCCTGACCGAACTTTTCCAGGGGATTCGCGACAACATCCAAACCTACAGACACGGCAGTCCCACCGCCCGCCAAGAAGCCGAGCAACGCATGATCACGGGCGTGTTCGGGGCGCTGCCCGGAACCATGCTGGTGTTGATCCCAGTGTTCGCCCTGCTGCTCGCCCTCGTCTACCTCTTCAAGCGGCGGCTTTACATGGAGCACCTCATCGTGGCCCTGCACAGCCACGCCTTCCTGTTCCTGAGTCTGCTGCTGATCTTCCTAGCCGGTATGTTGTCGACTTGGCTCAAGCCCCATGCGGCCTGGGTCGGCTATGCCATGGGGGTCATCCAGGCGCCCCTGATGATCTGGATACCGACTTATTTGCTGATCATGCAGAAGCGGATCTACCGGCAGGGCTGGGTGATGACCCTCGTAAAATTCTTTTTTATTGCCTGGTGTTATTGCTGGCTATTGGGGTACGCCCTGCTCATTGCCGCCGTGCTCGGCATGGCTCATTGATTGTCACATCTGGGGGCGTAAAAGGCCGGTTTTACACAGCGTCAAGGGATTGACATACGCAGGTGTCAAGTCGGCGGGTGGAGCTGCAACACTACGGAAGCAATCTTTCAAAACATTGATATACATGACTATTTTTAGCTGGTCAAAAGTTGAACAGCGTGTCACGAGCGCCGTTCTGACGGGCAATAAGGCACACTCTCCCCGGCGCATCCACAGACTTATCCACAACTCTTGTGGATAAGGGAAAAACCGTGTGTCGATGAGCCACTTAGCTCCTGTTCCTAGATGACAGAACAGCAATCGCTGCCAAGCATCCAGCGCAACATCCTTCGCGGGTTTTTGTCGGGGTCGATAACCGCTCGCGATACACTCGAACCGGTATCGGGTCACAGAGCCTGTCCTCATCGCCATGTCATCCGTTCTTCGCGTCGCACTCCCGGTACCTCTTCCCACACTGTTCGACTATCTGCCGCCCACCACCGGTGAGGCCAAGGCCGGTAGCCGGGTGCTGGTGCCCTTCGGACGCAGCAAGGCCGTGGGTGTGGTGGTCGAAACCGACGTACCGACGAATGTGGGCAGCACGCGGCTCAAGCGCGCGCTGCGCGTGCTGGATGAGACGCCGTTGCTCGACGCCGAACTGATGCAGACATTGGCCTGGGCCGCCGACTACTGGCTCGGTGCACCGGGCGAGGCGTATGCAAACGCCCTGCCGCTGCTATTGCGCGAAGACAAACCCTTGCCGGAAACCGGCGAACCGATCTGGCAGCTAACCACCGCCGGTCGCAGTGCGCTGGATGCCGGCAGTCGGCGCGGCGGCAGTCGCGCACTGTTGCAAGCGTTATCGACCCGTCCTTTGTCGGCGGCCGAACTGGACGCCTTGATCACCGATTGGCGAGCCGCAGCGCGCCGATTGATCGAGGCCGGCCTGATCGAACGCGGCGAACAAACGCCCTCGCCCGCATCCGCCCCGTCGTTTACGGCGCCCGTGCTGCACACTGAGCAGAAAGCGGCGGTCGACGCCGTGACTGAGTCATTCGGCCGCTTTCAACCGTTCCTGCTCGACGGCATCACTGGCAGCGGCAAAACCGAGGTATACCTTGCGCTGATCGAACGAACCCTGGCCCAGGGCAAACAGTCACTGTTGCTGGTACCGGAGATTGGCCTGGCACCGCAAACAGTGCGTCGTCTGCGCGAACGACTTGGCGTGCCCATCGAAGTGCTGCATTCCAACCTCGCCGAAGGCGAACGCGCTCGTGCGTGGCTGCGCATGCGCTCGGGTGAAGCAAAGGTCGTGCTGGGAACGCGCTCCGCCGTATTCACACCGCTGCCACACGCGGGTCTGATCATCGTCGACGAAGAACACGATGGCTCCTACAAACAGCAGGAAGGCTTTCGCTATCACGCCCGCGACCTGGCGCTGGTGCGTGCACGTGCCTTGAATGTGCCCGTGCTGCTCGGTTCGGCTACACCATCGCTGGAAAGTCTGGCCAATGTCGAGGCGGGTCGTTATCACGCTTTGCATTTGCGCTCGCGCCCAAGCGCCGCGCATCCGCCGCAGGTGCAGATCGTGGACATGCGCGCCCAGCGGCTGGAGCATGGCCTTTCGCCGGCGCTATTGCATGTCGTCGGCGAAACAGTGGCGCGTGGCGAGCAGGTACTGGTGTTCCGTAACCGCCGCGGCTATGCGCCTGTTCTGTTTTGTCACGGCTGCGGCTGGCACGCCGAATGTCCACGCTGCGAGCATCCGCTGACGCTGCATGCTGCTTGGTGGCGGTTGGTGTGTCACCACTGCGATCAACAGTCGCCCGTGCCGCCTACTTGCCCGGTTTGCGGCAGTACCGAGCTGAAGCCGCAGGGTCAAGGTACCGAACGACTGGAGGAAGCGCTTACCGCTCATTTCCCGCAGATTCCGGTACTGCGCATCGACCGCGAAACCACCCGACGCCGCGATGCCTTCGAACAGTTGCTCGACAACTTGCAGACCGATGCACCGGCGATCCTGGTCGGAACGCAGATGTTGGCGAAGGGCCACGATTTGCCAAACCTGACCTTGGTCGCCATCGTCGGCGTGGACGAGGGATTGCTCAGCGTGGATTTCCGTGCCGGCGAACGACTCGCACAATTGGTCGTGCAAGTGGCCGGACGCGCGGGACGTGCGCGCAAACCGGGGCGCGTACTGTTGCAGACACATCATCCCGATCATCCGCTGCTGCGAGGTTTGCTTGCGCAAGGTTATGCCGCAGCCGCCAAGGAACTACTGGCCGAACGCCGACAAACGGGATTACCGCCTTATGGCCATCAGGTGCTGCTGCGCTGCGAAGCGCATCAGCGCGCGACCGTAGATGCTTTCCTGAGCGAAGCGCGCGCCGCGCTTCCGGATACCGACACCTTGCAGATCGCCGGTCCGATGCCTGCACCGATGCCGCTGCGTGCTGGCCGTCAGCGCGGACAGCTTCTGATCGAATCCACGACACGCCGTCATCTGCACGCCGCCACGCGTCCGTGGTCGACACAGCTCGCGCAACTACCTAGCGCACGCAAAGTGCGCTGGTCGCTGGACGTCGATCCGATCGATCTCTATTGAGATCGCTATACCGGATCCACAAGACGTGGAAGCCCTGGTGCAGCATCGAGGTTACCGGCGTGCTGTTCGCGGCCGTGCACGATGCTAAACACCACCGGCACAAATAGCAGCGTCGCACACGTTGCAAACAGCAGGCCACCGATGACCGCAAGGCCGAGCGGCGAGTTCTGCTCATGCGCCAACGCCATCGGCAACATGCCGATAATCATCGCCAGCGCGGTCATGCACACCGGGCGGAAACGGGTGAAGCCAGCTTCCAGCGCTGCTTTCATCGCATCGCCGTGCTCGGCCAGTCGTTCGCGCGCAAAGCTCACCACCAGGATCGAGTTGGCCGTCGCCACGCCCATGCACATGATCGCGCCGGTCAACGCGGGCACCGACAACGTGGTGTGCGTGATGAACAACATCCACACGATGCCGGCAAGCGCAGCCGGCAAGGCCGTGATGATCACGAATGGATCCAACCACGATTGGAAGTTCACCACGATCAACATGTAGATCAGCACCACCGCACCCAGCAAGCCGAACAGCAAGCCGGAGAACGCCGTATTCATCGCCGTGACCTGGCCAAGCAATCGCACTACCGAACCTTTCGGCCGATCCTTGGCAGCTGCACTTAGAACCTTCTGGATATCGCTCGATACCGCACCGAGATCGCGCCCCTGTACGGCAGCGTAAACATCGAACGAGGGGGCGATATCGTAATGCGATATCACCGCGGGACTCGCCGTGCGGTTGATCGATGCCAGTGCGCCGAGAATCTGTCTGGCACCGGCGGTCGATGAGGTAATCGGCAGACTCTGCAACGCCGCAAGCGTGTCCATGCGATATTGCGGGGTCTGTGCCACCACGGCATACGACACACCATTGTCCCGATTCAACCAGAACGTAGGTGCTACCTGCAGACTACCGGCCAGCGAAGCCACCATGCTGTTGGTGACATCATGCTCGGTAATGCCTAACGCATCTGCACGTACACGATCGACATCCACGTTCAACTGCGGTGCGCCGGTCGACTGCTGCAAGCGGACATCGGCGATGCCGGGGATCTTGCGCATCTGGCGCAAAAGCTCAATGGCGTAGGCCTGATTGGCCGCATTGTTGCGACCGGAGACTTTGACATCCAGAGGTGCCGGCGCACCGAAATTGAGAATCTGACTGCTCATGTCGGCGGGCAGGAAAGCGAAGCTAGTGCCGGGAAATTCGCGCGGCAATGCGGCGCGCAAGTCTTTGACATAGACATCGCTAGGGCCGTGCCCTTCCTTGAGAAGCACCTGAATGTCGCCATCTTGCGGCCCGATCGTGCCGCTGTTGTTGTAGACCATGTTGGTGCCGCTAAGCGGCAAACCGATATTGTCGATGATGCCATCCAGCTGATCGGGCGGAATGATGCGGCGAATCGCATTCTCGATATGGTCGAACTGGGCCGCCGTATCTTCGATACGAGTACCTACCGGAGCGCGCACATGGATCGCTATCGCGCCCGCATCCGTGCTCGGGAAAAAGTCGCGCCCCAGGAACGGTACCAGCGCGAACGATACGATCACCGTCACAAGAAAGCCGATCACAAATGGCCGTCTCGTCGCCAGCGCTAACGATAGTGTGCCGTAATAGGTGTCGCGGACTTTGGTGAAACGGTGTTCGAAGCCTTGTTGGAATGCCACCAGCGCCATCCGCAACCGACCACGCTTCATAGCGGGATGCTGATCACCCTCGTGATGATTGATATACGCATCTTCCGGGTGATCGCCCAGGCCGCTTTCGACCATATGCGGCTTGAGCAGATACATCGCCATTGTCGGCACCAACGTGCGCGACAGTACAAACGACGAAGCCATGGCGAAAATGACCGCCAGCGCCATCGGCCGGAACAGAAAGCCCGCGATGCCGTCGAGCATGAACATCGGTACGAACACGATGCAGATGCACAGCAGCGACACGAAAGCCGGCGTCACAATCTGCTTGGCACCATCCATGATGGCCGTGTGTACGTCCTTGCCCTGCTCCAAGTGCCAATTGATGTTCTCGATCGTTACCGTGGCGTCGTCCACCAGAATGCCGACCGCCAGCGCCAAGCCGCCCAGCGTCATCACGTTCAAGGTCTGCCCGAACGCCGCGAGCAGCGCGATCGCCGACAACACCGCCAACGGAATCGAGACGGCAATAATCACTGTCGATCGCCAACTACCCAGGAAGACCAGGATCATCACCGAGGTCAGCATCGCCGCGATGATGCCCTCGCGCGCTACCGACGCGATGGCGCTGCGCACGAATATCGACTGATCGCCCAATAGCTTCATCTTCAAGGACGGTGGCAGCGTTTCCTCCGCCAGCGGCAGCAGCTTCTTGATACCGGCCACCACGGCCAACGTCGATGCGTTGCCGCCCTTGAGCGCCGGCATCAGTACGGCGCGGCGACCATCCACACGAACCACGTTGTTTTGCGGCGGGGAGCCGTCGCGCACGTGCGCGACCTGCCCAATGGTGATGGTCGCGCCGTCCACCGTCTTGATCGGCAGGTTGTTGAGTTCGTCGATCGCGGTAGGACTGTCGTTGAGCTCGACTGTGTATTCGTCATGGCCGATCTTCATGGTACCGACCGGTACGATCTGGTTCTGCGCCGCCAGCGCGTTACCGACGTCTTGCGCCGACAGACCTTTGGCCGCCAGCGCTTGCGGATCGAGATCGAGCATGATCTGTCGTTGCTTGCCACCGTACGGCGTAGGAATGGCGATGCCCGGTACCGACACCAGCATCGGCCGCAGGAAATTTTGCGCAAGGTCGCGGATCTTCTCTTCGGACAATTGCGTGCTCGACAAGGCCATCTGCAAGATCGGCACCGTGGAGGCGTTGTAGTTGATGATTTGCGGCGGCGTGATGCCCGGCGGCATCTGTTTGAGTACCGTCTGCGAGATCGAGGTGACCTGCGCGGTGGCCGTGCGAATATCCACGCCCGGCTGGAAAAAGATCTTCACCACGCCGATGCCAGGCAACGACTGCGATTCGATGTGCTCGATATCCGTTACCGTCGAAGTGAGCTGACGCTCGTAGTAGTAGATCACCCGTCCAGACATCGCACTGGGCGACAAGCCGTTGTATGTCCACACCACGCTGATCACCGGTATACCGATGTTCGGGAAGATGTCGGTCGGTGTGCGCAGCGCGGCCAATGGCCCCACGATCAGGATAAACAGCGCAAGGACGACAAAGGTGTAAGGGCGCGCGAGCGCGATGCGGACAAGACCCAACATGTTGCTTATTCCTCTTCGCTTGCGTGGTGCGTCGTGACCTTGGCGGTGTCTGCGGCGTCGATACCTGCCTGCTCGCGAGTCCAGCCGCCGCCCAATGCGCGGATCAGATCCACGCTGGCCTGCAATCGACGTGTGCGGATGGTCTGCGCGTCCCGCTCGGCACTCAGCGCCGCGGTCTGTGCGACGACCACGTCCAGATAATTGACGATGCCTTCGCGATAACGGTTCGTTGCGATCGACAGCGTCTTCTGCGCCGCCACTACCGCCTGATCTTCCTGCTGCGCTTCGGTACCCAGATCGCGCAGCAGCACGAGATCGTCTTCCACCTGACGGAACGCATTCAGCACGGTCTGCCGGTAATCGGCCGATGCGGCCGCAAACTCGGCCTTGGCCTCGCGCAATTGCGCGCGCCGTAGTCCGGCATCAAAAAGGTTCAATGTGGCCAGCGGCCCCAAAGCCCAGAAGCGGTTACCAACGGAAAGCAGGTTGCCCATCCCAGTGTCCTGGAAACCGTAGGCACCCGATAAGCTCAGGTCAGGGAAGAAAGCCGCACGTGCCACGCCGATACCTGCATTGGCTGCGTAGACGCGACGCTCCGCCGACGCGATATCGGGACGACGTTCCAGCAAAGTGGAAGGCAGCCCTATCGGCGTTATCGGAGCCTGCAGCTGTTCCTGCAACGGCGCCATGGCAAAGCTGGAAGCAGGCACACCCACCAGGCTGGCGATGGCGTGCTCGACCAGCGCACGCTGTGCCTGGATATCGGTCACCTGCGCTTGAGCATCATGCAGCTGCGTCTGCGCGCGCGATACATCGAGCCCGGAGGCGACACCGCCAGCGTGGCGGTTCTCCGTCAGCGTGAGCGCACGCGTGTATGCCTTGAGCGCGTCGTCGAGAATGCTTGCCTGGATGTCGTAGCCGCGCAGGCGCACGTAGTTGTCGGCCAGTTGTGCCTCGAGGCTCAGCTTTGCAGCGGCGAGATCCGCTTGTGCTGCTTGCGCCAACGCGTGGCCCTGGCTCACTTCGTTGCGGATGCGTCCCCACAGATCGAGATCGACATCCGCTTCGACGCCAATGGTGTCGCTGTCGTATTCATTTGGCTGATTGCTACCGCGCAGGGGACGGTTATTCGATTGGCGTGCGCGGATCGGACTGGCTATAGCACCGATATGCGGAAACAATCCCGCATTGAGTTGGCTTTCGAAGGCGCGAGCGGTGTCGTAGCGCGCGAGCGCTGCCGCAAGACTGGGGTTGTCGGCATCGAGCTTGGATTCAAGCTGGTCCAACGTGCTGTCGCCGTACACGGACCACCACGCACCACGCGACTGCTGGTCCGACGGCTCCGCCGCTTTCCATGCGGTGCCGGCCTCTTTGTAGCTCGCCGGCATCGGCGGCAGAGTCGGCGTGCGATAGGTCGGCGCCAGCGAGCAACCGCCCAGCAGGACGGCCGCGGCCGCAGCCGCCAACAGGCGATTAGCGTGTCGCATCACGATCGTGCTCCGGCGCCTCGTTCTGTGCGGCGAGATTCTCGGGTGACGCAACCGCTACCCGGACCTTGTCGCCCTCCATCAGTGAATCCGGCGGGTTCTCGATGACCTGATCGGTGGGCGCCAACCCATGATCGATCTGCAAGGTCGTACCGAGGTCGACGGCGATATGCACGTTATGCAAATGTGCCCGGCCATCGGCGCCAAGCACCGCGACTTGCGGCCCGCGCGCGCGGAAGATCAAAGCGCTGGCCGGCACGCTGACCATGTGCGGATCGACCGCGAGATTGAGTTGTACATCCGCATAGTCGCCAGGCTTGAGCGCACCATCGCTGTTGTCCGCGATGAATTGCGCCAGCAAGCTGCCTGAGCTTTGGTTGATGGCATCGGAGCTGCCGATCAGAGTGGCATGGAAGGTTCGCCCAGGAAGTTCCGGCACATTGAGCGTCACCGTCATGCCCGGTTTGATACCGTCAGCATTCACCTCCGGCACCGGCACGTAGAGACGCATACGGCTCGTGTCGGCCACGGTGAAAAGCTCCGGGCCGCTTTCATTGTTGGCGGTGATCAGGTCACCCACGTCCGTGCTGCGAGCCGTGACCGTGCCGGCGAACGGCGCGACGATCTGCTTGAATGTTTCCAACGCATCGAGCCGATCCACATCGGCCTTGGCCGCCAACACGGTGGCCTGCGCCGCCTCTGCTTCACCGCTCTTTTCATCCGCTTCCTGCTTGGACACCGAGTCGGACGACAGCAGATGCTGCCAGCGATGAGAAGTAATGTTGGCGAGATTGGCGTCGGCCTGTGCTTTTACCAGCACGGCCTTGGCCTGCTCCAGCTGCTGGTCCAATTCCGGCGTATCGATCGTTGCGAGCACGTCGCCCGCTTTCACTTTGGCGCCGATGTCTTTGTACCAGGCCTTCAGATAACCGCCGACGCGCGCATGAATCGGTGCGCTGTTCCAAGCTTCCAGATGACCCGGCAAGGTGATCACGTGTTCCTTGGCAGGATCGGACGACGGCGCGAGGCGCACGCTTGGAATCAACTGCGCATCGGTCCACTGCACTAGTTCGTGGTGTTCGCGATAGCGAAGACTCAGCCCGAGGATGACAACCAACACAGCCAGAAGAGCAGCGCCGATACCGACGGCTTTGAGACGAGGCGGCTTTTGCGCCACCTGCACGGGTGCGTGATTGTGCGACATGAGTAGCTTCCAGTGGCGCAGGCCAACGAAGCTCGCATTATCGGGAAGGGCCGTCCGCAGCACCTTTCGCCGGCATGAAGAATGTTTCATGAAACGCCGCCTTGGGCGCTCAAGCGGCTTTTTTGCGCGTCTAGACCGCAGATTGCAATCGGCAATCCATACCAATACGGCTACCTTTTTGGTCGCCATGGATATAGAGCTCGAAGTCGTGCAGCTTGGCGATGGCGGCAACGATGCTGAGGCCCAAGCCATGCCCGGGCATATCGCGACCGGCCTCGCCTCGGTAGAACCGTTGCCAAATGGCTTGGCGCTGTTCGACCGGAATGCCGGGACCGCTGTCCGACACTTCGATACGCGCCAGATCTGTCCCGACACGCGTGGCGCTAAGCACTACCTTTCCATCTGCCGGCGTGAACTTGATGGCATTGGCGACGAGATTGCCCAGCGCCTCGAACAGTAGGTCAGGATCCGCCTGTACCAGCAATCCAGGTTCTATATGCAACTCGAAGCTCTGCTGCTGGTCTTCGGCCAACGGTGCATACAATTCATGCACATGCTGCAATGTCTCACCAAGATCAACCGCTACGAAACCTTCGCGGCGACGACGATCTTCCAACTCCGAGATGCGCAGCAAGGCGCGAAAACGACTAAGCACTTCATCGATGTCACCGACGCAGCGTTCGATCAGTCCCGCATGCGGATCTTCCTCACCCATCTGTTGCTGCATGCGGTACAGCTGTGAGCGCAACCGGGTGAGCGGCGTACGCAGATCGTGCGCAATGTTGTCGCAGACGCCTTTTACCTCGCCCATCAGCCGCTCGATCTGATCGAGCATGCCGTTGACGATCGCGGCAAGGCGGTCGAGCTCATCACCGCGATGGCTGACCGGCAGACGCTGATGCAGATCGCCGTGCGTGATTAGCTGAGTAGCCGCTTCGATCTGCCGGATCCGACGCCGCGGCGCGCGATTGAGGATCAAGCCACCGATAAGGCCGGGCACCAAGGTGAACGACAAACCCCACCATAGAGCGTGCTTGATGATGCTGCTGACATGCGCAGTGACTCCGGTGGTATGCGCTAACGCAAGCACTTCGCCGCTATCGAGGCGCGCCGCGATGATGGTGAGACTTTCCTCTGTCGGCAGTGCATCCCTCGCGATCACCTCGTCGGTATCCACGCGTAGCGGACCGCCGTCGATTTTCAGTGTTGGCGGAAGCCGCGCCACATCGCCAGCCACCCATTCGCCATGTGCATCGAAGAGGCCCCACGCGTTGTAATTGGCACCCTTCAATACAACGTAATCGTTCAACATGGATTGCAAGTGCGTGCGGTCGACACTCCGCATCGCATCGACTTGTTGCACCAGATCGCGGTCGGCACGTACCTGCAGATAGCGCACGGTTTCCCAATAGATCAGCCCCAGCAACACCGTGCCCCAGATCACGAAGAAAAGGCCGTAACCGAGCAACAGCCGCGATGTCGTGGCACGCCAGTGCATCGACCAGTCTTTGCCGGAATTAGCCAAGGCGATATCCCGATCCGCGCATGGTGCGGATCAACGACGGCTCGCCGTCGATATCGACTTTGCGGCGCAGACGGGCGATGTGCACATCGATCAGGTTGGTGCCGGGATCAAAACGCAGACCCCACACGCTCTCGAAAATCATCGCGCGCGTCAGCACCTGACCGGGATAGCGCATCAGAAATTCCAGTAGTCGGTATTCGGTGGGCAGCAGCGTCAATTCGCGCATGCCGCGGCGGGCAGTGCGAGCGATCAGATCCAGTTCCAGGTCGGCGACGCGCAGGCGCGTCTGTGCGGGCTGTTCCTGCCGATGCCGCCGCAGCAGCACTTCGATGCGCGCCGCCATTTCGTCCGGCGCGAACGGTTTGGTGAGGTAATCATCGCCACCGGCGCGCAGGCCGCGTACGCGTTCGTCGACGTCGCCCAATGCGCTGATCATCAGCACAGGTGTGGTGACGCCGCTTTCGCGCAGCTGCTTGACCAGTTTGAGGCCGTCCATCCCGGGCAGCATCAGATCCAGCGTGATGGCGTCGTAGTGCGGCTCCAGCGCACGCTGCAAACCTTGCAGGCCATCGCTCACCCGATCCGCGCTGATGCCGTGCGCAGCCAGTTCCAGCGCGATTTCGCGCGCGGTGATCTCGTCGTCTTCGATGACCAGGATGTGAGGCATGCGCCGTCCAGGCGTGGTGTCCACGCGGGACTTAAACACAAAACGGCCTCCGCGAGGGAGGCCGTCGTGAAGTGCATGTCAGCGCGACTTCAGGCTGCGAACAAACCGCGCATCTTCTTCATGGCGTTGGCTTCCACCTGGCGGATGCGCTCGGCGGAGACGCCATATTCGTCGGCGAGATCCTGCAGCGTGGCCTTTTCTTCGTTGAGCCAGCGGCGCTGGATGATGTCGCGGGAGCGCTCGTCCAGCTTCTGCAGCGCGGCCGACAGCGTTTCCAGTTGGTTGTCGGACTGGTCGGCATCGGCGACGTTCTGGTACGGATCGGCGCCTTCGTCGATCAGGAACGCTTCCGGTGCCGGCTTGGCATCTTCGTCCGCGTCGGCCGGGGCTTCGAAGCCGATATCGCGACCGGACAGGCGTGACTCCATTTCACGCACGGTGGCTTCCGGCACGCCCAGGTCCTTGGCGACCATGCGCACTTCCTCGGCATTCATCCAACCCAGGCGCTTCTTGCTCTTGCGCAGGTTGAAGAACAGCTTGCGCTGCGCCTTGGTGGTAGCCACTTTCACGATGCGCCAGTTGCGCAGGATGAACTCGTGCATTTCTGCACGGATCCAGTGCACGGCGAAGCTGACCAGGCGCACGCCCTGGTCGGGATCGAAACGCTTGACCGCCTTCATCAGGCCGATGTTGCCTTCCTGAATGAGATCGGCCAGCTGCAGGCCGTAGCCGTTGTAGCCACGGGCCACGTGAACGACGAAACGCAGGTGCGACATCACCAGCTTGCGGGCGGAGGCAAGGTCCTCCTCCGACTGGTAGCGGCGCGACAGGTCCTGCTCTTCTTCCTGGCTGAGCACCGGGATGCGGTGAACCGCCGAGATATAGGCATCCAGACTGCCGACGAGGCTAGGAACCGGCAGATAGGCCGTCGCCAAGGCTTGAGACATGTTGGAACCTCCAAAATTTGGGGATCAGCTTAGCACTCTGATACTTGGAGTGCTAAAGGCGTCAGCAAGTTCCGGCGCCTTTTATGTACCGAATAGTACACGAATGATCCGGCCTTGTCCATTCCCAGTGGACGCCGCCAGGCGGGGTTTCAAGCATGACTTCCGGGACGTAAAGGCAGACCGGCCCAGGGAATCAGACCCCAGCGAGCTGGGCCCGAGACGGCAGGGACCAGTCGATAGGTGCCTGTCCATGCGCCTCCAGATAACGATTTGCCGCTGAGAAGTGGCCACAGCCAATAAACCCGCGATGTGCCGACAGGGGCGAGGGATGGACGGCCTTCAGCACGGTATGGCGACGGATATCGATCAGCTGGCCTTTGCGCTGCGCGTAGGAGCCCCAGAGCATGAACACCAGACCTTCACGTTCGCGGTTGAGCGCGTCGATAGCGGCATCCGTGAAACCTTCCCAGCCCTTGCCTTGATGCGAAGCGGCCAATCCACGTTCCACCGTAAGCACGGCGTTGAGCAACAGCACCCCGCGATCGGCCCATGGCGTAAGGCAGCCATGATCGGGGGGTGGAATGCCGAGGTCGCGCTGTATTTCCTTGAAGATGTTGACCAACGAAGGCGGCGACGGCACGCCCGGACGCACCGAAAAGCACAATCCATGCGCCTGACCCGGACCGTGATACGGATCCTGCCCCAGGATCACCACACGCACCGACGCGAATGGCGTGTGCGCGAACGCGTTGAAGATGTCAGGTCCCGGCGGATAGATCACCTTGCCCGCGTGTTTCTCCGCGCGCAAAAACTCAGACAGCGTGCGCATGTCAGGGCGCTGTAAATAATCGCCGATGCGGCTCTTCCACGATGGTTCGAGCTTGACGCGTTCTTCTTCGCTCATGTGATGCTTTCGCGTGTGCGCAAATGCTGAGCAACGCGTAATTGGAACAGTAATTTGGTGATCAGCAGACGCTCTTCCACCGGCTTCTCGACCAGATCGTTGGCGCCGGCGCGAATCAACGCGGCCTGGTTGTCGGGATTCTCATCGCCCGTCATCACCAGTACCGGCAACTTGCCCTTGCCGTAACCGAAATCGCTGCGGATGAATTTGAGTAGATCGCCGCCGGTAAGTTCGCCTTTCAAACTAACGTCGGTCAGGACGAGGTCGGCGCCCACGGCACCCTGCGCGCGCTCGGTCTCCAGCAACGCCAGCGCATCTTCCACGCTGACGACGTGGCGCACGGTAAGGCCAATCTTTTCCAGCATACGGCGCGTGGCTAGCGCGACCACGCGACTATCTTCCACATACAGCACCACGCCTTCGGCGACGCTCTCCGGACGTACATAGCCGCGAATGAATTCTGCCAACGCCTGGAAACCGAGCGACTTGTCGAAGTAATCGGTGACGTGCTCACCCAGTGCACGGCGGTGCAAGCGATCGTCGACATCGCCGGACACCACCACAATCGGCACATAGATCTGCGGCGCGGATTCGCGCACATAGCGCGCCAGCTCCAGGCCATCCATATCGGGCAAGCGCAGGGCCACCGTAATGAAATCGAACACACCGCGATCGAGCAGCTGATGCGCTTCGGCGCCCGTGCCGCAGCCCACCACTTCGGCCTGCGGCAATTCAGCCTGCAGCACTCGCGTGATCAGTTGGCGGACGACCTTGGAACCATCCACCACCAGCACGCGCGGTGCGGTGCTGAGGTCGCGGCTGCTGATACTTGCACTCATCAAAAAATCCCACCATCCCGGTCAAGCTTGGCTTCCGTGCTCACGCGTCGGCGGGCGCCCCCCTGCGCCCGTTTGGCCCACCCATCTTGCCCCAGAGTAGCCGGGAATGGTTGCGAACGACTTCACCACCCGCCAAGTTCGATCGTTCAGGCAGCGCGGCGCAACTGCCATGCGCTGACCAAACGCGCCCCGAGCCACCCCAGGAAGGCGGCGGCAATCGGCACCGCCAGCAACAGCCACGGCGGCAGGCCGCCGACGTGGAGCTTGCCTTCGTAAACCTGACTGAGACGCGCCACCGGATCGACCAGCGCGAACTCGATCAGCAGCGCCAATGCCACCGCCAGGATGCCGCCGGACAGCCCGTACCAGATCCCCGCATAAAGATACGGGCGGCGCACGAAGGCACGGCTGGCGCCGACCAGCTTCAAGACGCCGATTTCATCGGCGCGGCTGGTGATGTCCACGCGCACCGTATTGCCGACTACCAGCAATACCGCCAGCGCGAACAACGCCGCCAGAATTAGCACGGCGCGATTGCCGACGCCAAGCAAGGCGTCGAGGCGCTGCCGCCACGTGCCGCTGTCTTGCACCATGTCCACGCCCTGCATGCCGCGCAGATCGTCCACGAGATGACCCACCGCATCGGCGGAAAGTCCGTCCTGCGGTTGCACTTCGAGCACGTAAGGCAACGGGTTGTCGTCCAGCGCATGCAGCGAATCGGAGAAGCCCTGCATCTTGCTCAATTCGTCCATGCCCTGCTGCGGCGATTTCAACGTGACATTCGCGACGCCATCGTGCTGCTGCACCTGTTTGGCCAGCAGCTGCGCGTTGGCCGCCACCTGGTCCGGCTTCAGGAAGACATTGATCACCTGATTGCGGCCCAACGCATCACCCAGCGACTGCGCGTTGGAGAGCAGCAGATAGAACGCCAGCGGCAAGGCCAGCGCCAGGCCCATCACCGCGATGGTCAGGAAGCTGCCCACTGGCTTGGAAGCAAGACGGCGCAAGCTCGCGCCGGCACTCCAGCTGTGGTGTTCACGCCAGCTCGACACGGGGCGCCGATGGCTACGTTCGCTGCGCGTCGGAGGCTGGACGTCGGTCGGCGTGCTCATAGCACCTCCTCCGCGGCGACATCCGCCACCAGGCGGCCATGGTCGAGCACAACGACACGTTTCTTCATGCGCTTGATCAGAGGCAGATCGTGACTGGCGATCAGCACGGTCGTGCCGACCTGCTGGAATTCGGCGAAAAGACCCATGATTTCGACGGCGAGCTGCGGATCGAGGTTGCCAGTAGGTTCATCGGCGATCAGCACGTTCGGCTTGGCGACGATGGCACGGGCAATGCCGACGCGTTGCTGCTCGCCGGTAGACAGCGAGGCGGGCAACTGACGTTCGTAATCGAGCAGGCCGACTTTTTCGAGCGCCGCGCGTACACGTCGACCGCGTTCCAGTGGCGCGATGCCACCGATCACCAACGGCAATTCGACATTGGCAAAAACGGTGCGATCCATTAGCAAACGATGATCCTGGAACACCATGCCGAGGCTGCGGCGCAGCTTGGGAATCCCGCTACGACCGATCTTTGCCAGGCTTTGCCCGTCGAGACTGATGTGCCCGTGCGAGGGACGCTCGATCAGCGCCAGCAACTTGAGCAAGGTGCTCTTGCCGGCGCCCGAATGACCGGTGACGAACGCCATTTCGCCCTTGGCGACTTCGAACGTAAGCTGCGAAAGGGCCTCGTGGCCGCCTTCATAGCGTTTGCTGACTTGATCGAAGCGGATCACCGCGTTCCCCATCCTTAAGCCGTGCCACTGGCCGCAAGGATAAGGGAAGCATTGGCGATATGCGCGTGTTTGCTTACTGCATCACCACAAATTCGTGTGGCGACGCAGTACCGGTTCAGCGACCGGTGAACAGGCGCGTCAGGCGGCGAAAGAAACCTGGCTTCTTAGATGCGACATGCTCGCCCGACGCTGGCGACTGGGCGACGACCTGCCGTGAGGGGCGATTGCCATTATTCGGCGTAGCGGCGGCGTGATTGGCCGCCGCCTCGGTACCCGGTGCACCGCCGGAACGACGGCGACCCCGACCGCCGCGACGACGGCGACGCTGACCTTCTGCCGTCACGTCATCCTGCGGCGATGACGTCGGCGCGGGTGCGGGATGCGCACTACCGTTGGCGGCAGCAGCCTCTGCGGCACGTGGTTTGCGCGGACGATCCTCACGGCGACGTTCCGACGGCGGACCCGAACGTTCGCCATCGCGTTTGCCACGACCGCGTGGACCTTTCGGAGAAGATTTCTTGGCATCGTCGCGCGGCGTCACCTTGTCGCCAAACGCTGCGCTGTCGGCTGCAGCATCCGCAACGAACTGCGCGTCGATCTGCTTCGGCTGCGGCATCACCAGCAGCTCCGGCCCGATCGCCGCCACCGGAATCTTCTGGCCGATGTATTCCTCGATATCCGGCAGGGACATCGCATACAAATCGCAGGCAAAACTGATCGCATCGCCTTCGGCGCCCAAGCGCGCGGTACGGCCGATGCGGTGCACGTAGTCCTCGGCGTCCTGCGGCAGGTCGTAGTTGAATACGTGACTGACCGCCGGGATGTGCAAGCCGCGCGCCGCCACATCCGTGCACACAAGAATGTCGAGCTGACCATCCTGGAAACGTTGCAACAGTTTCTGGCGCTTCAGCTGCGGCACATCGCCGGACAATGCGCCGACGCGATAGCCTTGTCGCTTCACGCGATCGGTCACGCGCTCGGCAGCTGCCTTGGTGTTGACGAAAATGATGCTGCGCGACGCCGACGCCTGTTCGAGCAAATTCAGCAGCAACGGCAGCTTTTCTTCCTTGGCGGGGAAATAAACCTGCTGGCGTACGCGGTCGGCGGTGACGTTGTCGGTCTCCACCACGAGCTTCTCGGCGTTGTGCATGTGCTCATAGGCCAGCTCTAGCACGCGATGCGAGAGCGTGGCGGAGAACAGCAGCACCTGACGCTGCTCGCGCGCTGGCAGACGACGGAAGATGAAACGCACGTCCTTGATGAAGCCCAGATCGAACATGCGATCGGCTTCGTCGACCACCATCACTTCAACGCCGTTGAAGCCGAACACGTTCTGCTTGTAATAGTCGAGCAGGCGGCCAGGCGTGGCGATGATGATGTCGCAGCCATCTTTCAACTGCTGTCGCTGCTTGTCGTAATCGACGCCGCCGTAGATCAGCGCGGAGCGCAGGCCGGTGTAGCGGCCGATGCTCTTGGCATCCTTTTCGATCTGGATCGCCAGTTCGCGGGTCGGCGCGATCACCAAGGCACGAGGGTCGGAGTCCTTGCGCTCGGCCACGGCCGGCTGGGTCAGCAGGCGATTCATCAGCGCGACCAGGAAGGCGCAGGTTTTGCCGGTACCGGTTTGCGCCTGTCCGGCGACGTCGCGTCCGGTGAGTGCGACCGGCAGGGTCAAATCCTGGATCGGCGTGCAGCGCGCAAAGCCGGCCTCGTCGAGGCCTTTCTGCAGCAGCGGATGCAAGTCGAATTGGGTAAAGAAGGTTTCAGTCAGTACGGTTTGGGACATGAAGGGGAGTCTGGTGGAGGCCGGTGCCGAAGCGACTGGCCCGGTCCCGCGGCAGTCTGGCAACCTTGGGACAGGTGGATGGATGCGACGCGCTGGGCAGCAGCGCCGAAAGGTGGGAACGACACACCGCAACCCCGCCGGCATAGGTGAAACGGCTCGCGGAGCCACCTCACCTATGCCAGCCGGAAACTTCGCGGCTGCCCTTGAATCGCTTGAATCGCGTCCCGACTTAGGCTGGAATGGAGCCCTGCCGCAACGGCATCGCTTCCATTCCCGGATCGACCCGAGCCTCATGGGCACCCCATAGTGTAGCTGATGATCGGCACGCGGTCTTAAACCCCTCTCTACCGCCTACCTCGGAGACCCACGGTGAGCGAACTTATCAGCCATGTGAGCGACGACGCCTTCGACCAGGAAGTGCTGAAGTCCGATACCCCTGTCCTGCTGGATTTCTGGGCCGAATGGTGCGGCCCCTGTAAAGCCATTGCCCCCACGCTGGAGGACTTGGCCAAGCAGTACGAGGGCAAGCTGCGCGTGGTCAAACTGAACATCGACCACAACCAAAAGACCCCTCGCACCTACGGCGTTCGCGGTATCCCGACCCTGATGGTGTTCAAGAACGGCAAGGTCGAAGCCACCCAGATCGGTGCGGTCAGCAAGGGGCAGCTGGTCCAGATGATCGACAAGGCGATCTGAGCGCTACCGCATAAACCCGCCGTTGCGCGCACCCTTTACGGCGCTGCGCGGCGGGTGTTAGATTCCATACCTAGTTGGGGCTGTCCTGCCTCCTCGCGCGTTCCGCGCAACGCTCGTCTTCCCTTCTGTAATTAACGGCGCCCCGTGAGGTTTGCCCGTGTCCGATATAGAAAGCAAAGATTCGTCCGACGCCATCAGCGCCGAAACCAAACCCGTGACTGAAACCCGTACTCGTTCGCCGCGTCGATCCGCTGCTGCGATCGAGAACGAGGCCAATCGCGTGCGCAGCGAGAAACCCGCGAGCGAGCCGCCTGCGCCTGTCGTGGAGCGACCGGCACCCGCGGCCGACACCCGCGTCTTGCCAAACCTGCCGATGCCTCCCGCCCCGACCGACGAAGCGCCCCGCTACGGCAACAGCCAGAGCAACGGCAACGAAGGTCAGGAGAGTCGCGAAGGCGGCCAGGGCAATGGCAATGGCCAGCCGAACGCGCCGCAGCAGCAAGGCCAGGGTCAAGGCCAAGGTGGCAACGATCGACGCAACGACCGCAATGATCGCAACCGCCGTCGCCGCCACGAGCGCGGTCCGCGCCCGCAGGGCGGTCCCGGTGGCGGCGGTCAGCCGCGCAATCCGCATGGCCTGCCGGTGGACGACGACAATGCCGATATCGGCAGCAACGACCGCCTGATCAACCTCACCGAACTCAAGCGCAAGAACGCGATCCAGTTGCTGGAGTTCGCCGAATCGCTCGGCATCCAGGAAGGCGTCGCCCGCCAGCGCCGCCAGGATGTGATCTTCAATGTCCTCAAGGCGCACGCCCGCTCCGGCGGCGGCATCTGGGCCGAGGGTGTGCTTGAGATCTTGCAGGACGGCTTCGGCTTCCTGCGCTCGGCTGACGAGTCTTACCTCGCCGGCCCGGACGACATCTACGTGTCGCCCAGCCAGATCCGCCGCTTCAACCTGCGCACCGGCGATTACATCACCGGACGCGTGCGTCATCCGAAGGAAGGCGAGCGCTACTTCGCCATGCTCAAGGTCGACGACATCAACGGCGATCCGCCGGAGGCGTCGAAGAACAAGCTGCTGTTCGAAAACCTCACGCCGCTGTTCCCGCGTAAAGCGTTCAAGCTCGAGCGCGGCAACGGTTCGAGCGAGGACATCACCGGCCGCATCCTCGACTTGGTAGCGCCGATCGGTCGCGGCCAGCGCGGCCTGATCGTCTCTCAGCCGAAATCCGGCAAAACGATGATGCTGCAGAACATCGCGCAGGCCATCACGTACAACCATCCCGACGCGCACCTGATCATGCTGTTGATCGACGAGCGCCCGGAAGAAGTGACGGAAATCGCCCGCACCGTTCGCGCCGAGGTGATCTCCTCGACCTTCGATGAGCCGGCCGTGCGCCACGTGCAGGTTGCCGAAATGGTGATCGAACGCGCCAAACGCCTGGTTGAGCACAAGAAGGATGTGGTCATCCTGCTCGACTCGATTACTCGCCTCGCCCGCGCTTACAACACCGTGGTACCCAGCTCCGGCAAGGTGCTCACCGGCGGTGTCGACGCGAACGCGCTGCAGCGTCCGAAGCGCTTCTTCGGCGCCGCGCGTAACGTCGAAGAAGGCGGCTCGCTGACCATCATCGCCACCGCGCTGACCGACACCGGCAGCAAGATGGACGAGGTGATCTACGAAGAGTTCAAGGGCACCGGCAATATGGAAGTGCACCTGTCTCGCCGCATTTCCGAGAAGCGCGTCTACCCGGCCATCGACATCAACCGATCCGGCACGCGCCGCGAGGATCTGCTGATCGATCCGGACCTGCTCGCCAAGATCTGGATCCTGCGCAAGCTGCTGCATCCGATGGACGAGCTGGCGGCCATGGAATTCATGCTCGACAAGATGAAGAACACCAAGTCCAACGATGAATTCTTCAATTCGATGAAGCGCTAATCGTTACGCTGTGAAAGAGGAATCGGCCGCCCAGGGCGGCCGATTCCTTTTGCGCCACTCTGTGTCCCCGGTGTGTCAGCTGCTAGGATCTTGCGACCCCCCCGTTCCCTGGTCGTATGCGCATCCTGCTAGTTGAAGACGATCTCCTGGTTTCCGACGCCATCGTGCGCGGGTTGGCCACTGCTGGTTATGTGGTCGATGCCGTGGTCGACGCCGAATCGGTGCAAAGTCGCCTGGACTCCACCCACTACGATCTTGCGATCGTGGACCTCGGCCTGCCCGGCGAAGACGGGTTCGCCCTGGTGCGCCGCCTGCGCCGCGACGGCAACGCCTTGCCGCTACTGATTGTGACCGCCCGCGACGGCCTGGACGACCGCGTCAACGCGCTGGATCTCGGTGCCGACGATTACCTGGTCAAACCCTTCGCTCTGCCCGAATTGGCCGCCCGCTGCCGTGCGTTGATTCGCCGCGCCACCGCCGCTACGGCGAATGAAATGGTGGTGGGACGCCTACGCATCGATCTCGCCGGACGCCGCGCGCTGGACGATACTGGCCGCGTGCTCGAACTCACCCGTCGCGAATGGTCGATTCTCGAATGCCTGGCCCATCACAGCGGTCGCGTGGTGAGCAAGGAGCGACTGATCCAGGCTATTGTGAGCTGGGATGAAGAAATCTCCGGCAATGCCATCGAAGTACACGTTTCGCGTTTGCGCGCGAAGCTGGGCGATGCAGCTACGGTGCGCGGCATCCGCGGGCTCGGCTATCGTCTCGACGATGCGTAGGTCACGCCATGTTCTCGGGCGCTAATCCCCGGCGCGCCCCCAGCGTCCGCGGCCGCCTGCTCGGCTATTTGCTGCTGCCGCTCCTGCTGCTGATGATCGCCAGTATCTGGGCCGACCATCGCACCTTTGTCACCCCGATGTACGACACCTTCGATCGTGCGCTATCGCGCGCGGCAGTCGCTATCGCGGCGCATGTACAACGAGCGCCGGACGGAGAGCTCTACCTCGAAAGACCGGATCCAGGCCCTATTCCGCTGCATGCTTCCGGCACTCCACCCTTGCAGCCACCTTCTGGCAACGAGCACGGCAAACCACCTATACGCTTCGATGCCGGCAACCGACCGATGTCGTGGATGCGACTTTATCCCGGCGCGCGGGATAGCTTTGTGTACCGGGTCAGCGTTCCAGACGGCCGAACCGTGGCGGGCGATGCTGGGTTGCCCATCGCGGAAAGCAATGAAATAGACAACCTGACCTACAACAACACAACCTACAAACAGCTGCCCTTACGCGTCGTCAGTTATCACACGACGGTCAGCGGCCAACCGCTGGTGGTCACGGTAGGCGAGACCGTGCATCGACGCGACATGGTCGTGCGCCGACTGGACACCGTCATCGGAATAAGCGACGGGATCCAGCTGCTGCTGGTACTGGGCTTGTGTCTGTTCGGCATCACGGTGGCGTTACGTCCGATCAACCGACTGCGTGATCAGATCATGCGCCACCCGCCGCAATCGCTGCACCCGCTGCCGCTGGAACCCGTGCCGGGCGAAGTGCGCCCCCTGGTGGAGTCGCTCAATACATTGCTGGTGACGGTTCGCGATTCCACGCTTGCCCAACAACACTTTCTGACCAATGCCGCCCACCAGTTGCGCACACCACTCACGGGGTTAAAGGCACAACTGGAAGTGCTGGCGAACGAAACCCAGGACCACGCACAGCAAGAGCGCATCTCGCGCCTGCAAGGCAGCGTGGATCGCTTGGCCCACACCGCCAACCAGTTGCTCGCCCTTGCGCGAGCGGAGCCGTCCGCGCACGGTCCCGGCGATTTTGTTGCGATCCAGCTCGACACCCTGATCGGCACCGTAGTCGATTCGATGCTGGATAGGGCGCTGGCCCACGACATCGACCTCGGCGCCGAATGCGAACCGGCGCAGGTCCATGGCGTCTACTGGTTGCTGCACGAGTTGCTGATCAACCTGCTCGATAACGCGCTACGCCATACGCCCGATGGCGGCAATATCACGCTCCGCTGCGGCCTCCACCGTGGCTCGCCGTATCTGGAAGTGGAGGACAGCGGCCCCGGCGTTCCGATCGCCGAACGCGAACGCGTGCGCGAACGCTTCTATCGTGCCGCCGGAAGCGATTTGCAGAGCAGCGGCCTGGGCCTGGCGATCGTCGAGGAAATTGCACGCAGTCATCGCGCGCGTTTCGAAATTCTGGATGCGCTTCAGGGCAGCGGCGCGCGGATGCGCATTGAATTCCCTGCACATGCGTAAGTAATTACTTTCACATACGTAGGTTCAGGCCGTAGCTGTACTGTCACGTACAATTTATTTTCGCTCGCCCCCTTTTGGGGGCTGTGCAGCGCCTCCATAGTCGGAGGCTATTCCCGTGCGATGAGGCTTGCCACGTGTCCATCCCCAGTGCCGTCAAGAGCACCCCCATCCACGGTCGCCAGCAGTTGATCGATTACCTCGCCGCCGGCGAAAAGCCGCGCGACGCCTGGCGCATCGGCACCGAGCACGAGAAGTTCGGTTTCCGCACCGACGATCTGCGTCCACCTACTTTCGAGGGGGATCACGGCATCCGTGCGCTGCTTGAAGGGATCGCCGCCCGCTACGGCTGGGATATCGCCCGCGAAGGCGAGATTCCGGTGGCGCTGACTCGCGGCCAAGCCAACATCACGCTCGAACCGGCCGGCCAGCTGGAGCTTTCAGGCGCCCCGCTGGAGACCATTCACCAGACGTGTTCCGAAGTGAACAGCCATCTGGAGGAAGTGCGCTCCGTCGCCGACGGCATGGGCCTGGGTTTCCTCGGCATGGGTTTCCAACCCAAGTGGCGCCGCGACGAGATGCCGTGGATGCCGAAAGGCCGCTACAAGATCATGCGCGAATACATGCCCAAGGTCGGCTCCCTGGGACTGGACATGATGACGCGCACCTGCACCGTGCAGGTGAACCTCGATTTCGGCAGCGAAGCGGACATGGTGCGCAAGTTCCGCACCAGCTTGGCGCTGCAACCGATCGCCACCGCGCTGTTCGCCGACTCGCCCTTCACCGAGGGCAAGCCCAATGGTTATCTGTCGTATCGCTCGCACGTATGGACCGACACCGACGCAGACCGCACTGGCATGCTCGATTTCGTGTTCGAAGAGGGCTTCGGCTACGAGCGCTACGTGGATTACATCCTCGATGTACCGATGTATTTCAGCTACCAGAACGGTCGCTACATCGATCTGGCAGGCAAAGATTTCAAGCGGTTCATGGACGGCACACTCGACGCCCTGCCCGGCACGCGCGCCACGATGAAGGACTGGGCCGACCACCTCACCACCGCCTTCCCCGAAGTGCGCCTGAAGCAATACCTGGAAATGCGCGGCGCCGACGGCGGTCCCTGGAATCGCCTGTGTGCATTGCCCGCGCTGTGGGTTGGTCTGCTTTACGACGACGACGCGCTGTATGCCGCATGGGATTTGGTGAAGGACTTCACTCGCGAGGAACGCCACGCGCTGCGCGATGGCGTGCCGAAGCATGGATTGAAGCTACCGTTCCGCCAGGGCACGGTGCGCGATCTCGCACATGAAACCTTGCAGATCGCCTCGCATGGTCTCAAGCGCCGCCATCGGCTCAATCGCAACGGCGCTGACGAAAGCATTTTCCTGGAACCGATGATCGAAATCGTCCACGCCAACCAGACTCCGGCCGAACGCAAGCTCGAATTGTTCCATGGCGAATGGAACGGCAGCGTCGATCCGGTGTTCAAGGATTTCGCGTATTGATCACGGCGGCAGCGGCACACGCTCCGTTCCTGTCGGGGTTGCTGCTCGGAGCGTCTTTGATCGTCGCGATCGGCGCGCAGAGTGCCTTCGTCCTGCGCCAGGGCTTGCTGCAGTCGCACCGATTTCCAGTCGCGCTGTTCTGCGCCCTCTCCGATGCATTACTCATCGCCGCCGGCGTGGGCGGCCTGGGCATCGCCATTGGACACCATCCGCGCGCACTGGCATTCGTCGCAGGCGCTGGTGCTCTGGCGCTTGTGTGGTACGGCGTGCAGGCATTGCGCCGCGCGATTCATCCCCATGCACTGACTGCTGATACCCACGGCAAATCCAGCAGCATGTGGCGAGTCATCGCCACATGCGCCGGTTTCACCTGGCTCAATCCACATGTCTATCTCGATACGGTCTTGCTCATCGGCAGCCTTGCCTCGGCATGGCCATTGCCGGGGCCGCGACTGCTATTCGCCATCGGTGCTGCAACGTCGTCCTTCATCTGGTTCTTCGCGCTCGCCTACGGTGCGCGGCTCCTTGCGCCCCTGTTCCGCAAGCCGATGGCATGGCGCGTCTTGGACATTCTGATCGCGCTGGTGATGTGGAGTATCGCCAGCAAGTTGCTGATGTCCTTCCTCGCGCGCTGATCAATCCTGGGTACGAATACCCAGCCAGCGTGCCACCCAGGTGTCGAGACTGACCTTGCCTGGGCCGGCTATCAGGAACCAGAAGAAGATCAGCGTATAGACCACTTCATCGGCTTCGACGTAGTCATCCAAACCCATCAGATTGCTCGACACCACCAGCGTCACGGCCACGATCATGTTGATGATCATTGGGATGGTGACTAGCCGGGTAAACAGGCCGAGCATCAACAGCAGCCCGCCAACCAGCTCGGTCCACGCCGACAGCGCGGCGCTGAATGCCGGGAATGGAATGCCCCATCCCATAAAGCGCTGGGTGAAACCCTCCAGGTTGTGGACCTTGGCGATGCCGGTTTCCAGCCAGAAGTAGCCGAACACCAGCCGCACGACCAGTGGCCCAAGCCAGCGCCAGGCATGAAGTATCTCGAGCAGGCGCGAGGCCTTTGCCGCCATAAATTGACGCATCGCACATATTCCTTTGAATGAAGTGAGCGCATGATGCGCGAGCCCACCCATACCCACCATGTCCGTACGTCCAGGCTTTCTTGCCTTGGGTCCAACCATGCCACAGACCGGACGATCGAGCATAAAAGCGGGATGCCTGGGCGCAGCTATAAAGAGTTGCAGGCAACACAATGAACCTGTCGAGACCGATACAAGCAGGCGATACCTGCATGACGGACAAGACACCCCCCTTTGCCGCACCGCGGCGAACACAAACTTCTTACGGAGCCATAACTATGAACATCAAGACAGTCAACGCCAGTGCCATGGCCGTGTTGGTGGCCGGTCTGTTCGCCGCCACCGCGGTATCCGCCGCACCGGCTGGCGCACCGGCCGGCGACCAGGCAGCGGTCAAGTGCATGAACTCGTCGTCCTGTAAGGGCCACGGCGCCTGCAAGCAGGCCACGAACTCCTGCAAGGGCCAGAACTCGTGCAAGGGTCAGGGTTTCACCATGCAGAAGACCCAGGCCGATTGCGACGCTGCGCAGGCCGCCGCGAAGAAGTGATGGATCCGGCGGGGTCGCGCGCACATCGCGCGCACCCCGCCCTTATCTCGAGAATACGAGTCACGCCATGGCCATAACATCCACGACATGTTCCGGCTCACTTCCCTATCTCGGCTACGGACTCGGTTTGCGCGTGGAGCACTACGAAGCGCTGCTCGCCAACCCCGGCAAGGTCGAATGGCTGGAAGTGGTTTCGGAGAACTACATGGTGAGCGGCGGCTTGCCGCTGGTGTGGCTCGATCGTTTCCGCGAACGCTTCCCGCTGGTGATGCATGGCGTGTCGTTGTCGATCGGCAGTACCGACCCGCTGGATGACGACTATCTCGCTCGGCTGGCTGCACTGGCACAACGCATCGAGCCGGCGTGGGTGTCCGATCATCTGTGCTGGACCGGCGTGCAGGGCGTCAATCTGCATGACCTGATGCCGCTGCCGTATACCGAAGAAGCGCTCGACCATGTCGTAAGCCGTGTGAAACGCGTGCAGGACACGCTCAAACGACGCATCCTGCTGGAGAACGTCTCCAGTTACGTGAGCTTCGCCGATTCGCAACTGAGCGAATGGGACTTCCTGGCCGCGGTGGCGGAACGCGCCGATTGCCTGATCCTGCTCGATGTCAACAACGTGCATGTCAGCGCGATGAACCATGGCTTCTCGCCGTTGGATTATCTGCGCGGCATTCCCGCATCGCGTGTACAGCAATTTCATCTTGCCGGTTACGAGCAAGGCGAGCAATTGATTATCGACACGCACGATGCGCCCGTTTCCAACGCGGTGTGGGACCTGTATCTCGAGGCCGTACGCCGTTTCGGTCGCGTATCGACCATGATCGAACGCGACGACAACTTCCCGCCGCTGGCCGAACTCATGGCCGAGCTCGAACATGCCCGCACGCTGGCCGAACCGCTGCTGCAGGATGCCGCATGAGCTCGCTGCAAGCGATCCAGCAACAGATGCTGCAGGCGGTGCTTGCCGAGAAGGCGCTGCCGCCGCACATCGTGCGCGGTGACCGCATCGCCGATACCAACAGCCGGCTTGCTGTTTATCGGCATGGCTACCGCTTTCGCTTGCGCGATGCTTTGAAAGGTGAATTCACCGGCCTGCAATGCATGGTTGGCCAGCGCTTCGAGACGTTGCTGGACCGTTACATCGACGCGCATCCTTCCGAGCACTACAACATTCGCTGGTATGGCGCCGGCCTGGCCGCATTCCTCGACTACGCCCGGCCTTGGCGCGACAAGCCGCAGCTGACCGAGATGGCTCGCCTTGACTGGGCCATTTCCACCGCATTTGACGCGGCAGACGAATCGAGCATGGGCGTCGCTGAACTATCGGTCGTGCCGCCCGATGCATGGGCCGATCTGCGCTTGTCGTTGCAGAAGAATCTGCAAGTACTTACATGTATGCACAACACCGATGCATTCCGCCGCGCCGCGGACCGCGACGCCAAACGCCCGCGCCTGCAACGCTTTGCCCACCCGCACCAAGTGATGGTGTGGCGACAAGCGATGACGGTTCACTATCGCCCCCTGGATGGCGACGAATGGCAAGTGCTAGGCGCTGCGATGCGCGGCGAGCCCTTCGCGTCACTGTGCGAAAGGCTGGCCGAGCACCATGACGAATCCGCCGCTACGCTGCGCATGGTGGCCTTGCTGAAACGCTGGCTGGAGGCTGGCCTGATATGCGGCTGGACATTCGACCCCTCCTTGTCGGGGTCCGCGATGTAACCGGCGCCGGCTTCCGGCGAATAACTGGCATAGAGCCCAGTCACGGAAGCGTCGCCCATGTACATCGAGCACCAACCCGTTCTCGCCGACAGGCCGCGGCCGCTGCTGGTCGAGCCAGCCCTGGAATCCCTGCTCAACCAATCCATGCTACGCGTGGACGTCGTGGCCGAGCTGCATCACTGCGGATCATGGTTCATGGACGAGCCGCGTTATGCCTGCGGACTGTTCCATCTGGTGGGCGCCGGCGAATGCCTCGTGGAAAGCACGGTGCTCACCGAAGCACTGCATCTTGAAGCCGGCGACCTGATCGTGCTCCCGCACGGCGACCCGCATCGCTTATGTGCAGCCGATGGCAGCGACACCTCTTCGACCAGCCTTATCTGCGGCGAACTGCATTTTTCCAGTCATACCCAGCATCCGCTCAGCCATGCCCTGCCTACCTGTTTCGTCGTGCGCGCAGCGCAAGCCGACCAGGTGTTCCGGCGCTTGTCGGCCATGATGGTCGACGTTGTGAATTCCGGTATGGCCGGACGCCAGGTGCTGTTGAACAAACTCGCCGATACGCTGTTCACGCTCGCCGTCTGCGACTATGCCAATCGCAACACGGATCACCGCGGCCTGTTCGCCGCGCTGACCGATACGCGCATCTGCAAAGTATTGCAGGCCGTGCACGAAAATCCCGGCCGCCCGTGGACTATGCAATCGATGGCCTCGCTCGCCTGCATGTCGCGTTCCGCCTTCGCCGAACGCTTTGCGCAACTGATGAAAATGCCGCCGATGCAGTACGTCACGCAATGGCGAGTGAGCGTTGCCGAACGTTTGCTTCGCGATCGGCAGCTGTCTGTGGCATCGATTGCCGATCAGCTCGGCTATAGCAGCGAAGCGGCGTTCCGGCGGCTATTCAAGCGAGTGAGCGGCATATGCCCGGGGCGAATCCGCGCGGGGCGAGAAGTCCGCACGTTGAACTGAGAAAAAAGGGCCGACAATATGCCGGCCCTTTTTGCATTGCTTTGCGCACGCACATCTTACTTCGCGGGCGCCTGCTTCAGACCACGATCGATCAGCATCGGCTCGATGACCGGGTCCTGGCCGCGCCAGTCCTTGTACAACTTGGACAGTTCTACCGTGTTGCCGCGCGAGAGGATCATGGCGCGGAAGTGGTCGCCGTTTTCGCGGGTCAGGCCGCCGTGCTCCTTGAAATCTTCGAACGCGTCGTCAGCCAGCATCTGCGTCCACAGATAGGCGTAGTAACCCGCCGAGTAGCCGTTGCTCCAAATGTGCAGGAAGTAGCTGGAGCGGTAGCGCGGCGGCACATAGGAAAGATCCACGCCGTCTTTTTTCAGCGAAGCGGTTTCGAAGGCATCGGCATCCTGCTTGGGCGCGTCGGCGCTGAGCATGTGCCAGTTCATGTCGAGCATCGCCGCGGCGACTAGCTCGGTCATGTCGTAGCCCTTGTTGAACAGGCCGGCCTTTTTCATCTTGTCGACCAGTGGCTGCGGCATCGGCTCGGCGGTCTTGTAGTTCTTGGCGTAGTTGGCGAACACCTTCGGATCGGTGGCCCAGTGTTCGTTGAACTGCGACGGGAACTCGACGAAGTCGCGTGCGGTTTGCGTACCGGACAGCGTCGGGTATTGCTCGTCGGCGAACAAGCCATGCAGACCGTGGCCGAATTCGTGGAACATGGTGATCACGTCGTCCATCGACAGCAAGGCCGGCTGGCCTGCGGCAGGCTTGGTGAAGTTGGCGACGTTGTAGATCACCGGCTTGGTGCCAAGCAGCTTGGACTGGCCGACAAAGTTGTCCATCCAGGCGCCGCCGTTCTTGTTGTCGCGCTTGAAGTAGTCGCAATAGAACAGTGCCAGCGACTTGCCGTCCTTGTCGAACACTTCGAACACGCGTACATCCGGGTTGTACACCGGGATGTCCTTGCGCTCCTTGAAGGTCAAGCCGTAGAGCTGGTTCGCGGCGTAGAACACGCCGTTCTGCAGCACGTTATCCAGTTCGAAGTACGGCTTGATCTGCGAGTCGTCGAGATCGTATTTGGCCTTGCGCACTTCTTCGGCGTAGTGCTCCCAATCCCACGGTTCGAGCTTAAAGGTCGGCTGCTTGAGCGCAGCCTGATCCTGGTCGATCTGCTTCTGGATATCGGCAGCTTCGACCTTGGCGCGCGCCACAGCGGCCGGTGCCAGCTTGTCCATGAAGCTCATGACCGTCTCGGGCGTCTTGGCCATCTGGTCTTCCAGCGTCCAGGCGGCGAAGTTGGGGAAGCCGAGCAGCTTGGCTTCCTGCGCACGCAACTGGGCAAGACGCTCGATGATTTCGCGAGTGTCGTTGGCATTGCCCTTTTCGGCACGATTCCACGAGGCCTCGAACAGCGCCTGGCGCGTGGCGCGATCGGTCAGGTCCTGCAGCAGGGGCTGCTGCGTGGTGTTCTGCAGCGTGAGTACCCACTTGCCGTCGAGATGACGATCCTTGGCGGCCTGCGCAGCGGCTGCGATGTCTTCATCGGAAAGACCGGCGAGCTTGCTCTTGTCGTCAACTACCAGCGCGCCATCCTTCGCAGCGGCAAGCAGCTTGTTGTTGAACTGTGCTTCAAGCCCGGCCTCTTCCTTGTTGTATTCCTTGAGCTTGGTCTTGTCGGCTTCCGACAGCTTCGCACCCGCCATCACGAACTGGCGATAGACGACTTCGATCAGGCGCTGCGATTCGGGATCGAGCTTGAGCGAATTACGCTGGTCATACACCGTCTGGATGCGCTGGAACAGTTTGTCGTTGAGATGGATAGCATCGGCATGCGCAGCGAGCTTGGGCGCTTCGTCTTCCTGCACTTTCTGCAGCGCGTCGTTGGTGTTGGCGGCAGTCACGCCGTTGAATACCATCATCACGCGACTGAGCAGCACACCGGATTTCTCCAGCGCCACATACGTGTTCTCGAATGTCGGCGGCTCAGGGTTGTTAGCGATCTTGTCGACTTCCGTCAGCTGCTGCTTCATGCCTTCTTCGATGGCCGGCTGGTAGTCGCTGTCCTGGATCTTGTCGAACGGCGGCGCCTGATACGGCAGCGTGCTGGCAGTGAAGAACGGATTGCTGGCCGGTGCCTGCGCCGCCGTGCTGGCCGCCTGGGCCGGCGCACTCGCGGACGATTCCGGTGTCGGGTTGCCTGCGTTATTGGAACTCTGCGAACAGGCGGCGAGAGCGATCGAGGTGGCAATCGCTAGAAGACGAAGACGAGGCATGAAAGCTCCCCAAAGTGGTGTGCCCGGCGGGCGGGGCGTGAATAGTCAGCCTCCGACTCTAGCCAGAGCGTGCCGATCTTCCAAGCCTGACGGACGACACGGGCGGGAAGCAGGCCCCGTCAAGTGCTGTAGGTACGGTCTTTCCAGCGCGAGCGGACGCCGCGCCAGTAGCGGATCGCCGAGCTCCAGGTCATGCCCAGGTAGAGCACCGCACTGACCGGCAGCAGCAAAGCCCAGGCCAGCGGCATCCGGTAATAGCGCAGCATCGGCAGGTAACTGAGCATCATGGCCACCCAGGCGATCAATCCCAACCGCCAGGCGTGCGCCGAACCCAGCAGTAGAAATGGCAACCCGTAGGCCAGGCCAAACAATGCCGTCACCACCAGCAACAACAGCGTGGAATAGCCGAGCTGGGTGAAGGCTGAGCGAGCCACCATGTCGTGGATGGAACGCAGCGTGCCGTAAGGACGCAGGCTCACCACGCTGCGACTCAGGCCCAGCCAGATACGATAGCCAGCGTTCTTGACCTGGCGTGCCAGCGTGCAGTCGTCGATCAGTGCATGGCGCAAGCTGGCGAAAGCACCTGCGCGTTGCAGGGCCTCGGTATCGACCAGGATGCAGCCGCCGGCCGCCGCCGCCACGTGGCGGAAGCTGGAATTGGACAGCGCAAACGGATACAGCAGCTTGAAGTAGTACACGAAGGCCGGCAGCAGCAGGCGATCCCAGAAGCTGGTGCGACGCAGGTCGGCCATCAGCGAGACGAATTGGCGGTTGTCGTGCCGCTTGTGCGCCAGCAGAGCCGCGAGCAGGCCAGGCTGCAGCTGGATATCGGCATCCAGCAGCAAGGTCATCGGCGTATGCACATGCGCCTTGCCCTGTTCCAGCGCCCACAACTTGCCGGCCCAGCCTTCCGGCAAGGGCTGGCCGCTGACAACGCGGGTGTTCGGAAAAGAGGCGGCGATCTGCGCGGTGGCGTCGCTGGATTGGTCATCGATCACGACGACCTGCAAACCTGTTCCTTGCGTTTGCAGACCAGCGAGCGTGAGGCCGATGACATCGGCCTCGTTGCGCGCGGGAATAAGTACCGTGATCTCGCCGAGATCGGCCAACCCGGCTTGCGGGTCGGCCTCAATGCGTTCGCGGGTACTCCAGGGCCGCCACGGTACGAGCAGCAGGCCCACCCACATTACTGCCGGTATCGACGCGGCAATCCATCCCAGCATGCCCATCGGTCTCGGCGGTTTGCGTCAATGATTCGCGTCGGTACCCGTCGCACTACGGCGCTGGATCGAGCTGATCGGAATATGGATCGCGGTGGCGTCAGCACGGTTGCCGTACTTCACCGGTAGATCCGGCGCCATCGGACCGTCGGTGCGCGGACCGAACATCGACACCTTCAGCGCCTTCAGCGGATGGGCAAACATATCGTCGACCGCCGTACCTTCGAAGCCGCAGTGCGCCATGCAGTTGTCGCACTTCGGATTGATGCCGACACCGTATTTTTCCCACTCGGTGTCTTCCATCAGTTCCTTGTACGTCTTGGCATAGCCTTCATCCACCAGCAGATAGCACGGCTTCTGCCAACCGAAAATGTTGTAGGTGGGGTTGGACCACGGCGTGCACTGGTAGGACTGATTGCCCGCGATGAAATCCACGAACAGCGCCGACTGATTGAACGCCCACTTGCGCTTGCGTTCCTTGCCGACCTTGAAGATGTTGCGGAACAGCTGCTTGCTTTCGCTGCGACCGAGGAACACGTCCTGGCGCGGCGCATGCTGGTAGCTGTAGCCGGGCGACACGGTGATGCCTTCCACGCCCAGTTCCATCGCATAGTCGAAGAAGTCGGCCACTTCTTCCGGCGGCTCGCTGTTGAACAGCGTGCAGTTGACCGTGACGCGGAAACCCTTGGACAGCGCAAGCTTGATCGCCGTCACCGCCTTCTCGAACACGCCATCCATGCAAACGGATTCGTCGTGACGCTTTTCAAGGCCATCCAGATGCACCGACCAAGTGAAGTATGGCGACGGTTTGTATTCGTCGATGTGCTTGGGCATCAGGATCGCATTGGTGCACAGGTATACGAACTTCTTGCGCTCAATGAGGCCCTCGACGATCTTCGGCAGGTCCTTGTGGATCAGCGGCTCGCCGCCGGGAATCGAAACCACCGGTGCGTCGCATTCGTCCACAGCTGCCAAAGCCTGCTCGACGCTCATGCGCTTTTGCAGGATTTCCTTGGGCTGGTCGATCTTGCCGCAGCCTGCGCACGCCAGATTGCACTGGAACAGCGGCTCCAACATCATCGCCAACGGGTAACGCTTCTGACCGCTCAGCTTCTTGCCGAGGATGTAGCGCGCGATCGTGGTCTGCTGAATAAGTGGGATACCCAAAGGACTCTCCGGAACGTCAGTTCGTTTCGCGCAAGCAGACCATCGGGTACAGCTCGCGCATCAACGGAATCAAGTCTTGCACATGGTTCAGTATAAGCCACCCGCGTGGCCGCTGTTATTACTACCCTGCCTAACCCTTGGACTGCGGCGCGAACACGTGAGCGTGTTCACGACGAATCCGCTGCCATTCGATCTTGAACCAGGGTGTGAAAGCCTCCGGCTTGGCCGCCATCTCCGCATCGAGCGCGTCCGGCGAGATATAGCGCAAAGCTGAGATCTCGTTCACATTAACGGTCGGTGCGTCGTCGCTGCGGCCTGCATAGACCCAGCAAAGTTCGTGCTCCGCACCCTCGGCGTCGAATTGCGCTTGGTACTCGAACTTGAACAGAAATTCGAGCGGACACGCCAGACCCAGCTCTTCTTTCAAGCGACGATGAATCGCGTTGTCCAGCGTTTCGCCGCGGCGCGGATGGCTGCAACAGGTGTTGGACCAGTAACCCGGCCACAGGCGCTTGCCTGCTGCTCGCTGTTGCAGCAGCAGCTCGCCCTTCGCGTTGAACACGAACAGCGAGAACGCCCGGTGCAAGGTGCCCTTGCCGGTATGCGCGGAAGCCTTATCGAGGAAACCTACTTCGCGATCGTCTTGATCGACCAGCACCAAGGGCTCGTCGTCGAAGGAGACTACTTCCTTCGAATCGCGCCACTCTTGGCGTTCCAGTTCTTGATTATCCAATGTCGACCTCCATCGCCTGATAACCGGCGTCGCGCATCGCGGCCGCGACTTTCTCGCGGTTCTGCGGGCACAAGGCGACGATGGAACCGCCGCCGCCACCGCCGGTGAGCTTGGCGCCGAGCGCGCCATGCTCGCGCGCGATCTGCACCAGTTCTTCCACTTCCCAGCTCGATACGCGCAACGCATTGAGCAGGCCGTGGCAGATGTTCATCAAATCGCCGAGACGCTCCAGGTCGTACTGCTGCATGGCTTCCACGCCTTGCAGGGTCAATCCGTCGATCTGCTGGAAGATGCCGTCGTATAGCGCTGGGTTGCGCTGCCACGCCGTCCGCACCTTGCCGACCGTTACAGCGGTAAGACTTTCCTTGCCGCTGATGCCGATCACCAGCGGAATGCGCTTGGGCAGTTTCAACTCCTGCACCATCGGTGCGCCGCCCGCTTTGGCCGCCCGCTTGTAGAGCAGAGGTTTACCGTAAGTTGCCACCGTGTTGTCGATGCCGGAGGCCGAGCCGTGCGCCACTTCTTCGCAGCGGAAGGCCAGCGCGTTGATTTCCTCATCGCTCAGGCCAAGCTTGTAATGCTGGTCGAGTGCACGGATCACCGCCACCGCCATCGCCGCGGAACCACCCAGGCCCATCGCGCGCGGCACATTCGGGAACACTTCGATGCGCACCGAGCGCTCGGTCAGTTCCAGCGTGTCGAAGATGATGCCGAGCGAGCGCTGGAACGAATCGCGGTGTGCCGGATCGCGATGCAGGCGATATTCCACACCCCAGCGCGGGATAAGCATGTCGACGCCGCCGGATGTCGTGTCCTGCGCGATGGCGCGCACAGCCAGCGGCACCGGTGCGGCGATCGCGTGGCTGCCGTAAACCACGGCATGCTCGCCGAGCAGGATGATCTTGCCGTGACCGCAAGCGCGGTGATCGACCGCCGGATGCTCGACCGTTGTTTCGGGAACGCCGCGCGACTCCTTGCGCACCTGATCGACGATCTCCTGCGCTTTCCAGATCTTGATCTCGCCGCTTTCCACCAGGCGCTCGACCACCGTGTCGAAGATCTCCGCCGTGGCACCTGCGGCCACCGCAACACTGCGCGCATGCAGGGTCATATGACCTTGCTGGATGCCTTCGGTGACAAGCGCACGCAGCGCCGAGAAATTCTGCGCCAGACCGACCGCGCCCATCACTTCAGCCAGTTCGCGCGCGGTCTTCACGCCAAGCAGGCGTAGATCGAGCGCTACCGTGGCATTGGATTGCAGCGGGCCGCCGACGATACCGACCTTCATCGGAATATCGAGCTCGCCGATCAGCTCACCCTTCTCGCCCTTGTACCAGCGCGTCAGCGAGGTATAACGACCGCCGCGCGCAGCATAAGCATGCGCAGCAGCCTCGATCGCGCGCCAGTCGTTGCCGGTGGCCAGCGCGACGGCATCCACGCCGTTCATGATGCCCTTGTTGTGCGTGGCGGCGCGGTAAGGATCGATGCTGGCGAACTCGTTCGCGAGCATGATGCCATCACGCACTTCCTCGCCCGCAAAACCTTTGCCGGTGAGATGCTCGACGGGAATCACGCAACGCGCGCGCACCATCGAACGATCGGTGAGGTTGGAGAGAATGCGCAGGAATACGCGGCCGCCGGTCATCGTCTCCACCAGCGAGGCAACGCCTTCGCACATGGTGTTGACCAGGTTGGCGCCCATCGCATCGCGCGTATCGACCAGCAAATGCACCACCAGCATGTCGCCGCCTTCGGCGCGAGCATGCACATGCACTTCCAGATCCTGCGCACCGCCGCCGCGCGCCACCATCTGCGGATGCAGACTGTTGGCGAGGTTGAGCAGTTCGTCTTTCCGTTGCAGCAACGTCGCCTTGGCATGCGCCAGGTGCGGCACATCCACCACTTGCACTTGTCCGATCAGCACCGGCTCAGTGCTTTCGACGGTGAAGCCACCGGTGCCGCGAACGACTTTGGCTGCCGACGACAAGGCCGCCACGATCGACGGCTCTTCCACCACCAGCGGCACGATGTAATCGCGACCATTGACGAGAAAATTGAGACCCAGGCCGACCGGCAGACCCATCACGCCGACGACGTTCTCGATCATCTTGTCGGCTTTGTGAATCTTCAGCGTGTGCTCGCCGGACACGAGCGCCTGATAGTCCTCCGAGGACAACCAGCCGCGCTCATGCATGATGCGTACGCGGTCGGAGACGGAAAGTTTGTAGAAGGCGGGGAATCGGGAACGTTCGGCACTCGAAGATTCGGCGCTCATGCTTTCTGCACTCCGCATAGGTCTGTATGTACGTGCCCCACTGCCGGGACGTCGCTTGCGATCACGTCAAATATCCTGGGCATGGAAAACTCACGTCTGCCGCATATGGCAGCTGAATCCTTGGGATTCAAGGTGCAAGGGCACAACTCGCATATCTTCCATAACGATGGCGCGTTCAAATGTCGCCAACCTTTCTGCATCTTCGGCAAAAACCACGCCGAAGTCGCCACCCGCGCCGCAAGGCTTGTAACTGACGCCTGCACTGACCGCCATTTGCGCCAAATGTTTCTGCGCAGGCGAATAGATTTCCAGGCCGCAGGCATCGCCGAAGTTCTGCAATGCCAATGCGTAGTCTTTTGTCAGTTCAATGAAAGATTGCGCACGTTGCTGCTGCCATGCATCCACGGCGGCCTCGGAAATCATGCGAAGTTTGCCCATATGCGCGGCATAGTCAGCGGCCCGAGTCACGCGCCACTGCGCCAGACGCTGCAGGAAATCGTTGGTCGATACGGCATGGCCGGACCACACGAACAGGCCATGCACCCCGGGTATAGGCCATGTCAGCGGCGTGAACGTAGGCACGCGCTCCGGCCCTGTCAGCTGATAGCTGATCAAACCTCCGGCCACGCTCGCTGCGACATCCACGCCACTGCCGCGTCCACCCTGCCAGCCGCCGTGCATGTGGAACAACCGGCGCAGCCATTGCAGGCGATCCGCGGTCGCATCGCCATGACCGGCATACGTCGCCAACGCAGAGGCAAGTGCGACGGTCAGCGCCGCGCTGGAGCCGAGCCCCAGCTTGGCGCGCGCTGCGCCATCTGTGTGGAAGAAGCCCGAGGTATCCAGATGCAGGCTGAAACCTTCAGCGGCATGCGGCGACAGCCCTTCGCGCACGAGGCCTTGCCACACGTGACTGACCAGCGTGAGGCGGGCCGACGTAGCCTCGTCGCACTGCCACTGCAATGCCCCGTCGGCTCCGATGGACATGCGAGCGTCGGTGATATCAAGATCTGGTGCATACACATTGCATACACCATCAGCACGCGAGGTGATGCGCACATGGGCGCGGCGATTCACTGCTAGCACCAGCGCGGGTGCACCTTCCAGTACGGCGTATTCACCCAGCAACACCAGCTTGCCAGGCGCGCTTGCGGTGAGCTCCATCATGCCTCCAGCGTGCTCGCCGAAATGCTGCGCGCGCCCGCCCCGAGACCGGTGTCGAGCACATCGAGTACGCCGGGAACATCCTTCAGCGCCGCTTTCACCCGCTCGATCGCCGACGGCTCGCACACCGCTTTCAACTGCGGCCCTGCATCGACGGTGAAGAACACCGGCAAACCTTGCTGACGCAGCGCGCGCACGCGATGCATGCACTCGATGGTGGCGCCATTCCAGTACAGCAATCCAGGCTGCGCGGCCATCGCCAGCGCATGCATCTTCAGGCAACTGTGTTCGGAAATCAGCGCGAGCGCCTCGAAATCGCGCGCAAGAATGGCACGACGCGCGGTGGCGAGATCCGCTTCCTGCGTATCGATCCAGGCGGACTGAAACGGTGACGTCTGCGCGGTGCGGCGCATGCCTTCGCTGGAACCGACCTGCTTGGCTGCGGTGGAAGTGATCGCCACCGCGACGCGCAACGGCCATGCGTCCGCAGCCAGTAACGGCCGTGCAACGGAGTCGGTGCCATCGACCCGTTGACCATGCGCCCATTCGACATAACCGCCGAAGATGGAGCGCGCTGCCGATCCCGAGCAACGCCGCGCCAGCACCGATTGCTCCGCTTCGCTGAGATCAAGACCTAACGCTTGCGTGCCGGCGTGCACCAGCGCGGCAAACCCGGAGGCGGAAGAAGCCAGACCCGCAGCCGTTGGGAAATTATTGCGGCTCGCCACGTCAGCGCCGTAGTCGACCGCCGCGCGTTGGCGCAGCAGATCCAGGCAGGCCGTGACGCGCTTCGATTCGGCTTCGTCGCTGCGCCCGTTGAGGCTGACGCGGTCCTGCTTCTGTCCGGGCACAAAGCGCACTTCCGTGCGCGTCCACAGACTTTCCAGCGTGATGGAAATGGAGCCGACCACGGGCAGGTTCAGCGCGGCATCGCGCTTGCCCCAATATTTGATCAGGGCGATGTTGGGCTGAGCCTGCGACGCAGCATGGAGTTCACCGAGTGCATCGGCGTGGGGTTCACGTTTCATACGTTTCGCTGGGGAAGGGAGCAGTTAAAAATAAACCGGGCGGGGGTTATTTGTCTGGCACATCCATCACAAAGGGTAAGCCGCCAGGGCCGGGGTTCCTCATGGCAACCCGGCTCCACACGGTGTTTCCGCCCAACAGGCTGATACCGATGTAACCACGGAGCTGCAGCCGGTTCGGACTGAGCAACCGCACCAAACAACGGTATGTACGCCCATTCTCTGCATTATAAACGCGACCGCCGGTCCACTTGTTGTCGCCAACGTCATAGCGCAGTCCTTTGAGCAGGCGCAACCCGGTCAGCGGCTGGGAGCGCTGCGCTGGATCGGGGTTGTTTCGATCCGTGACGGTCTTGCCGTTGAGCTGCGGACCATCCTCCGGCCCATAGGTATCGTGCAACTGCCAAAGGATATAGCCCTGATATTCATCGCCGACGCGCTCGATGCGGATCACGGCGTCACGGCTTTCCACCAGCCAGTCGCCGACGATGGCCGAAGCGGCGGGCGCCGCGGTGACGACATCCGCTACCGCGACACCTTCAAAGCCACCAGGCACTACGAAAAAAACGAGCACGCACAACCACAGGTAACGATATGCGCGTCCGAAGCGAAAAGCAGTCATCGGCCCCTCCTTGCGTGATGGGTGTATGGACCACATGTCCGCCCTTCCGGCGAAATATTTGCCTGTAGCATAAACGTCCATGTCATCAAGCTGGATCGCCCACGCCATTATCCACGGGCTCGGCATCGCACTCACTTTTGCTGCGACCGGGTACGCCTGTGTCGCCCTGTGGGCCGTGCTGAGAGGCAGGCGCGCGTCGAACCGTGCGGAACGCGGCCTGCAACCGGTCACCATCCTCAAACCACTGCATGGGACAGAGCCCAGGCTTTACGAGAACCTGCGCAGCTTCTGTGTGCAGGTGCATCCGGATTATCAACTGGTGTTCGGCGTGCGCGATCCGGACGATCCGGCCATTGCGGTCGTGCAGCGGCTTCGCGCGGAATTCCCGCAGCTTGCGATGGTGTTGGCGGTGGAGCCGCGCGTGCATGGCGCGAATCTGAAAGTCAGCAATCTTATGAACATGCTGCCGCATGCGCAGCACGACTGGCTGGTGCTGGCCGACAGCGACATCAGCGTGTCCGCCGATTACCTGACGCGTGTGACTGCACCGCTGGCGGACCCCGAGGTGGGCATTGTCACTTGCCTTTACCACGGCATCCCCGGGCCTTCGTTCTGGTCGCGCCTCGGCCGCCTGTTTATCGATGACTGGTTCGCGCCCTCGGTGCGGCTCTCGCATGCCTTCGGTTCGACGCGTTTCGCCTTCGGCTCGACCATCGCATTACGGCGCAACGCGCTGGCGACGATCGGCGGGTTCGAGGTCTTGCGCGATACGCTCGCCGACGACTTCTGGCTCGGCGAACTGACGCGCCGCGCCGGACTGCGCACCGTGCTATCAGACGTGGTGGTGGGCACGGATGTCGGCGAAGCCCGATTGTCCGAGTTATGGACGCATGAGCTGCGCTGGCTGCGCACCATACGGTCCATCGCTCCCTTGGGTTTTGCGATGACCTTCGTGTGTTTCACCACCCCGTTACTGCTGCTCGGACTTTGTCTGGCGCCCGGCCCAGCGACGATGGCCCTGGCACTACTGGGTGGCGCCGCGCGGGTTTTGCTACACTTTTTGCAGCGGCGCACCAGTGATGAAGCCTTCGCCTGGCATGAAGTCCTGTTGGTCCCCCCCCGCGATGTCTTATTGCTGATGGAATGGGCAGTCGCCCTGGCCGGTTGGCAGGTAAGATGGCGCGGGCAGGTACTGCACGCACGCGGTGGCGGTTCAGCGCCGTAGACCTAAGCTATTTGCCATATTTCTGAACTATCTGCTGTCCCCGGGCACAGTTAAGTGCCTCCGCAGGAGTCATTCGTAATGAAAACGCTTTTTCTGCAAGCTCCCTCTTTTGACGGCTTCGATGGCGGCGCCGGTTCGCGCTATCAGGCCAAACGCGAGATCAAGAGCTTTTGGTACCCGACCTGGCTGGCGCAGCCGGCAGCGATGGTGCCCGATTCGCGCGTGCTCGATGCGCCCGCCGACGAGATCTCGGTGGAAGACAGCCTGCGCATCGCCGAGGGCTACGACTTGGTGATCATCCACACCAGCACGCCTTCGTTCCCGACGGATGCGAAGTTCGCGGAGCTGCTGAAGGAACGCAAGCCGAATGTGATGATCGGCCTGGTGGGTGCGAAGGTCGCGGTGGATCCGTCCGGTTCGCTGACCGCCTCGTCCGCCATCGACTTTGTCGCGCGCGAAGAGTTCGACTACACCTGCAAGGAAGTCGCCGAGGGTCGTCCGTTCGAAAGCATCACCGGCATCAGCTACAAGCTGGCCGACGGCACGGTGCAGCACAATCCGCCGCGCGCGATGATCGAGAACATGGATGATCTGCCCTTCGTGGCGCCGATCTACAAGCGCGACCTGACGATCAACAATTACTTCATCGGTTATCTCAAGCACCCGTACGTCTCGATCTACACGGGTCGCGGCTGCCGCTCCAAGTGCACGTTCTGCCTGTGGCCGCAGACCGTGGGCGGTCACCGCTACCGCACGCGTTCGGCCGCCAATGTGCTGGCCGAAGCGAAGTGGATCAAGGAGAACATGCCCGAAGTGAAGGAGCTGATGTTCGATGACGACACCTTCACCGACAGCTCCAACATGGATCGCGTGCACGAGATCGCGCGCGGCCTGGGTGCGATGGGCTGGACCTGGTCCTGCAACGCCAAGGCGAACGTGCCGTACGAGTCGTTGAAGATCATGAAGGAAAACGGCCTGCGCCTGCTGTTGGTGGGCTACGAGTCGGGCGACGACCAGATCCTGCACAACATCAAGAAGGGCCTGCGTACCGACATCGCGCGCCGCTTCACCGAAGACTGCCGCAAGCTCGGCGTCATGATCCACGGCACCTTCATCCTGGGTCTGCCGGGCGAGACGAAAGAAACGATCGACAAGACGATCCAGTTCGCCAAGGAAATCAATCCGCATACCATCCAGGTATCGCTAGCCGCGCCGTATCCAGGTACCACCCTGTACAAACAGGCCGTCGACAACGGCTGGCTGCAGGAAAATGAAGCAGTCAACCTGGTCAATGACAAGGGTGTGCAGTTGGCGCTGATCGAGTACCCGCATCTTTCCAAGCAAGACATCTTCCACGGTGTCGAGAAGTTCTACCGGGCGTTCTATTTCCGCCCGTCGAAAATCTGGGAAATCGTCAAGGAAATGCTGGCCAGCTGGGAAATGATGAAGCGTCGTTTACGCGAAGGTGTGGAGTTCTTCCGCTTCCTGCGCGCGCACGAGGCTTGAGCGGGCTTACGCATGTGCGTACTGCACGGTCGACTGCTTTTTTCTGAGGTATAGCGACCGTGCAGACCTCGCCCACCACGACGATCCGTCCGCGCCTGATCGTCACAGCGGATGATTTCGGTTTGCATGAGGCCGTCAACGAAGCCGTCGAGCGCGGCTATCGCGACGGCGTGCTGCGCGCCGCCAGCCTGATGGTTACCGCCCCTGCCGCGGCCGACGCCGTTCTTCGTGCGCGCCGGCTTCCGGGTTTGGCCGTGGGGCTGCATCTCGTGCTCGCTGACGGCAAGGCCATACTGCCTCCTGCACAGATTCCCGATCTGGTTGATGCGCAAGGCATGTTCAACTCCGACATGGTGCGCAACGGTTTCCGTTTTTTCTTTTTGCCGCACGTGCGGCGGCAACTAGCTGCTGAGATCCGCGCGCAATTCAAAGCGTTCGCCGCCACAGGGCTGCGTCTTGATCACGTCAATGCACACAAGCATTTTCATTTGCACCCCACGATTCTGTCGCTGATGCTCTCGATCGGTGGCGAATATGGTCTGCGCGCAATCCGTCTGCCGGCGGAACCCGGCATGGGACCGTGGCTGCGTCCGTGGCTAGCGCTGATGCGCTGGCGCATGAAGAAAGCCGGCATCACGTACAACGATCATGTCTTTGGCATTCGCCATAGCGGCGGCATGGACGAAACCGTGATGCTGGATATCTTGAGACAACTGCCGCCTGGCCTTTCGGAGGTGTATCTGCACCCTGCCTCGCACGGCCACCTGACTGACAGCATGGCCGATTACCGTCACGCCGACGAACTCGCCGCACTGCTGTCGCCGCGCGTGCGCGACACCATCGCCGAACGCTATCGCTTGTGCGATGGCTTCGCCGATCCGGCGGCAGCCGCGTGAACATGAAGCTGCTCAGCTATATCGCCGGCCTGCTTGGCCTGGCTGTCGCCATCGCACTGGTGGCACATCAGGGTTGGGGTGAAATCGCCAGCGCCATCGATCGCGCCGGCTGGCCCCTGTTGTGGTTGTTGCCGTTCCACGTACTCCCACTGCTGCTGGACGTGATCGGCTGGCGCGTGCTGATCGCGCCACGCGATCCACATCGGCGAGCCACCCTTCCTTTCCTGTTCTGGATCGCCGCGATCCGCGAGGCAAGCAACCGCTTGTTGCCGGTCGCGAACATCGGCGGCGAAATCATCGGCATCCGCCTGGTGAAGTGGCGCGGCATCGCCGGCGCGGCCGCGGCGGCAAGCATCATCATGGAAGTGCTGCTCACACTGGTGAACCAATATCTGTTCACCGCGCTGGGCATCATCCTGTTGATCGAACTGACGCGGAATATCAGCGCTTTCAGCACGGTCATTTCGGCGCTCGTCGCCAGCCTGCCGCTGCCGATTTTCCTGATCATCGTGTTGCGTCATGGCAAGGTGTTTTCGCGCCTGGAGACCTTCGCGGAGAAATTGCTGGGTGGCCGCTCGAAGCTTACGGAGCTGATCGACGGTTCGAACCTGGATCTGGAAATCCGCGCGCAATATTCGCGACCGCTACGCCTGATCGTCGCCTGCGGCTGGCAATTCCTCGGTTACGTAGTCGGCAGTTTCGAAACCTGGCTGGCGCTGCACCTGCTGGGTTATCCGATCAGCATGTGGGACGCTATTGCTATCGAAGCGGTGACGCAGGCGCTGCGCCATATCATCTTCGTGGTGCCGGCCGGCCTGGGTGTGCAGGAAGGCGGTCTGGTGCTGTTTGGCAACATGATCGGCCTTCCGCCGGAAGCCAGCGTGGCGCTGTCGCTGGTCAAGCGCATGCGCGAGGTTGGCTTCGGCGTGCCCGCGCTGATTTCCTGGCAGTGGGCCGAAGCGCGCCGAATACGCACCCAGTGGCGCGACGGCGCGGGCGCGGCGCCTGAATTGTCCAACAGCCGCGACGCATAACACCGCCCAACGCCATACGTTAAAAGAAAGAAGACGAGGTTTTTTGATGTCGAACGACGCCGCCATTGCTGCCGCCGATTACGCCATGCGCAACTGGCTGGGTGCCGAGCCCGGCAAGATCAAAATCGGCTCGGATGCACACAAGCGCCTGTTCTGCCGGATGCTGCTGGACACGCATAACCCGTATAAGCCCGCCGTCATCGTGTGGCCAACGTTGGGCGCGGATGCTTTGCATCGCATCACCTCGCTACCGATCTGGGATATCGCGGTGCAAACCGAAGGCCGCGCCACGTTGCGCGTGGAGACATTCACCAAGACGGTAAAAGATCCGCTGCTGGTGGACGCGCTAACCATGGACGGTGGTGAAGAAGCGCGCCACAAGGTAGTGCTGAGCAAGCTGGTGGAAGCCTATGGCATTGCACTCGCGCCGGAACCCGAATACGAAGTACCGAAGGATCCCGAATGGGGTTGGCTGGTCACCGGCTACAGCGAATGTATCGACAGCTTCTTCGCTTTCGGTCTGTTCGAATCGGCCAAGCGCACCGGCTACTTTCCTGCCGAACTGGTGGAAACCTTCGAGCCGGTGATCCAGGAAGAAGCGCGGCATATTTTGTTCTTTGCCAACTGGGCGGCGTGGTACCGCCGCCAGCTGCCCTGGTGGCGACGTCCGCTGTTCGCGCTGAAAGTGCTGCGCGTATGGACGTTCCTGATCTGGGAGCGCATCGGCATCGCCAAGGGCCTGGACACCAATGGTGAGATGCAGGATGCGAACTTCGCGATGACCGGTCACGAACAGATGGGCATCGACCTCAAGGTCGGCGAACTGATCGACATCTGCCTGGCCGAAGACAAGCGGCGCATGGATGGTTATGACAGCCGGCTTCTACGCCCGACCTTTGTTCCGCGCTTGGCACGCATCGCGCGCTTCTTTATCCGCTAACGGGGCGTTAGAGCCTGTCTACGATGTCGGCGTGGCCCGCGCCGGGACTGTTTGCCTGTCGGGCAAGGAGGAACGAAGGCGTGTATGTCGATACACAACTGAGTGAGGACGCAGCCCGGCGGGCAAACAGACCCGGCCCTTCGGGTTGTCACGGTGCGGCCGCCATGCGGCAGCGCGCGGCTTGGCTTGCCAGCCAGGCAAGCGCTGCGCCACGCACTACCACCTGCCGGCCGCACCGTGACAACGCGGGCTACGCCGACATCGTAGACAGGCTCTCACTGCTGCTGACGAAACCACTGCACGGCATCTTCCAGCGCCAGACGTGCGGGACGCGCCGAGTAACCGAGTTCGCGCTCGGCCTTCGCACTGGAAAAGAACATGCGTTTTTTCGACATGCGCACTTCTTCCACGGTGGCGATCGGATTCATGCCCGTGAGGCGCGCCCATGCTTCGGATGCATACGCAATCGGCATCACCACCGCATGCGGCAAGCGAACCTTGGGCGGCGACCGTCCCGCGATGTCCGCGATCTCGATCAGCACATCGCGCAGGCTCATATCGAAGCCGCCAAGAATGTAGCGCTCGCCCACCACGCCGCGTTCGAACGCCAGCCAGTGTCCTTCGGCCACATCGTCCACATGCACGATGTTGAGTCCGGTATCGACGTACGCAGGAACGCGGCCGTTCATCGCGTCGCGCACCACGCGGCCGGTAGGCGTGGGTTTGATGTCGTGCGGACCGATCGGCGTGGAGGGATTGACGATCACCACCGGCAAACCGTCGGCGGCAAATTTTCTAGCCTCCGCTTCGGCGAGAAATTTGGAGCGCTTGTAGTGTCCGATCATGTCGTCGACCGTCACCGGGGTGGTCTCGCTGCCGGGCGTACCGTCCTTGGGGATACCCAGCGTGGCGACGCTGCTGGTGTAGACGATGCGCGGCACGCCGACCCGCTTCGCCGCTTCCAGGATCGCGCGCGTACCGTCGACATTGGCGCGATACAACTCCGCGGGATCGGGCGCCCAAAGTCGATAATCGGCCGCGACATGGAACAGCGCATCGCAGCCGTCGCAAGCTGGCAGCAAGGAAGCCGGCTTGGTGAGATCACCCTCGAGGACTTCTACGTCGAGCCCCTGCAAATTGCGGCGATCCGAGCCGGCTCTCGCCAGCACTCGGACACTATGTCCGCCGCGGAGCAAGCGCCGTGCGACCGCCGAGCCGACAAAACCCGTGGCCCCCGTGACCAGCGCCTTCACGGTGAAACCGCCCACATGGGGACCGGCGGCGCGTATCGGTCATGGGCCCGCACATTCAAACGAGTTGGGACTGTCATCGCACAATTATGGACGAAAACCGCTCGCTGCTTCAGCATAATAGCGATGGTTGCCCCACCCCCACCCGCTTCGCAACCTGATGCGCGTTGTGACGCGGGAACTTCAAACAGCGCCAGCATTCCAAATTCCAGCACTCGTCGGTGTGGCATAATTGGAACGGCCGAGGCATGCCCATGACCCAACAACAAAATGCCACCATCCACGCGATAGGCGATGAGGCCAACACCTATCAGGATGCGATCCTGCCGAAGGTGTCCCGGACCTTTGCGCTGACCATCCCCCAGCTTCCCCCGGAGCTGCGGCGCGCCGTGGCCAACGCCTATCTGCTGTGTCGCATCGCCGACACCATCGAAGACGAGCCGGCGCTGTCGGCCGCACAGAAGCGCGCTTTCGAGAATGCCTTCGTCGATGCCGTCACCGGCGATGCCGATCCGCAACGCGTCGCCAACGATGTTGCGCCCCTACTTTCGAACGAGACGCTGGAAGCCGAACGCGACCTGATGCGGCAGCTGCCGCTGGTGTTGCAGGTCACGCGCAGCCTCGCGCCTGCGCAGCAAGCCTCCATCGTGAAGTGCCTGCAGATCATGTCGCACGGCATGCACGACTTTCAGCGCAAGGCCGGACTGCATGGCCTGCCCACGCTGCATGACCTGGATCGCTACTGCTACTGCGTCGCCGGCGTGGTGGGCGAGATGCTGACCGAACTGTTCGTCGACTTCGAACCTGCACTCGCTCCGCATCGCAACACCATGTTGCGTCTGGCCGTGTCCTTCGGTCAGGGCTTGCAGATGACCAACATCCTCAAGGATCAATGGGAAGACCGCGCGCGCGGCGCCTGCTGGTTGCCGCAGGACATGTTTGCGCGTCACGGCATCAAGCTGATCGATCTGCAAGCCGGCAAGCAGAACGCTGGTTATGCCGCCACGATGTCCGAGCTGATCGGCATTGCCCATGCGCACCTGCGCCAGGCGCTCGAGTACACCCTGCTGATTCCGGTCAAGCATGCTGGCATTCGCCGTTTCTGCCTGTGGGCGATCGGCTTGGCGCTGCCGACCCTGCGCAATCTGCAGAACAACCTCGACTTCTCGGCCGGTACGCAAATCAAGATTTCGCGCAAGGCCGTCGGGCGCACCATCGTGATGACGCGCCTGCTCGGCAAATCCAACGCGGGTTTGCGCTGGCTGTTTGCGATGAACGCGCGCGGTCTGCCGCTCACGCCGCTGACCGTCGAATGGAGCGAGCCTTCGACGCCCACGCACACCTGGCCTAAGCGCTCCATTCCGCACATCACGAACGTTACCTGGCACGAGCCGGCGGAAGTCCAGGAAGTTCGGCAGCGATGAAGTCTTCGACGCCCAACACCGCTTCCGCCGCCACTGCCGATCTCTTCCAGTCACCTCAAACGACCCGCCTGGACGAGGCCATCGAACGCGGCCGCGCAGCCCTGCTGGCGCATCAGCACCATGACGGACACTGGTGCTTCGAACTGGAGTCCGACTGCACGATCACCGCCGAATACATCCTGATGATGCATTACATGGATGAGATCGACGATGTGTTGCAGGAAAAGATGGCGCGATACCTGCGCGCCATCCAGGCGACCGATACGCACGGCGGTTGGCCGCAGTATATCGGCGGCGCGATTGACCTGTCGTGCACCGTGAAGGCTTATTACGCGCTCAAAGCTGCGGGCGACGATCCCGCGGCGGAACACATGCGGCTGGCGCGCGAAGCCATTCTGGCACTCGGCGGTGCGGCGAAAACCAATGTGTTCACGCGTATTCTGCTGGCTTTGTTCGAGCAGGTGCCGTGGCGCGCCACGCCGTACGTGCCGGTCGAAATCATGCTGCTGCCGCGCTGGTTCCCGTTCCATATCGAGAAGATTTCGTATTGGGCGCGCACCACGCTGGTGCCGCTGACCGTGCTCTGCTCGCTCAAGGCCAAAGCGATCAATCCGCGCAAGATCGACATCCGCGAGTTGTTCGTCACACCGCCCGAACTGGAGCGTCACTATTTCATTCGCGGCAACCTGCTGAATCGCAGCTTCCTGGTGCTGGACAAGGTCGGCCGCATGGTCGATCGCTTCATTCCTAAGAAACTGCGGCAACGCGCGGTCAAGAAAGCGGAAGCGTGGTTCTTACCTCGCATGAACGGCGAAGACGGCATCGGCGCCATCTTTCCGCCGATGGTCAACAGTTACGAAGCGATGGCCCTGCTCGGCTATCCGAAGGATCATCCGGCGCGACAGACGTGTCTGCGCTCGATCCAGAAGCTGGTGATCCATCGCAGCGACGGTTCTGCCTACTGCCAGCCTTGCGTGTCGCCGATCTGGGACACCGTGTGGAGCGCGTTGACGCTGATGCATACCAGCGACGATGCATCGACACAGGCCGCCGTTGCCAAGTCCGTCGACTGGCTCACCGCGAAGCAGGAGCTGGAACTCAAGGGCGACTGGGCCGCACGGGCGCCCGATGCAGCACCGGGCGGCTGGGCCTTTCAGTACAACAACGCGTATTACCCCGATATCGACGATACGGCGGTAGTCGCCGCTTTGCTGCATATCCAGGATCGCCGTCGTGGCGAATCGGGGCGTCATCGTTTCAACACCGATCGCGCTGCCGACTGGATGATCGCGCTGCAATCGAAGAATGGCGGCTTCGCTGCCTTCGATGCCGACAACACGCATTACAACCTCAACGCGATTCCCTTCGCCGACCACGGCGCGCTGCTTGATCCGCCGACCGAGGATGTATCCGGTCGCGTCGCGGCGTGCCTGGGTGTGCTTGCACGTCCGCAAGACAAAGAAAGCTTGCGCCGCTGCATCGACTACCTGCGCTCCGCGCAGCTGGACGATGGCAGCTGGTGGGGCCGCTGGGGTAGCAACTACATCTACGGCACCTGGAGCGTGCTCGGCGGTCTTGCGCTGGCCGGCGAGGATCTTCGCCAGCCATATATTCGCAAAGCCATCGACTGGTTGCGCTCGAAGCAACATGCCGACGGCGGCTGGGGCGAAACCAACGACAGCTACATCGAGGCCGCTCTGCGCGGCACCAATCACAACGTAAGCACGCCGCAATCCACCGCGTGGGCCGTGCTCGCACAGCTGGCCGTGGGTGACGTGCACTCGGAGTCGGTGCGACGCGGCATCGCTTTCCTGATGGCCGACCAGCGGGCGAATGGGTTGTGGTTCCACCCTTCGCACAACGCACCCGGCTTCCCACGCGTGTACTACCTCAAATACCACGGCTACACGGCGTATTTCCCGCTGTGGGCGTTGGCCCGGTATCGGCAACTGCTGCAACCGGCTGCGGCTTGAGCGGCGCGGCGACCATCCGCACCACCGGTGTCGTGGTGGCACTGGCATCGGAAGCCAAGGCGCTTGTTTCACGTAACGTGCAACCCGAATGCGTGACACCGCTCGCGGATGGAGCAGCACTGTGGTTGAGCGGCATGGGTCAGGCTGCGGCACAGCGTGCGGCACATGGATTGATCGATGCTGGCGCCAAGGCGCTGGCAATCTTTGGTGTCGCAGGCGCACTGGATGCACGCCTGCGCAATGGCACGTTGTTTTGTCCTGAGTGCATTCTCGACGACAACGGCCGTGACTACGCGACAGACGCTCGCTGGCGCACCCATCTAGTACAGCGATTGGCGGCGACAACACAGCTACCGCATGCAAACGGATCGTTACTCAGCGTCCAAACACCCTTGCTGACAGCGTTGGCAAAGACGGCCGCACATGAACGTTACGCGACACTGGCGGTAGACATGGAAAGCGCCGCAGTCGCCGCGGTCGCACGCGAGCGCGACCTGCCATTCGTGTGTGTGCGCGCCATCGTCGACGAAGTGGACGACACGGTTCCCCTCGCCTTGCACGACAGCGTCGATGCATGGGGGCGTCCGCGTCCGCTCGGCCTGATCGCCGCCCTCTGCCGCCATCCGTCGCTATGGGCAGACCTGCCCCGACTATACTCACGCATGCAAGGAGCCACGCTTGCGCTACGCACCGTCGCCGAGGCGACGGGACCGACGCTTGGCTGGCGCGCATGAGTCGCCTATTTCGTATCGCCGTCATCACGGCCACGTCCCACCGGAGAACCCTCTGATGTCCCTGCATCGTCGTTTTGGAATTTTCCTGGTCGCTGCGACCTGCACTTTCGTCAGCCTGTCCGCATCGGCGCATGCCATTCTGGTCGACAGCACGCCCAAGCCAAACGGCACGCTGACCGCGGGCCACGCAGCATTGGTCTTCAAGTACAACAGCAAGATCGACCAGCATCGTTCGCGGCTTACCCTGGTCAAGCCCGACCACAGCGAAACGGTGCTGACTATCGCCGCCAACAGCAAAAGCAACGAACTGGATAGCAGTGCCGATCTTGCGCCGGGTTCGTACTCGGTGCGCTGGCAGGCGCTTGCTCTGGATGGACACATCACCCGTGGCGATGTGCCCTTCACCGTCATTGCCGCGCCGTAACGCCTAACCCCTCCAGTCTGAGCGAACCCTCGTGGAACTTCTCGTCGATCTCTTCGGCTACTTGAGCATCATTCTGCACGGCTTCGTGATCGTCGCCCAATCGATGACGCTTGGTGGTGTGCTATTTCTGGTTTTCCTGTTGCGGCCATTTGTGAATGTGCTCGCACAAGGCGCGGAACTGGAGCGACGCGTAGCGCGCCTCACCATGTACAGCGCAGTGGGCCTTGCGGTCGCGGAGCTCTTAGGCACGGCCTTGCAAGTCTCAGTGCTGATGTCCACCGTTGACCTGTCGTTCTTTGACGTGATGCAGGCGCCGTTCGCCGTCAGTGGTGTCGTCAAGATCGCATGCGCCCTGATACTGATTCCCTGCCTGGGCAAGCGTGTTTCCTCCAGTCCGCTGTCCGCCGTATTGCCGCTGCTGATCGGCGCAGTAGAACTGACCGCCGCGACCTTCACCACGCACGCTTATGCGCGACTGGGCGACAACACACTGTTGTTGTTCGTCGAGGGACTGCATCAGTTCGGCGCGGCGATCTGGGTTGGCGCCATTCCCTGCTTCGTTCTCGCGCTCAGCAAGCTAAACGATGCAAACGGTTGGCGATTGGTCGGCGCGCGTTTCTCGCGCATGTCGATGATCGGCGTAGCCTCCATCGTGATCTCCGGCGCGATCATGACTGTGTTCTACATCGGTAGCCTGCAAGGGTTTTACGGCACGGCTTATGGCGTGATGGTGGGTGCGAAGATCGCGATGTTCCTCGCGCTGCTCGCGCTCGGCCTCGGCAACCTGATGGTGACCGAACGGCTGCGCAAGAACCAAGACACGTCGGTGATCCGACTGCGTCGCTTCGCGGAAGTGGAGATCGGCATCGGCTTCACTATTTTCTTTGCCGCTGCGTCACTGACTTCCGTGCCGCCGGCGGTCGATCTCACGACCGACCGCGTGACGCTGCACGAGATCGCCGTGCGCAATGCGCCGGTGTGGCCGCGCTTTACGTCGCCCGATCACGATCAGCTGGCGATTTCGCAAATGCAGACGCAGCTGGATCAAGAAGCCGCGCAGCGCCATCAAATCGCCGCACAGGCCAATGTGCCAGGCTCGGGCATTATCCCGCCGCGTAATGCGCAGGACATCGCGTGGTCGGAATACAACCATCACTGGGCCGGCGTCTTCGTGTTGTTGATCGGCTTGCTGGCTTTGCTCAATCGCGCCGGCGTGGGATGGCTCAAGCACTGGCCACTGTTGTTTCTGTTGATGGCCGGGTTCTTGCTGGTCCGTTCGGATCCGGAAGTGTGGCCGATGGGCAACGAAGGATTCTGGGTGGCGTGGCGCGATGTGGAAGTCGCACAGCATCGGTTCTTCGTGCTGTTGATCGTGCTGTTCGGGGTGTTCGAATGGGCGGTGCGCACGGGCAAGCTGCGCAGTCCCAAGGCGGCCCTGGTGTTTCCATTGTTGGTGTCGGCCGGTGGCGCGATGTTGTTGACGCACAACCACCAAATTGCCAACGTCAAGGATCAGCTGCTGATCGAACTGACCCACACGCCGCTGGCGCTAGCCGGCGTGTCTGCGGGCTGGGCGCGTTGGCTGGAGCTGCGCCTACCCGGGCGCGGTGGTCGCATCGCCGGCTGGGTATGGCCGATCTGCTTCATGTTGGTCGGCGTGATCCTGCTCTGGTATCGCGAAGCCTGAACCCCGCGATGCTAAAGTTATCCGGCAGCCCTCGGCCCGCTCCGGGCGGGGGCCTGCCATAACCATGATCGCCCCGCTCCCTGCCCCGGATACCGCATGAGCCTGATTTCCCAAGAGGTTCCCGCCTTCGACACCCGCGTTCCCGCCTATCTGCAGCGGCTGGAGCGCGCTATGGACGCCCTCCTGCCTCCTGCCGGCACCGATCCTGATCGACTCCATCAGGCCATGCGCTATGCCTGCGATGGCGGCAAGCATCTGCGTGCGCTGATGGTGTACGCCACCGGCGAGACGCTGGGCGTGGCACCGGAATGTCTCGACCCGGCCGCCTGCGCTGTCGAACTGATCCACGCCTACTCACTGGTACACGACGACCTGCCGGGCATGGACAACGACGATCTGCGTCGCGGTCGCCCGACCGTGCACAAGGCGTTCGACATCGCCACCGCGATCCTGGTTGGCGATGCGTTGCAGACGCTTGCCTTCGAGGCGCTAGCGAATGCGGGCGCGATCGATGCGGAGCAAAAGGTGCGGATGATTCGCAGTCTCGCCCATGCTTCCGGATCGCTAGGCATGGTCGGCGGTCAGGCCGTGGATATGGCCTCGGAAAATCTCACCTTGAACATCGGTCAGCTGGAGTCGCTGCATGCTCGCAAGACCGGTGCGTTGATTCTCGTCACTTGTCAGCTTGCCGGCATCGCCGCACGTGCACCGGAACAGGTTCGCCACGCGCTCGACCGCTACGGCCGGTGTATCGGCCTGGCGTTCCAGATCCAGGACGATGTGCTCGATCAGATCGCCGATACCGCCACGCTCGGCAAGACGGCCGGTAAGGATCAGGTGCAGAACAAATCCACGTTCCCTTCCTTGCTTGGATTGGAACAGGCCCAGCATCGCGCGAATGCGCTGTTCGACGAAGCACGCGACGCCGCACGCAGCATCTCAGGCGATGCTGAGCCGTTGTTGTGGTTGGCCGATCACATCCAGCAGCGCGATCACTGATTTTGCTTTAGCCCCTCTCCCCTCGGGAGAGGGGTTGGGGTGAGGGTTCGGACAGCGCGCGGCGTTGAACGCTTGCACAAGATTCGTTTATCACGCTCCGATCGTACCCTCATCCGCCCCATGGGCACCTTCTCCCAAAGGGAGAAGGACAACAGCTCAGGCCGGGCGCACGTCGTGCAATTTCCAGCTTGCGCCGATCAGCCAATTCAGACGCTGGCGCAGGATGCTCATCGGCAAATCGCTGATCACTTCCACTTCGGTGTGAAGATCAACGACCTTCGCGCTCACGCTGGCCAGTTGGTCGGTGACACCAAGGCGTTCATCCACCTCATCGGGTTCGGGCTGCATCGCGCGCCAGCGCTGGAACAACAGCGGACTGCGCAGCGCTTCCTGCAGCGCTGCGGCGAAATCGCCCGGACCGGCGCCGCCGTAACTCAACTCGGGTTGCGCACCTCGCGCATGTGCAAGGTCGCTGACCTGCAAGTAGTAATGATTGCGATGGGTCATAGTCGCTCCCTTTGTGCCTGACCGTACTCACGAAGCACCGGCGTGCCGGTCCCCTTCCCTTCAAAACCCTATCGCGACGCAATCCAGCAAGCTCGACGCCCGTTCGGCTGCCAGCCCATGCGGCAGAATGCCCAGGCAAGGCGCCGGCAATAGCGTACGCAGGGTGTCGATATTCTCCTCGATGGCGGCCATCTGCGGGTCGATCCGGTTGCCGATCCATCCGACCAGACGGCAGCCATCGGCTTCGATCGCCTCGGCAGTGAGCAGTGCATGACTGAGACACCCCAGGCGCAGCCCGACCACCAGCACGACTGGCAGCGACCATGTCTTGGCGATATCCGCTGCAAACAACCCAGGCAGCGCCAGCGGCACGCGCCAGCCACCGACGCCTTCGACCACTACCGTGTCGTAGCGTGAACGCAGCACGTCGAATGCGGCGTGCAACGGCGGCAACGTGATCGTTACACCTTCGCGCGCAGCAGCCAGATGTGGCGACAGCGCGTCACGCAAGGCGACGGGGTTGACCTGCTCGTAAGACGGTTGCGGCGCACTGCTGGCCGCCAGCAGCGCCAGCGCATCGTCGTTGCGCAAACCTTGCGGCGTCTCGATGCAGCCACTGGCGACCGGCTTCATCCCGCATACGTTGCGACCGGTTGCGCGCAGGGCGTGCAGCACGGTACACGCCGCATGCGTTTTGCCAATGCCGGTGTCGGTGCCGGCGATAAACAAAGCACGCGTCATGCCGTTCGCGCCAACGCTCGTCTCGACCAACGGCCAGGAATCCAGTAGGCCACGAACAGCAAGCCATAGATGTAGCCCGGCAGTCCGCTCCATGCGCCTGTATCGGGTATCAGTAGTGCCGCGATCAAGGACAACAACGCCACTGCGATGGAACCCAGTTGCGCGTAGAACGTAGCGCAGGCCTCGATCCGTTCCGCGTGCACCACATCCGATCGCCGCAAGCTGTGACCGTAAAGCGCGGCGAGACAGCCGGCCATGCATGCGTATGCCAGGCCGTAGCAGATGTAGAGGGCTTTGAGCTCATGCACGCTGCCGATCATCGGTTCGTTCGGCAACGCCGTATGCGTCAACGCATCGTGGATCGAACCGAAGAAAGCCTGGAAAAGCATGTTGAGCGGGTACACGAAGATCAAGGCGAAAAACACCAGCATCAGGCTGAGAAAAATACTGAGCCCGTCGTGAAGACGGAAACGATCGCGCCAGCGCACGTGCCGGTGCCAGAAAAGCAGCAGCGTAGCGAAACTGCAGGCAAAGCCCGGAACACGATCCAGCGCCAACAACAGATCGTGCAGGCTGTGCGGGACATCCGCCCCGGCGATGGCCAGCACGCTTACCGCAAAGGCGAATGCCGCGTCGATAAAGCCATCCAGTCGGTGCGCCTCGACGCGTCCGACACGTGCCGCATCGTGCTGATCGCTCATGGTGTTCGTACTCCCCTTGTACCCTGGCTCAAGACGTCCCATCTTGTTGTACCAGTCTGCAGCAATCGAGCCTTCTCGTCATGTTTGAGATCAAAAACGGCCAAGCGGCCAACAAATCCGAGCACTATGCCGACCTGGCCCAGCAGGCCCGGGGCGTGCTGGCCGGCGAACCCAGCCTGATCGCCAACGCCGCCAATTTCGCCGCACTGGTGTTTCACAGCCTGCCCGACCTGAATTGGGCCGGGTTCTATCTCTATGACGGCACCGAGCTGGTGGTGGGTCCATTCCAAGGTAAGCCGGCGTGTATCCGCATCGCGCTTGGCAAGGGCGTCTGCGGCACCGCCGCGCTAACGCGCCAAACGCAAGTCGTACGCGATGTAGACAGCTTCGCCGGCCATATTGCCTGCGATGCGGCGTCGCAATCGGAGATCGTGGTGCCGCTAGTGAAGGCCGATGGCAGTTTGCTAGGCGTGTGGGACGTGGACAGTCCGTCGATCGCACGCTTCGACGAGGAAGATCGCGCCGGTATGGAAGCGCTGTGCGACGTGTTTATGGAAAGTCTTACCAGTAGCAAGTGAACTGGAACGAGAGGTCAGCAAAGCCCGCCAGGTTGGGCATGTCCTCCATGGACTCACTTCTCTTCGCTCACCTCACCTTTTAAGAACGCCATCACCTTCGCCCGCGCCTCCTCGACACCGGTCCCTTCGGCAGCAGAAAACACCTGCGCAGTCACCGGCGTGCTCGCATCCAGCTGCTTGCGCAGCGTAGCCAGCGCCTGGCTGGCCTGATTGCGCGACAGCTTGTCTGCCTTGGTCATCAGCACATGGCAAGGCAACAGGGTGCCGAAGCAGAACTCCAACATCGTCCGGTCGAATTCCTTCAAGGGATGGCGAATATCGACGATAAGCACCACGCCTCGCAAACTGCGCCGCTGATGCAAATAGTTATCGATCTCCTGCCGCCAATGCTCGCGCAGGGATTCGGGAACCTTGGCATAGCCATAGCCGGGAAGATCGATCAGACGCGTTTCCATGGCCTGCGACATTTCGCCCTGCACGGTAGACGGCAATGAGAACGCCACCATCTGCTGGGTGCGGCCCGGTGTCTTGGAGGTGCGCGCAAGCCCCTTATGGCCAGTCAACGCGTTCAATGCACTCGACTTTCCGGCATTGGAGCGGCCAGCAAACGCAACCTCGGCCCCCTCATCGGCGGGTAATTGGTCAATGCGATGGGCAGCCAGCACGAACTGTGCGCCTTGCAGCGGATTAGTAGACATATACGGTAGTTTGACCGGCTAGTATGGCGTGGCGATAATTTCGAGGTTCTGCCAGTCACGGTCGCTGAGGGTGCGTGCCGTACATTCGTAGCAGTATTTCCTGGAGGCAAGTGTATGAGTTTTCGGCTCGCCGGTTTGCGGCCCGCTGTTGTGAGTGCAGTAGCCCTAGTCTTCGCGCTGTCTGCCAGCGTGGCATGTGCGCAGAATGCAAAGGGTCAGGCGGCCCAGAAAGCACCGGCTCCGGCCACGGCCTCCAGCGCTGCGAAGCCCGCGGTCGCCAGCAGTGCCCCGGCCGCCGCCGCGCCCGCTTCCGACGACGATGCGATGGCCGCCGCGAAGCCCGGCGATGCCACGGCGGGTCAGGCCAAGGCCGCCGCCTGTGGCGCCTGCCATGGCATGGACGGCAATTCCACCGATCCGCAGTACCCGAAACTCGCCGGTCAGCACGAGGCTTATATCGTCCATCAGCTGCACAACTTCAAGTCGGGCTCGCGGCAGAACCCGATCATGATGGGCATGTCCACACCGCTTTCCTCGCAGGACATGCATGACGTTGGCGCGTACTTCGCCAGCAAGCAGTCGCTGCCCGGCGTGGCCGACCAGGCGCTGGTCGCGCAGGGTGAGAAGCTCTATCGCGAAGGCGACGCCACGCGCGGCATTCCCGCCTGCATGGCCTGCCACGCCATCGACGGACGCGGCAACCCGGGCGCGATGTATCCGCAGCTCACCAGCCAGCACGCGCAGTATGTCGAAGCCACGCTGAAAGCGTTCCATGACGGCACCGTCTGGGGTACCGAGGCGCACGCCCAGATCATGCCGACGATCGCCAAGAAGCTCGAACCGCAGGACATCGCCGCGTTGGCTAGCTATATCGAAGGCCTGCACGTGGCGGACAACGGCAGCGCCCCGACATCGGCATCGCCGTAACTTCCCGGTGTCGATGTTGTCTAAGGCTCTTCTGTTTTTCCCATTTCGAGGCCAGCCATGCTGAAGCGATTGTCTTTCCTTTGCGCGGCGCTGCTTGCGCTCTCCGCCTGCAGTCATAACGGTTCCGACAACGGCACCTCCCCGCAACCCGCACCTGCGCAGACCTCGGCCCCGGCAGCACCGGCATCGGCGACCAAACCGGCGGCGACTACCACCACGCCAGCTCCGGCTGCTGCCTCTACCGCTGCGGCAACCAGCAGCAGTAGCGCGGCCGCTCCGGCCGCCGCCAGCACGGCAGCGTCGAAGCCTGCCGCTCCGGCAGAGCCGTTTGTCGACAACGGCAAGTGGGTGGAAGGCAAGAACTACTTCACCATCGAACCGGCGCAGCCGACCGGTGTCCCGGACAAGATCACGGTGACCGAGGCGTTCTCTTACGCCTGCCCGGCCTGCAATGCGTTCCACACCACGGCCGACCAGCTTGCGCAGGGCCTGCCGCCGAATGCGGTGATGACCTATTTGCCCGTGTCGTTCCGTCCGGACGAAAACTTCCCGTTGTTCCAACGCGCGTACTTCGCCGCGAAGGCGCTGGGCGTGGCCGACAAGACTACCGACGCGATGTTCGATGCCGTGTGGAAGACCGGCGAGCTGGCGTCCGACGATCTCACCACCGGCCGGCCAAAACCGCAGTCCGCATGGCCCACCATCGACGACGTGGCGAAGTTCTATGCCAAGTACGGTGTCGATCCGAAGGAATTCGTCGCTGTGGCGAACTCCTTTAGCATCAACACGCAAATGAAGCGTGCGGATGACATGGTGAAAGCCTATGGCGTCGACGGCACGCCGACGATCATTGTCAATGGCAAGTACCGCTTTTCGCCGGGGGATGCCGGCGGTTACCCGCAATCGATCGAGCTGACCAAGTGGTTGATCGCCAAGGAAGCGGCCGGCAAGTAATTCTTAAGTGCAAAGCGCCCGGTTCGCCGGGCGCTTTGTTGTTTTCAATACCTCGTACATACAACGACCGTCGTCATTGCGCAGGAAGAATCATGTTCAAGACCGCCCGCTTCCGTTTAATCACCTTGTTCTGCGGCTTGCTGTTGACCGGCGCATGCAACGCCGCCGGCCCCAATACCTCGGCTGCGGCTCCGTTTACAGATGGCGACCAGTACGTGACGCTGCCCGCGCCGTATCAGCGCGACAGCAGCAGCGGCAAGGTCGAAGTAACGGAGGTGTTCTCCTACGCCTGCGTCCATTGCGCCGAGTTTTCGACCTACGCTGACGACTTGCGCGCATCACTGCCGCCGGGTGTGGAGTTCAAGCTGGTGCCGGCGCCGTTCAACAACGCGTGGGTACCGTTCGCACGCGCTTACTATGCGGCCAAGAAGCTGGGCGTGGTCGAACAAACGCACGATGCGCTGTTCAAGGCCAAATTCGCGGATAACTATCCGATCAATTCCATGGATGAAATTGCCGATTTCTACGTCAGCCACGGCGTGAAACGCGACGAATTCCTGAGCATTGTCAATTCGCCCGAAGTGAACTCTCAGATCCAGCACGACCTCACGCTGCTCCAGACCTGGGGCGTCGATGGCACGCCCACTATCGTCGTTGACGGCAAGTACCGCAGCGCCAACGTCAAGAGCTTCGATCAGCTGGTTGCGTTGACGAAGTGGCTGGTGCAGCGCGAGCTGGATGCCAAGGGTAAATAACACTCGGCGGTGCGGCTTTCACAACGGCTGCACCGCAAGCAGGTAACGTTGGACCCATGACCCGCGCCGGATCCCCCGTCAAGCAACGGCTGCGCCTGTTGAGCTGTAATGTCCTGGCCGGCGCCAGCGTACAGCGTTACCGGCAATACGTTACGCGCAGCATCAATGCAGTGCTGCCGGCACGCAGCAAGCTGGACAACCTCGATCGTCTGGCTGAACTGCTGCCGCAGTTCGATGTGATTGGTCTGCAAGAGGTCGATGCCGGAAGCTTACGATCCGGCTTCCTCAACCAGACGCGCTATCTCGCCGAAACCTCCGGCATGCCGTTCTGGAGCCATCAGCCCAATCGGCCGGTGGCGCAGCTCTCGCATACCGCGAACGGCCTGATCTGCCGGTTCGAACCCAGGGCAGTGATCGACTATCCGTTGCCCAGCCGCATTCCGGGACGCGGCGCGTTACTGGCTCGCTTCGGCGATGACGCCAACGGGCTGGCCGTGATGATTGCGCACCTGTCGCTGAGCGCGCAGGCGCGGACCAAGCAGCTCGGCTTCATTGCCGAAGTGTTACAGGATCATCCACATGCGGTGTTGATGGGCGACCTCAACACCGACGCGCACAGCAAAGAGATGCGGCATCTGTTTGCACGTTGCAATCTGCAACCGCCGGCGCATCCGGTGCCGACATTTCCAAGCTGGAAACCGCGGCGCGCACTCGATCACATTCTGGTTTCTGCGGAAATTCACGTCGAGAAAGTATGGACGTTGCCGCAAGCCTTCTCCGATCATCTGGCGCTGGCCGCCGAGATCCAGTTGCCCTCACATTCCGCCAGGCCGCATCGATGACAGCCAAACGATTCGTTTCCGTTTTCTTACCGTGGCTCATGCTCGCCGCGGTCGGCGTGTTGTCGGCATGGTTGCGCTACGGCTTTATCGAGCCGCCTGCGCTGGCGCACCTTTGCGACGACCGCAACGGCCCGGCGTCATGCAGCTTGCGCCAGTTCATCGTGGTGGGATTCAACAGTTACGGCTTCGGTTTCGCCGCACTGGCCATCACGCTGCTTGCACTGATTTGGAAAAAACCGGCGTTGGCGTGGCTGGCAGCGGCGCTCGGCATGTTCGCCCTCGTCATGTACTGCTACGACGCCGGTGCCGTGGCGCTATTGATCGGCAGCCTACGCTTGCTGCGGCTGCAGGCGGACCGCATGGCGACGCCAATTGACGAACACCGGCAACGCAATCAACAGGTTCAAGCCCAGCCATAGCCAGGCGATTTTGTTCATGCCGACTTCCTGCACCACCGGCACGACGGCGAGCAAAGGGGCGGCGCAGGCAAGAAAGCGTTGCTCCAGCGACGGCATGGCGTGCTCGCGCGTCAGCAGCCCGAACACGGCATACGCCACGCACGGCAGCGCGAACAAGCCCATCGGAAAATCCATATAGCGGCCATTGAACGCCATCAGAATGTCGTACAGCACCAGCGCGAACAGCGAGCCGAAGCGCCACCATGACGCTGGCTCCGTGCTGTCGTAACGATCCGCAAGATGCGCCGCGATACGGCGCGCCAAAGCTAACGCCACCGCTACCGCCAACATCAGGCAAATCGACGACAACAACCACTCCCACAGTGGCCCGCAGGCGTACATCATTTTTCTCAGCTGCCACGCAGTGGCCGTACCGGCCGCAAAACCCGCCAGCAACAGCGCGAGCCAGCCGCGTGCGCTATGCCATGTGCGAGGCCAAGCGCCAACCACTATAAACAGGATCACGCCGGCTGCGCCGGCCAGCCAGCCCAGCCACCAGCGTGGTTCTTCGGTCACCGGCCCTAGCATCGAGAACTTCGGCTGCGCCTGTGAATTGAAGATGCCCCAATAACCGCCCACCGTACCTTCCTGCGCACGCTTCCACGGCTGGTCGAAGGCCTCGATCACGTTGTAAGGCATGTGCACCTGCGCGGCAAAACGAAGAAATTCGCGCAGGTAGCGCGCTTCGTTGACGATGCTCGGTTCTGCCGTACGACGCAGACGTCCCGCACTGGGCCAGCCGGTTTCACCGATCATCAGCTGCTTACCGGGGAACACATGCTGCATGCGTTCGTAAACATCTTCTACGTGATGCACGGCATCAACCGTCGCCACCGGGTTGTCCTCCCAGTACGGAAGAATATGGATGGTGACGAAGTCCACTGCACTAGCCATTTGCGGGTAGCGCAGCCAGTTTTCCCACACGTCAGCATAGGTGACCGGGATCGATGGTGGCGTCGCGACGCGCACGGTCTTGATGTATTCGGCCAAGCGCTTGGGTGATAGTTCACCGCGCAGCAGCACTTCATTGCCCACGATGATGCCGCGGATCGTCTGGGGATTCGCCTGTGCCGTGGCAATGCCGAGCGCCACTTCTTTCTCGTTATCTTTCACCACGCCGCCAAGCCAGATGCCCATTAACACCTGCATGTGATAGCGCGCAGCAATCGCGGGCACAGCATTGAGTCCATTGCCCTGCGAGTAGGTACGCACGCAGTCAAAACGCTGCGATAGCGCGCGTAAGTCCTCATCGATCCGCTCAGGGGTAATGATGAACTTCGCGTTGTAAGGCGTTTCGCCCGGTTTGCGGAACGGCGCATATGAGACGCAGGCGATGCGCGCCGACGGCGCATCGGGCAAGTCAACCGGCCGTCCGACACTCCACCACCAGACACCGCCCGTGAGCGCGGTCAGCGCCAGCAACAGCCAGGCGAATCCGTAGGAAGCAGCGTTGTTGGACGGTGACGACATGCGGGCCCTATAGATACAGCACACTCGAAGCGCGCAAGCTTAGCAGCCTGTCTGCAGCGAGCATCAGACAGTCACTGATCGTCGACACCAGCGCTGCAAAACTTACGACCCGTTCAGGGCGCTCCGAACCCATCCATTACACTTCGTCGGGATTGTTCGCAGGAGTTTCCATGGCCCCGCAAGTCGCACCGCCGCGCCTTGGCCCCCGTCTGCTGATCGTGTTTGCCGGCTGGATGCTGGTCAATGCGGCTACGGCGCAGACGGACACCACCCCTCGTCTCGAGGCCCAACGCGTCGCCTTCAAACAAGCCTACGCGGCAGCCAGTCAGGGCGGCGACAGCTGGCGCGCGCTGGCTGACGGTCTGCAGAATTATCCGCTGTATCCGTACTTGCAAGCCGCATCGCTGCAGCACGATATCCGGCAGGTGGACCGTCCGACCGTAGAGGCTTATCTCAAGCAGTACCCGGACATGATCCCGACCAACGATCTGCGCCGCAATTTTCTGCAGGAACTGGCACAGCGCCAGGATTGGAGCGATTTCCAGGCGATGTACCAGCCCGGCCTCGGCGACGCGCTCACCTGCGACGCCTTGCAGGCGCGGCTGGCGGGCGGCGCTACGCTCGACTTCGACAAAGATCTCGCAACGCTATGGACGCAACCCTCCCTGCCATCCGACTGCGACGCCGTGCTGCAGGCGGCGCACGATCAGGGCCTGCTGACCCCGGAGCGCCTGTGGGCGCGTATCGACCTGGCGGCTGATGCCGGCAAGGGCGGCACCATTTCAAACATGACGCAGTGGCTATCGGACGATGACGCTGAAGAGGCGAAGTACCTGGCCCTGGCACTCAATGAACCCGCGACAGCCGTACAGGCTGCCGCAAACTGGCCCGACACGGCCCGCGCGCGACAAGCCGCCACGCTTGCCCTGGTGCGCCTGGCACGACGCCAGTCCGACACAGCCGATACCGCATGGCAAAACCTGCAGAGTCGCCTTCACCTCGCGCCGACGCAGCGCGACAGCGTGCTCAACGCCCTGGCTGTCTTTCATGCCACCGATTACGACGCCAATGCCCTGACGCGCCTGGTCGATCTGCCGCTTAACGCGCAGACCGACGTCAGCCGCGAATGGCGCGTGCGCGTAGCCCTCGCGGAACAGAACTGGAGCGCCGTACTGTCCGCGATCGATGCGATGCCGCCCGGCCAGCAGCAGAACGACGAGTGGCTCTACTTTCGCGCACGTGCGCTGAGCGAACTGGGGCAGTCCGACAATGCGCAACGCGCGTACGTCCGAGCTGCCGCGCAATCCAGTTACTTCGGTTACCTTGCTGCCGATCATCAGCACGCGTCTTATTCCCTGTGTGTCTTGCAGCCCGTCGTCAGTCCGCAAGGCGAGCAAGCGGTGCTGGCGATCCCCGGCATGCAGCGCGCCTTCGAGCTGTTCGCCGTCGGCATGCTCAAACCGGCACGCCGCGAATGGAGCCAGGCGCTGGCCAATGCCGATGCGCAGACCTTGCGGCAAGCGGTGAATCTTGCCGATCGGCGCGGTTGGTACGACCGCGCCGTGTTCACCTTCAACAATGGACAAGCCCTGGGCTACTACACGCTGCGCTTCCCGCTCGCCAGTCAGGACGGCGTGGTGTCGCAGGCCGAGCAGGCCGGTATCGATCCCGCCTGGGCCTACGGCATCCTGCGGCAGGAAAGCGCCTGGATGAGCGACGCTCAATCGGGCGCCGATGCGCGCGGACTCATGCAACTGCTGCCTGACACCGCAGCTGACGTGGCACGCCATAACGGCCTGCCCTGGGATGGCGGCAACAGCCTGTACGACCCTGCCGTCAACATCGAGCTAGGCACACGCTACCTCGCGCAGATGGCAGGGCGCTTCAACGGCGCACCGTGGCTCGCCAGCGCGGCCTACAACGCAGGCGCAGCACGGGTAAGCCAGTGGCTGGACGCACGCGGCACCCTGCCGCCCGATATCTTCGTCGCCACCATTCCGTTCAAGGAAACCCGCGAATACGTCGCGCGTGTGATGTACTACAGCGTGATCTATGATTGGCGTCTGCACGGCACGGCCGCAGCGATCTCCACCCGCATGACGCCGATCGGACAGCCGTATAGCCGTCCGGATGCCCAGGATCCTCGCAAAAACATAAGCTGTACGACGCCGCCTGCAGCGGCCCCTGCGCCCTCGACTACGACCTCGAAAGCCAGCGCACCCGCCACGGACAAGGCGCACTGAGGACTTTCGCCATGACAATCCAGCGTCTCGTCCTACTCGGCGGAACCGGTTTCGTCGGCAGTTATCTCGTGCCTCGCCTGGCCGCCGACGGGCACCGCATCACGTTGTTATCGCGCAATCGCGAACTGCATCGCTCCTTGGCAGTGCTGCCCAACGTTGCCGTCCGCAGCGCAGATGTCTACGACGACGCGGCGTTGCGCCAGCAGCTTGAAGGGGCCGATGCGGTGATCAACCTGATCGGCATTCTCAACTCAAGCGGCCGTCATACCTTCCAGCGCGCGCACGTGGAACTGGCACGCCGGCTGATCGACGCCTGCAAAGTCATCGGCGTAAAACGCCTGCACCAGATGAGCTCGCTGAAGGCTGGTCAAGGGCTTTCGCAATACTTGAAGACGCGTGGCGAGGCGGAGGCACTGGTCAAGGCATCGCCGCTCGACTGGACGATCTACCAGCCGAGCGTCATCTTCGGCGATGGCGATGGCCTGGTCACGCGCTTCGCTGCCTTGCTGCGAAAGATGCCGGCGCTACCGCTGGCACGCGTCACATCAAAGCTTGCGCCCACTTATGTAGGCGACGTGGCCGAAGCCATCGCGCGTTGCGTGGCCGACGACAAGCTTGCCACGCGCAGCAGCTTCGAACTTTACGGACCTGAGGTGCTTACGCTCGGCGAGATCGTGCACGCCATCCGCGACGCAGCCGGCCTGCACACACCGATCATTCCCCTGCACGACAGCCTCGGACGCCTGCAGGCGCAGTTCGCCGGCATGCTGCCCGGCAAACCATTTTCGCCGGACAATTTCCTGTCGCTGCGCACCGATTCCGTCGGCAAGCTGGACGGCTATGCCGCGCTTAGCATCGTGCCGCAGCCATTTACGCCATGGTTGCCCACGCTTGTTCATGGGTTGCCGCGGCAACGTCGATTGGATATGGCACGGCAAGCCTTTCGCCACCACTGAGCCAGCCGGCGCCAAAGCGCGATCAGCGCGGCATGGCAGAATGCCCCTATGCGTACCTATCTGGTGGGCGGCGCCGTCCGCGACAAATGGCTGGGACGACCGGTGGTCGATCGCGACCACGTGGTCGTCGGCGCGCAACCGGATGACTTGCTGGCACGGGGATACAAGCCCGTCGGCAAGGATTTCCCGGTTTTCCTGCATCCCGAATCCGGCGAGGAATATGCGTTGGCGCGCACCGAGCGCAAAACCGGACGCGGCTATCACGGCTTTGCCTTCCATGCCGATCCAAACGTGACGCTCGAGCAGGATCTCGCCCGGCGCGACCTCACCATCAACGCGATCGCCGAGGATGAGCACGGCGTGCTGGTAGACCCTTACGGCGGCGTACGTGACCTTGAGCAGCGCTTGCTGCGGCACGTCTCGCCAGCCTTCGTGGAAGATCCTGTACGCTTGTTGCGTGTGGCCCGCTTTGCCGCGCGCTTCGCGCCACTCGGCTTCACGGTGGCCGAAGAAACGATGACGTTGCTGCAGCAGATGGTGCGCAATGGCGAAATCGATCATCTGGTGCCGGAGCGCGTGTGGGCCGAAACACGCAAAGCGCTTGGCGAAGCGCAGCCTTCGGCATTTCTGCGCGTGCTACGCGACGCTGGGGCGCTGGCGGTGTTGTTTCCGGAGATCGATGCTTTGTACGGCGTTCCGCAACGCGCCGAATTCCACCCTGAAATCGACACCGGCGTACATCAGGAAATGGTGTTGGATGCCGCCGCGCAACTCGCACCTGGCAACGACTTGGTCGGCTTCTGCGCACTTACCCACGATCTTGGCAAAGCACTGACACCTGCGGATGAATTGCCGCGTCATATCGGGCACGAGCAACGTGGCGTGAAGCCGTTGCGCGCACTGGCTGCGCGGCTCAAGGTGCCTACTGACTATGCCGAGCTGGCAGAACTTGTCTGCCGCGAACATCTCAATGCGCATCGGGCGCTGGAATTGAAGCCCGCCACGCTGTTGAAGCTGTTCGTGGCACTTGACGCTCTGCGCCGGCCGGATCGGTTGGAGACGTTCCTCACCGCCTGCATGGCGGACAAACGCGGCCGGCTCGGACACGAGCAGGATGACTATCCGCAAGCGACATGGTTGCGGCAGGCACGCCATGCGGCGGCATCGATCACGTCGGATCCGTTCGTAGCGCAAGGGCTGCAAGGTCCAGCCATCGGCGCGGCCATGGAAAAGGCGCGGATCCGGGCGATTGCCGAAATGAAACTTATGTAACGCCTAAAGGCTTCGGATGCACCCGCCGTGATTCCGGCACAGGTGAATTCCACGCCCACTACGTCAAGCAGTGCCGCCAAAGGTCTTTTCGGTCGCTGCCGCGCATGCCACCATGTTGCGGGCTTCCAGGGCATGATCACGATGACTCGTATAGCCGTATTGATTCCATGCTTCAACGAGGCGGTCGCCGTTCCCACCGTCATACGCGATTTTGCCGCGGCGTTGCCTCAGTCGCGCATCTATGTCTACGACAACAACTCTACGGATGGAACGGCAGAGGTAGCGAAGGCTGCCGGAGCCATCGTCCGCAAGCAGGACCTTCAGGGCAAAGGGCATGTCGTACGGCGCATGTTCGCCGACGTGGAGGCCGATGTGTATGTGATGATAGACGGTGACGCGACCTATGAAGCCGCCGCCGCTCCCGCGATGATCGAAAAGCTGCTGGCCGAAAAGCTGGATATGGTCGTAGGCACACGCAGCAGCACCGAACTCGAGGCTTATCGGCAGGGACATCGTTTCGGCAACTGGCTGTTGACCGACCTGACAGGCCGCATCTTCGGCCGCACGTTTAGCGACATGCTTTCCGGATATCGCGTGCTTTCCCGGCGATTCGTGAAATCGTATCCCGCGCACGCGGGCGGCTTCGAAGTGGAAACGGAATTGACCGTCCACGCGCTGGAGCTGCATATGCCGGTCGCCGAGCACTCGACTCGCTATATCAGCCGCATGAATGACTCCCATAGCAAATTGAATACATGGGGCGATGGCTGGCGCATTCTTATGGCTATTCTGAAGTTGACCAAGAATGGCAAACCATTGTTGTTCTTCAGCTCTGCGGCTGCGATCTGTTTCATCGTCGCCATTTTGCTTGCACTGCCGCTACTGGCGACTTATCTCCACACCGGCCTGGTGCCGCGCTTTCCCACGGCGATCCTGTGTTCTGCATTGACGGTACTCGCGGGCATCTTCGTAGTGTGCGGACTGGTGCTGGATACCGTCACACTTGGGCGGCGCGAGCAAAAGCATCTGACCTATCTGTCCTACCAGTCTCCGTACGCTGAAGGCGAGAATGACTGACAGCGATCGTATCAAAGCCGGTTGCTTTGATCGGCGGAGAGAATCTCTGCAGGCACGGGCAACGCAGAAAGTCCGCGTGCCATCATCATGGCCTGGAACCGCTCACCCATCTGGTCGGGCAGCATGAGCTTCTTCACCTGCTGCGCGAGACGGTAAGCTGCGGCATTATCGTCGGCTCGCTCATACGCCTGCTCGAACACTTGCTGTAAGCCAGCAGCAATCAGGAATTGAGCCTGCGGCAAATAGGCTGCCACACCGAAACCGGCGCCGTTGCCGGCCTCTGCCAGCGCGGTGAAATCAACCGAAGCGGTAAGGTCGTTGAGGCCAGGTAGGTACAGCGGATCGTTATGCGCGCGATGGCGATAGTGCGCCATCAGCGTGCCGTCCTGGCGCTCGGGCAAATAGAACTCACGACGCACATAGCCATAGTCGATGAACAGCATCAAGCCGGCCTCGAGCGAGCCAGCTATGGCCTGAATCCAGTAAGGCAGTTGCGGCAGTATTTCGGAGCGGTACTCGTTGTCGAATGGACGGCCGAGGTCGCGCTCGACATGCCGCACCGCGCCTGCCACCAACGCATCCGCGGGACGGTCGACACGCAATAAGCGACCGTCGCCGTCGAGCGCCACGTACTCTTCGTACACCTCACCGTGGCGCATGACGAATCGCGTGGTTGGTAAGGCGTCGATCACCTCGTTGGCGAACAACACGCCGCGCCAGGTTTCCTCCGGCGGACGATCCACCCAGGCAACACGCGCGAACAGTTCCTTCGACAACGCGGCGCCGAGTCGCTCGCGTTGTCGTTCGCGTAGATCGGCGCTTGGCTCAAGAATTAGGTAGCGACGCGGCAACATGCCGTTATCGGCAAATGCCAGCAGCGCCGCTTCGGCAAACGCGCCACTGCCGCCGCCGAGCTCAAGAAAGTCCGCCTCGTCGCCCAGCATGGCCAGCGCAGGTTGCACAACCTGGACAACGCAACGCGCGAAGAGGTCGCCGAGTTCCGGTGCCGTGACAAAGTCACCTGCTTCACCAAACTTGGTCTTGCCAGCGCTGTAGTAGCCCAGCCCAGGCGCGTAGAGGCAACGTTCCATGTATTGCGAGAACGGCATAGCGCCGCGCGAAGCGATCTGTTCGCGCAGATGCTGAAGCAGGCGCTGGGAATGCGCGAGCTCGTCCGGAGCGGGCTCGGGCAGCTGCGAAGTCTTGGATGGATTCATGGACTAAGACGCGGCTTCCGCGGCATGAGGCTTGAGCAGCCAGCGCACGGCGAGCACGCCGATTTCGTAAAGCAGGCACATCGGAATGGCCAGCATGATCATCGATGTGATATCTGGCGGGGTGACTACAGCGGCAATGGCGAACGCACCGACCATGGCGTAACGACGGCCCTTGCGCAGCTTGTCCAGATCGACGATGCCGACGGCGGCGAGGATCACTACCGCCACCGGTACCTCGAAACACAAACCGAAAGCGAAAAACATCAGCATCACGAAATCGAGGTAATGAGTGATGTCGGTCATCATCTCCACGCCCTGCGGCGTGACCGCCGTGAGGAAGCGGAATGCCGCCGGCAGCACCAGGAAAAACGCGAAGGCGCAACCGATGTAAAACAAGATCAACGCGGCAATCAGCAGTGGACGCGCCAGACGTTTTTCGTGCTTGTACAAGCCCGGGCTGACGAAAGCCCACAGCTGATAGAGGATGACCGGCATGCTGATAAAGAGCGCCGCATAGAACGCCAGCTTCAACGGCGTTACGAAGGGGCTAGCGACTTCGGTAGCAATCAGATGCGCGCCTTGCGGCAAACGCGACACCAAGGGTGCGGCCAGCAACGAATAAAGACGATTGGCGAACGGCACCAGTGCGACCAGCACGACTACGACCGCCAGAATCGCTTTGATCAAGCGGGTGCGAAGTTCGAGCAGGTGCGAGAACAGACCTTGTTGCAGATCCAGCTCAGGCTCAGGCGCTGCCATGCGAGGATTCCTTCGGCGCGTCGATCTGCGTGATGTCGTGCTGCACTTCGGCGATGCTGTCCTTCGCTTCGGCCGCCGTGGTAGCAACCTGTTCGCGTGTCTGACGCATCACGTTGTTCACTTCGGCCTGGGCGGCCTCGGCACGTGCCGCTGCTTCGCGTGCGGTGCGCTTGAGTTCTTCGATTTCCAGTTCGCGCTCGACTTCGGCGCGCACGCTATCCCAGCCCGAGCGCAGACGGCGCACCAAAGCGCCGGCGGTGCGCGCTGCGTGTGGGAGTTTTTCGGGGCCAAGCACGATCAGGGCGACCAGCGCTAGCAACACCAGCTTGCCGAGGCTGATCTCGATCATGGCGCGTTACTTCGATTCGCTGGAGTCGCGCTGGCTCTGATTGGCCTGGGTACTGCTGCCGGCCGCCGGCGGCGGATCGGCCTTCAGCGTTTCCTGCGCCTTGCGCTTTTCCTCGTCCTCGTCACCTTGCATGGCCTTCTTGAAGCCACGCACGGCGTTACCGAGATCGGAGCCAACCCGAGTCAGCTTGCCGGTGCCGAACACCAGCAAAATGATGACCAGCAGGATCGCCCAATGCCAAATGCTGTCCAAACCCATGAGTACCTCGTTGCGGAAGTTTGCCGTAGACGACTGCGGGTGCAGCGCCGGCGTTCCGGATCAATGTGAAGTGTACTCCTCCAGGGTGTCACGGAAGTGGACCACCGGCCCAGGAACGTTGCTCACGCCACCCTCGAAAATGCGCCGCGGGGTGATGCCCTGTCCATAAACAGCCGCATTGGCGTCACGATCGATCTTGATCACGGAACCATCCAGCGCCACGCCGGCAAACAGGCCGCGTGCCCGCGAGTAGGAATAGATTTCGGCTTTGAGCTGCTGGTCGGTGGCGGCCGATGCGGTACGGCCGACGGGGCCCGCCGCCGCCGATGCATCCGCACCGATGGTGAATTTGCCGTTGACGATGGAGTCCACGCCACGCTGCGTGCGGAAAACCAGAATCACATCGGTTTTGGACACACCGATCTGGAAGCCGACGCTGCCCCCGCCAAAAGAAATGAAGCTGGGATTGGACCAGGTGCCATCGGGGCTCTTCACCGAAATGAGACCTTCGCCACGCCGGCCGCCGAAGACGAAACCGACCTTCAGCACATCGGGGATGACCGCAATCGCCTTGGCGTCCTTGAGCAGATCGCCCGGAATGGACTTGTCCGGCGCCTGCTCGATCTCGTTGAGCACGCGCACAGCATTCTGCGCACGCTCCAGCGGGGTGTCGTCTTCGGCATGCACGATTGCGACGGGCAACAACAGCGTCAAGGCGAGGAACGAAATACGACGCAGCGATGCTTTGAACATGGGCAGCTCCGGTTGGTCAATAAATTAGATCGCAGCGGGTTGGATCGCAGCAGCGACGGCACGGAACCGGCGCGGTGCGGAGCGCTTGTGGCAGACTTTGTCCGCTATCCAGCCGCCCTAGCCACGATGCCACGCAGCTACTATACCGGCCTTACCGGCCCATCCCACGACCCGTCTGCACAGACTGGCGTACTGCTCGTGAACCTTGGCACACCGGTGGCCCCCACCGCGCGGGCGGTGCGGCCCTACCTGGCGGAATTTCTTGGCGATCCTCGGGTGATCGAGTATCCGCGCTGGCTGTGGTGGCCAATCCTGCACGGCGTGATCCTGCGCCTCCGACCGGCACGTTCCGCCCACGCCTATGCGCGCATCTGGACGGCCGAAGGCTCGCCGCTACGCGTCGGCTCCGAAAAGCTCGCCGAAGGCCTGCAGGACAAACTGCGCCGCGATCGCGGGGAGCCGATTCGCGTCGCACTGGCTATGCGTTATGGCGAGCCATCGGTGCGCGCGCAGATCGAACAGCTGCAACGCGAGGGAGTGCGCCGGCTACTGGTGCTACCCCTGTACCCGCAGTACTCGGCCACCTCCACCGGTTCGGTGATCGACGCAGTCGCCGATACGCTCAAGCACCTGCGCTGGCCGCCGGAGTTGCGCATCGTCAACGATTACCACGATGACAACGACCATATCGAGGCACTGGCCCTTTCCATCGAACGCGGGTGGGCGGTGCACGGTCGCGGCGAGAAACTGCTGCTCTCTTTTCATGGTATTCCGCAGCGCTACGTCGATGCCGGCGATCCTTACTTCAACCAGTGCCACACCACCGCACGCTTGCTGCGCGCGCGGCTCGGACTGGACGAATCGCGGCTCGTGGTGAGTTTTCAGTCACGCGTGGGTCGCGAGCCATGGCTGCAACCCTATACCGATGCCACCGTGCGGCGCCTCGCTGCGGAAGGCATCAGGCGACTGGATGTGGCATGCCCGGGCTTTGCCGTCGATTGCCTGGAAACGCTGGAAGAGATCGCGATGCAGAACCGCGATTTCTTTACCGCAGCCGGCGGCGAAACACTGCGTTATATCCCTGCGCTCAACGATAGTCCGGAACAAGTCAACAGCCTTGCGGTGCTCATCCAGCGACACATGCAAGGCTGGCCGGCATGCGCTGCGACGGCAACACCGCACCATGGATACGGCGGGAAATCTGCGTGACCGCACCGACTGAGCAGCGCATTGCACTCCCTCATCATCTCTCGCTGACCGCGCAAGTCTGGGGCGAACCGGACGCACCACCGCTGCTGGCGCTGCACGGCTGGTTGGACAACGCGGGCAGTTACGCCTTTCTCGCCCCGATCCTCGTGCGACGTTGGCGAGTGATAGCGCTTGAATTGCCCGGTCACGGCCACTCCGGCCATCTGCCTGCTGGTGCCGGCTATCACTTCCTCGATTACGTAGGTGCAGTGCTTGCGGCGGCTGACGCGTTAGGGTTGGAACGCTACACGCTGCTTGGTCATTCGCTTGGCGCGGGCATCGCTTCGTTGGTGGCAGCCGCAGCGCCGCAACGCGTTGAAAGGTTGTGCCTGATCGAAGGCCTTGGCCCGCTTGGCGATGATGGCACGCACACATTGCAACGTTTTCGCGATGCTTTTGCCGCCCCCACAACGAACGGCAAATCGATGCGGATATTCCGCAACATCGACCAGGCGATCAGTGCACGCACGCTTGCCAGCGGTTTGCGTGCCGACCTGGCGCGCCCGATTGTCGAGCGCGGCCTGATCGAGACCGAAAACGGCTGGCGCTGGCGCAGCGATTCGCGCCTTACGCGGCCCAGTCCAGCGCGGCTAGCCGAGGATCAGGTCCGCGCGCTTATTGCGGGCATTGATGCGCCGACGACTCTGCTGCTGGCAAACCCGATGACCCCGTACCTGCCAACGCCATTGATGCAGGCGCGCGCAAACAAGGTGCGGCAGATTGCCGTCACGCACATGGACGGCGGTCATCATCTCCATCTGGAACATCCCGAAGCAGTCGCCGCGTGGCTCGTGTCTTAGCACCCTCTCCCCATGGGGAGAGGGCGCCGTCTTAAACAGAAATCGCGAGCCGCTCGGAACGGTACACCCAAGCCGTGACCAGGGTTGCCAGGATCGCTATGACGAGGCCGGATGCCATGCAGGTCGAAATCTGCATCGTCGTGACCTGCTCGCCGCGAAGCAGCTGAGCAATACCCACCTGCTGTCCGAGCAGTGGCACCGTGTACATCCAGTTGGCTACCTTGATCGGCAACACGCTCAGCAGAACCGATGGCAGCGCCGGCACCATCATCAGGATCGACAAATAGGTCTGCGCCTCGCGGTAACTTTTGGCGAACGCGGCGACCAGGGTTTGCAACGAAGCCAGCAGGATCACCAACGGCACCATCATCAGTAGCACCTGCAATGCGAAGGCAGGCCCAAGGCTCAAGGTCATGCCGAGCTTCTCGGCGGGAATGATCCTGCCGCACACCCCAAAACCCACGACGCAGATCAGCAAGCTGGTCAGCGAGAACACGCAAATCGCACCCAGCTTGCCCAGCAACACCTGCCAACGCGGCACGGGATTGGCGAACAGCGGCTCCAACGATTGCCGCTCCCGTTCGCCCGCTGTGAGATCGATGGCGAGATACATGCCGCCCATGAAAATGGTCAGCACGAAGAAGTACGGCAGAATAGAGAACAGCTGCCCGGCACGGGATTGCGGCGTGGACTGATCGCGGTCATCGACCGACACCGGTGCCATCATGGTTGGCGACAAGCCGCGCGCCACCAACCGCATCGCGCCCTGGTGACGGCTGTAGGTCTCGAGCATGCGCCGCAAGCGATCGACCGAACTGCCGGTCTCGCGCTGAGAGGAGTCGTAGACCATCTCGACCTGCGACGTCTCACCCTTACGCCAGGATGTGCCGAAATCCGCCGGAATGCGTAACACCACGTCGGCATCCTGATTGCGCACGGCAGCTTCCGGATCGGCGATCGCCAACTGCGGTTGCAAACCCTGTTGCTTGAGCGCGTCGATCAGGTTCGGCGCGTATTGCGCGCCGATCACTGGAATCTTGAGCGGTTGATCGGCCTTGTTCAGTTCGCGCGTGATGATCGTGTTCATCAGCATCACGAAAATGATCGGTCCGATCAGGGGGCCATAGAGCAAGGCGCTCATGACGGTGCGCTTGTCGCGCAGGTTTTCCTTCACTTCTTTGACGAAGACGGTCAGCATCGCGTTCATGCAGCAAGGCCCTCCTCGCTGCCGATGATTTTCACGAAAGCATCCTCCAGATTCGCTTGGCCGGTTTGCGCACGCAGCGCGTCGGGCGTTTCGTCGGCGACTACGCGGCCGTGCGCGATCACCACGATACGATCGCAGAGCGCGGCCACCTCCTGCATGATGTGGCTGGAAAACAGCACGCAGCGGCCTTCGTCTTTCAGTCGGCGCATGAACTGGCGCAGCCCGCGTGTCGCCATCACGTCGAGGCCGTTGGTCGGCTCGTCCAAAATCACGTTCTTCGGATCGTGCACCAGCGCACGCGCGATCGCTGTCTTCACCCGCTGGCCTTGCGAGAAGCCTTCGGCGCGGCGGTCGCCGATGTCGGCCATCTCCAGTGCCTGGATCAATTGCTCGCGACGCGTTCGGATCAGCGCATCGTCCATGCCCTGAAGACGTGCGAAATAGTCGATGTTCTCGCGCGCCGTCAGCCGCTTGTACAAACCGCGCGCATCGGGCAACACACCCAGCTGACGCCGCACCGCTTGCGCATCGCGCGCCACGTCGATGCCGTCGACCAATACCTGACCCTTATCGGGATTCATCAACGTGTAAAGCATGCGCAACGTGGTGGTTTTACCGGCACCGTTGGGGCCGAGCAAGCCGGTGATTTCGCCGTCGCGTGCCTTGAAACTGACCCCATCGACGGCTTTGACCGTGCCGAAGTGTTTGTGCAGATCCCTTACTTCGATCATGGCGAAGCTCCGTTGAAGTCGATGAACGCGGGCATGTCGCTTAGTTTGTCCAAACAGCTCGCGTCGAGCTGTTTCGGATCGGGCTTGGTGATGAACTTGCCCAGCAGTTGCGGCATGCAGCCGCGGGCGAGCAAGGAATGGCCCTGACCTTTGAAGATCAGCTGCCGTCCGTTCGTCAGTCCCGGAAGGATTTGCTCGCCGTAGCTGGGTGGCGTAACGGGATCGAATTCACCGGACAGTATCAGGATCGGCTTGTCGCTTTTCAGCGGCGCGTGAAAATCGGCCGGGCGTATGCCGTGCGGCCATACATCGCATTGCGCCTTGATCGCGTCGACAAGGTGATTGCCCAGGATGGCGTTCTGATCCTGCGGCCTTGGCTGTAGCAGGTCTGCATCTTCGCTGCAGATCACGCTCATCGACATACCGTTGTTCATATCTCCTCTGAGATCGCCGTTGAGCAGTTTGGCCTGACCCAGCAGCGGACCGACGTCGCCGTGTGCGGCAGCGTTGATCGACAGCGGGAGCAGCGCCGCCGTCTCGGGTTCATACGCAAACATGCGCACGACGCTGGCAAGCGAGAACTCGCTCAACGGACGCTCTACGGTTTCGTAGGTTTGCGGGTCGCGGAAACTTACCGTATGCGGATTGGCGCGCAAGGCGTCGCGCAACTGGTACAGCGTCTGCATCGAATCGCCGAAGCGTTGCTTGCATGCAGCGACCGCGATGCAGCCGGCAAAATTCTTCTTAAGCGCATTGTCCAGGTTGGCGGCGAAATCCTCGCCCAGTACCGCTTGGTTCGGTACGGCAGAATCGAGTACGACACTGCGCACGCTATCGGGGTAATGCACCAGATATTGCTGGGCCATGCGCGTGCCGTAGGACACGCCAATCAGATCGAAGGTGGGCGACCCCAGCGCCTTGCGCACGTCCTCCAAATCTTGCGCGGCAATCGTGGTGGTGTAGTAGCGCGGGTCGGCCTTCTGTTTCACCTCGGCCAGACAGGCAGCCACATTCTTGCGCACCTTGTCCAAGTCCAGCGTGAAAGTCGTTTCATCGGCGGCGTCCTCCGCTTTTTTGCAGCTCAGCGGATTGGAGCCGCCGGTGCCACGCTGATCGAGCAGCAGCACGTCATGATGTTTGCGTACTTCGGCGAACGCGGGTGCTTCGATGACCCACGATTCGGTAGCTGCTTCGCCAGGACCGCCCGCTAGCAGCACCGCCATGTCGGGTTCGGGCACTTGCGCATCGCTGCGTGCGATCGCCAGTTTCAGCCCGATGCGCCGGCTTTGCGGATCATCGCGGTTCTCCGGCACCTCGAAGACGGTGCACCAGGCCTCGGCGGTAGCACCACTGCCCGGACGCCCCAGTTCACACGACTTGAACGTGAGCGCACCGCGTTGCCACGTGCGCACCACTGGCGGTACCTGCTTCGTTGACGCCGATGCGCTATCCGTTGCGGCATGGTTCTCGGTCGCTCCATTCGCTTCGTCGCGATGCCAATGCTGGTACGCCAGCAGGCCAATCGCGGCCGCGGCGACAACAATGCGTAAAGCGGTTTTTGCCTGCATGGCCATCTAAGCCTTACTCCTCTCCAGGAACGAAGATCGTTTCGATCGGCATGCCGAACAGGCGCGCGATCTTGAACGCCAGCGGCAGACTGGGATCGTATTTCCCGGTCTCGATGGCATTGATGGTTTGTCGCGATACATCCAGTTTTTGCGCAAGGTCGGCTTGCGACCAGTCGCGCTCACCGCGCAGTGCACGGACATAATTGTTCATGGCGCTTGGCGTCCACGCCGTTTGTGCGGCTGGTGCAGCACACGCTTATCCATTGCGATCCCTTCGCTTGCGCCAGCGCGCAACGCCCAGGGCAATGCCGAGTGCGGTGAATCCAGCACCCATTCCCCATAAAAACCCGAGGCGCATGTCATCGAGCGCCGCGCGACACCACCATGCGATGACTAGCACGATCGCGCCAGCACTCAGGAAACGCACATAAAGCGGTATTGCAGCTTCCTCGTCGCATGTCATGTCACCGCCATAACCACGCAAAACCCGCCAGCGTGCCAGGCCGTAACAGAACGCCATCACAGGAAATACCCAAATCAGAATCGAGCCATCCAGCGTCAGGACGCCGGCGATGCTCAGAAACCCTCCCGCGAGACTGAGCGCGCTCACCACTCCCGTCGCGACGCTCAGTGCAACCAGGTGCGTACGCTGTTCGAGTTCATCACTAGCGCGGATACGCCGGACCAGCTGCGCGATCACGTAGAACACCGGCACAACCGGCGCGAGCGCCAATAGCACCTTCAGCGGAAGACTCTCCGTGGCACGCACCAGCGGCCATGCGATCAGCATGAACCCGCTATAGATCGCCATGGCCACCAGAACGCGCCATTGGTACTGCTTTTCCGTAAAGCGCGTCATGGCGCCCGCCTAACCGCTATTGGGCAAACGCGCATCGAGGTGGCCGCTGCCGCTCGTGCCCGGCGAATCATCTGTTCGCTATGCATATCCCCTCCCCAGCATCCATGTAAAGCGTACTTGACATGAAGCCTAGATTGCATACGTATGCATGTCAAGCACGCTTGACAAAGTGGCCATTTTTGACCTTAGGGGGACCTGCTGGTTGGACCTATCGCGTCACTTTTGGACGGACCACTTCGTGAATTTCGGGATTCAAGCCGTGTCTTTCCTTTAAAAATGTCAACTTTTTCTTAAATTCGTGAAGGTAATGTGTAGGAAAATAGGCGGCCAACAGGGAAAATGTGATGGGTATCACGCTTTGGCCCGATTGTTGCTCAAGTGTCCCTGCAAGGCGTGGGCCTGCCCGAGAGGGGGCGGGAAGACGCCCGGCCCACCGCAAGCGCTTTACCGAACGCTGCACCCTTACCTAGACGTTAAACAAGGAAATTTGTATGAAGAAGACTCTACTTACCGCCGCGCTGATTGCTAGCTTTGGCGTTATCGCAATGGCTCCGAACATCGCCGGGGCTGCTGCTCCCGATGGCACCATTACTTTCACCGGCAAGGTTGTTGCCAATACCTGCACGTTCAGCGTGGCTGGCGGCAGCGCCTCCAACACGGTTCAGTTGCCGGTGGTGTTCACGACGGCCCTGAATGCAGCCGGCAGCGTTGCCGGTAACACGCCCTTCACCATCAAGGTGAGCGGTTGCGATCCGAACCTCACCAGCGTGCAGGAACAGTTCGGCGGCGCCAACATCAATGCTGCCGACGGCAACCTCAAGAACATCGCTACCGCTACTTCTCCGCAGACCGTCGCCGGCAATGTCGAAGTGCAGTTGCTCAGCGGCACCGGCACGGCCATCAATCTCAACACCAATGCCAACTCGCCAGTGGGAACGCTCTCGAGTGGCGGCGTTACGCTGAGCTATCAGGCTCAGTACTACGCCACTGCCGCCGCTACCGCGGGCCTGGTGAACACGACCGTGACGTACACGACCCAGTACCAGTAAGTCGCGGAACAAGTGCGCTGCGGCAGGGCAATTTCTGCCGCAGCGTAGTTCGGACACGCTCCGTCATTCGTTGACCTTCGAGAGTCCTTCCATGAATACCCTCATCCGCGCTGTCCGCGCGGGCCTGATGTCCATGTGCCTCGTCGCCGGTGCTGCGAATGCCAGCGTGCTGATCGCAGGCACGCGCGTGGTGTTTCCGGCCCAGGACGGCGAAGTCACCGTGCGGCTGACCAACGACAACGCCCATCCGGCACTGGTGGAAGCATGGATCGACAATGGCGATCCCAAGTCCACGCCGGACAAGGTCAATGTGCCGTTTCTGATCACGCCTCCGCTGTTCCGTATGGAGGCGCACAAGGATCAGAGCCTGCGCATCATTTCCACGCCCACGCAGCTGCCCAGTGACCGCGAGTCGCTGTTCTGGCTCAACGTGCTTGAAATACCTCCCAAGCCCAGCGGAGAAGAAGCTGCTGGCAAGAACCTGTTGCAGTTCGCGATCCGCTCGCGCCTCAAACTTTTCTACCGTCCCGCGCACCTGCCCGGCGACGCGCAGAAAGCACCCGAACAGGTGACCTGGAAGGCTGTTGCCGATGGCCAAGGCTACGCACTGGAAGTGCGCAACCCCACGCCATACCACGTCACTATCGTCAAATTGTCGCTGGATGTCGGCGGCAAGTCGTACAGCGCCGACACCGGCATGGTCGATCCGCTCGGCGTGCTGCACCTGAAAGTAAAGGGACTGACGGCGACGCCGGCAGCGGGCACGTCCGTCGCCTATGACATCGTCAATGACTACGGCGCGACGGCCTCGTTCAAGGGCAGCGTTTCGCCGTGACGCATCGTCGGCACACATTTCATGGAACAGGCCCTGCGCCTAAACATGGTGTGTGTCGCCAGATTTTGCTTTGCGTAGGAATTGCTGCCGCGCTAAGCAGCTGGACGAGCGCTTTTGCTGCTCCCGCTGCCGCATCACCCGACGCATCCGCGGCTGCAGCCAACGGTGCGGATGCCAGCGCCAGCAGCGGCTTTGCCGATTTCGATCGCAGCCTGCTCGCCGGTGCCGGACAGAACACCACGGACCTTTCTCGCTTCGAGCACGGCAATCCCGTGCTTCCAGGCAGTTACAACGCGGACGTCTATCTCAATAACGTCTGGGTTGGCCGCAGCGACGTACGTTTCGCTGCCACTTCCGCGAATGCCAGCGCCATGCCGTGCATCGACCGGCGATTGCTCGATCAATTGGGTCTGCACCCGGCGAAGCTGTCTGCCGAGACCGTTGCCAGCCTGAGCGACCCAAAGACCTGCGTGAGCATGGGCAGCCTGATCCCGGGGGCGACCATGGCATTCGACATGTCGCAGCTGCGCGTCGATGTCAGCGTGCCGCAGGCTTACCTGGGCCAGGTGGCTCGTGGCTACGTCAACCCGGAATACTGGGACGCCGGCGTGCCGGCGGCCCTGCTGAACTACAACTTCAACAGCTACCGCAGCCGCAGCCAGGGCCAGACGCAGACCACGTCGTATCTGGGGCTAAACAGCGGCCTGAATCTCGGCCCCTGGCATTTCCGCGAAGACGCCACCGCCAACTGGGAATCAGGGGCTGCCGGTGCGCCGGCGCGCAGTCAGTGGCAAAACATCAATACCTACGTACAGCGCGACCTGTCTTCACTGCGCGCGCAGCTGACGATCGGCGACAGCTTTACGGATGGCGCCGTCTTCGACAGTTACGGTATTCGTGGCATACAGCTCGGTACCGACGATCGCATGCTGCCGCAGTCGCTGCAGGGCTACGCTCCAGTAGTGCATGGCGTGGCCCAGACCAATGCCAAGATCACCGTGCGGCAGAACGGCGTAGTGATCTACGAGACCACCGTGTCACCCGGTCCGTTCACGCTCAGCGACCTTTATCCCACCGGTTACGGCGGTAGCCTGCAGGTTACGGTGACCGAGGCAGACGGCCGTGTGAGCACCTTCGCCGTACCTTATGCCTCGGTGGCGCAACTGTTGCGCCCCGGCATCACCCGCTTCGACATCGCCGTCGGCCAGTTGCGTGATGCGACGATCCAGGACAAGCCGGCCGTGGTGCAGGCCACTGTGCAGCACGGTTTCAACAACCTGCTGACGGGATATGCCGGCATCGCAGGCTCACAAGGCTATGGCGCGCTGCTGGCGGGTGCCGCGATCAATACGCGCTATGGCGCATTGGCGATGGACGTCACCGAGGCCGATGCCCATATCCGGGGTTACTCGACGCAGTCGGGCCAGAGTGTGCGTTTGACCTACAGCAAGATCATCCCGTCGACAGGAACGACTCTGTCGGTTGCCACCTATCGCTATTCCACCGGCGGCTTCCTCAGCCTGACCCAGGCCGAACAAGCCCGCGATTACGCGCGCCAGGGCATCAATGCCTTTGATGTCGTGCCACAGCAGATCGTGCCGACGATCGATGGCGTGCCGGCACAGAGTGTATTGACGCCCGCCCAGCAGGCTGCCCTCACCGGAAGCGCGTTCACCACCAATCCGATCCTCTCCGCCACCGGAGTGGAACGGCAGCGCAGCAATTTCACGCTTTCGGTCAACCAGTCCCTGGGACACAACGGCGGCTCGTTCTACGCCAACGTGTCCGCCAGCGACTACTGGAATCGCCGCGGCAACGACACGCAATTTCAGGTCGGCTACAACAACCACTTCCACCAGCTCACCTACAGCCTGTCCGCGACACGCTCGGTGGACCCGCTGGGCCACTACGACAACGAGTACTTCGTGAGCGTCTCGTTGCCGCTGGGCCGCAACACGCACTCGCCGACCTTTACGCTGAACGTCAGTCATGATCAACAAGGTGGCTCGCAGGATCAGGCGATGCTCAACGGCACGCTCGGCAGCGATAGCCAGTTCAACTACAGCGCCGCGGCGACGCACAGCAGCGATGGCGGCGGCAATGCCGGCTCGGTGAACGTGGGCTACCGCAGTCCGTACGCGGTGTTCAACGCCAGCTACGGCGACGGCAACGGTTATTCGCAGGCATCGGTAAACGCGAGTGGTTCGGTGATTGCGCACCCGGGTGGTGTTACGTTCGGTCAGCCGCTCGGCGACACCGTAGGTATCGTGTATTTGCCAGACGCCGCCGGCGCACGCCTGGCCAATGCCCCGGGCGCACGCGTGGACCGCTTCGGTTATGCGGTGGTGCCGTACCTGACGCCTTACCAGCTAAATACCATCCAGATCGATCCCAAAGGATTGCCGCTGGATGTGCAACTCGATGCCACCAGCGCGCAAGTCGTACCCTATGCTGGCGCAGTGGTGATGCTGAAATTCAAGACCGAAAACGGTCGCACGCTCATCGTGCGCGCGCGCCTCAAGGACGGCGAGGCGTTGCCATTCGGTGCCGAAGTGTTCAATGAGAAAGGTTTCTCGCTGGGTGTCGTGGGTCAGGCGGGACAGATTCTGCTGCGCGGTGTCGATCAGGCTGGTCGATTGACCGCGCGCTGGCAGGACGATAATGGGGCGGCACAATCGTGTTCGTTCGATTATCGGCTCGAGCCCAAATCCAAGCACAAAAAAACGACAGTGGGCTACGAACAGATGAGCGTCACATGCACAAAACCGGGCACCGACGCACTTGTTTTGAGGGACGGCACATGAAATACGCAACATTTGCCTCGCCGCTCGCAAGACGAGTCGCCGCACTAGTGCTAGCCGTTGGCCTGTTGTCGCCCACGATCTGCTCTGCGTTTGTCATCAAGACCGTATCGGGTGGCAAGACCGGACATGCTCACGCCTTAGCCGCTCAGGTCGCGGGCGGCCAAGCCCCCGCATGCAGCGCAACACCGACCAGTGCTGCCATTGCCCTGCCGTCCACCATCAGCATTGCGCCGGGCACGGCCAACGGACTGATTGGCAGTGCGGCGTCCGTAACGGTAGATGTCAATTGCTATACGGCCTTTGCGTTGACGCCGAACTATTACGATGACTTCACGGTACTGGCCGGCCAACTGGCAACCATCGACTCGACGAATGCCTCTCCCAGCGGAAGCGGCATCATGTTCCAGACCAATGTGCCGGGCATCGATGTGCTGCTCACCGCGACGCCTACCCAGGCGAGTAGCGGCAGCAACGGTCCCAATGGCACCACCGGATGGGCCGTACAAACCAGCAATTGCACTTCAGCAGGTGGAACCAACAACAATCCCGGAAGTTGCACCCCAAACCCTATTGCAGCCAAATTTACCGCTCAGCTGGTCAAAACCGGCCCGGTGAGTCCAGGCACCATAAGCAGCATCCAGCTGCTGCAGCTTTTCGATTCCGATAGCGTCCCCCCCAATCCCCCGGGAAATGGCCCGATAACGACGTACAGCAGCGCTTCCGTTTCCTTCGCCACGGTGACGCTGAACGCAATCACCGTATCCATGAGCACCTGCAGTGTCGTCGCGGGTTCGAGCAATCTCAGCGTCACGTTGCCAACGATAGTCAGCAACGCATTGCCGACAACCGGTTCCGTGGCGGGCAAGACGTCTTTCAACATCCAGTACACCTGCCCGTCAGGCTGGTCGCTCTACATGACAATGAGCACGGCGAATCCCGGAACGGCAACGGGTGTGATCCTGCCTTCCGCTACCTGCGCGGCGGGCACACCGGCGACGAATGTCGGCATTCAACTGCTGCAAAGCAATCTGCAGGCCGTGCAATTCAATACCGCGCAATCGGTCGGCAACTCGCCCAATGGCAAGCTCACGCTCCCTTACTACGCGCAATACTATGCAACTGGCTCGCCGATCAGCGCAGGTCAAGTCTGCGGCACTGCCACGTTTACTATGTCTTATCAGTGAGCACGCTACATGCTGAGCGTGCAACTAAGGCTCAAGTTTTCCTCAGCGCGTACCGATAAATCCCCAGCATCACTCATAGGTCTGCGTTAGCAACACCGGATCCGCCGAGCTGGGCTGGGCAGCGCGAACATAATTGGCGAAGTACTTGAGCACCCGGTCGGATTCCGAACCGGACAGATGCACGACATCGACGTCGTAGGGCCGGGACGCATTCGCTACTGCGCCCGTAGTCGTTGGATCAGAACAGCTTCGCTGAAGCGACGGATGCGTTTGCGCAGCGCTGACGACCAGCCTCACGTCGTCATGCATGCCCGCAACACTGCACGTCGGCTCTACCACAGCGCCGACGAAGGTGATTGTTCCGCCTTCGATCGTTCCGCCACCGCTCGCCTTCGCGGCAGATGACGCGAACATCATCGCGACTGAACAACTTGCCAAAACAAACCAGTGCGGCCCACGCATAATGCTGCCCTCCACCGGCGCCCACGCGTATCGCGGGTACCTGTAGGCACCATCGGCCGCGATGCACCGGCCTTAAGAGGCTCTGCCGACTCCAGTGACGAAAATGCGAAATGGATCACATTCTTCGCGTGATCGGACCGTCAAAAGACTCGCGCACATCAGTTACGTCGGCAATTGTGTTGATTGCGTGAATTTCTTGTGAAACAAATAGTTACCCGCACATTTTCGCCATTGAGCCAGGCGTTGGTTTTTTGTCGCGATAAACGTTGGAACGTGTCCGCGGTCCGCACTCACCTCGGCTCAAGGGCAGTTGAACCGTCGCGAGAGAACGCTTTTTGCTCCAACGCGTCATGACTATGACGCTCGCGCAGGACGCTCATGTCCCGCACTTTCCATATCGGCAAAAAATCGACGCGCTTTAGGCCCGATGAAGCGTTTAGCGAGACGAAATGTATTTCTCGCGGCGAATCTGCGGAATCGGCAAAGCGAATTCCTTCAACGCATTGAAAGCAGCGTCGACCATGTTGGGATTGCCGCACAGATAAGCGATATCGCGCTGCGCGGAAGGCGCCAATTCCGCCAGCACGCTCTGCACATGGCCCTGGCGGTCATGCGGACGCGGCACCGCGCGCGGCTGACGACTCAGGCAACCATGGAAGGTGAAGCCGGGATGCGTTTGTGCAAAGGCTTCGAATTCTTCGCCATAGAGCAATTCCGTTTCGTTGCGCGCGCCGTACAGAAGCACCACTTCGCGGTTGCCCTGCGCCAGCAGCTTTTCGAATTGCGGCAGCATGGCGCGATACGGCGTAACGCCGGTGCCCGTGGCCAGCAAAAGGTAGCGCGGATGCGTATCGGCATCCTGCAGGCAGAAACGACCATACGGGCCGCTCGCTTCGATCGTCCCGCCCATCTCCAGACCGCTCAGCAGCTTGGTGGCCGCACCACCGTCCACATAACTCACCGCGATCTCGATGCGCTGCACCGGCGAACCGCCATCGCCCACGGTCGCCACCGAATAGCTGCGCTTGGTGGCCGTGCCGTCGTCGTAGTGAAAGTGGATCTGCAGGAACTGACCGGGAATGAAGGCCAGCGGCTGTCCATCGACTCGCTCGAAGACCAGATGTCGCACGGTGGGAGCCAGCATGCGGCTGTCGGCGAGGCGTAGGGTGAAGTGTTCGGCCATGCGGGTATCCGGGGGAAACAGTGAGTGCGCCCGGCGGGACCGGTCGGCTGGACAAGGCCCGCTATAATAGAGGGCTAGCCCCTATGGTGCAGCTCATGTCTTCTACCCCCGCGCTTGTCGTCGATAACCTGCGTAAAACCTACGGAAACGGTGTCCAGGCGCTCAAAGGCATCAGCCTGACGGTGCAACCCGGCGATTTCTTTGCCCTGCTTGGCCCCAACGGCGCCGGCAAATCCACGTTGATCGGCATTCTTTCCTCGCTGGTGAATTCCACCAGCGGCGATGCCCAGATCTTCGGCATGTCGGTCAACAAGCAGCGCAACGAGGCGATGAAGCTGATCGGCCTGGTGCCGCAGGAGCTCAACTTCAACCAGTTCGAGCGACCCTTCGACATCTGCGTGAACGAGGCCGGCTTCTATGGCATCCCCCGCAAGATCGCCGCCGAGCGTGCCGAGAAGTACCTGAAGGAGCTGCGCCTGTGGGACAAGGCCAAGGATCAGGCGCGCATGCTTTCCGGCGGCATGAAGCGACGACTGATGATCGCACGCGCGATGATGAACGAGCCGCGCCTGCTGATTCTGGATGAACCGACGGCCGGCGTGGATATCGAGATACGCCGTTCGATGTGGCAGTTCATCAGCGGCATCAACGCTGCCGGCACCACGGTGATTCTCACCACGCATTACCTGGAAGAAGCCGAACAGCTGTGCCGCAATATCGCCATCATCGACCACGGCACCATCGTGGAGAACACCACGATGAAACAGCTGCTGTCCAAGCTGGACGTGGAAACGTTTGTGTTCGACGTCAACCACGCGCCGAACCCGCTGCCGTCCCTCCCCGGAATCACTTTCCGTCGCGTCGACGAGCACACGCTGGAAGCGGAAATGCCTCGCACGCAGGCGCTCAACGTGTTGTTCGAGACATTCAGCGCGCACGGCATCACCGTCACGTCGATGCGCAACAAGACCAATCGCCTCGAAGAATTGTTCGTGCGATTGGTGGAGAACGGTCGACAAGTGCCCGGTAAGGAGAAAGTGGCATGAGCTATATGTCCGGCAACCTCGTCGCCCTGCAGACCATCGTCCGCCGCGAAATCGTGCGCATCCTGCGTATCTGGACGCAGACGCTTATCCCACCGGCCATCACGATGACGCTGTATTTCGTGATTTTCGGCAAGTTGATCGGCAGCCGTATCGGCACCATCCAGGGCGGCTTCAGCTACATGCAGTACATCGTGCCCGGACTGGTGATGATGAGCATCATCACCAATAGCTACGGCAATATCTCCAGCTCGTTCTTCGGCGCGAAATTCCAGCGCTCGGTGGAGGAGATGCTGGTGTCGCCGATGTCGAACTGGGTCATTTTGCTGGGTTACGTGACGGGTGCGGTAGCGCGCGGTCTTGTGGTCGGCCTGTTGGTGCTGCTGATCGCACTGGGTTTCACGTCGCTGCACGTCGCACATCCGCTGATCACACTGCTTTCCGTGCTGTTCGGCGCCACGATCTTTTCGCTAGCCGGCTTCGTCAACGCCATCTACGCGAAGAAGTTCGACGATATCGCGCTGGTGCCGACCTTCGTGCTCACGCCGCTGACCTATCTCGGCGGTGTGTTCTACTCGGTCACCATGCTCGGCGAACCGTGGCAAGCCATCTCGCGCATCAACCCGATCCTCTACATGGTCAATGCCTTCCGCTTTGGCGTGCTGGGCATCAGCGATGTGCAGATTGGCGTTGCTTTTGCGGTGATGATGGCGTTCGTGATCGGCTTGTCCTGGCTCGCGCTGAATTTGCTCAAGCGCGGCGTCGGGCTGCGTTCGTGATTCTGGATGGTCATTCCGGCTTGCGCCGGCGTGACGATCAGGCCTGAACACGCTCATGCGCGTCAATAAATACATCAGCGAAGCCGGTCTCTGCTCGCGCCGCGAAGCGGACGAACTGCTACTGGCTGGCCGCGTCACCATCAACGGCGAGGTGGTCGGCACGGGTGCCAAAGCGCTGGATGGCGATGAGGTGCGGGTGGACGGCGAGATCGTCCGTGCCCGTATTCTCGCCAGCACGCCAGGCGCAAAGCGCGCGGTCTATATCGCACTGTACAAACCGGTCGGCATCACCTGCACCACCGACCAGAGCGTGGACGGCAACATCGTCGATTTCGTCGACCACCAGGAACGCATTTTTCCTATCGGTCGGCTGGACAAAGATTCCGAAGGATTGATCCTGCTAACCAGCAACGGCGATATCGTCAACGAGATTCTGCGGGCGGAAAATCACCACGAAAAAGAATATCTCGTGGCGGTGAACAAGCCGGTTACCGATGAATTTCTCGCTGCCATGGCGAAAGGTGTGCGCATCCACCGCCAGATGACCAAGCCGTGCCGCACGCGCAAGATCGCCAAATTCGGCTTCGCCATCGTGCTGACCCAGGGCCTGAATCGGCAAATTCGCCTGATGGCTGCCGAGTTCGGCTACCGCGTGACCCAGTTGCGTCGCGTGCGCATCATCAACGTAAAGCTAGGCCATCTGAAACCTGGCCAGTGGCGCAATCTCACCGACGCGGAACTGAAAGGGTTGCTTCCAAACCGCACTCAGTGGTGATGATTAGTGTTTCTTGCGCAGTGGCACATCTTCCAACAGCCACGCCAACCCGAACGCCAGCACGATCACACCGGCGGCGATCGTATAGACCATATGCAACGCCCCACCGAACGCCTGCAGGTAGATGGTGCGCACGGCATCCGGCAGATCATGCACGGCTCGCGGTCCCATCGAATGCGGCAGCACGGCGTCGTGCGGAATCGTGGCGGCCAGCCGCGAATGCAGCCCGTTGGTGAACAAGGCACCGAAAGCGGCTACGCCTATCGAACCGCCGATGGAACGAAATAACGTCGCGCCGGATGTCGCCACGCCCATATGCTTGAAATGCACGCTGTTCTGAACCGCCAGAATCAGCACCTGCATCACCATGCCGAGCCCCAGGCCGAGCAGGCAGATATAGAGATAGAGAAATCCGATCGGCGTCGCGTTGTTGAGCGTGCCGAGCAAGCCCATCGCAACACATGCCAGCAAGGTGCCGACGATCGGGAAGATGCGATATCTCCCGATTTTGCTGATGATCCGCCCGCTCACTATCGAGCTGAGCATGATGCCGCCCATCATCGGCAGCAACTGCATGCCGGCCTCCGAGGGCGTGGAGTTCTTGACCACCTGCAGATACAACGGCAGGAAGGTCATGGAGCCGAACAGCGACATGCCGATGATGAAACCGATCAGGCAGCACAGCAGAAACGTGCGCTCCTTGAACAGCTCCAGCGGAATGATGGGTTCGGACGCTTTGCGTTCTTCGTAGACAAAGCCAACCAGCGCCACCAGACCGAACACCAGCGTGAACCAGAGTTGCGGTGACGACCACGGCAATATCACGCCGCCCTGCGTGGTGAACAGCACAATACAGGTGAGTGTCGTCGCCAAAAATCCGGCGCCCATGTAATCGATCTCGTGCTTCACGTGCGCGGTATGCGGCTTGAAAACGGCGCCGATCACCGCGAGCGCCACGATGCCCAGCGGCAAGTTGATGTAGAAAATCCAGCGCCACGACAGATGTTCAACCAGGAAGCCGCCAATCAGCGGTCCGATCACCGTCGCCAAGCCATAGATGCCACCGAACATACCTTGATAGCGGCCGCGCTCGGCGGGTGGGATCACGTCACCGATCGACGCCATCGTCACCACCAGCAACCCGCCGCCGCCCAGACCTTGCAACGCGCGCATCAGGATCAGCTGCGTCATGTTCTGCGCGACGCCACATAGCACCGAGCCGACCAGGAACAACACGATCGCCGCCTGCAGCACGATCTTCCGGCCGAACAGGTCGCCGAATTTTCCGTAGAGCGGCACCACGATCGTCGAGGTGAGCAGATACGCCGTCACCACCCACGACAGGCTTTCCAAACCGCCGAGCTCGCCCACGATGGTGGGCAGCGCCGTGGACACGATGGTTTGGTCCAACGCAGCAAGCAGCATCACCAGCATCAGCGCGGAGAACAGCAGGCGGATCGGCGGATGCTCGCGCTCTTGCGCGTGCGTCCGCTCGATCACCCTGTCGGGATTTTCTTTGATTAAAGGCGTATCGGCGCTCATGACCGGGCTGATTGAAATTAATTAACTACTTGGTTAATATATAGTGCACTGGTCAGTTCAGTCAATGGGTCGTATCACCATGGTGGCGCGAAACGCCGACAAACCCGCCGTACGGAAGCCAAAAAACACACCGCGCCGGCCAGGACGGCCATCCGGTGCCGCCAGCGGCCCAGAGCAACGCAATCGCTTGCTCGATACGGCGCTGGTGTTGTTCGCCCGGCAAGGTATCGCTGACACCTCGCTCGCCGCCATCGCACGCCAAGCCGGTGTGACGCCGGCCATGCTGCACTACTACTTCAAGACGCGCGATCAGCTGCTGGATGTCTTGATCGAGGAGCGTATCCAGCCGCGCAGAGCTGCCATCGGCAAGATGTTCGACATCAACGCAGGCGATCCCGTTACGGTCATCACGCAATTGGCGGAGCGCCTTATGCACACGGCCACGGAGCACGAGTGGTTTCCCGCGCTATGGATGCGCGAAGTGCTTAGCGACAACGGTATGTTGAGGCAGCGCATCGTCAAGCGCTACGGCAAGCTACATCAGCAACCGGCCATAGACTGCATCGCACATTGGCAAGCCGAAGGTAAGCTCAACCCTGATCTCGAACCTGCACTGATCTTCATCTCGATCTTCGGTCTGACCATTGTGCCGCTCATCGCCGCCAAGTCGTGGAGCAGAGATTCCATGGGTGGCAAGTTGAGCGCCGCAGACATTGCGCGGCATTCCGTGGCGCTACTTGCCCATGGCGTCGGCCCGAAGCGATAAATCGAATGCCTCCAAATAAATAGATAGGGCCGCCTTTCGGCAGCCCTATCCGTCTTTCTTGCCGCTTCAAGGCGCGCATGACTCGCCTTGATCGCAGACGCTTACTGCGCGTTCAACTGAACCTGGCCGAGCACGAACGAGGTCTCTCTACCGCGCCTCGGCGCTTCTTTACCCGTGAACTTCAAAGTGAACGTTTGGCCGATCAAGGAGCTGACGTTTACCGATTCGGCGACATAGCCCGACGACGGATTGAGGTTGGAGTACGTCGCCAGCGTGGTCGCTGTACCGTTGCTGCTGATGGCCTGCACAGTCAAGGTATCGATCGCACTCGTGGAGGTCTCGGTGGTATCGATGTGCAGTTCATATTGTAGCGTTGCGCTGGTATGGCCCGACGGAATCGTCACCGATTGCGACAATGTGTCGGTATGCGACGTGGTATAGCCGTCCAGCCACATGAACCAGTTGCCGGTGTACGGGCTCTCGCCCGTGCAGTAGTCCACGCTGCTGCTCTGGTTGCTGCACAAGACGCCCGCGGTCTCCGTCCACGACGTGCCATTGGTGAACGTGGGGTTCGCGATCACCTGCACTGGCGCGCTACTGCTCACCGTCACCGACTGACTGGTGCTGTTGCTGGCACCGGTGTTGTCCGTCACCTTCAACGTGACGGTATACGTGCCCGCCGCTGCATAGGTGTGGCTGGGGCTGGCCGAGGTGGATGTACCGCCATCTCCAAAGGTCCACGCATACGCGTTGATCGTGCCGCCCGAATCGGTGGACGTGTTGGTGAAGGCCACCGTCAGTCCACTCACGCTATCGGTGAAGCTCGCCACCGGATTGCCGCCGGAGCCCGAAGACACCGTGACCGAACCGGTCTTGGTATTGGTGGCGCCCGTGTTGTCGGTCACTTTCAGCGATACCGAGTACGTACCTGCCGCCGTATATGTGTGGCTCGGGCTAGCCGACGTGGACGTGCCGCCGTCGCCGAACGTCCATGCATACGATGTGATCGTGCCGCCCGTATCGGTGGAGGTATTGGTGAAGTTCACCGTGAGCCCGCTCACTGAGTCGGTGAAGTTGGCTACCGGATTGCCCGACGAACCACCACCGGCCAGACTGACCAGCTGATTGACGATGCTGCTGCCCCAACCGGTGGTGTAATCCCAACCGGTGCCGGCGTTTTCACCGCTGTTGTTGCCGGAGGTGATGTCATGGAAGGCCGCCGCATAGTTGGCCGACGATGATTGGGCAACTTTGTAAATCACCGGTGCAGCAAAGCCGACGCTGGCGCCATCCGCTTGCAGTACATGCGCCCACACGCCCACCGCCAATGGTGCGGCGAGACTGGTGCCGCCAATCTGCTGATCGGCTGCGCCGTCCACGGTCACCAAGGCGCCGCTGTCCGGGCTGGCGTCGAAAGCGATATCCGGTACACCGCGAAACGTTTGATTGGTGATACCTGCTACACCTTTCTGCCAGCTAGGAATCGGCTCGAAGGTGCTGGGGCTGCCGCCGGTGGCACCCTCGCCCTCGTTGAGGTTGTTCCACACGGTCTCGCTTTGCCAGGTAGTGTTGGGGCTGGTATAGACCTCGGTACCGCCTACGGAGGTGACGTATTGCGAGCTTGCCGGCCAGCTTGGCGTGGTACCGCCGGTGCCGCACTCATCCGCGCCGGAATCGCCCGCCGACACGAAGAAGGTTTGGCCCTGTGCATCGGCCTGTTCGAAGGTCTGGTCGTTCGATGCAGCGGCACCGCTCGACTGTGCATCGGTTTCGCATTCGCCCAGCGACACGTCGATGGCTTTGACGATATTGTCGGACACCGCTAGCGCGTAATCGGTCTGCAGATCCGAATCGTTCAAGGAAGCGGCGACATAGAAGTAATACTGCGTGACGCCGGTGAACGCGATGATGTCCTGGCTATCCAGATCCCATTCGCCATCGCCGCTGGTGTCGCTACCGGAAGTGTTGCCTTTCAGCGTGAGCGTCACGCTCGGCAGCCCATTCGCAGACAGATACGAGGCGACGTCGCTTTGCACGTTGCTCATCGAACCTTCCGAGACCGAGCCGATCGCCACCGAGGTGACCTTCGGCAAACTGCTTGCGCCATAGATCGACGGGAAGTCAGTGGGGTTGTGTCCCACCGCTGAGCCGGTTGCTAAAGGATGGGCGGTATTGCCGTGCACCACATTGGGATTCAAACGCTGCGCAAAGACATGCGAGGTATGCACATTTTGCACGCCGAGCACGGCCAGCACCGAATCCTGCAGACCGGCAGGAATCTTCACATCGCTGCTATTGGCGTATGCATCGCGGCCATCATGCGTCTTCACATGCACGAACGTGGTGTTGAATGCCGCCTGCGCTGTATCGGCGTGACCATCGGCTTCCACCTGCATGCGATTGGCTGCGATCTGCACATGGCCGAAGCCGGCCTTGGTCAGGTAATCGGCGACCGCTTGCGCCTGCTCCGCCGTAGGTGCGTAGAGCGCATTGAATTGATCCGAGGTCAACGGCTTGAAGCCGGGCTTGGCGACATAAGCGTCGAGTTGTTGCTTGTTTCGCAGCTTCAGCGTGACGACCACATGCATGGGCTGCGAAAAAGCCAGAGGGCCTACCACCTGATCGCCGTTTCGCAAACTGACGGCCGGGTGGAGGGTAACCAGCGCGGCGCTGGTAGCAGGGATAGTCGAGACCGCAGCTGTATTGTCCGCTACCGGTTTCGCGACGACGTACACCGAATTCATCGCGACGAGACCGAACGCGGCAATCAGCGTTTTCATACGAAGATTGCTTGGCATTTCTAACTCCCCAGGGAATCCAGGGACGAACGACCCCGATGAGGTCGCACGTACCCCATGACAGTTAAGTCGCGCTCGCGCGCGACGCCGTTGTTTCGATAGATTGCCTAGCGACTCCTCGAGCCTCGGCGTGCTGCTGCTCCCCCTGCGTTCCTAATGCGGGCAGTGCCGACTCAACACTCGAACGACGCGCGTGTTCCCTAATCAATGGCGTCGTCGTGGAATCATTCGTCGTGTGCTCCCTACGGCGAATGCATTTGAAGCTATCCGTCGAACAAACCTACGTCAAGTCGAAAACTTAGTGCCGATTGGCAAAAACTAATTACAAAATAAACGCTGCAAATGAAGGCATTTCATTCACAAAAATTAATGGCGTATTGCGACGCATAAACTTGCAAATTGATATCGATAGCAGCTTCTCGGTGCTGCTAAGCACATCGGTCATCGTTATGTGAAAGTCTTATGTGCCGCCACTTCTTACGTCGATAATTCGTGAACGTGAAGAAGAAAATCACGCAAGTTATTCCGGGCAATGAGGTTCATGACAGCACTACGCGCGATCTGACAATCAATCGCGCCAGCTTTACGCAAGTATGGGTTTCACAAACTGTCATCATGACTGCACGTCTACTTCGCATTCGCACGATCCAATCTTTCATACGTTTGCTCGCATGAAGATATGTGCAACGCAAAAAGAATGAACGAACGCTGACACGCGATGCTGCGTCTCAGGTATCTAGGCGCACACCGAGCTCGGCAAGCCGGCGCAATCCATCCGGTGTTGGCAGTAAAGCGCGCTGGCGAGGCGCGCGTCGTAACCATCCTGCGTCGAGCATGGCATCTGTGATGGCAACACCCAACGGACCGCCTAAATGTAAGCGTCGTTCGGTCCAATCCAGGCAACCACGTCCACGCAAACGCAAAAGCTGTTGCGTCGGCGACGCCTGCCAACCGGTGTGCACTAGCGCATCGGCGGCGACAGGAAGCAGGCAGATACCATCGCTTCCCGTTTGCAGCCAACCGCGGTCCAACCATGCTTCACAAAGCGCGACACCCAACTGCCCAGCAAGATGGCGATAGCAAGTGCGCGCGCGACACAACACCGGATCGCGTGCAGCAGCTGCGGGCGCGGTGCGTGATGCGTGCGGCAGCACCATCCCTTCCAGCCACGCCGCTATGTCGTCATTCGCCAATCGAAAATAGCGGTGACGCCCCTGCTCGTGCAGGCCGAGCAAACCGCCATCGAGCAAGCGCTTGAGATGCGCACTGGCCGTCGCCGGACTGACGCCTGCGATGCGCGCCAGTTCACCCGCAGGGCGCGTGGTGCCGTCCATCAAGGCAAGCAGGATCGCTGCCCGCGCTGGTTCCGCCAGCAACGCGCCCAGCTCGGCAAGTTGGTAACGACTGAGCGGACTGGCTTCGGTCATGCGCGCAGTCTAGCCGCCGTGCGACACGAACGCTTCGTTGTTGAGCGAAACATGACGGGTCGAACGTCGCCACACTTGCGGCATGGAAACCAAACAGACACCCGACACACTGAGCATCCGGCCGCCGATTCTCTATTTCGGCACACCGGTGGTCCTAATCACCACGCGCAACGAAGACGGCACAGCGAATATCACCCCCATGTCGTCGGCCTGGGCATTGGCCGATCGGGTGGTGATCGGTCTCACCGGCGGTGGCCAGGGGCTGGCCAACTTGTTGCGCGAAGGCGAGTGCGTGCTGAATCTGGCCAGCGAATCCATGCACAAGGCCGTGGAGCGCCTCGCCCCGACCAGCGGAAGCAATCCGGTTCCCACATGGAAATGCAAAGCCGGCTATCGCCATGAAGCGGACAAGTTCTCACTGGGCGGTTTGCACGCGCGTCCGTCTTTGAAAGTGGCCGCTCCACGCATTGCCGAATGCCCCCTGCAGCTCGAAGCGCGCATGACGCATCACGTGCTTCGCCCGCTGGAAGCATGGCGCGACGATGCGGGTGGGTTCGCCATCATCGAGCTGGAAGTGCTGCACGTGCATGCACACGCCGATATCGTGGTGCCGGGCACGCAACATATCGATCCCGTCCACTATGCGCCGCTGTTCTATCTGTTCCGCCACTACGTGGGTCGCGGCACGGCCTTCGGAAAGACCTTCAAGGCCCAAGTGTGAGCTATCGCGACTTGCGTGCGGCGGGTGGGCGACGCACTCGCGTTGCCAGCGGTTTCGCGTACTCGCTCAACGCTGTTGCGAGATGGTCATACAACGCACGTGTTCTTGCACTTCGACGCTGGTCTTCGTGCATCACCACCCATGCATCCATATGCAAGAGGAAGCTGTCGGCAAATAGCGGCCGCAATGCGGGATCGCGGCTGGCGATACCGACCTGGCAGACGCCAATGCCGTATCCGGCGCGGATCGCGGCCAGCGCCGCCAAATCGCTGTCGGTACGCAAGGCAAAGTTTTCGCGCGTATAGGGTATGCCCGCTGGGCGCATGCTACGTATGTAAGCAGTCTCACGATCGAAACCGATCAAGGCGTGCGCGGCGAGATCCGCCATCGTTTTGGGCCGCCCATTCGCCTCGAGATAGCGTTGGTGTGCGTAAACCCCCAGCGCGATCTTGCCGATATGCCGCGCCACCAGCGCGCCTTGCGTCGGACGAACCATTCGTATCGCGATATCGGCATCACGCCGCAGCAAATCTTCGGCCTGATTGGACAATGACAGCTCGATCACGATACCCGGGTGCTGCTGCCGGAATGCAGCCAGGATAGGCGGCAACACTTCGGCGCCGATGACATCGCTGGCCGTAATGCGCACCACGCCGGCAATCGCATTCTGTCCGGTGGAGGCGGCCCGGCGCAGTGCCGCCGACGCCGATGCCATCGCCTGCGCATGCGGTACCAACTCGTGCGCGAGGTCGGTGGGAGCCAAGCCCTGTGGCGAACGCGCGAACAACGGCGCGCGCAACGTCTCCTCCAGCTCCCGCATGTGCCGGCCCAGGCTGGGCTGGGTCATGCCCAGCGCACGGGCCGCACCAGACAGGCTTCCTTCGCGCATGACCGCAAGGAAGGATCGATATAGCTCCCAACCGGGCTCGGTCTTTGCCATGCATATTTGTATATCAGATCAACATCATTAGGCAATTTTCTTTTATCTGTGCCGAGCCCAGACTCTGTCCATCCCAAACGGAGGACAGCGTCATGAACACATCGAAGATGGCACTGGTGATCGGCGCCAATGGCGGCATCGGCCGCGAGGCTTGTCTTGCGCTGAAGCGTCACGACTGGCAGGTGCGCGCCCTGGTCCGCACGCCGCCTGCAGAGCAAAACGCACACGGCGTCACCTGGATCAAGGGCGATGCCATGAACGCCACCGATGTGCTCGGTGCGGCTGCCGGCGCGCAACTCATTGTGCATGCCGTGAACCCTGCCGGTTATCGCGGCTGGGACAAAGTGGTGCTGCCGATGCTGGATAACACCATCGATGCGGCCAAGGCGACAGGCGCGCGAATCGTGCTGCCTGGCACGATCTACAACTTCGGACCTGACGCGTTTCCGCTGCTGCGCGAGGACTCTCCTCAGCATCCGATCACTCGCAAAGGCGAGATTCGTGCGGAGATGGAACGGCGGCTGGCAACGGCTGGCGTACGCGTGCTGATTCTGCGCTGCGGCGACTTCATCGGGCCGCAGGCGGCCAGCACATGGTTTTCGCAAGGACTGGTGCAACCGAACAAGCCCGTCACGGTGCTTCGCTATCCCGGCGACTACAGCATCGCTCATGCGTGGGCTTATTTGCCGGACGTCGGCGAAACGATGGCGCGTCTGCTTGACCGCGAGCATGCACTGGCCGATGTCGATGTTTTTCACTTCGGAGGCTATTGGCTGGACGGTCATGCGATGACCGAGGCTGTGCGCCGCGCGACGAATAGCCCGCGTATCCCCTTGCGCCGTTTTCCGTGGTGGATGACGGCGGTGCTTGCTCCATTCATGGAAACGCTGCGCGAGCTGCGCAAGATGCGCTATCTGTGGCAATCGCCGATCCAGCTCGACGACCGCAAGCTCGTCGCCTTCCTCGGCAATAAGCCTTACACACCGATTGACGAAGCGCTGCGCGCGACGTTGATGGGTATCGGTTGCTTGTCTGGAAGGAGCGATTCAGCTCACGTGGCTGTTTGATCTCCCCGCGCGGAACAGCCCGATGACCTCACCCTTCGCCTCGGCACAGGCCGGGCCGACGGGTCCGCACATCACGTACCACGCGGTTTCGCACGATGCGTCGGCGTCGCCGTCCACGGATCGTCGGGCCAGGGATGTTTGGGATAGCGCCCCTTCAGTTCTTTCTTCACTTCGGGATACGTGCGTTCCCAGAAGCCTTTCAAATCCTGCGTCACCTGAATCGGGCGTCCCGCCGGCGACAGCAGATGCAGCGTTACAGGAATGCGGCCACCTGCCACGCGCGGCGTGTCGGCAAGACCGAACAGTTCCTGCAGCTTTACCGCCAACACCGGAGGCTCACCGGGGCCATAGTCGAGCCGACGCGTCTGCCCGCTTGGTACGGTCAGGTGGTCGGGAGCCTGCGCATCGAGCTGTCTGCGCTGCTCGTAATCGAATAAGGCGACCAACGCTTGCGAAAGATCCTCGCCGGACAATGCATCGAGTTTGCGTTTGCCTTGCAGATAAGGCGACAGCCAATCGTCCAGGGTATCGAGCAAGCGCGCATCCGATACATCGGGCAGGCCGAGCTCCGGCATCCACTCACGGAGCGACTGCATGCGTAGACGCAGCCGGCGTGCGGATTCGCTCCACGGCAAAGCATCCAAGCCACGGCTGCGAATAGCCGCAAGCAATGCGGGCACGGCGTCTTCCGCTTGCACGGGAACGCTACGGCGCTCAAGCACAATGGCCGCAAAACGCCTTTCCTCGAACGCTTCCACGGCGGCGCGTTCGTCATTCCAGCGCACGTTGCGCACACGCTGGAATTGATCGGGATAGTCACTCTCTAGCACGCGCGGATCGAACGGCGCGGCGGAGAGGATCAAGCTATCGCGCGTTTCGTGCCGCAAGTCCAGCACGACCAGCCAAGGCTCGCCCAACAAGGCTGTCTGTTCGTGCAAACGCGCGCCGCGCCCATTGGACAAGGTATAGCGCAGCGGATTGCTTTCATCCTGCCGCGCGAGGCGATCGGGAAAAGCGTGCAGCAGCAAGTCGCCCACGGCGTGACTATGCGGCACGCCGCTCGGCGCGCTGCGTACATCCAGTCGACGGCGCCAGCCTTTGCTGGCTTGCTCGATCGCGGCCAGCGCACCCGCGTCGGCGCCGCTGCTATGCCCTGTCGCACTGCGACGGTCGCGCCAGGCATGCAGGGCGGCGACGCGTATCCGGAAATCGTCGCTGCGCGATGGCTCTCCGCGCAAAGGCGAACGCGCTTCCATGAGGGCGAGCAGATCGGCAACTAGTGCATACAAGGTCTCTGGTGCACGCAAGGCGGCGGCACCGAGGCGCGGCGTTGCGCCGAGTTCGAGCATGCGGCGGCCGAGTGCCGTGATGCGCTCTTGCGCATCGAGTGCACCCAGACGCGTCAATAGCCCGCGCGCTTGCGCGATGGCACCCGTCGGCGGCGGGTCGAGCCACGGCAGTTCCGTACTGCCCCATGCCGCCAATTCCAGCGCAAGTCCGGATAATTCGGCCTGCGTGATTTCCGCCGTGCGCGCCGGGTCCAGCCGGCGGCTCTGCGGCCAAAGCCGATAGGCCGTGCCCTCGGCGACACGACCGGCGCGGCCGGCACGCTGATCGGCCGATGCCTGAGATATGTTCACGGTCTCCAATCGGGTAAATCCCGAATTGGGATCGAAGCGCGGCTCGCGCGCCAAACCCGCATCGATCACAGCGCGGATGCCCGGCAGCGTGACGCTGGATTCGGCAACGTTGGTCGCCAGCACCACGCGCCGCATGCCCTCTTCCGCCGGCGCGAGTGCAAGCTGCTGTTCGGCAAGCGACAGTTCGCCGTGCAACGCAACGGTTTCTACATCGTCCCGCTGCAAAGTCTGCGCCAGAATGCTTTGCACGCGCACGATTTCGCGGCGGCCGGGAAGAAAGGCCAATACGTCGCCGGCGTTTTCATCCAAGGCCTGTCGCGCGACACGCGCCAGATGATGCTCCACACTTTCCTGAGTGCGCGCCGCTGGATATTCGACGCGAACTGGAAAACTACGTCCCGGACTGCTGATGCGCGGCGCATCGAGCCACTGCGCGATGCGCTCGCCATCCAGCGTGGCCGACATCACCACGATGCGCAGGTCCGGACGCAAAGTGGCCTGGATATCCAGTGCCAAGGCCGCACCGAGATCGCCTGCAAGATGCCGCTCATGAAACTCGTCGAACAGAATCGCACCGATATCGGTGAGCTCTGGATCGTCTTGAATCAAACGCGTGAGAATGCCTTCGGTGACCACTTCAATACGCGTGGCCGCACTGACTTTCGACTCGAAGCGAATGCGATAGCCCACCGTCTGCCCGATCGGTTCGCCCAACTGCTGCGACATGAACTGTGCTGCTGCGCGCGCGGCGATGCGTCGCGGTTCCAGCATCACGATCTTTTTGTCCCCCAGCCATCGCTCATCACGCAAGGCCAGCGGCACCTGGGTCGTCTTGCCGGCTCCGGGTGGCGCCTCCAGTACCAACCGCGGCTGCGCGGCCAGCGATGCGCAGATATCCGGCAGCAGCGGAGTAATCGGAAACATCGGCACAGACTTATTCATGTGCACGATGATAATGGCCGCAGGAACGGTGTCCTACCGGGTGGATGCATGCCTCCACGTGGAGGCATGCATCGCGAGGACTATTGCTTGATCGGCGCCGTCACCGCAGCAGCCGGCGGCGTGGCAACCGGCCTTGCACGCAGCGGTGCCAGCGACTCGAACCCGCTCTGGTAGTCATCCGTAATTTGTTTGGCATCCTCACTATTCGTAATCACGCGCGGCGTGATCAGTACGATCAGCTCGGTGCGCGTCTTGCTCTTGCCTGTTGAGCCGAACAGCTTGCCCAGTATGGGAATATCGCTCAACCACGGAACGCCCTGGCCATTATCCGCGTTCTGCTGCTGGATCAGGCCGCCGAGCAGCACGGTCTGACCATTCTGCACGCCAAGCTGGGTCGCGATCTGGCGCTGTTGAATCGTGTAGTTGCCCTGGCTGTTGGCCGGACCCGTCGTGGCGCTGACTTGCTGATCGATATTGAGATAGACCAGTCCACCCGGATTCACGCGCGGCTGCACGTCCAGAATGATGCCGGTGGGAAGGTATTGCACCTGGCCTACCGTGGTTGCTGTAGTGCCCGTTGTCAGTCCGTTGTAATAGGTCTGGTTGATCGGGATCTGATTGCCTACCTGGATATGCGCTACCTGATTGTTGAGCACGACCAGCGAAGGTGCCGACAGCGTCTTGGTATTCTGGCTGCTTTCCAGAGCGTTGATGGCCACCTGGAATTTTCCGTTCGAACTCAGGAAGGAGTAGAAGAACGGCTGCCCGTTGTACGAGTTGGTTGAGGTTGATTGACCACCGATGCCGCCACCCAGGCCAATCATGCGGTGCGCGTACGGATTACCTGGCGTGTAGCCACCGCTGGAATTTTGCGAACCGCCAGCCAATCCTTGCAGATACCACTGCACGCCATACTCGAGGTCGCCAACCAGATCCACCTCGAACACCCGTGTCTCGATCTGCACTTGCAAAGGAGGCACGTCGAGCTGCTTGATGGCACCGAGAATCTCTTCCCACTGTGCCGGACGCGCACGCACCAGCAACTGATTGTTAGCATCCACCGAGCTGATGCGAATGCTGCCGTCTTTGGAGCTGTAGCCTTGCTCCTGATTCGCATTATTGGCCAGACCGCCATTCATGCCGACACCGCTCACTGAGGTGCCGCCGCCAATGCCGCCCGTGGAGCTGGACGAACCGCCGAATCCGCCACCCGTCGAAGACGATGAGGGATAGCTGCTGGATCCGGTGCTCCCACCGATACCGCTGGACAGACCGCCCGTCGTGGAGCTGCCAAAGCTGCCAGCCGTGCTACCTATGCCGCTGGCCGAACCGCTGGCGTTGTTGCCAACGCCCAGCGTAGTCGCGCCGCCCGCACCCGGCCCAACGCTGCCGCCACGGTCATTGCCACCATTGCCAGCGTTATCCGTGTAGATCTGCGCCAGATAGTGCGCGAGATCCCCCGCGCTGATGTTGCGCACGTCGTAAACATACAGCTGCGGCTCGTTGCCTCCGCCAAGATCGATCTTGGCGATCCAGTCGCCGACTTCGTGGAGGTAGCTGGGCTGCGTACTGATGACTACCAGCGCATTGGTGCGCTTGATCGGAATGAAACGCAGCATGCCTGCCAGCGGCGTATCGCCTTTGGCACCGAACATGCCGTCCAGCTGCGGCATCAGATCATCAACCGTGGCGTGCTGCAGATTGAACACGCCCACCGACATACCGCGCAGCCAATCCACGTCGAAGGTGCGTACGGTTCGGGCGTAGTTCTCCAGCTCGTCGGGTGTGCCGGACACCACGATCACGTTGCGCGTGGGATCGACCAGCAAAATCGAATCGGCGCGCGCGAAGGGCTTGAGCAGTTTCTCCATCTGCGGAGCGGCGATGTAGTGCAGCGGAAACAGGCGTGCCTGTAAGCCACCCGCGGGCGCCGCAGCGCCAAGGCTGGGGACGAGATTGCCGGCTACCGCGTCCTTTTCGGGCATCACTACATACCGGCCGTCGGTCTTGACCAACGCATTGTGCGTCCACGACAGCAGCGTCTCCAGAATTGGCATGGCCTGGGCGCTGTCGACCGGTTCGGAAGTGGAGAACGAGATATTGCCTTGCACGCCCGGCACGATGGTGTAGTTCTGCTGCAGTAGATCGCCCAGGATCGCCTTCACGACGGCTTGTACGGGTTGGTTCTCGAAATTGAACGTCACCGCGCCGCTGCCGGTGGCAGCCGGGCGCGGTGTAGAGAGCGCGGTGGGTTGAACGAAGCGACCTGTGCCGGTGCTGATGCTGGCCACTGCTGGCGCAGCCGCCGCGTTAGGCAACGCGCTGTTCAACGGCTGCGGCTGCGGCGCAGGTTTTTCCGTACCGGCCACTGCCTCGCGTTCGAGTTCGTGGTTATCGGGTGGAATAAGCGGTTTGTTGGCGGCACAGCCGCTCAGGAAGACTGCCAGCGCGATCGCGCCAATCCGCAGTCCGTAGCGTTGATAAGGTGGCATGCGCTCGTGTGACATGAATCAATGTACTCCTTCGGCATTCCCGGACTGCTGGGAGCGCTGCTTAAGAATGGCGGCCCTGAGCTTGAGCAATCGTTGTGATTGTGCGTCGTTCGGTGGCGGTGGCGGTAATGGCTGCGACGCTCCCATGACGGGCGTCTGCACGGGCATGCCCGCTGGCGGATGATTCATCGGTATCGCGTTCTGCTGTGCAGCACCCGAGCTCTGCTGATCGATGGGAGCGCCTGCGGGCAGTTTCAGCTCTGTGCGTCCGCTGGATGAAGCGAAAATCGCCGAACGCGGCAGCACCTTGATCAGCTTCCAGCTGCTATCGGGCAGCGTTGCGCCTTCGCGCACGCGAACTTCCTGACTGTCGTCGTCCTTGGCGGGATGCGTGGGACCGAGCAAGGCCATGTGCAGCGTCGGAGTGAGAATGACGCCCGTCAACTGCAGATCGCCCAGGCTTACGCCCTCGCTGCTGCCGTTGGTGACGATCGGCTTGCGGTCGCTGCTGAATAAGGGGTGCTGCCAGACCTGCGCATAGCTATCCAGCGCCGGCGGCGACGGCAAGGTGACGTTGTGAGCTGGCGGCAAGGGCGGCGTGGTACGCGGTGGATTCCATCGCACGCCGCGGCCCCAACCGAATAGCAGCGAGAGCAGCACGACGCCGAATACGGCGACGACCGCGACACTCATGGGAGTGAGTCGACGTTGCGCGGCAGCGTTCATGGCGAATCGCCCTCCGACGCTGCATTGGCGTTATCGCCGGTACCGGCGCTGGCGCCGGCGGCCGCACGCACGTAGCCGGCCAGGGTGAACTGCACTTCGAGCGGCGCCGCGCTGCTCTTTTGCATAGCCACCAGCGGATTGCGATACACGCTGAAGTCCTGCACGAACAGATACGGCTTGCCTTTTTCCAGCGCGTACAACAGCCCGATCAGCGGTTGCATATCGCAATGCAAGCTGATGCTCACCACTACTTTTTTATACGGATCGCCCGCTGTCGTGGGCGGGTTCGATACGGGCATTTTCTGGCTGACTTCGCAGCTGCCTTCCTGCGCATGCGCGGCGGCGTCATCGACCACGCGCTGCATCAAACCTGCGGCCGCGGCGTTCGGATCGCTCTCGGGCAAAAACGTGCTGCTGTCTGCCGAGTCATGACCCAGCTCGGCGAGGCGCTTTTGCAGTTGCGGCTTTTCGGCAATCGCCGCCGCGAAACGGCTCTGCGTATCGCGCAGGTCGTCCATCTGGCTGCTCACATCGCGCAGCGGTGCCACGAACCACCAGTGCAGCAACAGGAAGTACGCCAGTACCAGCATCAGCACCAGCAAGCCGATGGCGGCGAGGCGGCTTTCCAGCGGTTTCATGGGCCGGAGGTTCATCGCGCAGCTCCCGCGCTGCTGCTCGCGGCAGGCTTGGCGCTGGTGGGGTTGTGCAGTTCCGCATCCATGAAGAAACGTTCTTTGTTGGTGGCGGGATCGCGCTGGATCACGCCCTGGAAATTCGCACCGGTGATCAGCTTGCTGCCTTGCAAGGCATCAATCAGCGAAGCGGCCTTGGCGCTTTGCCCCTGGATGCCAATGCGACCGCTGCTATCGACGGTGAATCGCTCCAGCCAAGTGTCATCGGGAATGCGTGTGGTCAGATCCTGCAACACATCGACGACGGCGATGGATTCGGTCTTGCGTCGCGCGAGGAATCCTGCCGCACCGCTACTATCTTCGAGCTGTTTGCGTAGCTCGCCGATCTTCTGCGCATCGCCGCGCATATCCTCGACCTGCGCCTGCATCGCGGCCAGCGCTTCCTGGCGGTTATGTAGCCATTGCCCCAAGCAAAACAGCAGCAGGCATACGGCGGCCGCGGCCAAACCAAGATTGAGTCGGCGCCGCGGATCGCGATGTACGCGTGCCATCTCCGGCGGCAACAGGTTGACCCCCAGGCGGACATCACCGTCGCACAGATCCACGGCATCGATGGCAATGCCCGCATTGCGCAGATGCTCGAGCTTGGCGTCCACCGCGCTACGCGGTGCGGCGACCAACTCGGCTGCGATGCGACCTGCCGGCGCTGGACCGGGCAGTTCGCGCAAGTCGTAATAAACCTGGTCGGTGCGGAACGGTGTCTGCCGATCCATTTCGAATGCGCCGATCTGGCGCAGGTTGTCGCGCGCCGCTTCAGGCAGCAGCAGACGGCGACGCAACACTGCATCATGCGGCAGGCACAGGGCGAGCCGCAGATCCTGCCGGTCGACACCGGCCACGGCCGTACTCAACATCGCCTGTTGTGCGGAAGCATCCAGCGCATCGCTCCATGGCGGCGAGGTGGACACCTGTCCGCTGCGCCGTACATGCCATTGCCCCTCTTCGTGCCGTAGCAAGCACCATACGTTGCCGCCACTGAAAAACGCCTGCCAACGAACCGGCAGCAGGGCACGCAGTTCACCTCCCCACCACGCCAGGAATCCCGGCAGGGGCGAGCCGCGCCAGGCGCGGCGTGCGCGATCGATCTGCGGTCGCAGTGTCTGCGTTGCGGAATTCACTCCCCATCTCCTTCTTGCCAGCGCAGCACCGCAAAAGATTGCGAGCCGGGCCGAAATCCCTGCAAGCGTACCGTGGCGCGCAGCACAGCGCGCGTTCCATCGGCAAGCACGGCCTCTGAGCGAATACTATGCGTGATGCCATTGTTGGCGACCAGCCCTACGCCTGCATTGGCCGTCGCAGGGGGTCGCGCTGCGATGGTCGCCGCTGCTTGTTGCAGGCTCATGCCAGGCAATGACGCCAGCGCCAGCAGCGGCGCGGTATTCGGATCGGGGCTGGACCGGCCGGACCAGATGGTGACGACCGGTGCCACCGCTTCGTACAACGCCGTATCCATGCCCAGCACCATCTGCAATTCCTCGACGCTGGCGAACGGGCCGTTGCGCGGACCGTAATCGCGGCCGGCGGCGGTATAGGCCGCAGCGCGTTGCGCGGTCTGCTGCGGGGATATGGGGAAGCTGCGCCAGTCGACGACCGCCTGCGCGATGGTTACGGCGCGTGTGGGATCGGCGCCGGCGGCGCGGAAAAGATTGGCGAGCACATCGGGCGTCGCCGCGTTGAGATCCACCTTACCGCTTTCGGTGATCACCGAGATGCCGACTTTCGCCTTGTCGAAGGGGAAGGGGTAGACGCGCCCGTCCGCGATCCAGCGATCATTGATATTCGGCGCCTGCAAGGCATAGATAGCACGCATCACGCCCGCTTCGGCGGCGTAGTGCGCCTGGGTCTGCTGGAACTGATAACTGGCTTGCAGGCCTTCGGTATGCGCCAGCGCCGCGTAGCCGCCCAACAAAATGGCGAGCAGGGTGCATGCCCACATCACCAGCAGCAGCGCGACACCTTGTTGCTTGCGCCTCATGGCCCAACTCCCGGACCGCGCAAACCACGCAGCAAGTTGCCCGGACCTTGTGCGGCGGCGGCATTCACGCGCAACGGCGCACTCAGCAATGGCCACTCGCGACCGTTCTCCAACGCGAGCTTGATGGTGACCACGTTGGGCATGCTGTTGCTGTCTTTCCAGTCGCTTTGCCAATCCGTCGGCTGGCCTTGCTGATTCACGCCGCGATAGCTGAAACCGCCGCCGCTGATGCCATCGACGAGCACCTGCGGATCACCCAGCGGTTTGGGTGCGCTGCCGTCCGGCGGAAGCACGGCGAGGGTGGCTTCAAGCCGCTCGCCCTTGTCGCCTGGAATCAGTTTTATGCGGATCAGCTGCGGTCCCATCTTGCCGAGATAACCGGGCAAAGGCGCGACGAAACGCATCTCGCTGCCACTGCCGATGAAGTAGATGTTGTTGCCGCTATCGTCGCGAGACATCGGCTGCGCCAATGCCTGCGCCAATTCACGGCGCAGGAACTGCTGCGCGGAACGCACTTCGTCGAGCTGCTCGATCTTTACCGTACCCGCCTGCACCGTGTGCGTAGCGGAGCGCACGCCGGAATACACACCCAGCAGCAGCAGCGCCAGCAGCACCAGCGCAGCGAGCACTTCCAGCAAGGTGAAACCTGCCGCGCGCTTCATAACCCGGGCGCCGCGGACGTGTTGTTGCCGATGCGCAACGTGCTGAAGTGTGCGTGATGCTCGAACGGCACCGAGCCCCACATCACATCCAGATCGAGCCGGTACATCTGCATGGCGTTGGTATTGGGTGCGGACGCGGTACCGGGTGCGACCCACGGCGTAACATTCAGCCGCCAGCGATAACGATCGTTGAAGTGCCCGTCACTCTGGCCAGGTTGGATCGGATCGAGCACAAAGCGCGTATCCAGCAGCGTGCGCGCCCATAGCGCTACCTGACTGTGTTCGGCAGCATTTTGCGAAAGACGGATGGAACCGCCCGCCACTTCCATCAGTGCCGCGAAGGTAATCGCCAGCAGCATGATCGCCGCGATCACTTCAAGCAGGCTGAAGCCGCGTGCGTGGCGGCGCGGCGCGTTCATGTATGCGTTCCGGTGTCGAACACGCTGATCGCGCCGGTGAGCCAGGACACGTTGACGTGCCATTCGCGCTGTCCGCTGCGCAAGGTAATGCGACCGCCGGTAGAGCTGCCATCCGGAAAGAACCGGATGCGCGCGATATCGCCGCTGCTCTGATCGCTGGTTGCGCTCGTTACCGACAGTTCCAGGCCTTTAGGCAAGCGCACATCACGCTGGTTCGCACCGCGATACACATCGTCGCGCGTGTTGACCTGAAAGACGCGTTGCTCGCCATGCACGATCGCCTGCGTACGCGTCGCGCGCAGCGCTCCGGCGAGTTCGCCGGCTGCGGCATTGATGCGCGCGCTGGCCAGACCATGCGTAATAGAAATGGACACTGCCGCCGCCGCAATGCCGATCAGCAAAATCACGGCGAGCATTTCAAGCAGAGTGAAGGCGCGCATGGCGCGCCGCGAGCGGGAAACTGGGAATCGGGAAAAGGCAGCGGAATGAGGCAACGTTGCTTTGCCCCATTCCCTGCTGCTCCGTCCTGATTCCCACGCTTTCACTGCCAGTTACCCACGTCGGCGCTGTAACCGTCACCGCCTGGCTTGCCGTCTTGACCGTAGAAGATCAGGTCATAGTTTCCGTGGTCGCCGGGGTACTTGTAGCCAAAGTCATGGCCCCACGGATCCTTCAGCTGCGAAGGCTTTACATAAGGACCCTGCCAGTTGTTCGCATTGGCCGGCTTGGCAACGAGATCTAGCAACTGAGCCGGCGGCGAACCGTTATCCAGCGCGTAGCTGTCGATAGCCTGGCTCAAGGTGGTGAGCTGCGCCTTACCGGCGCCGTATTTGCCCTTGTCCACGCTGCTGCCGACCTGGCGCACTACGATGGCGCCAACGATGCCGATCAGCACGATCACCGCCAGCATTTCCAGCAGGGTGAAGCCGGCGCTGCGGGTCGGATGGCGCAGTTGCCGGGTTCGGGGATATCTGTACTGCATGGACTGGTTTCTCCGTTTCATGGACGTGAACTTCGGGTACATAGATCGGACAACGCCGATCACTGGATGTTGCTGGTCAGACTGAGCAACGGCAGCAAAATGGCCGACATGATGATTGCCACAAACACCGTCATGATGATGGTGAGCGCAGGCACCAGGGCGGCCAGCAGGCGGTCGATGGAACGGCGGCTTTCCAGCTCGAAGGTATCGGCCACTTTCAGCAGCATCGTGTCCAGCTGCCCGGCCTCTTCACCGACCTGCACCATCTGGATTGCCAAACGCGGAAAACGCTGCGAATGAGCGAGCGCCAGACTGAGACCGTTGCCGCCCTTGACCATCTCGGTGGCCTGGATCAGCGATTCGTCGAGGGCGCGATTGGAAGTGACCATGCGCGCGATGCTCAATGCGGACAGCAAGGGCACGCCGTTCTTCACCAGCGTACCGAGCGTACGCGCCAGGCGTGCGGTTTCGACCTTCAGCACCAGCGGACCGACCAGGCGCATCTTCAGCAACCGTTCGTGCCAGGCCAGGCGCAAGGCGGGATCGCGCATGCGTGCGCGCCATACGAATACGCTGCCGACGATGATGGTCAGCAGCAGCCACCACCAATCCTGCAACGTGGTGCCCAGCGCCAGCACGGCGCGGGTGATGAAGGGAATCGGCACCTGCATGTCCTGGAAGATCGGCACGAACTGCGGCACCACATAGGTAAGCAGCAGCAGTAGCGAACCGAGCACACCGACCATCAGGAAAGCTGGATAAATCAGCGCGTTGATGATGCTGCCGCGCAATTGCTGAGTGCGTTCCAGATAATCGGCGAGACGGCGCAGCGTATCTTCCAGCGATCCGCCGACTTCGCCGGCGCGCACCAGCGCGATGTAGAGCTTCGGAAATACGCCGTGTTCCTCATCGAGCGCCTGCGACAAGGGCGTACCGCCGCGCACGCGATCGCGCACGCGCTCGATCAGTTTTTTGGCGTGCTCGCCTTCGGGCAAATCCATCAGGATGCCCAGCGCGCGATCCAGCGGCTGTCCCGCACCGAGCAGGGTCGCCAGCTGATGAGTGAACTGGGCGAGTTGGTCGCCGCTGAAGGGGCCGCGCTTGAACAGGCCACCCAATCCGCCGCCTTGACTGCCGGCGTCGGCGGGCGTGGCTTCCAGCGGCGTGTGGCCCTGGTCCTGCAGGCGCACGACGACCTCGTCGAGGCTGGCGGCCTCCATCTGTCCCTGCACGATTTCGCCGGAGGCGCTGACCGCGCGGTAGCGGAACTGGCTCATAAAGAATGGCCTTTTGCGCTCGCCTCCTCTCCCCTCCGGGGAGAGGATTGAGGTGAGGGGTCAATCTTGCGCTGATCTACATCGAAGCTCGCTCCGATGTCTGGTCCTCGCAAGATTGACCCCTCACCCCAGCCCTCTCCCCGAAGGGGAGAGGGCGTAGTGGCGGCGCTAACCTTCCTGCGTAACACGCAACACCTCCTCAATGGTGGTGATGCCCGCCACGGCCTTGGCGATGCCGTCTTCATACATCGTGCGCATGCCTTCTGCGCGCGCCTGCCGCTCGATCTCGCCGGCATCGGCGCGCTGCATCACCAGGCGGCGCAGCGGATCGCTCATCACCAGAAATTCCATGATGGCGCGGCGCCCGCGATAACCGGTGGGATTGGCCGCGCTGGTGCCAGGCTTCCACAAACGGATCGGTCGTTCGTCGGTGTATTTTTCAAGCTCGAACTGCGCGATGACTTCGGGCGGCGCCTCGTAGGAAGTCGCGGTTTCCGGATCGAGCCGGCGCACCAGTCGCTGCGCGAGGATGCCGTTGACGGTGGAACCGAGGAGGTAATCCTCCACGCCCATGTCGAGCATGCGAGTCACGCCGCCGGCCGCACTGTTGGTATGCAGCGTGGACAGCACCAGGTGACCGGTGAGGGCCGACTGGATCGCGATGCGGCAGGTTTCCAGGTCGCGCATTTCGCCGATCATGATCACATCCGGATCCTGGCGCATGATCGAACGCAGCGCGTTGGCGAAATCCAGCCCGATCTGCGGCTTCACCTGAATCTGATTGATGCCTTCGAGCTGGTATTCGACCGGATCTTCGACGGTGATGATCTTCACGCCCGGCGTGTTGATCTTCGACAGTGCGGTGTACAGCGTGGTGGTCTTGCCCGAGCCGGTGGGCCCTGTGACCAGCAAAATGCCGTGCGGCCGCTCCAGCACTTCCACGAAACGATGGCGAAAGTTTTCGGTAAAGCCCAGCGATGCAAAGTCGAACACCACCGTTTCGCGGTCGAGAATACGCATCACCACCGATTCGCCGAAGCTGGTGGGCACGGTAGAAACGCGCAGGTCCAGTTCCTTACCCTGCACGCGCAACTGGATACGACCGTCCTGCGGCAGGCGACGCTCGGCGATGTTGAGCTTGGCCATGATCTTGACGCGGCTGATCACCGCCGCGGTGGAACTGGATGGCGGCGCTTCCACTTCGTGCAGCACGCCGTCGATGCGGTAGCGCACTTTCAATCGATTCTCGAACGGCTCGATGTGCACGTCCGATGCGCGCTGCTCGACCGCGCGCTGCAGGATGAGATTGACCAGACGGATCACCGGCGCTTCGGAAGCGAGGTCGCGCAGATGCTCCACGTCATCCTCTTCCGCGGCGCTGCCGTCGAGGTTCTCCACGATGGTGCCCATCGCGGAACGACCCTGACCGTAATAACGCTCGATCAGATCGTCGATCTCCGAGCGCACACCGATGCACAGCGCGATGGCTTTGCCGCACGCCAGACGAACGGCGTGCAGCGGATACGGATCGGCCGGATCGGCCACCACCAGGGCGACCCCGTCTTCACCGGAACGCACCGGCACCACGTGCTGCTGCTTGAGAAAGCGGACAGAAATATCGATTTCGGCGGGCGGCAGTTCGGGCGCATCGCGCGCCGCCAACAGCGGGGCATTCAGCCGTTCCGCCCAGGCTTCGGCAAGCTCGCGTTCGGAGACCAGGCCCAACCGCGCCAGCAGGGTGGTAAGGGTGCCTTCCGGGGCCTCCTCATGCAGGCGCCGGGCGCGCGCCAGGTCGTTGTCTTTCAGGCGCCCACGCGCAACCAGCAGCGCGCACACTGCCGACTCTTGGTCATCCGTGGCCTTAATCGCCCCAACGGACGCCGGCTTTACGACTGCCGACATGTTCCACCCCGCTCGTTACTACGTCTAAAAACACATCCCTGCCTGCCCGGCGTCCCACGCGTCGAACAGGCGAATCCCATTCGTAACACAACCGTGAAGCGGCTGGCGAGCCTTGCCGGCGAGTACAGCGACGGTGTTCATGCTACGGCTGGGCGGAACGCCTCATGGATGTGACAATTCAAACTTTAAAAGGGTTCTCCATGCAGCTTGTCGATATCGGGGCCAACCTCACCCACGAATCCTTCCGGCACGATTTCGATGCCGTGCTGGACCGTGCCCGGGCGCATGGAATCACTCGCATGGTTGTCACGGGTGCGTCACAGGTCGGTAGCGAGCATGCCTTGGAGCTGGCGCGCGCCCATTCCGGCCTGCTGTACGCCACGGCCGGCGTGCATCCGCATCACGCCGTCGACTACACCGACACAACCGATGCGCGTTTGCGCGAACTTGCGCAGGCGCCGGAAGTTCGCGCAGTAGGCGAGACGGGACTGGACTACAACCGCAATTATTCGCCGCGGGACGTGCAACGAATGGTGTTCGAACGCCAGCTGCAGATTGCCGTGACCGCGGGCAAACCGCTGTTCCTGCATCAGCGCGACGCGCATGAAGATTTTCTTGCACTGCTCAAACGTTATCGTGACAAGGTGCCGGCGGCGGTCGTGCATTGCTTTACCGATACGCGCGAAGCGTTGCGCGATTACCTCGCACTGGATTGCCATATCGGCATCACGGGCTGGATTTGCGACGAGCGGCGCGGCACGCATCTGCGCGAATTCGTGCGGGAGATTCCGGCGAACCGCTTGATGATCGAAACGGATGCACCCTATCTATTGCCGCGCACGGTGCGGCCGCAGCCGAGTCATCGTCGCAACGAGCCCATGTATTTGAAGCACATTTGCGAGGAAATCGCGCGGGATCGCGGTGAACCGGTGGATGTCACCGCTGCGAACAGCACCGCGGCAGCGATGGCGTTCTTCCATCTGTAAGCATTGCCACTCATCCGGCTCGGGCCGGAATGACGAGCAAAAACCTCTCAAGGCGCGAGTATGCGCGTTTGCCCCGGCGGCAAATCGTCCAGCGCATGCGCGCCAATACTTACGCGTATCAACCGGAGCGTAGGAAACCCCACTGCCGCCGTCATTCGCCTGATCTGCCGATTGCGCCCTTCGCGCAAGGTGATGGACATCCAGCTAGTGGGAATGTTTTTTCGAAAACGTACCGGCGGATCGCGCGGCCAAAGCCACGACGGTTCGACGGCGTGCTCGGCGACAACCGGCAACGTTGGCCCGTCGTTCAATACCACGCCGCGGCGCAATGCCTGCAACGCTTCATCGTTTAGCGCGCCATCCACCTGCACCAGATAGGTTTTGGGCTGCTTATGACGCGGATCGGTAAGCCGATGCGCCAGTACGCCGTCATCGGTGAGCAGCAACAAGCCTTCGCTATCGTGATCCAGCCGACCAGCCGGATAGACATCCTTCTGTCGCACATAGTCGGCCAGAGTCGGGCGTCCATCGTTGGTGGTGAACTGGCACAGCACACCGAACGGCTTGTTCAGTGCAATGAGCATGGCTTATTGCGTTCGCGTCCTCTCCCCTGTGGGGAGAGGATTGAGGTGAGGGGCGCGGACTTGCGGTAAATCACCTATCTCAGTGCGTCGCCGTACTCGACGGCGCACCTGGCGATGCCTTGGTCGCCGCCGGCTTGACGAAGCGTAGCGTCATGCGATCCGACTCGCCGATCGCCAGGTATTTGGCGCGATCCTGGTCGCCGAGCGTCAAGGTCGGCGGCAAGGTCCAGACACCTTTCGGGTAATCCTTGGTGTCCTTGGGATTGGCGTTGACCTCGCTCTGCCCGTCCAGCTTGAAGCCGGCTTCGGTAGCGAGCTTGATGACGTAATCGGTAGGTACATAACCGCTGCTCTTCACCGATTCCAAGCTGGCGCCCAGAGGCGCGCGGTGGTCTGTCACGCCCAACACGCCGCCTGGCTTGAGCACGGCATAAAAGGCTTTGAACATCGCCTGCGCCGTACCGGCCATGGCCCAGTTGTGCACGTTGCGGAAGGTCAACACCATATCGGCCGAGCCGGCGGGACCCAACACCGGCGTCTGCGGATTGAAGGTTGCGATGCTGGCCTTGCCGTATTCCGTCGGGTCGGCCGCAAACTTGGCGTGCAAGGCAGAAGTGTCCTGCTTGGCTTCGGCATTGTTATCTGCCACAGCGGCGATGTAATGGCCGTTGTCGCGCAGCAGCGGTGCGAGGATTTCGCTATACCAGCCCGCGCCAGGGGTGATTTCAATGACCGTCTGGTCCGGCTGCAACCCGAAGAACTGCAGCGTGGCCTTGGGATGGCGATACGTATCGCGAGCCTTGTTGGTGGCCGAGCGCCAGGAGCCGGCGATCACCGCGTCGAGCTGCCCGGCGGTGAAATCGCTGGCGCTGGTCGGTGGCACCAGGTCGCCGGACGGCTGATCCTGCGACGCTTGTTGCGCGTTGGCGATGCCAGCAAGCAACAGGGCGGCGGACAATCCGAGGGCAAGCCTGATTTTCATGACAACTCCTTCCAAGTTCTCAACGGCAGCCTGCCGCCAGAGGTGTAAAGCGCGTGTAGGCATTTTACAATTAATTTACGTCAACTGCGCAGTTGGTGCTCGCTTTGACTCGTATTCCCCACGGACCTTGCGGAAAGAGTGGCCGAACGCTAAGAACGTTTTGATCAAAAGGGCCGTGGACAGGATGCGCCGCTACGAGCACGCCCTTACGCACAATGCATGAGTCATTGACGTGCGTTGCTGTTCCGGGCTCTCACCACGACGTGATAGAAAATCACCCTGCCTGGTTCGTCGAAATCGGATGACCACCATCGGCGATATTCGAAACGAAGCGTCTGCTGCACGGCTGATGTGTCGACGCCAGTAGCCACGAAAGTCCACACGCGGACGCCCGGTTTCCCAGGGATCGGCCTTCCTTCCGCGCGATCAACCGGTGTTCCCACCGTCTTGAGTACGGTATCTGGCACCACGTTCATGGACCACGTGTAGCCGGTACCGGGAGTCTGTGGCAGCTGCACGGAAAACACTTGCCCCGGATTGAGTGTGATCTCGCGGCGATTGTCTATCTCCGTCAACACGAACGAAGGCGACGGCGCAGATGCCGGCGCGTTCGCCGCTCCCGCAGTACGCATCAACAAGGTGGCAGCTGTCGTCAGTAGCATGCCGAGTGCGTAGGTGTATGGCTTCATGGCATCTCCTGATGAGCTGAATCGAGCCTTTTATGCAGCAGCCTCGTCGCGCCGCAACTGCGGCATCTGCCGGCAATACGCCTCCGCCTCTTCATGCAACCAGTCGCGGAATGTGCTCATGCCGCGATGGTCTTCCGACCGCGGCGGATAGACCAGGTAATACGCCTCGGGCACTGGCAGGTAGCGGTCGCCCAGCACGACGAGTCGACCCGCATCGATCAGCGATTTGCACGTCACCATGCGGCCAAGCGCGACGCCCAAGCCTTCGAGCGCCGCTTGGCGCAGGGCATCGACGGTATCCACGTGCGCCACGTAGCGACGCGGTAGTTTGCCGCCGTAATGCGCGAACCAATCGTTCCAGCGATTGTTGCTGTTGGGATCGCCGATCAGCGGCCAATGCGCGAGATCGAGCGGGTCCTTGCCGGCCATGCGTTGAACCAGTTCGGGCGCGGCCACCGGGGCGATCCATTCGCCGAACAAACATTCGCTGCGCAAGCCTTCCCATTCGCCCTTGCCATAACGCACGGCCGCGTCGACGGCCTCGCGTTCGAAATTCACCAGCGCGGAACTGGATTGCAGATTGAGTTCCAGCTCCGGATGCGCAGCGAGCAAGCGCGGCAGGCGCGGCATCAGCCAACTGGAGATGATGCCGGGGCTGGCGCTTAAGGTGAGCGCATCGTGACGGCGTTCGCGATAGCGCGATAACGCGTGCTCGATGCCGTCGAAATGTTCGGCGACAGCTTCAAGCAAGCCGCAACCTTCGACGGTGAGGGTCACGCCGCGTGGACCGCGCTCAAACAACCGTCGCTCCAGGCGATCTTCGAGCTGACGCATCTGGTGGCTCAACGCACTGACGGTGAGATTGGCCTGCACAGCAGCGCGCGACAGATTGCCCAATCGCGCCACCTGCACGAATTGCTGCAAAAGACTGAGCGGTATCCGGCCCATGTTGAATATCCCTCAAATCTGGCTTGCGAATATATCGCTTTTCCGTGTCGGTGCAGGCCATTACCTTGAGCACTCCCCGCCTCCATCCCGGAACTCCACCATGCGTTCGCCATGGATCGATCTGCTGTTCCTGCACGGTCACGCGACCCCCGGCAAACTGAGCTGGCGCCCCGATGCGCCGTCCTGTGAATGCCAGGCACGACCACAACAGGTAGAGGTAGACGTTACGCAGCTACCGTTGTCCAGCCGTTGCGAGAAACGAGACTCCACCTGCTGCGCTTGATTACATTCGCATAGGTACCCACCTCGGAAGCATCATGTGCCGCCGCACGGCGGCACATCGGTTCACTCTGTTCCGAGGATTTCCCTATGCAACTGCGTCAACTCGGCCGCTCCGCCCTTTCCATCGCCCCGCTCGCCTTCGGCGGCAACGTGTTCGGCTGGAGCGTGGATGAGCAACGCTCATTCGAACTGCTCGACGCCTTCGTCGACGCTGGCTTCAACCTGATCGATACAGCCGATGTGTATTCGGCGTGGGCGCAGGGCAACCGCGGCGGCGAATCGGAAACGATCATTGGCAAATGGCTCAAGCGCAGCGGCAAGCGCGATCGCGTGGTGATCGCTACCAAGGTGGGCAAGTGGGCCGAGCATCCCGGCCTATCACCGATGAACATCCGCCAGGCGGTAGAGGGTTCGCTCAAACGCTTGCAGACTGACCATATCGATCTGTACCAGTCCCATGCGGACGACGCCACGGTGCCGTTGCACGAGACCTTGGGTGCGTTTGCGCAACTGATCGCGGAAGGCAAAGTGCGCGCGATCGGCGCATCCAACTACGGTGCCGACCGATTCGCTGAATCGCTCAAGGTTTCGAAAGAACACAAGCTGCCGCGCTACGAAAGCCTGCAACCCGAATACAACCTGGTCAGCCGCGCCGGTTACGAACAGGAACTCGAGCCGTTAATTCGCCAGGAAAACATTGGCGTGATCAATTACTACGCTTTGGCCAGCGGCTTTCTCAGCGGCAAATACCGCAGCGAAGCAGACCTGGCCAAGAGTAGCGCGCGCGGTGGTTCGGTGAAGAAGTACCTCAACGCGCGTGGATTGAAAGTGCTTGCCGCGTTGGATGAGATCGCCGCCGCGCATAAGGCGACGGTGGCGCAAGTGGCGCTCGCGTGGCTGATGGCGCGACCCGGCATCACAGCACCGATTGCCAGTGCGACCAGTGTGGAGCAGCTGCAGGAATTGGTCGGCGCGGTGAAGCTGTCGTTGGCCGCCAATGAAATCGAAGCGCTGAATCGGGCTAGCGCCTGATTCACAAGACTCGAACCATCGCGATGATCGCGATGCCTTAGCCCCTCTCCCTCCGGACGCGGGGAGGGGCCATGGATGGCCCCGCCTTGAGGAGCGAGGAAGAGGGGTTGGGGTGAGGGTACGACCTTGCGCGAAATCTAAATCTCTCGCTTCAACGCTCCGCTCGTACCCTCATCCGCCTCTCGGCACCTTCTCCCGAAGGGAGAAGGATCGGCGCTTAACTGTGCGGCAAGACGGGTTCCAGCAGAACCATTTAACGCCTACGCAGCCGCATCGCTGTGTCATACGCAGCATTGATCTCTTTGGATTTCGCCTCGGCCAGCTGCCTAATATCCTCGCCCAGCTGCGCCACTTTGTCCGGATGGTATTGACTCATCTTGACCCGATACGCGCGCTCGATCTCCGCAACATCCGCACTTTCGGCAACACCAAGCACATCGAACCACGTCGGCACTTTCGCAGTTGGCGATGCCCAATGCTGTTCCCAGTTTTGACGTGCCGAATCGGCGGCGTTGGCACGCGAGGGTCCCTGCTTGTCGCCCGTACTGGGTGACAGATAGTTGCTGACGAGGCGGTAGCCGAAAAACAGGCCTGCGGCGATAACGACCATGTCCAAAGCTGTCATTTCCGCAAACCCTCGAAATAATTCAGATAAGCATCCAATGCGCGGGACGCAGCGGTATCGGGATCGACGAATCCGAGGCTGGTCTTGATGCGCTCACGGAGAATGCCAGTGAGATCATGCAACGCCGGCGCAGGCAGCATGGTCGCTGCCACGGTGCGCAAATCGACGTCGACGCGTTGACGCAAACCGATTTTCCGGATGACGTTCAACGCGAACGGCGCACAAAGCACAGCATCCAGCGCAATCGCCGCCACCGCCCGGCTGGAAAGATTCAGCGCCTTGCGATAGCGATAGACCTGCATCAACGTAACGACAATCACCGCATAGACAACCGCGAGCCACGCCAGCAACGCCGTAGCGTTACGCGATACAAACAACACATATGGCAAGCCGACGACAAAAAGCGCCAGCAGCAACAACGTCCATGGCGCAATAACTTCCAATGCAACCCGCACGCGGTGAAACCGAACGGGCTGCACGCTTCCGTCAAACACCCCTTGCTGCGGCCAAGTCAATCGAAACAAAGGTTGATGCGGGAAGAGCGGAAGCGGCAGGAAGACGTACCTACCGCCCAGCTCGAATGCCGATCCACCGGAGATGCGGCATCCACGGCGACTGCTTATGAGAATGACTTCGTTGTGATACAGCAGCAGCGCGGAGTCGTATAGATACAGCGCGACGACTCCGCCCAATAACAGCAGCCCATCATGCAAGATCATCAGGGCTGCTGTTTTTTCTTGAAGAAGTTTTTGAACCAGGCGCTCAGTGCAACGAAGCCGGCGAGCACGAACTTCCATGCCGCCACCAGGAAGCCGCCGATCACCGTAAACAAGCCCTTCTTGGCAGCGACCGCCAGCGCACCGCCGGTGATCAGCGCCGCCAGACCGTATTCCGCCACGCGATCGCCGGGACGGTATTCGGCATAGCTCTCGCCCGGCGAATACTGAAACCCTGGCAGGGTGTTTTTAAAGTCGTCGATGGCCGCTGCAAGTTTTTCTGGCCGAGTGACGAGCGTTACATCCATTACGCCACGTCGCCCCAGCAATCGTGTGTTGTAGTTCACGATGTGCTTATGGTTTTCGGCATCCTCGAGCAGAATGGACCAGGCCAACGACTTGATCTGCGCGTCGTATTCCGGCTTTGCACTCCAGCCGAGGATGTTGAGTTCATCCCATCCACGCGCCTTGCGTTCCTTATTGCCCTCCGCCGTGCCATCGCGATACGACTGCAGGATGGTGTCCGGGTCGAGTTTTTCGTCGTCCTTCACATAGCCTATGTCTTCGTAAGCGAAGAACGCGATCCAATTTAGGGTCTTGGGCGCAAGTGTGTATTGATCCCCGTTGACCGGCGGGTTGTGCAGAATCTCGTTGAGCGATTTGCTCCCGGCCGCATCGAGAAACGCGTAACCGTCGGGAACATTCAGCGTAGCGCGGTCGCCCAGCTTGACCGTCGCCGGCCCCATCTGCCACGGCAATGCGGCAAGCGGACTCTGCTGCTGCGCGACGGCCGTGCCACCCGCCCACGCCAGCAGCAGTGCAACAAGCACTAGATAGAACCGTTTCATTCCTTCCCCCTTGATTGACTGAACTCCATGCACCCCAGCCCACTGTATCAGGACCTGGAATGCCAGGGAGCCGCCCCTATTGGTCCAGCTCATCCGGCGACTGCACCGTGTATCCCTTGGCTTTTAGATGCGCAAGAAAGCCATCGGGAGATAACACTTGCTCCATCGGCAATACCGCAAAGGTCTGGGCGTTGCGTGCCAGCGCCGCCTGGGCGGCAGTCAGCCAGACACCTTCGATACGTTCGGGCAAATCGTGCAGCCCCAATTGCTGTGCGAAATCGGCATTGACCACGGCGATCACACAGGATTCGTGGCGATCGTTCAGCGCGAAGCTGCGCAAGCTCTGGATGTCGCCGGTCGACCAGGCATTGGCGCGCGCGGTGAGGGCACCCATATTGTTCTGGACCGTATCCAGGGTCTGATTGAAACAACTGATGTCATGCAGGTTGGTTTGCTTGATCGCTTCCACCGCATCCCGCGGATGTTCCACGACTAGCTGATAGCTGACAGGCGTACGTTTTACATCGTGCCTTTCTGCCAGCTTCTTCACAGTGTTCGTGACATCACTCGCATTGGTTAGGCCCGCCTTGTCCAATGCCTTCTGATACAACTTCATCGCCACCAGGATCGGTCGCCAGTATTCAATGCCCTTGTCGTTGCCGAAATAATCCTGCTTCGCTACTTCCCAACGCGCATACATGTCAGGCGGAAGAATTTGTTGCAGATCCGCACCGCCGGGATTCTTGCGCGCACCGTAAACGGAAGGCAGCAGCGCCAACTTGCTGAGAAAGCCCGCATCCACCGTCAATTCTGCTGACGGTGATTCGAGCAGCTCCTGCGAATGCGCGATCATTTGCTCCACCTCCGTCGATCGCCACTCCATGTGCTTGGGCAACGGCGACAGTGTGCCGAGCACCCACATGACGTGGTCGCCCTTGCTTACTTTCCACAAGCCCGGTCCCGGTTGTACGCCAGTGACCGTGATGGCTTGCAGCACCGGCACATTGGCGCGAGACGGCGCGGGCGCAGTGCTGGATGCCGCAGGTACGGATTGCGCCCATGCCGGCGCCGCAAGAGAAAGAACAAACAACCCTACAGCCATGGGTAGGCGCATGTGTGATTGCTCCTGGATCGCGGGGAAACGAACCATCGTCGATAAGTGCGATTCTAACCACACATATTAAGGTTCGCGCTTCCTCACTTCACCGCCGAAAGAATGACTTTGTCGAAGACGCGGTCACCCAACCATTTTCGGATGAACATCATCGGCTTCGCGTACTTTCCTGCGACATAGCGGGTCTTTGGCTTGTCCGCGCGAATCGCCTTCACCATCAGATCCACGATCACTTGCGGATCCGAAGCGGCGCCCTTCTCGTAAGAGGCTTTGGTCGCAGATGCGATGGCGTGAGCCATTTTGCTGTAAGGGCCGGCTCCGGACCGCTCGAGCATGGGATTCATCATGACGCTACCAAATTCCGTGGCAATCACACCGGGCTCAATGATCACCACGTCGATATTGAACGGATTCAACTCCAGTCGCAGACAATCCGACCAGCCTTCGATCGCGTGTTTGGTGGCGTGATACCAGCTGCCCAGCGGGGTGTATATCTTTCCACCCATGGAGGAAATATTGATGATTTTTCCGGCCCGTTTTTTACGCATCGCGGGCAGCAGCAGTTGGGTAAGCCTCGCCATACCAAACAGGTTGACCTCGAACTGATAGCGCGCATCCGCCAACGAGGTCTCTTCCATGGCACCGTACAGGCCGAAGCCTGCGTTGTTGATCAAGACATCCACGCTGCCGTGATCTTCTTCGATGCGTTTGACTGCTGCCTGGACGTCGTCGTCGCGGGTAATGTCCATCTTGATAGCGATGGCTCCGAGCGTCACCAAATCATCCATGTGATCTACCCGGCGAGCTGCCGCGTAGACGATCAAGCCTTCGGCTAGCAGCGCCTTGGCGAATGCCTTGCCCATCCCCGAGGAAGCCCCGGTGATGAGTGCCACTTTCTTGCCTGCGGTAGTGGAAACCATCGCGTACTCCTAGGGATGCTCTGTATCGATTAGCGCCGGGCAACCAAGCCAAAGTGATACGGGCAGAGAGCGTGTATATCGACGAATGCGGCATCGAGAAAGCCCGCCTTCTCCAACCAGGTTAGGCACTGATCGGGGCGCGGTCGGATCGCCAAGGAAGGCCCCCGAGGCGTCGGAATGTCGCTACGCCAATGAATGATCGAGACTCGTCCACCCGTGTGCAACACCCGATGGACCTCCTGCAACAGCACAATAGGCTGTTCCAAATGCAGCAGATTGAACACCATGACATGGGCTTGCGTACGCGCGTCCACCCCTATTCCTTGAGCGACAAAATCTCTCACTTCGGCACGGATGTTGGGTAACCGCAAAGTTGCAGCTTTCTGCTGGACACCAGCAACCATGTCGGGGTCGATGTCCAGCGCCGTGACTATACCTCGCGTGCGCAAAGCGGCAGGAATCGTAAAGGTGCCGTAACCGCAACCCAACTCGACCAGATTACCGGCCACACCCTCCTTGCCGAGCAACCTATCGGTGACCGCCTCGGCGTCGAAGAAGCTCTCCCAACTGGCCTCTTCAGGCATGCCACTTTCGCGCGCTTTCATGCGAGGCTCCTTAATACATTCACATCAAGGAGCGTACGAAATTCAGAAACGGAGTTTCATGCAGACGCTCCGCGAGCAGAAGAAGAACACCCACGGCAGCTAAGACGTACAACACAACTTTACCCATCAAACTCAATATCTTCTTGACTGTAACTTTCATTGTCAGAGACCGTGCGATGAGTTGGTGTGGTGATTGACGTGTAAATCAGATGTTCCGCGATAGATTCGTCCTAGCGGGAGCTAGCGTGCAGATGTACAGGCGCAATAGCAAGGGCTGCGTTCAGCCAGAGCTGGACATTGTTCGGCACTATTAGATTGCGCCGATTTGTACTCGACGCAGCACCCTAAGTTGATCACACTGTTTAGCGCCGTGTCGCCAGTACGCCATCCAGCGCCAGTTGCGCCTTGAAACCTGCTTTCTCCAGACGCTTCGCTACTTCGCGCGGGACGTCACGATCGCTGGTGAGCTTGTTGGGGCTACCGGTGTAGTGGAACAGGCGCCCTTCGCGGCGAAGCACTCGCGCGAGTTGATCGTAGAACGCCTGTGAATAGAGCTCGCCAGCGATGCCAAAACGCGGGGGGTCGTGAAGCAGTGCATCCACCGAGGCGTCAGCGATCTGTGTGATCGCTTGTGACACATCCGCGTGAGTGAGCTGCAAGCGGCCGCCGTAGGCTGGTTCGTCCGGATCCGGCGACCACGGGTTGAGTGTGCGCAGCCACAACACGTCGGGGTTCTTCTCGAACGAGTGGATGCGCGCCACGCCAGCCTCCAGACAGCAAGCAGCGAAGTAGCCTAGGCCGCCGCAAGTATCGAGCAGCACCTTGCCGTGCGGCTCAACCAGCGCCACTTTGCGGCGCGCATCCTCAAACGGCGATTCCTTCGCAGTCGGTAGCATCTTGATGCCGTCGATCTCGAAGGTGGGCGCGCCCCACTCGGTGGGTACGAGCTTGATCAGCGAGCCGGAAAAGCGCGAAACCGGCGCAAACTCGTCGCCGTCCCAGAAATAGATCGTGCGGTCTTTCAGTTTATGTGGATACGGGTAGCTCTTTTCCCTCCACTGCCAAGCGTCCGGCTGTAGCGGCGCGCTGTCGTTTGAGCGGCCCAGATCCAATGATCCGATCCATTCGCCCACACCGCCATCGCGTGCGGCCAGCAGTGTCTCGGCAATGGGGCGCGTGAGCAGAGGCCCGAAATAGTGCGACACGGTGAGTAATCTCCAGGAATAGCGTCGAAAAACGAAACACAGGATGGCTCAGGATTGAAACCTTTGCGCAAGATATGGGCACAAACACACTTGTACCGCCCCTATGTACGGGCTTACAAATAGGTTTTTCGCGATACTTGTTATCTATCAAGAGGATATTAGGCATGAAAAAGCGTTCTGCGTTTACGGTTAGCGTGCTGGCCGCGCTTCTCCTGGCAACGCCATCCTTTGCCGCGCTCAAATCGGGCACCATGGCGCCCGATTTCACCCTCGAGGCCAGCCTGGCTGGCAAGGACTTCACCTTTTCACTCAAAGACGCCCTGAAAAAAGGACCGGTAGTGCTTTACTTCTACCCATCGGCTTATACCGGCGGCTGCGATCTCGAAGCGCATACTTTTGCGATCAACAAGGACAAGTTCGACGCAGCGGGCGCCACCATCATCGGGGTGTCGGCCGATAGCATCAAACGTCTCAACCAGTTTTCGTCCGATCCGAGTTATTGCGCCGGAAAATTTCCAGTCGCCTCGGATACGGACAGCAAGGTCGCAGCCGCCTATAACCTTCAGACAGAGGCGGCGCAGCCAGGGCTGAATGATGTGCGCGGCGCGACGATCGATCACGCCTTTATAGAGCGGGTGACCTTCGTTATCGCCAGCAACGGTCAGATCGTCGCAACGCTTTCCTCAGACGCCGATCACCTTTCGCCTGATCAACACATGAAGAAGTCGCTGTCGATCGTGCAGAACATCCATGCGGGCAAAGCACCCTAATTCGGCTTAACTCCCTGACCGGATCGTTAGAACGAACGTACAATGGTTAGGGTCGGCAGCGCCGGCCTTAACCGAACTAGCACGATAAGCGTCACCATCGGCCAGAAGTAGACATTCAACGCCACGCACGAGCTTTACCGTCCATCGGAGGGCCGTAAGCCATGTTGCATGACTTCATCCAAACCGTTCTGCTGCTCGTCACTGGTTTGTTTCCGATCATCAACCCGCCGGCGTCCGCACTCATCGTGCTTAGCCTGGTTCCTCGCGCGACGCAGGCAGAACGCAACGATTTGGCGCGGCGCATCACCTTGAACAGCTTCGTGATCCTGCTGGTGTCGCTGTCCATCGGCGCGTATGTGCTTTCGTTTTTTGGAATCTCCATTCCCGTGCTCCGCGTGGCGGGCGGCCTGATCATCGCCATGGCGGGATGGAACCTGCTGCAAGAGCCCAATGACGATCAGACCGACGATCAAACGCAAGCGCTGCAGGCCAGCAAGAGCGACACATCGATGGCCTCCAAGGCCTTCTATCCGTTAACGCTCCCGCTCACGGTGGGTCCTGGATCGATTGCCGTGGCTATTGCGCTCGGCACGGGTTCACCGAAGGAAGGCCTTTCCGCTGGGCACTTCGCCGGGGTGGGAGCGGCGCTGATCGTTCTCTGCGCAAGCATCTATTTATGCATACGTTTTGCCGGCGCCTTCGAGCGATTGCTTGGCAAGGTCGGCACTCAGGTCGCCATGCGCCTTTTTGCGTTTGTGATCTTTTGCATCGGCGTGCAACTGTGCTGGATCGGTCTTTCTGGATTGCTCGCTTCGGTGCAATGGAAATAACGGTGGCCGCACCTTCAACCTTCACCTGACATGCCACCGGCGCGCTGACCGGCGCCATGGCCTGACGGCTCGACCTATGGCTGGAACCGTATTTAGCTGGACTGGGTCCATGTCGACTCGATGTCGTCCTTTACGGCTGTATCGACCTCGGCGACAGGAACACCTAGCAGTTCGTTGACACGACCGTGCCGCATTCCATAGAAATGACCGCCGCGCCTGTATGTTGCGGTCCAGGTGACGCGATCTGAGTTTGCATGCTCGTAGTCGCCTTCGTACGTGAAGCCATTCGATGTCTTACCGGAAACGCTGGTCATGACGGTTCTCCTTGGGCAGGTCACTCTCCCAGCATATTCCTTTGTCGGGACGTCAGCGGTGCCGATCACTCAGGTCTCGACGCATTTTGCGCGCCAGCTAGTCCGGCAACGCCAGTTGACGAGGTCGATTGACTGCGAAGTGATTATTTCGCCTCCACTTTCGCCGTATTAGTGATGCAGCACCATAGTCACCGCAATCTCCAGAATGATGAGAACGACGATGGTGATTTCCAACAATTCGGCACGCCTGCTGGAAGCCTCCGCATAAAGCGCGGCATACGTGTCCCGAATGATGGCCAGCTTGCGATCCACCGAGGCGCTGAGCGTCGGCACCTTGAACAGTTCAAGCGCGGCGCTGTAGACGCGCGCGAGGTAAACGTCTTCCGTGACTTGCAATGCGTTATCGACTTTCTCGGTCAGCTGGGTGACTTCCGCCACCAGCGTGTACAAGTGGCGCGCCAGATGGGCAAAGCGCCGCGATGCGAGCAGGGACACCAGGCGCCTCGCTGTTTCGACGCGGTCGTACATGCGGGGCAATTCGTCGTCCAGCAGCGTGTCGTAATAGCGAAACTCCACGAGCTGCGCATTGGCCACCTCGATCACGTCCGCCACGTCGGAATCGCCGCGCGGTTCGTAGATAAAGGCGCGATCCCAGGTCAGCACCACTAGATCATCGGCATAGTAAGAATAGCTACGCGCAAGCAGGTCGCGTCGTGATGCGGTGGACAGCTGTCGTGTTTCTCCAGAAAGAAGGCCATGTAGGTCGACTTGTTCGCTGAGTGCCGCAGCGTTGAGTGGCTCATTGAGGGCGTGTACGACGCCAAGCAGATAATCCTCTTGCAGACGTGTGTCGGACGCTGGTCGATCCAGCGCCGGCAAGATCACCGCACGCACGCGGTCCAGCAAGGCGGTCCAGAATTCCTCCGGAGCGTTGGGTCCGACGGCCTGATCGAGCGCGTTGAACTGCGTGACGAAGGCGCCCCATGCGATATCCGCGACAGCAACGCGAACAGCCAGTGCCGCCACGCCGAAGTCGTACAAACGCACGGATATCTCCGCGGCAACCTCTTGGGAGCCTAGCCTCAACGTGGTCTTGCCCAGTGATAGACGCAACGGGGGAATATCGAACGCAATCGCCTTGGTTGGCGTGCTGGAAAGCGATGTGCGACTGATTGCGCCGCCTACGTGCGCGGCCCATAGGATTTCGGATCGCGCAAGATCGATCGAATAGGCAATGTCGAAGAGGCGCAACGCAACAAGCTCGCCCGAGCGGACCGTAATCGCATGCGCGTTCATAACCCGATGACTTTGCGTAAGCGCATAGTGTTGGCCATGATAATCCGTTGGCGAAATAACCGCTTCATGCTGATCGCGAAATCCGACATTGTCATGACGGCGGTTCGAGCGACGCGCCGCAACGCTAAAGACAGTGGCAGCTCAACGCGAGTTGACGCGCATCTGCATCAGCCAGCTTTCGCCTTCCCAGCCGCGCGCTTTCGCTTTGCCCCATGTGCAGCCTGCACGGCATGCGCTTTCAAAATGGCGGGTATCAAACCCGGAAAGCGCTGTTCTATTTCGCTGCAACGCGTGGTGTTGAACATTTCCACGCCTTGTCGTTCGCTGCGGATCAGACCCGCCTCCCGCAACGCGCGGAAGTGTTGCGACAGCGTCGACTTGGGGATGTTGCGCTCTTTGATCTGCAAGAAGTCCGAGCAAGTAGAAGCGCCGCTGGAAACCGCCAGCTCCATATAGATCGCGGCACGCACGGGATCGGACAGGGCGTGGAGGATGCCTTCCACGGAGATGTCTTCGATCGATGGATGAATCAAGGGCCTCATGACACGCAGTTTACCAGTCCCTTGACAAATAGTTCTATAGTTCATATGTTGCGAACTATTGGAATTCAGAACTCCTTCAGCCCCCACCCATCAGCAGGAATCGTCATGAGCAAGCTCAAAGGTAAAGTCGCCCTCGTTACCGGCGCATCCAAAGGTATCGGCGCGGCCGTCGCCAAGGCGCTAGCCGCCGAAGGCGCGTCGGTCGTCGTGAATTACGCCTCCAGCAAGGCCGGCGCGGACGCCGTGGTTGCCGAGATCGGCAAGGCCGGTGGCAAGGCGGTGGCCGTGCGTGGCGATGTCTCCAAGGCCGCCGACGCACAAGCGATCGTCGATGAGTCGGTCAAGCACTTCGGCCGGCTGGATATCCTCGTCAACAACTCGGGCGTCTATGAGTTCGCCCCTCTCGACGCGATCACCGAAGAGCACTATCACAAGCAGTTCAATGTGAATGTTCTCGGGTTGCTGCTAACGACTCAGGCCGCAGCCAAGCACCTGGGCGAAGGCGCCAGCGTGATCAATATCGGCTCCCTTGTTACACGCATCGTGCCGCCGGGAAGTGCTGTCTATACGGCGACCAAGGGTGCAGTAGATGCCATTACCGGCGTGCTGTCGCGTGAGCTCGGCCCGCGCAAGATTCGCGTCAATGCGCTGAACCCGGGCATGGTCGAAACGGAAGGCACACACGCGGCCGGTTTTATTGGCTCCGACTTCCATGCCGAAGCCATTTCGCATACACCGCTGGGTCGCATCGGCCAGCCTAATGACATTGCGTCGATCGCCGTATTCCTGGCGTCCGACGATTCCTACTGGCTGACCGGCGAGCATTTGTTTGCTGGCGGCGGTGTGCGCTAAACCAAGAAGCAAAAGCCAAGTAGCTGTTTACTTTGGGCCCGGATAGTCCACGTTGTAGATAGCTCGTCATCCCGGCGACATCCGGGATGACGAGCTGAAACCTAACGGCGGCTCCTGATTCACTGCCTGCGCAAACTGCCGTCGCCTATGCCAAGACACAGGCGAGCGGACCTTTTCAAAGTTACCTCGCGAGATACTTTGACGCGGCTTTTGTCGGAAGTGCGCGATGGCGAAAAGGCGGCTACTCCCCCTGTCAACATGGCCGATTCGAGGTCACCGCCGTGAATAGGCCGGAACAGCTGATCAACCCAGGTCGAGCGCATGGCGATCTCCCGAAACACTTGAGGTGTTCTCAAGGTATAGGGAAGAAATGACCCGGAAAAGCGACATCTCTGCAAGCCAGACTTGAATGTCTTGCAATAGCTCAACATCCCGACCAAGGCGAAGCAGCAGCGGATGCTGGGAGGCGCACCACGGTTATACCGTGATAACACTGGCCGATCTGCCCCCCATCCCAGTCCCGTTTGCCCTCCCCGGCATCGCCTACATGCGTGACAGTGCATGCGTACAGCACCGCAGGGTGCGAGGGAGAGACCAACATGCGCAAGACCCATACGCTGATCGCCGTCGCGCTGCTGCTGGCTGGCTGCGGCCACCAGGAAGCGGCTCTGCAAAATCAGAACGACGCGTCGTTCGAAAGCAAGCTCGAACAACAGCTGCTGGATGCCAAGCCCGGCAGCGTGATCGACATTCCCGCCGGCCACTACTCGCTCAAGCGCGGCCTTAGCTTGCGTACCGATGGCGTGACGATTCGCGGCGCCGGCATGGACAAGACCGTGCTCTCGTTCAAAGGTCAGGTAGTAGGCCCCGAGGGCCTGTTGGTGAACGCCAACGACTTCACCATCGAGAACCTCGCCATCGAAGACACGATGGGCGATGCGCTGAAGATCAACCAGGGCAAGAACATCACCATCCATGGTGTGCGCATCGAATGGACGAATGGGCCCAGCAGTACGAACGGCGCGTACGGTCTTTATCCGGTGAAGACGCAGAACGTGCTGGTGGAAGACTCCGTGGTCATCGGCGCATCGGACGCCGGCATTTACGTCGGTCAATCCAACAATATTGTCGTGCGGCGCAATCGCGCCGAGCAGAATGTGGCGGGTATCGAGATCGAGAACTCGGTGAATGCCGATGTGTACGACAACACGGCGACCAAGAACACCGGCGGCATCCTGGTTTTCAACATGCCCAACCTGTCGCAGGCCGGCCATGCCTCGCGCGTGTTCCACAACAAGGTGTTTGCCAACAACACCGGCAATTTTGCGAAGAAGGGCGCGGCCGTGGCGAGCGTGCCGGCCGGTTCGGGCGTGGTGGTGAATTCCAACGACAAGGTCGAGATCTTTGATAACGATATCGCCGACAACCAGACGGCGAGCATCATCATCTCCAGTTACTTCTCTACCAATTACTACAACGCGACCGGCGTAGCCGCCGACTACAACCCGTATCCCAAGGGTATCTACGTCTACGGCAATCGCATCACGGGCGGCGGCGATTCACCGGACGGGCTGAAGCTGAAAACGCTGAAGACGGCGGTATACGGTCTCACCGGCAAATTCCCGGATGTACTGTGGGATGGCTATGCGGATCAGAAAGACCTGGTGGATGGTCTGCCGCCGGCAAACGACCGCATCTGCATTCAGGACGTGAACGGTGTACTCAATGCCGATGGTCCGCATGAATACAAAAATCCGAGTACGGATACCAAGCCCTACCAGTGCACCTTGCCCAAGCTGCCGCCGGTCGTGCTGAACCCGGAACCGAAAGTCTAAGAGTACGTAGTCCATGCAGATGAAGATGTGGATGCGCGGGCTGCTATTGCTCGCGCTGTTGTGCCTGTCGGCTTGTCATCGCGGGATGGATCCGGTGGCGTTTCATGACGATGGTTTTCCACCGAAGCTGAGCGACTGGCACGTGGTCGAGGCGCGTGATGGCGTATTGCAGTTGAACGACGGCGTGGTTCCTTATGAGCTCAACACGCCGCTGTTCACCGATTACGCGCACAAGCTGCGCACGATCTGGATGCCCAAGGGTGTGTCGGCCAAATACAGCCCCACCGATACGTTCGATTTCCCAGTCGGCACCATCATCAGCAAGACGTTTTTCTATCCCTTGCCGAAGGGCGCGACGCGCAATGCCACCGATGTGGCGCGTACCTACGACACCAGCCGCGATTTCGCGGGACAGGGCCTGAGTCTTGCCAACGTGCATCTGATCGAGACACGCCTGCTGGTGCGTCGCAAGGATGGCTGGGTGGCGATTCCTTATGTATGGAATGCAGACCAGACCGAGGCCATCCTCGCACGCACCGGCGACATTCAGGCGCTGACCCTGGTGAGCGACACCGGCGAACGCGAAAACTTCAACTATGTGGTACCCGACCAGAGCCAGTGCGTGAGCTGCCACGCGCACGACTGGACCACGCGTGCGCTGCAACCGATCGGTCCAAAAGCACGTCATCTCAATCGCGACTACCGCTATGCCGACGGCGACGAGAACGAACTCGCGCATTTGATGCGAGTGGGCTACCTCACCGGCGCACCCACACCGACCGATGCGCCGCGCAATGCAAACTGGATGGATACGAACGCTTCGCTGGATGCACGTGCTCGCGCCTATCTCGACATCAACTGCGGTCATTGCCACAACCCCAAAGGCGCGGCAAACACCACGGGCCTGACGCTGGATATCGCTACGCCTGAAGATCGCCACCTTGGTCTATGCAAACCGCCGACCGCGGCGGGCCAAGGCACGGGCGACCATATGTTCGACATCGTGCCCGGTCATCCGGATGATTCGATTCTGCCGTACCGGCTCGGCTCCACCGTGCCCGGAACGATGATGCCGGAGATCGGACGCAGTACCGTGCATAAGGAAGGTCTGGCGCTGATCAAAGCGTGGATTGCGGCGCAGCCGGGAGACTGCGTCGTGCTTCATTAATAACGAACAAGAGTAAGCAGCGGCCTAACCAAGGCCGCGCGATTCGCCATTGAGGGGAGAAACCAGATGACCATGCGTCAACGAGCATTGCCCGCGTGCGTACGCTACCTGCTGCTAGGTGGCGCCGCCTTGCTGATGTGGGCGCCGCTACCGGCATTTGCGGACGACGCCGCGCAAAACACCGGCACCAACGCACAGAGCCAGCCGGATGCGAGCAAGGCCAAGCAGCTGGGCAATATCACGGTGACGGCACAGAGCCGCACGCAGGAAATGGAGCAGGTACCGATCCCGCTGCAAATCATCACTGCCAAGCAGATCGATACGCTTGCCGCCACCGATTTGAGCAAGATGTCGCTGTTCGTGCCGGGCCTGGTGGTCTCTGGCAGCCAGCCCACGCAGCCGAACTACTCATTGCGCGGCGTCAGCACCAGCGACTTCGGCGTGGGTACGGAATCGGCGGTAGGCGTGTACGTGGACGGTGTGTACGCGGCACGTTCCGGCGGCGCATTGCTGGCGTTCAACGACGTGCAGCGCATCGAGGTGCTCAAGGGTCCGCAAGGCACGCTGTTCGGCCGCAATGCGGCAGGCGGCGCGATCTCGATCGTGACTAACGAACCCACCGATAAATTCGAAGGCAAAGCGGTGGTGCGCATCGGTAACGAAGGCGAGCGCTATGGCAACGCGCTGCTCAACATACCGATCAACAAAGACATGGCGCTGCGCATCAGCGTGCTAGACAACCAGAGCGATGGCTGGATCAAGGATCAGGCCAACGGTCAGCATTACGGCAAGAACGATGACTGGGGTAGCCGCATGGTCTACCGCTGGAACATCACGCCCGATACGCGCGTGCTGTGGTCCTGGGATCACGAGCGGCTCAACCAGCCGCCGCAGCCGGCGATCGGCGTGGTCGCGCTGTCGAACGATGTCTACCAGCGCCCGCCGTTTCCATTGCAAACCTCCAGCTATATCAATCCGCTGACGGCGCCGCTGTACAACGATGCGATCGAGGCGGACGAGAGGCGTCAATTCAACGGCTCCACCTTGACCATCGATCATTCATTCAGCTGGGGCAGCTTCACTTCGACGACGGCGTGGCGGCATTTCAACACCTTCAACGACGAGGACAACGACGGTACCAATCACATCGTCACGTACCTCGACACGGCCAACATCGAACACAACAACAGTTGGTATCAGGAGTTCAAGCTGTCGGGTAACACGAATCTCATCGACTGGGTGGCGGGCACGAGTTACTACTACGAGCAAGCACGCCAGACCAGCCAGACCAATATCAACACCGACAGTGTCGATACGTTGGCGCAGAACGTGTTGGGCGTCGGTTTGCCGTTGACGGAAATCAGCCAGGGTCTGGCAGCGTTCGGGTTGCCGTACAACCTGCTGGGTGATCCGTGGCGCGAGCAGATCAGCAATGACGGCAATTTCAAGGCGTATGCCGCGTTCGGCGACGTCATCTGGCATCTCAACGACAATCTGGACCTGACTACCGGTCTGCGTTTTACCGAGGATCACAAGGAATTCAGCTGGTACAACGCACCGCGCCAGGCAGCAGCCTTCGACCAGACCATCGCCGAGCTCAAAGCGAACGGCATCTTCGCGATTCTGCCCCCCGCTGCACAGGGCGCGCTGAATGCGTTCGGCAGCAACATCATCTTCCCGAACGCCGTCGGTATTCCGGTCGAGACCAATCATTCCTGGCACGACTTCAGCCCGCGCGCAGTACTGAGCTACAAGTTCACACCGGACATGATGGCCTACGCTTCGATCACCAAGGGCTACAAGGCCGGCGGCTATAACAGTCTGCAGGTGGGTTCGCTCTATGCGCCCGAGACGGTCTGGAACTACGAAATCGGCCTCAAAACGGTGGTGCCGGAATACAACCTGCTGTTCAACACATCCGCCTATCACTACCGCTATACCAACTTGCAGTCTTCGGTGCTGGATCCGAACAGCACCGGCTCGGGCATTCCGTTCTATATCGTCAGCACCAGCGATCAGGAAGCCAGCGGACTGGAATTTGAAGCCCAATGGCAGCCGGTCGAGGCGCTGCGCCTGAATTTCACCAGCGCCTATATCGACAGCACCTATCTCAAGTACGTCGATACCTCCGGCGTCAGCCTGGCCGGCCAACCGACCGGCGAACCGAGTTTCTCGGCGACCGGCGGCCTTGCCTATACCTGGCATGGCGTCGCCAACGGCGATCTGGAATTTGATCTGCAATACGCCTATCGCGGTCGAACCCGCTGCAACAGCGATTCCCAGGAGCAAGGGTCATGCCTGGTCACGCCGTATTTCACGGTCGGCACGTCGACTACGCGTACCGATGCTCGCCTGGATTGGCATACCCCTGGCGACCGTTGGGGCGTAGCCTTGTACGGCAACAATATCTTCAATAGGCGCTATGTGACGGGTATCGGCAACTACACCACCAACGTCTTTGGGACCACCTACGCCACCGTCACGCCGCCGCGGACGTGGGGGTTGGAACTGCGCACAAAATTCTGAGCAGCCATGAACCAGCCTGATCGTCTCGACCTGTCCAACGAACTCGCCCGGCTGCGTGATGCGCAATCGCGCGATCCCCTTCCTAGTTGGGCGACCCGGGCGCGACGGCTTAAGGCGCTCGATGCGACGGTGCGTGAGCACCGCGCCGAGATCGCCGACGCCATCAACGCGGACTTCGGTTGCCGACCCCGCGAGGAAACCGAGATGCTGGAGATTTTCCCCAGCCTGTCGGCGATCCGCCACGCGTTACGCCACGGTCGCCGCTGGATGCGACCGCAACGCGGGCTGGCCAATCTGGCCTTTCTGCCTGCGCGGATCGAGATGAGGCCGCAGCCGCTGGGTGTGATCGGCATCATCGTGCCGTGGAACTACCCGCTGTTCCTTGCTGTGGGCCCGCTGGTGGATGCGCTCGCCGCGGGTAACCGCGTGATGGTGAAGATGAGCGAGTACACGCCGCGTTTTGCGCAACTGTTCGCCGAGCTCGTCGCGCGCCATTTTCAGCCCGACGAAGTCGTCGTAGTGAATGGTGACGCGTCGGTCGGTGAAGCGTTTGCCGGCTTGCCGTTCGACCATCTGCTATTCACCGGCTCCACCGCCGTGGGTCATCACGTGATGCGTTCGGCGTCAGCGAATCTCACTCCGGTCACGCTGGAGCTGGGCGGGAAGTCGCCCGCCATCGTCGGCCCCGGCGCACGTTTCGAGCATGCGGTAGAACGCATCGTGTTCGGCAAGCTGGTCAATGCAGGACAGACCTGCATCGCGCCGGACTACGTGCTGGTGCCGCGAGCGGAGCTTGCACGTTTTGCCTCCACGGCACGCGATGTCGTGGCACGCTTGTATCCGGACTTCGCCAACAACAAGCAATACGCCAGCATCGCCACCGATCGCCACTATCAGCGTCTGGCCGATCTGCGCGATGGCGCCGTGGCGGCCGGTGCGCGCAGCGAGCGTCTCAGCGACGTGTCCGACCGGTCAGCGCAGCGCCTGCTGACGCCGGTGCTGCTGACCGATGTGCGCGACGACATGCCGGTGATGCAGCAGGAAATTTTCGGCCCGCTGCTGCCGGTGCTGCCTTACGACGATCTCGACGGAGCGATTGACTACGTCGCCGCTCGTCCGCGCCCGCTCGCGCTGTATCTGTTCGAACAGGATCAGGGCAAAGTCGATCGCGTGCTGGCGCGTACTCACGCCGGTGGCGTGACGCTCAACGATACGATCTATCACATCGCCCAGCATGATCTGCCGTTCGGCGGGGTTGGCCCTTCGGGCATGGGCGGTTATCACGGCGAAGCCGGTTTCCGCACGTTCTCCCACATGAAACCGGTGTTCCATCAGGCCCGTCTCAACGGCGCCGGCCTGCTCAATCCGCCTTATGGCAAACGCTTCCGGCAGATGTTGGAGATTCTGCTGCGTCGAGGTTGAAAACCGTCGGCGCGTTCAGGCGCCCTAGACTAGAAACGAAAAAACCTCTCCGCTTGCGCGGAGAGGTTGTCGAGTACGGCGTACAACCGATCAGAACTTGTAGACGGCCGACAGGGCAAACAGATTGCCGTAGTCGTCGTAGGTCCCGGTGATGGTGTCTTCGGTCGCGCTCACGTCGTTGTTGATCGACGCGCGATTCACAAAAATGTGCGCATACGAGGCATTGAGTGACAGGTGCTCGCTCGCCTTGTAGCCGACACCGAACGAGAGCAGTTTGCGCGTCTCGTCCGGCACGCGCACATCGCGCGTCGCCGCAGCCGTCGGGGTGGTGTCGAAGCCGATACCGCCACGCAGCGTCAGCTTGTCGGTGAGGTAGTACTCGCCACCGAACGATGCGTACCAGGAGTTGTGCCAGTCGAACACCTGGGTGGTGGCCGGCTGTGCCGCATTGCCGTAGTTGACGGTGAGGTTCTTGAAGACGTCCCACTGGGTGTAGCTGACGTCTGCACCGAAGCCGAACTTATCTTCCTGATGCCAGTAGCTGGTGGTCGTCACAGCCGGGGTCGTGAAATCGGCCGTACCACTGGTGTTCTGGAAGGGCAGGTTGCTCGTATTCAGGCCCAGCACGGGCGCCAGCTGGTTGATCAGGGTCGACACGTTCTGCGGCACATTGAAATCTGCCGTGCCCTGCAGGCGGTGGCTGATCTTGGAGCGGTAGTTGAAGGCCAGGCGATCCTGCGAATCGATCTTCCACAGACCGCCCAACTGCCAACCCCAGGCCCAGTCACTACCGGTGATGCGTGCCTGCCCGTCGGTACCTGGCGGAATCAAACCGTACACCGCGCTAGGAGGCAGATTGAGCTTGCTGCCCGGGCCCGCCAAGGCCAGGCCAACACTGGCGAAATTGATCGCATTGGTCAGCGTGGCGCTGGTGCGCTGCGCGATGGCGCTGCCGCCGATGCTGAAGTTGTCGGCGACATCAAACGATGCCGACAGCGTGCCATCCAACGACTCGAACTTCGATTCGATCGCGTTGTAGCGGCCGACCCAACCGTTGTCGTATTCGGTCTTGAAGCCGAACGGCACCGTGAACGCCGCGCCGACGTGCCAGCGATCGCTTACCTGGGTTTCGAAGAAAAACGCCGGCACCGGCATGGTGGTGCCGGCATCGCCGCCATTGTTGCCGCTGATCGGGTTGCCAAGTACGTCGTGGGCGCTGCCGCTGAATTGGGCGCTGAAGTTGATGGCGGTGACGTCCGCCTCGAAATAGGTACCCTTGAGGTCGGTCATGGATGCCGGGCCGTTGGCCACGACAGACACATCACCACCACCAGCGGCCAGGGAGCCTGCATAGGCGCGGCCCATAGCCTGGGCGCTGTCTTCCTTCAGCTGAAAAGCGCTCGCGCGGGCCTGCTGCGGGGCTGCCAGGGCGCCTGCAATGGCCAGGCCGAGGGCGGCCAGCGCAAACGGACGGGCACCACAACGGGTGGTGTTACGGGAAAACATGGACATCGCTTGCTCCTGCTTTTTTGTTGACGGCTCGGGTCGTAGCGGGGGCATGCGGTTCGCCGGAAATTCATACGCGCGTTTGATACCCCAGGCGGGCACTGTGCCGACTCGAGTCAGGGCATGCAAGTGCAGTTGCAGCAATCGGCGCGGGCCGAGAGGAGAGTGCTGAGAGCCTGCCTAAGTTCTCCGAGGGCGACGCTGACGATAGGTACTGCTAACCTTCGGCCACAGGTCATCCCCGCGGGCATCGCCATGCATTGTTTCGTTTATGCCAGCCAGCGCAAGGCCGACACGTATGTGTGGCTGGATCGCCAGGATAACTTCGAGGTGTTGCCCGCGCCGCTGGCCTTGCTGCTCGGCGATTTGCGTTTCGTGCTGGAAGTGGAGTTGCACGTGCAACGGCGTCTGCCGCAGGAAGACGTTGCCGTGGTGATGGAACACCTGCGCACGCGCGGCTGGCACTTGCAATTGCCGCCGCAGGAAACGCTCGCCACCGCCGGCATGCTCGATCAGGAAGCGGCGCCCAAACGCCATGACGAATAACCGTTAACAAGCGATTACCGTCTGACGCGCCCCTGATTCCTATACTCGCCGACATGCCACCCATTAAATCGCGCCGCTCATCTTCCGTGCTGACTTCCTTTATCTGGTTCGTGCCAGGTTTGATCGCAGCCGCCATCGCCGCCGCCATCGGCGCCCATCCGCTCACGCTGATCCCACTGCTGCTGGCCAATACGTTGACCATGACCGCAGTTTGTCACGCGATCGGATTCGATCCAGAACCCAACTTCACCCGCACTGCCCTGCGGCGCGGTGCGGCGCACTTGGCCATGCTCACCTGTTATGTGGCGGTGGTATTCCTGCTGATCGCGTGGCCGATGCTGCGACTCAGCCAGCACCCGACACTGGGCGCCAGCTTGCTGTTGGCGGCCGCGCTGGTCGTGGCGCTGATGGTGCTATGGCGCCTATGGCCGGCCTTTGCACTGGTGTTTGTCTGGGATGACGCCTATCCCGCGCACGGCAGCAACGAAGGCTCGTGGCTGTTCACGGCCACGGTGCGCAGTGTGGCGTTTGGGCGGCACCTTGCGCGCGAGGAAGATTTTTTCAGCCATTTCCTACCCAGCGCACTGAGTCTGCTCATACTCTCGTTCGCTGCCATCGCGCTGAGCGGGCTGTACGGCGTCCTGCCGACAGAAATGCGCACCGCTGCGCTGGTGCTGTATGCCGTGGTGCTGATGCCCTTGGGTTGCCTGCTCATCGCCAACCGCACGCTGCGCGTGATGTTGTGCGAGAGCCGTCGATCGCGGCGGCGTGATGCGCCGCGTTCCGAGACCACGACGCCGGTTGCGGCGGCGCCCGCTTCCACACCTCAGCTGAGCGAACAAGAACGCCTGGCCGGTACGCCGGAACAGGCGCAAGCATTGCTGGCTGCGACCCGCCAGGGCGACATCGCGCGCGCCCTCGCCCTGGTCGAGGCCGGAGCCGATCCAAACACGGCGCCAACCGCTGGCGATCGCGACCAGCGCCCGGTGCTGATGCTGGCTGCGCTGTTGCCTGATCCGCACCTGCTGCGCGCGCTGATCGTCAAAGGCGCCGACGTCAACCGCGCTAGCGGTGGCCTCACACCGCTGCTGGCTGCCACGCGCGACAGCTGGCATGGTCGCGCGGACGCCGTGATGACCTTGCTGGCCAACGGCGCCAATCCGCTCGCCGCCGATGCCGACGGCAACACGCCGCTGCACGGCGCCGTACTTAGTGGCGAACCCACTGTTGCGGCGATGCTGCTCGATGCGGGTGCGTCGATCGACGCGCTCAACAAGGTCGGCGCCAGTCCGTTGTCGATCGCCTGCCGCGCCGCCAACTGGCCTTTGCTGCAATTCCTGCTGGAACGCGGTGCCAAGGCATCTCCGGCGCATGGCGAACCGGCGCTGATCGCCGCTGCCGGCATCGCCGATGACGACGTCACGGGCGTGAAGATGCTGCTGAAACATCGTGCAGCTGTAAATGCCGTCGACGCCAAGCAACGCAGTGCCTTGATGACCGCCGCCGCCGAGGGACACGAGCAGATCGCACGCGCACTGCGCATCGCGGGTGCGGATGTGAATCTGGTCGATCATCACGGCAGCACGGCGCTGATGGAAGCATCTCGTGCCGGTGCCGTCGGCGTCGTGCAACTACTTGCCGAGGCGCAGGCGGATGCGCGTGCCCGCGACAAGCACGGCCGCGATGCGTTGACGCTGGCCTGTCAGTCACCCCATGCACACGTTGAAACGGTGCGTGCCCTGCTCGCGCTCGGCGCCGAACCGAAAACCCCCGGCAGCAACGGCCGCAGCGCGCTCGATCACGCCGCCGCCAGCGGTCGCTGGGATCTGGTCGCGCTGCTCGATCCGGATACGCCGCTACCGGCCAGCCTGAATCTCGATGCGATTTCCGAAGGTGCCGATACGCCGGCGCACCTGCTCGACGCGCTTCGCTTCGGACATTGGGCGATCGTTTCCAGCTTCGCGACGCGCACGCGCGATTGGTCGCAAGCACAACTCGCACAGCTCTATCTCGATCTCACCGAACCCGGCCTCAGCGCGGCGCGGCGCTGGCTACTCGATCATGGCCTGCAGGCCGAAGCCCGCCTGCAACCGCAATTGATCGACGATATCGACAGCGACCATCCCATCCTTCCGCCGCTCGGACGTCGCTTGTTCGACGCCTTGCTGCCGCTGCTGCCCGACAGCACCGAAGCCATCGAAGATTTGCTCGATGGCGGCGCGACTCCCGCCGGCGCCGGACTACTCTCGCAAGCCCTGGGCCGACTGCACAACGCACCTCAAGCGACCGCATTGCCGCTGGCCTTGCTCGAGCGTGGCGCCGATCCGTTCGGCGCCGACGAACGCGAACGCACGCCGGTGTACCTGGCGGCCGCCCACGGCCAGCTTGCGTTGCTGCAAGCATTGCTGAGCCGCGGCTGCAATCCGAACAGCCGCGACGGCAACGGACGGACGCCGCTATTCGCCGCACTTGAACACGGCGCCGATGCGTTGCCGCTAGTGCGCACACTGGTGGCGCATGGCGCGGATGCCGAAGCCGTCGATGCGAACGGCGAAACGCCTCTCGGGCTCGCACTCGAACATCCAGAGCTGGAACGCTGGCTCGACTGGAACGGCTGGCAGCGCCCACGCCGACCGCTGCGCGCTGACGATCTGATTCGCGCCACCATGCACGGCGAAGACATCGCCGTACGCCGTCTGCTGGAACTCGGCTTCCCTGTCGATGCGCGCGATGCGCAAGGCGCCACCGCGCTGTTGCACGCCTGCGGTGCCGGGCATCGCGAAGTCGCCGTAACGCTGATCGATGCAGGTGCCGATGTAGGGGCCAGCGCCAGCAATGGCATGACGCCGCTTGCCGCAGCCGTCGCTGCGCGGCGTGAAGCGCTAGTGGCCTTGCTGCTTGAACGCGGTGCCACGGTGGACCAACGCCTGCCGGGCGATGCCACGGCCTTGATGGTTGCCGCCGTGCAGGGTTATCCCGAGATCGCCGAGCAACTGCTGGAAGCCGGCGCCGACGCCAACGCCGTAGACGCGCGCGGACATAGCGCACTGCATGCCGGCTCGCAGTTCGGCTTCGAACAGAACGACAGCTTGCGCGCGCGTCGCCTGTTCGATGCGCTGCTCAAGCGCAAGGCCGATCCGAATCTGGCCGATAGCGAAGGCAAAACGGCGCTGCTCTTGTTGCTCGGCGCTCATTTGCGCCCGGGCAGTCCGTGCGACGCAACGCATATCGGGGCTCTGTTGCCGGTGCTGCTCGATGCCGGTGCGCGTATCGAGCATGCCGATCAGCGCGGCGTGACTGCCCTGCATGCCTGCGCCATGCATGCTTTGCTGCCGCCGGCCCGCGTCTTGCTGGCGCGCGGCGCGGATCGCAACGCGGCGGATACTTTCGGCCGCACCGCGGCGGATGTGGCGCGACACCTGGGCTTTATCGACATCGCGCACGAGTTGGCCGCACGCGGAGGAGCCATTCCCAGCGTGCGTCAGACCTTGCGCCAACCGGCGCAGCCTTCCGAGTAAGTTGGGGTGACTACAGACGCGTATCGGCTAAGGCCGATGCTGCGTCGATGGACGGTGCGGCCGATAAGCGTGCCGGCAACTCGCGCCAGGCATCGATCACTTCGTCGGGGGCAATGGCATCGACGCGATTGAACGGCTGGCCGCCCAACACGCGTACAACATCCGGCGCGCGGCCTCGCGGCGTCCAATGGCAGGGTGATACCGACCCGAACAACACCACCAGCGGGCAACCCATCGCGGCCGCCATATGCGCCGGCCCGGTATCCACTGAAATCATGCTGTGCGCGACGGCCAGTAACGCTTTCAATCGGGACAGCGGCAAGTCTTTGGCGACGACTTCGACGTGCGGCTGCGCCATCGTCTTGCGAATGCTTTCCAGATATTCCACTTCGGCCGCCGATCCGCAAAGCAGAATACGGGCTTGCGGCAGCTTGGCGTGGATCGCCCCAACCACCCTGGCCCAATGTGCGATCGGCCACGACTTGTCGTCGTCGCTTGCCGCTCGCACGCCATTCCAGCGCATGGTGCGTTTGTTCGCCGGCTGCAATAGCACCAGCGGATGTCCGGCTAGTCCGCGATCGACCAGCCAGCGCTCGCATTCAGCACGTTCCTGCGTACTGACCAGCAACTCGGGCACGCAGCCGGTCATGCATGCCACCTGCGCAAACGGGTCGTGAAATGCTGGCGGCGTGGCGTTGGCCAGTTGCAGCAGATGTTCGATCCAGTGGCCGCCGGGCGGCAGTGCGATGTCGTTGAGGAACACGCAGTGACTGTCGGGAATGCCTGCCAGCTTCAGCATCAGGCGAATCCTGGCCAGCGAACGCGGCTGCGGTTCGCAGACATAGACCGGCACATGTCGCATCCGTCGTAACGCAAAGACGGCACGCCATTGTTCTGGACTCAGCGGCATAGGCCGGTGATGCGACTGCAGCGCAATCACCTCCGCCACATCAGGCTGATCCCGATATAGCTCGATCGCGTATGTGCCCACCGCCAGCAGCTGGCAGGGTTGCCCGTAGCGGGCATGCAGCCGGCGCAGCAGCGGCTGCAGCAACAGCGTGTCGCCGAGGCGGCCGAAACGGATGACGAGCGGGCGAAAAGGCTGAGACATGCGCATGCGGAACGCGGAGAGCTTTTGTCTGGTTTACATCAGGCAGGCTGAATGATCTTCGTCCGTTGCCTGCGCGCCAATCCCGTCGTTGTACCGAGTCAATGCTACAGCGATGAGTCTGCGTCGAAACCTTGTTTATCGCTCGCCGATGAGCGGCGTATCCGCGTCCGGCGCGTTGCTGGGCGCCGGCTTGATTTCGGCATCGGCCTCGAACAGCCGGTCCAGATCGGCCAGCGCCTCGCGCGTGGTTTGCACCAGCTTGGCTTCGTCGTCATAGACCAAATACTGAATCTTGATCAGCTCGGCGTCCTGGCGACGAAAACGCTCCACTTCCGCCACCGCTTCTTCCGGCGACAGGCCCAGTGCTTCCAACGCCTTGCGAGTCATTTTGAGGCTGGAAAACAACGTCTCGCGCACCGGCTCATCGATACCCAGATCCATCAATCGCCACACGTGTTGGCGATTGCGCGCACGGGCGACAATCTTCAGATGCGGATACTGGCGGCGTACCACACGCGCCACGCGCAGGCTGGCTTCCGGGTCGTCGCTGGCCAGCACGAATACTTCCGCTTTATCGGCCTGCGCTGCGCGCAACAGTTCCGGACGCGCCGGATCGCCATAGAAGATACCTGTCTGGCCACCGAAGCGCTGCACCAGATCGATTTGTTCGACCGAGTGATCCAGTGCCACGAATGGAATGTTTCGGGCGCGCAGCACGCGCGCGACGATCTGGCCCATGCGCCCGTAGCCGGCGATGATCACGCGCGGATGATCCACGTTGATGGTGTCGAACGGACGCGAAGATTTTTTCTGTTGCTTTCCAAGCACCTTCCCGATGACCGCCACCCACAACGGCGTCAGCCCCATCGACAACGTGATGGCCAGCACCAGCACACCGCCCTGGCGCTCGGCGATCAAGCCGCGATCGGCTGCCTGCCGCAACACGACGAAGGCGAACTCGCCGCCACTGGCCAGCAGCACCGCAAGGCGCAGGGCATCGCCGCGATGGAGGCCGCCCACCGTCAGCCCCAACGGCCACAACAGCAGACCTTTCACCAGCAGCAGGCCGAAGGTGAGCCCAAGCACCAGCCACGGCGATTGCAGCAGCAAATCGATCCGCATCGACATACCGACGCTGATGAAAAACAAGCCCAGCAGCAGACCCTTGAACGGTTCGATATTCGATTCGAGCTCGTGACGGTATTCGGAATCGGCTAGCAGCACGCCCGCGAGAAAGGCGCCCAGCGTGACCGACACACCCGTCTCTTCCATCAACAGCGCGACGCCCATCACCACCAGCAAGGCCGTCGCGGTCGACACTTCCACCGAATCGGCCCGCGCCACGAAGCGGAATATCGGGCGCAACAGGTAGCGACCGCCAACCACCACCGCCACAATCACCGCCACCGTGCGAAGCACGGCGTAGGGATCGATGCCGTGTTTGGCTGACGTCGATGCCAACAGCGGCACAGCGGCAATCAATGGAATCGCTGCCAGATCCTGGAACAGCAGGATCGCAAACGACTGCCGACCGTAGGACACGCCGGCCTCCTTGCGCTCGGCCAGAATCTGCAGGCCGAACGCCGTCGACGACAGCGCCAGGCTGCCGCCGACGATCGCCGCCGCGCCCGGCGTCAAGCCGAACCACGCGTAAGCGATCACCCCAATGACCGTGCTGCAGGTGAGCACCTGCAGTAGGCCGGTGCCGAACACGGGCCGGCGCATCACCCACAGCCGTTGCGGCGAGAGCTCCAGACCGATCACAAACAGCATCAGCACCACACCGAATTCGGCGATGGCGGCGGCGCCGCTGGGGTCCGCGATCAGGCCCAACTCCGCCGGTCCGATCACGATGCCTGCCAATAGATAGCCCAGCACGGCCCCAAGGCGGAACCGCTTGGTGAGCGGCACGGCGATGACCGTCGCCAAGAGGAAGATCACTGCGGTTCGCAGGAATTGATGGCTGTCCACGCTCACCCTCGATGATCGAAATGATCCTATGGCCGCGATTATTTCATGCGATTCCCGACAGGAACGTAAAAAGACACGGCTGACGAGAGTGCGCCGGACATGGGATCATCCGGCGCCATGAAACCACTCTCCCGCCTGCTCGTCCTTTTCGCGCTGTGCCTGGCCTCATCCGTCTACGCGCAGTCCGCCATACCGGTCTACGGCTACAAGGTGTTGCACACCTATCCGCACGACACCGGTGCTTACATCGAAGGCTTTTTCTATCTCAACGGATACTTCTACGAAGGCACCGGGACGGTCGGACAATCCTCCGTGCGCAAGGTCGACATGAAGACCGGTGAAGTGTTGCAGGTGGCGCATCTGCCACCGCCCGACTACGGCGAAGGCATCGTCGCCTGGAAGCACAAGCTGATCGAGCTCACGTGGCAATCGCATCGCGGCTATATCTACGACCTGGATAGCTTCAAGCAGATCGGCCAGTTCGATTATCCCGGCGAAGGCTGGGCGCTCACCGACGACGGTCATCACATTCTGATGAGCGACGGTACGCCGACTATTCGCGTGCTCGACCCGGAGACGCTCAGGCAGATCGGCAAGATCGATGTCACCGCCGATGGCGCGCCGCTCGTCAACATCAACGAACTGGAATGGGTGAAAGGTCAGATCTACGCAAACGTGTGGCTGACCCACCGCATTGCGCGTATCGATCCCGCCAGCGGCAAGGTCGTGGGCTGGATCGACCTGACCGGTCTCGGACCGAAGGCCAATGAAACCGTCGATCCCGACAATGATGTGCTCAATGGCATTGCTTACGACGCGAAGCACGATCGACTCTTCGTCACCGGCAAACGCTGGCCGTTGATCTATGAGATTCGCCTGACCTCGCCGTCACAAGAAAACCGGTAGGTTGACGTGGGCGGAACGAGCCCCCACGTGATGGAGTGCTGTGTGTTGGAGTTGGCGTTGCTCACTCCAACCTAAGCGGCGCTGCTCATCATCGTCGGAGTCGATTAGCCATGATCACGATGCAATATCGCATCAGCCTGCCTGCCGATTACGACATGAACATCATCCGCCGACGCATTGCGGAGAGAGGGCATCTGACGGACGACTTTCCGCAACTGTCGTTCAAAACCTACCTCTACGCAGATCGCACCCATGCACCGGCTGGCGGTCGTGAAAACCTCTATGCGCCGTTCTACCTGTGGCACAACGCGGAAGGCATGAACGCCTTTCTCGCTGGCGCGGGTTTTGCCGGCGTGGTCGAATCATTCGGTCGGCCCGTTGTGCGGACGTGGTCGGTATGGCGTGCGGAGACGGCACCGGATCTGTCCATCGCCACGCATGCGACGCGAGAGAGGGTGCCGATGGCCACTCACGCCGCGCTGGGCGCCGTGCGTGAAACGGAAAACACGAACGTGCAGACTGATCTCGACCGTGGCGCGCTCGCAGCGATCAGCGCTTACGATCCCACTACCTGGACGCTGCTGCGGTTCCGCCTGTGGCGCACGGCGACCACCCGACCGGCAGGCGACGACGTCGATGTCTACGACGTTGGCCATGTGTCCCAACCTTCGGCAAAGCACTGATCATCCCTTCTTAAGGAGCCAAGACATGCCTCTCGTCCGTATCGCCCTGCGTCGCGGTAAATCTCCGGCTTACATTGCCGCCTTGCGCAACGGCATCTACGCCGTCATGCGTGAAGCGTTCAACGTGCCGGAGAACGACCGCTTCATCCTAGTCAGCCAACATGACGCCGACGAGTTCGACTACGACCCCAACTATCTGGGCATCGCGCGCAGCGATGATCTGGTGATCGTGCAAATCGCCTGCAACAACACGCGCACGGTCGAACAGAAGCAGGCGTTCTACAAGCGCGTGATGGAAAAGCTGGTCGCCGATCCCGGCCTGCGACCCGAGGATGTTTTCATCAACCTGCTGGAGACGGCCAAAGAGAACTGGTCGTTCGGCAACGGCATCGCGCAGTACGCCTGATCCGTCGGAGGCGTGGCGTCATTCGCCACGCAGCCAGCGTGCTGCGTCGATTGCAAAGTACGTGAGGATCGCGTCGGCACCGGCGCGCTTGAATGCGGTGAGTGATTCGAGCACCACCGCGCGCTCGTCCAGCCAGCCGTTTTGCGCAGCGGCTTTCAGCATCGCGTATTCGCCGCTGACCTGATAGACGAAGGTGGGTACGCCGAATGCGTCCTTCACGCGACGCAGCACATCCAGATACGGCATACCTGGTTTCACCATCACCGCATCTGCTCCTTCCGCAATGTCCAGTTCCACTTCGCGCAGGGCTTCATCGCTGTTGGCGATATCCATCTGGTAGGTGTGCTTGTTGCCCTTGCCCAAGCTTGCCGACGAACCGACTGCATCGCGGAACGGGCCGTAGAACGCGGAGGCGTATTTGGCGGAGTAGGCAAGGATGCGCGTGTGTATATGTCCGGCGTGTTCGAGCGCATCGCGGATCGCGCCGATGCGGCCGTCCATCATGTCCGAAGGTGCGACAAAGTCCATGCCGGCTTCGGCTTGCGCCAGCGACATCTTGATGAGCGCTTCGACGGTGGGCTCGTTCATGACGTAACCGTGTTCGTCGATCAGACCGTCCTGGCCGTGCGTGGTGTACGGATCGAGTGCGACATCGCCAATCAGTCCGAGATCGGGATATTTTGCTTTCAGTGCACGCGTAGCGCGTTGCATCAAACCCTGCGGATTCCACGCCTCCGCGGCATCTTCGCTTTTCACCGCAGCACCTGGCGAGGGAAACAGCGCGAGCGCGGGAATACCCAAGCGCACGCACTCACCGGCCAGTGCCAGCAAGCCATCGATGGAGAGACGATCCACACCCGGCATCGACGGCACGGGCTCGCGCTTGCCTTCACCTTCGATCACGAAGGCCACCATGATCAGGTCGCTGGGCAGCAGCGTATGTTCACGCATCAGTGTGCGGGAAAAGGCGTCACGGCGCATGCGGCGCATGCGGATGGCAGGGAAGTTCATACGGAAATCTCTTGCGATCTGTTCACACAGTTTAACGCCGTGCGACCCCGGCGCGGCCAGACGGAATGCCGCGCCCCCACTGGCGCAGCTTCTGAGATGCCTCACGTTAAACATTGTCACGGAGATAAACGCCGATCTGCGCATACGCATGATCGACACACAATGTGTGCCATCTTTGAATGGTGCATATCCCCACCCAGGAGTTGCGTCATGGCCCCCCACACCGCGCGCACGTCGCATTGGACCACGCCCGAAGGCATGAAATACCTCGGCCCGCACGATGGCACCGAACCGATCGAAGTCACTCTCGTACTACGTCGCCGCCAGGGCGCTACGCCGACACCTGCATCGTGGCTGCACCCGCCGCGCTGGCCGCGTGGTGTCTTCGGCGAGCATTTCGGTGCCGATCCGGGCGATCTCGAAAGTCTTCGTCGCTTTGCACAAACACACGGACTGACTGAAACCAGCAACGATCCTCATCGGCGTGTGCTGAGCCTCAGCGGCACGCCGTCGGCGCTCGAGCAGGCCTTCGGCGTCACATTGGGTAAATATCAGCTCAACGGATGCGGGCCTTTCGTCGGCTGCGGTCACGCACCCACGCTGCCACCGGAAGCGATTGCAGTGCTTGGCCTGGATCGTCGGCCGGTGGCACAGCCGCGTTCGCGCCGGCCCAGAGCGCAACCGAGCAACACCTTCACGCCAATCCAGCTCGGCCAGCTTTACAACTTTCCTGCCGGCACAGACGGTACCGGCGAAACCATCGGCATCATCGAGCTGGGCGGCGGTTTCACCGCCAGCGATCTCAGCAAGTACTTCAGTAGCCTGGGTATCGCGAAGCCGCCCAAAGTCATCGCGGTCTCAGTGGCCGGTGGCAAGAACCAGCCGGGCGCCGGTAACGCCGACGACGAGGTGATGCTGGATATCGAAGTGGCCGGCGCATTGGCGCCCGGCGCGACGATCGCGGTGTATTTCACCGCCAACACCGACCAGGGTTTCTACGAAGCCATTTCGCAGGCTGCACACGATACAACCAACAAGCCTTCGGTGATTTCGATCAGCTGGGGCGGCCCCGAGGACAGCTGGAACAGCGCTTCGCGCACGGCGATGGAGAGCGCACTCGAGGATGCCGCGGCGTTGGGCGTGACTGTCACCGTAGCCGCGGGTGACAACGGCTCCAGCGACGGCGAAAGCGACGGTCAGCCGCATGTCGACTTTCCCGCATCCAGCCCCTATGCGCTCGGCTGCGGCGGCACCACGCTCAACGCCAGTGGCAATGCGATCCAGAGCGAAGTGGTATGGAATGAAACCGCCGGCAACGAAGGCGCGACAGGCGGCGGCGTCAGCATCGAGTACGGTCTGCCGTCCTGGCAGCAGAATGCGAATGTGCCCAAGTCTCCCAGCGGCAGCGCAGGGCGCGGCGTGCCTGACGTTGCCGGCAACGCCGACCCGCTCACCGGGTATCAGGTGCTGATCGGCGGGCAGTCGCTGGTCATCGGCGGCACCAGCGCGGTGGCGCCGCTGTGGGCGGCGCTGATCGCGCGCTTCAACCAGAAGCTCGGCAAGCCGGTCGGCGACATGCACGCCGCGCTTTATCAGATCGGCGAATCGGCCTTCCGCGATATCACGCAAGGGAACAACGGAAGCTACCAGGCGGGCCCAGGCTGGGATGCTTGCACGGGATGGGGCAGCCCCAACGGACAGGCCCTGCTCGATGCGCTGACAACGTTGAAAGCCTGAAGCCTTTCTTCACCCGCGCTGGGGACAGCACCGGCGCGGGTGGTCGCTTGCGATTAACCCCAAACTGGACGAATGAGGCAACACAGGGCAGTCTTGTCGGGCTCGCTGTCTGGATGACTCATGGAACGCCCCGTCACCTCCCCCACCCTGCTAGCCGACCTCGGCGGCACCAACGTTCGTTTCGCGCTCGCCGATACCGCCGTTGCCGCGCCGTTGCTGATGGATAGCGTGCGGCGCTATCGCGTGAAAGATTTCGACACGCTGGCCGATACCATCCGCCAGTATTTCACCGACACGGGCCACACGGCGTCACACGCGATCATCGCTGCGGCCGGGCGCATCGCCAACGGCGAGACCGTGCAAATCACCAACAATCCCTGGGCGGTTTCCGCGCACGGCCTGCAAGCCGAACTGGGTTTCGACGGCGTGCGCCTGGTGAACGATTTCGCCGCGCAAGGCATGTCGATCCCGCTGCTGAAGAACGACCAGTTGCAACCCGTCGGCCCCGCACTGCTGCCGCAGCACGACCACAAATCGGCGCAGACCTTTGTGGTGATGGGCCCAGGTACCGGCCTTGGCGTGGCAGGCCTGCTGCTGCGTTATGGCCACTGGATCGTGCTGGAAACCGAAGGCGGCCACGCTGGCTTCGCCGCACACACCGCCGAAGACGTAGAGATCCTGCACCGGCTCAACGCGCGCTTCGGCCGCGTTTCCAATGAACGCATGATTTGCGGCAACGGTTTAGTGAACCTCTATCTGGCGCTGGCCGATATCGCCGGCCAGCGCGCTGAGGAATACACGCCCGAAGACATCACCGCACGTGCAACGGACGGAAGCGATGCGCTCTGTGTGCGCACGGTGGAAACACTGGCCGGCATTTTCGGCAGCGTGGCCGGCGATCTGGTGTTGAGCCTGGGCGGTTGGGATGGCGTGTACCTCACCGGCGGTGTGCTGAAGATCCTGATGCCGTGGCTGCAAAGCGGCGGCTTCCGCGAACGCTTCGAGGCCAAAGGCCGTTTCCGCGAGACGATGGAACAGGTGCCGACGATCGCCATCACGCATCCGGAACCTGGTTTACTCGGCGCGGCTGCGCTCGCCGTGCTGGAATCGGGACGCCCTCTCGTAGCCGGCACCTAAGCCTCATCGACACCGCGGACTTTCCATGCCTCGCTCCAACACCGCTTTTCTCTTCGATCTCGACGGCACGCTGATCGATAGCGTCTACCAGCACGTGCTGGCGTGGAAGGAGTCGCTGGACCGGGAAGGGGTGGTGCTGCCGGTGTGGAGCATTCACCGCAAAATCGGTATGAGCGGTGGATTGTTCACCAACATCTTGCTGCGCGAAACGGGCCTGGATATCACCGAAGAACGCATCCAGCGTCTGCAGCGATGGCATGCCGAGGCGTTCAATCGACACCATGCCCAAGGTTCGGTACGACCGCTGCCTGGCGCACGTGCGTTGCTGGATTTCCTGACGCAGGAAAAGATTCCGTGGGCGATCGCCACCAGCGGTCGCATGCAGACTGCCGTGCACAACCTGGCCGCGCTCGGTGTAGATCCGGACAAAGTACCGGTGGTGACGCGCGATATGGTGCGCCACGCCAAACCCGATCCCGACCTGTTCCTGGCCGCCGCCGAGCGGCTGGGCGTGGATATCCATCAATCGCTGGTGATCGGCGACAGCATCTGGGACATGCTCGCCGCGCAGCGTGCGCGGGCCCTGGGCGTCGGCCTGTTATCGGGCGGCTATGGGCAGGACGAGTTGCAGCGTTCCGGCGCATTCCGGGTCTATGACGATCCGGCCGATCTGCTGCGGCATATCGACGAAGTGGCGGCGCGCGACTGATCGCCGACGGGCTTGGCCGGTCGATGACGCCATCGAAATCAGCTTGGCGCGAGTAACGCATCCAAGTCGGACTGATCGAAGCTGAGCTTCTCGCGCGTACCGCCGCCTTCCAGCACGGCTTCGGCCAGCTCTGCCTTGCGTGCCTTCAACTCCTCGATGCGTTCTTCGACGGTACCGACCGTAATCAGGCGGAACACGAACACCGGCTTGTCCTGGCCGATGCGGTGGGCGCGATCACTGGCTTGTGCTTCGGCGGCGGGATTCCACCAAGGATCGTAGTGGATCACCGTGTCGGCGGCGGTGAGGTTGAGACCGACGCCGCCCGCTTTCAGCGACAACAGAAATAGCGGTACATCGCCCTCCTGGAAACGCTGTACCGGTTCTGCGCGGTCGCGCGTTTCGCCGGTCAGCATCACGTAGCGAATGCGATGTCGCTCCAACTCGTTGGCGATCAGCTTGAGCATTTCGGTGAACTGCGAGAACAGCAGCACCTTGCGACCTTCGGCGAGCAGCGCGGGCAGCATGTCCATGAGCAGCTCGAACTTGGCCGAATCACGCACACCACGCGCCGCTTCCAGTTTCACCAGGCGCGGATCGCAGCAGACCTGGCGCAGCTTGAGCAAGGCATCGAGCACCACGATGCCGCTATGCGAAATACCGCGCTGTGCAATGACTTCACGTAGTTCGTCGGCCAGCGACAGCCGCAAACTTTCGTACAGCTCGCGCTGGCGGCCGTCGAGCACCACGCGGCGCGTGATTTCGGTTTTCGGAGGCAATTCGGAGGCCACCTGCGACTTGGTCCGGCGCAGGATGAATGGCGCCAGGCGCCGATTGAGACGCGCCTGGCATTCCTCATCGCGCTGCTTTTCGATCGGCACGCGATAGTGACGGCGGAAGGCGCCTTCATCGCCAAGCAACCCGGGCACGGCAAGATCGACCTGCGACCACAGCTCGCCCAGATGATTTTCCAGCGGCGTACCGGTGAGGCAAACGCAGCGCGGCGCGCGTAGCGTGAGTACCGCACGGCGTGCCTGCGTGCGCGGATTTTTTACCTGCTGCGCTTCATCCAGCACGATTAGCGAGAACGGCTGCTTGCGCAGCGTGACCACGTCGCGCGGCAGCAAGGCATAGCTGGTAAGAATGATGTCCTGCACGGCAATCTGCGAGAAATCACCGCTGCGCTGCGGGCCGTGCAAAGCCAGCGCACGCAGGGATGGCGCAAAACGCGCGATCTCGGCCAGCCAGTTCGGAATCAGGCTCGTGGGCACAACGATCAGTGCCGGTTGCTCCAGCGCGCCGGTTTGCTTCAGCGCCAGCAAATGCGTGATCAATTGCAGCGTCTTGCCAAGCCCCATATCGTCGGCCAGCACGCCGCCCACACCGGCTTCGGCGAGCGCATTCAACCATCGCAGGCCTTCGCGCTGATACGGGCGCAATTCGACGGTAAGGCCTTCGGGTACCACATCGCTGGCGCGGTCAGCAGCGTCGCGCAGGCGCGCAGTGAAACCGCGCAATTGCTCGGGCGCTTGCAGTTCACCGCCGCTCGGCAGCGCTTCGACGATTTCCTCGAGTCGCCCGGCCTGCACGCGCGGCAGGTGCAGTTTCTTTTTCGGCTTTTCCAGGTATTCGGCGAGCGGTGCGAGCAGGCCACGCAGTTCTTTCAAGCGCACGGGCACACGTCGACGCTCGTCGACGGGCGCGTACCACACGGCGTCTTCCGGCTCGTTCGGCGCGGGGCTCAGGTTGAGTTGATGCTCGGCCAGTGCCTGCGCAACGGCAGGCAGCAGGTTGCGGCGCTTGCCTTCGACCTCGATACCGATTTCCAGATCGAACGCGTGATCGTCGGCGTCTTCGACGGCATTGCCGTACCAGCGCACCGGACCTTCCAGCACTTCGAACGGAAAACTCGGCGCGTATTCGAGCAGGAAGCCTTCCGCTTCGAGTTTGGGACGCAACGCGAGCCAGCGCGCCGGCGTGTTCACTTCGAGCGCACCGGCGTGGCCTTTGCCGGGGAACAGCCAGGCGTCTTCCGGCAGCGTATCGGCGACATCCCAAGGCAAACCTTCGGTATCCACGCCGAGCGTGAGGCCGGCACGTTCGAGCTGCTCCATCGTGGACAACTCTTCGGCGCGGCGGCGGGTGATTTCCACCAACTGGCCGTTGCGCACGCGACGTACCAGCGGTTCGCCACCGCGCCCTGGCAAGCGTTCGCCCGCGTAATCGAAGGCGAGCCGCGCATAGGCGAGCGGCGGCGTGCCTGCGGCCAGGCGCGCGTGACGGGTCAGCGCGTGCAGGATCAGCACCGGCTTGGGCGCCAGTTCCGCGCGACGCAGTTCCTCGAAGACCTGCGGCGCCGGAATGCGGTGCGCCAGTCGACTCGACGGCAGGCTGCGGCGCAGGCTGCGGCTGTACTCGTGCTTGAGCGGTGGCAGATCGAGCCAGTGCGTTTCTTCGGGGTCCGCTTCCAGATGCCCGAGTTCGGCGCGTTCGGCATCCAGGTACCAAAGCCCTTCGACGCGCAGCAAGCGCTGGCTGTGCGGCAGCGACGGCAGCAGGCGCTGGCTGCCATCGTGTTCCAGGTGCCAGTGCCAGTTGAGCTGATGCGATTTGCCGCGTGACAGGCGCAAGCCAGCCAGACCACCGAGGAAGCACGGCGTGGTGTCGAGCATTTCAGCCAGCAGCGTGCTGCCGACGTGACCGCTCAGACGCGCATAGCTGCGCGACTTGCGCAGCGTCTGCGGCAGACCCAGCACGGCCGTGGCAAGCCGCTGTTCGAGCGGCTGCAACGTGGTGTGGGACAGCAGTTTGCTTTCCAGGGGCGCAGGGCGAGCGAAGCGGCCGTGTTCGACGGCCGACAGCAGCACCGGCGCTGCGTCCAGCCGCGCGAAGGGCGCGCCTTCTTCCGACATCACCTCGAAAAAGAAACCGAGCACGACGTGTTCGTGTGCCGCAGCGGCTGTCGGCTTGGCCAGCAGCTTGCGCCACACGCCGGGCAGACTCTCCTCGCCGCGCTCTTCCTTGGGTGCGGAGGGATCGTCGTGCCGTTTCTCGTCCGGTAGATGCATGCGCATGCGATCCCTGGGGAGATCAAAACCTTGAGCTTAACAGCGATCGGGGTCCGCGCCGCAAGCGAATGCGGACAAGCACACAAGAATTGACGTTTAGTGAGAGCCGAACAGGCCTTGCGGGTATTCCGGTTTCTGTTCGCGCGCCATCAGGGCACGCAGTCCTTCGACGGGCGTGACCTCGCCATGCAGCACCGCGCGCACGCCTTTGCTGATCGGCAGGTCCAGGTCGTGCTTGTCGGCCAGGCGCACCACTTCATCGACCGTAACGACGCTTTCGACGACCTGACCGATCTGCGCCACCGCCTCGTTGATACCGATGCCTTGCCCCAGCGCGATACCGAGCCGACGATTGCGGGAGAGGTCGCCGGTGCAGGTAAGCACGAGATCGCCTAGGCCGGAGAGGCCCATCAGGGTTTCCGGTCGTGCGCCAAGTGCAACGCCGAGGCGCAGCATCTCGTTCATGCCGCGGGTGATCAGGCCGGCACGTGCATTCAGGCCCAGCTGCATGCCGTCGGCCACGCCGGTGGCAACCGCCAGCACATTTTTCATCGCACCGCCGAGCTCGGCGCCGAGCACGTCCTTGCCGGTGTAGGCGCGAAAGTTGGGTGCGTGAAGCAGAACGGCCAGCTGCTGGGCGAACGCATCGTTTTCCGAATGCACGGTGACGGCACTGGGCATGCCGGCCGCCACTTCACGCGCAAACGATGGGCCGGTGATCACCGCCGCAGCGCGACCGGGAAGCTTCTCGGCCACCAATTCATGCAGGAAACGACCGGTGCCAGGCTCGAAGCCCTTGGTGGCCCAGGCGATGTTGGCGGCGGGATCGAGCAGCGGCGCGACCTCATCCAACATTTCGGCGAACGCGTGGCTGGGCACCACGATCAGCACGATCGTGGCGCCGCGCAGAGCGACAGCCAGATCGGGCTCGAAGGCGAGCCCGGCGGGCAGCTCGAGATCCGGCAGATAGCGCTGGTTACGGCGCGTGGTCGCCATGGCGGCCAGCGCTGCGGCATTGCGCCCCCACAACCGCGTGGGAACACCATTGCGCGCAGCCAGCGTGGCCAGGGCCGTGCCCCAGGAGCCCGCACCCAGAACCGCCAGGCTCGGCTGGTCCAGAATCGGCTGGTCGGTCATGGTTTGTGCTCAGCTGTTGAGCGTCGGGGCCTCGCCGCCGCCCGCTACGCGGCGCTGCTGCTCGGCGTACAGGGCTTCGAAATTGATCGGCTGCAGCAGGAACGGCGGGAAGCCGCCTTCCTGCACCAGCGAGGAGATCACCTGCCGCGCGTAAGGGAACAACAGGTTCGGGCAGTAGCTGCCGATGATGCCGGCATGATCGCTTTCGCTGAAGCCGGCGATGCCGAACAGACCTGCCTGGTGCACTTCGGCCAGATAGGCGGTGCGATCATTCACGGTGCAGGTCAAGGTCAGGCTCAGTACCACTTCATACATGTCGTTACCCAGGCCGGTGGCGCGCTGGGTCAGGTTCAGCTGAACCTGCGGCGCCTCGTTCAACTCGCCCACATCCTGGAAGATCTGCGGAGCGTTGGGTGCCTCGAAGGACACGTCCTTTACGTAGATCTTCTGCAGCATTAGCTGCGGCTGGCTGGCCGGGCCACTGGCCTGACCGTTGGCGATGACTTCTGCCATGGGAATCCCTCAGTTCGAATAAGCAGGCGCGCGGGGCGCAAAGGAGGAGATTGTTCCATACATCCCCGTCTGCTGCCATGAGCATGGCTCTTTGCCTTCTCCCCTTCTCCCCACCGGGGTACGCGGGGAGAGCACATGGATGTGCTCGGCTTTGAGGAGCGAGGAGAAGGTTGGGATGAGGGGCCAATCTTGCGACGGGCTACATCGAAGCAGACTACGAATAGCCATTTACGCAAGAGTGGCCCCTCACCTCGTTCCTCTCCCCGAAGGGGAGAGGAAGCAAAGCCGCCATTTGCACATCACCCTGTTTTTACTGGATAATGCACGGCTCGCCCTTATCGACCCGGCCTACCGGGTATGTCCGCTACGCGATGCGGACCTCACGACGTACGGCGAAAGCAACACCCTCCAGCATCGCGTGGCGCATAGCGTCGCTGGGCCGATGTCGCCCTGGCTAACGGGCGTTACACCACATTACGGAGGTCATCATGGCCCGTGTATGCCAAGTCACCGGAAAAGGTGTGCAGACCGGCAACAACGTCTCGCATGCCAACAACAAGACCCGTCGCCGCTGGTTGCCCAACCTGCATGAGCGTCGCTTCTGGGTTCCCAGCGAAAACCGCTGGGTGAAACTGCGCGTCTCCAACCAGGCGCTGCGCACCATCGACAAGAAGGGCATCGAGGCCGTGATCGCCGACCTGCGTGCCCGCGGCGAAAAGGTCTGAGGAGTAAGTCATGGCTAACAGCAAGCAAGACAAGATCCGTCTGATCTCGTCGGCCGGTACCGGCCACTTCTACACCACGCAGAAGAACAAGAAGAACACCCCGGACAAATTTGAATTCAAGAAATACGATCCGGTCGTTCGCAAGCACGTGATCTACAAGGAAGGCAAGATCAAGTGATCTCGCTGTGGGTGGATCACTACAGCGAAAGCTAAGATCCATCCCTTCGAAAACCCGCCCTTGTGGCGGGTTTTTTATTGGCAGCTCTCAGACAAACGGAAAATAGCGTCTATACCAGGAATACGATTGATTTATTTTGTGCCGGAATATGCAGGCGTCATGCGATGAGATTACTTAATCGCGCGAAAGACCGCGGTGTTCGCGCTTACAAATCCATATGAAGGCGCATAGCACAGCCCGATAGAAACGTGCGTAAAGCCTGCCGCACGAAGTTCGTCTATTAAATCGAGTCCAAAAGAGTGAAAGGTGTAGATGCCTGTACGATTCAAGCCATCCCCATGATATTCCGGCGGCGCAAAATGCGTGAGAGATCCATCCGAGTTCGGCTTCCCTCTTAATAGAGAGGTGGCGTTTTCATGAAAAAATGGCACGGTAAATACAAGCGTACTTCCTGGCGCGAGTACACGAGAACATTCACGTAACGCTGCCCGGTAGTCGTAGACGTGCTCCATTACATCGCTGTGAGCGATCAGGTCGAGCGAGTTCGACGCGTAAGACAACTGCGTGATGTCCTCATGCCTCGTATAACGAGGCCGAAAGGTGCTCGATCGCCACACATAGGCTTTCCCGTGTTGTTTATCAGGCCCAAGAAACTCGGACCCCATCGTATTCGGGTATCGTTTTTTTACTGATCGATACAATCTCGATGTTTGTTCTAACAACGCGATTCGAGCTTCGCGACCAGGCACATTCTCCGCTACCGCGCATCCGACCAAACGTTGCCGATTCGTCAGTCTGCAGTGAGCGCATCGCATACCCTCTCGCAAATTGGGGCGATCACTAAACGCGCCCCCTTCTGACACGCTAAAAATCGTCGCGCGATCGCACCAAGCGCACCAACCTTGGACAGAAGTGGATTTGGCTAGGGAATCTTCGTCTGCAATCACAGTCGAGCGAAGATCGTTCACCGCCGCGACATATTCGGACGCATCTGCAAACCAATTCAGCATGTCTGAGTACTTTTCTGTTGAAGTCGGCCGACTATATAAGTTGGCCCAAACAACTGGCAGTCAATCGACGACTCATACGAGCATTTTTGGGGGCGTCTATGCGGGGATAACACCGAGGTCATGGTGATGGAACCCATCAGCCCTTCGCAATTACGGTGGAAATATTGCACCCAAAAGAAAGCCCGCCTCAGGGGCGGGCTTTGCTTGACTCATGCGGCGAAGGCCGCCTGAGCTCAGGCGCTGTTACCAACCAGCGCGTAACTCTTCAACCGCTGCGCGAATTCTTGCAGCGCGCGGATACCGCTCTGTTCGGCCTCGGCGATCCACTGCTGCAAACCTTTCAGAGCCTGATCGGCACCGCGTTGCTCCATCAGATCGGCGAGGCGATTGCGGAAATCGCACACGGTGCTGAGCGTCGGACGCTTGGCCAGCACGGCCTGCAGGCGCTCGCGGCCTTCACCGTCGAGCCAGCGACCACCGTCGGCCAGTGCGCGGCGCATACGGCGCGGCGTCGCCTTGATGCTTTCGCCGGCGTGCTGCGCTTCATCGCGCAGGGTCGGCACGATGACGTTGCGGTAGAAGTCGGTCATCGCCTCGAAGCGGTGGGTGAGCACGGCTTTCAAGGTTTCAGCATCGGGCAAGTGCACGTTCGGGCGCACGTCCAACGAGGGCGCAACGCGCAGCACTTTGGCAAGGCCCACGGCGCGCAGCGCGCAGATCATTGCCCAACCGATATCGAACTCCCACTTGCGCAGCGCGAACTTGGCCGAACTCGGGAAGGCGTGATGGTTGTTGTGCAGTTCTTCGCCGCCGATCCAGACGCCCCACGGAACGAGGTTGGTGGCGGTGTCGGAGCTTTCGAAGTTGCGGTAGCCCCACCAGTGGCCGACGCCGTTGACGAAGCCGGCCGCCCAGAACGGAATCCACGCCATCTGCACGGCCCACACGGCACCGCCGATGACGCCGAACAGCGCTAAGTTGATGATGAGCATCAGCGACGGCCCCCAGTAAGGGTGCCCGCTGTAGAGCTTGCGCTCGATCCAGTCGTCGGGTGTGCCGCGGCCGTACTTCTCCAGGTCTTCCTTCACTTCGCTGGCATCGCGATAAAGCCCGACACCGTCCCAAAAGACTTTCTTGAGACCGTAGATCTGCGGGCTATGCGGATCTTCCTCGGTCTCGACCTTGGCGTGGTGCTTGCGATGCACGGCGACCCACTCCTTGGTGACCATGCCCGTGGTGAGCCAGCCCCAGAAGCGGAAGAAATTCGCGATAGCAGGATGCAGATCGATGCCGCGATGCGTCTGGCAGCGATGCAGATAAAGGGTGACCGTGAAGATGGTGATCTGGGTGACCACCAACAGGTAGACGATAATCGCCACCCAGCCGGCATGGCTCAGGCCGCCGGAAAGGAACTGCAGCACAGCATCGAACATCTGGATATACCCGGGTACGTTGAAAAAGCAGTCTAGTTGAGGGCGTCCATACCCACCAGCACGGACTCCCACCATGGTAACGCCCCACCGCTTTCACTTCTGTTAAAACACGGCTTCGTGACGGCGAACGGTTGTCTAACGTATGGGGTCACCCCGACAATCAAGCAATGAACGCGCCGAAGCCTGCTTCACCTCCCGTATTGCAACTCGAACAGGTTGTCCGGCATCGCGCCGGCCGCCCTGCCGTGCGCGATGTCAGCCTGAGTCTCGAAGCCGGGCAAGTGCTTGGCCTGCTTGGGGTGAACGGGGCCGGCAAGTCCACCACGCTGGCGTTGATTGCCGGGGCGCTACGACCCGATAGCGGCGCGATCCGGCTGCAAGGACAAGACTTTCTCGAGCACCCCGAACGGGCCGGCCGAGCGATCGGCTGGCTGCCCGAAGGTGCCCCGCTGTGGCCAGAACTGACGGTACGCGAACATCTGGACGCGCATGGCCGCCTCCGCGGCCTGAACGGGACCGATCTGGACCGTGCGCGCGACGCCACCCTCGAGCGGCTGGAACTGAAGGACCTGGGCGACCGCCTTGCGGGCGTATTGTCGCAGGGTCAGCGCCAACGCCTTGGATTGGCCTGCGCGCTGCTGCATCGTCCGGCCCTGCTGGTGCTGGACGAACCCGCCAATGCCCTCGACCCCGTCCAAGTGGTCGCATTGCGCGGCTTGTTGCGCGAACTGGCGGCGAACGGTACCGCGGTGATTCTTTCCACCCACCAGCTGACCGAAGTCACTGCCGTGTGCGATCGCGTGGCGATCCTGCATGAGGGCACGCTGCGTTACGACGCGCCGTTGCGCGCGGATGGACATGCCGCGCTGGAAAAAACGTTCTTCGACATTGCAATGGCTGGTAGGGCACAAGCCGCATGACACTTCTCGCAGTGACGCGGCTGGAATTGCGCCGCCTGTTCGTGCGCCCGCTTGGTTGGATCATCGCCGCACTGGCCTTGGCGGAACTGGGTTGGCGCTTCGCCTTGTTGTTGCAGATATTCCTGCTCAACCAGATCCGGCTTGCCGCACTGCCCGATGGCCCCGGCTATACCGATCTGGTCGCCGTGCGGATGCTCAGCAGTTTCATGACCGGCAGCCCGCTGCCGTTCGGCCTGATCGAACTGGCTCTGCTGCTGGTTCCGTTGCTGACCATGACCACGCTCGCGAGCGAACGCAATGCGGGAACGTTGCCGTTGTTGTTCGCCAGCGGCTTGTCGGCTGCGCGCATTCTGCTCGGCAAGTATCTGGCAGTGCTGATCTGGCTGGCTCTGTGGCTGGTGCTCGCACTCGCCATTCCCGTTTACCTTGCGCATGGCGCGACGCTGGATTGGGGCAAGCTGGCTGCGGCCACGCTGGGCACTTTTCTTACGCTGGCGTTGCTGGGCGCTATCGGCGTGGCGTGTTCCGCGTTTGCGTCGCACCCGGCGGTCGCGGCGGTCGCGGCGTTGATGGTGGGGCTGGCGCTCTATTGCATCAACCTCGGTGCGCAGCTGGCAGGTGTCAACAGCGGCTTCCTTAATTGGCTAGCCATGAGCACGCATCAGGAAAACTTGTTGCGCGGATTGGTATCGAGCGCGGACATTGTCTGGTTCCTGCTGGCGATCGCGGTGGCGCTGGCGCTGGGCACTCAACGCCTGGCCGCTGAGCGGGAGCGTGGCTGATGAACATGGCGACACTCCGACGCCTCAACGGTTGGTTGTTTGCACTGCTGGTCGTGCTTGGCGCGGGCGCGATCGGCTTTCTCTCCGCACGCCACAACCATGTCGCCGATTGGACCTTCGGCAGTCGCGTCAGTATGTCGCCGGAAACGCGCAGCGTGCTCGCCAAGCTGGAAGGGCCGGTGGAGATCGTCAGTTACGCCGATCCACAGGGCGACCTACGTCAGACCATCGCGGCGGTGTTGCAGCGTTACCAGCAGGCCAAACCCGATCTGCACCTCAGCTTCGTCGATCCGCAAAAAGATCCGGCGGCGATGCGCAATCTCGGCATCACAGTAGACGGCGAACTGATCCTGCATTACCGCGATCGCGAACAACGCCTGGATGTACTGACCGAACGCAGTTTCACCGATGCGCTGGAGCGTCTGGTACGCGGTAGCGATCGCATCGTCGCCTTCGTCACGGGCGACGGCGAGCGGCGCGCGGATGGCGTGGCCAATGCGGACCTCGGCACTTTCGCATCGCAACTCGAACAAAGCGGCATGCGCGCCGTGCCACTGAACTTTTCGCAGGTCGCCGCGGTGCCCGATCACACCGATCTGGTGGTGCTGGCCAGCCCACAAGCAGCGCTGTCGCCCAGTGCCATGAAGGCGCTGACCGACTATCTGGGCAACGGCGGCAATCTGCTTTGGCTGGCCGATCCAGGCAATCAGGACCCAAGCCTGCAGCCGCTCGCAGATGCACTCGGCATCCGCGTGCTTCCCGGTGAATTGATCGACGCGTCTGCTGCCACACTGGCGTTGAAAGATCCGCGCATGATCGCACTCGGCGATTACCCACCCAGCGCGATCACACGCGGCTTCACTCTTACCACGCTGTTCCCGGAAGTCGCGCCCCTCGCAGAAGTGCGCAAGAGCGAATGGCAGATCGTTCCGTTCCTGCGCTCCAGTGCGCAGGCCACTACGCAGTCGATCGACGGCACATCCGCCAATGCGATGAAGGGACCGCTGGATTTCGGCTTTGCGCTCAGCCGACTCTCGCCCAGCCCGGCCAAGAGCGAACAGCGCGTGGCGGTGATCGGCAACGGCGATTTTCTCTCCAACAGCTACTTGGGTAACGGCGGCAACCGCGCGCTGGGCGAACGCATCTTCGACTGGCTGCTTGGCGACGACGCACTGATCAACATGCCGTCGCGTGGCGCACCCGATCGTGTGCTGACAGTCTCCCAGGGTTCGCTGAATGTGCTGAGCATCGCCTACATCGTCGTGTTGCCGCTGCTGTTGTTGGTGATCGGCGGCCTGATCGCGTGGCGCCGGCGTCGCGCATGAAGCGTGCGGCGCGCCGACAGTTGTGGTTCCTGGCGGCAGTGTTGGTGCTGCTAGCCGCCGCATGGTGGCAGCTGCGTAGCGACCGGATGTCTGCGCCCGGTACGTTGCTGACGCTCGATCCCAATGCGATCACGCACGTCGACCTGCAGATCAGCCAAGCACCAGCGGAGCACTACGTAAAGCGCGACGGCCATTGGTGGAGTGCCGACCAGACGGCAGCCGCCGACGATCTGCGCCTGGGCGAACTGGTTCGCATCGCTTCCGCCCCGGTGCAGAACTGGCAGCCTGCAGACAGCTACGATCCAACCAAGATTGGCCTCTCTCCGCCGCAGGCCACATTGAATTTGGACGGCCAAACGCTTCGCTTCGGCGGCATGACGGCGATCGGCCAGCGCGGTTACGTGCAAGTCGGGTCGCGTATAGGCATTGTCTCGCTGCGTTATATGCCACGCTCGGTGCAGAGCGCATCGATCAAGGGGTTGTGACATGCCTGAATTGCCTGAGGTCGAAACGACCCGACGCGGCATTGCCCCGCACCTGATCGGCCGCCGCGTTGCTGGCGTCACGCTGCGCCGCGCGGACTTGCGCTGGCCGATTCCGCGTGAAATCACCGAATTGCTGCCCGGGCAGCGGATCGACGACGTGGAGCGCCGTGCAAAGTATCTGCTGTTGCACACACAGGCCGGCAGCGCATTGCTGCACCTAGGCATGTCGGGTGTACTGCGAGTGCTGCCGCCCGATATTCCGGCTGGCGCGCACGACCACGTCGATATTCTGCTTGAACCGGTACAAGGCGAGCGCGAACGCATCCTGCGGTTCACTGATCCACGCCGTTTCGGCTGCCTGCTCTGGCAGGCGCCAGGCACCACGCACGAACTGCTTGCAGGACTCGGCCCCGAACCGCTTACCGATGCCTTCGACGGCGAGCGGCTGTGGCAACGTTCCCGCGGTCGCAAGGCGGCCGTGAAACTGTTTCTGATGGACAACGCCATTGTCGTCGGCGTAGGTAACATCTACGCCAGCGAAGCGCTGTTTGCTGCGGGTATCGATCCGCGCCGAACCGCCGGTTCAGTATCGCGCGCACGTTACCAGCGTCTTGCTGCCGAGGTGAAACGCATCCTGGCCTGGGCGATCGAGCGCGGCGGCACGACCTTGCGCGACTTCATCAATCCGGATGGCGCGCCCGGTTATTTCTTTCGCGAATTGTATGTGTATGGGCGCGAGGGCGACCCGTGCAAAGTATGCGGCACGGCGATTCGACAGACGGTCATCGGACAACGCTCGACCTTCTGGTGTCCGCGTTGTCAGAAGTGATGCTGTATGAGGCGCGACTCGCTCTTCACTCCGCGCCGGGCCAATAGAACGACACATACGTATTGTTGAACTGCGGATCGTCGTAACCACCGCCCATTTCAGCAACAAGACCGCCAAACAATCCGTCGACCTCCAGCGCCTGCCCATCGACGAAATGCGCGCCCATCGCCTGCAATTCAACCAATCGCTGGCACAGCGCGCCCGCGCGATCGATGTCTTGGACCGGCACGTCATGCAGGCTGATATCGGGACGACCGAACTTGCGCAGGCCGCGCGTGTGAATCCACAGACGGTCCGACCCTTCCTCCTCATCGCGCAGGATCAACAGATGATTGCGCAACGGCGCGCCATCCCTGATCAGATAACGGCGACGCCATTCGTCGGCGCTGAACAAGGAGAGGATCTGCGGATCGAGAATCGCCACACCGCCGATGTCGAGCAGGCCGGCCAGCACGCCAAAGGTGTCGCGCATGTAGCCCGTGTCAGCGCTGTCCTTGAAGCGTCCCCGAAGCACCAGCACCTGCGGCGCAGCGATGGCTTCTTCGTACGCCTGGGGCGAGTCGTTCTTGAACAAGTCGCCGAGCGAACCTTTCAGCGGATAGCCTTCCCACTCGCGCAAACTGCTGTGGTGATGACTGGTCAGTTCGACCTCTTCCGGCAGACCGTCGCTGCCATAGGGTGCAGACGGTACGCGGGTCGGCTTGAAATCGCCGAACACATAAAACTGCAGGACGATTTCCTCGTCACTTGGCTGCCAATGCGGACGCTGCCATGCGGGGAAAGTAATCGGATTGCTCATGCGTCATTCCTTAATAGCGGCGCCGGTTCGAATCAGGACTTGTCGTCCAGCGGCAGGCCGGGTTGTTTCAGTTCGATACGGCCGCGTCCCCGGGTGATCCTCTTGAACTCGGCGCGGCTGACCGAGACATAGCGTTCGTTACCGCCGATCTCAACCTGCGGCCCTTCGGTAATCGCGCGACCCTGCTCGTCTACGCGCACCACCATGGTGGCCTTGCGGCCGGTATGGCAGATGGTCTTGATCTCTTCCAGGCTGTCGGCCCAGGCCAGCAGATAACGGCTGCCTTCGAATAGTTCGCCGCGGAAATCCGTGCGCAGACCGTAGGCCAACACCGGAATGCTCAGCTCATCCACGACGTCGGTGAGCTGCCACACCTGCGCCTTGCTCAAAAACTGTGCTTCGTCGACGAACACGCAATGCAAGGTGCCGTGCGCGGCGATATCCGCCTGCACCAGCGCCCATAGATTTGCTTCTGCGGTGAAACGCTGCGCCGCCGATTTCAAGCCGATCCGCGAGGCGACCACCCCTTCGCCATAGCGATTGTCCAGCACAGGCGTGAGAATCAGCGTGCGCATCCCGCGCTCGTAGTAGTTGTAAGCGCTCTGCAGCAGATTGGTGGTCTTGCCGGCATTCATTGCCGAGTAATAGAAATAGAGCTTGGCCATGCGGGTGCCGGACATGCGGAATGACGCATGGTAACGCGGCACGGCGTCATCGGGACGAATCGGCTGTAACCTGCGCCAGGCACTCCCTGTTTGCTACGATCGTCTATTGCCTGCCTCCCACCGGACCGATTCGCCCACCGCATGCTCAACCCCCAACAATTGGCCGCCGTCGAACACATCGACAGCCCGCTGCTGGTGCTGGCCGGCGCCGGTTCCGGCAAAACCTCGGTGATCACCCAGAAGATCGCGCACCTGGTGCAGCGGCGAAAGCTGGCCGCCTCGAAGATCGCGGCCATCACCTTTACCAACAAGGCCGCTCGCGAAATGCGCGAGCGCGTGAGTAAACTGGTCAGCGCCGAGGATGCGCAGGCGCTCACCGTATGCACCTTCCACGCGCTGGGCCTGAAATTTCTGCAGATCGAACACGAGCGCGCCGGCCTGCGCCGCGGTTTTTCCGTACTGGATGCAGACGACAGCGAGAATATCGTCAAGGAACTCGCGCCGAAGGGTGCGAAGCCCGATGTACTGTTCGGCCTGCGCAACTTGCTTAGCCGCGCCAAGAGCAGCGGACTTTCGCCCGAAGAAGCACTAGCTGCCGCGCGCAGCCCACGCGAACTAGACGCCGCCACCATTTACCAGATGTACCAGCAGCGACTCGCCGCTTTCAATGCGGTCGATTTCGACGACCTGATCCGCCTGCCGCTGCGCATCCTGGAAGACGACGAAGCGTGCCGCAACGGCTGGCGCGAACGCCTGCGCTATCTGTTGGTGGACGAATACCAGGACACCAACGACGCGCAGTACCGGTTGCTGAAAGCATTGTCCGGCGAGCGCGGCAACTTCACCTGCGTCGGCGATGACGATCAGTCGATCTATGCCTGGCGCGGCGCCAATCCGGAAAACATCGATCAGCTCGGCAAAGACTGGCCAAGCCTGCGCGTGATCAAGCTGGAGCAGAACTACCGCTGCGGCCGGCGCATTCTGCGTGCAGCCAATCAGCTGATCGCCAACAATCCGCACCTGCACAGCAAGAAACTTTGGAGCGAGCATCCGGAAGGCGCGCCGATCCGTGTCATCGAATGCAAGGACGCCGAGCACGAGGCCGAGCGCATCGCCGGCATGGCCGCTACGCTGGCGGAAAAACACAAAGTGCGCTGGCACGATATGGCCATTCTGTATCGCGGCAACTTCCAGGCGCGACCGCTGGAAAAAGCGCTGCGCTTGGCGCGCGTGCCCTATCACCTCACCGGCGCGCTGTCGTTTCTGGACCGCGCGGAAGTGAAGGATCTGCTCTGCTATCTGCGCCTGTTGACCAACCCAACCGACGACGCCGCCTTCCTGCGCGTTGTGAATGTGCCAAAACGCGAAATCGGCGCCACGACGCTCGAGAAACTTGGACAGCTCGCACAATCGCGCCATAGCTCATTGCTGGACGCCACACGCAGCGACAGCGTATTGCGCCAGCTGAGCCCGCGACCCGCCGCAGCGCTCGCCTCGTTTTCCGAGTTGCTGGACGAGTTGCGCAGCGCCTCGCTGCACGAAAGTGCCGCCGATCTCGTCGAGCGCGTGTTGACGCGCACAAGCTACGCCGCGCACATCGCTACCGGAACGCCGGACGCCGCGTTACGCGAACGCCGTCTCGGCAACCTGCGCGAGCTGGCCGACTGGTTCCGTGCCATGCAGAAAGGCGGTGGCAGTGCCGGCGATCTTGCTTCCCAGCTCGCGCTGTTGAGTCATGCCGACCGCGACGAACCCGGCAATGCGTTGCGCATGATGACCTTGCACTCCGCGAAAGGCCTGGAGTTCCGCTTTGTATTCATCGTCGGCTGCGAGGAAGGCACATTGCCACACGACGGTGCGATCGATGAAGGCCGCACCGATGAGGAACGCCGGCTGATGTACGTGGGCATAACCCGCGCCAAAGAACTGCTGACGCTTTCGTGGTCGTCCAAGACCAAGCGCTACGGCGAAGTGCACAGTAATCAGCCCAGCCGCTTCCTGCACGAACTGCCGCAAGACGACTTGCACTGGGAAGGCAAGGATCTCGAAGCGGACAAGGAAGCAGTGCGCGAAACAGCCGAATCGCATATGGCGAAGATCGCAGCAATGCTCGCCGGTAACTAAGGAAACAGCATGAACGAACACGGCTTTCCGGACGAACAACGCGAAGGACTGTACCGGGCCATTCGCGAACGTCGCGATGTGCGCTCGCAATTTCTACCCGATCCCATCGCGCCCGACGTACTTGCCCGCCTGCTGCGCGCAGCGCATCACGCACCCTCGGTCGGCTTTATGCAGCCGTGGGATTTCGTGGTCATCGACAGCATCGAGATCAAGCGCGCAGTCAAAGCGCTTTACGAAAAAGCCAATGCCGAGGCAGCCGGCCATTACACGGATGAACGCGCAACGCTCTATCGCCGACTGAAACTGGAAGGCATCGTCGACAGTCCGATCAACCTTTGCATTACCTGCGACCGCCAGCGCGGCGGACCGCATGTGCTCGGTCGCAATACGATGCTGGAGACCGATCTCTTCAGTACCTGTCTCGCCGTGCAGAACCTATGGCTCGCAGCACGTGCCGAAGGCATCGGTGTAGGCTGGGTCAGCATCGTGGATCCGGCGCAGTTGGCCGACACGCTGGGACTGCCTGCTCATGTGCAGCCCGTGGCCTATTTGTGCCTGGGCCACGTGAGTGAATTTTTGCCGCGCCCGGAGCTTGAAATCGCCGGCTGGCGTTCGCGTATCCCGCTGGAGCAGTTGCTCCACAGCAACACCTGGAATAGCGCGGTGGAAGATGATGCGCTGATGGCAGCGGTGCGTGGACCTTTCGATTCGATTTGAACGCCGCGGATTCAAACCATTCCTTCGGCCTCGAGCTCGCTCTTCAGATACGCATAGTAAATCGGCGCGGCGATCAATCCCGACAAACCAAATGCGGCTTCCATCACCAGCATAGCCACCAGTAATTCCCAAGCGCGCGCGCGAATCTGCGTACCGATGATCCGCGCATTGAGGAAATATTCCAGCTTGTGGATCACTATTAAAAAGCCAAGCGCAGCTACCGCCATCCACACCGATATCGAAAGCGCGGCGATCGTCACCGCGGTATTCGAAATCAGATTGCCGATGACCGGCAGCAAGCCTGCCACGAACGTGACTACCACCAGCGTCTTGGACAGCGGCACGTGGATACCCATCAACGGCAGTACGCCGAGCAGGAAGACGCCGGTCGCTACGGTATTGATCAGCGAAATCTTCAACTGCGCGAACACGATGTTGTGAAAGGCTTCGGCCAGGTGCTGGCAGCGCTGGCCCAACGCCGCCGCCAATGGGCCGACCTGATGCGGCGGACGCTCGCGGTTGAGTGCCACCAGTGCGCCGAGCACCAGGCCGATGATGATGCGAACCAGCACACGCGCCGTTTCCTTGCCCGCCATTTGCAGGCTCATCGCATGCTTGCGGGTGAGATCCAGGGCCATCACGCGCAATTCGTCCACGCTATCGGGCAACCAGCCGGTCAGCGCGACGGGCAACTGCTGCCGCGCTTTTTCCACCAGCGGCATCAGCTGCTGCTGCCATAGCAGGTCCGGATTGCCGATCTCATTGCGCAAGAAGCTGACGGCCGCGACGATCAGCAGAGTCAGCAAGCCGACCACGATCACGCCCAGCACCGTCACCACGACCAGTCGCGCACGCTCGCCGGAGATACGGCGACCGAGCAGCGGTGTCATCGCGTGCACCAGTTCATACACGAGCAGTCCGGCAAACAAAGCGGGCAGCAGCCGCAATAGCAGCACCATCACCAATGCGAAGCCGGCCAGGACATAGGTGGTAACGCGGATACCGCGAACGGAATCGAAGAGTGCAGGCACGGGGGACCTTGGGGGGCAGACCTGAATGTCGGCAAGTCTGTCATAAACCTCCTCCCAGCCCGCGTGTCATCAGCGGTGGCGACGGAAGATCACTTCCCTATACACAAATATATTAAATATCAATTATTTATATCGTTGCTTCTAAAGTATTGCCTGAACTTCGGAAGGTCCGTATCATGGCCTCCGCCGGATCCTGCTGACCTCCAATTTCTGCAGGCATGGCCATTTCCCTTCCGGCGCTGCCGGCATCACCCCGCGAGGCCCAACGCCCGTGGGGTTTTCTTTAAGATGCACCGCCAGCCCCTGCTTGCCTCGGGCAAGCCATCCTCCTCTTATGCGAGATATTCCATGCGTTTTCAGACACTTGGCCGCGGCCTGCTGCTTTTGTCGATGCTCGTGCTAGTCGCCTGCCATAACAAGGAAGAGACCGCCGCGACACCCGGAGGCGCTACGCCGGAAGCGGCCATGCAGCAATCTGTGACGCTCATCAAGAATGGCGATTTCGCCGGCTTCTGGAAGCACGCGCTGCCGCCCGCCGACTACGCCAACCTGCGCGCCGACTGGATGCGCCCACGTCCCAACCAGCGGCCTATCACCGATGACGATCGCGCCCGCTTCGCGCTGACCGTCAAACAGCTCACCGCCCCGGATGCCGAAACCAAGCTTTACGACCAGCTGAAACCCAAGCTGGCGCAGATGGACCAGCAGTACCACGACCAGCTGCCGGTAATGATCGGCATCGGCCAGGCCATCCTCACCACCGGCATCGCGCAGAACAAAACCATGACGGAAAACCAGAAACAGCAGGCCCGCGACGCACTCAACGTGTTACTGCCCTGGGCCCAGCAAACGCCATGGTTCGACCAGGACAAAGCCAAGCAGGCGGTGAGCGTGGTGGTGGGTGTCTCGCGTCAGCTCGATCTCAAGAGTCCCGACCAGCTGCAAAGCATGGATTTCGACCCGGCGATGAAGGACTACTCGATCGCCTACGGTGGTCTCAAGCAGCTGCTGACGATCTACGGACTCTCGGTCGATGACACGCTGGATTCGGTGAAGGTCACCACGGTAAGTGTCGACCACGACCAGGCACACGTGAAGATCGACTACACCCTGCTTGGCAAGCCGCTGAGTTCCGACTCTCAACTCGTGCAGGTCGATGGACGCTGGTACAGCCAGGATCTGATCAACAGCGAACGCGCGCAGCACGAGCAGTTGCTGCATCCGGCACCCACGAGCAATGCACCCGCATCCGCGGCAACATCACCGGCACCTAGCATGCCCGCCCCTGCCTCTACCCAGGCCACACTCACGGCAAAACCGTGAGCTAAGCCGGTACCCGTTAGACTATGCAGATGCCGACTATGACGACCGCGGAATCCACTTACCGCAGCCGCGCCCCCTGGTGGTTCAACCTCGCCGGGCACCTGCTTGAACCCTGGGTACGCATCCGCCGCGACCCGGCCGAACCGGCCGGTCTGTTGCAAGGCGATGCGCCCGTTTGCTACGTCATCGAGCGCGACGGTTTTTCCGACGCGCTGATCCTGGATCGCGCGTGCCGCGAAGCGGGCCTGCCGAGCCCGATGCAGCCGCTGCCCAACACGCGCCGCCGACGCTCGGTGTTTGCGCTGGCACGTCGCGATGGCTGGTTGTTCGGGCGCAATCGAAAGCGCTCGCCGAACGAACCGCTCGGCCAACTCGTGCGCTCGCTGGAAGGTTTCCCTGATCGAGACATTCAGATCGTGCCTGTCTCGATCTATGTAGGTCGCGCACCGACGCGTGAATCCGGCTGGTTCAGCGTGCTGTTTTCGGAAAACTGGGTGGTGGTCGGTCGCTTCCGCCGCATGCTCGCTCTGTTGCTCAACGGTCGCGACACCGTGGTGCACTTCTCCGCACCGGTGTCGCTGCGCACCGTCTTGAACGAAGAAGGCGAAATTCGTCCCGAACGTTTCGCGCGCAAGATGGCGCGCGTGCTGCGTACTCACTTCCGCCGCATTCGTGCAGCGGTCATCGGGCCAGACCTTTCGCACCGCCGCACCGTGGTCGATGCAGTGCTGAACTCCGAACCAGTACGCACCGCGATCACCGCCACCGCCGCCAAAGAAAACATCAGCTACGGCAAATCGTGGGAACGCGCGCAGAAGATGGCGATGGAAATCGCCGCCGACTACTCGCATCCCGTCGTGCGCTCGGCGTCGTTCCTGCTGCGCAACTTCTGGAACAAGCTGTACGACGGCATCACCATGCACCACTTCGACAAGGCCCGCGCCGCCGCGCCTGGCTACGAAGTGGTCTATGTGCCCAGCCATCGCAGCCACGCCGACTATCTGCTGATGTCCTATCAGCTGCACGCATCGGGCGTGGTAGTGCCGCATATCGCGGCCGGCGTGAATCTCAATCTGCCGCTGATCGGTCCGATCCTGCGTCGCGGCGGCGCGTTCTTCTTGCGCCGCAGCTTCAAGGGCAACGCCCTCTATCCGGTGGTGTTCAACGAATACGTCGCGCAGCTGATCGATCGCGGTGTGCCGATGGAATATTTCATCGAAGGCGGACGCTCACGCACCGGCCGCTTGCTCGCGCCGCGCGCCGGCATGCTGGCGATGACGGTGCGCGCCTATCTGCGTGCGCCGCGCCGCCCTGTGCTGTTCCAGCCGGTGTATATCGGTTACGAAAAGCTGATGGAAGGAAAGAGTTACATCGGCGAGCTTTCCGGCAAACCGAAGGAAAAGGAATCGCTGATCGGCCTGTTACGCGGCCTCGGCGTGTTGCGCCAGCGCTATGGCCATGTTGCGCTCAACTTCGGCGAGCCGATCGAACTCAATCCTCTGCTCGACGCCATGGCCGGCGATTGGCGCGAGGCCGGCACCGATCCGAATAGCAAGCCGGAGTGGCTCAACGCCGTGGTGGGCAAGCTGGCGGAAAAGATCCAGATCAACATCAACCGCGCCGCCGACGTCAATCCCATCAACCTGCTTGCGCTTGCCTTGCTGGCCACGCCCAAACACGCGATGGCGGAAAACGATCTGCTGGCGCAGCTGGAACTGATGAAGGCCTTGCTCGAGGAACTGCCCTATTCGGACCGCATGACGCTTACGCCGCTGGATCCTTCTGCCATCGTCGCGTATGGCGAGCAGATGGGTTGGATCACGCGCGTAAACCATCCGCTTGGCGACGTGCTGACGGTGGAAGGCGAACAGGCGGTGCTGCTGAGCTACTTCCGCAACAACGTCCTCCATCTCACCGCTGCCGCGGCATGGGTGGCCTGTTGCTTCCTCAACAATCGCCGCATGTCGCGCGCCTCGATTCTTCGCCTGGGCCGCATCATTTATCCCTTTATCCAGGGCGAACTGTTTCTGCCCTGGGACAGCGAGGGCTTCGGTGCGCAGCTGCAGGCAACCATCGACTTCTTCGTGCGCCGCGGCCTGCTGGAAGCCTCCGGCGAAGGCCGCCTGCTGGAACGCGGCCCCGGCCAGGACGATGCTGCCTACCAGCTCAAAGTGATTGCGCGCAGCCTGATCCAGGCCTTCGAGCGCTACTACATCGCCATCGCCGCGCTGGTGAAGAACGGCCCGCACACCATCACCGCGGCCGAACTGGAAAACGTCTGCACACTCACCGCACAACGCCTGAGCCTGCTCAACGAACCATCCGCACCGGAATTCTTCGACAAGGCGCTGTTCCGCGGCTTTATCCATAAGCTGCGCGAAGGCCGCGTGGTGTGGACCGACGAAGAAGGCAAGCTCGACTACACCGCCGCGCTGGAAGACATGGTGCGCGACGCGCGCGTGATTCTCGCCCGCGAAATGCGTCACTCCATCCTCAAGATCACCGGTGGCGATAGCGAGAAAGAAGCGCCGCGCCATACCGAGCCGGACGTCCCACCGACACCCGCGGAGACCATGAATACCAGCGAAGAACTGCACGAGCGACATGTGATTGCCGAACATCGTGAGCATGCGCCGCTGGACGAAGAGAAAGATTGACGGCCTCACGCGCGTTGGGGTTCGCCGCACTTACTCCAACCTACGGTGCAATACCCGTAGCAATCGCTTCGATCACACACTGTCGAAACCATAGATGGGCCGGGTCGTCATTCGTCGACTCGTGCCAATACGCCAGTATCGGAAACGCTTTCAGTTTGATCGGTAACGGTAATATCGCAATCGGCAATAACGTCGACAGATGCAACGCATAGGAGCGCGGTACGGTCAGCAGCAAATCGGTGCTCGACGCAATCTGGCATGCCGAAAAATAATGTTGACAAACCAGTCGCACGTGGCGAAACGTCCCGCTCTGACCCAGCAGCACATCCAATGCACTCGCTTCGCCTAGTGGTGAAACGGTGACGTGCTCGGCGTCGAGGTAATCACCGCGCTTCAGCTGCGACGACAGCGGATGCCCGGCACGCATCACCACCACCAATGTCTCCTCCGCCAGCGGCTGACGCACGATCTGCGGCCCGGCGCGCAACGGGCGGTCGACCACCAGGTTCAATGTTCCTGCGCGCAGCTCGCGCTCGACGTCATCGGCGGCGATGCGGTGACTGACGACGCGAACATGCGGCGCTTCGCGCTCGATCTGCTTGAGCAACGCAGGAAGTGCGATCGACTCCAGGATGTCGCGAAAACCCACCGCAAATTCCAGCTCCAGTCGCGCCGGATCGAAACGCGGCTGCGCGTGCGCGCTCGCGTGCAATCCCTCCAGATGTGCTTGCACGGCGGGCATCATCGTGCGCACTTTTTCCGTAGGCAGCAGCCGATTGCCCTGGCGCACGAACAACGGATCACCGAGATGGTCGCGCAATCGCTTCAAAGCATGCGTTACCGCCGGCTGGGTGAGATGCAGCACGCGCGCCGCGGCGCTGACGCCGCCATAGGTATAAATCGCGTCCAGCACGCGGAATAGGTTGAGATCGATGCGGCTGTCCGCGCGGTCCATGGAGGCGTCTCGATAAGGTGTTTTCAGGATACGCCAACCCATGCATGAAAATGATATCTACCCATAAGACATATTCATTTCAATAATCCCCTTATAAGGGCGTAGGCTGGTGGGATTGAGGAGAGAAGCCCATGGATTTCGCCCCCTCCGAACGCACTCAAACCCTGGCCGAACACCTGACGCGCTTCATGCGCGAAGAGGTCGTGCCAGCTGAGCCCCTCTACGCCGCCGAGTTGACCGGCAGCGCGGACCATCGCGCATGGCGGCAGCCGGCGATCATGGAAACGCTGAAGAACAAGGCACGTGCAGCCAGATTGTGGAATCTGTTCCTGCCTGATGCCGAACTCGGCGCCGGCCTGAGCAACACGGATTACGCGCCGCTGGCCGAGATCATGGGCCACTCGTTCATCGCCCCCGAAGTGTTCAATTGCAGCGCGCCGGATACCGGCAATATGGAAGTGCTGCATCGCTACGGCACCGCCGAACAACGCGAGCGCTGGCTGAAACCCTTGCTCGCCGGCGAGACCCGTTCGGCCTTCGGCATGACGGAGCCCGAGGTGGCCTCCTCCGACGCCACCAATATGCAGGCTACGGCGCGTATCGATGGCGATCACGTCGTACTGAACGGTCGCAAATGGTGGACCACCGGCGCGGGCCATCCGCATTGCCGCTTCGTGATCTTTATGGGCTTGAGCGATCCCGACGCCGAGCCTCATCGACGGCACGCCATGGTGATCTGTCCGCTCGACACACCCGGCGTAAAAATCGAACGCATGCTGCCGGTGTTCCATCACTACGACGAACCTTCCGGACACGGCGAACTGAGTTTTACCGATGTGCGTGTTCCCATCGGGAACGTGATACTCGGCCCCGGGCGCGGTTTCGAGATTGCGCAAGGACGACTGGGACCCGGGCGCATCCACCACTGCATGCGCGCGATCGGCGCTGCGGAACGCGCCTTGTCGCTGCTGTGCAAACGCGCCAGTTCGCGCGTCGCCTTCGGCAAGCCGCTAGCGGAACTCGGCGGCAATCCCGATATTGTGGCGAACCTGCGCATGGCCATCGATCAAGCGCGCCTGCTCACGCTCAAGACGGCCTGGACGCTCGACACGCAAGGCACCAAGGCAGCCTTGAGCCTGATCTCGCAGATCAAAGTGGTGGTACCCGCCGTCGCGCAGCAGGCTGCCGATGCCGCGATACAGATTCATGGCGGCGCGGGTCTGTCCGATGATTTCCCGTTGGCCCAGCTGTTTGCTTATGCGCGCGTGCTGCGCCTGGCCGACGGCCCGGATGAAGTGCATCGTGGTGTGATCGCCAAACTGGAAGCGAAGGCGCAAGAGAGCAGGGAGTCTTTCCGATGACCGCCACGCTGGATCAGGCACGCAGCTTGCGCGAAGAGGATGCGTTCGATGTCGCCCGCGTCGACGCCTACCTCAAGCAACACATCGAAGGTTTGCATGGCGTACCTGCGGTGGCGCAGTTCCCGGGCGGCGCCTCCAACCTCACCTATCTGCTGACCTATCCGAACCGCGAACTGGTGCTGCGCCGTCCACCGGCCGGTGCCAAGGCGAAATCGGCGCACGACATGCTGCGCGAGGCGCAGGTGATGGCAGCGCTGAAACCGCACTATCCCTACGTGCCGGCCATTCTCGCCGCCTGCGACGACACGACGGTGATCGGCCAGCATTTCTACGTGATGGAACGCTTGCGCGGCAGCATTCTGCGCCGCGATCTGCCTGCCGAACTCGGCCTCGATACGGAAGGCGTGCGCAAGCTCTGCCTAGGGTTTGTCGACAGGCTGGTCGAACTGCATCGCGTCGACACGTCAAACCCTGAGCTGCAACACATCGGCAAGGGCGACGGCTACATCGCGCGACAGGTTTCCGGCTGGAGCGATCGCTGGCGTCAGGCTCTTACTGAAGACACCGATCCCTGCGAAGACGTGGCTGCGTGGCTAAGCGAAAAGCAGCCCGCCCTCGACAATGCAAGCTGCATCATCCACAACGACTACCGCTTCGACAATGTCGTGCTGGATCCGCTGCAACCGTTACGCATCATCGGCGTGCTCGATTGGGAAATGGCGACGATAGGCGATCCACTGATGGATCTCGGCGGTTCGCTGGCGTACTGGGTGCAAGCCGATGATGATGCGACGTTTCAGTCGTTCCGCCGCCAACCGTCGAATGCGCCCGGCATGCTGACGCGACGCGAAGCGGTCGATTACTACGGCAGCCGCACCGGCCGGAGCGTGGACAACTTCGATTTCTACGAGGTGTTCGGCCTGTTTCGGCTGATGGTGATCATCCAGCAGATCTATCGCCGTTTCGTGCTGGGCCAAACCACCAACCCGCAGTTCGCGGGCTTCGGCCACGCCGCCCGCTACATGGGCGAACGCTGCCGCCGCATCATCGCTCGCTCGGCGTTGTAACCATGCGCAGCCTGCTACTGATCCGCCACGGGCAGGCCAGCTTCAGGGCGGCGGATTACGATCGCTTGTCACCCGTGGGCGAAGAACAATCGCAACGTCTCGGCGCGTGGCTGGCCAGTTGTGGTCCCACACCGGAACTTGTTGCCGTGGGACCTCGGCAACGTCACTTGCGTACCGCCGAACTCTGTCTCGGATCCGCGCGCATCGATCGCCCGCTGTTGCATTTAGAGGGACTGGACGAAGTCGATCATCAGGAACTGCTTGCCCGTTTGCGCCCGGATCTTGAGGGTCCCGATGCACTGCGCGCCGAACTGAAGCAGGCGCCCGATCCGCATCGCGCCTTCCAGAAGCTATTCGCTACGGCGATTACACGCTGGATCAGTGGTGCACACGATGCCGACTACACGCTCACCTGGCCACGCTTTCGCGGGAACGTGCTGCAGGCTTTGCGCACGCTGGCAGATCATCAGGCAAAAACGATCTGGGCATTTACTTCGGGAGGGCCGATCGCGGTGATTGCCAATACCGTCACCGAAGCGCCTGCCGCGCAAACGTTCAAACTCAGCTGGCCGCTGGTGAATACCAGTCTCACGCGACTGCGCCTGGGAAAACAGGGTGCGTCGCTCGTCACCTACAACGCGTGGCCGCATTTGGAGCGGACCGAAGACCAGCATCTGGTTACGCTTCGTTGAACTCTTCTCACTTCGCCGGAATGACCGATCATGACCACATCGCCAAGCTTCGACCTCACCGGCAAAATCGCCATCGTTACCGGCGCCAGCCGTGGCATCGGCGCCGAGATCGCCAAGTTGCTGGCTGCACACGGCGCGCACACGATCGTGTCGAGCCGCAAGCAGGCCGATTGTCAGACGGTGGTCGACGAGATCGCCGCCTCGGGTGGTTCGGCCGAAGCAATGGCCTGCCATATCGGCGAGCTGGAACACATTGAGGCGCTATTTGCGCAAGTCGCACAAAAGCACGGTCGCCTCGACATCCTCGTCAACAACGCGGCCACCAATCCCTTCTTCGGCCACATTCTGGATACCGAGCCGTCGATCTTCCAGAAAACCGTCGATGTGAACATCCGCGGTTACTTCTATATGTCCACGCACGGCGCGCGGTTAATGGCGAAGAACGGCGGTGGCTCGATCGTTAACGTGGCTTCGGTCAACGGCGTGGTGCCGGGCATGCAGCAAGGCATCTACTCGATCACCAAGGCAGCCGTCATTTCAATGACCAAAGCGTTTGCCGTTGAGTGCGCCGAATCCGGCGTGCGCTGCAACGCATTGCTGCCGGGTTTGACCGATACCAAGTTCGCCTCGGTGTTGGTCAATACGCCGGCCATCCTCAAACACGCATTGGCGCACGTGCCGATGCGGCGCGTGGCGCAGCCTTCGGAAATGGCGGGCGCCGTGCTCTATCTCGCTTCCGATGCAGCGTCCTACACCACCGGCGCGGTGTTGAACGTCGACGGCGGCTATCTCAGCGTTTGAACTCTTGGATACCCACATGACCCATGTTTCCGCACAACGCGTTGCAGGCAAGTGCGCTTTCGTCACCGGTGCAGCCGGAGGTCTGGGCGCAGCTACTGCGCGCATGCTGGCCCGGCATGGTGCCAAAGTTTTCATCACCGATATCGACGAGCAAGCGCTCGGCGCGGTCGCCGAAGACATCAACCGCGAACTCGGTGCGCAGGTCGCATGGTCCGCCGTGCAGGACGTACGGGACGAAGCGACTTGGCAGCGATTGCTGGCCGAGGCGGCGCAAACCATGGGCGGCCTGTCGGTGCTGGTGAACAACGCCGGCATCGGCTCGCTGGGCAGCGTGGAGCAGATCGAGCTGAAGGAATGGCGCCGCGTGATGGGTATCAACGTTGAAAGTATTCTGCTCGGCTGCAAGTACGCCCTCCCGTTCCTTCGCAAGCAGCAACCTGCGTCGATCGTGAACATTTCTTCGCTGGCCGCTTTCAAGGTCGATCCGGATTACACCGCCTACAACACCTCCAAAGCAGCGGTTGCGATGTTGACCAAATCGGTGGCGGTCGATTGCGCGCGGCAGAAGATCGACGTGCGCTGCAATTCGATCCATCCGGCCTTTATTCGCACTGGTATCGTGGCACCATTCTTTGCAGCACTTGGCGAAGAGGAAGCTACGCGTAAACTCACGCGCGGCATTCCCATGCGTCGCCTCGGTGAACCCGATGACGTCGCCTATGCCGTGCTATATCTCGCCTCCGACGAAAGCCGCTACGTCACCGCGGCCGAACTCGTCATCGACGGCGGCGCTTGCGCTGTTTAATCGCCCTTCTCACAGGTCATTTCGCCATGTCTCTTGTCAATCGCCAGCTGCGCCTCAAGACCCGCCCCGAAGGATTGGTCAAGCGCGAAGACTTTGATCTACAGCAGCAGCCCGTTCCCGAACTCAAGGAAGGCGAGTTTCTCGTGCGTGTGCTGTACCTGTCGATGGATCCCACCAATCGCGTGTGGATGAGCGATATTCCTCAGTACATGCCGCCCGTAGCGATCGGCGAAGTGATGCGTGCCTTGGGTCTTGGCCGTGTGGTCGCATCGAAATCCGCGCACTTTGCCGAAGGCGATCTGGTGCAAGGCCTTGTGGGCTGGCAGGACTACGCCGTGATCGACGACCGTCGCCGCAAGGATTACGTCAAGCTGCCGCCGCATCCATCCGTGCCGCTGCCCACCTTGCTCGGTGCCTGCGGCTTCAGCGGTATCACGGCGTATTACGGTCTCACCGAGATCGCACCCGTACAACCGGGCGAAACCTTGGTGGTCTCCGCCGCCGCAGGATCGGTAGGTTCGATCGCCGGCCAGATCGGCAAATTGCGCGGCGCGCGCGTTGTGGGCATTGCAGGCGGCCCTGACAAATGTCGCCACCTGGTCGAAGACCTTGGCTTCGACGCCGCCGTCGACTACAAGGCCGACGACTGGAAACAGGCCTTGGCCGATGCCACGCCAGACGGCGTGCACGTGAACTTCGAAAACGTTGGCGGCGCCGTGATGCGCGCCGTGTTGTCGCGCATGGTCAACGGCGGTCGCGTGGCGCTCTGCGGGCTGATCGCCAACTACACCAGCGATACGCGCCCGGGCGCCGACTACAGCATCATCATCGTCAAACGGCTCACCGTGCGCGGCTTCCTCGCCTTCGACTACGCCGATACGCACAAGGCTGCGCAGGAACTGGTGGGCTGGGTTCAGAGCGGTCGCATCAAGGCCGAGGAAACCATCGAAGATGGCCTGGAAAACGCACCGCTCGTATTGAACAAACTGTTCGAGGGCAGCAACAGGGGCAAGCTGCTGCTGCGTGTTTCCGATGACACGCATTGACTGGACGCATTCGCTAACCGCAAGGCATCGACGTCTATCGATGCCTTGCGATCTCGCAAACGATCGGAAGCTGCGGATCAGCAGCCCTTTATGTCGTATAGGCGCCGGATAACCTTCCCTTATCCACACCCGCCTTCCTGTACCATGCCGGCATGAGCGAGCAGCCCACTACCCACTTCGGCTTCCGCGACGTTCCGGTCGGGGAAAAGCAAAAACTGGTCGGCCAGGTCTTCACCTCGGTCGCCCGCAACTACGATCTGATGAACGACCTGATGTCGTTCGGCGTTCACCGCCTGTGGAAGCGCCACTTCGTAGCCGTCAGCGGCATCCGCCGCGGCGACCGTGTGCTGGACCTGGCGGGCGGCACGGGTGACATCGCCGCGCTGATCAAACCGGTCGTCGGCGAAGAAGGCGATGTGGTCGTGGGCGATATCAACGCCGCCATGCTCACTGTGGGCCGCGATCGCCTCACCGACCGCGGCCTGGTGGCGGGTCTGCGCTGGACGCAGTTGAACGCCGAAGCGCTGCCCTTCCCCGACAACAGTTTCGACGCCGTGACCATGGCCTTTGGACTGCGCAATGTCACGGACAAGGACAAGGCGCTGGCCGATATCTGCCGCGTGCTCAAACCCGGCGGCCGCGCCCTGGTGCTGGAATTTTCCAGGGTGCAGAGCGAGTTGTTCAGCAAGCTCTACGACTTCCACTCGTTCCAGGTGCTACCCAAGCTGGGCAAGCTGTTCGCCGGGGACGCGGACAGCTACCAGTATCTGGCCGAATCGATCCGCAAGCATCCGGATCAGGAAACGCTCAAGGGCATGATGGAACGCGCCGGCTTCGGTCGCGTTGAAGTGCGCAACCTCAGCAACGGGATTGTCGCGATCCATCGGGCGTATAAGCTTTAAGAGTCAGTCCTCATAGCGGGCGGTCAGGCCACCCGCAGATCCTCCAGCAACGTACCTTGGCGCAAGGTCTCCTCTTCGTGATCGGGATCGCGCCAGGTTTCTTTCAGTGCCGCGTCGTACCAGCGCTGCATGGAAGGAAGTGCAAGTATGCGTTGCACGTAGGCCTGTGTGGCAGCGTCCATGGCCAGTCGATAGCTCTGTATACGGAACACGACCGGCGCATAGAACGCATCGACGGCGGTAAACGCGGCGCCTGCGAGATACGGGCCGCCGAATTGCTGCAAACCTTCGTTCCATAATTCCTGCACGCGCGCAATGTCGCGCGCCAAAGCCGGCGGCGTTGCGTTCAACTGCAAGCGGATACCGCAGTTCATCGGACAGTGCGAACGCAATGCGTCGAAGCCCGAATGCATCTCCGCCGCTGCACTGCGTGCCCAAGCCCGCGCACGCGGATCGGCCGGCCATACGCCTGGGTGATGTTCAGCCACGTATTCGGCGATGGACAGCGAATCCCATACCGTGGTGTCGCCGTCGTGCAGGCAAGGCACTTTGCCGGTGGGTGAAAAAGCGCGAAACGCTGTCCAGCTCGATGAGGTGCCACGCTGAAATGGCGTGATCTTTTCTTCGAAGGGAATGCCTAGCTCACTCAGCAATATCCACGGGCGCAGCGACCAAGACGAGTAATTTCTGTTGGCGATGTAGAGCGTGTACATGGATTTTCTCTCCGAAGATGCAGCGCAATCAGATGTCCAAGTGTTCCTGCGGATAAGCAGCCGCGCTCATGCGCACTAGCTTGAGGTTGGCGCTACTAAATTTCGACACGATGCTAGAAGACTAGGCTTCCGGCAACTGCCGTGCTGAATCGATCAACCGGATATGCGTCATGGTTCGCAAACTTGCTTGACCGCGGTCGACGTAACCGCCGACGGCACTGCAGCGCTGCGACGTGCATTGGCCAGGGCGACACCGCCCACGGTGATCGCACCACCGATCAGGGTCAGCCAACCCGGCTGCTCGCCCAGCCACACCCAACCGATCAATACGGCAATAGGCGGAGAGAAGTAGATAAAGCTCGACACTTGCGAAGCCGATGCACGCCGCAATGCCGCGTTCCAGGTCAGATAGCCCACGAAGGTCGGCGCGATCCCAAGCCATAGCAATGCGGCGATATGCGACCAAGGCGCCGCGGCAAGAGCGCGCGGCAATCCGAGCCCGAACGGTATCGTGGCCAACGTACCGGCGAAGAATGTAAACGCGGTAACGCCGATCATGTTGTTGCGTGCAAATAGCGGCTTCTGTCCGACAAAGAAGATGGCGCAGGCGATGACGCTAACTAGCACGAGCGCCGCCATCGGCTGGAATGTCACCTGCTTGCCGCTGGTAAGCACCACCAGCACCACGCCAATCAACGCCACACCAAGCCCTATCACCCTGCGCACGCCAATCCGCTCGCCGATCCAGAATGCCGATAACGTGGCGGTCGCTGCGGGCACCAGCGAAATCAGGATGGCCGCCGTGCCGCTGGCGATGCGCGTTTCGGCATAGTTGAGGCACAAGTGATAAACGGTAAGGCCGCACACGCCCAGCAGGGCGAGCTGTAACCAATCGCTGCGTTGCGGTAGCGGCACACGTTTGACCCATAGCAACAGGGCGAAACACAACGAACCGATGGCAAGCCGCGCCAGCGCCACTTCGCCGGGCGTGAACGACGCGAGGGCATAGGCGATCGCAGCGTACGCCGACGACCACGTGAGCAAAGCGATAGCGATGTAAATCAGGGCGCGCCCGTCGAGGCGCTCAGTGCTGTCCATGGAGCTATTCCGTGGGGAAGGAATGTGTGAATCCTAGCGTTGCCGTGCATACCGAGGAATAATGGCCTCATAGCCAACCCCCATGTTTCGCCGTCGATCGAAATATCACTCTATGCCTATGACTTACGAATCGAAACCCGATTGGGACAATAAGGATTGGCAACTATTGGAAGCCCTGCAGCACGACGCCCGCCTGGGCTATGCCGAGCTGGGCCGCAAGGTGCGGTTGTCCGCCCCCGCCGTGGCCGAGCGAGTGAAGCGGCTGGAAGAAGCGGGCGTCATCACGGGTTATCGGGCGGTAGTCGATCCGAAGCGGCTCGGCTACGGCATTGATGCGATGGTGCGCCTGCGTTGCGATGGCGGCATTTGCGCGCGCATCGGGAAAATTGTCGCGGACGTGCCAGAAGTGCTCGATTGCCGTCGTCTCGCCGGCGAGGATTCCGCTCTGCTACGCATCGTGGCGATGTCGATCACGCATCTGGAAGCCGTGCTCGATCGTCTGCTGAAGATTCATCCCAGCATCAGCACGACAACGTTGATCGTGCTGCAGACACCGCATGCAAACCGCCCGATAACGCGCACGATGTGGGATGCCGCGCGCGCGTTATCGCAGGATTGATGCATCGTCTTCGCGTTAGGCGGCGCTGCATTCTGTCGCCATAACCGCCTCGCCACAGATCTCTTTGCGCCGAAGCGCAAAGAGATCCTTTGCATCAATGCTGGGATTCGTCCTTCTTCTTCGGCGGCGGCGGCGGTTGATGCTGGGGCGGCGCCGGATGTGCTTGCGGCTGCGGCTGTGGACGCGGAGGCGGCGGGGGCGGCGCGTGCTGCACAGGTGGCGGTGCAGGACGCTGCATCGGCTGCGGGGCAGGTGCGGGACGCGGTGCCGGCGGCGGCGCAGGATGGAACGCTGGCGGTTGTGCCGGGTGGAACGCCGGTTGTGGCGCGGGATGGAACACCGGTTGCGGACGCTCCTGCGGCGGTGCCGGACGTGGCGCCGGTTGCGGCTGCGGTTGCGGTGCCGGGTGGAATGCCGGTGTCGGCTGCCGGAATGACTCTTGCGGTCGCGGCGCAACGGCCGGACGCGCCGGAGCCGGCTGGTTCGGCGGCGGCTGATGCACCACATTCGGATGAGGCATCTGCGCCGGATGCGGAGCCTGCGCCGGGCGCGCTGACGCCGTCGGATTCACCTCAGGAGCGACATGCGGTGCCGCTGCCGGCGGATATCCCGCACGCCCGAAGTTCGGCATGCTCATCGGCTGCGCCGGACGTTGATTGTTATTAGTGGCGTTATGGCTGTTGAACTGGCGGTTGTCGGTGTTGTTGGTAACGTTATTCGTGACGTTGCGGTTGAACTGATTACGACTGTTGTTGATGTTGTTCGTGACGTTGCTGGTGTTATTCGTGCTGTTATTGGTGTTGTTGAACGTGCGGCTGTTGTTGATGTTGTTCGTGTTGTTATTGACCGTGTTGTTATTGACCGTGTTGTAACGGTTGTTGGTGATATTGGTATAACGATTGACCACCGTGGTCGAACGCGACACATAGGTCTGGTTGTTGTAGACCACCGCCGGGCGATGCCAACCGCCGCCGCCACCGTCATAACCGCCGCCGTTGTCTCCACCGCGGCCGCCCCAGTTCATCCCCCAAGAATGCCAGCCGCCTTCACGATGATGGTCGAGCATCGAGCCGACGATGATGGCAGCGCCAAACGCCACCGCACCCACCGCGATCACTTCGCCCGTGCTGTAAGACGGTTGCTCATATTGATAGCTGGGATAGACCGGCACGTCCCCGCCGTAGACCGTCTGCGGATCGTAACTGGGCACATAGACCGCATCCGATTGCGCCGGCTCAATCTGGATGATCTGCGCCGGCGGCGGCACCACGGCGGGGCCGTCATACACGGGCGGCTCATTGCCGTTGTCGGCATAGCCGTTCGCGTCTTCGGGTTGCGCCACCTGCTGTACCGGCTGTGTGTTGATCTGCTGCTGCGCCGAACTGCGCAAGTTGCCATGCGCGGTCGCGCGCTGGCGCATCACCTGGATGGCATTGAGCACGTCGGTCGGATCATTCACATAGGCTTGGCCCAACGCGGTGGTCCACTGAATGTTCTGCGCCATCTGGCCCAGCACGGACGGAAATTGTGTCAGCCCCTTCACGCTGGGATCCCAGCTTTGCGGTTCGACCGCCGCCTGCAGGAGGTCGCCTTTCAGGTTCGGATTCTGCGTGAGTAGGTTCTGCGCCGCGGTGATCTGGTCCGGATACGTCGATCCGGCCAATACCTGAGCAACCAGCTTGTCTGGAAACAACGCGATGGGCGCGACCATCTGGTACAGCTGATCCGCAGTCGGCGGCGTGTAGGCAGCGGCTTGCTGCTGTCCCGCGGCAGTGGCAGACGATGCCGGTGCGTTAGCGGTATTGGGGGCCTGCTGCTGATTGCACGCAGCCAGCGCCAACATGCTTGCGCACAAACCCGTAGCGACAGCCAGGCTGGGTGAATATGGTTTACTCAAGAGATCACTCCTTCCGATACGTGCCACGGGAAAACCATCGGCTTCCCCCCTATTCGCCAGGTGCGGTGTGAGGCAAGCCGGCATAGTGTGCGCCGCCCGGCCTTACGTCCGTGGAAACGGCCCGAGTATGCCTATGCCGTCGAACGATTTGGGCTAATGCGCGATGAACGTTTCTGCCGTTTGGTCGGCGTTAGGCAAAACAGTAAGCTCCACGTCAGCCCTGTGCGCGATCGCTCGGAAAACCCGCCGCGTCATGCCGCCCTTGCCTGATGCATCTGCCCCCGCACCCTGGATCACTCGACCATGCGCACGATGTATCCCGAAATAGAGCCCTATCGCACGCATCGGATCGCGGTAGGCGGCGGGCATACGCTGTACGTCGAGGAGTGCGGCAACCCGCAAGGGTTGCCCGTCGTGTTCCTGCATGGTGGTCCCGGGGCCGGTCTGTCGCCCTATCACCGACGCTTCTTCGATCCGGCACGCTATCGCATCGTGTTGTTCGACCAACGCGGCGCGGGGCGTTCCACACCCTTCGCCGATCTCACCGATAACACCACCTGGCATCTGGTCTCCGACATCGAAACGATCCGCGAACAATTCGAGATCGAGCGCTGGGCGGTGTTCGGCGGCTCGTGGGGTTCCACGCTGGCGCTGGCGTATGCGCAGGCACATCCCGAACGCGTGCTTGGCCTGGTGCTGCGCGGCATCTTTCTGTGTAGGCCGGAAGAGGTCCGCTGGTATTACGAGGAAGGCGGCGCATCATGGATCTTGCCGGAGAAGTGGCAGCGCTATGCGGCGGCCATTCCCGTCGAAGAACGCCACACTATGCTCGATGCCTATTGGCGACGTCTGACCAGCGATGACGAAACCGTGCGGCTGGCCGCCGCCAAAGCATGGGGCGCGTGGGAAGGCGGTGGCATCACGCTCGAAGAAAGTCCCGAAACCGAAGCCAGCTTCGCTGCGCCGGAGGTGGCACTGAGCCTTGCGCGTATCGAAGCGCATTATTTCCGCAACCAGGCTTTCCTCGAACCGAATCAACTGTTGCGCGATGTCGCGAAACTACGGCACATCCCAACCGTGATCGTGCACGGCCGTTACGACATTATCTGTCCAGCGAAAAACGCCTGCGATCTGGCTGCCGTGTGGCCCGAAGCGGATCTGCGCATCGTTCTGGCCGGACATGCAGCGTCGGAACCGGCGATCGCGGATGTGCTGGTGGAAGCGACCGATCGGCTTGCCGACCGGTATTGCTGAGAGCTTGCTCGCCACTTGGCGAGCAAGCTCCTTCCGATCACTGATACACGTGCAGCCGGTTGAAGATCCACGCGTAATACGACTGCACGAGCTGCTTGTCCGCACAATCGGCATACAAGCCGTTGCAGCGCTCCCGCAATGAGGTCAGCGCGGAAAAATACGGATCCATCGGCAACCCCGACGCTTTCAACACCATGCCCGGCAGGTGCGCGATATCCAGCATCGGATAGGTCGGCAGCGGCGCACCAGGCACGTTGCTCTTGATCATGTAATACGTCAGATAGTCCTGATACGGCACCAGCGCTGGCGGCAGCGTGCGCGGCAACGTACGCATCAGATCATCGAACGACGGCTGATGATCGCCGAAATGCACCAGCACCGTCGGCTGCGCGCGGTCGAGAAAATCGTGCTCCAACCCTTTCATCGCCGCATCCGAATCGTGCAGACGCTGCAGATAAGTATCGAAGTTGAGCGCGGTCGCATCCGGCAGTCCTTGCAGCAGATTCTGGAACTGCTTCGGCAAGGTCGACATGGGATCGTCATGCGGCCCGTGCTGGTTGATCGTGAGGATCATGACGAACACGGGCTGGCCCGGCTTCTTTACCTTGTCGTAGACGCGTTTGGCGGCAGCGAACATCTGCGCATCGGTTTCGTCCCAGTCGTCGAGGCCCAGCTCTCCCGCACCGTAGAAATGATCGACACCGTAAGCCTTATAGGCATCGCGTCCGTTAAGGAAGATCGCATTGGTGGGATAAATCGCCACGGTGAGATAACCGAGCCGGCGCAGCAGCAGCGGTAGCGAATTGCGCACGTGCGGTGCGAGCACATACGGCGCGTACATGCCGCCGGGCCCGAAGATATCCTGCGGCATGCCGGTCAGCGCGGCGAATTCGCTGACCCAGGTACCACCGCCGAAGGTATGCACGCGCATCACGCCCGTGCCGCGCGTACGCGCATCGGACTTGAACATCGCCAGATCGCATTCGGGCACGGTGCAATGCGTGTAGGGTGCTGGATCGAAGGTGCTTTCTTCCAGCACCTGCACGATGTCGGGATACTGGCTCGGATCGACCGTCGCCGACGTGGCTGTCGCGGTAGCCTGCCAGTCGCGCTCGGCGGCTTCGTCGCCAGCCATGGCGGGCAAGTGCACGTTGGAATCGCGCAGGTTGACGAAGAAGTTGGTCAGCTGCGCATCGTCGGACATCTTGTCCCACACGCCGCGCGCATGCACCTGCGCAAACGGACCGGAAGGCAGCAGACAGATCCAGAATACCAGCGCGCAGAGCGCGATGCCGCCCACGCGCAACACGATCTGCGACAAGGCGCGCAAACGGGAAAAAAGTCGCCGATCGCCATACCAGGCCAGCCACAGCACGATGGGCACGGCGATGCACACGCAGATGCCGACGCTGTAGAGGTTCGGATAACGACGCAGTGTTTCGAACAGACTGGAGCGCACATAATAAACGAAGTCCGCCGGCATCAGTGGCGATTCCAGATACTCCTGTTTGAGTACCGTAATCGCGCGCAGCAGCAAGAACAGTCCGCCACTGACGACGAGCGCAAAGGCCAGTCGTGCAAACACGAACAACGTCGCGCCGAAGACGCACACCATCAACGCGAAGACGAAGCCGCGTTGCTCCAGCAGCGGCTCCTGCCACGCAGTAAACCAAACGCAGATGGCGAAGAACGCCATGGCGCAGACCATAGTCGTGCGGTTTCGCGATGCGCGAAACGGAATCGACGGCATGTGCGGTGTCCCCCTGGTGCGGCGCCGCTTCGTGGAGCGGGACGTCATGTTGTGATTGTCAAAGTGTCGTCATTTTAGAGCCTTTTTATCGTCAAAAAGCTCTGTCTAGGCAGCGAACGGTCATTCATATCTGTTAGGTTCAGGCCCTGCACGCCCAAGACGGAACCCCCATGTCTCTGCGCTCTTCTCGCCTTGCCGCTCTTTTTACCGCGCTCCTGCTCGCCGGCTGCGCCAGCCAGCCGCATTCTCCTCAGCCGCGAACACTTCCGGATGGCTTGCGCGCAGACGTAGCGGTGCTGGAAACCACCGACCTGCATTCCAACATCCTTAGCTACGACTACTACAAGCAGAAAGCCGATCCGACGCTGGGCTTCGAGCGCACGGTGACGCTGATACGCAAAGCGCGCAGCCAGTTCACCAACAGCCTGCTGTTCGACGCCGGCGACACCATCCAGGGCAGCGTGCTGGCCGATTACCAGGCGCAGGTACAGAAGGTGGACTGCGGGCAGGAACTTGCGATCTATCAGGCAATGGATGCCATCGGCTACGACGGCGGCACCATCGGCAACCACGAATTCAACTATGGCCTGCCGTTCCTCTCGCAGGTCACCGGCACACCGATGAATGTGGATGGCGCGGGCTCGCAGCGCTGCATCGGCCCGCATTACCCACTGGTGCTGGCCAACGTGAATAGCGCCCGCGATGGCCAACCGATCTTCAAACCGTGGACGATGATCAAGCGCAACATGGCGGCTTTCACGCCGGATGGCAGCCAGATCAGCGTGCCGCTCAAGATCGCCATCATCGGCTTTACCCCGCCGACGATCATGCAATGGGACAAGCAGAATCTGGAAGGCAAGGTCACGGTGACGGGCGTGGTCGAAGCGGCGCAGAAATACATGCCCGAGATCGAAGCGCAGCACCCCGATCTGGTCATCGCGATCCTGCATGGCGGCATGAACATGGCACCGTACACCTCCGATATGGAAAACGGCGGCTGGTACCTGGCCGGTGTGCCGGGTATCGACGTGCTGCTGCTGGGTCACGAGCACACCGATTTCCCGGGCCCGCGTTTCGCGCACATGCAGGATGTGGATGACCAGCGCGGTTTCGTGCGCGGCGTTCCTGCGGTGATGGGCGGCTTCTTCGGCAAGGATCTCGGCGTCATCCGACTCGCATTGGTGCACCAGCAGGATCGTTGGACGATCGACAAAACCAAGACTTTTAGCCAGGTATGGCCGATCTGTCCGCCAATGGCCGGGGCAGGCAAACCCGCTGACTCGACGTCCCATTGCGTCGCCGCCGATCCGCAGGTGCCGCAGGTCGTCGGCAAGGTGCAGCAGGCTGCCATCGACTATGTGAACACGCCGATCGGCCAAAGCACGGTGCGTATGAGCAGCTACTTTGCCGATGAGGGCGATATGACGGCACTCGCACCAGTGAATGCCGCGCAGATCGACTATGCACACCAGGAACTATCCTCCGCGCATCCGGAACTCGCCAAGGTGCCGGTGCTGGGGTCGGCTGCGGCGTTCCGCAGCGGCTTCGGCGGCCCGGACGACTACACCGACGTACTACCCGGCCCGCTCACGCTACGCAGCGCGGCCGACCTGTACTTCTATCCGAATACGTTGAGCGCGGTGAAGATCAACGGCGCCGGGCTCAAGGCATGGCTGGAAAAATCCGCCGAGCGCTTCAACCGCATCGATCCCAACGCCAGCGGCGAACAAGCGCTGATCAACGACAAGTATGCCGGCTTCAACTTCGACCAGATCCAGGGTGGTATCGCCTACACCATCGATGTGTCGAAGCCGATCGGTCAGCGTATCGAGAAGTTGACCTATCACGGCAAACGCGTCACGCCGTCGCAGACGTTTGTGGTGGTGACCAACAATTATCGCGCCAGCGGTGGGGGTCACTTCCCCGGACTGGACGGCAATAACGTCGTGCTGGCATCGCCCGATGGCACGCGCGAAATTCTCGCGCGCTGGTTGCAATCGCACCCCACACTTAACGCGCAGGATTTACCGCACGCGTCGTGGCATTTCGCTCGCCTGAAGACCCGCAGCATGGTGGTGTTCACAGCAGCCAGCGACAAACAGGCCGTCGCGGAAGCCGATGGGTTGCGTCATATTCGCCAGCTCAGGGACAACGGCGACGGCACAGCGGTCTACGCGATCGACCTTTCGCACTGACTATATTCGAGTAATACAAGCGTCATTCCGGCGCATGCCGGAATGACAGCAGGGTTACGATGCCTGCTTTCCAAAGCGCAGGTGTAACACCGACATGCCATTGTTTCATTAGCGAACAGATTGACAGCAGCTCCGGCACGCGCCTATCTTCGGAACCATGTCGCCGCTATCCGCGCCAGCACGCATGCATTTCGCCCCGGTCCACACCGGGCGGGCGGGTATCTCGGCTGCATCGATTATCGCCACGATGACGACCACAACCGGAACCGGTACAACCGGCTACCGGGTGGTGTCTGTGCGCGAGTAAGTTCTCATACGCAACGGCCCCGCCCTCGAAGAGGCGGGCCGGCACACACCGAACCGCCAGCGAGCAGGGGCCTCAACCGGAGGCCACCATGGACAGCTGTGCATTACCACTCATTGCCGAACTCCCGCACCGTCTGCCGCCGCTGCAGGCAGCCAGTTCGCGCCGTCGAACTCTGGCGATCGGCTTGATTGGCCCCGGACGAGTCGGCAGCGTGCTGCTGGCCCAATTGCGCGCGGCGCAGGAGCGGCTTTCCCGCGAAGCCGGACTGGAACTGAAGCTCTGCGGTGTCGCCGCCAGCCGCCGCATGTGGCTCGATTGCGACGATCCCGAACTCAACGCGCGTCATGATTGCGCGCAGACCTGGCGACCTACCGACCTGGATCAGTTCGCCGCCTATATCCGCGGTGAGGATCAACGCCATGCGATGCTGATCGACTGCAGCGCAAGCGAAACGGTGGCGTCGCAATATCCCTACTGGCTGGCCTCCGGCTTGCACGTGGTGACGCCGAACAAGGTGGCCAGCAGTGGCCCGCTATCGCGCTGGCAGTCCATTCGTGCCGCGAGTCATCACGGCGGAAGGTTTCGCTATGAAGCGACCGTCTGCGCAGGCTTACCGGTGGTGCAAACACTGCGCGACTTGCTCGATACCGGTGATCAGCTGCTCTCCGTCGAAGGCATGTTCTCCGGCACCCTGGCGTGGCTGTGCTGCCAGTACGACGGCAAACGCCCCTTCTCCACCCTGCTGCGCGAGGCGCATGCGCTGGGTTATACCGAACCCGATCCTCGTGACGATCTGTCCGGCACCGACGTGGCGCGCAAGCTGGTGATCCTGGCGCGCGAGGCCGGCTGGCCGCTATCGCTACAGGACGTCGCGGTGGAAAGTCTGGTGCCGCAGCACTTGGCCGAGCTGCCGTTGGAAAGTTTTATGGAGCGGCTGGATGAACTCGACGAACCGATGGCCGAACGGCTTGCACTGGCCCACGGCGAGCACGGCGTATTGCGGCATGTCGCCAGCCTCGACCGCGACGGACACGCCCAGGTTCGCCTGCACGTACTGCCATCCTCGCATGCCTTCGCGCACACGCGCCTTACGGATAACATCGTGCAATTCCACACGCAGCGTTACCGTGATAATCCGTTGCTGGTGCAAGGCCCCGGTGCCGGCCCGGAAGTGACTGCCGCCGGAGTTTTCGCCGACCTATTGCGCATCGCCGAATCGCTGGAGGTGCGCGCATGAACACCCCACTTGCCGCAAAGGCCGCCATGCCCCCGCAACGCCTGCAATCCGCTTCTGCGATCGCCCATGCCAGCGTGGGCAATGTCGGCGTGGGCTTCGATATCCTCGGCCATTGCATCGCGGGTGCGGCGGATCGCGTCGAAGTGCGGCGCATCGATACAGCAACCGTACGTATTGCCGGCATCCATGGCTGCGTCGAAGTGCTTCCCATCGATGCCGCGCAGAACACAGCAGGCATGGCGCTGTTGGCGCTACGCAAGGCGCTGGGTTTGCAGCACGGTTTCGAGCTGTCGCTGCACAAGGGCATCGCGCTCGGTTCGGGCATGGGAGGCTCTGCGGCATCCTGCGTCGCGGCTTTGGTTGCCGCCAACGCATTGTTGGAGCGGCCGCTTTCGCGCGAATCGCTGTACGGTTTCGCGCTGGAAGGCGAAGCGGTCGCCAGTGGCGGCCGTCATGGCGATAACGTGGGGCCGATGCTGCTTGGCGGTTTAGTGATAGCCACGCGCGATCGCCTGTTGCGTATTCCGGTACCACCGACTTGGCACTGCGCGTTGGTGCATCCGCACGTCGTGCTGGAAACGCGCAAGGCCCGCGCAGCGCTGGTCGGTGACTACGCGTTGGGCGAATTCGTAGCGCAATCGGCCAACCTCGCACTGGTGCTCGCCGGTTGCTGGCGCGGCGAAGCCGAACTGGTGCGCGAAGGACTGAAAGATGTGCTGATCGAACCGCGCCGCGCGCCATTGGTGCCGAACTTCGCGCGCGTCAAACAAGCGGCGCTGGATCACAAGGCGATGGGTGCGAGCATTTCCGGCGGCGGCCCCAGCGTGTTTGGCTGGTTTGAACATCGTGCCGAGGCTGAAGCTGCCGCGGAGGCAATGCGCAGCGCGTTTGCCGAGGCGGGCTTGGATAGCGATAGCTTCGTTGCCCCCGTGGACGGACCCGCTGCGTCGCTGATTCCTTCCATCGACGCGAGTGAACAGGCATGAGTGTGGCCTTGCATTATCCCAGCACCCGCAACGCGAGCCATGCGGCGACACTCAGCGAAGCAATGTCTGCAGGACTCGCACCAGACGGCGGTCTGTATGTGCCCGAATACTTGCCGACATTAGATCCGGAAACGTTCGACCCTGCAGGAACACTGGCCGATACGGCCGCGACGTTGCTCACGCCATTTTTCGCCGGCGACGCACTCGCCAGCGAACTACCCTCGATCTGTGCGGAAGCGTTGACCTTTCCGACGCCGTTACGCGCGTTGCCGCAGCATCCCAAAACCTCCGTGCTTGAGCTGTTCCACGGACCGACTGCGGCCTTCAAGGACGTCGGCGCGCGCTTTCTAGCCGCATGCATGCGGCGCTTGCGTAAGCATGCCACGCAACCGCTTACCATTCTGGTGGCGACATCCGGTGACACTGGTGCGGCCGTCGGTGCGGCGTTTCATCAACAGCCGGGCATTGACGTAGTCATTTTGTACCCGGATGGTCGTGTATCGCCGCGACAGGCGCATCAGCTTGGCTGCTTCGGCGACAACGTGCGGGCCTTGCGCGTGCAAGGCCGCTTCGATGACTGCCAGCGCATGGTGAAAGCCGCGTTGAGCGATACGGCACTGCAAGCGCACTCGCCACTTTCCTCAGCCAACAGCATCAGTCTTGGACGATTGTTGCCGCAGATGAGCTATTACGCGCACGCATCCCTGGCGTGGTGGCACGAACATCGAGAACCGCTGAATCTGATCGTGCCGACCGGGAATCTCGGCAATGCGCTGGCGGCGCTATGGGTTCGCTCGATGGGCCTGCCTGTGGGCCAGATACGGCTCGCCTGCAACGCCAACGCCACGCTTCCGGATTTTTTTGCAGGCGGCGACTATGCACCGCGCGACGCTGTCGCCACGCTAGCCAATGCGATGGATGTCGGTGCACCGAGCAACTTCGAGCGTCTACGCTGGACACTCCCTGACGCCCACGAATGTCGAACGCAGTTGCAGGCAAGCAGCGTAGACGATCACACGATCCGCACGACCATTGCCTTGCATGCACGTGAACACGGCGAAGTATTCTGCCCGCATACGGCAACAGCCATGCATCTGCTGGATCAGCTGCGCGCGTCCGGCGACAACCTGCCATGGGCGGTCGTGGCGACGGCGCATCCGGCGAAGTTTGAGAGCGTGGTGGAACCTTTGATCGGGCACCCTATCGACGTGCCGCCTGCGCTATCGACCATGTTGCGGCGATCGGCTTCAGCAGAGCCGTTGGCGGCTGAAGACGGCGCGCTGCGTCAGTGGCTGGTGGAACGCGTTGTGCCCGTCTCTTGACACGTATGCGTTGGCAAGAAGCGCAGACTGCGCTCACTGCCGCTCCATCAACCAGCCACCGGTAAAGCCGGCACGCTCCAGCCCCTTGCGTATATATGGATTCTTGCGCATCACGCGCCACACGAACCCGCTGCGCCAGTTCTCGATCATCAACACGATCGGCCCTTGGTCGATGCCGATCTGCAGAGTGTCGAACCAACCTTTGCCAGGCACCAGTCGGCCGGTGCGCGGCGAGAAGTTCGCATCGAAGCTGGGATCGAAGGCATCGACAAAGCCGTAACGGTCGTAGACGTTGTCGCCGTAACGTTCCTTGATCGCTTCGAGCGCGGGAACCACGACCTCCGGCGCGAACGCGATGGAACCCCCGGCAGCCATCGGCGCGATCGTGCCATCGTCGGAAATGTAGTCGAGCCCGGCGCCGCGCGCGGTATAGCCGTAGAACGTGCGCGTGCTGCCATCGGCGATTTTCAGGGTGTAGTCGCCGGGTCCATTGCATGCGCTGAGTCCCCAGACATTTTCGCCGTAACCCGTCCAATGTCCCGGATTGGCCATGGCATAGGCACGTTGTGCATACACGGCGCGACGACTGTTCTCGAAGTAATCCAAATCGTGCGCGCGACTCCACGCATCACGGATACCGCGAAAGTCGACCCAGGCTTCGCTGAACTGATGACCGAACAGTGGTGCGAAGTTGAGGAAGGTTTGGCCCTGGAAACGGCCCCAGGTTTTGGGATAGGTACTCGCCCATGCCGACCAACCATCGTCGGTGATCGCATGCGTCGGCGAACCGAGCGCGAGGATGTAGACCAGCATACCTTCGTCGTAACCCTTCCAGTCGGCGTCAATGAATTTGCCGCCGGGCGTCCAGCCCATGCTGATCAGTGGTGCGCGCGGCTGCATCCAGGTCCAGTCCGCACGCCGGTAGATGGCATCGGCCAACGCGCGAATCTCTTTTTCTTTGGCGGTGTTGCGATCGTAGTAGGACTGTGCGAACAGCACGCCGCCGAGTAGCAGCGTGGTGTCCACGCTGGATAGCTCGGTAAAGCGCGCAAAGCGCTTGCCGGTGCGTATGTCGAGAAAATGATAGAAAAATCCGTGGAAGCCGGTGGCGTCATCCTCGCTGTCGTCTTCCCGCGCATTAGCGAAGAAGCGCAACGTCGCCAGGGTACGGTCCACTGCTTGCTCGCGTGTGATGTAGCCGCGCTCCACGCCGATGCCGTAAGCGGTCAAGCCGAAACCGACTGAGGCGATGCTTGAGAAAGAAGGGCCGGGATAGTGATCCGGTATCAAGCCATTGGAGGGATTGGCACTGTCCCAAAACCACTGGAAGGTACGCCGCTCCAGATCCGCGACCATCGCCTGCTGCGGTTTAGACAAGCTGTCGAAAGTGCTCGATAGCGGTCGTGCCGATGCAGGTTGCAGCGCACTGCCCCCACAGAAAACCCACAAGGCGACCAGGGCCTTGAACGCGACGTTTTTAAGAACATTGCTTGCCATGGTCATGATGGTTAGGTCAGTCACTGCAGGTGGTGAACTTGCGAGCCCTAACACGCCGAGCAATTCGTGTCAGGGCCCGCAGGCTCACTTCAACATGTAGCGGCATGATGCAACAACCACACACTAGAACTTGATGCCCAGCGTCAGCTTCACCTCGCGCGGTGTACCGAGGATGTTGCCCGTCGGATTGTATGTCACCGGTATCCGGTTCAATACGCCGTTCGAACCGTAGTTTTGAATGTAATCGCTGTAGTTGTTCCAGTTGAATGCATTGAGTAGATCGAAACGGACGTAGCCGTTGAAATTCTCGTAGATCTTGAAGTTCTTGGTGATCTGAAAATCGATCGAGCGATAGCCGAAGATCGGACCGCCGATCAGGAAGTGCGAACCCGGCGGCGTGAACGCGAGCGGGACGCACCCATTTCCGAGACTGCCATTGCCCTGAAGCGGAGCGCCGTAGCACGCCAGACCAAGGCTAGGGATGGGAGTGGCCAAGGTGAGCTTGTAGCCGAACAACAGACCCCAGGGTAGATCCGCCGAACCGGCAACAACCAGGCGATGCTTTGCCACCGCCGAGGTTATATACGGATAGTCCTGGATGGTCGCCTCGTCGAACGCGTATTGGTCGGTCACATCCTGGTTGTCATTGTTCTGCTTGGCGCGCGTGTAGGTGTAGGCGACATTGATGCCCCAGCCCGATTCGGGCGTATAGGGTTTTTGTATCGACGCCAGTACTTGCTGCGTCTTTTGGGTCAAGCCGTTGTTGGCGATGATCAGGCTGCCGAAGCCGGGGATGGGCTGGCCGAAAGCCTGGTTGCCGTTCTGCCAGAACGCACCATTGGCGTAGCGGTTGCCCAGCGTCAGCACGACGCCATCGAAGCGGTTGATCTGCGCCCAAGTGAGGTCAGTGATCCAGTCGCCGAACTGGTTGCGCATGCCGATACTGATCTGATCGGAATACGGCGTCTTCAGACGGTTGTTCATCAGGTCCACTTCGCGACCGGCCGTGGTGCCGGTCAGCAGCCCCTGCAATACACCTATGCCGCTGAGATAGGCGGGGTTCCACGGAATGCAGGTGGGACTCGGCGCGCAGGAGTGGTACTGATTGGGGAAGATGATGGTCGCTTCGGCCAGTGCGAGTTTGGTCTGCTCCAGTTGCAGGATCTCGTAGATGGTGCGGTCATAGGAACGGCCGGCGCCGCCGTGGATCACATGCTGCTGGTCGCCGTTGACGTCGTAGGAAAAGCCGAAGCGCGGCTGGATTTCGTTGGTCTGCGCGTTACGGTTATGACCATTGCTGATGTAGTCATTGACGTTCACGCCGCCCAAGGCCAGCGATTGCGCATAAGTCACACCGGCCGGCGCATTGGGATTTTGCGAAAAGAACGCGTTGACGACCGACGCTGGCGTGACGAAGTTGAGGTAGGACGGCGTTTGTTCGTAGTCCCAGCGAACGCCCAGGTTCAAGGTGAGATGCTGATCTACCGTCCAGTCGTCCTGGATATACGTCCCAAACTGACGGTCGTTGGTTCTGACGACCGGACTGAGCCCGGGCAGTGAGATCGGGAACAGCACCTGATACGGCGTCGACAGCGTGCCCGTGGGCGTCACGTCGTAAGAGAACTGCGGATTGAATTCGCCCGCGTCTTGCGCCGTGAGCTTCACCAGTTTGTATTTGACACCCATCTTGACGACGTGGTCGCCAAGCCATTCGAAGTCGTTGAAGGTGAGATCGTCCTGAATCGACGGACCCTTCTGGCCCTTGTCCTGCGTCCCGCGCGGATCGGCCGCATCGGTGGTCAGGATCTCCGCGTTCTGGTTGTTGAATTCGGTGTAAGTGGCACCGTTGCCGATGTTCACCGCACTCGGCTTGAAGAATGCGTTTTCGAAGGTCGCCTGCAAGCGGTTGAACCAGCTGTCGGCGCTGTGATCCCAGCGGATGTCGAAACGGCGGTCGTAATTAATCTGATTGAGCGCCGACGATTCGGCCACGCCGGTACCGGTGCCGGTAATGGCCGTTTCATTGCGGTATTTGCCGCTCACTTCGATGCGGTCGCGATTGGTCGGCTCGTAGTCGACCTTGAGGAAGTACAGGTTTTCCTTGAACGGCAAGCTCGACGGCCCAAGCTGCGCCAGTGCACTCGGCGGCAGCTGTGCGATGAGTGCGGGCGATCCGTTACCCGGCACCACCGCGATCGGCGTGTCGTATTCCTTGCCCTCGTAGGCCACGAAGAAGTGCGCCTTGTCCTGGATGATCGGTCCACCGAACGCGAAACCGTATTCCTTGTCGTGCGAGGGTTGTTTCTTTTTCGCGGCGATTTCGGAAGGATTTTCGGCACGCATGCGGGTGTCGGTCCAGTCGCCGAACACTTCGCCATGGAATTCGTTGGTGCCGGACTTGGTTTCTGCAATCACCGCGGCGCTGGAAATCTGATCGTATTCGGCTTTGTAGTTGGACGTAACGACCTTGTATTCGCCAATCGCCAACTGCGGAAACGGGTTACCCTGAGTGGCGTTCTGCCCGGTGATGCCGCCGTTCTCCACGTAGTTTTTCTGGCCGATGCCATCGATATACACGTTGATGCCGGCCGGCGCCTGACCACCGGATTGCAGACTGGTGTTGCCGTTCTGCTGCACGGTAAACACCATGCCGGGCACGGTGTCGGCGAATTCGAGGAAGTTGCGCGTGATTTGCGGCACGGTCGCGATTTCACGCTGCGTAACGGTCGTACCGACTTCCGAGGTGGTCATTTCAGGCAGCGTGGTGGCCGTGACCGTCACGGCGCCGAGATTCTTGGCGTTAACGGCCGCCGCAGGCGCTGCAGCAACGAGATTGAGCGTAGAGGTTGAAGCCACGGTCAACGTCACCGTGTGCTCGGTGCCCGGACCTGCGTCGACCTGATAGGTGCCGGGCGGCAAACTGACCAAGGCATAGCTGCCATCGGCACCTGACGTGGTGACACGCGCATAGCCAGTGGCAAGGTTTTTTGCGGTGACGGTGGTGTTGGGCGCGGCCGTTCCGCGCAGGTTTGCATCGGAGCTTTGTGCGAAGGAAACCATCGGCAAGGCTGCGGTCGCAGTAATCGCAGCAACGATAAATCGCGCCAGAACTAAGCTTTGATAACTCGGTAAAGCTTTCATGGACACCTCTCCCGAAAGATTTACGATGTATGTCGCTATGTAGAGTTGGTTGGCGGGTGGCGCTTGCGTGTCATGTGAGTTGTCGCGCGGGCGGTTCCGCCGCAGGTTTCTCGAACGACCACTTCGCATCCCTGCGCTTGCACCGATGCCGGCATCGTGTCGGTCGGGTCCAGCACAACCGCCTCGCGCTGCAGCGCGAGGTGGCCAGGATTGGCGATACGTCGCTGCGCCGTGGCAACGACGCGGCTGTCGACATTCAGCAGCAGATAGCGCGTGCTTTTCACGAAGCTATCCGGCAACACGCCAGTAGGCTGGCGCGTAGATGGGCCGCGCAAAGAGGCGGCGTCGACGCATTCGGAAAACATCAGCATGCCTTCCACATGGCCGCGACATCGCGCGACGGCGCCAACGTAGTCGCTTTCATACGAGCTTGTAAAGTTAGCGTTGCGTGCGCTTTCGCTGCAATGCAAAACGGCAGGATCGCTTCGAGCTTGCTAATGGCGCTGTGGAGCGCGTGACTGCTTCTGCTGTTAAGAAGCAGTCGACATGGCAGTGCAGCACACTTGTGGTTCTTTCCGTGCTCTGCACAGTGACTCAACTGGGATGATCGGCTTCACTGTTGTGCAGCGCCGCCGGCCAACGCCGGGCGGCGCATCGTCACAAGCGTCAACCACCCTTTGAGGGATAGGTCTGGAAACCACCGCTTTGTTGCTGTGGCGGCGGAGGTGGTGCGCTCTGCTGCGCCGGCGCCACCGGTCCGACCTCGTGATTGCCGCAAGCATAGGCTTCCCACGGCTGCGAACCATCGACCGGATCGGCCAATGGCTTGATGGTGTCGGCATGCATGCTGGCGGCGCTGTTGCGGGCCTGCACCTGCAGTTCGTCACGCACTTTGATGTCGTTGCGATCGAACGGCCCCACGTGATCCATCACCTGCACTGTGATCTTGCCGAGATCGCGGCAGCTGGGGGAAACATCGCCATTCCAGGCGGTGCGGATATTCAATGACGCCGGTTCCGGATTAATGCCCCAGGTACAACCGCCGAGCAGCACCACAGGTGCGAGCAAGAGCAGGGTTTTGCGCATGAGTAGCTCCATATAAGCGGGGAATGCGAAGGATGTTGCATCCGATTTGCATCGTAACCCGTTGCCGCCGCCCATCGCCGAACGGCGGCTTACCGTGCCTGCTCTGTTGTCCGTCCGGACACTGTCCGGTCGCATGTGTCCGGTGTCCGCGGACAGCACGACGCCCTTCAGTGCATCCAGATAAATACTTTCATATCAATGTATTACGAGAAAATCACGGGCTGGCACGGGGATTGCTCTGTATAGGGCGAGGACCTTCCCGGCCCATTACTCGGAGATACGGACATGAAATTCGAAACCCTGATCCTGCGCAGCTTGTTTGTCGCCTGCATGCTGGTCTGCGGACTGATTCTGGTGGCCATGGTCACGACCAAGCCAACACCGGTGCAACTGACGGTAAACAGCCCCGTCAGCACCTTGCTGGCGTCGGCACCATCGAGCTGCGCTTTGCCGATCGGTGGGAACATGGTTTGTGTACAGGCCGCGGGCTGATTGCGAGACGCGATCACCCCCGTCGTCTGATAATGACGGCATGCTGCATGTCATCCTGTTCCGCCCCGAAATTCCGCCCAATACCGGCAACGTGATCCGTTTGTGCGCCAACACCGGCGCCGGACTGCACCTGATCCGCCCGCTGGGCTTTGAGCTCGACGATACACGCCTGCGACGCGCGGGCCTCGACTACCATGAGTATGCGCGCGTCGCGGTGCATGACGATCTCGACGCTTGCCTTGATGCACTCGATCGCCCTCGGGTCTTTGCCTTCTCCACTCGCGGTCGCACCGCGCATGTGGACGCACGCTTCGCCGATGGCGACGCATTGCTGTTCGGTTGCGAAACCGCGGGTTTGCCCGACGCGGTGTTGTCTGCGCTGCCACCGGAACAACGGTTGCGGCTGCCGATGTGCGTGGATAGCCGCAGCCTCAACCTTTCCAATACGGTGGCGGTGGCGGTGTACGAGGCTTGGCGGCAACTTGGCTTTCCGGGCGCAGCAGCGCCCTAGGGCTCGATAGCGGCAGGCGCAACGTGTAGGCGGCTACAATCCCTGCATGAATACTGTCTCTTCCCCCAACCTGCTTCCGCAGCCGCTGCGTCAGTTGGCAGGCCGTGCGCTGGAAACCGCCCTCAATCACGCGCTTTCGCTCGATCCCGACACCCAGGCCAAGCTCGCCACGCTGGATGGCCGCAGCGTGCAGCTGCATTTGCGCGGTGTCGACCTTGCGCTGGCGGTCACGGTCGAACAAGGACGGCTGAACGTCGGACCCGCCCCGGACACGAGCGACCTGCGTGTCGCCGCGACGCCGGGCAGCCTGCTCTCGATGCTGTTTCGCCGTAACAGCGACGGCATGGCGCCCGGCAAAGTGGAGATTGCCGGCGATGCAGAACTCGCGCGTCGATTGGAAAAACTCGCCAGCGGCTTTGCGCCCGATTTCGAGGAAGCCTTTTCCCGCACTTTCGGCGATGTGCTTGGCGTGCCATTGGCGAAAGCCGTGCGCAGCGGTCTTGCGCATGCGCGCGAAACCGCGACGCATCTTAGTCAGGACAGCGCGGCGTGGTTGCGCGACGAGGCACGCATCGCGCTTGCACCGGGCGAAGTGGAAAATTTCCTCGATGAAGTCGACGCGTTGCGCGAACGTACCGAACGCCTGGATGCGCGACTCGCACGCCTGGAACGCACGCGCCGGGGAACCAACCCGTGACGCCGCTGAGCGCGGTACCGGGTCTATTACGCGTTGCGGTAGTGCTGCTGCGCTATCGGCTCGATGAGCTGGTCGATGCAACGCATCTGTTTCGTCCGTTGAAGCTGCTGCGTCCCTTGCTTGGACGACCTATTACGGATGTTCGACCGCTTTCCCGCGGCGCCCGCATTCGACTGGCCTTGACCGAACTCGGCCCGATCTTCGTCAAAGCAGGTCAGGTGCTGTCGACGCGGCGCGATCTGGTGCCGGCCGATATCGCCGATGAATTGGCGCTGCTGCAGGATCAAGTACCACCGTTCCCGGGTGACGAAGCGCGCGCCATTATCCAACGCGAACTCGAGCAACCCATCGATCAGCTGTACGCCAGCTTCGACGCGGTTCCGCTGGCGTCTGCGTCGATCGCTCAGGTGCATGCCGCCACGCTTTACGACGGCCGCGCGGTGGTGGTGAAAGTGCTGCGCCCGCGTATCGACGAACGCATTGCGCGCGATGTCCGCCTGATCCATTCGCTCGGCGAACTCGCGCAACGCTGGCATCCCAATGCGGACAAGATCCGCCCGCTCGACGTGGTCAGCGAAGTCGAGAAGATGCTGGAGAACGAGCTGGATCTACAGCGCGAAGGCGCCAATGCCAGCCTGCTTCGTCGCAATTTCGCCAGCGGCACGGACCTCTACGTGCCGGACGTGCATTGGGAGCTCACGTCTACCCGCGTGTTGACGCTGGAACGCGTCACGGGTGTCAGCTGCGACGACATCGCTGCGATCGACGCTGCCGGCATCGATCGCAAGAAGCTCGCCGCCAAAGGTGTGCGCCTGTTCTACGAGCAGGTGTTCCGCGACAACTTTTTCCACGCCGATGCGCACCCTGGCAATATCTGGGTCGATCCCACGCGCGTCGACGAGCCGCGCTTCATTGCGCTGGATTTCGGCATCATGGGTTCGCTGCCGGAGACCGATCAGTACTGGCTGGCGCAGAATTTCATCGCACTGTTCGAGCGCGACTACGCACGCATCGCCAAACTGCACGTCGACGCGGGCTGGATGCCGGCCAGCGTAAGGCTGGACGAACTGGAAGCCGCGGTGCGTACCGTGTGCGAGCCTTACTTCACGCGTCCGCTATCGCAGATCTCGCTGGCCGAACTGGTGGTGAAACTCTTCCAGACCGCGCGCCGGTTCGAGCTGACCTTGCAGCCGCAACTGATCCTGCTGCAGAAGACATTGCTCAATATCGAGGGCGTGGGTCGACTGCTGGATCCGGATATCGATATTTGGGCGGTGGCGCATCCGGTGCTCAAGCGCATTCTGCGCGAGCGCTATAGTCCCCTGCGCACCTTGCGTGAAATTCGCAAGCACGCGCCGGAATGGTTCCACAATGCACCGCTGCTGCCAGTCCTGGTACGCGATGCTTTGCGCAAGATTGCTGTCGGCGAACAACGTTTGCTGGCCGATGCGGAAGCCCTCAGCCATCAGCGCAACCTTGCACGTCGCGTACTGGGGATGGTCGGCGGCAGTGTGCTTGGCGCAACGCTGATCATGAGCGCCACGCTGTTGTGGACTCTCTCGCCGCAGCATGGCGTGTGGCCGCCGCTTTGTGTGGGCGCAGGCGGTTTGCTCGCGTTTGCTGTTGGCTGGACGCGCAGATAGCACGTTAGCGTCTGCCTTGCTTACTGTCGGGCGTGCTTTCTGCGCGAATGAACATGATTGAGATTCTTTACCAGGACGATGCGCTGATCGCGGTGAACAAGCCCGCTGGCTTGGCCGTGCATCGCTCGAAAATGGTCGGCAATGCCGAGACGTTTCTGATCGATGTGCTGCGTGAGCAAGTCGGCGGCACGGTGTATCTGGCGCATCGTCTGGATCGCGCCACCAGCGGCGTGCTGCTTGTTGCTCGTTCCTCGGAAGTGGCTGCAGCGTTGGGCGAGCAGTTCATGGGCCGCGATGTGCACAAGCAATACCTGGCGGTAGTGCGTGGCTGGCCGGAGCCCGGCGAAGGCATCATCGATTATCCCTTGCCGGGTGCGCGAGATACCGGCCCACGCCGCGAAGCACGTACCGACTACCGGCGGCTTGCGACCGTCGAAGTGCCGATTGCGCTGGGCCGCTATCCGCAGCAGCGTTACGCGATGGTGCTGGCCGAACCCGAAACCGGCCGCTTCCGGCAGATTCGCAAGCACCTGGCGCATATCCATCATCCGGTGATCGGCGATTGCCAGCACGGGCGCAGCGATCACAACCGCTTATACAAGCAGTACTTCGGCTGTCATCGCATGTTGTTGCACGCCTGGCGTCTGCGTTTTCGCCATCCCTTGGACGGCCGACCCATGGTGCTGGATGCACCGCTCGACGATGCTTACTTGGGACTGCTGGAACGCTTCGGCTGGAGCCCGCCTACCGATGAGGTCATAAGCGTCACCCCGACCAGCTAAACTGCGCGGCATGCTGCCTGTTAGCCCTTCCATCGTCCTGCCGGAATCCGAGCTGGTCGTGCGCTTTCTGCGTGCCGACGGGCCCGGTGGCCAGCATGTAAACCGCACCGAAAGCGCCGTCGAGCTGCGCTTCGATGTGCTGCATTCGCCTTCGTTGCCGGAAGATGTGCGGGCACGGTTATTGGCACGCCGGGATCGCCGCCTGACCGACGAGGGTGTGCTGGTGATCCAGGCGCGTCGCTTTCGCGATCAGGGCCGCAACCGCGAAGATGCGCGCGAGCGTCTCGTGGAGATCGTGCGCGGTGCGCTCGTCGCTCCCAAGAAACGCGTCGCAACTAAACCTACTCGTGCGTCGAAACAACGCCGCCTGGATGGCAAGCAACAGCGGGCGAAACTCAAGCAAAACCGATCGCGTTCCTGGAGCCCCGAGTGAGTGAACCCATTTTGCCGCCCGTACCGGCACAGGCGCCTAGGATCAACAGCCGATTTTGGCCCTGGCTGATGCGCAGTCTGCTACGCCTCTCCGGCTGGCGCCTGCAGGGACAGCTGCCTGACTTGCCGAAGTTAATCATCATCGGCGCACCACATTCGTCCTACTGGGACGGTATATGGGGACTGATGATGAAGATCGGGCTGGGGATCAACATCAACATCATGATCAAGCGCGAAGTGCTGGACAGTCCGCTCGGCATTATCTTGCGCCCGATTGGCCTGATTCCGATCAATCGCGGTGCAGCGCTGAACGTGGTCGATCAGATGGTGCAGCGCTTCAGCGAACACGAAAAGATGTGGCTGGGCATTACTCCGGAAGGTACGCGCAAGCGCGTCAAACAGTGGAAATCGGGCTTTTTGCGCATTGCGCGCGAAACGAACGTGCCGATCCAGACCTTGTTTATCGATTACCCGAGCAAAACTTTTACGCTGGGGCCGATAGTGCAAGCCAGCGACGATGTGAATACTGACATGGCCGCCATTCGCTCGCTGTTCCGGCCGTATCGCGGCAAGCATCGGAATACCGAAGAATAAGAGCCACCGGAAGTACTCACTACGAAGAAAGTTCAGCAGCAGGACTGATCACTATCAGCGTTCGGAATGTCCGGATTCGTCGTAGTCGCGATGAGTCAACAATCCCGGACGGATCAGATCGATGAAAGCTCGCGCCTCCGCGCTGAGGAACTTGCTCTTACGCATCACCACTCCGTAACTGCGCTGCGGGAAATACTGCCGCATGTTGCGCACGGCCAAGCGATTGCGATCGGCATCGGTGATGCAGATGCCGGTGACGATGGAAATGCCCAGGCCCATGGCCACGTATTCCTTGATCACTTCCCAGCCGCCGACTTCGATCGCCACGTGATACGGCACCTGACGCTGTTGGAACACCAGATCGACCAGCCGGTACGTGGACAGACGTTGCGGCGGCAGGATCAGGCCGTAAGGCGACAGGTCTTCCAGCGCCACGTTTTCCTTGCTGGCCAGCGGATGATCCTTGGGCATGATCAGCATCGGATCGTAGTGATAGACCGGTGCCCACGCGATGTCGTTGGGCACGTCGAGCATGGAGCCCACCGCGAAATCGGCTTCATCGGCACGCAGCAACGCCATGCCGTCTTTGCCGGTGACGTTGGCCAGCTGCAGCTGCACGGCTGGAAAGCGATCGCGATAGCGCCGCACCAGTTCGGGCAGCAGGTATTGGATGGTTGAGCTGCCCGCGGCGACCGTCAGCCGCCCCCCTTGCAGGCCTTTTATTTTGCTCTGGAAATCGCGGTCGAGATTTTCCCAGCCTTCCACCAACGGACGCGCCAACTCGTACAGGGCTTCGCCGGCGTCGGTCAGGTTGATGCGGCGTCGGCTGCGTTGCAGCAATTCCACCCCCAGTTCACGCTCCAACGCCTGCAGCTGCAGGCTGATCGAGGGCTGAGACAGGTACAAAGATTCGGCGGCCCTGCTCAATGTGCCGAGCTTCACCGTGGCGACAAAGGCACGCATCTGCTTAAGCCGGTTGCCCTTGTAGTAATAGCGACCGGCATCGGCGGGGGGCGCGGCGTCCTTTTTCGCGCGACGTTGGGCGCCCGTCGGCAGCTTTTTTGTCACGTTCGGCTTTCGGACAGGTTCTTTCATGACAGATAGTTCAATACGTTAGCGTATGTATTGACATTGATAATATCAAAGATTGAAACATTTGTTTTGTCAAATGCATAACTGATCACTAGCTTTTTCACCGTACCCCTGGTGGAGAAGCACATGGCAGTTCCCAGCGAAAAGTTCGTGAGCAGGCCGGCCGAGATCCATGCGGCCATCGCCGGTTACGAGGACATCCTTACCCCGGATGCCCTGGCCTTCCTGGCCCGGCTGCACCGGTTTGCGGAGCCACGGCGTCAGCTACTGCTGCATGCTCGGCGTCAGCGCCAGGCGCGTTATGACGCGGGCGCTTTGCCGGATTTCCGCCCCGATACGAAGGCGATCCGCGAGTCCGACTGGACGGTGGCACCCATCCCGGCCGCCTTGCAGGACCGCCGCGTGGAGATCACCGGCCCGGTCGAGCGCAAGATGATCATCAACGCGCTCAATTCCGGCGCGAAGGTGTTCATGGCCGACTTCGAGGATTCGTCCGCGCCGAGCTTCGCTAACCAACTCGACGGCCAGCTCAACCTGCGCGATGCCGTGAGCGGCACGCTGACGTATCGCTCGCCCGAGGGTAAGGACTATCGCGTCGGCGCGAACCCCGCTGTGCTGGTCGTACGCCCACGCGGCTGGCATCTGCCGGAACGCCACGTGTCGGTGGACGGCGAGACGATGGCCGGCGCCCTAGTCGACTTCGGCCTGTTCGCTTTCCACAACGCCCGCGCGCTGCATGCCCGCGACCTCGGTCCGTATTTCTATCTGCCCAAACTCGAGGCCATGGAAGAAGCCGCGTTGTGGGACGAGACGATGGCGCTAGCCGAGGACGAACTCGATCTGCCGCACGGCACGATGAAGGCCACCGTGCTGATCGAGACGCTGCCGGCAGTGTTCCAGATGCACGAGATCCTGCACGCACTGCGCGATCGTGCCGTGGGCCTCAACTGCGGCCGCTGGGATTACATCTTTTCCTATCTCAAGACGATGCGCCGCCATCGCGATCGCCTGCTGCCCGAACGCGGCCAGGTGGTGATGACGGTGCCGTTCCTGAAAGCGTATTCGGAACTGCTGATCCAGACCTGCCACCGCCGCGGCGCTTTCGCCATGGGCGGCATGGCGGCGCAAATTCCGATCAAGGGCGATGACGACGCAAACGAAACGGCGATGGCGAAAGTCCGCGCCGACAAGTTGCGCGAAGTGCAGGCAGGTCACGATGGCACCTGGGTGGCGCACCCCGCGTTGGTTCCGGTGGCGAAGGATATTTTCGATCGTCACATGCCGGCGCCGAATCAGCTACACGTCAAACGCGATGACGTAAAGGCGGATCGCAATACCTTGATCGCACCGTGCGGCGGAACCATCAGCCGCGCCGGTTTCGACAACAACGTGGAAGTGGCGCTGCGCTACACCGCAGCATGGCTGGAAGGTCTGGGTTGCGTGCCGATCCATCACCTCATGGAGGACGCGGCGACCGCGGAAATCGCACGCGCGCAGTTATGGCAATGGCTGCATCACGGCAGCCTGGAATTCCCCGATCACGCGCCGATCGACTTCGCACTGTTCGATCACGCGCTCGCCACGCATACGCATCGTCTACGCGAAAGCAGCCTGCCAGGCGCAAGCCGCGCCAAAGATGCCGCACATCTGCTGGCGACGTTGACCCATGCCGATCAGCTCGGCGACTTCCTCACCCTGCCCGCTTACGAACAGCTTGTCTGATCGCGCGCATCCAGAGCATTCACGGAGTACACGACATGAAAAACACCCTGCCTACTGCCGAACAGATTTCGCTGGACTGGAAGAACAACACCCGCTGGGCTGGTATCGAGCGCAATTACAGCGCTGAGGACGTGGTGCGTTTGCGCGGCACAGTGGGCGTGGAACACTCGCTCGCCCGCCGCGGCGCGGAGCGCTTGTGGAAATCGCTGCACAAAGAAGATTTCGTCAACGCACTTGGCGCACTTACCGGTAACCAGGCCATGCAGCAGGTGAAAGCCGGCTTGCAGGCGATCTATCTCAGTGGCTGGCAGGTGGCCGCCGATGCAAACGTGGCGGGTGAGATGTATCCCGATCAGTCGTTGTATCCGGCCAACTCGGTACCGCTGGTGGTGAAGCGCATCAACAACACGCTATTGCGCACCGATCAGCTGCATCACGCCGAAGGCAAGGACGACACCGACTGGATGGTGCCAATTGTGGCCGATGCCGAGGCCGGTTTCGGCGGCGTGCTCAACGCCTTCGAACTGATGAAGGCGATGATCGAGGCGGGCGCGGCTGGCGTGCATTTTGAAGATCAGCTGGCCTCGGTGAAAAAGTGCGGTCATATGGGCGGCAAGGTGCTGGTGCCGACGCGCGAAGCAGTGGACAAATTGAATGCGGCGCGTCTCGCCGCGGACGTGCTTGGCGTACCGACCTTGCTGGTGGCGCGCACCGATGCGGATGCAGCCGACCTGCTCACCTCCGATATCGACGATAACGATCGGCCATTCACGACCGGCGAACGCACGATGGAAGGTTTCTATCGCGTGCGCGCCGGCCTCGATCAGGCCATCAGCCGTGGCCTTGCGTACGCGCCGTATGCCGATCTGGTCTGGTGCGAGACCAGCAAGCCCAATCTGGAAGAAGCACGCAAATTCGCCGAGGCGATTCATGCGAAGTTCCCAGGCAAACTGCTGGCCTACAACTGCTCGCCGAGCTTCAACTGGAAGAAGAATCTGGACGACGCCACCATCGCGAAGTTCCAGCAGGAACTCGGTGCGATGGGCTACAAGTTCCAGTTCATTACGCTGGCGGGGTTCCACAGCCTCAACTACGGCATGTTCGATCTGGCACATGGTTATGCGCGGCGCCAGATGAGTGCGTTCGTCGAGCTGCAGGAAAAAGAATTCGCGGCAGCCGAGCGTGGCTTCACTGCAGTGAAGCATCAGCGCGAAGTGGGCACGGGTTACTTTGATGCAGTGACGCAAGCCATTCAGCAGGGCCAATCCTCGACCACGGCGTTGAAGGGCTCGACCGAAGAAGCTCAGTTTCACCGTGCTTCGGCCGCCTGAGTTCGCGCGACTGACCCACGCCTCCCTCTACTTGCAGAGGGAGGCGTTACGTTGATGCGCAACTTAGAGCCGCTAACAAAACGTAGCGAGCGGCCGCGGGGTGGGTGCGGGCGGCGCGCAGGAACCGGAGTGTACTGGGTCGTACATGAGGATTCCGAGCACCGACCGCGCCCACCCCGCGGCCGCGCAGTAGTTTTGTTAGCGGCTCTTAGTCGGACAAGAGGGACAGGCGTCGGTATTGCAGGGCTTCGGCCAGATGGGTGCGATCGAGTGCTGCGGCACCGTTGTCTATATCGGCAATCGTGCGCGCGACGCGCAAGGTTCGATGGTAAGCGCGTGCGGATAACCCCAGTCGCTCCAGCGCGCCATCGAACCAGCGCCGTTCGGCAGAACCGAGAGCGCAATCGCGTTCCAGTTCGCGAGTACTGATCTCGGCGTTCGGCCGGCCGGCACGCGCAAGCGCATGCTGGCGTGCGCGAATCACCCGCGCGCGAACCGTGGCAGAGTCTTCGTCCTGCGAGGTGCGTGGCGCGCCCAGTTCGGTCAACGGCAGACCCGGCACTTCGACGCATAGATCGATGCGGTCGAGCATCGGACCGGAAATGCGCGAGCGGTAGCGCTGCACCTGATCTGGCGTGCAGCGGCAACGCGGGCGCGCGTCGCCGGCATAACCGCAAGGACAGGGATTCATGGCCGCCACTAGTTGAAACTGAGCGGGGAAGCTCAACTGACGCGCTGCACGCGAAATAAGAATGGTGCCGGACTCCATCGGCTCGCGCAGCACTTCCAACACATGCCGGCTGAACTCCGGAAATTCGTCCAGAAACAGCACGCCGTTATGGGCCAGCGAAATCTCACCGGGCCTAGGTTGCGACCCACCGCCCACCAAGGCAACGGCCGACGCAGTGTGGTGGGGCGCGCGAAAGGTGCGGCGACGCCAGTGCGCGGGATCGACGGTTAGGCCGGCCACCGACATCACGGCGCAGGTTTCCAGCGCCTCCGATTCGGTCATCGGCGGCAGGATGCCCGGCAGGCGTTCGGCCAGCATGGTTTTGCCGGTGCCGGGCGGCCCCATCAGCAGCAAGTGGTGGCCGCCGACTGCCGCAATCTCCAGCGCTCGGCGCGCTTGCAGCTGACCGCGTACATCGATGAGATCCGGACCCGCATCGTCGTTGCTCAGCACGAGCGACGATGTCGGCGGCATCAACTCCTGCGCACCGCGTAGCCAGCTGCAGACATCGGTGAGCGTATCGGCCACGCGCACATCGACTTCGGAAATCAGCGCCGCTTCCTCAGCGTTGGCGCGCGGCACCACCACGCGACGTCCGCGCGCCCGTGCGCGAAGCAGCGCGGGCAATACGCCAGATACCGGCCGCAGCTGGCCGGAAAGCGCCAGTTCGCCCAGGAATTCGCAATCGTCGAGCTTTTCACGCGGAACCTGATGTCCCGCGGCCAGAATGCCCAGTGCGATAGCCAGATCGAAGCGGCCGCCGTCCTTGGGCAACTCGGCCGGCGCCAGATTCACGGTAACTTTGCGGTTGGGGTATTCGAAGGCGGCGTTTTGGATGGCCACACGTACACGGTCGCGTGCCTCGCGCACGGCCGCTTCGGGTAAACCGACAATATTGGTGCTAGGCAGACCACCAGAGAGATGCACTTCCACCATCACCTGCGGTGCGGAGACCCCCTCCTGGGCACGGCTTAGCGTGACGGCCAGGCTCATGGGGCACGGTGACGGCTAACGGCAGCGGAGTCGCTGATTGATCGGTCCATCGAGCGACTCCATCCATCGAGGTGCGGAGAAAAATGGCCGCCCCCGACTCCTTGGGGTGATGGTGACGAATCGGGGGCGGCTACCGGAACTGGCTATGCACCGCGAGGTGACACGCCGGCTTCCAGCTCCGCCACGCGCCGCTCGAGTTCCTCGACCCGAGCGCGCGTACGCGCCAATACCTGGGTCTGAACGTCGAATTCCTCTCGGGTAACCAGCTCGAGATGGCGCAATCCCTGCGCCAGGATATCGCGAAAATTGGCGCGCAGATCCTTGTGCGCGTCTGCCAGCCCTGGCGGTACCAACGACACAAGTCGTGTGGCAATTTGATCGATATCCTGCCTGCCCGTCATGGTAGGCACCTCGAACTCGTCGGAGATGAGTCTAGGGAGAAGTTCAAACACGGCGCCATCGGCTTGCTCCATCAAAGTTTGTAGGCATTTTCCTACATTGCGGGACAGCCTGCCTTCGGAAAGGCAGAATGTATGCTTCGCAACGCGTGATCCGGCCAACCCCTGGCCCGATGAGGAAATTCCATGAAATTGGTAGTGGCAGTCATCAAGCCGTTCAAGCTGGACGATGTCCGTGAGGCGTTGGCCGAGGTCGGCGTGCAGGGCATCACCGTTACCGAGGTCAAGGGCTTCGGTCGCCAGAAAGGCCATACCGAGCTATATCGCGGCGCCGAATACGTGGTCGATTTTCTGCCCAAGATCAAGCTCGAAGTGGCGGTGCCGGATGACCAGCTGGAACGCGTAGTCGAAGCCATCACGCAGTCGGCGCGAACCGGAAAGATCGGCGACGGCAAGATCTTCGTCAGCAGCCTGGAACAGGTGGTCCGCATCCGCACCGGCGAACTGGATCACGACGCGCTCTAATCATTCCAATCCGGGGCGTTCGCGCACGATGCGCTGGTGATGAATCAGCAGCCCCGTGAAGTAGCAGATGTAGTAGCCCACGAACACGCCGAACAGGGCCAGCGTCAGCGGGCTCTGACCAAACTCGGGACCGTGCACGGGCGGCGTGGCGCCGGTCGGATCCTGCAGCTGCGGGGAAAGCATCGCGAAGCGCCAGAACAAGCGCCCCAGAAACAATACCGTGACCAACCCGCCGATATACGCATTGGGTACGTAGCAGTCGCCCTTCACCGGATCGAGCTGAAAGCGACTGAGGCGCAAGCCCAGCAGCCCTAATCCTGCTCCAGCAATCAGACCGCCGCCCAGCCCTGTCAAAAGGCGCATATCGTGCATGCTGGCAAAGGCGATGACGCCACCCAGCACGGCAAAAATGGCGATACGGGCGATCATTTTGTTTCGCCGGATCGGCTGCGGCCCGAACTGGCTGCGCACGCGCCGCCATACGGCGAAAGCCAATACCGGAATCAGGACCAGCGGCATGGTGAAATGGGGGGCCATCGCTTTATCCCTGTGCGTTGAGGAAGTGCGGGCAGCCTAGCAAGCGGACGCATGGCAGGCGACTGACGTCTGTCATGCCTTGCACCGCACGGTTTATTTGGCCTTGCCCTGGTTTGCCACAGCGGCCATCTTCGCAGCGATGGCATCCGCATCGCCCAGGTAATAGTGCCGCAGCGGCTTGAGCTTATCGTCGAATTCGTACACGAGCGGCACGCCATTGGGGATGTTCAAGTCGACGATCGCTTCGTCGGATATGCCGTCGAGATACTTCACCAGCGCACGAATCGAATTTCCGTGGGCCACCAGCAGTACGCGTTGGCCGGCACGAATCGCCGGCGCGAGGACATCGTCCCAGTACGGAATCACGCGCTCGACGGTGTCTTTCAGACACTCGGTGTCGGGGATCAAACGTGGATCGAGCGTCGCATAGCGCGGATCGCGCAGCGCCGGGTTCGCACTGCGCTCCAGCGGCGGCGGCGGAATGTCATAACTGCGGCGCCAGACCTTCACTTGGTCCTCGCCGTATTTCGCGGCGGTCTCGGCCTTGTTAAGACCGGTCAGGCCGCCGTAGTGACGCTCGTTGAGGCGCCACTCGGTCAGCACCGGGATCCACATCAGGTCCATCGCGTCCTGCACGTGCCACAGCGTGCGCACGGCGCGCTTGAGCACCGAGGTGTGCGCCACGTCGAAGTGGTAGCCGGCCTGAACCAGCAAGTGGCCCGACTCGCGTGCTTCGGCAGCACCTTGTTCGGTAATGTCGACGTCGGCCCAGCCGCTGAAACGGTTTTCGAGGTTCCACTGGGATTGGCCGTGGCGGATCAGGACGAGTTTGTGCATGACGTGAGGTTCGCGATCGAAGCAAAGCAAGAATGGTGAGGCCCGCTCGCGCACCCGTCAAATCCCGCCCTGCCGAAGGTCACGCTAAACCGATAACGCCGCTGGCGCATCCAACCCCTAAATTCACACCCGAATGGAGTCCGCCATGCGCCGCACCCTGCTTGTTCTCGCTCTGCTTGCCCCCGTTGCCGTATCCGCCCAGGACCTCGACAAGGTCAACGGCTCCATTGACGTCGCCCCCGGCCAGCACGCCGGCAACGTGAGCACGGTCAACGGCTCGGTGCATATCGGCGACAGCGCTGTCGTGGACAAAGCCGGCACCGTGAACGGTGCGCTGCAACTGGACGACAAAGCGCAGGCCACCAGCGTGGAAACCGTCAACGGCGGCATCAAGTTGGGTGAAAACACCGTGGTTAGCAGCACGGTGGATGCCGTCAATGGCGCCATTCGGCTCGACCAGGGCGCGACTGTGCGCGGTCGCGTTTCCAACGTCAACGGCGCGATCGTGCTGGATCAGGCGCACATCGGTGGCGGCATCGGCACGGTTTCCGGCGATATCACCGTCGGCGCCGGTTCCCATGTCGAAGGTGGCATTTTGGTCGACCAGCCAAACGGCGGGCACAGTTGGAACGGACAGCGCCCGCCGCGCATCGTTATCGGGCCGCACGCTGTCGTGCAAGGCACGCTGGAATTCCGCCGCGACGTGGTGCTGCAAGTCAGCGACAGCGCGCAGATCGGACCGGTGAAGGGTGCGACGCCGGTGAAATTCAGCGGCGACACACCGAACGGCTAAGCGCAACCAAGAACGAGTAGCGGTGTACTGCCAGGCACACTGGCACATCCGCTACTCGTTTATCGCTTTAGACCCAGTCGCGCGGCTTGAGGTAGTCGCTCAGTCGCGCCTCCGCCGAGTCGGGCTCCGGCTGGTAGGCGTATTCGAAACGCACACGCGGCGGAAGGCTCATCAGGATCGACTCTGTACGGCCACCCGACTGCAATCCGAACAGCGTGCCGCGGTCATAGACGAGATTGAATTCCACATAGCGGCCGCGCCGGTACAGCTGGAATTCGCGCTCGCGTTCGCCGTGTGGCACGGCCTTGCGGCGCTCGACGATTGGCAAGTACGCGTCGAGAAATCCCTGCCCCACCGCCTGCGTAAAGGCGAAGCAGCGCTCGAAGCCGCCCTCGTTGAGATCGTCGTAGAACAGGCCTCCCACGCCGCGCGTTTCGCTGCGATGCTTGAGATAGAAATACTCATCGCACCACTGCTTATAACGTGAATAGACGTCCGCGCCGTAAGGCGCGCAGAGATCGCGCGCGACAGAATGCCAATGCCGTACGTCTTCGTCGAAGGGATAAAACGGCGTGAGATCGAAGCCGCCGCCGAACCACCACACGGGTTCCACACCGGGCTTGCTGGCCTCGAAATAGCGGACGTTGGCATGCGTGGTGGGCACGTAAGGGTTGCGTGGGTGCAGCACCAACGACACGCCGGTCGCGACGAAACTGCCGCCCGCCAATTCCGGCCGATGCGCCGTGGCGCTGGGAGGCAGTTTGTCGCCATGCACGCGCGAGAAATTCACGCCCGCCTGTTCGAATACCGCACCCTCGCGCAGTACACGCGTACGCCCACCACCGCCCGCGGCGCGCGTCCAGGCATCTTCGACAAACGTCGCTTCGCCATCGACCTGTTCGACGGCATGGCAGATGCGATCCTGCAACGCGCGTAGAAAGTGTTCGGCTCGTTCAACTTGCTCGCTACTCATCGTCCTGTCCGTCAGCCGAATGCATGTCGGAAGCTTAGCAAGGCGGCGGCCGTACGAAGATGCGGTAGAGCGTCACGCGCCAGCGTGAACGGTAGCTACCGAGGCCTTGCGCACCATCTAGGCAAGCTCCAGAGCGGTCGCTAGGCTCATCGCATGCGCGCTTCGATCCTCCCTCTCGCGGTTACGGCATACACCGCCACCTCCGCACTGGGCCTCGGCCTAGACGCTCATCTTGACGCACTCAAACAGCAGCGAAGCGGGCTCCGCAGCAACGATTTCGGCGACAACCCGCTAGCATGCTGGATCGGCCGCGTATCCGGTCTCGAAACTACGACGCTGCCCGCCGAATACGCGCAGTGGGATTGCCGCAATAACCGCCTCGCCTGGCTGGGTCTTAACCAGGACGACTTTCTGGCACGGGTTCATACAGCGCGGCAACGTTACGGGGCGACCCGCATCGCGCTGCTGCTCGGCACGTCCACCGCCAGCATCAGGGCCACCGAGGAGGGTTACCGGCGTCTTGAGAACGATAGTCAGCTGCCCGCCGACCTCCGTCGCCAGGCGATCCATACCCCGCACTCGCTGACAGCTTTCGTGGCGGCCGCGCTGGATATTGGCGGCCCTTGCCTGACTATCTCCACCGCCTGCTCATCCAGCGCCAAGGTATTTGCAGGTGCGGAGCGACTTATCCGCCTTGGCATCGTCGATGCCGCTGTCGTGGGGGGCGTCGATTCGCTGTGCGACAGCGTGCTGTACGGCTTCAACGCGCTGGAGTTGGTATCGCCCGAACCGTGTCGTCCCTTCGATGCGGGCCGCCGCGGCATATCCATTGGCGAAGCCGCGGGTTTCGCCTTGCTTGAACGCGTCGATGCAGACACCGAAACGCACTTGCGACTGCTCGGCTGCGGCGAATCCAGCGATGCACATCACATGTCTACGCCCGACCCCGAAGGTATCGGCGCCGAACTGGCACTGCGCGATGTACTCGACCGCGCGGGCATCGATGTCTCGCAGGTCGACTACATCAATTTGCACGGCACGGCCAGCCAGAAAAACGATGCGATGGAAGCCACTCTGGTCGCACGCCTGTTTCCAGCCAGTACACGAGTGAGCTCCACAAAAGGACTCACCGGCCACACCTTGGGTGCAGCAGGCATTGTCGAAGCGGCGATCACCTTGCTGGCTTTGCATGAAGGTTTCGTACCAGGCAATGCGGGTGCGGTGACACCCGACCCTGCTTGTACCGCGCATTTCGCCTGGCAGAACGAATTCCGCCCCATGCAGATCGCGCTCAGCCATTCGTTCGGTTTCGGCGGTAGCAATGCCTGCCTGGCTTTCGCACGCGCATCCACGGGTAGCGACGTATGAGCGCGTTGCGTGTCCAGGTGGAAGGCGTTGGCGTGTGGTCGCCGTCGTTGACCGACTTCGAGGCACTTCGCCGTCTGCTGGCCGGCGAAGCTCTTTCCGAGCCTGCTACGCGCCCCAACGCTGCGGCCTTGTCGCTCAACGAACGTCGTCGCGCGCCGGAAAGCGTCCTCGTCGCCATCGAGGTTGCTTCACAGGCCTTGGCCATGAGCGGGCGCGTCGCCGACAACCTGGCCTGCGTGTTTGCGTCTGCCTATGGCGATCAGGCCACCACCGACTACATGTGCCGCGTACTGGCGCGCGCACCCACCGAACTTTCACCCACCCGCTTTCACAACTCAGTGCACAACGCATCGGCCGGCTACTGGACGATCGCCACCGATTGTCGCGCACCGTCTAGCGCCGTCTGCGCAGGGCACGCCAGCTTCGGAGCCGGCTTACTGGAAGCGGCCGCCCAAGCATGTGCGGACCATCGCGCCGTTCTCCTCGTGTGCAGCGACACCGTCGGCGTGGGTCCGCTAGGCGAACTCATCCAATGTCGGCTTGCCTTCGGTTGTGCGCTGATATTGTCTCCGTATACGAATGCAGGTATGCCAGGAATAGCTCTTACGCCGGTCGTGGACGCTCCCAGACACGCGTCGCTGCCTGCTGTCTGCACGACGTGGATGCGCGACAATCCTTCTGCAGCATGCCTACCGCTGCTGGCCATGCTGGTGCGTGGCGACGATGAATGCGTATTGGCCGCATCCGAGCGACTGGGGCTGCGCGTACACATGGAGACCACTGCGTGAACGATGCACCGCGCTGGTGTGTATTGATTCCCTGCCTTAACGAAGAGGCGGCGATCGCCTCGGTCGTAAGGTCGGTATTGCAGCTTGGCGCCCCGGTCATCGTGATCGATGATGGTTCGCATGACCGCACGCCGGATATCGTCAGCGCGCTGCCGGTTACGCTGCTTCGCCATTCGGAACGGCAAGGCAAGGGCGAAGCGCTGCGCACGGGTTTCCGCGAGGCCCTTCGGCAGGGCTTCGATGCTGTCGTCACCATGGACGGTGACGGACAACACTTGGCTGCGGATGTACCGCGTCTGGTCGACGCCGCCAAACGCTTTCCCGACCACATCGTCATCGGCGCACGGCTATTGCAGCGCGAACAGCAGCCGAAAGCCCGACGTCGTGCCAATGCTTTTGCCGACTGGGGGATTTCCTGGGCCTGCGCGCAACCGGTGGCCGACACGCAGAGTGGCCAGCGCTGGTATCCGCGCAGTGCGCTGGATCTGGTCGAGCTAAACGCTGAGAATTTTGTGTTCGAATCGGCAGTGTTGATTGTCGCTTCCCGCGAAAAAGGGCTGGGCATTGTTTCGGTGCCGATCGCATCGCGTTATCAGGACACGTTCCGACTCAGTCATTTCAGCCCCGTGCGTGACGTGGTGCGAATCGCGATGTACACCCTGGGACGCTTGATCCATTACGGCGGCATTCGCGCCAGTTATCGCCGCTCACGTGCCGAGCCGCAAGTGATCGACGATACGTATTCGCGACACGCGGCGTAACTCATCAGGCATCCGCGTGCATAACGGCTGCGCGGCCCGATATCAGTAGACGCCCACGCTGCTCGACCTTGAACGTGTACTGCGCACCACGTCCATCGTCAAAAAGACATTCCGCATGGACGTCCAAACGTCCATCCGAAAGATCGACATATTCGATCATCAGCTGCACATCGCGCAGACTGACCAGCCTGCCCGGCCGCACCCTGGCTTCGCCCCGCGAAGCGGCCAGCAAGGCGCCATGCACCGCCGCGGCCTGCGCACCGTATTCGGCCAGATGCACAGCATGCAGCCCGGCATCGTTGCGCAAGGGGTGCTGGGGCGATGTGTATCGTTCACCCGTTGCGTGGATCGTCGTTGCGTTCCAATCAAGCACGGTATCGAGCAAACGCATCGCGCCAGCGTGCGGTATCCATTCGGCCCAGACAGGCTGCGTGAGCATGTTCACGCCTCGCGCATGGAGTTAACTCGTGCTGGCGCAGCGGCCCGGTGATCGTCTTGTTGCCAGAAATCGTAGAAGTTGAACCAGTTGTAAGGTTCGAGACGTGCGTAATGTTCCAGCCGCTGCGCGTAATGGGACAGAACACCATCGAGCGCCTGGTTGCGCGCCTCGCGCGGAATGTCCACGCGCTCGGCAAAGCTCTCAAAGCTGAGTGCGTAGCGACGTCCACCGCGATAAACGCCGAAGCAGAGCATCACCGGCACTTGCAGCGTATGGGCGAGCAGCCATGGCCCTGTCGGGAATGGGGCCGGTTGACCTAGAAAATCGACGCGACGCAATACTTCGTGCGCACGGCCGCGATCGGCCAACAGCGCCACCATGCCGCCTGCCCGGCAGGCTTCGGCCACCGCCAGCGTGATGGCCGCGCCGCCTTGCGAGACGTCAATCACAGCCTCGCCCACGTCAGGCGCCAAGGCTTCCAGTAACTCGGTGATCGCGGGTGTTTTCTGCTTATCGAGCAACACACGCAGTGGTATTTGTGGACAGCGCGCACTGAGCGCACGCAGCACTTCGAAGCTGCCCTGATGGGAGCCGATCAGCAACACGCCTCGTCCTTGGGCGAGGTAGTGCTGAAGTGGCTCCATCCCATTTACTTCGATGTCGAAATCGCGTTCGCCGTGCGCAAGCAGATAAATGCGATCCGCCATGGTCACGGCAAAACAGTGCAGATGCTTGAGTACCTGCCAGGTAGTTGCCCGGCGGCCGAACACGCGGCTCAAGTATTCGCGCGACGCACGACGTTCAGGACCTCGGCGCAAGAAGTAGTACAGAGTGATCGGATATAGGCAAAGAAGTATGAACCCTCGACCGCAACTTAGCGCCGCACCGATCAGCAACCGTAACGAAAAACGGCCGCCACCTTCCGGTTGATCCTGCCAATGCGCCGTCATGCCGCGCCCTCGATCAGGCCGCGTGCCAGCAAGTGATTTTCGCGACGGATTTCAAAACGAATTCTGCCGGCCGCCTCATCCAACTCGAGTTCCGCCTGCTCGCCCGGAAGCAGCGGTGCCAGGAACTTTACCTCCAGCACACGCGCAAGACGCTGGTCGCGCCAGTCGCGCAGCGCCTTGGCGACGTGGTCCAGCAATACGACACCGGGTACGAGCGGATGGCCTGGAAAATGCCCAGGCAAGCAGGGGTGTTCCGGCGATACGAACAGTGCCGTGCGATAGTGGTTGTCGCTGGATTTGCACTGAATCACGTCGGCGCGCCGCTAGGACTATTGAAGCGATGATGCGGGTCTGACCTGTCACAGACCTTAACGCGCCGTCAGGCAGTTCGTTCCCGTTCGATATGCTCGGAGAGCGCGTGCAAGCTGCTGAAAATGTGCTGGTTGTCCGGATGGTCCGAACGCAGCTGCATGCCATAGCGCTTCGATACGGCCAGAGCGATTTCCAGGGCGTCAATCGAGTCCAACCCCAGATCGCCGCCGAATAGCGGCGCTTGTGGATCGATCTGCGTGGGATCGACCGTCTCGAGGTTCAGGGCGTCCACGATCAGGATGGCCAGTTCGTGTTCGGCGGTGGTCTGCGTGGCCATGCGTGTTTCGGGGCTCCGGATGCGCTGCCGGCGCGGGGCTGGAGCGGTCGGCCAGTGTAACATAGGGGTCCTGTCGTTCCTGGTTGCAAGCATGGTTCAGGCAAGCGAAAACCCGCAGGTCCGGCCGGTCCTGCCGCGCACTCCGCACGTCACCTATCGCATGGCAGACCCAAAGACTGCCTTGGCCGAGCCGGGCACGTTGGCGGTGTTCGGTTTTGGCGCCGGAGCACCCGACAGCGACGATCCGCGTTGGCTGCGTGTCGCACTGGAATGTTTCGATGCGCCCGCTCCCCTTGAGCTGTGGCAGGTCGATGGCGATGTTTCCTGCGGCCGTCACGACGCCGTGCGTTGGTCCACCGGTGGCGGCTGGCTGTTTGCCGCCATCGAACTGAACGAGCGCGACTTTGGCGGAACCGAAGCGACGGCCCGGCATGCGTATGCGGAACTGCGCCGATTCATGGGCACGCGCGAACAAAGCGTGCTGCGCATCTGGAATTACATCAGCGACATTAACCGCGGCGATGGCGATGCCGAATGCTATAAGCAGTTTTGCGATGGCCGCGCAGCGGGCCTCGGCGACTTTTTTGCAGAAGGCTTTCCTGCGGCCACGGCGATCGGGCACCACAACGGTGAACATCTTCTGCAGGTTTATCTGCTCGCCAATGGCGATCCGGGCACCGCGATCGAAAATCCACGCCAAGTCAGCGCGTGGCGCTATCCGCGCCAATACGGTCGCACCTCGCCCGGCTTTGCGCGCGCGATGCTGATGCCGGCACGGGATGCGCTGGCGATCTCCGGTACCGCGGCGGTCGTCGGCCATGCGTCCGCGCACGAGGGAGATCTCGAAGCGCAACTCAACGAGACTCTGACCAACCTCGAAGCCTTGCTTGCCACGGCGGATATGCCGGCCGGCTTCGATACGCATTCGCCGCTCAAGGCTTACGTGCGCCGTCCCGTCGATGCACCCCGTGTGCGCGAGATCCTGCAGCAACGTCTACCGGGTGTGCCGGTACTGTTGATCCATGGCGACGTATGTCGCAGTGAGCTGTTGGTGGAAATCGATGGCTGGCGTTTTGCGTAGTGCGGAAACGTTTATGGCTTTTTTTCGGGTCGCTTCCAGCCCGGCAAAAGGGCCTGCCGCGCGCGCGCTACGGTGAGCTCGCCCGCCGGTGCATCCTTCGTAATCACTGAGCCCGCGCCAATGGTCGCTCCAGCGCCGATGGTGACAGGCGCCACCAGTGCACTGTTGGAACCGATGAAGGCGCCATCCTCAATGGTGGTAACGAATTTGTTGATGCCGTCGTAATTGCAGGTGATGGTGCCCGCACCTACGTTGACGTTGCGTCCGATCACGGTATCGCCGAGGTAGCTCAAGTGATTGGCCTTGCTTCCCTCGCCGATCCGCACCTTCTTGGTTTCGACAAAATTGCCGACGTGCACACCGGCGGCCAATTCCGTACCGGGGCGCAGTCGTGCGAAGGGCCCAATGATGCACGGACCGTGCGTGACCACGCCGTCCAGATCGCAATGCGCATGCACAACAGTGCCGGCGGCGAGCTGCACGTTTTTCAAACGTGAAAAAGGGCCTATGCGTACATCTTCTCCAAGCCGCACGTCGCCTTCGAGGATCACGTCGATGTCGATCTCTACATCATGTTCCGCACTGACCGTGCCACGCACATCGACCCGGCGCGGATCGGCCACTCGCACACCATCCAGCGTCAATGCCTGGACGGCGCGCTGGCGATAGGCATCCTCGAGTTCGCTCAACTGCCATGGCGTGTTAGCACCCGCGGCTTCCATCGGGTCCTCGCATTCGATGCTTTGCGCAGCGCGATTTTCGCTCGCGGCCATCTTGAAGATATCGGTGAGGTAATACTCGCCTTGCGCATTGTTGCGATCCAGGCTGCCCGTCCAGCGCTTTAGTGTGGCGGCTTCCGCGGCCACGATGCCTGTGTTGATCAGATTGATGGCGCGTTGATTGTCGTCGGCGTCCTTCTCCTCGATCACCGCGCGCACCAGTCCGTTACCGTCGCGCATGACGCGGCCATAGCCTTGCGGATTGGCGACCCGAGTTGCCAGCATGGTCAAGCCGCCTTCGGTCTGCACCAGCCGCTGCAACGTGTCCGCACGGGTCAAGGGCACGTCGCCATAGAGCACCAATACCTGCGCGTCATCAGGCACGTTGCGTAATGCCTGGCCGACGGCATGACCGGTACCCAACTGCTCGGTCTGCAATGTCCAGCGCAGATCCGGTTGATCCTCGAACGCCGCCAGCACCTGCTCGCCGTGATATCCGTACACGACGTGGATCGCTTCCGGATGCAACGCACGCGCCGTAGCGAGCACGTGTGCCAGCAGCGGCCGACCGGCCAGGGGCATTAGCACCTTGGCTTTTTTCGATTTCATGCGCTTGCCTTCGCCAGCAGCGAGGACAATGACGTGCAGGGGTGTTTGGCTCATAACGGATCACCACATGTCGTGTCAGGAGTTAAGCATACCCGTTCATTGAGGGCGTACCGCTGGCACGGCGCGGTTACGGTTAAGGCACGCTGCCGTCAAACGAAAACGCCGGCACAAGGCCGGCGCTTCGGATTCGACAAGATCTATGTCGCTCAGTGCTTGAGGTTCTTGCGCAGTCGCTCCAGCGCCTGCAGCTGGGCCAGCGCCTGAGCCAGCTTGGCCTGCGCCTCGGCAACTTCGACCACGTCGGTGCGATTGGCCAGCGCGTCTTCGGCTTCCTGCTTGGCGCGCTTGGCGGCGTTTTCATCGAGGTCGGCGGCGCGTGCTGCGGTGTCGGCCAGCACGGTCACGACCTGCGGCTGCACCTCGAGGATGCCGCCGGAGACGTAGAACTGCTGGCGCTCGCCGCCTTCCAGTACCACGTCGATGTGGCCCGGCTTAAGGCGGGTGATTAGCGGCGCGTGGCGGGGCGTGATGCCCAGCTCGCCGAGCTCGCCGGTGACGACGACCATCACCGCTTCGCCGTGAAAGATCTCGGCTTCGGCACTGACGATGTCGCAACGAATGGTGCTCATAACTTTCTCACTTCGCCCGACGTATCGAACGGAAAGGATTTATCGGCTTAGCGTGGAGCCAGCTTGCTTACGCGAAGCCGGCTCCGGGAGCGACCGTGATCAGGCTGCCTTCTTGGCGCCCATCTCTTCGGCCTTCTTGATGGCCTCGTCGATGCCACCGACCATGTAGAACGCCTGCTCCGGCACGTGGTCGACGTCACCATCGACGATCATCTTGAAGCCGCGGATGGTTTCCTTCAGCGGCACGTACTTGCCCGGCGAACCGGTGAACACTTCGGCCACGTGGAACGGCTGCGAGAAGAAGCGCTCGATCTTACGCGCGCGGGCCACGGCCAGCTTGTCTTCTTCGGACAGTTCGTCCATGCCGAGAATCGCGATGATGTCCTTCAGCTCCTTGTAGCGCTGCAGGGTGCCCTGCACGCGACGGGCAACGTCGTAGTGCTCGGCGCCGATCACGTTGGGATCGAGCTGGCGGCTGGTGGAGTCCAGCGGATCCACGGCCGGGTAGATACCCAGCGAAGCGATGTTACGGCTCAGCACCACGGTCGCGTCCAAGTGGGCGAAGGTGGTGGCCGGCGACGGATCGGTCAGGTCGTCCGCGGGCACGTACACGGCCTGGATCGAGGTGATCGAACCGGTCTTGGTCGAGGTGATGCGCTCCTGCAGCACGCCCATTTCCTCGGCCAGCGTCGGCTGGTAGCCCACGGCGGACGGCATACGGCCGAGCAGCGCGGACACTTCGGTACCGGCCAGCGTGTAGCGGTAGATGTTGTCGACGAACAGCAGCACGTCCTTACCCTTGCCGCTGGCGTCTTTCTCGTCGCGGAAGTATTCGGCCATGGTCAGGCCGGTCAGCGCTACGCGCAGACGGTTGCCCGGCGGCTCATTCATCTGGCCGTACACCATCGCGACCTTATCGAGCACGTTGGAGTCCTTCATCTCGTGATAGAAGTCGTTACCTTCACGAGTACGCTCACCCACGCCGGCGAACACGGACAGACCCGAGTGCGCCTTGGCGATGTTGTTGATCAGCTCCATCATGTTCACGGTCTTGCCCACGCCGGCGCCGCCGAACAGGCCGACCTTGCCGCCCTTGGCGAACGGGCAGATCAGATCGATGACTTTGATGCCGGTTTCCAGCAGATCGTTCGCAGCAGCCTGATCGTCGTAGCTCGGCGCTTCGCGGTGGATCACCCAACGATCCTGCTCGCCGATCGGGCCGGCTTCGTCGATGGGATTGCCGAGCACGTCCATGATGCGGCCGAGAGTGGCCTTGCCGACCGGCACCTTGATGCCTTCGCCGGTGTTGCGGGCGACGAGGCCGCGCTTCAGGCCGTCGGTGGAACCGAGGGCGATCGTACGCACGATACCGTCGCCCAGCACCTGCTGGACTTCCAGCGTGATCTGGGTGCCGTCGATCTTCAGTGCGTCATAGACCTGCGGCACCTGGTCGCGTGCGAACTCGACGTCGATAACCGCGCCGATGATCTGTACAACTTTGCCCTGACTCATGGATGTGCTCCGGATGGATCTTTAAGTGTTTGTCTAAGCGCCGTTTGAGCGTCGCTCTTAGTGAGGAGTGCGGCCATGGATGGCCGCTTTTTGATCTTCGCGATCACGGACGATCGCACTCATACAGCCGCTGCACCGCCGACAATCTCGGAAATTTCCTGCGTGATCGCAGCCTGACGCGCCTTGTTATAAACGAGTGTCAGTTCGCCGATTACTTTCGTTGCGTTATCCGACGCGCTCTTCATCGCTACCATCCGCGCTGCATGTTCGCTGGCGAGATTTTCCAGCACGGCCTGGTACACCACCGACTCGATGTAGCGACCGAGTACATGTTCCAGCACGGTCCCGGCATCGGGTTCGTAGAGGTAATCCCAGTCATGGGTCTGCTCGAGCTTCAAGCCTGCAACCGGCCAGCTTGGCATCCCCGCGCCCTTGCCACCTTCGGCAGCCTCGATCTCCGCCGCCACCACCGGCAGCGGAAGCAACGCTTCGATCGACGGCTTCTGCGTCATGGTATTGACGAAATCGTTGTAGGCCAGGAACACACGATCGAGACCGTTGGCCATATACGCATCCAGCGCCACCTTGATCACGCCGATCAGCTGCTCGACCTTGGGACGCTCGCCCAGATGGGTGACGCTGCCCACAAGGTTGACGCCCTTGATGCGGCGGAAGAACTGCACCGCTTTCTGGCCGATGGCCACGACATCCACCTGCACACCCTTCGCCTGCCATTCCTGGATGGCTGGCAACAAGCGACGGAACAGGTTGGAATTGAGACCGCCGCAAAGGCCGCGATCGGTGGTCACCACGATATAGCCGACACGCGCAACGTTCTCGCGCTCGACGAGGAACGGGTGCTTGAAGTCGGTGCTGGCATGCGCGACGTGCGCAATCACCTTGCGCATGGTGCGCGCATAGGGGCGCGAGGCCTTCATCAGATCCTGCGCTTTGCGGATCTTGGAGGCCGAGACCATTTCGAGCGCGCGCGTCACCTTGCGCATGTTCTGCGTGCTCTTGATCTTGGTTTTGATTTCGCGTCCGCTTGCCACGTTTGCCTCAACCTGTTGGGTCTATGCCGTTTCGGTGCGTCGACCGAAGTGCTGCGCAGCGATTCGTATCGCTGCGCACCCTAAGTACTTACCAGCTACCGGTCTTCTTGAACTCGTCGAGCGAGCTCTTGAACACGCCTTCGATCTCGCCGTTCCAGTCACCGGTGGCGACGATCTTCTTCATCAGCTCGCCGTGGTTCTGGTGCATGAAGGCATGCAGGCCCTTCTCGAACGGCAACACCTTGTTCACCGGCAGATCGTCGAGGTAGCCCTTTTCAGCGGCATACACCGACAACGCCAGTTCGGCGATCGACAGCGGTGCGTACTGCTTCTGCTTCATCAGCTCGGTGACTCGCTGACCGCGGTCGAGCTGCGCACGGGTGGCCGGATCCAGGTCCGAAGCGAACTGCGCGAACGCAGCCAGCTCGCGGTACTGCGCCAGCGCCAGCTTCACGCCGCCGGAGAGCTTCTTCACGATCTTGGTCTGGGCGGCACCGCCCACGCGCGACACGGAGATACCCGCGTTCACGGCCGGACGGATACCGGCGTTGAACAGGTCGGTTTCGAGGAAGATCTGACCGTCGGTGATCGAGATCACGTTGGTCGGCACGAACGCGGACACGTCGCCGGCCTGCGTTTCGATGATCGGCAGCGCGGTAAGCGAACCGGTCTTGCCCTTCACTTCGCCGTTGGTGAACTTCTCGACATACTCCTCGGACACGCGAGCAGCACGCTCGAGCAGACGCGAGTGGAGATAGAACACGTCGCCCGGATACGCTTCGCGGCCCGGCGGGCGCTTCAGCAGCAGCGAGATCTGGCGGTAGGCCACGGCCTGCTTGGACAGATCGTCATAGATGATCAGCGCATCTTGGCCGCGGTCGCGGAAGTATTCGCCCATCGCACAACCGGAGTACGGCGCGATGTACTGCAACGCGGCGGACTCGGAAGCGGAAGCGACGACCACGATGGTGTTGGCCAGCGCGCCGTTCTCATCGAGCTTGCGCACCACGTTGGCGATCGACGAACGCTTCTGGCCGATCGCGACGTAGATGCACTTAATGCCGGAATCTTTCTGATTGATGATCGCGTCGATGGCCAGCGCGGTCTTGCCGGTCTGACGGTCGCCGATGATCAGCTCGCGCTGACCGCGGCCGATCGGGATCATCGAGTCGACCGACTTGTAGCCGGTCTGCACCGGCTGGTCGACCGACTTACGCCAGATCACGCCCGGCGCCACTTTCTCGATGGCGGAGCTGTGCGGCGTCTCGATCGGACCCTTGCCGTCGATCGGATTGCCGAGCGCGTCGACCACGCGGCCGAGCAACGCTTCGCCGACCGGCACTTCGAGAATGCGGCCGGTGGTCTTGGCGGTATCGCCTTCGCGCAGGTGCTGGTATTCACCGAGCACCACGGCGCCGACGGAGTCGCGCTCGAGGTTCAAGGCCAGCGCAAACGAGTTGCCCGGCAGCTCGATCATTTCGCCCTGCATCACATCGGCCAGGCCGTGGATGCGCACGATACCGTCGGACACGCTGATGATCGTGCCCTCGTTACGGGCTTCCGCGCCGAGCTTGAACTGCTCGATGCGGTTCTTGATCAGTTCGCTGATCTCGGACGGGTTCAGGGTGGTGCTGGACATGGTCGTTATCCTTGGGTTTGCGCCGCGCTAACGGCACCCGGTGATTTTGAATTCTTTGTCAGTGCGCGAGAGCGGTAGCCAAACGTTCCAGGCGACCGCGCGCGGAGCCGTCGATCACTTCGCTGCCGGTGTCGATCACCACGCCGCCGAGCAGCGACGGATCGACCTGGGTTTCCAGTTCGATCTCGCGCTTGAAGCGGCGCTTGAGCGAGGCTTTCAGCTGCTCGGTCTGCGCAGCATCCAGGGCCATTGCACTGGTGACCTTCACCAGCAGCTGCGACTCGGATTCACGCTTATAGGTCTCGTAGAGAGCGCCCACTTCCGGCAACAGCACCATGCGACGCTTTTCTGCCAGCGCCATGAGGAACTTGCCGAACGTGCTATCGGCCTTGCCGCCCTCGGGCAGATGCAGCGCCACCAATTGTTCCGGCTTTACGCGCGGATCGGTGCTGAGCGCGGCCACGCGCGGATCCTTTGCCACTTCCGCGGCAAAAGCCAGCGCCTGTGACCAGGCGGCGAGTGCACCTTCCGCCTGCGCCAGCTCGAAAGCGGCGCGGGCGTAGGGGCGGGCGAGCGTGATTGCCTGGGCTGCCATCGATTAGATCTCTGCCGCGAGCTGGTCGAGCAACACCTTATGTGCCGCCGGATCGATCTCGCGCTGCACGATCTTCGACGCGCCCTGCACGGCCAACGCGCCGACGCGTTCACGCAGCTCTTCACGAGCGCGCTGCGCCATCGAGGCGATATCGTCCTGAGCCGCCGCCTTCTGGCGGTTGATCTCGACGACGGCATCAGTGCGGGCCTTCTCCAGAATCTGGTTGGCCTGCTGCTGTGCGCGATCGATGATCTCGGCAGCCTGCTGACGCGCCTGCTTGATCTCGGCCGCCACTTTATTGTCGGCGTCCTTCAGCTCGGCATGCGCGCGCTCGGCGGCGTTGAGGCCTTCGGCGATCTTGATCTGTCGCTCTTCGATGGCCTTGGAGATGTGTGGCCAAATGAAGTGGACGCAGAACCAGATCAAGATGGCGAATGCGATCATCTCGCCGATCAAGGTCGCGTTGAATTCCATCGCTGCGTTACCTGTACATGTCGATTGCGAAGAGATGCGACCGCGTCATCACGACCGCATCCGGAAGAAAAACACCCAGACGTCTTAGCCGTGGACAGCGCTAAGCAGCGGGTTCGCGAAGGCAAAGAACATCGCCAAAGCCACGCCGATCAGGAACGCTGCGTCGATCAGGCCGGCCAGCAGGAACATACGACCCTGCAGCAGCGGGACCAGCTCAGGCTGACGGGCAGCGGCTTCGAGGAACTTCGAGCCCATGATGCCGATGCCGAGACAGGCACCCAGCGCACCGAAACCGATGATCAGGCCGAGCGCGATGGCGGTGAAGCCCTGGACTTGGGCAATGTGAGCAACTAGTTCCACGGTGTTCTCCTCAAGATAAAGATAAGCAGTTGTTCTTACGTAAGTGAATGAATCAGTGGTGATCGTGCGCCATCGAGATGTAAACGATGGTGAGCACCATGAAGATGAAAGCCTGAATACCGATGATCAGGATGTGGAAGATGCCCCACACCGTATAACCAATCACACCCATGCCAAACAGCAACCAGCTGCCTGCGCTGAACAAACCCGCGATCAGCATGAATACCAACTCGCCGGCATACATGTTGCCGAACAGTCGCATCGACAGGCTTACGGGCTTGGAAAGCAGCTCGACCAGGTTCAGCAGAAAATTGGGGATCCACAGTAAAGGATGCGAACCGAATGGCGCGGTGAAGAGTTCGTGCATGTAGCCGCCGAAACCCTTCGCTTTGAAGCTATAGAAGATCACCAGCAGAAAAACGGTGAGCGACATTGCGAAAGTGAGGTTCAAGTCGGCGGTGGGCACCGAGCGGAAATGACCGATGCCAACCTTGTGCGTAATCAGCGGCAGAAGGTCGACTGGCAGCAAGTCCATCGCGTTCATCAGGAAAACCCAGACGAACACGGTGAGCGCCAACGGGGCCAGGAAGCTGCGATCGCCGTGAAAGACGTCCTTCACCTGACCGTCGACGAATTCGAGCACGATTTCAACGAAGGCCTGACCCTTGCTAGGAACACCCGACGTTGCCTTACGTGCCTTGGACCAGAACCAAAGGCAAAACACCACGCCTAATGCCAACGACACGGTCAACGAGTCGATGTGCACCGACCAGAAGTCTTTTTCACTGATCTGCACCGGCTTGAAGTGGTGCAGGTGGTGCGTGATGTATTCGGTAAGACCGCCCTGCGGCTCGCTTGCCATCTCTCAACCCTTGAATCTAAATGCCAGCAGATTAACCGCGTAAGCAGCCACCAGCCCCGTGATGGCGGCCAGCGGCGGCAATTTGTATTGAAACATGATCATGATCAGCCCCCCGACGATCACGATCCATTTCAGGATCATCCCCGTCAGCAGGCGCGCCAGCGCAAAACCGGCATTGTTCACCTGACTGAACAACCTCACCGAAAGCAGCCAGTTACCCAGCGCTACGATCACCGCCCCCGCCACCGCCGCTATCGCCCATCGATACCCTCGTACCGAAAAAGCGAGGCCCACAATCATCGCCGCGACTAGTTGCCATAGCAGCAATCGCAGGGCGAGACGTCGACCGGAGGCAAGACTATTGAGCACGTGAGGTTCCCGCGGTATTCGCACCAGGCATTCACCACGCCACGGGTCACGATCCAATCCGGAAAAGTATATCAGCGTGACTTTTGGGCCAGCAAGCCGCGAGAGCTGCGGCACGTCGCCTCATTCACGAAATTCGCGCAAAGAAAAAGGCCGGACACAGGGGTCCGGCCTAAGGGCATACCGCAAGGGGAGTCGCGGTATGCGGAAGATCGTGTGGAGGGTATTACTTGACCGAAGCGGCTTTCTTGATGGCGGCGACGGGCGCTGCCACGGCTTCGTTAGCGGCCTTCTGCTGTTCCTGCAGAAGCGCATTCAGCGACTCGGCGGTCTTCTGCGCCACGGCAACCACTTCCTTGGTCACGGACACAGCGTGCTCGGCCTGCTCGCGGCTAAGGCTGGTGCCCTTTTCCCACAGACCACGCAGCGCATCAGCGTCACGCACTTCGACAGCCTGCGCAATGAAGTCAGCGGTGGACTGGGCCTGCTTCTCCAGCGCGGCCAGCTGCAGTTCGGCGACCTGCTCCAGACCCTTGATGGTCAGGGCGTGGGCCTTGAAGGCATTGTCCGAAAGCTGCTTGGCGTAGGCGAAAAGCTGGGAGTTCAGTTGCTGTGTCATGGCTTTGTCCCTCGAAGGGAATGGGAGAGTGAGACAAATCCTAGCAAAGCTTTTTGTGCAGTGCAATATCTTTTTTGTTAAAAATCCGATATGTCACAAAATCTTCAATAAGCACATGCATTTAGTGACAAATCGAATAATATTGCGTCGCGTCAAAAGCTGTTGCGGGTGCAGCTGGCACCCGAGGTGCACGTCTCGTGTACCACCACTTTGTCCAATCCCGGCAACGCCGGCTCCAGCCGTCGCCAGATCCAGCGGGCGAGCATCTCGCTGGTAGGGTTCTCAAGACCCTCGATGTCGTTGAGATAGTGATGGTCGAGTTGCTCGTACAGCGGCGCGAAGGCCGCTTTCACATCGGCAAAATCCATCACCCATCCCAGCTGTGGGTCGGGCTCGCCAGCGAGATGGATCTCGATGCGAAACGAGTGACCGTGCAGTCGCGCGCATTTGTGCCCGGCCGGCACGTTGGGCAGGCGGTGTGCCGCTTCGATCTGGAAAACCTTGAAGATATGCATGTCGTTATTCTACTCGCCCAGGCGAGAACGCCGACTTGGCGAATAGCCCGACACCAGAATCATGCGTCGCCGTTGCGCGCAATCGAACGCCATAGGTGCCCCAGGTCGAGCAATCGCTTCTGGGTCGATGGTCCTTCCGAACCGGCGGCGTAGAAATCCGGCGTTCCGCTTTGCCACGCATCGAGTACCGGCGTCAGTAGTCGCCAAGCCCATTCCACTTCGTCGAAGCGCAGGAAGTGAGTGCGATCGCCTTCAATGGCATCCATCAACAACTGCTCGTAGGCAGAAAATTCCAGGTGATCCGGGCTGGCATACGGTGCCGTCAGCACCACCGGCCGACCGGCGAGATCAAGGCCGGGACGTTTTGCAGTGACGAGCAGATCCATTTGCTCGGTCGGTCGGATGCGGAAAATCATCCAATTGTTGCCCGCGTGCACGGCCTTGGGCAGCGCGCCTGGCACTTCGCGAAATTGCACGGCGATCTCGGAATAATCGCTGGCCAGCCGTTTACCGCTACGCAGGTAGAACGGCACGCCATGCCAGCGCCAGTTATCGATTTCCAACCGCAGCGCGGCGAAGGTTTCGGTGCATGAACCACGCCCAATACCGGGCTCGCTGCGATAACCGACTAGCGTCTTGCGACCCAGCTTGCCGGCCCGGTATTGGCCGCGCACGGCGTGGGCATCCACCGTCGCCGCAGTGATCGGCACCACCGAGCGCAGCACTTCCACTTTGTGGTTGCGCAGCACCTCTGCATCCCATTCGGCCAACGGTGCCATTGCGGTGAGGCTGAAGAGCTGCATCAGATGATTTTGCAGCATGTCGCGTAGAGCACCGGCCTTGTCGTAATACGCCGCGCGCTTTTCGACGCCCAGCGTTTCGGCGTAGGTGATCTGCACCTGCGCGATGTGCTGCGCATTCCAGATCGGCTCGATAAAACGATTGGCGAAGCGGAACACCATCAGGTTCTGCGTCGTTTCCTTGCCGAGGAAATGATCGATGCGCAGGATCTGTTCTTCTTCCCAGTGCGCATGCATCTGCTCGCGCAGCACTTGGGCCGACGCCAGATCAGTGCCGAACGGCTTTTCCACCACCAACCGACGCCAGCCATTGCGCGGGCCTTTGGCAAATCCCGCTTCGCCCAGTGCGGTCGCCGCGACACCGAACAGCGCCGGTGGCAACGCAAGATAGAACAGCGCGTCCGGGTTCAACTTGTCCTTGAGCGCGAACAACTGATCGGCCTGCAGTTCGCCGCCGACATAATCGAGCTGTCGGCGAAAGCGATTCCACTGTGCCTCTTTGAAATCCGGCGCAAACGCTTGCAAGGCCTTGTGGATATGCCGCTCGAAATGCTCGCGACTCCACGGCTCCTTGGCGTAGCCGACGATGCGCAGATCTCGCGTAAGACCCAACGCATGCAGGCGATACAGCGCCGGCATCAGCAAGCGTTGAGTGAGATCCCCGCTTGCACCGAGTATCACCAGCGTGGTGGCGGCCATGGCTCAGTCCTTGTTGCCCGTCTTGATTTCGTTGTGACCGCCGAATGCATGGCGCATCGCGGACATCACCTTGTTCGCGTAAAGCTCGTTGCCTTGCGATGTGAAGCGCCCGAACAGCGCGGCGGTGAGCACGGGCACCGGCACACCTTCATCGATCGCCGCTTGTGCGGTCCAGCGGCCTTCGCCGGAATCGGACACGCGTCCGGTGTAATCCTTCAAGCTGGGATCGCGCCCCATTTCGATCGCGGTTAGATCGAGCAACCAGGAACCGACCACGCTGCCGCGCCGCCACAGTTCCACTACATCGCCGACAGGAAAGTCGTATTGGTAGCGCTCGGGATGTTCCAGCGGCGACGTCTCCGCATCAGCACTGCGCTGCTGTTTGCCGGCATTGGCATTTTTCAGCACGTTGAGGCCTTCGGCATAGGCCGCCATCAGGCCGTACTCGATACCGTTGTGCACCATCTTCACGAAATGGCCTGCACCATTGGGACCGCAGTACAAATACCCCTTTTCCGCCGGCGACGGATCGCCGGTGCGGCTTTCGCTGCGTGGTGCCGCTTCAAAGCCTGGTGCCAAAGCTGCGAAGGCCGGCTCCAGTCGCTTATAGGCTTGTTCGGGACCGCCGATCATCTGGCAATAACCGCGCTCGCGACCCCACACGCCACCGCTGACGCCTACATCGACATACATCAACTGATGTTTGCCCAATGCTTCGGCACGGCGCAGGTCTTCTACGTAGTGCGAATTGCCACCGTCGATCACGGTGTCGCCGGCCTTTAACAGCGGCGTCAATTGATCGAGCACGGCATCGACCACGGCAGTGGGCAGCATCAGCCAGACGGCGCGCGGCGCGTCGAGTTTGGCGACCAGATCCTGTATCGAATCGGTGGCGATTGCTCCGTGGCTAGCGGCTTCCTTGCGCGCTTCGATATGCGTGTCGAACACCACGCAATCGATGCCGGCTTCCTGCATGCGCCGCACCATGTTCAGACCCATGCGTCCCAGTCCGACAAAGCCCAGTTGCAGCTTGCCTTTTCGAGCGGTCATGCCTTGTTCTCCCATAAGCGGAATCCGCCGGCGAAAGCGTTGTGGTTGTCACCGCGACGCACTCCCTCAGGCAGCTCGGCGAGGTGCCTCACATTGCCGCCGCCAAGCACGACGTAATCAGGTTCGAGTGCCGCTTTCAGTTGCTCGACCACGTCAATGACATGCGCGTGCCATTTCTTCTTGCCCAGCCGCTTGAGACCGCGCTCGCCCACGTAGTCTTCGAACGTCGATTTCTTGTACGGAAGATGCGCCAGCTCCATCGGCTCGATGATGCCGTCCACAATAAACGCCGTGCCCAATCCCGTACCTAGCCCGAGGAACAGCATGCGGCCGCCCTCGTAACTGCCCAGCGCCTGCATGGCCGCGTCGTTGATCACTTTCACGGGACGACCGAAGGCCTTGGCGAAATCGAACCCGATCCAGCCTTTGCCCAGATTGCGCGGGTCCTGCGCGATGTGATCGTGCAACAGCGGGCCGGGGTAACCGATGCTCACCGCATCGTACTTCCAGCCGCGGATGGCTGGGCGCAGTTGCTTGAGCATGGTTTCCGGCGTTAGCGTGCGTCCGGATTTCATGACCACTTCACGCGGATTGCCGCTGAGCATGGCTTTGACATGACTACCGCCGATGTCGATGGCCAGCACGCGATGTGGGGACGTTGCCGTGGGAGCCGGTGCACTTCCGGTCGCCTTGCGGCGCGCCTTGCGATACCAGGTGATGGCAGCGTTGGTGGCGCTGTCGTGATGGAGCGGCTTGCGCGGCGATTCGATTTCTTCGACGACGCGCAGCGCCAGCTGCTTGCCAAGTTCCACGCCCCACTGGTCGAACGGATTGATATTCCAGATCGTCGCCTGAGTGAACACGCTGTGCTCGTAAAGCGCCACCAGGCTGCCCAGTGTCGATGGCGTAAGACGCTCGGCAAGCAGCAGGGTGGATGGTCGATTGCCCTCGAACACGCGATGCGGTGCCAGTGCGTCGTCGATGCCTTCGTCTTTCACTTGCTGCAAGGTCTTGCCGAAGGCCAGCGCTTCGGCCTGCGCAATGACGTTGGCGATCAACAGATCGTGATGCCGTCCGGACGGATTGAGCGACCGCGCAAAGCCGACGAAATCACAAGGGATCAGCCGCGTGCCCTGATGAATCAACTGATAGAACGAATGCTGGCCGTTGGTGCCCGGCTCGCCCCAATAGATCGGCCCGGTGGGGTAATCGACCGTATCGCCTTCTAGAGTGACGTGTTTGCCGTTCGACTCCATCGTCAACTGCTGCAGGTACGCCGGGAAGCGCTTGAGGTATTGCTCGTACGGCAACACCGCCACCGTTTCGGCGCCAAAGAAATCGGTGTACCAGATGCCCAGTAGGCCCATGATCACCGGCAGGTTGCGTTCCAGCGGCGCGGTGCGGAAATGCTCGTCCATCGCATGGAAGCCGGCGAGCATCTCGTCGAAGGCCTTCGGACCGATGGCGATCATGGTGGACAGGCCGATGGCCGAATCCATCGAGTAACGACCGCCTACCCAATCCCAGAAGCCGTACATATGGTCGGTAGAAATGCCGAACTCCTCCACCGCCTTTTCGTTGGTGGAGAGCGCCACGAAATGCTTGGCGACTGCTTTCTTGTCGCCGCCTGCCGCCGCCATCAGCCAATCGCGCGCGCTGTGCGCGTTGGTCATGGTTTCCAGCGTGGTGAACGTTTTAGAGGCGATGATGAAAAGGGTTTCATCAGGCCGCAGGTCATGCACGGCTTCGGCGAAGTCGGTGTAGTCGACGTTGGAGACGAAGCGCATCTGCAACTTGCGGTCGCTGAAGTGACGCAAGGCTTCGAATGCCATCACCGGACCGAGATCGGAACCGCCGATGCCGACGTTGACGATGTTGCGTATCGGCCGGCCACTGAAGCCGAGCCAGCGCCCTGCGCGGATGTCGTTGGCAAACGCCGTCATGCGCTTGAGCACCGCGTGCACTTCGGGCACCACATTGGTGCCATCGACCTTGATCACTTTGCGCGCGGGGGCACGCAAGGCGATGTGCAGCGCTGCGCGCTGTTCGGTGGTGTTGATTTTCTCACCGGCAAACATCGCATCGCGCCGCGCTTCCAAACCACATTCGCGCGCCAACGCGAACAGGTGGTCCAACGTCTGGTCATTGATGCGATGCCTGGCATAGTCGAGCTGCCAGCCGACCGCATCGGCGCGATAACGCTCGGCACGGCCGGGGTCGGCGGCGAACAGATCACGCAAGTGGTGTGTTGCCAGTTCCTGTTGATGCTTTTCCAGAGCGCGCCAAGCTACCTTCTCGCGCAACGCACTCATGCGGCCGCTCCCATGCGCTCGCTGATCGTGTCCAGCAGTTCGCGCCACGACTTCACGAACGAATCGGCGCCTTCCTGTTGCAGCGTCTTCGCCAGTGGTTCCACCAGGATGCCCGCGGCCTCGAAACGGGCCAGCGTGCTTGCCACGTTTGGATCGCCGAGCGGCATAAGGTGTTCCGCCTTGCCATGATCGGCGAAGGCGAGCAGCGTCTTTTCCGGCATGGTGTTGACGGTGAGCGGCGCAATCAGGTTCTCGATGTAAAGCACATCGCTAGCTTTCGGATCCTTGGTGCCGGTACTGGCCCACAGCAGGCGCTGCACGCGTGCGCCGGCGTTTTGCAGACGTTGCAAACGCGGGGAATCGAGCAGCTTTCGGTACTTCTCGTAGATCTGCGCGCATACGGCGAAGCCGAGTTTGTTCTGCAGCTCCGCGGGCACTTTGTCCGCCACCTTCACGTCCCAGCGGCTGATGAAAACGGAGGCGACCGAGGCCACATCCAGATCGAGCCCTGCCACGTGCCGGCGCTCGAGACCGCGCAACCATGCTTCGGCAGCAGCCTGATATTGCTCGGGGGAGAACAGCAAGGTCACATTGATCGGTACGCCGCGGAAGATCAGTTCCTCGATCGCGCCGATGCCAGCGGGTGTGCCCGGTACTTTCACGAACAGGTTGTGTACGGCCGCCTGCTTGTGCAGTGCCACCGCCTGCTCGATGGTACGTACGGTGTCGTCGGCCAGCAGCGGCGAGACTTCCAATGAAACCCAACCGTCCACGCCGTGCGTGCGCTGATAGACCGGTTCGAAAATCGCCGCCGCGCGGCGCAAATCGTCGATGGCCAAGCCAAAGAACACGCTCTCCGGCTCAACCTGTCCGGCCGCGCGAATCGATGCGTCGTAGTCCTTACCGGACTTGATGGCCTGGGCGAAGATCGTGGGGTTGGAGGTCAGCCCGGTGACGGTCTTTTGTTCGCGATAACCGAGCAAGGTGCCGTCGCCCAGCATGCCCCGCGTGATGTTATCCAGCCAGAGGCTCTGGCCGAGCCCATTCAGCATGCGGGTTGGGTGTTCCATTGCAGTGCTCCTTACGTGTAGTGAAGCGAGACGATGATTGATCGCGCGGTCTTGGAACCACGCTCGCGGCAGCATTGAAATCTTGAGGGCATCGTCTGTGTCGGTGCTCGGAATCTAATCTCATGCCATGCGATGATCCGGTGGGTATAAGCGCCATCTTCGCGCTGCGCGCGAACAGCTTACGCTGCAGCTCAAAGAGCATAGCCCGTTTATCCCAGGACTCCACCAGACAGCGTATCAAGCTCGGCGTCATCGTCTGATGACTGTTGAGACTATGCGCCCGAAGCGCCGACGCTCGACAAGAAACCACGCGATCGATGGCATCGCGTCGCTATCTCCTGACAACAGCGACCAAGTGGATGCTTTCGCGTCGTATACCACCTCAACGATAGAACCAATTACACAAAACTTACGGACGTACGCTTAGGGTGGTAATGTGTATAGGCCACAGTGCTTACGAACCGCCCGACAAGCGTTTCCGCCTAGCTTTGGCTTTTGACTGAGTGAGCGCCCCGGTTCGTCGGGGAATCGGAACGATGATTTACCGATCTGCGTATCTCAGATCCTCGCCGAGGGCGATGCTATGACCACCAATACTCCCAAGCCGCTTTCCGCCGCCGAGATCCACAGCGTCTACGCGGTAGGCGTATCGAGCGGCGTCACGGAGAAGTCGCAGGCGCAGCAATACAAGCGCTCGTCGCATAACAGCCGGGAACCTGGGCATCCGGGTTCGCCGCCGCCGCGTCTGCCGATCGAACCGGGCAAAAGGCGCCGCTAGGTTGAACGTGCGTGGCGCGTCATAACGCGCCATCGGTTCTCTTCCCCACTGCAAAGCAGCGCGTCTCGCAGGTATCTACGAGACGTTCGAGAACGCGTTCGACTTTAAGAATGGTGGCTATGGGTGGACTCGAACCACCGACCCCAGCATTATGAGTGCTGTGCTCTAACCGGCTGAGCTACATAGCCAAGGGGTGCGCCGTCCGGTGGATCGGATCGGGCTGGATTCAGGCGGGGCGCGGCAGTTTAATCGTGTCGCCCTTGTGGTTCAAGTGGTTGGCTTGCTCCCGCTTTGTAGGCTGTGGTTGAATCGATCCTAAGGTCCTACGCGCTCACGCCACGGCAGGCTGCGCTGATGGGGCTCGAGGAGGTTGGATGATTGACGTTGATGGCTACCGTCCGAATGTTGGCATTGTGCTGCTGAATGCAGACGGCCGGCTGTTCTGGGCGCGCCGCGTCCATCGCGACGGTTGGCAGTTTCCCCAAGGCGGCATGCGCAGCGACGAAACACCGCTGGAAGCCATGTACCGGGAACTGCAGGAAGAAACCGGCCTTTCCGCGGAACACGTCGAGGTGCTGGCCAGCACCCGCGGCTGGCTGCGCTACAAGCTGCCCAGCCGCTATATCCGCCACCACCAGCACCCCACCTGCATCGGCCAGAAGCAGGTCTGGTTTCTGTTGAAGCTGGTGGGCGGGGAGGAAGCCCTGTGCCTGGACGCCTGCGAAAAGCCCGAGTTCGATCTCTGGCGCTGGGTGGATTTCTGGTACCCGGCCGCGCATGTGGTTAATTTCAAACGGGATGTGTATCACCGCGCGCTGCGCCACTTTGCTCCGCTGGTAGAAAACATGCTGAGCATTCAACTCGGCCCGCAGCCGCAGCCCCGCGGCAGCGCGAACCGCGGCAGGCAAGCGGCGGCCTGAACGGCCAGCCCGCGTCAACCGAATACTTGTTGACAATCATTCGTATTCGCGTTGACAATGCGCGGCATGTACATATGCCTGTGCAACGCCGTTACCGACCACGATATCCGTCGCGCCGCAGCCGATGGCGTGCGGAGCTTCGCCGAGTTGCAGGCACGCACCGGCTGCTCCGATTGCTGCGGCTGCTGCGAAGCCGAGGCCCGCGCCACGCTGAATGAAGCGATGACGCAGGTGGCGCTCGACCTGCCTATCCTGGTCGCCGCCTGACCTAAGCGTTTCTCGCCTTCACGCCACCGCCGACCCGCGGTGGCGTTTTTGCGTGCGCGGACACCTACCGCAGCTTCCATCGCGCAGAATCCGTATAGTTCGGCATCAGCCCACGTACGGAGAGCAGCCATGAAAGGCGACGCGAAGGTCATCGAGTTCCTCAACAAGGTGCTCTACAACGAGCTGACAGCGATCAACCAGTATTTCCTGCATTACCGCCTGTACAAGAACTGGGGCTATCAGGAGCTCGCCGAGCACGAGTACAAGGAATCGATCGACGAGATGAAGCACGCCGATCACCTGATCGAACGCATCCTGTTCCTGGAAGGTCTGCCCAACCTGCAACACTTGGGCAAGTTGCGCATCGGCGAGAACGCGCTCGAGTGCCTCCAGGGCGATCTCCAGCTCGAAGTGGCCGCCACCAAGGATCTGCGCGAAGCCATCGCGCACTGTGAAAGCGTTGCCGATTACATAAGCCGCGATCTGTTCAAGAACATCCTGCACGACGAGGAAGAGCACATCGACTGGCTGGAAACCCAGCAGAGTCTGGTGAAGGACATAGGCGCCGAGCGTTATCTCCAATCAAAAATGGAAAGTTAACGCGCCTCGCAGCGCACCAAAGCGACCACCGGCACAAAGCCAACGACGATTCCTTGACGGTTTCGTCACGCACCGGCTATACCCTCTCTTTTACCGGAAGGGCCGCGCATGGCTTCCCGCCCACCACCGCGCTACGTCGTACGCCCGCACGACGCTGCTAGCCAGCGTCGGCGGATGCTATGGCTGGGGTTGGCGTGGCTGGGCAGCGTGCTCTTGTTCGGCGTGATCGTCGCGCTGGCAGTCGGTGCATGGAAAGGCGTGGTGCCGCGTATTTCGGATCGACGCGCCTTGAATGCCTTGACCGCGCAGAACGAAGATCTCAAGCAGCAGGTCGCCAACTTGCAGCGCTCGCAGCAAGTCAACGACATCGCGACTCAGGCGCTACGCAAAACACTCTCGCAACGCGATGAGGAAATCAGTGGCCTGCGCGCCGACCTCGGCTTCTATTCCCGGCTGGTCGGCGGCGACGCGCAGCGCGAAGGGTTGAAGGTGCAGGAAGTGTCGCTGCAGCCCGTGCCGCACTCGCAAGCCTGGACCCTCACTCTCAGCCTCACCCAGAACATCAAGCGCGACGACGACACCAGCGGCATCACTTCGGTCAGCGTGGAAGGACTGCGCGACAACAAGGTGGTGCAACTGGATTGGGCGACGTTGGGCGATGCCTCCGAAAAGGGCGGCATTCCTTTCCGCTTCCGTTATTTCCAGCAACTCCACACCACGATTGCGCTTCCGTCCGATTTTCGTCCCACCCGTCTGCATGTCACAGTCCAGCCGGAAAATGGCGACGCGGTCAGCCGCGCTGTGGCCTGGAGCGATGCCCTAGCCAGCCCAGTCACCACCAATCAGGGGGACACCGATGCTCAGCCGTAAACGCAACGACAATGCGACCCGCAACCCCGAAACCAGCCTGATTTCGCACGGCACGATCATCCGTGGCGACGTCCGCTTCAACGGCACGCTGCACCTGGACGGCCGCATTGAAGGCTCGGTGCTCGGCGAAGGTGCCAACGCCGTCTTTACCCTGAGCGAACACGGCCAGGTGCAAGGCGAAGTGCGCGTGCCGCACGCCATGATCAACGGCCAGGTCACCGGCGATATCTACGCCAGCGAGCGGCTGGAACTGGCCACGCAGGCGCGCGTGATCGGCGACGTCCGCTACAACTCGCTGGAAATGGCTGCCGGCGCACAGGTGAACGGCCGCATCGCGCACCAGGGCGAGGACCATGCCCAGCGCGAACTGCCGGCACCGGAAGTGCGCTCGGAACCCGTGACAGCCTGAACCCTAGGCACTTCACTGCGGCCGGCGCCGCCTTCAGGCCGATGCTTCGGCTATGCTTGAGTCCGCGCCGTCGCAGCCTCATATCCGTGTCATGGAAACCATCGTAGCCATCCCCGATTACCGCCAAGCCGGCGCCCCGCTGATCTTTACCGAGGCCGCCGCGCGCAAGGTGCATGAACTGATCCTGGAAGAAGGCAACCCGGAACTGAAGCTGCGCGTGTACATCAGCGGCGGTGGCTGCTCGGGCTTCCAGTACGGTTTCACCTTCGACGAGGCGCGGGCGGAGGATGATTTCGCGCTGGATCGCGAAGGCGTCACCCTGCTGGTCGATCCTCTCTCGCTGCAGTACCTCACCGGCGCGGAGATCGACTACGCCGAGAACCTGAGCGGCTCGCAGTTCGTTATCCGCAACCCCAACGCCAAGACCACCTGCGGCTGCGGCTCCTCGTTCTCCACCTGAGCGATCGTCGACACGGATGGCTTCGACGAACTCAAACACTTTCGCCGGACTCAGCCTGATACTCGATCGCGTTTCCGAACAACGCGATGACGGCGACCGGGTCGCCGAACAGGCACGTTCGCTTGGCGCGCGCTATCTGCTGCTCGACGTCGCGGGCGACGCCTTCCTTCAACACGGAAACGATGCCCTGCGTTGGCTCGATGCCACCGAGCGCGAGCGCCTGCTGCCCCATGCGTCGTACAGCTTGCTCGGCATCGCCGACGAGCAACCGCATTTCATGTTGCTGCTCGACGAAAGCGACGACATCGCCGCACTGGAATCGGCCCTAGTCGCCCGTCGCTTGGGTTTGCGTGAAGCCGGATTGCTGCTCGCCGCGGATGAAGCCGGCTTGTTCGCTTATGCCAAGGGTCTCGCGCACTGGCAACGCGAGACCCGCTTCTGCGCACGCTGCGGCTCACCCTTGCAGCTGGTTTCGTCCGGCCATCGCGCGCAATGCACGAATCCGGCCTGCGGGCGCCTGCACTTTCCGCGTACCGATGCGGCCATCATCGTGATCGTCGAATACGAAGGCGCTTGCCTGCTCGGTCGCCAGGCTAGCTGGCCGCCAGGTCGCTATTCCACGCTGGCCGGATTCATCGAGCCGGGCGAGGCTCTGGAAGATGCCGTACGGCGCGAAGTGGCGGAAGAATCCGGAGTGATCGTCGGCGACGTGCACTATCACTCCTCCCAACCCTGGCCGATGCCTGCGTCGCTGATGGTGGGTTTTACCGCCACGGCGATCTCGCCGGCGATCCGGTTACGCGACGGCGAACTGGAAGACGCGCGATGGTTTACGCCGCAGCAGATCGTCGACGAGCTGGCCGACGGAAGCCTGGCTACGCCGACGCGACTTTCGGTGTCCTATCAACTGCTTTCGCATTGGCTGCGCGAGCGGGCGGGGCTGGATCTGGATGCATTGGTGGCGCGCGCAAGGCGCTGACGGCGAGCGATTGGCCGGCGCGTGATCAGGCTCCCATCACTCGCATACAATGCGCCATCCACCGGAGTTCGTTTTCATGGCCATTCGCCTGCTAGCCGCGCTCATCGCTCTCGGACTGCTGCACGTGCAGCCACAGTTGGCGTGCTGGCGTGGCGACGGCGGCTTCCGTCGCTGGGTGAATCAGCTGGCCGATACCACCGGCGTCGGACGTGTGCTGCTCGCCGTGCTGGTGCCGGTGGCGTTGTGTTCACTGGTGATCTGGTTGCTGCACAAGTTGCCGCTGGCGGATTTGCTGCAACTCGCTTTTGCGCTGCTGGTGCTGCTGTTTTCCCTCGGTCCGCATGCGTTTGAAGCCGACCTGGAAGCCATTCTCAAGGCACCCGACCAAAGCAGTCGTGAAGCTGCGGCCCAAGTCTTGAGCGACGACGGCGAAACGGTGGCGTGGCAAACCGCGGATCTGGGCGAAGCCACGGCTTATGCCGCACTACGTCGTCGCTTCGCCGTATTGCTGTGGTTTTTCCTGCTCGGACCGATCGGCGCATTGCTTTACCGGTTGGCGCGGCAGCTGGGTCATGACACCTCGTTGGCGCTCGATCCCGGTGCGCGTACTTTCGGGCGCTATCTAGCCAATGGGCTGGACTGGCTGCCAGCGCAACTGATGGTCTTTACCCTGGCCCTGGTCGGCCATTGGGATGCGGTCATCGGTGCGTGGCGCCGCTGGCATCAACAGGCGGCGCCGAACAGTTGGTACCTTTCCAACCCCAGTTTTCTCGGTGCCGCTGCACGCGCCGACGTGCTGACCGATATCGAAGGCGGCGACGGCTACACGGAAGAACGGACCGATCCGCTGCACGAATTGCGCCGCCTGCGAAATGCGCTGCTGCGCGCTTTGCTGGCGTGGTTGAGCGTGGTCGCGCTGGTCGTGATGGGCGGCTGGCTGCACTGATCGCTAAAGCGTAGTTACGCCAGATCGCCGCGCAACACCTGCACGCGTTCTTCAAGCACGGCGGCGTTGACCTCGGCGGCGGGCCTCGGCGCATCCAACACCAGCTCGACACGCGCACGAAAGCGTCGCGGCAAACGTGCACGGCCCATCATGGAATCGTGCCGACTCCACACGCTGCCCCACAGCCCACGCAACGCCATCGGCACGACCGGCACCGGCCGTCGCGCGAGAATTTTTTCCACGCCGGCGCGGAACGGCGCGATGCTGCCGTCCTTGGTCAATCCACCCTCGGGGAAAATGCATACCAGCTCGCCATCGGCCAAGGCGGCATCGACGGCTTCGAACGCCTGATGCAATACCGTCGGATCTTCCTTCTGTCCTGCGATGGGAATCGCCTTCGCCGTCTTGAACACGAAGTGGAGCAGCGGAATCTGGAAGATCTTGTAATACATCACGAAGCGCGCGGGCCGACGCAGGTTCGCCATCAAGATCAGCGGGTCCATAAAGCTCACGTGGTTGCACACCAATAACGCAGGCCCCTCTTCCGGCAAGTTCTGCATGCCGTCCACGCGAATGCGATAAAGCGTATTCACCAGTATCCACGTGATGAACCGCATCAGGAATTCGGGCACCAGCGTGAAGATGTACGCTGCCACGATCACATTGAGTACGGCCGCCACTAGAAAGATTTGCGGCGCACCGAAGCCGAGCATGTCCAGCGCCAACCCGAAACATGAGGCGATCACGATCAGCAAGGCGTTGAGAATGTTGTTGCCTGCGATCACACGCGACAAGCGATCGCGTGGCGTGCGCGCCTGCACGAAAGCAAACAGCGGCACTACATAGAAACCGGCGAACACACCGATCAAGGTGAGATCCAGCACGATACGCCAGCTGCCAGTCGCATGCAGGAACGCCATCCAATCCAACCCACGCACCGCTGCTGCACCGGGTCGCGCCAGAAACAGATCGATACCGAACGCGGTGAGTCCAAACGCACCCAGCGGCACCAGCCCGATCTCTACTCGCTTGCCCGACATCTTTTCGCACATCAGCGCGCCGATACCGGTGCCGATCGAGAACAAGGTGAGCACCAGCGTGTTCACCGAGCCGCCGCCGCCGAGGTTGATGCGCGTATACAGCGGCAACTGCGCCACCAGCACCGTGCCGAAGAACCAGAACCAGGAGATGCCCAACACCGCATTGAACACCGCGCGATCCTCGCGCGTAATGCGCAGCACCCGCACCGTTTCCGTCACCGGGTTCCAGTTGAACTTGAGATCCGGTGCAGTGGCTGGCGCCGGCGGAATCGAACGGCTGGCCACATAACCCATCACTGCGATACCAATCGTCACCGCTGCGGAATAATGCGGCCCTACCCCGGCAATCAGCATCAGTGCATTGCCGGCCACCATGCCGATCAGGATCGCCATCTGCGTGCCCATCTCCACTAGGCCGTTGCCGCCTACCAGCTCGGTGGATTTCAACGCTTGCGGAAGAATCGCGTACTTGATCGGACCGAACACCGTCGAATGCACACCCATCATGAAAAGCACTAGCAACAGCAGCGGTAGGTGATGCCCGATAAAGCCATACGCCGCCAACGCCATCGCCGTGATCTCGAACAGCTTCACGAAACGGATGATGCGCGTTTTCTCGAACTTCTCCGCCAACTGCCCCGCCGTGGCGGAAAACAGAAAGAACGGCAAAATGAAAAGCGCAGGCGCAAGGTTGGTGTACAAACCCACGTCGTGATCGGAAAGCCCCATCTGAAACGCCGCCAGCATCACCATCGCATTGCGGAACGCACTGTCGTTGAACGCGCCCAGCGCCTGGGTCCAGAAAAACGGCGCGAAGCGACGACTGCCTAGCAGGGCGAACTGGCTCATGCGGGTCCTTGGCGGAGAGGTTGGTGAATAGCCTAGCGCGAAAGTCTATACGTCTTCGCCTAGGCCAACGCACCTGCGCTAGCATGCCTAACTACTCGTCCAAGCGGACGCCTCCGGCGCCGCTTAACTCAGGCGTTAGGTGCCGCACGCATGCGTCTTTGGTCGTTGCACCCCAAATACCTAGACGCTCAAGGCCTCGTCGCACTATGGCGGGAGGGCTTGCTGGCTCGTGCAGTCCTTCGCGGGAACACGCGCGGGTACAAGCATCACCCGCAACTCGACCGCTTCACAACGCATGCGCAGCCGCGTCTAGCGATCAATGCCTATCTTGCTGGGGTCCACGCGGAGGCAGAAGCTCGTGGGTACTCGTTTGATCGCACGAAGATAGGACCGGTCAAAGTCGTTGAGCCTATCGTTGTTACTACGGGCCAAATCGATCACGAGTGGCAGCACTTGCTTGCCAAGCTGGCTGTGCGCAGCCCCGCGCTGTTTGAACAATGGAGACTGCTTGAGCGGCCAATGTGCCACCCACTACTTCGCCAAATCACAGGTCCGGTAGCATCATGGGAGCGGGTGCAAATGGCACCTAACAATTTATTCAAGGCGGACGCCTCCGGCGTCGCTTAACTCAGGCGTTAGGCCAACAAGGGGAGTTATGCGCAAGAACCAAGTGGCGTGGTGGCTTTGGGCAGGAGGCACAGTTCTGATTGTGCTCAGCTGGTTTGATGTCGTGAGCCCAAAGGTTGGCTGGATTGGCTTCGCGGTTGGAATGTGTGGAAGTGTTCTTGGTTGGGGCATTCGTCCCCCTAGGTCAGCAACACCATCGAGGACCACGGATGACAATCAGGCGCCCTAAACCTAACTATTCATTCAAGGCGGACAGCTACGCCTCCACTTAACTCAGACGTTAGGGATTACAGACAATGACAACCATAGAATCTTCGCGTCCAAAAAGACTTTGGGTTGCGGCGATCATGAATATTCTCGTTGCAACTATCAGTATTGCCGCTGTTGCGTTTCTTTTGCTCAGCTCAAACCCCAATATTCCTGAAAGCATCAGGCCCGGGCTTCTAACAACGCTGCTTGCCCTTGGTACCGCCGGCCTACTCATCGTCGCCTCTGTACTTGCATTGCTCCGCATACCGTTTGCACGCTGGCTTATGTTAGCCGCTGCCGTGATATTTTTTGGCATCCTTGGGTTCCAAAGCCTGGCCTTTCTCATTTCACCTACGGCGCTACTACCTGCCGAGGCAGCTCCAAAGCTCTGGACCAATGTCATCCGTAATGCTTTGGAAATTGCTATCAATGTGTGGGCGCTTCTTAGTGCAAAAACTACTGCTTTCTTTTCAGGTGCGAGCCCTAACCAAACATTCAAGGTGGACGCCTCCGGCGCCGCTTAACTCCAGCGTTAGACAGGGGAATGTCATGCGCTTTACTTATGCATTGCTAGTTTGCTCAGCAGTCTATGGCCTAGCTAGCGCACAGGCCTTACCCGAACAGCCGGCAGATATTGGCTATCCAACACCAGCCGCTGCACTCAGTGCGCTTCGTGCAAAGCCTGGAGTGGTGGTCACAGAGCGCCCTGGCTGGACAGTGGCCGAAGACAAGAGCGAAAAAGCTATATGGACTATCGCAGAGCCCGGAAATCCCGCTTACCCAGCCGCCATTAAGAGATATCTTTCCAACGAAGGTGACGGCGTACACCTTGAAATGAAAGTGCTTTGTGGTGCCTCGAAAGAAGCTTGCGACAATATGGTTAGACAGTTCCAACAGCTTAATTCGAACGTGGTAAATGCAGTTCAACAGCAGCGGTCTAACTAATCATCCAAGCGGACGCCCGCGGCGTCACTTAACTCGGGCGTTAGGTATCAAGCCATGAATCCTAGAGAAGCTTTCGGGGTTGTAGTTCGAGCAATTGGGCTCATAGTTTCGTGTGCTGCACTACTTTATTTCCTGAGTGCAATCCTTATATTTTTTGTTCCAAACTATCGTCCAGGTGTCTCACCTGCATGGCACTACTTGCTAAGTGGCTCAGTCAGCTTCGCGTTTGGGTTGTATCTACTTCGCGGCGCGCCTCATGTTGTTCGTTTCGCATATCCGGGCAACACCTCAGATACCTAACATTTCGTTCAAGGCGGACGCCTCAGGCGTCGCTTAACTCCAACGTTAGGTGCCAAAGATGAGTCACTGGAAAACTATTCGACTGGGAATCGTTGGCCTTTCTTTTGTTCTGGCGCTTTTTGGGCCGGCTACTCCGGCGGCTGCGCCTCCGATGACGTGGTTTGCTGTTGGTGTAATTTTTGCCATTTTCCCCATCGCGATGCTTGTCGGCTTCGGCATACTTTTCATTTTAAGAGGCCCACGATTCGACTGGCAGCGGCCTTCTTGGGAGAAGAATCCATTTAATTTCGCTCATGGCGAACAGTTCTTCCATCTAGGCGCTTTCGTTATGCTCTCAACGGGCGCAGCAACGGTCCTCCGCGCATTGGCCACAACTAGCAAGATTACCCCGGACACGCTGGTCCCTATTTCTATGGGTGCCGGCGTGTGGATAGGCCTGCGGATTTTGACAGCCGCCTATCGGAGGCAGGTACGCAATGGCACCTAACAGTTCGTTCAATCGGACGCACATACCGCGCACCACTTAACTCAGGTGTTAGAACTCAATGGCTGCTTCGCGCAAAATTGTTCTTCATTCATTGCACGGCTATCGCCCTGAACTCGATGCCGTCGTTACGCAATGGATTCAAGAGCGCGTCGGTTATGTTGGGGTTGTTGGCGTTGATGCATCAAGGATTGAGGACATCATTGACGATCTATGTGTTGGGGACGGCTCAAACTCGTACTTCATGCTCACGGCGTCCCACGGCCCAGACGAGACAATTCAAGACGCCATCTTTCTAGCAGAGCAGCTTTCAGGTGAGCTCGCCGGCGATGTACACGTCGTTGAGTTCTAACATTTCGTCCAAGGCGGACGCCTGCGGCGCCGCTTAACTCAGGCGTTGGTCCGATGCGGGAAATATCATCCTACACATCCAATTGGGCAAACTATCGACGCCGCCAATGGCTGGCAGTGCTCATTCCTTTAGCCTTGGCTCCCGTTGCTGCACTCATCGGCTCAAAAGCTACAGATCAAACGTCGTCGCTTATTCCTGCAATTGCATGGGTCGTTTGTAGTTACTTGGCAATGTCATGGTTTGTATGGTTCCGTTGTCCTCGCTGCAACCACTGGTTCCACATAAGCCAGCGCCTTAGCCTTACGCGGGGTAGAAAGTGTCCACATTGTGGGTTGGGTCGCTATGAGGGCGCCTAACTACTCGTCCAAGCGGACGCGCTATCCGCGCACCGCCTAACTCAAGCGTTAGGGCTCAAAGCAATGAATCATCGCAAGAATGGATTCTTAGAAGCATGCTTTGTGCAGCTGGGTCTTTTCTTGGTTGCGTTTATGCTTTGGTTTTATTTTCGCACTAAGGCGCTTTTAGCCGGCCCACCACTTGCTGACTCATATGCTCAATCGTGGTCCTTTCAATTTGCAGTCGGTGCTTTTTATCTCGTCATTTGTTTAGCTGCTCTAGCTGCTGTCTTTCTAGCTGAGGCAATCTTGCTTAAGATTTATCGGCACTTTGCTGGTACGGAGCGCGGGCATAGCGGCACGCCCTAACTCATCATCCAAGCGGATGCATTAGCCGCACGCCGCTTAATTCAGGCGTTAGGTGTCAACACCCATGTCTTCAGAATTGAGCACAAATAGTCCCGGATTCGTGGTTTTGTATAGGTGGCGTCTTCACCCCGGCATGGAGTCGTCTTTCATCGAGGCTTGGTCACGCTTATCGGACTTGCTGCGATCGGAACGTGGTTCGTTAGGCTCTCGCTTGCACCACGGTAGTGACGGGCTTTGGTACAGCTATGCGCAGTGGCCAAGCGCGCAGGCTCGAAAAGACGCCTTTTCCGCGGGCTCTGTTGACCTCCATGCCAGCGCGCAGATAGAGCGTGCTATTGCCGAGGGATATCCGGAGGTTACTCTGGAGCCTGTGGCTGACTTCTTGGTAGTACCTGCGCACAATGTCACCTAGCTCATCATCCAAGCGGACGCGTACGGCGCCACTTAACTCAGGCATTAGACTTCACGCAGACCATACGCATCGGGAGAACTCATGTTTGACCACGTCGTATTCGGAGTTAGCGACTATGCAGCGAGCAAGGCATTCTTCCTCAAGGCACTCGAACCGATTGGCATAGCCGTAGTCTCGGAGGGGCCGCTCGGTATCGAACTTAGCGCGGACGGCAAGTCTTCATTGTGCCTCTTCCAAACCGAGGAGAAGCCTGCGCATCTGCACTTGGCGTTCGTTGCCGAGAATCGCCAGCAAGTCGAAGCGTTCTATCGCGCGGCGCAGGAGGCGGGTGCCAAAGACAATGGTGCACCTGGTCTGCGCCCGAACTACAGCGGGAAATACTATGCAGCTTTCGTCATTGGTCCGGACGGGCACAACATCGAAGTGGTTTGCCACGAATCCGAGGCTTAAAAACTCATTCCAGCGGACGCGCTGCGCGCGCCGCTACATTCAGGCGTTAGGCTTCTTTAGAAGGATCCTTGTGTGAAAGGTCCCGAGATCATCGTTTTATCCATCATCGCTTTGTGGCTGACCGTTGCAGCCGTTGTGATCGGCTACCCGATAGTTACCGGTCGCATGAGGGTCGGGTTAGATCCTGTCAGTCGGGAGAATGATCCTCAAGCCTTCTGGAAAGCGTACGCTTTCTCAACCACTTTGTTCCTTGCGGCATCCGTCTCAGCTGGGTTCTTCGTCTATTCGATTCTTCACTAGAAGCCCTAGAACTTCCGCCTAGCCCAAGCATTCCAGACGTTCGACAGGAACTGCTATGTCAAAAAACTCGTCTAAGCGGATGCACATATCGCGCGCCGCTTAACTTGAGCGTTGGGCGAAGGAACTGAGGCACGTTGCTCAGTAGCGGACTAGTTGCTACGTGGTTCAAGCAACGTCGTAACTACGAAATCGATGAACGCCCGGACTTTGGCCGCAGGAAGATGGCGCGACGGATATAACGCGTAGAGCGGAAAGCCTTCGCATTGCCAATCAGGCAATAGTTCGACCAGTTTGCCGGTAGCGAGCTGATCGCGAACGCCGATGGCTTTTATGCGCGCGACGCCAGCACCGGCCACACATGCACCCAATAGCATGCCGGCTTCGTTGACCACCAGCCTCCCATGCACGCTTACTGCGACTGTTTTTCGGTTTCGTCGATATTGCCAGTCCCGCATCAGGTGTCCGGTGAGCGAGTTGCGCACCAGTATGCATTCGTGTTGCGCCAGATCGTCGGGGTGGGCCGGGTGGCCGTGCTTTTTCAGGTAAGCCTTTGCGGCAACGGTAATCGTGCGCGTCTCGGCAAGCTTGCGGGCAACGAGCGAGGACTCGGGCGGCTCACCAAAGCGCACGGCGATGTCGAATCCCTCGCCGACAAGATCGCCCAGCTGATCCTTGGTGACGAGTTCCAACGAGATATCCGGGTGCATGTCCATGAAGCGCGTGATGTGAGGGGCCAGCATCATGCGGGCGAAGAACGCGTCGACATTCACGCGGAGGCGGCCCTTGACGGTTTCGGTTGCGCCGGCCGTGAGCACCACCGCGTTTTCGATACCACTCAATAGCGGCGCTACGTTTTCAAAGAAACGCCGCCCTTCGTCGGTCAGCGATACCGACCGCGTGTTGCGGTCCAGCAGCCGTACGCCGATGTGCGCCTCCAGTCGCGCTAACGCGCGGCTTACGCCCGAGGGCGACAGGCCAAGCGTTTCGGCTGCGCGGGAAAAGTTGCCGCTTTCGATGATCGCGGCCAGCACCCCGACATTTGAGATCACCCGCCCATCAAACGTCATCCGAAAATGTCCTTTGATTATTTGTCATCAATCATTTGATCTTATTTCACTTCAGTCAACGATGGCCAGTCATTACCTTACGCAGCACTGGGACTCGCTTCGTCCCCCAACACAGCTTTTGACTGAGGAGAAATCCATGTACGCAATTACCGGAATCACGGGAAAAGTCGGGGGCGCCATGGCGCAAGCCCTCTTGAGCGCCCACCAGCCTGTACGAGCCATCGTCCGCGATGCGGAGAAAGGCAAGGCATTGGCCGAAAAGGGATGTGAGGTGGCTATCGCCGACATGGACGATGTGGCATCGCTGACCGCCGCATTTCGAGGTGCCGAGGGCGTGTTCATCTTGCCGCCGTCGAATTTCGATCCGGCACCGGGTTTCCCGGAAGCTCGCAAAGGCGCGGCGACCATCCGGCAGGCGCTCGATGCCGCCGCTCCGGGAAGGGTGGTTTGCCTGTCGACGGTCGGAGCCCAGGCGAAGCAATCCAACCTGCTGACCCAGCGCACGATCCTCGAAGAGGCGCTGGCTGGCTTGACGATGCCGCTGACGTTCCTGCGTCCCGGCTGGTTTCTCGACAATCTGCAATGGGATGTCGAATCGGCACAACGGGATGGCATCGTCCATAGCTTCCTGCAGCCCGCCGACGCGACGTTTCCTATGGTCTCGACGGAGGATGTAGGACGCGTCGCAGCGGAGCTCATCCAGGAGCCATGGACCGGTACCCGGATCGTCGAACTGGAAGGACCGCGCCGCGTATCTCCCAACGACATCGCCGCGGCGTTCGGCAGAGTCCTTGGCCGCATCGTACGTACCCAGATCGTGCCGCGGGAAGACTGGGCCGCACTTTTCCGTGCGCAAGGCATGAATGACCCCGTGCCGCGGATCCAGATGCTGGATGGCTTCAACGAAGGCTGGATCACTTTCGAAGGCGAAGACGCTAGCGTTCTCAAGGGCCGGGTCGAGCTGGATCAGGTCATCCGCGCACTGGTCCGCGGTGCGCGCTAATCGGAGGCGTTGTAGCCGTCGTTGCGACAGATTGTTAGCCAGACGTCGAGTCGATAGAGTTGCGCGAAATCGGTTGTTTATCAGCCGCGTTCAGAAAGGCAGCAGGGATGTAACCAGACGTTCACGTCCGTCTATTACGTAGTTAGGCGTCGCAAACGCAGTGCACTCCAACTTGGCCGCACTTAGGAGGCTGAAATGAAGAGAGTCACAGGCATCGGTGGAATTTTCTTCAACGCGAACGACCCTGTCGCGCTGCGCGCCTGGTACAAGCAGCACCTGGGCATTGACGTCCAGGCATGGGGAGGCACCGCGTTCACCTGGACCGATGCAGCGGGCCATCCGACAGAGGGAACGACCGTGTGGTCCATCGGCGCCGCCAATGGTGAGCACTTCGCACCGAGCAAGTCGACCTTCATGGTCAACTATCGCGTCGAAGATTTGACCGTCTTACTTCAGGCACTTCGGAACGAAGGATGTAACGTCCTGGAGAAAACAGACGATTCCGAGTACGGAAAGTTTGGTTGGGTCATGGACCCCGAGGGCAACAAGGTTGAACTTTGGCAACCACCCCCGGGGCAGTGAACGCCACGCCTGAAAGCCATGAAAAAAGGATCACTCATTACCTATGAAAAAATCGCTTACCCAAGCCTTATCCGGTTTGAAACATTTGCCGAATCGATCTCCGGAAATGGCGTTCGGGGATGAGGCTAGTGAGGCATTTGCCGAGATTGCGCCTTACCGCGACGGCGCGGTGTATGTAAGTTATTACTCCGGAAGCAGTGAATGGGAACGCCACCCTAGCGGTGATGAGGTCGTCCTGGTGCTTGATGGAACAACAACGATTGTCTTGCTGAAGAATGCTATTGAGGAGCGAGCATTTCTCACCGAGAAAGAACTCGTCGTTATACCTGCGGGAGTCTGGCATCGCTTTGAGGACTCAGAGCGACTCAAAGTAATGACGATTACGCCCCAACCCACCGATCATCGCCTGGAAACACCCGACGCCTGACGATTCTTCTTGGTTCGTTACTGGCAGTCACCGCCATTGCCTACTTGCCACAGGCAAAGCTGCCGCTTAACTCATGCATTGGATGCCATTAGTCGCACACCTAAACGGGAGGTGTCGTCATGCAAAGCAAATACGCCGTAGTTTCAGGCACTGTTTTCGGTGTGGTCGCGGCCGTACAGGCTATCCGGGCCGTCAACCAATGGCCTGTGCAAATAGGTTCTTTTGCCGTGCCTGTCTGGTTTTCATGGGTGGCACTCGTTGTGGCTGGCGGTCTTTGTGTTTGGGCTTTCAAGTCGGAGCGTCGCTAGTCTTGTCGGCGCACCGTGCACCGCTTAACCCAGATGTTAGGTGCTAAGCAAAGCCTTCAATGGAGTCGCCATGAATTCGCAAAAGAAATACTGGTTTCCTGCAAAGCGGTACGGATGGGGATGGAGTTTTCCAACGTGCTGGCAGGGCTGGGTCGTTTTCTCCGCGTATGCTGCGTGCGTGGCGCTCAGCATGTATTTCCTGCCGCCGGCACGAGATCTCATTCTCTTCCTGATTAGCATTGCTGCTTCAACTGCTGTTCTTCTAGCAGTGTGTTGGCTCAAGGGAGAGCCGCCCAGTTGGCGCTGGGATCGATGATCTCGCCGAACAAGTCGATCAAGCAGATGCGCGCAATGGATTGCTCCACGACTAAGGCGTACGGCAATGGTTTCGCTATTCGCCGCCGATGCGGTACTCGTATTCCACCTGGCCTTCATCCTGTTTAGTGGGCTTGGCGCATTGTTGGCGCTTAGGTGGCGCTGGATTCCCGTGCTCCAGCTTCCCGCCGCGGCCTGGGGTTTCTTTGTAGAAATCACTGGACGAAGCTGTCCGCTGACTCGTCTCGAAAACTATTTTCTCGCCCGTGCGGGACACGCCGGCTATGAAGGTGACTTTTTGCAGCACTATCTTCTGGGAACGATTTATCCGGCCGGCCTGACCCGGGATATACAATTCATGCTGGCGGCCGTGGTTGTTGCCACGAACCTGTGCGTCTATGCCTGGCTGCTCTATCGTCGTGCACGGCGCAGGTAGTGAATCTGCATCTGGGTGGCACTTATCCTCCAACACGTGGTGTATCGGGAATGTAGGGGCGCCTTATGCTGATCTTCGGACGTTGCCATTGCGGAAATATCTCTTTCACGCTGAATTGGAAACCGGAGCCCTCGGAAATTCCTGCTCGCGCATGTACGTGCACGTTCTGCACCAAACATGGCGCTGTCTGGACGTCTTGTCCAACCGGCTCGCTTAAGTGGGCGGTGAAGGATGCTCGACACGTTTCGGCATATGCCTTTGGCACGGAGACCGCCGAGTTTCATATCTGCACACAATGCGGCGTGGTGCCGCTGGTTACCAGTCGGATCGATGATGGTCTCTACGCCGTCGTCAACGTGAACACGTTCGAAGGGGTGGATACATCACTGCTTCGGCGATCGCCATCGACGCTCGATGGCGAGACGGAAGAGAGTCGCCTGGCTCGGCGCAAGCGCAACTGGATTGCGGATGTCGAGTACGTTGAATCCTTGCCTGAATAGTCGCTTATAGTCGCCGCAGCGCGCGATAGGCAATATCGCGCCGGCAGTATGCACCATCGAAATGGATCTTGCTGACCGCGTGATAGGCGTGTTCGCGCGCCGCGGCGATGTCTTTGCCTAGGGCGCAGACGGTGAGCACGCGACCACCCGCGGTGATCGCACGCCCATGCACATCGAGTTTGGTGCCGGCGTGGAACACTTTCACGTCGTGGCCGACATCGGCATCCAGGCCCTCGATCACATCGCCGCTTTTTACTTTGGCCGGATAGCCGCTGGCCGCCATCACCACGCCGATGGACGGACGCGCATCCCATTGCGCGTGGGTATGGTGCAGTTCGCCGTCGAGCGCGGCTTCGATCAATTCGACGAGATCCGATTTGAGACGCAGCATGATGGGCTGAGTTTCCGGATCGCCGAAGCGCACGTTGAATTCGATCACCTTGGGCGCGCCGTTTTTGTCGATCATCAGGCCGGCATAGAGAAAGCCCATGAAGGGCGCGCCTTCGGAGGCCATACCGCGCAGGGTGGGCTCGATCACTTCCTTGAGAATGCGCTTTTCTACGTCGGGCGTGACGACCGGTGCGGGGGAATAGGCGCCCATGCCGCCGGTGTTGGGGCCGAGGTCGTTGTCGTCGCGGCGTTTGTGGTCCTGGCTGCTTGCCATCGGCAAGGCGTGGCTGCCGTCGCTCATCACGATATAGCTGGCTTCTTCGCCGTCGAGGAATTCTTCGATGACGACGCGCGCGGAGGCATCGCCGAAGGCGTGCGCGCCGAGCATGTCGTGCAAAGCCAGTTCGGCATCGGGCAACGTGAGCGCGACTACAACGCCTTTGCCGGCGGCCAGGCCGTCGGCCTTGATGACGATCGGTGCGCCGTGTTCGCGCACGTAAGCCAGCGCCTTGGTGAGTTCGGTAAACACCGCGTAGCGCGCGGTGGGAATGTTGTGGCGGAGCAGGAAGTCTTTGGCGAAAGCTTTGGAGCCTTCCAGCTGGGCGGCGATAGCGCGCGGCCCGAAGATGCGCAGACCGGCGGCGCGGAATTTGTCGACCACACCCGCGACCAGCGGCACTTCGGGGCCGACCACGGTGAGGCCGATCTTCTCGGCCTTGGCCAGTTTCAGCAGGCCATCGATATCGCTGGCGGGCACATCGGCATTGCGTACACCGCGTTCGTGCGCGGTGCCGGCATTGCCGGGCGCCACGATCACTTCGCTGACGCGCGGCGATTGCTTGAGCTTCCACGCCAGCGCGTGCTCGCGACCGCCGTTGCCGATGACCAGGACTTTCATGCCGTTGACTCCATGACTGCGAGCGCCGGGGCGCAAGCGCGCCATTGTAGCGGGAGTGCAGCGGCTGGGCTTTATGCGGGGACGTGCCGGTCGAGCAAATCGAGCAGGGCTGCGCGCGGGAGTTTGCCCGTCTCGTTACGCGGCAAGGCGTCGACCAGGCGCAGCGGACGCGGCAGAAAGACGGGATCGATCGAGGCGCGCAAGGCGTCGAGGATCAGGTGCTCGTCGAGCGTCGGCGCCACCACCAGCGCAGCAATGCGCCGCACGCCGATGGCGTCGGCATCGTCGAGCTGGAACACCACGCCATCCTGCACGCCGGGTATGGCGAGTAGGCGATGGGTGAGGTCACCCAGTGAGGCGCGCTTGCCGGCAATTTCCAACATATCGGCGTGGCGGCCGCGCAGCTCGAAGCGGCGGCCTTCGTCGTGCAGGCTCACGATGTCCGCCAGGGTTGCGGGCGCATCAAGCTGCGGTGCGTCGATCTGCGTGCCGTCGGGTTGCGGATGCAGGTGCACGCCGTGGTAGAGCGACCAGCGGCTGTCCACCGTGACGCGCCGCGTGGCGAAGGCGCAGGTTTCGGTGGAACCGAAGACTTCCAGCAGCGGCGCGTCGAAACACTGTTCGGCTTGTGCGGCCAGTTCGGGCGGCATCGGTGCGGTGGCCGAGAGCATCGCGGCCAGTGGCGGCAAACGTACGCCCGATTCGACTAGTGCGCGCAGATGCACCGGCGTGGTGACCAGTACGCGCGGCGCGGGTATGTCTTCAAGTGCAGTGGCGATATCGGCGGGAAAGAAAGGCCGGCCGGCATGCACCTGCACGTCACCGAGCAGCGGCAGCAGCACCGACATTTCGACGCCGTAGATGTGCTGCGGCGGCACCGTGGCAACCACGGCGAAACGCTCGCCGACTACGTGATGCAACATACGCAGATTGCCAGCGGTGCTCGCGTGCAGGTTGCGCCAGGTCTTGACGTTGGCACGTGGCGTACCGGTGGAGCCGGAGGTGTAGCCGACGGCCACGTGTTGGCCGGCAGGAATGGACGGCCATTCGACGGCGTTCGATGCCGACGCGTCCACCAGCAACGTCGGCAGGGCGTGGTAACGGTGCGGGGCGGGATCCATCGACCGATCACCTATGGCATGGCAACCCGGATGGGCGGCCATCACTTCCTCTACCGCGTGGGGTGCGCGCGAAGGCGGCAGTAGGTTGGCCTGTCCACGCAGGGCGATAGCGCAGAAGGCGACCATGAAGGCGTAGCGGTCCTCGCACAGGTTGACGGCAGCGGATGCGTCGGGCAACTGCGCCGCGACACGCTGCACATGCGCGATGAACTGCGCTGCGGTGATCGCCTGGCCATCGTGCAGGGCGACCACACGCTGCGGATCGTCCACCTTCAACAGAGGCAGCAGGCGCTGCGCTTCATCGCGTTGGTAGGTTTCGTAGACGATCGCCACGCCGTGCGCTCCTGGTCGCTTTACCGATGCAAGCACCCCGTGCCGACACGGCGGGTCGGTTGCTGCCGGTACTTGGGGTTGTCTCCTGCACGCCCCTATCCTGATGGTTGCGGCTGAATCGGCACCTACCGCGCCGCCATCATGTTTCGCAGGATTCAGGTTCGGATGATAGCGCCTGACAGCGCATCCCGGATGGTGGTGGGCTGGGACGCACCGCCTAGGGGCGCATCGACGATGCCGTCTAGCGCATCGCCGAAATAGGTGGTCAGCGTCGCAAGATCACGCGCCGGGGGATGGCCGTGAAGGTTGGCGCTGGTGGAGACCAGGGCGCCGCCGAACGCGCGGCACAAAGCAGCGGCGGGAGCATGCGCGGTCACCCGCAGGGCGATGCCCGGATGCGCGCCGGCCACCCACTCCGGCACGTCGGCGCTGCGCGGGAAGACCCAGGTGTGCGGACCCGGCCAGCTTGCGCGGACTTGCGCCAGCACGCCCGCCGGCACCTTGGTGATATCGATGTAGCGCGCGAGCTGAGCGAAGTCGGCGGCAATCAGCAGCACGCCTTGCGTCGCGGGGCGTTGCTTGAGCGCGAAGATGCGGTCGAAGGCGCTGCGCTCGTGCGGGTCGCAGCCGAGGCCGAAGACGGCTTCGGTCGGATAGGCCAGGACGTCGCCGCTACGCAACGAGGCGGCGGCGGCATCCAGTTCGGCAAGGGAATAGCACCGAGGCACTTAGGCTCCGGTCTTTGCCGTCGCCGATTTTTTCGCGGTAGCTTTTTTAGCGGCGGTCTTCTTAGTTGCCGTCTTCTTGCCGGCGGCTTTCTTGGTGGCCGTCTTTTTGGGCGCTGCTTTCTTCTCGGCGGCTTTCTTGGCCGCCGGTGCTGCTTTCTTCGATGCAGCCTTGGTGGTCTTCTTGCCGAAGCGCCCTTTCTTGACGGGCGCAGCGGCCAGCAGTTCCACGCACTGCGCTTCGGTCAGATCTTTCGGCTCCTGATCCTTCGGAATGCGCGCGTTCTTTTCGCCGTCGGTGATGTACGGGCCGTAACGGCCGTTGAGCACCTGCACACCGTTGCCGAAATCTTTGATGATGCGGTTGGCGATCAGCTCCAGTTTTTCCTGCACGATCTGCAGGGCGCGCGGCAGTTCGATGGTGTACGGGTCGTCTTCAGGCTTGAGCGAGGCGTAGGTGCTGCCCTGCTTCACGAAGGGGCCGAAGCGACCGATACCTACGCTTACCTCGTCGCCGTTCTCGGCCTGGCCGAGTTGGCGAGGCAGCTTGAACAGTTCGATGGCCTCATGCAGCGTGATCGTGTGCATGCTCTGGCCGGGGCGCAGAGAGGCGAATTGCAGCTTTTCGTCCACGTCCTTGTCGCCGATTTGCGCGTACGGTCCATAGCGGCCCAGGCGCACGGAGAGCGGCTTGCCGGTTTTAGGATCCTGGCCCAGTTCGCGCGCGCCGGTGGCTTCGCTGCGGTCGACGGTTTCGGTTTTCTCGTCCACTTGCTGCTTGAACGGCAGCCAGAAGCGCTCCATCAGCGGCACCCAGGCTTCTTCGCCGCGGCTTACCGCATCGAGTTCGTCTTCGAGCTTGGCGGTGAAGTCGTAGTCGACGTATTGGGTGAAATGCTGGGTCAGGAAGTTGCTCACCGCGCGGCCGACGTCGGTCGGTTTGAAGCGGCGGCTTTCCAGCAGCACGTATTCGCGGTTTTGCAGCACCTGGATGATGCTGGCGTAGGTGGACGGACGGCCGATGCCGTATTCCTCCAACGCCTTGACCAAGCTGGCTTCGGAGAAGCGCGGCGGCGGTTCGGTGAAATGCTGGTCGGTGACGATGTCCTGCAGCGGCACGTGTTCGCCTTTGGCCAGGCGTGGCAGGCGACGGCCTTCGTCTTCGTCTTCAGCGGTTTTCTGATCGCGGCCTTCTTCGTACACCGCAAGAAAGCCGGGATCGATCACCGTGGTACCGGTGGCGCGGAAGGCCGCATCGCCACCAGCCACGTTTTTGAGGTCGAAATCCACCGACACGGTGTTGAGCGTGGCGTGGATCATCTGGCAGGCGACGGTACGCTTCCAGATCAGCTCGTAGAGCTTGCGCTGTTCGTCGTTGAGGAACGCCGACACCTCGCGCGGTGTGCGCAGCGCGGAGGTCGGGCGAATCGCCTCATGCGCTTCCTGTGCGTTCTTGGACTTGGTGCGATAGACCTGCGCCTGATCGGGCAGCGCCTTATTGCCAAAATCGCGGGAAATCAGCTGGCGCAGTTCGCCGACGGCATCCTCCGACAACGCGGTGGAGTCGGTACGCATGTAGGTGATCAGGCCGACGTTGCCTTCGCTGCCCAGACCCACGCCTTCGTACAGACCCTGCGCGACTTTCATGGTGCGGCTGGTCGTGAAGCCGAGCTTGCGCGCCGCTTCCTGCTGCAGCGTGGAGGTGGTGAACGGCGGCGCCGGGCGGCGCTTGCGTTCCTTGCTGCCCACTTCGCTGACGGTGAGGCGGCCGTGCGCGGCTTCCTTCAAGGCCGCGCGGGCGGCCATGGCATCGGTTTCGTTGGTGAGATCGAATTGTTCGAACTTCTTGCCGTTGAGCTTGGTGAGGCGCGCGCTGAAATCGCCGTCGGCGTGCTTGAGCTGGGCTTCTACGCTCCAGTATTCGCGGGCGATAAAGGCTTCGATCTCTTCTTCGCGTTCCACGATCATGCGCAGCGCGGGGCTTTGCACGCGGCCGGCGGACAGACCGCGCTGCACTTTGCGCCACAGCACGGGCGAGAGGTTGAAGCCGACCAGGTAATCCAGCGCGCGGCGCGCCTGCTGCGCATCGACCATGTCGTGCGACAGCTCGCGCGGCGCGGCGACGGCAGCCTTGATCGCCTTGGGCGTGATCTCGGAGAACACCACGCGATGCAGCTGCTTGCCGCTGGTGAGGCCGCGCTCCTTGAGGATCTCGCTGATGTGCCAGCTGATCGCCTCGCCTTCGCGATCCAAGTCGGTCGCCAGATAGATGTCGTCGGCCAGCTTGGCGGCCTTGGCGATGGCATCGACGTGTTTCTCGTTGCGCTCGATCACCTCGTACTTCATGGCGAACTGGTGCTCGGGGTCGACCGCGCCTTCTTTGGGCTTCAGGTCGCGGACATGACCGTAGGAGGCCAGAACCTGAAAGTCCTTGCCGAGGTATTTGTTGATCGTCTTGGCCTTGGCCGGCGATTCAACGATGAGCAGGTTTTTTGCCATGTGGCTTGGGGTTCCAGGGGTCCATCCGCGGCCTTGTGCTGCGGCCGCCTATATATAGTTGGAAGCACGCCGGCTCGACGACTGTCAAGCTGGCGCGTGTGAAAACGAGGCCTGGCGCGGTTTCTTGAATCTCGAAAACTCGCCTTCCTGGCGATTTTTCGAGTCAGCAAGCCCGGCGCATGTCCGGACTCGCTTCCGTCGTTCAAGCACTTTCGTGCTTGAACACGAGCGGCACATCCCGTGCCGCCGGGTACCCGTTCAGACGCCCGGGAGGCGCTGGTAGCGACCGCCCGGCAAACCTTCGACACAACCTTCCAGCTCCAGCATGAGCAGCATGGATGACAGCACCGCGGCACTTTGCCCTGTGCGCGTCGCCAGTTCGTCCAGCGCCGCCGGATCGTGGCCGAGCACGTCCAGCAGCCGTTGGTAATCCGGATCGTCGCGCCAGCCGCCTTTCGCCCGGCGATGGCGTTCCGTGGATACCGCCGTCGGCAGATCGAGGCGCTGGGCCAGCTCGGCACCCAGCGCCCGCGCGGCGGGAGTCAGGGATTCGACGATTTCCGAAGCGCTTTCGACCAGCCGCGCACCTTCCCTGATCAGACGGTGGCAGCCACGGGCGAGCGGATTATGGATGGAACCGGGCACGGCGAATACCTCCCTGCCCTGTTCGCCTGCCAGCCGGGCCGTAATCAGCGACCCCGATTGCAGCCCTGCCTCGATCACCACCGTGCCGAGCGACAATCCGGCGATGAGGCGATTGCGACGCGGAAAGTGGTCTGCGCGAGCGGCCGTACCCGGCGGGAATTCGCTGACCAGCGCCCCCTGCGCCGCCACTCGCGCGGATAACTCGCGATGTTTTCGCGGGTAGACCAGATCCGGCCCCGTGCCGATCACCGCGACGGTGGGCTGGCCCGCCTCGAGGGTGGCCTCGTGCGCCGCGCCGTCGATACCGTCAGCCAGACCGCTGGTCACCACGAAACCGGCCAGCGCAAGGCTGCGGGCGAAGGCGCGCGCGTTGGCCTTGCCGGCGATGCTGGCGCTGCGCGCGCCCACGATCGCGACTTGCGGATGCAGCAGAAGGCTGGCGTCGCCGCTAATAAATAGGGCGGCTGGCGGTTGGGGAATGGTTTCCAGCTGCGGCGGGAAATCGGCCTCGGTACAACGCAACAGCCGATGTCCCGGTTCGGCCAGCCAGGCGAGGTCGGCGGTGAGCCTGGTCTCGTCCGGCTGATCCAGCCAGGTCTTCGCTTCGGGATCGAGCGAGGATGCCTGACGGCGCAGCTGGGCAAGCACCTGGTCGATGCTGCCCCGTGTCGCACCGAGTCGCTCGCGCAATCCGCCTGGTCCCAGTCCCGGTGTGCGCAGCGCGATCAGCCAATCGCGCAGTTCGGCATGCTCGTTCATGCCGCGAGTCTACGCGAGCCCCGCAAACAACAACGGCGCGGGATGACCGCGCCGTGCTGTGAGGCAATGTCACCGTCCGGCCTGCTCTATTCAGGCATTTTGACCCTTGCACCGATCTTCGCTGGCTTGAGGCCATCCATCACCACGCCGTAGCTGACGCGATCGAAGGTGCGGAAGATCATCACGTGTCCGACGTATTCGTCGGGCAAGGTAACGAACTTGTGGTTGTAACGCGTCCAGCTGCTATGGGCCACATCGTCCGGCACCTGTTGGCCCGGCTGCCACAGCGAGAAGGTCGTGCCGTTGTCGACGCCGTCCTTCGAACCGACCGAAAGCACCACCACGTCGTTCGGTCCGACCTGGCTCAGGCGTTCCTGCGCATAGGCGATCACGCGGCCATCGGCCGGCAATGACTTCGGCGGATGCGGGTAGTAGTAAGGGTCGTACGGGTTGTCGTCGATCGGCATCAGGCGATCGCCGGCGCGGATTTCCATGATGGAACTCAGCAGCAGCAGGGTCGACGGATCGCCGCCGCGCAGCACTTCGGCCGTGCCGATCACGGTGACTTCCATGGCCAGCGTCTTGCCGCGGAAGGTGTGATTGGGCGTGACGTTGTCGATATCCGTCTTCCACTCCTCGGTCCACGGCGAGCGGGTGGTGGCGACGTCGCTGTCCACCAGATTGGCGGCCATCTCGTCGTTTTCCTGATCGTGCGAACCGCCGTAGGTGCGGAAGACATGGGTTGGACGCACGATGGCCCAGCGCTGGCCGGGCTGCGCATCGAGGTTGCGCACGTAGATATTGCGGCCGGAGGTGCCGGTGAGGTCGCCCTCTTCGAAGCCCATCACGTAGGGCGCGTTTTTCACCGCATCCGGATCTACGACGCGCGAATCCTTCAGGAACGGCTTCAGCTGATCGACCGGAATGGCGGGAATCGCGTCGCCTTCACGATGGATGGACGGCGTCAGCCGCAGCGACGGTCCACCATTGATGAAGGACAGGTCGAGCACATCACCCGGATAGATCAGGTGTGGATTGCGTACCTGCGGATTGGCCTGCCAGATCTCCGGCCACAGCCAGGGCTTGGACAGAAAACGAGCGGAGACACCCCAGAGCGTATCGCCACGACGCACGGTATAGCTGTCGGGGTGATCGGCGCGTAGCTGTGTACCGGCCGCATAAACGGCCACTGTGACCAGCATGCCGGCCAGCAGCCCAATGGACTTTCTGATCATAAACGGGAATCCCCCCTCCCCCGATGCTCGGGCGAGTGTAACCGAACCGTTAACCCAAGCAACACGTGCCAGTTGGCAAATTCGTCTGCCGACAACACGTTGAACCACGTACAATAACCATATTCTAGACCGCGCCCGGGTGGGCTTTTACCAAATCGCCCGCATTTCCGGCGCCTGCAGGTAACAAGTCCATGTCCGTTTTGACCATTCTCGAGTTCCCCGACCCCCGGTTGCGCACCAAGGCCGAACCGGTGACCGTGTTCGACGCGACATTGAAGCAGTTCGTCGATGACATGTTCGAGACGATGTACGCCGCCAATGGTGTGGGCCTGGCCGCCACCCAGGTTAACGTGCATAAGCGCGTGCTGGTGGCGGACATGAGCGAAGAGCGCAACGAGCCGCTGGCGCTGATCAATGCCGAGATCCTGGAGAAAGAAGGTTCGCAGGTTTATCAGGAAGGCTGCCTGTCCTTTCCCGGCATCTATGCCGATGTAACACGCGCGCTGAAAGTGAAAGTGCGCGCGCAGGATGTGCAAGGCAACACGTTCGAGCTGGAAGTGGAAGGTCCGCTGGCTGTGTGCATCCAGCATGAAATGGATCATCTCTTGGGCAAGGTCTTCGTCGATTACCTGTCACCGCTGAAGCGCTCGATCCTGCTCAAGCGCATGGAGAAGCAGCGCAAGCAGGCAGCCAGCGCTTGAGCCTGCGGATCGTTTTTGCCGGTACACCGGAATTTTCCGTCCCTTGTCTTGAAGCATGTCGCGCGAGTGGCGCCGAAGTCGTGGCCGTCTATACGCAGCCCGATCGTCCCGCGGGTCGCGGGCGCAAACTCACACCTAGTCCAGTGAAACTGGCTGCACTGACGGCAAACATTCCGGTCGAGCAGCCCGAAACGCTGAAATCCACCGAAGCTCGCGACACGCTCGCGGCTTATCGACCTGACCTGATGGTGGTGGTCGCCTACGGACTCATTCTTTCGCGCAAGGTACTGGCGATTCCGCGGCTGGGCTGTTGGAACGTGCATGCCAGCCTGCTGCCGCGCTGGCGCGGCGCGGCGCCGATCCAACGTGCGATTCTTGCGGGCGATACGGAAACCGGTGTCGATCTGATGCACATGGAAGCCGGTCTCGATACCGGCCCAGTGTTGCTGGAACGACGCACGCCGATCAGCCGCGACGACACCGGCGGCTCGCTGCACGATCGCCTTTCGCTGCTCGGCGCCGACGTGTTGACCGAAGGTTTACGCCGCACGCTTGCGGGCGAATCGCTGCACGCAACGCCACAATCGGACGACGGCGTGATGTACGCGCACAAGTTGGAGAAGGCCGAAGCGCGGCTCGACTTCACGCGCCCGGCCATCTCGCTGGAGCGTCAGGTGCGTGCTTTCGATCCGTGGCCCGTGGCCGAAGGCGATATTGCCGGAGAAAACCTGCGTATCTGGGCGGCGCGAGCGGTCGAACAAAATCATCAGAGCACCCCAGGCAGCGTGGTCGCCGCACAACGCGACGGCATCGATATCGCGTGTGGCGAAGGCGTACTACGGGTGACAGCACTGCAGCGCGCCGGCGGCAAGCGCATCAGCGCCGCCGACTACCTCAACGCCCGTCCCGAATTGCGCGTCGCGCGATGAACGATACCCGCGCCCTCGCTGCGCAGGCGCTGGCCGATGTCGCCTTGCACGGCATGTCGCTGCGCGAAGCGATGGAACAACGCGCGCCGAAGCTACGCGACCCACGCGACCGCGCGCTGTTGATGGCCTTGCTGAGCGACGGCGCACGCTGGTGGCTGCGCTTCGACGCCGCACTCGACCGCCTGCTCGACAAACCGCTGCGTCGCAAAGAACCCGAAGTGCACGCACTGCTGGTCCTGGGCCTAGTGCAACTGGACATTCTCGAGCTGCAGGATTACGCCGCCGTAGCCGCCACGGTGGAAGCTACGCGCGCACTCAACCGCCCTCGCCTGGCCGGGCTGGTGAATGCCGTATTGCGTCGCTGGCAACGCGAACGCATCAACCTGCTTGCGGATTTGGATACACAGCCGCAGACACGCTACGCCATGCCGCCATGGTTGGTGGACGCCATCAGCAGCGATTGGCCTGCGCAGGCCGATGCCGTGCTTGCGGATGGCAATCGCGAACCGCCGCTGATGTTGCGCGCCAACCGCCGCCGCGTCACGCGTGAAGCATTGATCGAACAATTACGTGCAGATGGCTATACCGCCGATGCACATCCCTGGCTTGCCGACGGCATCGTGCTGCCTCACAGCAGCGATGTCACACGTATGCCCGGTTTCGCACAAGGGCTTTTCGCCGTGCAGGACGGCGCTGCACAAGTGGCCGCCGATGTGGCCAACGTGCGTGATGGCCAGCGCGTGCTCGACGCTTGCGCTGCGCCGGGTGGCAAGGCCTGTCATCTGCTGGAGCGCGCAGACGTTGCATTGACCGCGCTGGAATTCGACACTGCACGCGCCACGCGTATCCGCCAGAACCTGGATCGCCTCGGCTTGCAGGCCGATGTGCGTATCGGCGATGCGGGCGATCCTTCCGGCTGGTGGGATGGCAAACTGTTCGACCGCATCCTGATCGATGCTCCTTGTTCGGCCACCGGTGTGCTGCGGCGACGGCCCGATATTCGGCTGCATCGTCGCGCCAGCGATATCGCGGCGCTGGTCGCGCAACAACAACGCATCTTGACCGCATTGTGGCCACTGCTCGCGCCGGGCGGGCGCCTCGTCTACATCACGTGTTCGTTGTTGCGCGCGGAGAACGAAACAGTGATCGGTAACTTCCTGGCCGGTCGCAACGATGCGAATGTGCTGCCGCTGCAGTTGCCAGTCGGACAAGCCGCCACGAACGGCTGGCAGATTCTGCCTGGCGATGGCGACCTCGACGGCATGTACTATGCGGTGCTCGAACGGCGTTGATGAGAGCACTTATGCAGCTCACTTTTCAGCTGATCGCGCGTGACAACGGTGCGGGCCTGAGCCGCGACCTGATCCTGCTGGCGGAAGCCCTGCAACGCGCAGGTTGCGATACGCAAACGACAGGTCTGCCGCACCGCGGCCGTCTCGCCGAATGGCTTACGCGCGTGCAACTGTCGCGCAAGACGCCAGGCTTCGACGTGAATGTGATGCTCGAACGCATCCGCCCGGAGTTTTACCGAGCGGCACACCGCAACGTGCTGATTCCGAATCCCGAGTATTTCCGGACACAGGATCGCGCGGCGTTGGCAGGCATGGATGCGGTATGGGTAAAGACGCGCCATGCCGAACGGTTGTTCCAGACGCTGGACGCAAAGACCCGTTACATCGGCTTCACCAGTCCGGACCGGTTTGAGCCGGGCGTTGCTCGCCGTCGCGCCTTCTTTCATGGCCCCGGCCGCAGCGCCAACAAAGGCACCCAGGCGTTGCTGGCGCTTTGGAAGAAGCACCCGGAATGGCCCACGCTCACCGTCGTGTGGCGACGCAAACGTGTCGATATCGATGCCTTGCCTGCGAACGTCACGCTGATTCGCGAACATGTGAGCGATGCCGACTATCGCCGGCTGCAGAACGAACATCGTTTCCATCTGTGCCCGTCGCAAACCGAAGGCTATGGCCACTACCTGGTCGAAGCGATGAGCTGCCGCGCGGTCGTCGTGACACTCGACGCCGAACCCATGAATGAGTTGGTGACGTCAGAACGCGGCTTGCTGGTACCTTCGCAAGCGGTGGGCACGCAGGACCTCGCCACGCTCTACGGTTTTGCCGAGGCCGCGATGGAACAAGCCATCGAACGCTGCCTGAGCATGGATGTCGCAACTGCCGAGCAGATGGGTCAAGCCGCGCGCACCTGGTACGAGAGCAATCACGCCGACCTGCCGCGACGTTTGCAGGAAGCGATGCGTGCGTTGATCGATCAGGAATGAACGCTGCTGGCGAATTCCGCCAGATGCCCGTCGATCCCGTGTTCGCAGCGCACGATATGCTGTTCGATGCTGTCGTGTAGCAGCCGATTGTTCGGCAGGCTCAGATCGTTGAGGTTTTCCTGCGCGCGCGATGAGTGCTCCAGATGCATCGCCAGCGCCGCCCATTTCAATGCGCGGCGGCGAAGGCCGGCATTCTCCAGGCGCACGACCAGTTCGCGATCTTCGGCGCCATAGCCTTCCATGCGTTCGTCGAAGCCGTTGACGCGCAATAAATCTTCGCGCCAGAAACTCATGTTGCAGCTCATCACACGACCGCCGTTGCGCGATCGCGCTTTCCAGCGGGCCAACGCCGGCTGGCGGAATGCATAGAGCCGGCGCGTTCCGTCGAATTCATGAAAGTTCGCTTTCACCCACGGCGCGTAGACTGGACGTCCCCCGGCCAGCAAGCGCTCGCTTTCTGCGTGATTCGCCTTCAACCGGCCACCCTGCAAGAAGTAGCCCGGTTCGGCCAGCATCAGATGATCGGCGATGAAGTGGGGATGCATCAGCATGTCCCCATCGAGCAGCACAATGTAGTTGCCCACGCTGGCCGCAATACCGCGATTGCGGCAGCGCGCGGCGCGAAAGCCCCGGTCTTCCTGCCAGATATGTCGCAACGGCACGGGAAAATGCTCGCCCGCACGCGCGATCACCGCAGCGGTGTCCGGCCCCGAGCCATCGTCGGCAATCAGGACTTCATCCGGGAGACGTGTCTGCGTCGCTACGCTTTCCAGCACCCGCTCCAGCGCTTTGGGCCAGTTGTAGGTGATGATGATGAGCGAGACTTTCATGCACCGCCTGCGGGTTTGGCCTGAAGCCCTCGGTCGAAAGCCGTACTCAGCGCCAGTGGCAGCCAGGTAATCAACCAACCCGGCCTGGGGCTATCGAGTAGATACGGCAAATCGAACTGTACCGCGACCGTGCCGAATACCCAGAGTCCCAGTATCACCTGGCCAAGCGTTTCATGCCGATGACGCCAGGCGCGCCAGCCCAGCGTCAGCCATATGCCTGTCCACAGCAGCACGCCTGGCAGGCCGAGTTCGATCGCCAATTGGCTGAACATATTGTGCGCGTGGACCAGCACTTCGCTGCCTGCTTCGAGCTGGAACGCGCTGCCTTGCCCCAAGCCGCGCAAGGGGTGCTGCATGAAGAGATCCATCGATTGCTCGAAGATTTGCGGCCGCAACGACCAGCCGCGCGCAAGCAGGACGGAAAGACCCGCGGCGACGCTCAGCGCCCCCAGCAAACAGATCAAACCCGCGTAGAGCCATGCGCGCCGACCGCCTCGAGACAGCACGACAACCACCAGCGCCGCGAACAGCGCTGCCCAGGCGCTGCGCGTGAAGGTCAGTAATACAAACGACGCCAACGCACTGATGGCGAGCCATTTCACGAGAGCTCCACGCCACCCGTCGAAGCGCCACGGCCACAAACACAGCAGCGCCGCAGCCATGCCGGCAGCGGCCAGGTTGGGGTTGGCCATCACGCCGATGCCGGTCAATCGACCATCGCTAGTCGGATGCAGCATATCGTTGACGATGACGCCCACCGCCACCAGCGCCATGACCAGACTGCAGCCGATGAGCACGCGCCTGGTGCGATATTCGTTGCCGCCAAACACCCACTGACACGCGACCAGGAACAGAAGAATGCTGAGGTTGCGCGCCGCCTCGTCCGCAGGACGCGCAGCGTGTGTCCAGGCTAGCGACACCCAGCCCCACACTAGCAAGACCGTGGCCCACGACATCAGCGGCAGACGCCAGAAAGCGAGCAATCGCTGCGGCTTCATGGCAATCAGAACCATCATCGGTAGCCACATGGTCAGCGCCAACACGTACTGATAAGCCTTGCCTGGATTGTAAGAAGCACCGGCAGGCATCACGGCCATACCCACGATCAGCCATGCCATGCCGAGAATCAGCAGGCGGCGCAACCATCCCGTGGCGGCGGTGTCTTCTCGTTCTGTCCAACCATCCAACGCCATCATTCGCGTTGACCTGCTTGCGTACGGAGATCGGCCGGCGGTTGCGCGAAATCGGCCAGGTGTGCATCCACGCCGAACTCGCTACGCACAAGGTGCTGTTCCTGGCTGGCCGTCAACAGCCGGTTGTTGGGCAGGTCAGGATCACTGGGATCGGGCGGTGCCACGCTGCGATGTTCGAGATGCAAGGTCAGCGCCGCGAACTTGATCTGGCTGCGCCGCAAACCGGCGTTGCGCAGGCGGATGTCGATTTCCAGATCTTCGCTGCCGTAGCCGTGCATACGTTCGTCGTAACCGTTCACGCGCAGCAGATCCGCGCGCCACAAGCTGATGTTGCAGCCCATGGGATGGCCGGTGGAGCGCGTCTTGATACGCGCCAGCCACGGCAATCGCAAGGTGTGATGGCGGCGGCCGAAGTGGTAGGTGCGCCGATCGTCGTCGTCGCGGAAATACGCATCGACAAACCATCCGTAGCGCGGCGTGCCTCCGCCGAGCAGGCGCGCCGTTTCGGCCTCCGTCGTGCGGATGCGGGTTCCCTGTAGAAACCGTCCCGGTCGCGCCAGACTCAAGTGATCGGCCACGAAGTGCGGGTGCGCCAACATGTCCCCGTCCAGCTGGATCACGTAGTCGCCGCGTGCCGCGGCAATGCTGCGGTTGAGGATCCGCGCTTTGCGGAACCCCTCGTCCGGCTGCCACACATGCCGCAGGGGCACCGGAAAGGTCTTCGCCACATCGCGCAGCAGCTCCGCCGTATCCTCGCGCGAGCCGTCGTCGGCAACGATCACCTCGTCCGGCAGCCGGCTCTGTACGGCCAGGCTGCGCAGCACCAGGGCAAGGGCCTCTTTCCAGTTATAGGTGGAGACCATCACGGTCACACTGGCCACGGAGGTTTTGGACATGACGATCTCGGTTTCTGATTCCAATCTACGAAACGCCGATGCATTCATTTCGTCATACAGTCCGGCAAGCTTCGAGCTACGCAAGGGGTGGTTCTGGACCCGCCCCCGCGCGGCAGCATCTTAACTTACCGCATCGATTTGAAATGAGACGCGTCTGGAACACCGGAAACCTTGGACAGGCTCCGAGAGATGCCCGCTAGAATGCACGCATGGCGCTTCTTCTTCCGTTAACCCTGGTTGTGATCACCCGCAATGAGGCGCAAAAAATCGCGCGCTGCCTGGACAGCGTGCCTTTTGCGGCCGAAAAGCTGGTGGTGGACAGCGGCAGCACCGACGACACGGCGGCTATTGCCCGTGCCCACGGCGCACGTGTGGTCCATCAGGACTGGCTAGGGTTCGGCCCGCAACGCAACTTCGCGGCCACGCAATGCAGCCACCCGTGGATTCTTGCGCTGGACGCCGATGAGTACCTCACGCCCGCGCTGGTCGACGAGTTGCAACAGCGCCTGCCCGCGCTGATGGACAGCGATGCGGCAGCCGCGATTCTTCGCCGGCATCTCATCTATATGGGCAAGCCGATGCGCTGGTACCGCCCCGCGGTCGGCGAGAAGATGGCGCGCTTCTACCATCGCGAACGCGCCCGCTGGAACGATGTGCGCGTGCACGAGTCGCTGCAGTTCGATGGCCCTTCGGTCACGCTGGCTTCGCCCTTCCTGCACGACAACAATCCCAGCCTGGTGGAGAAGCAGCTGAAAGTGCTGCTGTATTCCGAACTGAAATGCCGCGACTGGCTGGACAAGAACAAACCTGCACGGATGTGGCAGACACCGTTCGTGTTCGTGTTGGCGTTTCTGAAGGATTACTTGTTGCGCCTGGGTTTCCTCGACGGATGGCGCGGTTACGCGATCGCGCAAACAGCGGCCAGCTATGCGGCGTACAAGCGTATGCGCTATTACGAAATGCGCCAGAATCCCGTCTCCCGCGACACCGCGGCAACCGCGCTTACCCGCAGCGGACTCGATCACTGATGGCTAAGTCAGCTCCGCAAAAGAATGCTGCTTCCAAAAAGCCTGCTCTAAAAAAGCACTACTTGCTGTATGGATCGGAACGCTACGCACTGGCCATTCTGCGCCCGCTGCAAGACGCGATCCGCGCACGCGGCGACGAAACCGCGTGGTTCTTCGATGGCCCAGGTGCCGAAGATCTGGTCGACGGCGAACGCCTGCTGAGCGTGGCCGAAGTACGTCGCTGGAATCCGATCGCGGTGATTACCCCCGGCAACCACTTGCCGCATTTCTTTCCCGGCGTGAAAGTAGAAACTTTCCACGGCTTCAACGCAGGTAAGCCGCGTCATGTCTATATCCGCGGCTTTTTCGATCTTTACTGCACCACCGGCCCGCGCGATACCGCGCAATTCGGTGCATTGGCAAACAAGCTCGGCCATTTCACCGTCACGGAAACCGGCTGGCCCAAGCTCGATCCCTTTATGAAAGAAATCGCGGGGCCGCTGCCGCCGGTACGCACGCCGCCGGTGATTCTGTATCACTCCACGTTCTCGCCTTCGTGGAGCGCCGCGGAAATTTTGTACGAGGAAGTGAAACGCCTTTCGCGCGACGGACGCTGGCGCTGGATCGTCTCGTTCCATCCCAAGATGGCGGCGGAGACGAGAGCGAAGTTTAAGGCGCTGCAGAACGATTACCTGACGTTCGCCGAGAACGACAACATCCTCGAGCTGTTCCCGCAGGTGGACATGATGTGTTCGGACACCTCGTCCGCACTCAGCGAATTTTTGCTCACCGGCAAACCCGTGGTGACGTTCAAGAATCGCGCGCCCGGCCCGCAGCTCATCGATATCGACGATCCGGCGCAGTTCGAACCGGCGATCGAGCGCGCCCTGTCGCGGCCGCCTGAGCTGATGCAGGCGATCAAAGCGTTCGGCGATGCCATTCATCCTTATCACGATGGCCATTCCAGTGAACGCGTGCTGGATGCGATCGATGCGTTCATTGCTGCCGGCGGCCGCAACCGCAAATCCAAGCCCTTGAATTTCTGGCGCAAGTTGAAGCTGCGGCGCCGCATCGGCTATTGGGGCCCGGCTTAATAAAAGCCGCCTACTGCTTCTAGCTCGCTAGAATCACGACCACCCACTCACGGATGGCCTGACAACACGTGTCGACCCACAGCTTTCGCCGATCCGAAGACCTCCGCAGCTTATGGCCCTGGCTACCGCTATGGACCGCCGTCGCCTTGCTGGCGATCTTCTCGCACGGGCCGATGCCGCTGTATTCCACGCGCACCCTGGCGGTTGCCTGGGAGATGTGGCGCGATCACCACTGGCTGGTGCCTTACATCAACGGCGAGCCGTACAGCGAAAAAGTACCGCTGCTGTTCTGGCTGATTCATGCCGGCTGGTTTGTGTTCGGTGTCAGCGATGTATGGCCGCGCATCCTGGAAGTGATCTTCGGCGGTGTGCAGCTTGTGTTGCTGTCGGTGCTCGCGCGGCGCCTGTTTCCGGAACGGCCGTGGGTCGCCAAAGCCGCGCCGTGGATGTTGCTGGCGTTGTCCTACGCGTTCCTGTTCGGTCTGCAGGTGATGTACGAGGTGTTGCTGGCCGATTGCGTGCTGGCGGCACTGCTTTGCCTCACACCCACGCCGCGGCGCGCTGAGCCGCGCTGGCTTCTATTCGGGTTGCTGATTGGCGCAGGTCTGCTTACCAAGGGACCGGTCATGCTGCTGCACATCGTTTTTCCCTGGCTGCTCGGCCCGTTGTGGAATGACTGGGCGCGCGACCATCGCGCTCGCTGGTATCAACGTGGTGTGCTGGCGATGCTGCTCGGCTTTGCCATGCTGGTCGCCTGGGCGATTCCCGCCGGCTTCAGCGGCGGCGAAGCCTATCGCCATCGCCTGTTTTTCACCCAGACCGCGGGGCGGGTAGTGAATGGCATCCAGCACGATGAACCACTGCAAAGTCATCCGCAGTGGTTCGGGTGGTACTTCGTCTGGTTGCCGATGCTGTTGTTCCCCTTTAGCGCGTGGCCGCGCGTGTGGGTTGCGCTGGGCACGCTGCGCAAGCCGCTGGATAACGGACTTCGCTTTGCACTTTGCTGGCTGCTGCCCTCGCTGGTGCTGTTCTCGCTGATCAGCGGCAAGCAGTGGTACTACCTACTGCCGGAGTTTGGCGGCTGGACGTTGCTGCTAGCGGGCGCCATCGCGGTGCTGCGCGAACGCCGTGTCGCGCTGGCGGAAAACTACTGGCTAGGCAGTTGGCCGCTTGGCATCGGCGGCATTGTGCTCGCAGGCGCGTTGTTCGCGCTGCCCTACTTGGCGGCGGGCCATCAGCTTCACGACGAGTGGATCAACGGCGCCGCACCTTATAGCCGCACTTTCAGCGTGGTGTTTCTGCTGCTGGGCTGTCTGCTGCTACTGCGCGGACGCGGTGAAATGCGACGCATAGCGGTGGCCGGCCTGGCCGGCGCGCTGGCGCTGAACACGCTATTCACGCTGACCCTATGGCACAAATACGACCTCAGCCCGACCACCGCGCTGGTGTCCGCCGCCGAAGCCGATCATCACGCCATCGCTTTCGAGGGCAGCTACGACGGCCAATTCCATTTCGCCGGACAGCTGACGACATCGATCACCGAACTGCACGACGGCCAAGCGCTGCAAGACTTCGCAAAAAGTCATCCGGACGGCCTGATCATTACCCATCCGGACAAGCTGAGCGCGTCGGATCTGCGTTACGCGCTGCAGATACAGCCGTTCCGTTCGTCCTGGCTGGTAGTGTGGTCGGCACCGACGCTGGCCGATCTGCGGGCTCACCGCACACCGGCCGAACCCGCGCAACCGCCGCGCGTTTTTCCCGCGGCTCATGCGCAGTACGGCACACAGCAGTGAGTGCGGCGTTGATCGCGGGTTTGCGCGCGCAATGCGGCGGCCCGCGCGATGGTGCACTGCTGCGTTTCTCGCTGGGTAACGCCTTGCTCGAGCAGGGCGATCACACCGCTGCCGTTGAAGAGCTTCGTCAGGCCGTGTCGTTCGATCCCAACTACTCCGCGGCCTGGAAACTGCTCGGCAAAGCCCATCTCGCCGGCGGCGATAAGCCTGGCGCAGCGGAAGCATGGCGGCAGGGCATCGCGGTCGCGCGCCAGCGGGGCGACAAGCAGGCGGAGAAAGAAATGAGCGTGTTTCTGCGCAGGATCGAAAAGAGCGAGGAATAACGCCCCTCGCCTCTCAATACGGACTCGGCCGGCTATCCGCCGAATATCGCTTGTAATGCCATTGATACTGCGCGAAGGCGATATTCACGCAATCCTCCACGCCACGATTGAGCGCGGCGCACGCACGCGGCAGATCGGCATCGGTGAGCCCTTCCGGCGCAGGCAGGAAATGGATGCGATAACCCTCGCCGCGCGGCAAACGTTCGGCGAATGCGAACAGCACGGTGGAACCCGTACGCGCCGCGAGCCGCGGCAGCAGTACCATCGTCATGGCCTCACGACCAAAAAAGGGCGCAAATTCGCCTTCGCCCGCGCGCGGCTTTTGATCCGGCAAGATACCTACGGTGCCGCCGCTCGCCAGTCGCTTGTACAACGTGCGCACCCCGGCGCCTTCGGCACGCACCTGTTCCGGCGCCAAGGCGCCGCGCACCTTGCGCAACAACGCCTCCACCGCGGCGATGCGCGGCGGCCGATACAGAATCGCTATCGGCGTCTTGCGGCATAGCCAGTAGTTGAGCAGCTCCCAGCAGCCCAGGTGCGGAGCGGCGATGATCACGCCCTTACCCGCCGCCAGCGCCGCATCGAACAATGCTTCGCCGCGCACTTCTCGCACGAGATCCAGCGCGCGTTCGGCGCCGGCGCCCCAGATCTTCACGATTTCGGTGACTGATTTGCCGCCCTCGATCATGGCGTCGCGTACCAAGGTGGCCCTGGCCGCGTCGTCGAGCTCCGGCCGCGCGATGGCCAGATTGATTGCCGTATAGCGTGCCATCCGTCCACCGCGCCTCAACGTCAACCGCCCGAAACCCGCGCCGATCGCCTGCAGCACGCGCAGGGGCAGCAGGCCAAGCAGGCGCAGCAACAGATAGACGAGGTAAATGTCGGGGCGCATGGGTGAAGGGGCGGCCTGATGAGATGGGACGCGTAAGGGTAAAGGGGTGCGCGGCGACTAGCGAGGGCGAGGTCTCGATCGCCCCTTTACCCATCCCCTTTTCCCTTGCACAGTGGCGACCGTCTTCAACACCGTCATCACTTCATGATTGCCCTTATCCAGCGCGTGCTCTCTGCCCGTGTCGATGTCGAAACGACCCATGGTGAACAGGAAACCGTCGGTGCCATCGGCGCGGGCTTGCTGGCGCTGGTCGCGGTGCAGCCGGACGATGGCGAAACCCAGGCCAAGCGCATGCTGGAACGCCTGCTCGGCTACCGCGTCTTCGCCGACGACGCCGGCAAGATGAACCGTTCGTTGGCCGACACCGGCGGCGGCCTGCTGCTCGTTAGCCAGTTCACGCTGGCCGCCGACACTCGCTCCGGCATGCGCCCCAGCTTCACCAGCGCCGCTTCGCCGGAACACGGACGCCGCTGGTTCGAGCGTCTGGTCGAATTGGCGAAATCTGCGCATCCGACAGTGGAAATCGGACGCTTCGGCGCCCATATGCAAGTACATCTGGTCAACGATGGCCCCGTAACGTTCTGGCTCGATGTGCGTTAAGCCAACAACGTGACGACGAATCGCTCATAACCGCAGTATTCACGCCGAAATCAGCGATTTGGCGCGATTTTTGCGTGTGCTTATCGTTGAATTTTTTATCTTGAAACTGGTCAAAAAAGCAGCATATCGCTATACTGATTGGTTCTACTCCCGCGGCGGTCGGTATGAATAGCAAAGCCCACGAGCAACAGTCGGAAATTAAAGCGCTCATCTCCAAAGGTTTGGAGCAGGGCTATCTGACTTATGCCGAGATCAACGATCACCTCCCCGACGACATTGTCGATCCGGAGCAGATCGAAGACATCATGGCGGTGCTCAAGGGTGTCGGCATTGACGTGCACGACGCCGCTCCGGATGCCGACCCGCTGGCTGATAACGCCCCCGGTGCCTCCACCGACGACGAAGCTGCCGCCGAAGAAGCCGTGGCGCTGCTCTCCGCCGTCGACGCCGAAGTGGGCCGCACCACCGACCCCGTGCGCATGTACATGCGCGAGATGGGTACGGTCGAACTGCTCACCCGCGAAGGCGAAATCGCCATCGCCAAGCGCATCGAGGAAGGCCTCACCCAGGTGCAGACCGCGCTGGCCAGCTTCCCGCTGACCATCGAACTGCTGCTGGAAGAGTACGACCAGCATCTGGACGGCAAGCGCCGCCTCAGCGAAATCCTGGCCGGCTTCGCCGACCTGGAACAAGCCGCCGACGCCGCCCTGGCCGAAGCCGAGGAACTGGCCGCCTCCGGCGCCGGTGAAGACGACGAAGAGGAAGACGTCGAAGCCGCCGGCGACGACGAAGAAGCCGGCCCGACCGGCCCCGATCCGGAAGAAGTGAAGCGCCGCATGGAACTGCTGCGCGACTACTACGGCAAGTTCCAGAAAGCCGCGCCCAAGGCCGCCGACATCACCGACAAGAAGGTGACCAAGCTGCGCGACCAGATGGCCGAGGAATTCCTCAAGCTCAAGCTGCCTTCGGCGCTGATCGACGGCTTCGTGCGCAAGCTGCGCGACGTGGTGGGCGACATCCGTCATCACGAGCGCGTGCTGATGGACATCTTCGTCAAGCACGTGAAGATGCCCAAGGCCGAATTCCTGAAAGCCTTCCCCAGCAACGAGGGCAACCTCGAGTGGGCCGCCGAGCTGGGCCGCAAGCGTCAGAAGTGGTCGCCGAACATCAAGAACCACCGCGAAGCGATCGATGCCGAGCAGGAAAAGCTTGCCGCGATCGAAAAGAAATTGTTCCTGCCGTTGACCGACATCAAGGAAATCAACCGCAGCATGTCGGTGGGCGAAGCCAAGGCACGCCGCGCCAAGAAAGAAATGGTGGAGGCCAACCTGCGTCTGGTGATCTCCATCGCCAAGAAGTACACCAACCGCGGCCTGCAATTCCTGGATCTCATCCAGGAAGGCAACATCGGTCTGATGAAGGCCGTGGACAAATTCGAATACCGCCGCGGCTACAAGTTCTCCACGTACGCCACGTGGTGGATTCGTCAGGCCATCACGCGTTCGATCGCCGACCAGGCGCGCACCATCCGTATCCCGGTGCACATGATCGAAACGATCAACAAGCTCAACCGCATCTCGCGTCAGATGCTGCAGCAGTTTGGTCGTGAGCCGACGCCGGAAGAGCTGTCCAAGGAAATGGACATGCCCGAGGACAAGATCCGCAAGGTGCTGAAGATCGCCAAAGAACCGATCTCGATGGAAACGCCGATCGGCGACGACGAAGATTCGCACCTGGGCGATTTCATCGAAGACACCAACGCCAGCTCGCCGATCGATTCGGCCACCGAAACGGGTCTGGTGGAAACCGTGCGCGACGTGCTCGCCGGCCTCACGCCGCGGGAAGCGAAAGTACTGCGCATGCGCTTCGGTATCGACATGAACACCGATCACACGCTGGAAGAAGTCGGCAAGCAGTTCGACGTCACGCGCGAGCGCATCCGTCAGATAGAAGCCAAGGCGCTGCGCAAGCTGCGCCATCCGAGCCGCTCCGAACAGCTGCGCTCGTTCCTCGATATCGACTGACACCGGCGCATATCGTCACGACAAAAGCCCCGCACATGCGGGGCTTTTGTTTTAGCGGCATCAGCCGAGGTCGTAGAAGAACTGCTCCCGCACAATCTTGCCGTCCTTCACCTGATACACGCAGATCTCCTGCATGTCCATGCGACCGCGGCCTTTCATCGTGATATCCAGCTGCATGGAGATACTGAACCAGTTGCCCGCGATCACCGGATCGCTAACGCTTCCACCATGCACCGCCTCGACGGCCGCCTGGAACTGGCGCCCCTTCTCGTAAATCGCTTCCAACCCTTTCACGTTACCTAGAGCACCCGGCGGCAATCCCTCCGGCTCGATGCTCACCGCATCCTTGGCATACAACTCGGTCTGCGCTTCTTCGTATTTGCCCTCGCGGCATAGCTGGACCAGCCGTTTGGCAATCGCTTCGGTGTTCATACGGATTCTCCGTGGGTGGGGAATCTGAGCCTAATCCCGGCGGCATGACGAAACGATGTGCCATCGCACCACACCAACCACCCTCGACGCTGGACGCCCCTGCCCGTTAACATGACGGGCTTACCCGCCGGCCGCGCCATCGCGCCATGCCGCATATGGGCCTATAGCTCAACGGTTAGAGCAGGGGACTCATAATCCCTTGGTTCCAGGTTCGAATCCTGGTGGGCCCACCATCCTGAGCAACCTGGCATTAAAGAATGCGCGGTTAACCATAGTTTGGCCGCAATGGCCAAACTATGAGAGAAATCTCACAAGTTTGGCCGCGAACTACCGGAAGGGAAACCATGCGTTCCGTCGCGCCTCCGAGTTAGTGGCCCGATATTGCAAAGAGCAGTAGGTCAGCTTTGGCGAAGCGGACATTACTCCGGCTTGAGCACCAACAGTCCGTTCGACGCAAGCAAGCGCGCAAGAACGTAGTGGCCGAAAGCTGCGTATTCGTCCTCGGACAGCTCTAAAGCGGAGAGCTCAGATCGCTCGTAGTCCTTGAAGGTCACGAAGATATCGTGCCGCCACTGTCCAGGATTGCCAGGGGCCTGATTTGTGACGTCATCTAGTACAACCCGTAGCATCCCATCTGTGAGTTCCAATACGCTGCAGACTACCGCTCGCGCACCCCGTTCCTTATCACTGCTATCCATAAGCACCCCTAAAAACCTGCTGATCGTCGCACCCGACCCCAAAACATAAAAAGGTCTGCTGTTGGTCGAAAGCAGACGTCAGCGACCGGCTTACTGCTGCAACAGAGAACATCGGGCGCATTGATCGTCACCTTTAATCAACGCCATTGCCCGACTTCGGCATGAATCGGTGTCCAGTAAGAACTGAATCGGTGCCCATAAATCGCATCGACTTTCGTGACGAAAGCGAAGTGTTCGCTCTTGTGGACTGCGCGAATTGTCCAGACGGGCGAGGATACACCTCATCAATTCTCAATAATCGATCTGCCATAAGATATTTAAGAGATGCGAACAGTAGTGCTTGCATTGCGACGATGCTTGCTAGCATCCACAGTGTAATTACTGCGACGGGAACGTGATCTTTGAGGAATGGGCTGACCAAAATCATCAAGAGATAGACGAGCAGCCCGGCTATGACAAAATAATCAAACTTTCGCCGATAGGTGAGTCGCGGATTCTCACGCCTGTCCTCGATGTCTAAGCCATCCGGCTTAAGTCTTACGAGGCCACGAGTATCCTTAAACGCTTTCAGTACCGTGATTGGACTGTCGCGGTCCAGGGAGAAACGTATGACGTCACCTGGTAGCTCGATGCCAATAGCATCCTTTACAGCGACCTGAAGTGCAGCGGATGAGGCTGTTCGCCACTTCTCCTTGCCGCAGACAAGTGCATAGAAGCGTTTCGTTTTGCTTTGCGAAAGGCGTAGGTTGCCATGCTTGAACTTAGCAAGTGCCAGCATGGCTCCTAAGGGTGCCGTAATGGAAAGTAAAACCAGGTGGCTTTGTTCAACGAGGCTGGAAAGATTTGCAACATCCATTGGATTCCTTTTTTTGAATGGAAGCAAACGTTTATTAGGGACAATTGTCACGCCAAATAGCGCTCAGGCCATAGAAGTCTGAGCGCTTTCCCGGTGTGCGGGTCTCCGCAAAACTCGCAGGTCGGCAAACGACGCCTTCTCCGGCGTAGACTCCGATGCGGCGGTTGCCAAGGTGATGCGAAGAAGTAGTTGTCTCTGGAACTCTGGTTCTTATTTTTTTCAAATCGAACCAATTCCAGTGCCAGGAACACGCCGGCGAGGTTCGATATAAAGGCAAATGGTGCCGCTGCTTGTTTTCCTGCTTTCGTCAGCAGAGCACCCTCGCCGCATTGCTTCTTGTAAAACGTATCCAATGAAGTGCCAATGATGGATTCAGCATCAACTCCTGGAAAATTGGCCGCAAGCTTGGTTGCTATGCCACGATCGATCAGCGGAGTTCTAATTTCTTCGATCGTCAATCCAAGCTTTTCTGCGAGGTGTTTATCTTGCTGAAGTTCGTCATGCGTATGCGCGTATATGCACGATAGGCAGGCGCCTTCATTGGGTAGGCTGTGAGAGTGAACAACAATTTCACTGATATCCGTGGTGGACGCATCCAGGACCTCCGCGGGAAGCTCACCCTGAATGGAACGCCGCGCTCGCCGGCTGTCCGTGGTTACAATGACACGAGTGGCTTTCTTTCCTGGCCGATCGGCAAGATGCCGGTGCAGGTCGCATTGAACCGGGGTGATGTGAAGCCCAGGAAGGTTCACTCGCTCTGCAAGGAGCTCGGCCTTGCCGCGACCTACATCACCTAAATCAAAATATAGGCATCTATTGCTGTTTCCAGCGGAAACTTTTTTCGGGTCGACGATGGCAATTTCGCCATGAAGCTTAAGCTCGTCGGCTGCCCAGAGAAATCCGTTCGCGACGCCCCCTGCTCCGACCAGGACAGTGTCTGTCAATTGAATGGGACGTTCGAGATCCTCTGCAGTCACCCCTAATGCCGCAAAGTTGAACACGAATGGCTCAGGTACGATTGCAAATGGCGAGGACGCGTCCGCTTGTTGACCTACAGAGCAGGCGATGACGTGGCCTGCTATGTAGCAGGCAGCGGCTTTCCGGAATAGGCCGTGTAAATCGGTGGGGGCATCTACCTCATAACTATGACTTTCAGAACCGGGAATAACATTCCGGATGACGATCCCGTCAATGGATACCTCCACGCTCAAGTGCATTGGCGCATTGGTCACAGGATGAGCTTGGATGCAGAGCTCCACATCGCAAGGCTCATTAGGTTCTGCAACAGCGATGGTGCGTTCAAGAAGGCGTTGGACGTCTTCCGCTAGCTTGATAGCAGGGACTGAGTTTCCGCATGTGACTCGGACACGAATCGCCAGTTTTTTTGTGGCTTCTTCATGCGACAAGCCCGTGGCGCTCATCAGTGTGCGAATATTCTCTTCGGTGTCGTACATAAGAATTTATTTCACAATCTGGAGAACATGGTCGAACTGGACTTCGCGCCAGTTGTCGGTGGCGTCCAGCTGATATACAGCCGCCTTCTTGGAAAAATCTGCTACACAGGTGTCGGACGCGAAGCGGGGCAAGACGAGTGACAGCGCGCCAATATGCCTTACCACTGCCCATGCATCGTCAGCAGATGAGTGGAACGCCAGGCCCGGATGGGAATGGACTTGTGCAACAATTTTTGTTCGACTACGGCGAAGTTCCGCCATGAGTAGGCGCATGGATGAAGCAGGGATGCGGAAGTAGTCGATGGAAACTTCCTGTTGCGGTAAGTACACGTCGGTGATTTGAATACTTTCGCCGACGTCTCGTCCAAGCCATAGCACGACGGTTTCGCAGTTCCTTTTAGCTCCTTCCTGCAGATGGCTAATAGTTTCTGCGACTATGGAGACCGGGCATTGGAATACTGTGCTCATGGACCTACAGCCTTACGCCATGCACTGGATAGTTGAACGAGTAGACCCGGCAAGTTCATCCCATCCTGGCCCCGGTAATTTTCCCAGCGGTCGCCAAGATGGCTGCTATGTGTGTGGTATTCCCGAAAACCGCGCATACATATAAATGGCTTGCCGGTGATGGGGTGCGCATCTTGGTGAAAGACGCTGCCGGGAAGGTTTTTCGGGTCAGAGCCGTCCGCGGACATCAAGATCGCTGACGGTGGGAGTTCTGGCCAGTTGTCGCAGAGGAGCCGTACTCTCAAAGGCCGGCTGCCCAAAAATGTCACCTCGACGTGTGGATAGTCCTTGGAATGGACTATCCACCGTTTCGCTTCTACAAGCCGCTCCGACAGGAATTCGACATCTTGTTCGAAGTGGGATTTGGAGAGGGCTTCATGCACCGCCGCCGCCCTCGGGTTTATGCCACTCAATTTCGACGATGTTGTGGAGGGCGTTGCCCTCGAATGACTTACTCACGTCGACCGGGCGGTTGTCGACAAAGGCCTCCCAGTCGGAGGTGTTCGTCAGGCCCAGCTTCTCGGCGGCAGCCTTCAAGATGACACTCAACGGCTCGGTGCTGTAGGTGCGACGGTAATCCTCTACGTTCGGGAAGGTGCCGCTGGTCGTGATGACCGCGACGGCTATTGGTTTCACATCGTCCTGCTGGTCGTTCATGTCGATGGGCCTTTCAAGGAGGGGGGCGTGGCTATGTTTATCCCACGAACATTCCCGAGTGTCAATAGCAATGACATGAAATGTCATTGCTATTGACATCCCCTTCTGCCTGGCGGAACCTTAGGCTCGCCTACCCACGTAGCCAAATAATGGAAAACAAAGAGTATTACGAACTTCTCGGGTCAAAGCTCCGCGAGGGGCGTGAAGCTGCTGGCCTAACTCAGGATCAGCTCGCAAAAGCTGTCGGTCTCTCGAGAACTTCGGTGACAAATATTGAGCGAGGCCGTCAACGGCTAATGTTGGATCAGTTTGAGTCGCTCTGTTCTGCGGTCGGTAAAACTTCTTCCGAAGTACTCAGCAGCACGGCGTCGCTCAATTACCGTAACGCGCAGCCAGCTAAACACGATCTTCGCTCTATGCCGGAGGTGGCGCGTTTTGTTAACGAAGTCAAGAAAGGTAGTGGTGGTCTGAAATGACTGCATCGCGACCTCGATACGCGCGCATCAACAAGATGGTTGAAGGGCTACTGTCGGACAACAACGTACATGCCGCACCAGTTCCGGTCGAGATGATCGCGAAAAGCCTGGGCGCAACGATTGCTTACCGAGATTTCGATGAAGATGTCTCCGGCCTACTTATACGTCAGGGTGACTCGTCCGTAATTGGAGTTGCGGAAAACCAATCCCAAGAACGACAACGGTTCACGATTGCCCATGAGCTGGGCCATCTACTCCTGCATGAAGGGCAGGAAGTCCACGTAGATAAATTATTCAGAATTAATTTCAGGTCGAAAGCCTCCTCGACAGCGGAGGACGTGCAAGAAATCGAAGCAAATACCTTCGCTGCAAATTTACTCATGCCGCGCGCTTTTTTAATCAAGGATGCGGCAAAACTCGACCTTGATTTCGAAGATCAGGGCCATGTGCAATCTCTAGCATCGCGTTACGAGGTTAGTGCCCAGGCAATGACCTTTAGGCTTCTAAATTTATTCGGATACTCAGAGAGCGCCTGAGAATGTTTGGCTTTGGATTGTTCAAGCAGTTTTTGGTGCGGTGGAAAGGCATTGAGCCAGCACCACAACAGGTGCGAACTTCAGAGAAAAATGACTCTGGTTCCTTTCGTACCCAGCAAAGTCGTTTCTCTATCGCTCGATTTGAAGGTTTAGGCGATCCTCCGGCAGGGCATTGGAAGCACTGTCATCCATCGACGATGAAGCGATTCAAGGCGGAAATGACATGCCCGAATGGACATGGACTCGTCTTGAAGTCTCATGCAATTAAGCCAGATGGCATCGTTTTTCCGAGCGTCGTATGCCAGGCTCGGGGATGCACCTTTCACGAATTCGTTTTGCTACGAGGTTGGGACAAGGGCGAGCTTCGCTAACGTTGTATGGGATCGTTTTTACACCGTTCACGTAGACGTCTCGTCTGACGAAAAGCATGGTGCGCAAGGTTCTCAATGTCGACAACCGCAGTACCATCATGTTCAGAACACCGATGGAGTACGTGAAGGATGGGCCCGGACACTGAGTTCGTTTATGTCGATCCCTATAAGGATGAACGGCCTTCGCCGAACCATTATCTCGCGGAAGAGCACCGTTATTTCTCCGCGCATCATTTGTTGCTTGAGACGGCACGGGAGGCGGCCGAGAGTCCACGCGAAGATCCTACCGGTCAGCGTCAAGCCGCGCTGACATCAATAGCGATGAGCGCGTTGACGGTTGAGGCATTAGCCAACGCGGTCGGCAATCTAGTGATAGAACGTTGGGCTGCTGACTTTGACCGCCTCTCGCCGATACCGAAACTGCGCCTGATCTGTCAGGCCATTAGCTTCGACATGCAGCCCGGGCATGAGCCCTGGCAATCGATTGGTTGGCTGGTGAAATTGCGCAATCGTATTGCGCATCCCCAGCCAGAACATGTTCAAGCTCGGCGTTGGCTCAACGCCGAGGAAGCGCGCGAGCTATCTCGGAATAGGATGGAGATCGACATCCCTGACTCCGAGTTAGAAAAGGAATTAACGCTTGCCAATGCCAAGCGAGCCGTTGCGGCGGTCGATGCATTGATCAAGCTTCTGATGGACGTCATGCCATCCGAGCACAAATACGCGTTGGAATCGAATCTATCAATGTCTGGTGCGTATGAAATGCCGCCGGACGTTTAGACCAACGAGCCGGCTCAGGGATTTATACCCGGGTTTCCTAGAACGAGGAGTTGATATGATCGGGCAGCGGCTGGGTATTGCCGCCGTACCGATCAAGATTGCGCAACTGCGCTATGCCACCCTCATCCAGGGCGAAATCCCACATGATCAGACTCTCGGCAACCAGCACACACGACAGCAGTAAACACCGGCGCCGATAGCTACCGCCAGTATCGCCAACGAGACCATAATGATGATTAGAGCTTGGCCCTAATATCCAATGAAAGATTCTTCACTATGTCCTGATAGAGGCCGCCACCCTTATAGGGCAGAATCATGTAACGGGTGTAGGTGACGTATTTCGTGTTGAATTCCTCAATCTCATCGCAGAGTTGTTCAACAATCTGTTTAGTGCGCGGCGTATTCCATGGCACGTTGCCAGAAGCAAGGATATTGACGTATTTTCGCGTGAAGCCGGTTAACTCCTCAACGTGGTTGGCGGCACGCTCAATACGATTGGATAGCGCGGTTGCGCGACCAATTCCCTCAATATGCGCCGTGTAGCCATTAATTCCCTGCATTGCTCGCAGCGCCGGATAGAAGGGGTTTGCTAGGTTATAGAAAAACTCAATCGGCAAAACCGGCTGATTCTGCTGTATCGAGCGACGGCGATCGCCGATGCTCTCTTTGGCATTCACGATGGTAGCGATGCACTCATCGTAAGTTTGCATGAGCCGATCACTAGTCAGGTATTCAACGAGAGCTTCCTGCTTAGCAGAAAATATCTGAGATATTGAGTAGCCAACAAAGACAAGCCCAAAGATCACTTCAATACAGGCAACTAAGCGGGCCCATCCCAGTGGTTGCAGGTCTCCATAGCCAAGTGTCGTAGCAGTTGTGACGCTGAAGTAAATGCAATCTAGAAACGTTGCGGTGCTTTTATCTGGTGTTATGAATTCATTCCCTATAGCCTCTCCAAGGACCTGGTAGATAGCACCAAAAATTAAAATCCCAAAGAGGAAAATAGCTAATAGTTTTGCTGCCAGTTTCGCAATTTGCTTGGATGAAGGTGGCATTTATGAAGCTCGCAATAATATTGGGCAGCTATTCGATCCAGGCTCATGTCGACGCCAGTCCACCTGGTCACCGTGAGCATTCCCTTCACGGCTTGGGTTTTGCTGTCACTGCGCTGCTAACGAGTTCACCCTCGAATAATTTTGAGTACCCATGAGCATTACAGTCATAGGCGTACATAGTTCGGAGTAACCAGAGCTTTTGCCAGAGTTCGTCCTTACTATCTAGGAGTAGGACATTGAGGCCAAGCGAAGCTGCTTCGCTCGCATCGATCACTGAGCCATGGGAATGATAGTGATCGCGGCTCGCTAACTTCTTCACCACCGCATCAACTTCTTCTGGGGTCTTGCCGCTCATCATTCCTGATTTAAGAAGAACAGTTGCTAATTTAGTAGTTTGAGCCTGGAAAGTTTGCGCGATCTGTAAAGTGAGGGGATCAATGGCGCCTGCTGGCGCATTGAGCAGAAAGTGAATTGGGGTCGGGCCGAGATTAGGATCTATAGGTCCAAGCTCAGAGCTTGCAGACATAACAATCTGCTTTGCGCAAAGCGCAATGACGGTGCCGTTACTCTTCGCTCGCCGCGGAACAATGACACGTAAGTCAGGGGCTAGCTGACGAAGCAGCGCGCATATCTTCTCTGTTGCGTCGGTAAAACCGCCATGCGTTTCAAGCAACAAATCGACACCTTCTTTCTTACGAGCATTTAGTAGCTCGAGAAAGAATTGATCATCACCTGGATCTATTTGCGCTTCGGTGCGATCGATATCAGTGAAATAGACAATAAGATCACGGCCCGTAGACTCCTGAATGTCTTTGATCAAGAGTTGCCGTAGATATCGATCTTTGTGAGTCACCCAAAAAAGGGGCGACTGTGCAGGTATGGTCTTACCCCGCGGAAAGCACTCCGTCACTATCGACATCCTCATCGACGATTACTTCGCGACCTGGACGCGCTTCACGGAGGCGTTGAATATCCGCCAACAACCCTTGAAGTGGGTCCACTCCCGGGGCGAACGCAACATCGTCACGCACCAACTCCTGCCGAGAACGCATACCGAATGCATCTATGTCAGTGGCACTGACAACGGATGCTCCATGAACTGAACTCGACAAGTATTTGTACATGATGTCCCCCTTGGGGAAGTTTCCACTATTGGCGGGGAATTTTAAATGCCACCCTAGCTCAGGCGATGAGATTAGAGTCGCACGGTAGGCCACCTGTGCCTTGAGATTACTTTAGCAAAAAAACGTTAAATTTCAATGAAATATTGGAAATATTTGAGCTTAAACCACACATTTAGGAGAAATTCTGACTTTCCCGAACGAACGAACGTGCAGCAATCCGAAGCTCCTAGCGAAGCACTCAGGCTCCGGTGATTGGACACCCTACCTACTGATGGGTTCACATGGTGGGGTAACCTTTTCTCGCCATGCCAGCTCATCCTAAAACCACCGATGCGCAAATCGTCAAGGCCGCGCGCCGCTTAGTTGAGCGCGAAGGGCGAGACGGATTTTCCATGAATGATGTCGCCGAAGCGGTGGGTATCCGCGCGCCGTCGCTCTACGGCCGTTTCAAAGATCGCGCCAGTCTCCTGGGTGCAATAGAGCTTCATCTGTGCGCCGAACTTACCCGAAAGCTCAGTAAATTGATGATCGATGACGATCCCGAGGCAACGTTGACGGGTCAGGCAAAAGCCATTCGACGCTTTGCGAAGAGCAACCCCAACGGCTATTCGCTGCTCTTCGATATCCGCTCCGTTCCCACCGAAGAGGGCACGTTGGCTCGAGCCGCAGCCGTGGCTCCGTTGCTGCCATCGCTCGCAGCGTTGGCCGGCAAGGATGATGCGTTCGCCGCAGCGCGGGTGCTTGTGCCGTTCGTGAATGGGTTCATTGCGATGGAAAACGCCAATGCGTTTCGCCTCGGTGGCGGACTGGACGCTGCGTTCGAGAACGGCGTGTCGGTCATATTGCGCGGTGTGACCCGGTCTTCTTAGGTTTGACGCCGAAGGCTAACGCTATTAGGCTTCAAGCACATTGATGCGGCATGAGGAGACCGACATGCAGTTCATCCTGGGCGTACTGTTGTTCGTGGTCGTCGTTGGTTTGGTCGATGCGCGTGTGCCGTGGCCGAAGCCGCGGAAACGCGGAGGTCGGTCATGATCGCCGGTCATTTTGGCTTTGCTGCCGCCGTCAAAAGTCGCGAGACCACAACACCTCTTTGGGCGCTGATGCTGGCGACCGTTTGGCTAGATATCGTGTTCGTGCCGCTCTTTATGGCAGGCATCGAGACGGCGCAAAAAGTCGGCGACGCACATGGCGGATACGGAGCGTTGATCATCCACGCCGACTACACCCATTCGTTCGTCGGCATGGCGGTATTGTCGATCGTGCTGGGTTGCCTCTGCGGCCTATTCTGGGGACGACGCTCGGGCATCGTCATTGGACTCGTCGCTGCATCGCATTGGTTCTTGGACTTGTTCGTTCACCGCGCAGACCTTCCTATCCTGCCCGGCAACATCGGCAACCTTCCGACGTTTGGCTTTGGGTTGTGGCAATACCCATGGGTATCGGCCGTTATAGAACTCGCGTTGGTTCTTGGGGGAGCTTGGCTGTATTGGCGTGCAGCGAATCGCGCAGCGGCAGCAGCAGGAAAAGGGCAGCGTGCGGCCGCGATATCTGCCGTTCTCATTGCCATTTTCGGCGTGCTAATCCTATGGATGGATTTCACTGCAGCTTAGCGAGCGCTCATGAACTCCACGACTCAGACATTGAATGCGATTACACCGCTTCGCGTCGGCGCAACCATAGGCAAAGTCAAAACCCTTTTGCGATGGGAAGCACTTCTCATCATGATCGGCGCGATCATTGTTTACGCGAAGCTTTCTGGCCACTGGGGAATGTTCGCGTTGCTGTTCTTAGTTCCGGATCTCAGCATGCTGGGCTACCTGATTAATCGTTCGGTAGGTGCTGCCGTCTATAACGTCGGGCACAGTTACGTTTCACCGGGTGTTTTGGCGCTATTTGGATTAGCACTAGCGTCGCCGCCGCTTTATAGCTTCACGCTTATCTGGGTCGCTCATATTGGGTTTGACCGAATGCTTGGCTTTGGTCTGAAGTATGCGTCGGGTTTCGGCGATACACATTTGGGTTTTAAAGAGCAGCTGTCGTGACCTCATTCCTCTCCATTCGCTTGCGAGTTTGTCCGTCCAGCGAGGGCGTCACGGCATGACCCACAGCCGGTTACTCGGCTGAGGTGTCTTGTATCTCGGTACACGCACGGCCCTGGAAGGTTCCTCTAGCGTTCGGCAATACGCGGCTCACTGATAGGCGCGCCGGCCGGTGATGCTTGTTTTGCCGGGAAGAGTGCAAGCAGCGTGACTCCAATCACGACAAACATCACGATGTCCTGGGGACTATCCTTCCTGTGCATCCCATGCGCCAAGGCCTCCGCCGATTGGATGGTCATCGTGAACGCGTGGGCAAGGCTTGACCAAGCCCCATAGGCGATCATGGAGCGATGCTTCGCCGGGTGCTTGACGGCCAGCAACAGAAAAATCCCAAGCACCGTGTTAAGGCTCAGGAACATCGGCATGACATCGCTATGCCCCAGCCATTTGGAGTGCCACAGTTCGTCAAAGAGCAAGTAGCCCCAAAAGGAATAAAGCAAGCCCACCACCACCAACACGACCTGCAAGGCGCGTTCACGCTTCATACCATCCTCCGTTTTGTGCGATGAATGGATACGACAACGCGTGCAAAATTAGGCTTCATGCCCCTTTTCGCGAGTGTCAGCTGCAATGCGTCCGATGCTGGAGCCCTGCGAGCACCCGCAGTGCGAACAGAATGCTTCTCCTCCTCGAATAGGCTTGCCACAGGAACTGCAAGGCTTAAGGAGCGGTCCTCGGAACAGAAAATAAAGGACGAATCCAATCAAATTGGGTATGAGGAAAGCGGCAATCACCCAGGCCCAAGCAGGCAGCTGACGCCTTTTTGCGTCTCCATAGATGTATCCGAGGGCAAGGAAAAAAGCTGCGGTGAAGACGCCAAACGTCAAGCCAAACCAAAGCGCGTCCGGCAGGCTACTGAGAAATCCTTTGAAAGCCAGGAAGGAACGGCCCTGGCTGGAAGCAAAATAGGCTACCCACATCGGGATGGCCAATGCTGCGATGACCATTGCAGACCTGGGTAGAATCTTTCTTGTTGCGGCTCTCAACAAGATAGCCGCAACGACAAGCCCGACCAAGAACGCTATCAAAAGCACCGCTGATTGCTGTGTCATGCAACACCTCTCTTCTCACCAGGCGCCGCGAACATCCATAAGGCCGAGCAAAAAGATGGCAGCAGCCAAAAGACGAGAACGCCTACCTGGAGTTGAGCATTGTCGAAATACATAGGGGTCGCCAGGAGCTTGGCCACCTGATACACGAGTGCCGATCCCACAATGGACATCGAGAGCGCAACAGCGAATGCAGCCCAGATCTTGAATCGCATGTTGTGCTGTCGCATTGCGTCGGGATGGTGCGCAAGAACCTCATGGACCTGTTCCGCCTGCGGCCTCAGGGCTGCCAGAATCCTGGCATTGAGAGTTGGATTTACCTCGAAGGAAAAACCGCTGAGGCCCGCGATAACCCGTTTGCTGGCGCTGAGATACTCCTTGCATGGAGTGCAAGTGGAGAGATGCTCTCGAAGAGATTGTTCTTTCTCCGCGGAGATGGCGCCCACCAGACTCTCGTCGATCATGCGTTGGAAACTTTCGTGGTGGTCGATATTCATGCTGTTTCTCCCTCGAACTGCGGCCGCAGCGTTGCCAATCCTCGATAAATTCGGGAAGCCACGGTAGAGACCGGCGCTCCTACGATCACAGATATCTCCTGTAGAGATAAATCTTCTTGAAAACGCAATACGAGGGCTTCGCGATAGACGGGCTCTAGAGTTTGCAGCGAGTGAGCAAGCCGCTCGGCATCTTGTGTCCGTGCTGCAAGCATGTATGGCGAAGGCTCACCGGAAGCAGACGATGAGCGAATACCATCCCCCTCATTTGAGTCCAGACTGAACATCGGTCGCTTACGCATGGCATCGAAAGCAATATTGCGTGCCACCCTGAAGAGCCATGGTTCAAAGCGGGAGTGCCCGTCGTAGGATGCACCTCGCTCCAGAACTCGGAGCCACGTCTCTTGCACGAAGTCGTCAACTCCATCGCGTCTGCCCAACAGGGAGACGAGATAACGAACAAGCCGGAATTGGTATTGCTCGATCAGCGTTTTAAGGACAACGACATCTCTCTGGCGCAACCCAAGCGCGATTCGTTGCGTATCGCTTTCCATGAACGCCCTCGAAGTCAGCTCATAATCGAACATACGACGGGTATACGGACCATGGACCCGAAATTACGAAAAGTAGAACTAGCGGCTATTGGAAACCCGAAACTCGCTTCTGGACTAGTGGTTATCGATTGATTTCGCGTAACTCTATTGACTCAACACCTCGTTAACCACCCGCCGGAAAGGTGGCCTACTGGCCGCGCCGTGGGCCGGCCAAACTATGGTTTAAGGCGTGGCCAATCTATGGTTTCATTAAAAAGGGATCAGAGCACTTTTCTAGCTCACACGTCCCGTACTGCGAGAACAATGCAAGGTGACGTGACGGTCGTGCATCAGCTCAGGCATCCACGCCATCACGCCAGACGAATCACTGCTACACGTCCACCATTTCGCTCCTGGTAATCCAGCCATCGCCGATTTTTATAAAGCGCATATGCGCTGCTTCGGTGGAGCCTGCACTTATTCCGCTATTCGGTTTGCCGCAGGCACGCGATCATGGTTCGTCGGCCTTCACGGCATTTCTACATAGTTGCGTGATAGCTTCAAACGGCTATCGGGGAATTCGGGAATTCATTTGGGTCGGCCAGGAACGGCCAATTCGCTGCACGTCATGGCCGTCGGTGTTGGCGGCGTCCCTTGGGTGTTTCTATTGGTTGGCAAACTCTCTGGCTTCGTGCTGGTGCGTTTCATCGTGCTGTTTATCAGCAATCGAACGCGAGTTCGATAGACGGTGAGTTGCGCACCCATGTTGTCGCCCGCATGGCCGATTGGCTTTTTTTTGTGAGTCGCATGGGTGAAGCACCATCGATGATTCGGTGAGGGTGCGAACCTTAGTTAATAGGATGAAAGAGATAGCCAGTGTGCTGTGCTTTTGATTACTCGAATGTCATCGAAATAAAGGCCTTCAGCTGTATCACTTCAACAAGGAAGGAATCCATATGCGCTTTAAAAATCATCGTTTAGGTTACCTGCTGGCGTGCAGTGCGTTGTCGCTGACCGCCATGTCTTATACGTGCACTGCATTCGCGACACCGGTCACTGGAACGGCAAAGGTCCACCTGACCCACGTGTTCGCGACGCTGCAGACCGGGCAGCCTGACCAGAAGCCGGAGGATATCGCCGCCTGCCGCAAGCAGGTATCGTCCGTGAACTCTCGGTACCTGGGTATTCCCGTCAACACGCGCTATTCGATCGATGTACAAGCGTTGATGATGAGCGCATCGTCGATGCTGCCGTCTCCGCACGCTACAAAGCCGGTAATGCTCACGATCAAACTCGCACCACTGGGCATTGCGGGGCAGTACGCGTTCGGCGCGTTCCGTCCTAGTGCGCTGCCGAACAATTATGTGTTGTTCTCGATCGGCACCGATTTCAAGGGCGCCAAATCCTCGATCCTGGTTCTCAATGAGGGTAAGGCTTTCAACTGCCTGGTCAGCAGTGATGCATCGCCGTTCAACGGTGGCTTGAGCGAAAAGCTCGGGGTTGATCAGAAATAAGGCACAGGCACGCAGGTATGCTTCAATGGTACCCGTGAGGACTTGGCGCGCTGTGCTTTTGCATAGCGCACCATCTCCTCACAGCTTTTTTGTGATCGCGCTAATGTGAGGAGCGCGTCGTTGGCTAGCGGCCACCGCACACCGAGGCGTCAACCCACATCGACCTTCGGACTTATCCGAAAAAGCCGGCACACTGTTCTCACTCAATGTGCCGGAAGGCCATCACACGGACACGCGCGGTTTATCCACCCAGCTCAGGGGTCAGCGTGTCGACGTAGTGATGCAGGAAGTAGATGGCGGCGTTTAGGCCGTTGAGCTGTACTGGATTGAGCGGCAAAAAACCGCCGCTTTCGCCGCTTTTCTGCTCTCGCTTGAAGGCGCTGTGCTTCTCCAAGATGCCTTCAATCACCGCCACGGCAAGTGCGGTGCCGGCCATGCGTGAAGCGTTGGTCAACCGCCTTTCCCGCTCCAAACTCAGTGGAAAGAGCGTGCCGTCGACCGATGAAGTGGATTTCGATTTCGGTTCGTTGCGAACCAAAAGGCGAGCGTGTGCCGTATGATCCCTGAAGGCCATGATCAACTCTCTATTAGTTGGTTGTGGTTTAGCGGGTCGTGGGAGTTACCGCTCTCGCGACCCGCGCTTCTCCAAGCATTGCTGCATGGGTCATCGGCGATTACACATTTACAAAGCGCGCCGGTGACTGTGTGACGCTAACAAGCCGCGTCACGGCTGTATGTAGGATTTGTATAGCGCGTGTTGTGCGTGTGGTTTAGTGTCGTCCGCTGGTGTACGTACGACAACAAACGGGCATCTTCACCCCGTTAAAGCCACGACGTCAGTGCTCGGCACCATGGCAAGTCTTCACCTGCGTGCTGTCGCTAGCGAAGCCACCGCAATCAAGACTTCCATTCCTCGGTGTAGGCAAAGCGCGTGGGTCGCAGCGACATGTATTGCACGACGCGTGGTCGTTGTGCGCGGTTCGGACTGCTGCCATGCGGCAGCAGGTGATGCCAGATGATCATGTCGCCGCGCTTTGCGGCAACCGGCTTCATCGTCAAGGTGTGCCTCGCATGATTTTGCATAGTGACACCTGCGGGAACGCTTTTTAGCCACTGCTTCACCGTGCGATGAAAGCCCGGCACGCAGCTGAATGCCCCCTGGTCTTCAGCAACGTCGGCGAGATACAGGATGCCCTGCAAGTCAAAGCAGTGCGGCTCGGCGAGCGTAGCGTCCCAGTGCAAATGCGGTCCGGGAAACCGCCAGTTGTCGCGCTCCGGCGGATTGAATCCGCCTTGGTCGATGGTTACCCAAAGATCTTCGCGCCCCCACAGTTGGGCATGGGCTTTATGAATACGTGGCGCGCGACGATTGGCTACTAGCGCTGGATGTCGCAGTAGCGGCACCCAGATGGAATGGCCCAGCGCTTCGCGATACCAGGATTTCGGGTCGTCGCGGTCCATTCCTAAAAAATCGTAGACGGCCATCTCTGCGATTTCCGCCGCTTCCGCGCTGATCGCGTTGCGCAGGATGACGTAGCCATGCTCGTGCCAGTGTGCAAGGTCGTCCGCACTCAGGCCTTCGACGTGGTCGAGATTGCCGACTTCGGCGCCAACGGTCTCGCCTGCGAGTGCACGCCGCAAGCGATTGAGCGAGGCTTCGTTCAGTTCGCCGCCATTGCGCTCCCATATCCAGGCTTCGAATTGCGCATAGCTGGGTTGCTGGTGGTGCAAATAACGCAGGGTTTCCAGCACATTAAGACGCAAGCCAGCCAGCAACGTCTTCACGACGTCCTGCGGTAGTGGCGCAACAGATCCCGGCGCGCACTCGCAAGCCCAGTAAGTATGCAACTCCTCGATACCAAGACTTGTCCCCGTCTCGATCATCCGTGCTCCTCACACCTTCAAAAATAATGGCAACGTCCGCTTCGCGTCGAAAGCGGGCCTTAAACGCCTGGGCTGATCGCGGACACTCGCGCCATTACTGATGCCCCCTGCAATCATCTTACGCCAACATCTGTTCTCGAAAACGAACGCCGCAGCGTTTCCCACGACAGGGTTGTGTTTACGTTCTTGCAGTAAGCGGCTGCTTTACTGCAGCAAGCGGTGTGTGTAGGCCTCGCCCGCGCACATACACTGTCTGTGCCACATCACCACAGACCATCCATGACGTTGATCTGCCTGCTTAGTTCGCATCCTGCACAGCACCCGTCCTGTGCATTTCATCATCCAAACGTAGCTAGGAGTTACCCATGAAAAACGTCAATTCCGTTGTGCTTGCCCTGTGTCTGGTTCTCGGTGCCGACGGCGTCTTTGCGCAAGACAGCGGGATGGCCAAGGACACGATGCACAACGTAAGCGCCAGTGATCACGCCATGGTGCCGAAGGAACTGATTGGCGCCTGGACGCTTGTCCGCTGCGACAATGTTTACCCCGACGGCCACCGCGTAGAGCTATACGGCCCTAACCCGGAAGGTATGTGGCTTATCGATGCCCAAGGTGATTACATGATGCAGATTGTGCGGGCGAAGCGAATGCCATTCGCGGCGAACGACAAGTCCAAGGGAACGGCAGACGAATACCGCGCTGCGTCCATGGATAGCAATGCCCACTACGGTCACATCAGCGCCGACGCGAATGCTATACACAGTCAGATCGTGCACGCATCGTTCCCAAACTGGGATGGCAGGAACGGAGACTCGGGTTACACCATTAACGGCGATGAATTGACCTATCGCGTGGCCAAGCCGTCGAGCGGTGCGGCCGAAGGTGCCCATGGCGAAGTCGTGTGGCGACGCGTTCACTCCTAAGAGCGTGCATCGAAGTCGCATAGGCTCAATCGGGGTCAGGTTGGCTTCAAAAGTCCAACCCGACCCCGGTTTTGACGATCAACCCGAGAAGGAAAATCCCGTTACGTTCACTTCCATGTTGTGTGCGCAAGGTGCGCTGACTTCCCCTCTCGATAGAGCACACCATTCTTGATCAGGTGCCCGGTACGGCGACCCAAGCTGAGCAACCATCCGCGTTACATGCCCTCACCGCCGCTGGATATGTCAGCTCTTTGATGCCACCCGGATAATGAATTTCATAAGCGAAGTACTGCAGGGCAGTACCACTGTAATTTATCTGCCCGGTTCCGCGGTTTTCGACTTGATAGTAGGCTGCCCCGGCGACGGCATTCCATTCGGCATATACATACGTCCATGCCGCGGATTGTGGTACCGCCACCGTTCTTACATTGGTCGGTACAGTCGGCGTCAATGGCAACGTGCCATCTTTAATTTGCAAGCCTATAGACGTGTACGCCTGCAGCAGCGTCGGCAGCCCACTCACTCCTGTCGTGCTTGGATTCGCCCAAAGGAAGGGCATAAGCAGAATGACGGATTGGTCGAACTCGGCAGCAGAAAACATCACCGACGGCGTATCTGGCGTGTTATCGACGATGCCCCCCTCCGCGGCCTGAGGTACCAGGATGGTCCGCTGTGTACTGAGGTTTACATAGCCTTCAAACTGGTCAAAAGCAGAAATATAAGCACTGTCCTTGAGGGAGTATTCATCCATGCCGACCCAGTTGAACAGTTGGATGCCATGGGCGGCGCGTGCGTAGCCGCTGCTGAAAATCGCCGCAATCGGGAAGTTGGTGGTATTGGCGTTGTTGTGAATGGTGTTTATCGCATTGACCAGGGCCGGGTTAGCGGCACCGTTTACGTCGCCGAGACCGCAGCCATCGGGTTCGTCCACCGGATAGAACGCCGCCACTGTGCTGGCGCTTGGATTATTGGGAACCAGGTAACCGTTAGCGATAAGCTGATTAACGAATGTCGCAAACGTCGACGAGGACGTCGACAAGGTTCCATAGGGACAGCCCACGCCTGGCGCTGTATTTGTAAATAGAAACGGACCTACTCCAACGATCGCTTTAATGCCGTATTGCTTGTCCGTAGCAAGCTCCGCCAAGATGTCCGATGTTGCTTGGTTAACATCACTGACATAAACGCCAACAAACGTGATGTTTGTGTGGTTGTAGTTCGCGCTTACATAACCATTGTTTGCGAAGTAACCAAAGTATTGGAGATGTTGCTGGGCGGCGGCGGGCAGAGCCGCTGTCATGGTCGCAAGGGCACATGCTGTCAGTGCCGTAAGTTTTCTCATCACCATATCATTTCCTTTTGAGTACAGTCAGAGTGAAGGTTCGTTCTTTCGATATCCTGGCGAATCAGCGGGGTTCTTTGCTGACTGCCTAGACCTGGTTGTCATCAGTGATTTTTAAGTTCGCAGCGCACCTCTGGCTGCAAGCGTGCTGAGCCGATGCACTTTTAAGTGCGGCAAAGAGAAACGTGCGATCCCCTGATCCCATCGACACCGAGACGTACCGTATAGCAACTTACATGATTAGAAATGACGATCAGGTACCGATTTGTGGCATTTAGCAGAGCACTTTGATGCAAAACGTATAGCCGTCCAGCGTAAAGAGATCGCATTCATTCTTTACCCATGATCGCAGTCAGCAATTCGCGGATACATCGCCTTGATGGCGCTGAATTTGAATAATGCGATCCAAGCTGTGCACGCAGCTCCCTACTCTGCGCACCGCACATCTTACGAAATCCATTCCCTTCCCCTGTGACACAATTTTTACGGCGACAGGATCATTGGTAGCGTCCGAGAGCGTCCCTATTCCTGCAATTTATCCCAAGCATGTTGTACGTATGTAGCGAATTTTCTTGTAGGCCTTTCCCTACAAATCAATAGACGCTATCGGGTGTCAACGGAATCGGCGGCGCATCAATGGGAGCAATTGGCTCTTATGAAGTTGCGTTGGAAATGGATTTTCTAGAGAGACCCTCCCTGACAAGGTAGCGCCGCCGCTTTAACTCCCGCGTCGAATGTCCGCTTTCGATCCAAAACGGACCTTCGCATTCACAGATCCAACATTGGCTTTTACGTAGTCACCTTCGCGCCTTTTAGGTGGCACATTGCCAGCAAGGTATTTTCATCTGTAGAGTTGCGTGACGCAGAACTCAGGGGGAGCAGATGCGCCGGTATCTATTTGTGATGCTGAGCTTGTTGACGATCACAGCTCACGGGCAAGCGATTTATAAATGCGCTCAGAAGGATGGGACCACGGCCTTTCAGGACAGCCCATGTCCTGGCGCGCCTAATGCGCCGCCCATGTCGCTGTCCAATCCAGACGCCGCCGCGCCGCCGGCCCGTTCATACGGAAGCACGCCAACGGCTGGCACAGCCACTGGCCGGCTAAGTCCGCAACAGGCCCGGGCGTTAATCGATCAATTTATGCATGCGCATCAAGTCGACTCCGCGATGGCGGTAGCTAGACGATATGGGCAGATGGACTATTTTTCGCAACGCAATGTCCAAGGCTCGCAATCGCCAACGTTGCCATCCCAACCACCGGGCGCATTGCAGCCACAAGGCGACCTATCGCCGCAGCAACGAGCGCAGTTGAAACAAGAGTTGGATGCTCTACAGACATCTCTGCAAACGCTTTCTGCGAAGAACGCTGCACCTGCACCACCAGGCCTACCGTCCGATGCTCACCAGTTGCCATGGACATTGGTGTTTATGACCAATGCGGATGGATCAGTCTCGCCGCGTGGCCCCGTTCGCTATAACGGTGTCTCGTTCAGCGGACCTACTGAGAAGTTCACGCATCAAGCGCTGTTCGCAGGCGTCGATCTCACTTCGATGCAGGGCCGTGGCTTGTGGGCCCATTTTGAAGGTCGCGTTCTCGTTATCGACAAGTTTCAATAACGACTGCGCTTGAATGTGCATGAAGGCCTCGAATGAACTCGGGGCCTTTTTCATTCTGCATTTAAGGTCCGCTTTCGACCCAAAGCGGACGCTTTCGAACCGCGACAAAATTTCCTAATCGCGATTAGGGGTCGCTGTCGAAGCTAAGGACGAGAGATTCGTTCCAAGCGTCGCCCTGCTTGATGATGGCACTCGGACGCTGACCTGCTGCAGGGCCGCCTCGGAAAGATGAAAGGGCTAACGCGCCTTTTCTCTAAAACCAACTCAGCTGAATCCAATCAGTGGGGTTGCTGCATCTAAGGGATTAAGACCGCCATGTCGGCCGGTAACCCACAGAGAGCATCTTCCGTGATTAACCGCATCTCCGTCGTTCGAGCCACCACTCACGCGCTCCGACTCGCCCCCTTATGCGCATCCCTTTCCCTGTTTTGCGCCGCGACTCCTTGCATGGCCACTGCGCCTGCAAACACACATCTGCCCGATACACCGGTTGGCCACCTCGCCGGCGAGCTGATCCAACATGCCAATAACGACAGCCCTGCGCAGATCACGCAATGGGTGCCTCATGTTCTATCGGCATCCATGGCTTCCGACGACAAAGGGGCATTTGTCACGGACCTGGCTTCGGCGGCACGCGACAGCGGCGGCCTGGACGTGTTCGATGTACGCACCGACCCGCACCAGCCGGGGCTGCTCGAAGTTGCCGTCAAGGGACGTCGCAACGCACAGGCCGCGCTGTTCTGGCTGACCGCTGAGCCAGCGCATCCGGATCGGCTTGCGCAAGCGATGCTAGTCCCGATGGACAATCCGCTTTATGACGGCTGGCCCAAGAGTTCGGTATCGCATGCGGAGATGGGAAAACAGATACACGCCGTGCTGGATCGACTGGTAAGCGTGTCGGACTTCTCCGGTTGCGTGACCGTTTTCGATGGCGGCGAGACCGTGTTCGACGAATGCCGTGGCCTAGCCGATCGCAACTTCAACGTGCCGATCGATCACCAGACGAAGTTCCACGTCGGCTCGATCGGCAAAATGTTCACCGCGGTCGCCATCGCGCAACTGGTCGAGGCCGGTAAGCTGTCGTGGAACGACACGCTGGCGAAGCTTGTTCCGGAATATCCCGATCAGGTGGCAGCGAAGAAGATCACCGTGTGGGAACTCCTGCACCATACGTCGGGCTTGGGCGATTTCATGGTGCCGGACTATTTCGAGCATTCCGAACGCTACGTCAACCCGGTGGACTATCTGGGGCTGATCGCCCGTCAGCCCAGGGTGGGCGAGCCGGGCAACGGGTTGAGTTACAGCAACGCCGGTTACGTGCTGCTCGGTCGCATCGTCGAAAACGTCTCCGGCGAAAGTTACTTCGACTATATCCAGCACCACGTCTTCGAACCCGCGCAGATGATATCCAGCGGCTTCGACAGCGAGGACGAGATCGTGCCTGGGCTTGCGGTCGGCTACTACCATGACGATGGGGTGTTCTCCCGTACGTGGAAGGCAAACTGGGTGCTGGGCGTCTACAAGGGCAGTCCTGCAGGCGGCGGTTATTCCACCAATGCCGACCTGTTGCGGTTCGCCGAAGCCTTGCACGGAGGCAAGCTGGTCAAGCCCACAACGCTGGCGAAGATGTTCGACGGCGAAGTGCCGAACGACGGCCCCGGTGCCATTGGAGCCGGAATCGACGAACGGCTCTCGCACGGTCGCCACATCCGTGGTCATCAGGGCGGCATCGAAGGCACGACGGCAAACCTGGAGATGGTTTGGGAAACCGGTGCGGTCGTGGCTCTGACCAGCAACGAAGGGCCGTCGCAACACTGGTTGCTGGCCGAGGAGATTGCCGACTTGCTCGCCGCCGAAGGCACAAAAAACTGAGTTCCGGAAACGGAAGGCGCGTCACTCCATCATCTGTTACTAAAGCCGTCCGGCTCGATACACCCTCTGGAGCAAGACCATGGATTACTTTTTGATTCCCCTCGTCGTGATGTCGGCCCCTGTGTTCATCATCTTGATCGTGCTGCGCTACAGCTACCGGCGGACACAGGCGCGTTACAACACGTTGCTGCAGCTGGCCGACAAGGGCGTAGCACTGACGCCGGAAGTGTTGCTTGAACCGCGCGTGGTCTATTGCGAGCGGCGCAGGGCGTTGGTGCTGATCGGTGGCGGTCTGGGACTGATAGCGATGTTTCTGGCATTGCCAGGCCAGCTTGATAACGGGCTGGGCATCGATCGGTTATGGGGTATCGGCCTGTTGCCGTTAATGACGGGTTTGGGTTACCTCGCCAGCTGGTGGTTGAACCGACGCGGAGATGTGCGTGGCTGATAGCGCCGCCGAGGCGCGCATCGATCAGGCCCTGGTAGCACGCGTGCAACTGGACGGTGACCGTCGTGCATTCGAGCAACTGGTACGCCGGCACCAAGGCTTGGTGCGAGCACAACTGCGTCGGCTGCTACACGGCGATGACGCCGCGGCGGACGATATGGCGCAGGAAACCTTTATGCTGGCCTGGCGAAACCTAGATCAGTTCCGCGGTGAGGCGCGGTTTTCCAGCTGGCTCTATCGCATTGCCTATACCTGTTTCCTGCAGGCGCGCCGATCTCCCGTGCGGCACGACGGTGTCGACGATGGGGTGCTGGAACAGTTACAGGGTCCAATACACGCGATTGACCTACAACTCGACCTGGAGCACGCCATGCAGCGGTTGTCCGTAGCCGAGCAGGTAGTGCTGCTGCATTGTGTGCAGATGGGCGTCAGCCACGAAGAGGCTGCGTATGTGCTGGCGATGCCGCTCGGCACAGTGAAGACTCACGCGATGCGCGGCAAGGCAAAGTTGAAGACGTGGCTGGCGGATTGGCGCGATACGAGCACCGAGGAAATATCATGAACGAATCGCACGACGACACCATCGAAGCGCTGTTGCGCCAGCAATTCGACGGACCCGTTGCCGACGACGGTTTCAGCGATCGCGTCATGCAGCATCTGCCAACGCGTCGCCGCCGAGCCTCATGGCCATTGTGGATGGGTACGCTGTTGGGGATAGCGGCATGCTGGATCTGCATAGACAGTGTGCCGCTGCTTCATGCCGGCTGGCGTGATTGGTTGGCCGGAGAACCATCCATGTCTGCCATTGGCATGTGGGTGATGATGGCTGCCATGTCGTTGCTGGCATTGATGTGGAGCATGGCGGAAAGCAGCAATCGCTGACATCCAGAACGTGGAGTAGCACGATGGGAAGGAGTTATCGCGATGGGCGGCACACTCCCGCACATGTCCGCTATCGAGCCAAAGCAGGCCTTCACGGGGTTTGCGCGTCAAGCTCAACAACGGGAAGCAAAATTTTTCTGGGCAGCTCGTCGAGTTCCGGTTTCGCCATTCGTCGTCGTAGTGAATAGACAGGTTCTAAGGCACTCGCACCACGACTATCCTGAAGACTCACGAGTGGAGATTTGCCATGGCGAAGCTTGTGTTCGGATTGATGCAGTCCCTGGATGGCTATGTCGACCACCAGGCATTAGGGCCTCCTGATCCGTCGGCCTTTCACCACTTCATAGAGCACGTGCGCAACCTGACGGGCATGGTGTACGGACGCCGCACGTACGAGATCATGCGTTATTGGGACGGGGATCAACCTGGTTGGGACACGGGGGATCACGACTTCGCGGCGGTGTGGCGAAGCAAACCGAAATGGGTCGTGTCGCGCTCGCTGACATCAGTCGGCCCCAACGCCATCCTTGTAGCCGGTGACATCGAGGCGGCGATACGGGGACTGAAGGCCGAGCGCTCCGGGGAGATCGATGTCGCCGGCCCAGATCTGGCGCGAAGCCTGACCGACCTTGGCCTCATCGATGAGTATCGGCTCTACCTCCGCCCTGTCGTGCTGGGTCACGGCACGCCATTCTTCGCGGGTCCTCGCCCGCCGCTCCGCCTGGTGGCCAGCGATCTGATCGGCGAGGACATGATTAGGTTGACGTACGTTCCTGCTTAATGGCGCGACGCGCCCGACGGACGACGTCGATGCAATACCCGTAGGCTGCGTGAGCGGAAGGCCCACGGGTACCGGCTACTCGAACGAACCCGTCTACACCGCCCAAAGCTTGCGCACTTCTTCCGTGATAACGTCCGGAAACTCCTCCGGGAAAAACAGCTTTGCTCCTTCAATGCGACGCACGCCATGTGAACGCGGCAGTGCATTGTCGAGGTAAGCAGCATCGTTCTGCGAAAAAATGGTGTCGCCGGTGCCCCAGACAATGCGCGCAGGTACTTGGATCTGCTTGAGCAACGCTTCTGTGCCGGCCAGCGGATTCGGGGCGAGGCCAATAGCGTAAGCGTTGGTCAACGCCTTGCGCTGCGGCGATTCGACCAGAGGACCGAGATACATGTCGATGGTTTCGTCGGCAAGCCGCTCCGGATAAGTAAAGGTCATGCCGCCGAGGCCTTTGTCCGAACGCGCCAGGTTCTTGTCGGCGACCCATGGGGCGAGCCATTCGTCCGCAAATCGACCCTTCTTTGCCAATTCGATGACCGGAACCACGGCCGGTGGCGGACAGTTATTTTCCACGTCGCAGTTGGTGAGGAGCACCGTGCGAACGCGATCAGGATGACGCGTAAGGAAGAGCTGCGCGACCGCACCGCCACTGTCATTGGCGACGAGATCGACGTCGCGTATAGAAAGCTCGTCCAATAGTGCCGCGAGCATCTGAACCTGAGTGGCAGGCGTTATGTTCACACCTGCGGCTACTTGGGTGTAACCCAGACCGAGTGAATCGGGTGCGATACAACGACGATAAGGTGACAGGCGATCCAGCGCGCCACGCCACTGAAAGCTGTTGAGCGGAAAGCCGTGGAGGAATAGCGCCGCCTGCCCGCTGCCGCGATCCGCATAGGCGATATTGCCAAAGCGCGTGCCGGCAAAACGCCGTGATGCGTTCCAAGCGTTGGCTTCCTCGCGCAAACCGGTCGATCCAGAGGCCATCGTGTTACGCGTGCCAACACGGGATGTACAGCTGGCAACCGCGCCAGCGGCCAATGCACTTACGCTCAAACCGAGAAATTGTCTGCGCAGCATCTAAATGTCCTTGTAGGGCGGTGCTCAAAAAACGGTAATGATTAACTGCAAGCGGGGTCCCCAGCAATAATATTCTAAGCCGTGCATTCACGGCGCTGGATGCGTTACTCCACAATTTTTGCGCCAGTCCATCTCGCGGTCCTCGAAAATTTCATGCGCAAAAATTGTGTACGGCCTGCATCGCCAGCAAGTAGGCACCGGGTCCGTAGTTGATGCGAGCGACGAATGATTGGACTGGGCGTTGTGCATCAAGTCGCACTCAGCTCGAACATCAAATGTTCGGACCCGACGGAGCGAAGGAAGTCTGCGGCATCGAATGCCTCCCCAAGGCTGAGTGCACCGCTTCGAGCGAAAGAGGGTTCGAGCATGCGTGCGGCCGCCTCGACAACAAGCGGTGCCGTAACGGCGTAGATGTCTTGCCCCTGCGCCGCAGCGCGACGTATGCCCGCACTATCGTGCGCGATCACCTCGATGGCGAATGTCTGAGCAGATCGCCCATGCGCATCGACAGCCACCGGCTGGGGTGTCGCCTCGGCACGCACTTCATTGAGCGACGAGGTATTGAGATATGCGCGCAGATTTCGCACGTGCAGGTGGCGCGAGATCGTAATGATCTCGCTGAAGGGCATTTCTTCCATTTCCTGCACACCGTGCGCCGAATCGAAAGTCCATTCCGTCTTCGTTGTAGGAACCGTCATTGGCACCAAACTGCCGTTTTTGACAACTACGCGCGGTACGTGATTGCGCTCGCCGGTTTTTCGAGTTCCCTTGGTCGGCCACCAATGATCGAGTGCGATAGCGACCGTCATGTCGTCGACAGAGTGTTGGCCGACCAATGTGCTGGCGAGAAGATCGGCTAGACCGCCATAAAACCCAGCCGCAGGGATGATGGTCACTCCCCTTGCGCGCGCACGCTCGTGGTAGAGCTCAAATGTCGAAAGTGCGCTGGCTTGTTCAGCCGTCACATCCACATAGGCACTCCCCACTCGCAAAGCGGCCTCGATGATGGGGGACGCCGTATCCAGGAATGGGCCGGCGCAGTTGATCACCACGGCGCAGTCAGCGAACGCCTCATCCAGGGCCGCCGCATCATCAAGGGCCGCGATGCGCGCCGTCACGCCCGCTGGGACGCGTGGCATGTCGCGCCCCACGGCAATCACGGGCAGGCGGCGACGCAAAAGTTCAGCGATGACGAAGGCTCCGGTGTGACCCGTCGCACCATAGACAGCTACAAACTCTTTGTTTTTGCTCATCTTAGTATCCTTGTCTTGACGATACAGACCTGTCTGTTCTTCAAACGCTACAGAAAGGTCTGTATCATGTCAACAACAAGGTTAATCAGGTGCCCGCGATGACTGTCCGTTCGCCGACGCAAAACTTAGACACCCGGACTACCGAATCGGTGGCAGTGCGCGAACGGATTCTGGAATGCGCATCGAACCTTTTTTACCGGCAAGGCGTGCGCGCTGTTGGTGTTGACCTAGTGGTTGCACAGGCAGGCGTCGCAAAAACTAGCCTGTATCGACACTTCCGCACGAAAGACGATCTCATCGTTGCGTTCTTGGAGCGCGAGGACGTCGACTTCTGGGCGACATGGGATGCTGTCGCGGCTCAACACACGAATGACCCAGCCGGCGAACTAGACGCACATATGCGCTGGATCGGGGAGCGTCTGTCGCGTTCGAACTATCGGGGTTGTCCGCAGATCAACGTCGCTGCCGAATTCCCCGAACAGGACCATCCGGCGAGACATGTGGCTCGCGCGCATATGCACGGGCTCCGATCACGCTTGGGTGCAATCGCAGAGCGACTCGATGTGGCACAACCCGATGTTCTGGCGGCGCAACTGGCGTTGTTGGTGAATGGCGCATTCGTCAGTTCAGAACTTCTTACAACTGACGATGCGACGCAGATTCTGCTGACAGCCGCTCATGCGCTTGTCGAGGCTGCGCAATAAGCGAAGTACGTGTCTTTTTGTTAGCAGCACGATCATGTAATAGATCAACCCGCGACCCGGAACTCCCCAATCCGGGACAACAAGATGCTGCGTGCTTCCTTCAGCGGCAGTGTCATGCCGGGTTTGAATCAAGGAACACGTAGAGCGCCGCGATCTTCTCGTCGCGAACGATGATCACATCCCAACCTGTGTAGTCGGGCGACTCGCCGCGCGGGCCAGAACCCCACGCCAGGCGGCCGGCGTTGTGAAGAGCCTGCGGTTTGCTGTGCGGTGTGTAGACGAAGTGCGGGTGCGTCGCGCGAAGGTCGCCGGCAAATTTGTCGAGAGCCTCGTGCCCGATCAGCACACCCATGGGGGTGTAAACCGCACTGTCTTCGGTATAGAGCTCCTTGATCGACGCACGACGACGCGTCGCGTCACCTTCGCCAAAAACTTCTTGAAGATTGCGATGAAGCAGTTCATCGATGCGACTACTCATGACACTTCTCCTAAATCATTGACTGTGGACCGGATGGCGGTCATTGGGTGTGGAAAACTTTTTCGCACTTCCGCTTCGTATTGAAGCTACGTCAGGAAGCTGGTTCGTGTGACGTTGCGCTATTGAGCGAGCGCCATGGTCTTTGCGATGGCTGTAACGACTGCAGGTCGTGCGGAGATGTCGTCATACCAACGCCTAACGGACGGAAACTTTTCTAGCGACGCACCGATCGCCTGGTGTCGCCAGATCCAACCGAAATGGGCGATGTCCGCGATGCTGTATGTGTCTCCCGCAACGTATAGGCGATGCTCAAGGTTGTGATTGATCACACTCAGCACCCGATCAACCTCTGCTGAAGCGCGTGCCTGGGCCTCGGGTTGTGGCGAAGACTGCATCGCGACTTGAAATGCTTGTAGAAATGCTGGACTCAACCCGGATGCGTGAAAGAAGAGTTGTTCGAAAACCTTCCCTCGGTGGGCAGCATCCTTCGGCAAGAGTTGTCCGGTCTTCTCTGCGAGGTAGACAAGAATCGCGGAGGATTCGCTGAGTACCACGTCGCCTTCTGCGAGCGCGGGAGAACGGTCGATAAGAACGGGCACTTTTGCGTTGGGATTCATCGCCCGGAAGGCTTCGGTCTTCTGCTCACCTTGACGCAGATTGACCGGAACGAGTCGATAATCCAGCTTCATCTCTTCCAGCGCGATCGGAACTTTGACGCTGTTGGGCGTAGCGAATGCGAGAACTTCTAACATGATCATTCCTTATTTTGATCGCGGCTGGAGCGACCTTCGCCGCTCCAGCCGATATGTCAGGACCGACGGCCATCGAGACTCACGCGGCCGCCACCGAAAGCGATCACGTGCAGCAGACCGCCCGCTATCGCAACGTTCTTGAAGAAATGGATGAACTGGTTCTGGTCGCCGAAGTGGTTGTGGAAGAACGCGGCGGTTGCCAGCGTGAACACGAACATCACGCTCGCGACGATGCGAGTGCGGTAGCCGAGCAGCAGCGTGATGCCACCGACGATCTCGGTAAACGCGGCAAGACCGAACGCGATCGACGGCAACGGCAATCCGACGGACTGGATGTAACCAATCGTCATCGCCGGTGCGGCGAGTTTCGAAAACCCGGCAAGGAGGAAGAGTGTGCTGATCAGCACGCGGCCTACGGCCGGAACGATCGTGGTGACAGCGCTGGGAATGGTCGAGGGGGCGACCGTGGTTTGTGCATACGTCTGGTTGTTCATGGGAATGTCCTTGGTGGTTGATCGCCTATGGCGACGTTTGAGGTGTGTCGAACTGCGTGGCCGGTTCGAATGCTCCCGGCCACTCCATGCGTTTTCGTTAGATCTGAGCCTGTCCGCCGTCGACGAAGAGTTCGGTACCGGCGACGAAGCTCGAGTCGGAGGAAGCGAGGAAGACGGCGGCGCCTGCCACTTCGTCGGGATCACCCACCCGCCCGAGCGGAATCGTTGAAGCCATGTAGTCGAGCAGGCCCTGCTGTTGCGCGGCGTCGGGGCCGGCAAGATCGACGAGGCCAGGTGTCTTGATCGGGCCCGGGCTGATGACGTTGACGCGGATGCCGCGAGCTTTGAGGTCGAGCGTCCAGCTTCGTGCAAAGTTGCGCACGGCCGCCTTCGAGGCGCTGTAGACGCTGAAGGCGGGTGTGCCTTTGATGCTGACGTTGGAAGCCGTGAGGATCACCGACGCACCATCGACCAGCAGCGGCAGTGCTTTCTGCACGGTGAAGATCACGCCCTTCACGTTGCGGCCGAACGTGTCGTCAAACTGTTCTTCCGTGATGGATCCCAAAGGCAGCATCGAGCCGCCGCCAGCATTGACGAACAGCACGTCGATGCGACCCGCCTCGGTCTTCACACGCTCGTAGAGGCGATTGAGATCGCTGAGGTTGGCGGAGTCGGCCTTGATCCCCGTGGCCTTCGGACCGATCGCCGTAACGGCGGCATCGAGTTCGGCCTGGCGGCGGCCGGTGACAAAGACCTGCGCACCTTCGATGGCAAAACGCTTGGCGGTGGCGAGGCCGATGCCGGCAGTGCCACCGGTCACGACGGCGATTTTTCCTTCCAGTTTGCGAACCATGATGTGTCTCCGGGATGAGGTGGTGTGGTGCGACGAGACAAATCTATGGCGTCGTGCTACTTTTCGAAATAGCAATGAATGAAAACTACCGTTGCAGGATTGTTATGTCGAAGCTACCGGATTTCGAAGGGCTCGCGATGTTCGGCAAGGTCGCCGAAGAAGGTTCGTTCGCTGCGGCGGCAACCGCCATGGGCGTCTCGGTCGCGACGGTTTCCCGCGCCGTTACCCGTCTTGAAGAGCGACTGGGAGGCCGATTGTTCAATCGCACCTCCCGACGACTTGCGCTCACGGACTATGGCCGCTCGCTCGCCGAGCGCGCTGCAAAAATTTATGCCGATGCCGAGGAGGCAGAGGATGTCGCACGCGAGACTTCAAGCCGTCCGCGTGGTCTCGTAAAGCTCGCGGCACCGCTTTCGTTTGGCACTCGCTGGGTCGCGCCATTGTTGCCCGAGTTTTTTCGGACCTATCCGGATATCTCCGTCGATCTTCATCTCGCGGACGCGCAAGCCGATCTGATTGGCGAAGGCTTTGACGCCGCTCTTCGCATCGCCATCATGGAAGACTCGTCACTCGTCGCACGTCTCATTGCACCCGTGCGTCGGTTTGTCGTCGCATCGCCGGCCTATCTGTCTCGCTATGGTCGCCCCCAGCACCCACATGATCTTGGCGCCCATCAATGCCTGACCTACGTCAACAGGAACAAGCGCGACGTATGGCGCTTTACTCACAAAAACGGTGAGGAATGCACCGTCACACCCACCGGCGTGTTGCGAGCAACGAGTTTGGAAGGATTACTTCCCACCGTGCTTGCCGGACTTGCCATCACTGAACTTCCCGAGTTTGCCGCTACGCCGTATTTCCGAGACCAGCAGCTGGAACCCGTTTTGATCGATTGGCGCTTGCCCGAAGGCGGTCTGTATTTCGTAACACCCACGGCCCGTGCACGGCCGGCGAAGGTCAGTGCGTTGGCCGATTTCTTCATTTCAAAGCTAGCCGCGGCAGAGTGGAGAGCAGAGACGGTTACGAACCAGAAATCACCTAACCGCCGCAGAACGTGATGTTGAGCTTCTTCAAAATCTGTAGCGCGCGAAGTCTCATCGCGTCCATCCGAAGCAGACCTTAGTAGCGGTCATTTGCGGGCGCCAGTAATAACTAAACAACGTTTCGGTCGGGTCTGAACACGGCGCGGGTGCTGACGCTCGCAGATTGCGGCAATTGCCGCTATGGGTTAATAGCGGACACTCGCAAAGGAAGCTGCCCAACTCTACAAACTGGACGTGACTGTGGCTGGGCATGCGCAGTTTAGGTTCGGAACAGCAGAGGAGCTACGCGCGATTTGCGCCCGCGGGGTCATCCGCTTGCAAATCACCCATGTGCGCTTTACAGTGAACCATATGGTTCACTATCAAACCCGCCTCGACACAACGTTCGCCGCGCTCTCCGATGTCACCCGACGCGGCGTGCTGGAGCAGCTTGGGGGTTCAGACGCCTCAATTACCGACCTTGCCCAAAGGTTTCACATGACCCTCACGGGCATGAAGAAGCACGTCAGCGTCTTGGAGCAAGCGGGGCTCGTGATCACGGAGAAGGTCGGGCGCGTACGAACCTGCAAGCTCGGACTGCGCCTGCTGGAAGAAGAGGCCGCTTGGATCGAGCAGCACCGCCAACTCTGGAGCGCGCGTTTCGACGCGCTGGACAAGATTGTTGAGGACTTGAACCGCAAGGAGAAGGCAAATGCCAGAAGTAAAAGAAGGTAGTTCCGCCGCCATGAATCGCACCGTTGTGCAGCGCAAGTCCGACCGCGAACTCGTCGTGACGCGAACATTCAATGCCCCGGCGCACATCGTCTTCGAAGCATGGAGCAAACCCGAATTGTTCAAGCAGTGGTGGGTTCCGAAGTCGGTAGGCATGTCGCTGCTCTCGTGCGATATGGATATTCGCACCGGGGGCAAGTATCGCCTCGTGTTCAGCCATCCGGCCTTCGATCAACCGATGGCGTTCTTCGGCACGTACAGAGAAGTAACGCCGCACAAGCGTCTCGTATGGACGAACGAAGATAGCGATCAGGGCGCCGTGACCACGGTGACCTTCGAAGAAAATGCCGGCAAGACGCTGGTCACCTTTCACGAACTCTACCCCACAGAGGCGGCCCTCGAGGAAGCCCTCGCCGGTTCGGCGGAAGGCCTGCCCGAACAGTTCGCGCAACTGGATGAGTTGCTCGCACGCAGATCGTGACCGCACCGTGGCGACCGGCGCATGGAAAGGATGGCGATGAAACACACGATCACTGGCCGCGCTGGCCAATTCGGCGCCGCGTGAGGACGATATGCTCAGACGCGATTTCCTGAAGACTGCCATGGCGACCGCAGTGCTGACTGCGGTCCTTCCTGTTCAAGCCAAGGAGACTCTCGCCATATCGAATGAGCATTTTGCCGACGTCAATGGCCAGCATTTCTTTTACAGCGTGCATGGCGCCGGCAAGCCGCTCATTCTTCTCCACGGTGGCATCGACCCAGACAGCTTCGGAAACAATCTGGCCGAACTGGCCAAGGGCAGGCAGGTGATCGCCGTCCATCTCCAGGCACATGGGCGCACGCCAGACACCAACAGGCCACTGCGCAGTGAAACGATGGGCGACGACATTGCCGCGCTGATCGGCCATCTGAACCTCCGCAAGGCCGACGTCATGGGCTACTCGCTGGGCTCCACCGTCGCGCTGCAGACCACTATCCGCCATCCGGACGTGGTCGACCGGCTCGTGCTCGTGTCCGCGGCAATGAGGCAGGACGGCTTTTATCCGGAGGGGGTGGCGGCCTTCAAACAGTTGGAGGCTAACGCTGCCACGTTCGGCCCTGGCGTCAAGGCATCGCCGTTAGGGAAGGCCTATCCCGATGTCGATTGGACCAACCTCTTCAGGAAGGTCGGTGACCTGACCAAACGCCCCTTCGACTGGAGCACCGACGTCGCCAAGCTTCAGGCACGCACACTGCTGGTCTATGCCGACGCTGACGCTATTCGGCCCGAACACATGGTCGAGTTCTGGAAGGCGCTGGGAGGCGGCCAGCGCGATGCCGGAATCGATGGCTCCCTGCGGCCCGCAAACGAGCTCGCCATCTTGCCGAACACCACCCACTACACGATCCCCGTTGAGCCGATGCTGCCGGAGATCGTCGAACGCTTCCTCGGCGCTGCATCGAAGGCAGTAGGTTAGGGACCTGCGAAGCGCTCGCGGAGCTATCAGGGCGCGGGTCTGCAGTCATTCGCTCGACAGCCTTCCCTCAAGTCCCCTGCACTTCCCGCCGATAGCTTCCAGGGCTCAACCGGAGGCATGGAGGGATATGAATATCGAACACTTCAAACGCGAACACGTGGAATTGCTGGCCTCGGTCACTAAGCTGCGTGAACTCGTGCAATCCGGCGTACAGGAGCATGCACAGGCCATCCTTGGCCAACTCATCGCCATGAGTGCAGTCATCAAATTGCACCTGGCTGCCGAAGACCGCGTGTTATATCCGGCACTTCTACAGGCCACAGACCCGCAGATTGCGCAGACCGGCAAACGGTTTCAGGACGAAATGGGCGATTTGGCGCAGGTCTACGCCGCCTTCGCCTCGCGCTGGAACCTGGCAACAAAAATCGGCCAGGATCCGGACGGTTTTCGCCGCGATGCGAATGACGTGTTCAAGGCGCTGCATTTGCGCGTGCAGCGCGAGAACCGGGAGCTGTACCCGTTGGCTGAGCAGATCTAGGCTGCTTTCGGCTGGGTCAGCCTCCATCGCTCTTCCGATCGAACCATAGGTCGTTCACGGTAGCGGTGACAAAATGTTCCAGCGATGAGTGCACCCTGAGTGCATGCTATTCGATGTCGACGATGGGCCGGAAGCGGACACACCGGTACACCTACTAAGGTTGCAAGTGCATACCGTCTTCGGCGAACACTACCGGTCCCTTGTAGTGCTCACGAATAGATGCCTCGACGCTGACCCGCTGTTGATCAATCGAAGGCGACAAATGACTGAGCAGCAGCTTTTTCGTTTCGCTGTCGGCAGCCACCACGCCAATCGTCTTGGGCGGCGTGTGCAAGGTGTAGAGCACGGGCCGAGATCCAGGTGGATCAAGCACGACGCAATTGAAGACCAGCAGGCTGGTGTGTCGTGCAATGCGACGCAGGTTGTCGATTCCGTTGGCATCGATGTCACCGCTGAAGGTGATGCTTTGACCGCGATAGTCGATGCGATAGATCACTGCGGGTGCATCGCCGTGATGACCAGCTATCGCGCTAATATCCAGGCCGCTTTCTGAATAAATCACCTTCGGTGTCTTGGGGGCATGCGTGGACGCATCGATATCCGTTGCATTGATCGTCATGGGGGCTGCGAAGTCGCGCAGATAACTGTATGCGCCATCGGGACCGAACAGCAGATCGATAAAGTGGCTGGTCGATGGGAACGTGGCCTCCTCGCCTTCGCCACGATGCCCTGTGGGACCAAAGACCCGGACATTGACTGGGCCATCACCTGAAACCGCACGCGCTTTGAATAGCCCAGGCAATTCGCCGGTGTGATCGATATGCAAGTGCGTTAGCAGGACGATATCGATCTTCGCTAATGACAGCTTTGCCTCGCCCAGGCGTACAAATGTCCCAGGCCCCGCGTCGACCATGATGCGTGGTTCTCCGTCGACTAACACGACATATCCTGCTCCAGCCCGGCCTGTCGCTCCGGGGCCACCGGACCCCAGCACCAGCAGCTCCAAAGGCGACGCAACCGGCGCGGCGATGCTGCTGCCAGCGGCGAACATCAAAAGCGCGACATAGAGTGAGAACTTAAACATAGATACCTCCACTAGCGTGTATGCACTCGGCAAATTGACTCTATGGACGGTTACGGCGAGGGCTGGATCGGTATGACGTCAATGCAATCTATGGCCCCGCCGCGGTCAAGCCAAACTTGGTGGCACGTGCATCGATTTCCGGATCGAGCGCGCGCGCAGCGACCAGATCGGCCTTGCCGGCGTCCGTCTGGCCGTTGCGGATTTTCGCTAAGCCTAGGCCATAGCGCGACCACGCGGAACGCGGGTTTCTTGCGACGGCCTGCTGATAGGCCTTAATCGATTCGGAATAATGTCCCAGCCGCAGCTGCACCATGCCGAGACTGTCGATGTAGGCCGGATTTTCGCCATCGCGCTTGATCGCCTTGCGGCAATCGCTCAAGGCATCGTCGAGCATCTGATTGTTCAAGCCACGCGCCCAGCAGCGCTCGTTGAGCGCGGAGCCGAGCATGGCGTCATTGTTGCTATGCAAGCGAATCCAGTCGTCGAGTATGGGTAGCGCCGCAGCGGGTTGATCCAGTTGAATGTACAGGGTAGCAATCGAACGCGCCTGCGACGATCCCGCAGGTGCCAAGGCGCTTGCCGCCGTCACGTCGGCTGCCGCACCCGTGCGATCCTTGTGCGCGATGCGAAATTGGGCACGCAGCAGCAAGGCATCGACGTTCTTCGGATCCAGGCTCAAGGATTTGTCCAGATCGGCGAGCGCCGCGTCGGGCTGTTTGTCCGCCGCATGCGCCCTTGCACGGGCAAAATAGTAGGCAGCTTGATCGGGCGCCATGCGGATCGCGTCGTCCAGATCGGCTACCGCAGCGTTCGGCTCACCGCGAGACAAGTGAGCTTCGCCAAGCAGAGCGTAATCACTCGCGGTCTTAGGCGTATCCGCCGCCGCAGTGCCGGCATCGGATTTGTCGCTGTCGCTCGGCGCTTCGGCGAAGGCAAACACACGCCCTCCGTTGTAGGTGAAATAAGCTTTCTTCTTGCTGTTGGCAATGAACATGCGATGGGCGAGGAGAAAATCCATGCCAAGCAGCATGTCGGTTTTGTCGTCGCCAAGTCGTCCGTCTATCACCAGCATCTGACTGTGCTGGATCGTTTCCGTGCCGACCGAGAACGAATCGATAGGTACCGTCCATGTCTTGATCAACTTGGCGCCAAAGCCGTAGGTGCTGTTGCCCGCTTTGACATCGGGCGCATTGAGATCGATGCCAATCCGCTCGGCGGCACTTCGACTTAGCATGGTGGCGTACGCCCCCGAGTCGAGTACCGCTTGCACCTTCTTGCCATTTATCGTCACGCTGAGCAACGTGCGTCGGTCGATTCCGTTGGCGGCCGGCTCGATATCGACGACGTTGTACTTGCCATCCTTGGACCAATACGCCAGCGACACTTTATCGCAGTGTTCCGCCTTGAACAGAGTCAATTTGCCATGTGCCAGATCGATTTCCAGATCGGCGAAATCGAGCAAGTTGGCGCCAAGCAATGCATAGCCCGAATCTGTACCGCCGACGATGAAATCAATATTCTTGAGCGTCGTATCGAGGATGCCGAATTCCTTGACGCGCGTGATCTGGGCATCCGCAAGGCCTCCAATACCGCTGATGCGAAAACCCATCGGCGCTTGTCGCAGCTTGAGTCCCAGCGACGCCGCGTTGGCACTCGACATGATGTTGAAGAACGCCCCAGTGTCGAGGGCGAAGCGCGTATTGTTCCCGTTGATTTTCACCATGGTCGTGGCCCGCCCACCGACCATTTCCACCGGCAACGTGCCGTAATCCTTCAATTGGCAGCTGTCAGCCCAAGCTTGGCTTGCGAGCAAAACGCCGATGCACAGGCAACAAAAACGCGACACCCTCATTACCATCCCCTTAGCAGAGCGCAGGCCTAGCGGCTGCATGTCATTCGCCGCCAGTTATTTCATAAACTTTTCGATCGTATATTGCGATGCTTGTTCAAAGGACTGGGCGATTCGATCGATGTACTCGCCCAGCTCCGGTGGCTCCTGCGTTTCCAAGAGATGCGGAAGAAGCACGGCGATGATGATGGCGTCCGCGAATCGCTTTCGTACTTCCCTGGCTACCGCGTCGCTGGATTCCCACCCGCTTGCACCGAAAGCATTGACGACGTGAATCATGGAAACGGCGTTCGGTGTCGCTTCCGGATGGATCTCCGCTTCAAAGTCTTCTACATCTCTTAGAGAGGCGTGCCGTGCATCGACATGGAGATCGCGAAGGATGCGCACGAGTATCTCCGTCGCCAAGTCGTCATAGGGGTTGCCACCCCCCATACAGAGCACGATCGATCCAGGCGCTACGGCAAGCGGCCCCTGCCAGCGTCCTGCAACATGCTCGCGTTGCTGCCGAAGGTAATGCACCAGGTCTTCATCGAGAACGGAAGTACGACGGCGCCACCGCGGTTGCGAAGGCGTTTCCCTTCCAAGCGACTCGATGACTTTGACGACCGCTGTTCTCGCCTTGAGCAGTTGTTCCGGACCGATCGCTTTCTGCGCAAGATCCATCTGCGCAAGCTGTAGCGCCGGCAACAATACGACATCGCAATATCTGGCTATCGACCGTTGCCTTAAGAAGGTGCGCGCGGCCGCAATGATTTCATCGGCGTCCCCAGAAAGCGCACGCTGATAGAACCGCTGCGGCAACGTCAATGCAGGCGTGTCTCCAAGCAGAATTCCCAACAACGTGAACCCCCTGACATGTCGTCCCATCACCACCAGGCAAAGTGTCAGAGGCGTAGACAGCACCAACCCCATGGGCCCCCAAAGCCAACTCCAGAAGATGGCCGAAACGACGACGGCTAGGGGCGACAAACCCGTCGCATGGCCATACAGCTGCGGCTCCAGCAGCTGACTCACGATCGCTTCGACAACGACGAACAGGCCCAGGGTCATGAGTAGAAGCGACCACCCCGGGGTAACGGCCGCAGCGAGCAACGCGGCAAGCAGTGCCGCCAGCCACACGCCCACGTAAGGCACGAAGCGCAGCACAGCGGTAAGCGCACCCCAAAGCAATGCATTGGGAAGTCCGATGGCGGCCAGTCCCAGCCATATCGCGAGACCCACGCCGAAATTCACCGAAAACTGCGAGACGAAAAAACGGGAAAGACGCTCGCCGGCGTCATTGATCCCTGCTGTCGTTGCGCGTAGATCGGCGCCGCCGATGGCGCGGATAAAGCGATCACGCAAAGATTCATATTCGAGCAAAACAAACACGAGAACGACCAGCACGATCCCGGCGGTCTCCAAGGGGCTCCATAGCGAGGACAGGACACTCCTTATCGCGTTCCACGGGCTGGCCAGAACCGGGACCTCCATCGCATTCGTATATGAAGGTGCGACAGGTGCTGCTTGGCCCTGCCCCGCAACACTGCTGGCGCCAAATGCGTTGATGACCTTGCCGGCTTCGCCCTGCATCGCCCCCAGGCGAGCTATCGTCAGGTCATGCAGTATTTGCAGTTTGGCCTGAACGGTCCTTTCGTATTGGGGAAGACTTTCTGCCAGATGCACGATCTGGGAGCCGATGACTGTCATAAGTCCGGTTGCAACCGTGGCCAGCAACAGCACGGCGATGAGCACAGCGTACGCATGGCCCAACCTCATCTTCAGCAGCAGGCGCACGAAAGGCGCCATCAACAAGGCCAATATCAAGGCCAGGATGATGGGAACCATCACCTCTCTACCGAAATACAGCAATGCAAGCACCACCCCCGTGGCGATGACGATCAATGATCGTTGGCTTGCAGATGCGATAGGCTGCGGATCTGACGTGAAGGGCATGATGGAAATGTCCGTTGAAGTGGCTGTTCCGCAAGGGTTGGTCGCGCAAGTGGCGTTTAGACTACACGGACTTCATCCCCGGGCGCGGCTCATGCGCCCGGTATATAGCAGAGCCTTGGTGCTATTTCTCTGCCATCCCTTCAGCCTGATCCATCCGCATGATGAAACCCCAGCCGTAACGTCCTCTCATGTCGGGCGTATTGCCATCGATGGCGACGACAATGTCGTTCGCGCCTTCGTGCAGAGGGAGATCGAAGCGGTCGTTCTCCAGTGATAGGCGGCCATCGGGGGCTTTGCGGCCCCCTTTTACGTTGTAGAGATTCTTACCGGAAAATACGGGTTTGCCATCTGCGTATACCCAAATCTCGCGCAGCCAGCCGACGGCCACGTGCCGAACCTGTTCGCGATCGGACTGCACGGTGGTGCGAAGCCAGATCACTTGCGGAGGCGACGGTTTGGGTGTCGGGGCGTGAAATCGGCTCAAGTTGATAAGGCCGCCGTAGTCGGCCGTGACCGGCGACCAACGCGAGCCCGATGAAGGCATGTTCGACAGACTGAGGCGGTCCGTGGTGTCCATCGATACGGGATCGGTGCCTTTCCATCGAACGAGATAGCGGTGATCACCCGCGGCAGGGTCCGCGGAAGCGTTGGGCTCGAGGCCATCGGTCACACCGGGCGCAAGCGTAAGGTTGGCGTAGTAAGCAGTGCCCTCGAACGCGATGGTTCCGGTGCTCGCCTCGCCTTCCAGATGCGCGACGCGTAGCGATGGTTCCGCTCGTCCATTCACGTATACGTTCATACGCTTGCCTGACATGACGAGCCGAAGGTGATTCCATTCGTTTTCGCGAAAGGGCGCCGACGCTTGATACTGCGGATAGACATCCCACAGTACGCGGCCTTTGATGATGGGGACGTACTGCAGACAGTCCTGAGATGCCGGGCAGTCGGGACTGACCCGGATGTAAAGCATGTCGGCGGTGTCGCCGTCTTTTTGGTGAAAACGAATGCCTGGCATTTCCTCGCCAACGGGCTTGATGTCGAACTCGATGGTGCCGCTGTCGAAGTGCTTGTCTTTCAGTGCAACAAAGCCTTGCTCACTCTCGGACGTCACCTGAAGAATGCCGTGCGGGAAGGCTTCCCTGGCAATGAACGTCGCTTGGCCGCTCACCTGCCAGTTGTCGGCGACCAATGGAATCGGCAAGGGAGTGACCGTCGAGGCGAAGGCCGACGCGGCGCCCAAAACACCGAGCGCACAGACCGCACGAATAAATCGCTTTTGCATGGGTATCTACCGCAGCTTGAGTGCGTGCACCCTAGCGGCGTGTTCCGCTGGCGTCTCGCCGGATGATACGAAGTGGATCGACAGCGCATCCATACGGCAAATCTATGTACCTATTGGATTTTTCAGCCGCCGTAATGATCGGCACTCATCAAAATGAAGGGTGCCATTCATCGTCCGCTTGGTGCCGACGCTTGACCGTTTGAGGACCGGCTTAGGCCAATTCGTAACATATACGCCCACGTAACCCTTGGGAAAACCTATTTTTGCCTCGTTGCCATGCGCATCTATCCAACGAGGCATTTATGAAAAAGATTGTTTTCATCGGGAGCATCCTTCTGCTACTCGGCACCAACGTCACTGCCATGGATCAACCCGAAGGTACCGCCACTACGGCATCGCAAGATGTGGCAGATATCCAGCACGTTATGGAAACGTTTCACCATGCCGTAGTCACGCATGACGGAAAAGGTGTTTCCGAACTCTTTCTCGACCACGGCAGTACGTGGGTGACCGTACTGTCTGACAAAGCGTTCGCCACCATGCGGGCGAAGAAGGCCTCGACGCAGAAAGTTCGCGTCAGCAGCTATCAGGATTTCGCCACCTTCGTATCGAGCACAACATCGGATCTCGATCCTCGTCATACCGACATTCGTATTTCGAGCGACGGTGCAGTGGCCTCGGTCTATTTTCACTTCGACTTTATGATCAATGGCAAAGTCGAGAACCGCGGCGACGAAACGTGGCAACTGGTCAAGACGGGGGATGGCTGGCGCATCGTTGCCATCACTTATTCGTCGAATCCCGCCACGGCGTGATCGATCAAGCGTTCGCCGAACCAGGTGGAGTGGGCTCGATTGACGCACCCATGTAGGATGACATGAGCGTTCGGCGAGATTTGCGAGGACGATGGCGCGCCCGATTTGGAACTATGCTCGTCGTATGGAAAACGGCTCCTATTCCAGGTTACGTCTGGCGTTTGTCTCACTGTTAGCCTGGACGGCCGTCGGTGTCGTTTTCGCGATGCCGCGTTTTGCGTCGAGCGCAGCGTGGTGGCACCTGTTGCGCGCCTCGCTGGCGGATTGGTGGGCATGGGGATTGCTGGTCCCGGCGATCATTGCGGTGGATCGACGCTTGCCCATCGCCGTGAACAGCCTCGGAACGCGGCTTGCCGCGCACATTGTCATCGGCGTTCCGATCACCTTGGTTTACAGCTACGTCAGTGCGCTGCTTCAGGTGATCCTGGGTGCGATGGCATGGACAGACGCGATGAGCCTCGGTCCTTTACATGAGACCCTGAAGGGTGGATTCCTGTGGAGCCTCCTTGTCTACCTGCTCGTGGTCGGCAGTTGGCAAGCGGTGCAATACAGCCAGCACTATCTTGCTGCGCAGCTAAGGCTCGAACGGCTGGAGCGCAATTTTTCCGAGGCGCGCTTGAATGTCCTGCGCATGCAGCTCGATCCGCACTTTCTTTTCAACGCGCTCAATACCATCTCCTCCCTCGTCGTCAATCAGCCCAAGCTTGCGCGTGGAATGATCGAGCAACTGGGCGATCTGCTGCGTCTTTCGCTGGAGTCCGGACGTCGTCAGCAAGTACGCCTCAGCGAAGAGCTGGAATTCCTCGGCCATTACCTCGCCATCCAGAAGACCCGCTTTGGCGATGCGTTGCATGTCGTCGTCGAGGTTCCCGATGCCGCTCGCGACATCATGGTGCCAAGCCTGATCCTGCAACCGCTGGTCGAGAACGCAGTTCGCCACGGATTGTCGCCGCGACCGGGCGGCGGTACCGTTTGGGTACGGGCGACGATCGACGACGCCATGTTATGCATCCTCGTCGAAGACGATGGCGTCGGCCTCGGCGCTGACTGGATGGACGATCGCGTTGGCTTGGGGCTAGGCGTCACCCGCGAGCGTATCGTCACACTCCATCCTGCGCAGGATGCAGGTCTCCAGATTGGTCCACGCGAAGGTGGCGGCACGCGTGTCCGTGTCTCGATACCCACGCGCGTGGTGGAGGCGCATGGCAATGAGTGAGAAACGTACTTATCGGATTCTTATCGTCGACGACGAGCAGCCGGCGCGCCAGCGTCTGCGCGAATTGATGGACAACGACCCCGACGTCGGCGAAACGATGGAGTCCGAGAATGGGCTCGACGCCGTCGAAGCGATCCTGCACAAGCAGCCCGACGTTGTTTTTCTGGACGTTCAAATGCCGGGCCTCGATGGCCTTGGTGTGATCGATGCGATCGGCATCGAGCGCATGCCCGTGACGGTCTTTGTGACGGCCTTCGATCAGCATGCCGTGCGCGCCTTCGAATCGGCCGCCATCGACTATGTGCTCAAGCCATACGGCGATGAGCGCATGGAGGCCGCCTTCTCACGCGCAAAAGCGCGCCTGGACGATAAGTATGTGCGCGAATTCGGCCAGAGTGTGCTCAAACTGCTCGATGACCGTCGGCTGGACAAGCCGTTTCTCGATCGCGTCGTCATCCGGGAACGCGACAAGACCGATCTGATCCGCGTCGAATCGATCGACTGCATCGAAAGCGCGGGCATCTACGTAGCATTGCATGTGGGGCGCGAACGCATCATCCATCGCGCCGCCCTGGGCGAACTCGTCGGACAGCTCGATCCGCGCCGCTTCGTTCGCGTGCATCGCTCGACCGTCGTCAACATCGACAGCATTCTGCATTTGGAGCCAGCCACGCACGGGGAATTCGATCTCGTCTTGCGCGGCGGTCATCGTGTCCATGTCAGCCGCACGTTTCGACCGTTGCTCGAAGCCCGGCTCGGTCAACCGTTGTAACTTTCCCTCACTGTCGGAGGGACATCAGTGATCGAGCTCTTCCATCGCCTCGACGCGATCCGGATAGAACGCAACGTGGTCCTTGATCAGCGCGACGGCGTCGTAGGGTTGCTCATACGTCCACACCGCATTCACAGTGCGCTCGCCACCGACCGGCACGCTGTAGTAAGCGCACTCGCCTTTGTAGGGGCAGTAGGTGGCGTGGTCTGTACGCTCCAGCAATGTCATGTCCACGTTTTGGCGAGGGATGTATTGGACCGGCGGGTAACTCGCTTCTTTCAGCGTGAGCGCATGGCGTGTGTCGGCGATAACGCGGCCCGCGACTTTCACGACGACGCGCCGAGCATTGCGTTCGACCGTAATGGGATGATCCGGTCCAGGGACTTTGATCGTTCTGGCGGTGGACGATGTGGACTGCGTCATAGTCGTATCCCCTCAAAGGATGATGGTGGGAGAGTCGTTTCGCGTTGTAGAAGACGATGATCAAGCGAGAAACCTTTTGAGCATCGTCTTCGATCCGGGTTCCTGCCGTTACCGTGAGAAATGTATACCTCTGCAGCGCGTCTTAAAAAAGACTTTGTAGGCTGGGGGCATACCTTTCAAGCATGGAATAACGATGGCGCCGGGGCGCCTCCGTTATTTCGCAGGCTTAGCCACCGCCGAAGATCGCAAGCGCCTCGTCGTTAAAACCATTGACGAAGCCATGCTCGTCCGGACCGACATTGGAGCGGAACTGCTTGGCGGCATCGACCACGATCTCGTCCGCATCCGTGCCCAGGATCGCCATCGTTTGCTCGATGAACTGATCTAGCGGCATGGCTTGTTCGGCCTCTTGGCTGTTCATGAGTTCGGTGCGCACCCACGGTGGCGCGATCTCAAGTACGCGAACTCCGGTATTCCGCAGCATGAAACGTTGCGACAGGATGTACGAATGAAGCGCCGCCTTGGTCGACGAATAGATGGCGGTAACGGCCAACGGTACGAAGGCAAGAACGGAACTCGTGTAGGCCACGACAGCGTTGTTCTTGCTTTTTAGATGCTCGATCAGCGCCGACGTCATGCGGATCGGCCCGATAAGGTTCGTCGTGATGGTCGAGGTCAACAACGCGTCGTCGATCTTTCCGGCAGCGGTATCGGGTTGCATGATGCCGGCATTGTTGATGAGCACGTTTAGTTCGGGATGATCGACGATCAACTTTGCTGCCACGCGATCGATGCTAGCCGGATCGTTGATATCGAGCTCGATCGCTTCCATGCCAGGATTGGCTGCAATCACTGCATTGAGATGACTACGCCGCCGACCGGCGATGATGACCTTGTTACCCAGCTTGTGCAGCGCTTCGGCGAGCCCGCGGCCGATGCCTGAGCCACCGCCGGTGATAAAGATCGTGTTGCCAGTGAGTTTCATGGGAGTTCTCCTTGGAAGGGTTCAAGCGGGAAAGCGATTGCCGAACATGGGCAATCCGCTCTTGGATTCGGTTTGCGTTGCTTCGTCTTGCAAGACGTCCCAGTGTTCGGCGAGCTTGCCGTCTTCGATCCGGACGACATCCGCAGCGATCCATGCCGCTGGACGGCCCATACCGGAGAAACGTCCGTGCACGATGACGTAATCGCCCTCGGCGAGAATCAAGCCGCGCTCGTAACGCAAGGTGTCGGGAATATGGCGGATCAGGTTGAACAGGCCGTCGCGGCCCGGTTCGATATGCGCGCTGTGCTGGATGTAGTTGTCTGACCAAAAGCGCGCAGCGGCTTCGTAGTCGCGCTTGTTGAACAGCGTGTCGAATGCCTTGATGACAAGGGCCTTGTTCTGTTCGGGCGACGTCTTTGACATGGTCGTTTCCTCTGCGATGGCTGAGCTCAAGTGACGATGCGTTCCAGCGGTGGTTGGTCGGTGCGCTCTCAGCACTGGACGTTTGCCCGCCTTGCGCTAGAATGAAATCACGATGGTGATCACCATCGACATGAGATAGAATGGCACCGTCTTGGGCGATTGTCAATGGTGATCGCCATTGTGTTTTGGGCGGACCACGAACGGGGCGTCGGAGAGGAGTAGGAATATGGGTGTTTCGAAGCAGCAAGCTATTGAAAATAAACGCGCTATCGTCGCCGCTGCGGAAAAGCTTTTCCGCGAGCGCGGGGTGGCCGCGGTGGGGTTGGCAGAGCTGACCAAGGCCGCGGGTTTCACCCAGGGCGGCTTCTACAACCACTTCACATCGAAAGACGCCTTGGTCGCCGCCGTGATGGTCAAGGCGATGGAGGATGGCGCAGCCCAGCTCGTTGCCAGCATCCAAGCGTCGAAGGCGAAGTCGATCGACCCCATGAAGCAGCACATCAATGGGTACCTGTCGCCGGACCACCTAACCGATATCGAGACGGGTTGTCCGTTGACCGGATTCGCCGGCGATGTGCGGCGACTCGGCAAGGAAGCGCGGCAATCCTATGCGCACGGACTGGCTTGGAATTTCGATCAGCTGGCGAGTGTGATCGACGGCGAAAATCCGCAAGAGAAGAAAAAGAAGGCGATCGCACTTTTCAGTCAGATGGTCGGATCGCTGCTACTTTCGCGCGCTGTCGTGGAGGCGGATCCTGCCCTCGCCAAGGAAATACTGGAGGACGGGCGTCAACAGTTGCTGCAGGCCATCGGCGCTTGAATCGGGTCAGCGTGACACGTGAATGAGTGTAGCGACCGGCCGGACGTTACCGGCCGGTCGCCGAAGAAACATCGCCGAAATTTATTGCCCGATGTCGCGTAGCCGATGGCCGCTCATCAGGTTGCGTTCGATGTGCTCGAGCGTCACACCCTTCGTCTCCGGCACTAACCAGAAGGTCAACCCGATGAAGACCAGGTTGAGTGCTGCATACAGCCAGAATGTCTCGGTATGACCGACGCTGTTGAGCAAGGTGAGGAATGTAGCGCCCACGATCATGTTAGCGACCCAATTCGTAAATGTGGAGCAACCGATACCGAAATCGCGACCCTTGAGCGGCTGCACTTCCGAACATAGCGTCCAGATCAGCGGGCCGGCGGACATCGCAAAACCGACGATAAAGACCAGCAGCATGCCAACGGTGAACAGCTGCATCGCATGCGAAACTGCGCCCACACCCATCATTGCGCCGACCACGCCGAGCCCGATCGCCATCACGGCGAAGCCGGTGTACAGGATCGGCTTGCGACCCCACTTGTCGATCAAGCCGATGGCGATAAAGGTTGCCAGCACATTGGTCAGACCGACGATGGCCGTAAACCACATCTGCGACGTGGTGTCGTAGCCCATGTCCTTGAAGATCCGCGGCGCGTAGTACATCACCACGTTCATGCCGGTGAATTGCTGCATCAGCTGCAACAACACGCCTAACCCCACCGAACGGCGGAAATTGCTGTTCTCCAGAAACAGGTGCCAGCCGCGTTGCGGTGTGCGCAGCTGTTCTTTGATCTCATCGGCCTCGCGCGTCACGACATCCGGATCACCGCGTAGTTGCTGCAGCACGTCGAGTGCTTCGGCATCACGGTTGCGCATCATCAACCAACGGGGACTGTCGGGAAGGAAGAAAACGCCAAACAAGAACAGCGCCCCGGGGATGGCGATCACGCCAAGCATCAGGCGCCAGTTTCCGCTGTAGCTGAAGGCGGTATCCGAGAGAAATGCAACCAGGATGCCGATGGTAATCATCAGCTGATACAGGGAAACCATCGCGCCACGGATGAATTCCGGTGCGACTTCCGCCAAATAAAGCGGTGCGGTAAACGTCGATATGCCGATCGCCAGACCCAGCACCACGCGTGCGGCGATCAGCGTGTAAGGCGACCAGGCGAATCCGCAGAGTAGTGAGCCCACGACGAAGAGTATCGCGCCGAGAATCAGTGAGCGCTTTCTGCCTAGCGCGGCCGACATCCAGCCGGCCAACAATGCACCGATCGCGGCGCCGAACATCATGCCGCTGACGATCCATTCCACCATGTGGTCGGAGATTGCGAAGTCGCGTTGGATGAACTGCGTCGCACCCGATATCACGCCGATATCGAGACCGAACATAAGCCCGGCGAGCGCAGCGAGCACGCAGGTAAATACCGCGGTGGTTTTCGCGTGCGTCGCAACGGGTGTGGCAATGGCATTCATGGATGACTCCCCGGTCGGATAAACGGTATGGACGCCTGGACTGGCATCTTCATGTCGGTGTCGTGGAATACATGGCGTGACCGGTTCGCACGGGGCGGCCGGAAAAACGCGGTTCGGGTAGGCCGGTGAACGGCACATCGACGGCAAACAGGCCTCCGGCATGCGGATCGTTGGCCAGCGCTTCGGCGCCAAGGCCGTCGCGCGCGCTGGTGATGTAAAGCGTATTCAGATGCTCGCCGCCAAAGGCGACGCGGGTCGGTTGCCGGGTCGGCACGGCGATGACGAGATCTTCCTTTCCGTCGCGGTCGTAGCGCACCACGCGCCCCAATCCCCACTGTGCGTTCCACAGGCCGCCTTCGGTGTCGATGGCGGAGCCGTCGGGGTCGCCGTCGAGATGCGACACATCGACATGGACGCGTATATCGGCAACGTGGTCGCCATAGGCACAGCGACGCACCAAGCCGGTCATCGAATCGCAGTAATACATCGTCGCGCCATCGGGACTGAAGGCGATGCTGTTGCTGATGGCCACTGGCCCAAGTGCCAGTTGTTCGAGGTCGAGGTTGATATGCAACCGGTAAAAGCTACCCGCTGCGCGACGTATTTCACCGGCAGCCGGCTCGTGCAGCGTTCCGAATACGAATCGACCCTGACGATCGCATGCGCCGTCGTTGATGCGCGTCGGTAACCCCGGCTCCACGTCGGCGATCCTGATCAGTTCGCCGGTTTCCTGGTGAAAGAAGGCGAGACCGCTGGCCAGGCCTAGCAAGAACCAACCGTCCTCTTCGCATAACGCGAACGATGCCAGTCGTTCGGGCATAGGCCATTGGCGCGTACTGTTGTCTGCGGGCCGAAACCGCCAAAGCGAGGATTGGTGGATGTCGGTCCAATACAGCGCTTGTTGGCGCGCGCACCACGTCACGCCTTCACCCAGCGTATTGCGTGCGTCCAGCACCAGCGTGGCGCTTGGCGTCATGCCCATCCGCCGTCGACGATGAAGTCGTGACCGGTGCACATACGGCTGTCGTCTGCACCGAGGAACAGTGCTGCACGCGCGAGATCGTCCGCGGCGAGGTAGCCGGGCATGCACTGTTTTTGCTGTATTTCGCGTTCGCCGGCTTCATCCAGCCACAGCTCGCGTTGCTTGTCGGTGATAACCCAGCCAGGCACGAGCGCATTGATGCGAATGCGATCCTTGCCCAACTCACGCGCGAGGCCGTTGACCAGACCATGCACCGCCGATTTGGCCATCGCATACATCGGATAGCCGGCGTTCTTGATCATCCACCCGGTGGACCCCAGGCAGATCACCGAGCCGCCGCCGAGTTCGCGCATGCCAGGCACCACGGCTTGCGTCGCAAAGTATTGATGGCGCAGATTGACGGCGATGCTTTGTTCGAATTCCCCGGGCGTGGTGTCTTCCAGGCGATGGCGCCGATCGTTCGCAGCATTGTTGATGAGCACGCCGATCGTGCCGATGTGCGAACTCGCCGTTGCGATCGACGTGCGCAATGCCTCTATATCCGTCACATCGCATGGCAGGAATACCGGCGAATGACGCACGTCGGGCAGCGCAGCGCGCAAGGCCACCGCGCCCTTCTCGTCGATATCGAGGAATGCGACGCGTGCGCCCTGTTGCGCGAAGTGGGTAACGAACGCCGCGCCTATACCCGTGGCGCCGCCGGTAACCAAGACGGCGCGATCGACGAGACTTGGATAAGTGGCAAACGAAGACATGTCGAATCTCGCAGGAAAAGAAGTGCTTACCACTCGGCCACGCTGCCGTCGGTATGACGCCAGATTGGATTGCGCCAACGATGGCCGATCGCGGCGCGTTCCGCGACATACGCCTCATTAACCTCGATACCCAAGCCCGGTCCGCCGGGGATCGATACAAAGCCATCTTCGTAGGCGAAGACGCTGCGATCGGTGACGTAGTCGAGCAAGTCGTTGGCGGCGTTGTAGTGGATGCCGAGACTCTGCTCCTGGATGAATGCGTTGTGGCAGATCGCATCGAGTTGCAGGTTCGCGGCCAGCGCAATGGGGCCGAGTGGGCAATGCAAGGCCAACGCCACATCGTAGGCTTCCGCCATTGCGGCGATCTTGTGCGTCTCAGTGATGCCGCCTGCATGCGACGGGTCGGGCTGAATGATGTCCACGCCACCGGTGGTGAATACCCGCTTGAAGTCGTAGCGCGAATACAACCGCTCGCCCAATGCGATCGGCGCGGGAGAAATGGCCGCGAGCTCCGGAATGGCTTCAAGATGATCGGAAAGCACCGGCTCTTCGATAAACATCAGCTTGAACGGCGCGAGTTCGCGCATCAGCACCTTGGCCATGGGCTTGTGCACACGTCCGTGGAAATCCAATCCAAGCCCGATATCCGGACCGACGGCATCGCGCACGGCCTGCACGTTTTCGAGGACGCGTTGCACCTTGGCATGGGTGTCGACGAAGTGCATTTCTTCCGTGGCATTCATCTTGACGGCGGTGAAGCCACGCGCGACGGCATCCTTCGCCGCCTTGGCCGTATCGGCTGGGCGATCACCGCCAATCCACGAATACACGCGGATGCGCTCGCGCACTGGACCACCCAGTAACGTATGCACGGGCACGCCGAGATGCTTGCCTTTGATATCCCACAACGCCTGATCGATGCCTGCAATGGCGCTCATCAGCACCGGGCCGCCACGATAGAAACCACCGCGGTATAAAACACTCCAGTGATCTTCGATATGGCGCGGGTCCTTGCCGACCAGGTAATCGGCCAGTTCTTCGACGGCGGCAGCGACCGTATGCGCGCGGCCCTCCACGACCGGTTCGCCCCAGCCGCTGATTCCCTCATCGGTATCGATGCGTACGAACAACCAGCGCGGCGGAACGAGAAAGGTCGTGAGACGAGTGATCTTCATGCATGGGTTCCTTGAGATGCGATGCCTGCCTTCCAGGCCTGGGCAAAAGCGTGGGCGCGGCGGCGTATGTCGTCCGTATCGCGACCTGGGACGTAAAGCGCCGAGCCGAGACCGAAACCGCTGGCGCCTGCTGCGATGTAGGGCGCCATGGTTTCGGGTGTAATGCCGCCCACCGGCAATATGGCGAGATCGCGCGGTATCACTGCGCGCCATGCCTTGAGCACGACGGGCGTAATCTGCTCGGCGGGAAATAACTTGATCGCATCGGCGCCAGCGTGGATTGCCGCAAACGCCTCCGTAGGTGTCGCAACGCCGGGGACGCAATACATCCCCGCGCGCTTGGCGGCGGTGATGATGGCGACGTCCGCATGCGGCATGACGATCAGACGACCGCCCGCGGCAGCGATCTGCGCCACATGTTCGCTACGCAGCACGGTGCCGGCGCCGATAAGACAGCGCTCGCCTAAGGACGACGACAGTTGTCGGATGCTATCGAGCGGTTCCGGCGAATTCATCGGTACTTCGATGACGCGAAATCCAGCGTCGTAAAGCGTATGGCCCACATCGAGCACCTCCTCGGGGCGTATGCCACGAAGAATCGCCACCAAGGGGAGGTCATCCAGCCAAACGCGAATCATGCGTCTACTCCAGAAAATGCGTACGAGGCTGACTGGGTCAGCAAACCGCTCACCGATGCTAGTTGCCACAGTCCTTGCGCCGCCGCATCGCCTACGACTATCGGTGGCGCATAACCGAAATATGTGGCAGCTACGGCATAGCGATCGCAAAGCGAAGCCTCGCCGATCAGGCACAGCGGCACGCGGTTGTCGCCGCCGTCGCGTACCAATGCAATGCGAAACTCTTCACCGATCAAGAGTCCGGAGAGAAATTCCGGCACGTCGTCCTGATGAAGCTGATTCGCCAATAGCAGGGCTCGCGAGGAGAACAAACGGCTGAATGCGCCGGCCGCTGCACTTTCTTTGGCGCTACGTAGTCCGCACAGGAATGCGTCGTTCGGGACGGGTTGTTCCTTTTCGACCGATACACCTGCGCCGAGTATGGAGTGCTTCATGAGCAGCGCGTAAATCTCGCCGGTCATGATCGTATCGAACGCAGTAATGCGACCGTCGCTGACGGTCGCCCATTTACTATGAGTGCCCGGGAGTACGAAACGGGCATTCGCCCGATGTTCCGACTGCTGCGCCAGCGCGCCAATAATTTGGGTTTCCTCACCGCGCATGACATTTGCAGGCGGGTCTTGACGCAATCCAGGTGCGATCCACATGTTGCGGTCGGTGCACGCGTCGATGTGGAACATGCCTTTAGCGATGGCGGCGACATCCGCGGGCACGTTGATGTAAGGCACCTCATGCCAGCCTTGTCGGCTGCCCACCATGCCGGCAGCCACGATGGTGCAAAGCGGCCATCCGGCTGTGATGGCACGCAACGCCGCGGGAAACCCGCCCTCCGGTAAATGACGTATGCCCCATGCGTGCTGGCGCGTCGCCACGACCTTGCCATCTACACCGTATAGATAAGCACGCAGGCTGGTGGTGCCCCAATCAAGGCCGATGAGTTGCACTGCTACGCTCATACCAGCTTCCGGACGCGACGGATGTTCACGGCTCTCATAGGTGCTCTTTGGGGGTGCCAGTGCGATCAAGACCAGGTCGTGTTGCAAAAACTTATCTTTACCAGTGATGCCACGCGCGTGCCGCGTCGATTTCCATCGGTGTCGACGCGCTGGCATCGATGATCCAACGCGCTCAATACAGCGGGAATGTAGGTTTAATGGCTATGTTGCGGCGCGCAACGTCTGCGACCCCCTCCTTTTAGTATAATAATACAATATGTTTAGAGGCGACAGGTGTCGATTTAGCCTGAAACGGCGGTGGGATGTGCTTGGCGAAACGCGCGGTTTTTGCGTGGCGTTGTTTGCACGACCATGGTGACGTCGCTGTCGCGACCACCGATGGCCGCCCAGGTAACGCGTTCGTCATTCGGCCGGATGGTCAGTAGTCGATGGCCACCACGCAAATATCGTGGCGTCGACCCATAGGCATGAAACGAAAGGGCCAAGGTGACCGATATTGAGCACGGTCCGCGTGCCGCTACGGCAACTCGATGACGCCGCCTGGGCGATCTTCTATCGAGCTTATTATATTATAATTTATGCATCTCACCGGGCGAGTCGACTCGCCCCAGATCGTGTTGTAGATGCATCTAGTCTTAGGAGTTCAATGCCATGATGAAACCCATCGCCGTGCGCAACCTGCACAACCAGGTGGTGCATGAGTTGGGACGGCTTATCGTCAGTGGCGAGCTGAAGGCCGGCGAAAGCTTTCCGCGGGAAGAGCTGCTGGCCGAGCAGATGAACGTAAGTCGCACTGCATTGCGCGAGGCGATGAAGGTACTTTCCGCCAAGGGCCTGATTGAATCGCGGCAGAAGACAGGTACTCGCGTACGCGATCCCATGCACTGGAACCAACTCGACGCCGAGGTGTTGGGTTGGCGCTGCGCGTCGATGCCAACAGATAGCTTCGTCGAAAAGCTGGTAGAGATGCGCGAGATCATCGAGCCGGCAGCAGCCGCGGCGGCCGCACGTCGCCGCACGCCGCAACAGTTGGCTGCATTGAAGGATGCGTATGCGGCCATGGCGGCCGCGGCCGATCTCGATGCATGGGCCAAGGCCGATCTGGCATTTCACGAGTGCTTGCTGCAAGCCGCAAACAACGAGCTGATCTCGTCGCTATTCTCGGTGATCGAAACCGCCCTGGACACCTACTTCCGTATGTCTGCACGCAACGCTTCCAACTTCAATGTCGCCCTGCCACAACACCTGAAAGTCTACGAAGCGGTACGGGGCAAGCAGCCGGAAGCGGCCCGGCAAGCGATGATGAAGTTGGTCAGTGATTCGCAGGACAATATTCGCCGCGGTGCCGCTAGCAAGTCGCCTGGCAAACGAAAGTAACCTGCCCCACTCGCCGTATCGTGCGAGCGGGGCAAGTCGCCGGCATCTCAAAGATCAAAGACGGCTGATGCGATACATCACGATGCCGTGCGCCGGCAGGTGGGCCTTGATGGAGCCGTCGCCCTCCGTTTGCGTGTGTTCCCAAAGATCCCGCAAGCGATAGCGCGCAGCTTTCTTCAAACCTATCTCGCTGGCGTCGACGCTAACGTCGCGTGCGGCATCGGTTTCGTTGAATACCGCCACGGCCTGGCTGCCATCCTTGAGCGGCTTGACGATCACATGGATGCCATCGGTGTCGCGCGCTTGTTTACCTTGCACACCCAGCGGATCCTGATCCACCGCAATAACCTCCTTGTTGAGCAGGATCTGCAGCGCATCCGGCTTAATCGTGCGCAAGTCGGTACCGATCAGCAGCGGCGCAGCCATGATCGACCACAAGCTGAAGTGGCTTCGGTATTCGATGTCGGTCATGCCGCCATTGCCCACTTCGAGCATGTCCGGATCGTTCCAATGGCCTGGACTGGCATAGCGATCAAGCACCACGTTCTGCTTGAAGATCTTCAGCATCGAAGCATATTCGTCGCGAATGTCGTCGGTGGTGCGCCACGAATTGGCGTCGACCGGCGGCTTGCCGGCCCACAACCAGGGCTTGTTCTCGCCCCATTCGCAGACGCTGTAGAACATCGGCCGGCCGCTTGCACGCAAGGCTTCGGCCATGGCGGTGTAGCGCTGATGTGCGTCGACCTTCTGGTTGTTGCAGTTGTCATACTTCAGGTAGTCCACGTGCCAGGACGCGAACGTCGCGGCATCCTGCTTCTCGTGGCCGAGGCCACCGGGAAAGCCGCGGTTTTCCTGCAGCGGCTCGCAGGTGGATGTGCCGGCGCTGGAATACAGGCCGAATTTCAGGCCGCGCTGGTGGATGTAGTCGGCGAGCGCCTTGATGCCGCTTGGAAAGCGCTTGGGATTGGCTTGCAGCTGGCCGTCCTTATCGCGCTGCCAGTTGGCCCAGCAGTCATCGATGTTGACGTAGCGATAGCCGGCGTCGCGCAGCCCCAGGCTGATGAACTTGTCGGCGATGCCGCGGATCATCGCTTCGTTGTACTCGTCGCGGCAGTGCGTGGAATTCCAGTTGTTGAAGCCCATCTGCGGCAGCGTGGGTATCGTCTGGTCCGCGCGAACTGGCCCGGGATTGGCCGAGATAGCAACAACGAACGCGAATGGCGCTGCGATACGCAGCAAACCTCCAAGGGAACGGCTCATCGATTTCTCTCCACTAGGGGTGAAACAGGAACGGGTAGGTGTCGGAGCTGGTTGCGCAACGCGCTAAAGCAATCGCAGCTGACCATGCCTCAAGGTGCCGGCACGGTGGTCGTGCCCAGCACGGGATGCTTCAGCGTATTCAGCACAGGCCGTCCTTCTACCAGCAAGTCCAAGACAACCAGCTGATTGCCGTGGGGCTTTAGCCAAGCTCCTGGCATGTATAAGGTTCGCTGCGGACCGATGCTCCAGGTGCGGCCCAGCGGATGTCCGTTGAGCCAGACAAAACCTTTGCCCAGGCCAGCCGTGTCCAGGAATGTGTCTGCCGAGGCATCACCCGAGACAGGTGCGTCGAACGTACCGCGAAAGAAACAAGGCGCATGTCGGCACGCGGCCCCGGCGTAGTGCAAGGCGTTGCTATCGTTGAACGGCAACGAATAGATTTGCCAATCCAGCAACGGACGGCCGTGCAAAGTGACACTGCCCAGGATGCCCTTGCGCTCGGTGATCATCTTCTCGCTGAAGTTGATGCGTCCGTCGTTTTGCACCAGCAGATCCAGCGTATCGCCTTTAGCTAGTTTCAGCGTCAGGCTGTCCTGTTTCAGCCGACGATCGAGCGTACCGATTCGCTTGCCGTCAACGTAAACCTGGGCATAGTCGTGCAAACCGTCGATGCGTAACTCGCCGGCGAAATCGGCGGTCATGCGCTTGCGATAGAGGATGTCGCCGTAGGCCTGCCCCAGCGCTTCCATGGTTTTGAGTTCATGTGATGTCGTCGGTGCCGGCAGCACATTCCACAGCGACACCGATTCATCCAGCTTGATACCGCTGATGGCCTGGGTCGCCGGAGTCGCCGGCACCGGCGGCGGAGTTGCTCCGGTCGCCTCGATGATCACTTTACGCAGCGCGTCGTATTTCGGCGTGGGACGTCCGCTTTCGTCCAGCGGGCTGTCGTAGTCGTAGCTGGTTACGTCCGGCTGATAGCTGTCGTCGTCCCAGTTGGCACCGTTCATCCAACCGAACGACGTACCGCCATGGAACATGTAGAAATTGACCGAATAGCCTTGCTGCAGCATCCAGGCCAGCTCCACGGCGACTCGCTTGGCGTCGATCACATGGTGTGGCGCACCCCAGTGATCGAACCAGCCCACCCAATATTCGCCCGCCATATACGGACCGCCAGGCTGCCATGTGTGCAATTGCGCGAATTTTTCGTGCGCGTGGCCGACGCCGAAGTTGATCACCTTGAGCAGGTCCGGCAGAGAGCCTGGTTGCTCGGCACTGTCGGACGTGTAGAGCAGCGATGCATTGAAACCGCTGTCGATCAGTCCCTGGCGGATCTGCTCCAAGTAAGGTTTGTCGTGGCCAAAACTGCCGTACTCGTTTTCCACCTGCACGGCGATGATGTTGCCGCCGCGGTTCAACTGCAACGGTGCGAGTTCCTGGCCCAAGCGATGCAGCCAACGCTGGGCCGGCTGCATGAACTTTGGATCGGTGCTGCGCACCTGGGTGTCCTTATCCTTCAACAACCATGCCGGCAAGCCGCCGAATTCCCATTCGGAGCATACGTAGGGGCCGGGGCGAAGGATCACGTACAGACCTTCTTGCTGCGCCTCGCGAATGAACTCGGCGACATCATTCTGTCCAGTGAAATCGTAATGACCCGGCGCCGCTTCATGCGCGTTCCAGAACACGTAGGTGGTGATGGTGTTCAAGCCCATCGCCTTGGCCATTTTCAGACGCGCGCGCCAGTACTCGCGTGGAATGCGCGGATAGTGCATTTCGCCGGCGATGATGCGGAATGGTTTGCCGTCGAGCACGAAGTGCCCTTGCTCGACGGTAAGACCACGCGTTGTGGCGGTTGGCGCAGCAAAGACGTTGCCAGCCAAAAGGACGCCGAGCCCGACGCCCATCGACACGCTTTTCAATATATTCATCGAAATCCCTTGCATCGAAATCCCTTGCCTCAAACTGCCGACGTGCCTGCTTTCAGCCAACACGTCGGGCAATACGCCAAAAACCTACTGAAGTCGTGACATAGACGTCCGTTCAGAAGGTGCCGCGAACACCCACGGTATAGACGGTGCCATCCGCCTCGGCGTAGAGGAACCGATTGGGATAAACGGAATAATCGTAGAGATGCGACTGCGTCAAATTGGTGCCGGACACGAACAGCGAAACGTGGCTATTGAGTTTGTAGCTAGCACTCAGATCCAGCTCGCCATACGACGTGCGAGTGACAGGCTGAGCACCTGCCCCGTACGAAAGACTCTCCAGATACTTTCCACGCCAGTTATAAGCCAGGCGCACCTGCCAGCGACCTTTTTCGTAATAGCCGCTGAGGTTGGCCGAATCGCCGATGCCAGGGACGGCAAATGCGCCAGAGGTGCTGATCGTCCCCGGACTAAGCGTGGCGCTGCTCTTGACGTGGGTGTAGTTGAAGGCCATGCCCAGGCCGTCAAACGGCGCAGGCAAGAGATGGGCGAACTGATAGTTAAAGGTCAGTTCCTCTCCGTAAATATTCGCCGAGTTTAAATTGATCGGTTCGCTCAGCGACCAGGTCTGGCCGAGGAACTGCACCGGCGTGCTCACGATCGTGCTGAAATTGCTGACCTTTTTATAAAAGCCTTCGAGAGCGAAATAGCTGACATCGTTCATATACCACTCGATGCCGGTGTCGTAATTCCTCGACGTGTATGGTTGAAGTTCGGGATTGCCCTGACTGATCGTCAACGATTCGGGCCGCGTTCCGAAGCTCTGGTTGTAATACAGATTGTTCAGCTCAGGCGGGGTCAGGGTTTTGGAAACGGCAAAACGGTAAATCAGATTGTCGAGCAGATTCACCTTCAAATTAAGCGACGGCAACCATTTGTGGTATCCGCCCGTAGCGGACTGTGGTTGCAGCGGCCCGTATGTCACCTGGCTAGCACTGGTATCGCTTGGGCTCACGTAGTAGCTCACCGGCGCCTGAAAAATAGCATCGGACTGCGAACTCACGTGGAGATAGCGCACGCCGACATCGAGGGTCCAGGGCTTATCCCATACCGTGCCGTCGAAAACAGCTTTGGCGAACGCCGCCTTGTTTTGTTCCTGCACCTCGTTGAAGCTGCCAGGATTGGGCTGCGGCCCAAAGCTGCCGTACTGCGCAAGCGCGGCGAGCAGGGCGGTGCGCTTGGCGGGCGTCAATTGATTGTAGGCGGCCGGCGTGGTCAGCCAATTGATATACGCAAGAGGGTTGTATTGAATCCATTGCGACGGCAGCCCAGGTTGCGAAACGCCGCTGATCGGAGCAGGTGGCGTGTACACGTAGGCACCAACAGCACTGGCGGGCACGGACACCGCATAGCCGCAGTACGCATTGCAGAGGATGCCATCCGGCGTGGTCACGTCCACCGATTTGTTGTATTCCCTCTTCTCCTGCAGGCCGAACTCAAGGCTGGATAAAACGCCGCTATCGAAACTCTTGCTTAGATTCAGCTGATACTCGGTGATGCCATCGGTGACATTGTTGGACTGGCCACCCGCGTTGCAGCAGTGTGCATACAGGTCGTTGAGGTTGGTGGTGGAAATGATGTTGGTGTAGCTGGGCGGCTGATTATCGCCATTGTTGGTCCAGGTCGGATTGACACCGACATTTCGCGCACCGATCACGGTGAAATAGCCGTCCGGGCTTTCCTTGTTCCACGCCTTGGAGTTGGATACGTCCAAGGTGATGGTGGTTGATGGGTCGACGTTGAAAGCGAAATTCAACCCGTTTTGCATCATTATTTCGTTGCTTGGATTGTACGAGACGACGTAGTCATTCGACATGACGCCGGTATTCTTTCGCACATAGTTCAATACGGTGTTGTTGGCATCGGTGGTAAGCGATTGGAAATCGCTGCTGTTCCCATACTCGCCAAATTCGTGCGTCAGCGGGTCGATTCTGTAGCCCGCATACAGCGTATCGAACTTGATAGTCAGTTGATCGATGGGGCGCCAATCCACGGCACCGCTAAAGCTCTTGCGCGTGCGCTCCTCGACGACGACGTTGTTGGCGAGCGTCTGAGGTATGGCGACGTTCGTGTAATTGGGATTACTTAATCCGGAAAGCTGGGAAATGTTTTGATTGACGTACCAGGAATCTGCCTGCGTATTTATCTGGGTATCGTCGCGCTTGTAGTACTGCACGGAAGCCAGGAAGCCGAAGGTGTGGTCTGAATTGGTCCAGCCGGTCAGGCCCGATACCTTGGGAGTGGTCTTGCCGGCCCAACTGCCGGTCAGATTGCTGTTGACCCCTGCTGCACTACCCGTCGCGTGGAACCCATGAAAGTCCAGCGGGCGCGCCGTCTGAATATCCACGACGCCACCGATGTCGACTTCAGGGATGTCGGCCGATGACGTTTTGTTGACCTGAGCGACGCTGATGATATCCGCCGGAAGTACGTCGAAATCGAAAGCGCGCGTGCCGGACGCGGTGGCCATCTGGCGGCCGTTGACCGTCACGGCAACGAAATCGGGACCAAAGCCGCGTATGGCGATCTGGTCGGATTCGCCGCCGCTTCGATTCACCGATACGCCGGGCACACGCTGCAAGGCATCGGCAACATTCGGATCGGGGAATTTCCCCGCCTCTTCTGCGGAAATCGAATCGACGACGTTGACTGCGTCCTGTTTGATCGCCTGAGCACGGCGGATCGCATCAAGCTGACCGCTGACGTTGACCACACTCAGGTCAGTCACTTTCTTGTCGCTGGCTTTTTTCTTGTCATCGGCAGCGCTGCCTTGGGCCGATGGCGCAGACGTGGGTGTGTCGGCGGCTATCGCGGGCGCGCTTGTTTGTGCGTGCGCTTGCGTGCTGTAACCGACCACACAAGCGCCACTCATTATCGCCAGCGCCTGACACACCGAGAACGCTAATTTGGTTCGTTGCATGGATTTCCCCTTAAATGCGTAATTCACGTAGACATGTGCGCAGCGGCGGACATGACGTCATGCCCCGCTATGCCTGTCTGCTCTGATTGGTGTCGCACCTGCCCCATCGACCACGCCATGCAAGCGCCGCCCCCGCCCGTTGGCGATTCGATAACCATGTCGTGAAGCAATCCGAAGGGTCAGCCGGATGACCGGTCCGCTCGTTTCGGATTGTTTGCTGCCGCCGCCAGCGTGTCTCCAATAGTATTATTTAATAATAATAATATTCTCGCATTGAGTGACAAGCTGCAGCGCAGCATCGCGGGAACAGGACATCACCTGCCGCGTTAACGGGATCGAGCTACGGGAGTTGGACTAGGAAGGCTCGCGGTCGACGAGAATGAGCTGCGGGCGGCCAGGAAAACCCGGAACCATAACTATGCTTTATATCAGTGGCCAAACTATGGTTTGCCGCACTCCTGTGCGCTTACCCATAAAATGCCTGCTCTCGATCGACAGCGGGCATCCGCTTTAACGAATCACTGAGCTGTTCTCGAATCAAAAGAAGCATATGCGCATCCTTCTGATCGAAGACGACGAAATGGTAGGCGTCGATTTGGCCAAAGCCATCGGCGATGCAGGATATTCCGTGGACTGGGTGCAAGACGGAATTGCCGGGCAAATCGCTCTCGCCGACGACAACTACGTGGCGGTGTTACTGGATCTCGGATTGCCAAGGCGCTCTGGTTTGGAAGTTCTGCGAACGGCGCGTACTCGTGGCAATCGCACACCCATCCTGGTGTTGACCGCACGAGACAGTTTGGACGATCGGGTTGCGGGGCTTGATGTAGGTGCCGACGATTACATCGTCAAACCATTCCAAACGCGGGAATTGCTGGCTCGCCTGCGCGCGGCTATCAGACGTCGCGATGGGCACGCGCAATCGTTGCTTGGCACCGAGGCATTGCAGATCGATCTGTCTACCCGCGAGGCTTCCTGTCGCGGCGTTCGCCAATCGCTTTCAGCCCGCGAGTTCGCCTTGCTGCATGCTTTGCTGGAACAACCTGGTGCCATCCTATCGCGCGAACAACTGGAACAACGGATCTATGGGTGGAACGAGGTCGTCTGCAGCAATACCGTGGAAGTGATCATTCACGGACTGCGGAAGCGTCTGGGCGCCGACATCATCCGCAACGTGCGGGGACTGGGATGGAGAGTGCCGAAGGTGGGCGAGTGACTTCGCTGCGGCGGCAACTTCTGGCCTGGCTGATTCCAGCCTATCTCCTGGTCGCGGCGGTCTGGATGGGAGTCAGTTACCGCCAATACGAAACCAATATCAGCGCGTTTATGGATGGCCAGATGCACGCGCTGGCGAACACTTATGCCCACTCATCGGCCACCGTCGCCGGGCAACCTGGGGTGCGAGCGCTCGACGAGCAACATGTTCAGCACGACGGCACCCCGATCGTGCAGCTCTGGGAAGATGGCGGTCGGCTCCTGGCTACTTCTTGGCCGATACCTTCGTTGGGGCTGCAGCCGAGCGAAGGTTTTCATACCGTTGACGCGGATGGTCAGAGCTGGCGCATTTATACCGTGCTGTCGTCCCAGACCCGGGTGCAGATCGTACAGAGCAATGATTTTCGCCAGCGAGTCATACTCGATTCGGCCCGGAAATCGGTAGAGCCGATGGCACTCCTTATCCCGCTTTCCGTCCTGCTGGTTTGGGTTGCGACACTTCTTGCGCTGCGCCCGGTCGACCGGCTGGTGCACGCTATCGCGCAGCAGGACGAGCGCAGCCTGGAGGAACTGCCGCTGAGCAAAGTCCCGCGGGAGCTCATGCCGCTGGTCGTCTCCATCAACGGGTTGTTGAAGCGGCTGCGGAATGCATTCGCCGTCAGGCAGCGCTTCGTGCAGGATGCGGCGCACGAACTCCGTACTCCACTGACCGCGCTTACGTTGCAGGTAGAAGCCTTGCATCACAAGCTGGGTGGTTCGGCGGTGGACGCAGAACTCGTGCGGCTCGATGCCGGCATCGAACGCATGCACAGGTTAGTCGCCCAACTGCTGAAGCTCGCGCGACAAGAAGCCGCGCAGCCGATCGATGGAAGCACCCTGGTCGACTTGCAGCAACTGGTTAAAGAGTCCATCGGCAGTTTGATTCCGCTGGCCGAGAAGCGCGCTATCGATCTTGGCCTCGAGGCCACGGAGAGAGCAGTTGTGCGGGGTGATGCAAACGATTTGCGCAGCGTGCTCGAAAATCTGCTGGACAACGCGCTGCGCTACACACCCGCAGGCGGAAGCGTTGACGTCACACTGCGCCGCGACGGCGGTGAGGTGGCGATCGAGTTCGCCGACACCGGACCCGGCATTCCTCCCGAGTTGCTCGAACAGGTGTTCGAACGTTTTTACCGGGTGCTTGGCACCGGTGCTCAGGGCAGCGGTCTCGGACTGGCCATCGCTCAGTCTGCTGCCGAACGTGGTGGTTTCCACATTGAACTTCAGAATCGCCATGATCAAACTGGCCTAGTTGCTCGCGTGCGCTTTCCGCAGGCCATCTTAAGTCTCACTTAAGTATCGTTGGTTAGCGTCTATCCGGTGAACCCCAGATAGAAGAGGCTGCGTCGATGAACGTTTCATGGCTCGCAATGGTTCTGTCAGTGAGTCTCGCCGCAGCGATGCCGGTCGCAACGGAAACAGACCAAGGATTCGTCGCTGGAGCAGACCACGTGCGCATCCACTATCTGCAATCGGGTCGGGCAGACGCGCCACATACGCTGCTACTCATCCCTGGCTGGCGGATCAGTGCTTCCATCTGGTCAAAGCAGCTCAGCTATTTTTCCGAACATCAATACCATGTCATCGCGATCGATTCGCGCTCACAGGGCTCCTCGGACGTGGTGCAGACGGGTAACGCACCGGAAAACCGTGCCGCGGATATTCAGCAAGTTATTTCCGAATTGCATTTGACTCATGTGATATTGATTGGCTGGTCACAGGGTGCGCAGGATGTAGCCGCCTACGTGAATCGATTCGGCACGAGCGCAGTAGAGGGTTTGGCGTTGATCGATAGCCCGGTCAGTGCGGGTCCGAACGACGTCACCGAGAATCCGGAATTCGTCAAGATCATTTTGCAAGGCATCGCGTCTTACGCCAAAGATCCTCGTGGTTATTCCGACCGCATGATGCACGCCATCATCAGCACTCCCACCGCCCGGGAAACCTATGCGCAACTGGATGACGCGTCCTTAAAGACACCGACCGATATCGGTATCTCGATGCTGGTCCAGGATTTGTTCACCACCGATCGTCGACCGACCCTAAAGAAATTCGACAAACCGACACTGGTCGTCGCGTCTGGCAAGAGCCCATTGCTGGATGCGCAACGGCGCATGGCTGTCGCGCTGCCCGAAGGGCAATTCGTCGCCGTCGACAACGCTGCTCATGCGGTGTTTTTCGATCAACCTGACGAGTTCAATCACCGGCTCGCGGCATTTGTCGCATCTATCGCTGCCAGCAAAGACGCGCGAACTCCCTAGGAACATGCATGATCCGCGTAGTTCCATCAAAATACGATCCGATTACTCTGTGGCTGCATGGCGCACTCGCCATCGGTATCGTTACTCAATTGTCGTTGAGTTCGGTGATGCATATCCCGGCGGGTCCAGGGCTGGGTGTACGCGATTGGCACCGCGAAGCGTTCGAGATTCACGCGCGCGTGGGACTCGCGGTCGCGGTCATCTGTGTCCTGCATTGGTTGTGGCTTTGCTCTCCGTTTTCGCGTCCGGGGGTAAGCTCTCTTTTTCCTTGGACTCGACGTGACAAGCGAACGCTGCTGTATCAGGAATTTAAGAATCTTCTGCGACTGCAATCTCCGTCGACGCGTCGAGTAAGCCCCTTGGCGGGCACGGTGCATGGGCTCGGCCTACTCGCGGTGAGCGGTAGCGTGACGGGTGGAATCATCAATTACTTCGGTTACTTCGTGGGAGCACCCATTCCGCGCTGGGTGCTTCATTGGGTATCTGTCAGCCATATCGTCTTCGGTTACCTGTTATGGGTTTTCGTGACCGGACACGTGCTCATGGCTTTGCAGCACTGGATTACTGATAGCTTCGATCGAACACAGGCTGCGCCGTGATCCTGAAAATAAAAAGTCGCTGATCCCTACTCTTTTGGAGTAAAGAAATGGGGATCGCGCTCGCGGACCTATCGCCCGAGTTGTCAGCAATACGACAGCTTCTTCGAGCCGCATTCCTCTCGCAGGCGGTAGCCCTGTCGGAGGTTTCTTGATCGGTCAACCGTTTATGTAGTGCAATGCTGCACGAGATCGGCATGAACGTTCGTCACAGTAGTGACCTATTTGCGTGTCATGAAGATCTACCATGTAGCCGGCGCCACGAAGGGGCAACGCCGGAAGTATCGGGAGAGGTTGTGGCCCAAGTGCACAAACAGGGGTGTTTATGAGCATTATTTTTCCGTCTTTATTCAGCCTCGTATTCGTCTTTATCGGCGTGGCCATACTCGGCTATGCACGGAAAATGGATTCCAAGGCCAAAGAGAGTTTGGCCTGGCCATCCACCGACGGCGAAATTTCGCATTCTGCGGTTCTGTATCAAACAAACACGTCGACGGATAGCGCGCAGACGTACAAAGCCGATATCGCCTATCGGTACAAGGTCAATGGAAAAAGTTATTCCTCCTCTCGAATTTCCTTGCTGGATCTCTCGTCCTCGACGCGAAGTGCACAAAACACCGTCGATCGCTATCCAGACAACTCGAGCGTCCAGGTTTATTACAATCCTGCCAATCCGGCGGAAGCGGTGCTGAAGCCCGGCGAGTCGAGTGGACTCACTTTTCTCTATCTCTTTGGAGGCTTGTTCGCAGTCGCAGGGCTCTTGTTCCTGATCGCGAGCATCACCGGACATGTGCACATGGGCACCACGCGCGTGAGGTAAAATTTCATGAAGCTACAGCTTCATGTCTTCTGTTTGCTTGCTTTCGCGCGCGTGCCCGTAGACGCTTTCTTCTTCAGTTTGCTCTGATTGTAAGCAATTGCAGCACGGATCAGATTTTTTAGAGCACGCGCATTGACCTTATCGCCCTCGAAAAAATCGATCGCTCGTCTCTGGTTGCCTTCGAGGCCCGCGTTGAAGAGTTTGTCAGGATCCGGAAGGCGCGCGCCGTGGTCAAAGGTGAGCTTCACCTTCCCTTTGTGGGCGTTGGCGACCGCGATTAATCCGTCGCGATACCACGTCGGGCTTCCCATCCACTTCCATTCCTCGACGATCTCCTGGTCAGCCTCAAGGATGCTCTTGCGGATGCTCGCTAACGTGTTGCCACGCCAGTCCGCAAGCCCTGCGATCAGCTGGTCAATGCGTTCCGATGGATTCATTGGATTTTTATGCCTCGAATTCTGGTCCCGTTTCACGCGACCACAACTGTGATGTAGCGACTACATTATTAAATGATGGGTGTCAGAGGTTTGTCTATTTTGCCCTGTCTCGTTCGTCCTTGTATCAGGCACTTCTCGTCCACAGGAGACTGATCATGACTTCCACCCAAATTCTCGTTCCCGCTGCCGAGCTCGTGAAGCGCAACGACATGACTCTGCCGAACGAAAGCGATGAATATCGTCGCGCGCGCAATGCGCTGCTCGCCGAAGAGATCGAGCTGCGCCGGCATATCGAGCGTGTCGCCGAGCAGCGTCGCGCACTCCCGCCCGGAGGCGCGGTGATCGGTGACTATCGTTTCCAGGGCGAGGGTGGACCGGTCGATTTCGCAGGGCTTTTCGGCGACAAACAGACTCTGGTTGTTTACAACTATATGTTCGGCCCACAGCGCGAGCGCCCTTGCCCGATGTGCACGTCGTTACTGAGCGCGTGGGAAGGCGAGGCGCGCGATATCGATCAGAAGATTGCGCTGGCCATCGTGGCACGCTCGCCGATCGAGCGCCTTGTCGCCTTCAAGAAAGAGCGCGGTTGGCGTCATCTCAAGTTGTATTCCGATCTCAACGGTCACTTCAGCCGCGATTACCACGGCACCGACAAAGACGGCGGGGATGACCCGGCGTTTACCGTATTCACCCGCCGCGACGGCACCGTCCGCCATTTCTGGAGTGGCGAAATGGGGCTTGCTACGGCGGATCCCGGTCAGGATCCTCGCGGCGCACCCGACCTGATGCCGATCTGGACGCTGTTCGACGTCACACCCGAAGGGCGAGACCCTCACTGGTACCCGAAACTCGATTACTGAAGCCGACCAGCGCACCCGCTGTCTAACGACCCGAAGGGGCATGCTCTTCGGTGCAGGAGCGTTTCCGCCTATTGCGGTGCCGCATGCGCCGCCCCCGGGCAGCTGCTAGTGTCACCCAATATGGATCGATCTAAATACGGTATTTAGGCGGTCCAGGGTGATGTAACGGGGATACGGCCATGGCTCTCCCGGTGCCACGGTGCGGTCGGGAATGATCCAGCGAGTCCAGGGCGGCCATACAGCATGATCCAATCCATTCACTTGACCCGGTCGAGCGCGAAGCAGCGCTTGGCGAAAAGACTGGTCATGTCGCTGCTTGTCTTGCTGCCGATGCTGGGCGCTGCGTCGGCACAGACCACACAAGTACTCGACCATGGATGGCGCTTTCGTCTGGCCGACGGCGATAGCCAGGCCAAGGCGCACCACGAGGCTGCGAGCTGGCATTCCGCGACCGTCCCCGGCATGGTGCAGAGCGATCTGCTGGCGACGAAGCTGCTGGCCGATCCGTTCTTTCGCGACAACGAAGCGGGCGTGCAGTGGGTCGGTCTTTCCGATTGGCAATACGAAACGAGCTTCACCGCCGACGAGGCCACGCTCAAACGCGATCACGTGGAAATGGTGTTCGATGGCCTCGACACGTTTGCCGATATCTATCTCAACGGCCACAAGCTGATCAGCACGGACAACATGTTCCGTCGTTGGCGCATCCCGGTGAAAGACACGCTGCACGAAGGCAAGAACACACTGGAAGTGCGGCTCTATTCGCCCATCAAGCGATTGCAACCCTGGCTGCTCAAGCAGCCGTATGCGCTGCCGGGTGAATTCGATTCGGCCTTTGGCGATGAACCCAAGGGCAAGCAGACCGCCAACTACGTTCGCAAGGCCAACTATCAGTACGGATGGGACTGGGGTCCGCGCATCGTCACGGAAGGCATTTGGCAACCGGTCCATCTCGACAGCTGGAACAACGTGCGCGTCGACGATTTTCATATCGATCAGACATATGTAGCGCGCGCTGCTGCGCAGGTCGACGCACAATTCGATATTGACGCCGATGCCGGCAAGACACTGCATATCAGCGTCGACGCCATCGGGCCGGATGGCCAATCGGCGGCGCACGTCGAACGTGATATTCCAGTCGGTCCGGGCAGCAATCAGGTCAGCGTGCCATTACGCATCGTCGATCCGAAGCGCTGGTATCCCGCCGGTTACGGCGCCCAGGACATGTACACCTTCAAAGCAGATATCCGCGACGCCGGCGGCGAGCTGTACAGCGCACAGCATGCGGTCGGCCTGCGCACCATCGAGTTGCGGCGCAAGCATGATGCGTGGGGCAAAAGCTTCGCCTTCGTGATCAACGGGATTCCGGTGTTCGCCAAGGGCGCCGACCTGATTCCGTTCGACAGCATACCGACACGGGTCAGCGACGCGCAGATGTACGCGGTCCTGCAGTCGGCGCGCGATGCCAACATGAATATGGTGCGCGTGTGGGGCGGTGGGCACTACCTGCCGGACGCGTTCTACGCGATGGCCGATCGTCTCGGCATCATGGTCTGGCAGGATTTCATGTTCGGCGGCGCCATTCCTCCGCACGACGACGCCTTCGTCGATAACGTGCGGCAGGAAGCGATCGAGCAGGTGAAGCGATTGCGCGATCACCCCAGTATCGTGCTTTGGTGTGGCAACAACGAAGTGCAAACGGGTTGGGAAACCTGGTCGGATCGGCAGGCCTTCAAGACGTCGATCTCGGCGGACGAGCGCGAGCGTATCGTCACGGGCATGGTCAACCTCTTTAGCAATGTCTTGCGCAATGTCGTCACCCGCTATGACAACACAGTGCCGTATTGGGCCAGTTCACCCAGCACGGATTACGACGGCGCGGCCAACGTGCTGGACGATGGCGACTATCACTATTGGAATGTATGGTCGGGCGAAGCCAAGCCGGCCACCGAATACCTCAACGTGACACCGCGCTTCCAATCCGAATACGGCTTGCAGTCGTTTCCTGATATGCGCACCATCCGGGCATTCGCCGACCAGGGTGATCTGCAGCCGGAATCGCCGGTGATGCGCGCGCACCAGAAGTACGACAGCGGCAATGGCAACAAGCGTCTGTTGCTTTACATCACGCGCAGTTTCGGCGAACCGAAGGATTTTCCCTCCTTCGTCTACCTGAGCCAGGTGATGCAGGCCGAAGGCATCCAGCTGGCTGCCGAACATCTGCGTGCGTCGCGTCCGCAGTCGATGGGCTCGCTGTACTGGCAGCTCAATGACGTCTGGCCGGGGGCATCCTGGTCCAGCATCGATTATTACGGCCGCTGGAAAGCCTTGCAGTTTCATGCGCGCCGTTTCTACGCGCCGTTGCTTGTGGCCGCCTTGCGCCATGACGGCAACACCACGGTGTCGCTGGTATCGGATCGTCTCACGCCACTCGCTGCTCATTGGCGCATGCGTGTGATGGATTTCTCGGGCAAGGTGCTGAACGAGCACGAGGCATCGATCGCGTTGCCTGCGCTCGCCAGCACCAAGGTGGCGACCTACTCCGATGCCCAGTTGCTCAAGGGTGCCGATCCACACACCCATGTCGCTGTCTTCGAGCTGATGGATGGCGCCAAGGTGGTCTCCCAGAACATGGTGTTTTTTGACGAAGCGAAAGATCTCTCGTTGCTCTCCCCGCAGATCCAGACCAAGTTCGAATCGCGTTCGGATGGCTATCTGCTGACGCTGACCACCGACAAGCTGGCACGCAATGTCTGGGTGTCCTTCGGTGATCTCGATGCGGATGTGTCGGATAACGCGTTTGACATGTTGCCGGGGCAGAGCGTCACTCTCACCGTGCACAGCAAGTTGCCCCTCGATACGTTGAAGCAAGCCTTGCAAGTGCAGAATCTGGCCGATGTCATGGCCAAGACTGCCCACTGACGTGTTCACGCCAAAAGGAATCTGACCCTCCATGTCGACGCGCCGGGATTTTCTGAAGTGGTGTAGCGCTGCTGCAGCATCGGGCATCGTAAGCAGCACCATGCCCGGCATGGTCGTTGCGCAAACACCATCGACGTACGTGAGCAAGCGGCCGCCCACGGGCAAACGCAAGTTCGTCAGCGAGGCGGTGGAACGCCAGCTTGCCAGCGTGAAGTCGACCATCGGCGATCCGAAGCTCGCATGGATGTTTGAGAATTGCTATCCGAACACCTTGGATACGACGGTGGAGCTCGGCACGCTCGAGGGCAAACCGGACACCTTCGTGATTACCGGCGACATCGACGCCATGTGGCTGCGCGATTCGTCGGCGCAGGTAGCACCTTATCTTTCTCTAGCGAAAAGTGACCCGGCGCTGCAGCGATTGTTCCGCGGCCTGATTCGCCGTCACGCCCACTGCATCCGTATCGATCCTTACGCCAACGCCTTCATGCCCGATCCGCATGCACGACCGTTGATATGGGCGCGGCATGACGATACCGATATGAAGCCGGGCGTCGGCGAGCGCAAATGGGAAATCGATTCGCTGTGCTATCCGATTCGCCTGGCGCACGGCTACTGGCAGGCGACCGCAGATACCGAGCCGTTCGACGACGATTGGCGCGCCGCCATGCATCGGGTGCTCACGACCTTTCGCGAACAGCAGCGCAAGCACGACCGTGGCCCTTACCACTTCCAGCGCACGTCCGAGATTCCCACAGAAACGCAGTTTCTCGGCGGCTACGGCAATCCGACCCGACCGAACGGGATGATCCATTCGATGTTTCGTCCGTCCGACGATGCCTGTCTGTATCCGCTTTCTGTTCCTGCGAATTTGTTTGCAGTGGTCTGCCTTCGGCAGTTGGCGCAGATGAGCCGTGCCATTCATCAGGATCTTTCCTTTGCCTTGGACTGCGAGGCGCTGGCTGACGAAGTGGAGCAAGCTGTTCGCCGCGACGGTCGTGCGCATGACGCCGACGGTCACGAGATCTGGGCGTACGAAATCGACGGCTTCGGCAATCAGCTGCTTATGGACGATGCGAACGTGCCGGGCTTGCTGAGCTTGCCCTATCTGGCTTGCTGCGATCGCACTGACTTGGTGTATCGACACACGCGGGAATGGACATGGAGTTCGCGCAATCCCTACTTCTTCAAAGGACGCGCCGCGGAAGGTATCGGCGGCCCGCACGAAGGCCTGCGGATGATCTGGCCGATGTCGATCATGATGTATGCCTTGACCAGCGACGACTCCGCACAGATTCGGCAATGCCTGACCTGGTTGCGCGACACCGACGCAGGAACCGGATTCATGCATGAGTCGTTCGATCAGGACGATCCGTCGCACTTTACCCGCAGCTGGTTCGCCTGGGCCAATACCTTGTTCGGCGAACTCATTATCGATGTGCAGCGCAAACATCCTGAGCTGCTACGCAACTAACTCGTTTCACGACAGCCGTTGAAATCTGGAGAAATCGCTATGGTGTCCCGCCGACAGTTTCTGCAAGGTGTAAGTGCATTGGCCGTACTTGGTAGTCCGTTACCGGGGTTTGCAGCACGGTTGGCGGATGGCTCCGGTACGAAGAGAAACGCGGCGACGCAAATGGGTGGCGTATCGCAATATGTCGATGTGTTCGTGGGCACCGGCGGGCACGGGCACACGTATCCAGGCGCTTCGATGCCTTTCGGCATGGTGCAGCTCAGTCCCGATACCAATGATGCGGGCTGGGATGCGTGCTCGGGGTATCACCAGGCCGACGGCTCGATCATGGGCTTCTCGCACACCCATCTCAGCGGCACCGGCGCCAGCGACATGCTCGACGTGCTGGTGATGCCCGCCCAAGGCCCCGTGCTGTTGCAACCGGGCAGCCGCGGTTTGCCGGACGCGAACTATCACTCGCGTTTTGATGGCGCGGCAGGACCGGGGCCGCAGCTGACGGCGAACAGCAAGGCCACACCAGGCCACGGTTATCGTTCGCGCTACGAACGAGCCTCCGAACACGCGCGGCCGGGTTATTACCAGGTGCACCTGACGGATCACGATATTCGCGCCGAACTGACCGCCAGTATGCGCGCGGGCCTGCACCGCTACACGTTTCACGGTACGGGCAGCGGGCACTTGCTGGTGGATCTAACGCACGGTTTCCACGACAACGCCAAGGTGCCCTGCGCCGTCAGCGACGGGCAGCTGCGCTTGATCGGCAACGACACACTGGTCGGCGGCCGGCGTGTGCATCAATGGGCCAATGGCCGGCATCTTTATTTCGCGATGAAGGTGTCGCGCCCGTTCACGCAGGCAACCCTGTATTCGGAAGATGTCGCCTTGCCGAGCGGCACGGGCGAAGCGCACGGCACGCACTTGAAAGCCGCGCTGCATATCGACGATGTGGCACACGCGCCCGTGTTGGTGAAGGTTGGCATTTCCGCCGTCGATATCGATGGCGCGCTGCGCAACCTCGAAGCGGATATCCCTGGCTGGGATTTCGAGCACATCCAACAAACGGCCGCCGAAACCTGGGAGCGCGAGCTAAGCCGCATTCGCGTCGAATCCTCGTCGGAACGGACGCTGCGCGTTTTCTATAGCTCGCTTTATCACACGATGCTGGCGCCGACGTTGTTCAGCGACGTGGACGGTCGGTATCGCGGCATGGATTTGGCCGTACACCAGGTGCCGGAAGGACAGCACAACTACAGCACTTATTCGTTGTGGGACATCTATCGCGCCCAGCATCCTCTGCTCACCTTGTATCAAGCCGATCGCGTGCCGGATTTCGTCAATGCCCTGGTGCGCATGGCCGAGGAAAGCCCGGACGGCCCGCCCGTGTGGCCGCTGCAGGGCGTGGAAACCGGCTGCATGATCGGCTACCACTCGGCGGTGCTGATCGCCGAAGCGCAAGCCAAAGGCTTTACCGGTATCGATTACGAACGTGCATGGCCGATCTATCGCAAGCGCGCCATGGATGACGACTACCGGGGCTTGCCGTATTACCGCAAGCTCGGCTACATCCCCAGCGACAAGGAAGGCGAGGCCGTCAGCAAGACGCTCGAATACTCCTATGACGACTGGGCAGTGGCGCATATGGCCGAAGCGGCCGGCGCGAAGGACGATGCGGAGGCGCTGCGTCGACGTTCGCGCAACTACCGGCATGTGTTCGATACGAAGATCGGCTTCGTGCGGCCCCGTGGTAGCGACGGCCAGTGGCTGGAGCCGTTCGATCCCCGCGGCATGGGACATTCGAAAGAGTGGCGCGACTTCACCGAATCCAACTCCTGGCAAGCCACCTTTCTCAACCAGCACGACTTGTACGCATACATGAGTCTGTTCGGCAGCACGGATGCGTTCGAACGCAAACTCGACGAGCTGTTCACCACCAGCTCCGCGCTGCCGCCGGATGCTCCGCCGGACATCGCCGGCATGGTTGGCCAGTACGCGCACGGCAACGAGCCCAGCCATCATGTGGCCTATCTGTATGCCTATACCGGCGCGCATTACAAAACCCAGGCGCGCGTGCGCATGTTGATGGACAGCATGTATCCGCCGGATCCCGACGGCCTGGCGGGTAACGAAGACTGCGGCCAGATGAGCGCGTGGTATGTGTTGAACGCGCTCGGCCTGTATTCGGTGGATCCGGTGAGCACGAACTATGTGTTCGGCAGTCCGGTGCTGGATCATGCAGAACTATCGCTGGGCGGCGATCGCAAATTGATCATTCGCACCGTCGGCAATGGTCAGAATCGGCCGTATATCCAGTCGGTTCAGTGGAACGGTAAGCCATGGACGCGCAGCTGGATCAGCCACGCCGAGCTGGCCGCCGGCGGCACGCTGGAATTTCATATGTCCGATACGCCAAACAAGCAGTTCGGCGCCGCATTGGCAGATCGGCCGCCGTCGTTTGGTGCGGCGGCCAGCGAAACTGTCGCTATCGACGCAGGCTAGTATCGCGCGCCTTGGCGCGACGGTAGGTTGGGAAGCGCGCAAGCTCACCCCAACCTACCGGCCACGCGGGTCTATGGTGCCCGCGTGAAATCCGTAGTCCAGTTCGTCTCCCACGTTTTTCCATCGTCACCGGAGAAAGCCTGCTCCCAATGCGCGGTAGTAGGCGATATGTTCGACCAGGTGAAGCGCACCTTGACCGGTTTGCCGCCCAGCGTGTCATCGGAATAGAACACGCCCACGCCGTTGACGAAATGGCCTTTGACCGGCGGATCGAGCGGCGCAAAAGGCATGCGGCTATCGAGCCACCAGATGGCCCATTGCCCAGTGACGCCGTCATACGCACGCAACGTGACGCCGCGATACACGCCACCCGGCACATTGAAGATGCTTTCGTCCTCGTTGGCCCAACCGCCCATCAGTTTGCGCATGCTGAGGTTGCCGTCGAATTCCACCCAGTCATGGCTGCCGGCCAGGCGCTCCTTCAGTTTGCGGTGATGGGCGTGCCATTCGCCGACGAAAAAGTCGAAATCGTGGAGACCGGAAAGGTTGGCGGCGGATGACGCGGCTTTTGGGTTATCTTGGTTGGCGTAGGCAGGGCTCGCCAAGCCCACCACAGCGGCGACGACGGTAACGGCAAGCGCGACGTAGAAACGTTTCATAGAGTGATCCTCGTCCAGTTGTGCGGACCATCTTGTCGCGCTAAATATGTCGCCCGATGTCATGTATTTTTGATGGGGTCGAAAATGCTGGCGAGCCGTCTCCTGTCGATCCTGATGTTGCTGCAGACGCGTGGCCGCATGAGCGCGACGCAACTGGCGGCGGAACTCGAAGTCACCGTTCGCACTATCCATCGCGATATCGATCAGTTGAGCGCCGCCGGCGTGCCGGTTTACGCCGATCGCGGACGCAACGGCGGCTTCCAGTTGCAGGACGGTTACCGCACGATGCTCACCGGCCTCAATCAATCCGAAGCGGAAACGCTGTTTCTCGCCGGCCTGCCCGGCCCCGCCGCACAAATGGGCCTGGCTGATGTGCTTTCCACGGCACGGCTCAAGTTGCTGGCCGCGTTGCCCGCCAACATACAGCCGAGTGCCGAGCGCATCGCCGCGCGCTTTCATCTGGACGCCGGCGCCTGGTTCCACAGCGTCGATCAACTGCCGTCCTTGCCGGTGATCGCGCACGCCGTGTGGGGCGAGCGCATGCTCAAGATGCGCTATCAACCTTCTGGCGAGCCGGATGCGCGGACGCGCACGGTGGCACCGCTAGGGCTCGTGCTCAAAAGCGGCATCTGGTATCTGGTTGCGCAAAACAGTCGTTCCGTCTGCACGTATCGCGCCGCGAACATTTACGACGCGGAGGTTTGCGACGAAACGTTCACGCGCCCCAAGCAGTTCGATCTGGTCGCGCATTGGGAAAGGAGCGTGCGCGACTATGAAGCGAGCGTCTACCGCGACTACGCCGATGTGCGCCTGTCGCCCGTGGGCCTGAAGCGGCTCAGCTTGCTCGGCCCGTACGTCACCAGCTCCGCCTCCAGCACAGCCGGCAAGCCCGACCGAAAAGGTTGGGTGCGCTGTCGCCTGCCGATCGAATCGCTCGACTTCGGCATTCGCGAACTGCTGCGGCTGGGCGATGAAGTGGTGGTGATCGGTCCACCCGTCCTGCGCGCCCAACTGGCGCAAACCGCCGATCGGATCGCCAGGCTTCACAGTACGCGCATCGCCAAGCGGGGACACTGAATCGTGCCGCGCACTCTTCTCCGCCGGGAAGATGGAACTTCCAACCCTTCGCCCTCCCAAGCGCGTCGTTCGTTCCAGACCGTTTTGCTGATCGAGCTATGGGAACGCTTTGGCTATTACGGTATCGCGGTGTTGCTGGTGTTGTTCATGGTCCAGCGGATGGGTATTGAGGACGCCCAGGTCAATCTGATCTGGGGTGCGTTTTCCGCGTTGATTTTCGCCGCGCCTGCGGTCGGCGGCTGGATCGGCGACAAGGTGCTGGGTGCGAAGCGTTGCATGGTGCTCGGCGGTGCCACGCTTGCCTTGGGGTACTTGCTGCTGTCGCTGTGCGGGGATCACTTGCAGCGGCTTTTCATGGCGCTCGGCGTAATTATCGTCGGCAACGGGCTGTTCAAAGCCAACGCGGCAAATCTCGTTCGACGCGTCTATGAAGGTCTCGACGCCAAACTCGATAGCGCTTTCACGCTCTATTACATGATCAACAATATCGCTGCCACGGTGGCGGTATTGCTGACACCCTGGATCAAGGATCACTGGAGCTGGCATACCGCCTTTGCCGTGTGCTGCGCCGGACTGGTCATCGGCCTGATCAACTATGCATGCATGGCCCGCACGCTGACGCGCATGGGTTCGTTGCCCGACACACACCCCTTGCGCTGGGACCGTCTGGCGATGGTGCTTGGCGGCAGTTTCGTGGCGCTGTTTGTTGCGGCTTTCGTCATTCAGCACAGCGAGATCGGCGTCGACTGCGTATATGTCGGCGCTGGCGCAATTCTCTGCGTTTTCGGCTACATGATCGTAAACGGATCGCGCTCCGAGCGCGCCGGACTGGTGGTGGCATTGATTCTGCTTGCAGAGGCGTCGTTGTTCTTCATTTTCTATCAGCAGGTGGCGACGTCGTTGACGTTGTTCGCGCTACGCAATGTCGATGGCGACCAGACGCTGTTTGGGCGGCATCTTTTCAATTGGTCACCTGCACAATACCCGGCGATCAATGCCATCTGGATCATGCTGCTCTCGCCAGTGCTGGCGTGGATCTATCGACGGCTCGGCAAACGTGACCTTCCTATCGCCGCGAAATTCGCCATCGGCTTTGCCGCCGTCGCCGTCGGTTTTTTTGTCTTTGGTTTCAGCCGTCATTGGGCTAGCGGTGGGAAGGTGCCGTCATGGGTCATGATTCTTGGCTACGGCTTCTACTCGTTGGGCGAACTGCTGGTCGCCGCACTCGGCCTTGCGATGATTTCACGCTACGTACCTGCGCGCATGAGTGGCTTCATGATGGGTGCTTTCTTTGTCGCGGCGGGCGTGTCGGAATACCTTGGCAGCGTTGTCGCAAACCTGGCCAGCGTCCCGAAAAGCGTCACCGGTCCACTGGTCAGCCTGGCGATCTACGCGAGACTGTTCGACAACCTCGCGTTGCTCGCGGTTGCGGGCGCGGTGGCTGCGCTGGCACTGCTTCCGCTTCTGAGGCGACTGTCCGCCATACATGAAACATCGCAGCTCCATGTTGAACGACTCGAAGACGGCCAAGCAGTCACAGCGAGGTAACCCCGATGCGTAGCGACGTCTTGATTGTCGGAGCCGGCCCCACCGGTTTGGTGCTTGCACTCTGGCTCACCAAGCTCGGTGTCAACGTCCACATTGTCGATAAGACATCCGAGCCGGGCACGACCTCGCGCGCCTTGGCCGTCCAGGCGCGGACGCTGGAACTTTATCGCCAGCTCGACCTCACCGATGCCGTCGTGGGCAGCGGCCACAAAGTGCCCGCGGTCAATTTGTGGGTGAAGGGCGAGCGCGCGACGCGAGTCGGGTTCGAGGTGATCGGCTCGGACCTCACGCCCTATCCGTTTTTGCAGATCTTTCCGCAGGATCAACATGAGCGCCTGCTTGTCGGACGACTCGAAGCACTCGGCGTAAGGGTTCAGCGCAACACCGAGCTGATCGGCTTTACCGACGAAGGCGGACGCATTGTCGCGCGCCTACGCGGACCCGATGGCAGTGAGGAAAGTTGGGAGGCCAGCTATATCGCGGGCTGTGATGGCGCACGCTCGCTGGTGCGCGAAACCGTCGGCACAGGCTTTCCGGGTGGCACCTACCGACAAGTGTTCTATGTTGCCGATGTCGAAGCCTCCGGCCCCTCGATCAACGGCGAACTGCATATCGATCTCGATGAAGCGGATTTCCTCGCCGTTTTCCCGTTGGCCGGCCAAGGACGAGTGCGTTTGATCGGTACGGTTCGCGACGAACGCGCGGATCGCGCCGAGACGCTCAAGTTCGAGGATGTCAGCGATCGAGCCATTCAACATCTGAAGGTCAACATCGACAACGTGCATTGGTTTTCGACGTATCGCGTGCACCACCGCGTGACCGAACAGTTCCGCGTAGGCCGGGCTTTTTTGTTGGGCGACGCGGCACACATTCACAGCCCGGCCGGCGGCCAAGGCATGAACACCGGCATCGGCGATGCGATCAATCTGGCCTGGAAACTGGCCGCCGTGCTGGCCGGACGCGCCGGTGATGCCTTGCTCGACAGCTATGAGGCCGAACGGATCGGCTTCGCGCGTCGACTGGTTGCCACCACCGATCGGGTTTTCAGCTTCGCTACCGCGGAAGGTCGCATGGCGGATATCGTTCGCACGCGTTTGGCACCCGTTCTGATTCCCGCCATCACCCGCTTTGAAGCGACGCGCGAATTTCTGTTCCGCACCGTTTCGCAAATTACGCTGAACTATCGCGGATGCCCGCTTAGCGAAGGTTCGGCCGGTCACATTCACGGTGGCGACCGACTACCCTGGGCCGCGGTAACTGATCACGACAATTTTGCCGGCCTCACCGCGATCCGCTGGCAGGTGCATGTTTATGGCAACGCACGCACCGAACTCGTCGACTGGTGTGCCGGCCATGATTTGCCGTTGCATGTCTTCGATTGGCGACCGGAACACGAAGCAGCCGGCTTCGTGCGCAACGCACTCTATCTTTTGAGGCCGGATACTTATGTCGCACTGGCGGACGCATCCGGTACGCCGGAAGCGATCGGCCGATACTGCAATTCTCGCGGCATCACGTTTTGAGCTCCCTCATTTGAAATCAGGATGCGTTTGTCGCTGAAAATCCGCGGGCTACATCGACGCAGCAATGCGCCCCACCTCCGTGAATAGCGCACTCGGACGCGCAGCATCCGCCGTCGCTCCCGCGTAGTAGGTCGCAACCAGCAGCGGCTTGCGTTGCGGTGGCCAGATGATGGCGACGTCGTTGGTGGCCCCATAGCCACTGCCTGTCTTGTCGCCGACACGCCAACCGGCAGGTATACCTGCTCGCAAAAGATCCTTGCTGGTGGTGGTTTCGCACAGCCATTCGATCAGCTGTTTGCGTGACGTATCGGAAAGTGCGTTGCCAAGCACGAGAGTTCGCAGATCGCCGAGCATGGCGTTAGGCGTGGTGGTATCGCTGACATGATCGGCGCTGGGTACATTGAGTTCGGGCTCGATGTGATCCAGGCGCGTCAGGGGGTCGCCGAGTTGCCGCGCATAGGCCGTCACCGCGGCAGGTCCGCCCAGGCTCGCTACCAGTAGATTTGCCGCGGTGTTGTCGCTGACGGCGATGGCGGCCTGACAAAGTTCGGCAACGGTCATGCCCGGTGCGCCGACATGTCGACTGGTCACCGGTGCATAGGACAATACCGCCTCCTGGCCGAACACCACGCGACGATCCAGCCGCTCTGCGCCGTGATCGACTCGCGCGAGTGTCGCGCCCACCAACAGCAGCTTGAACGTGCTGCACATCATGAAGCGCTCGTCGGCACGATAAACAATGCGACGTTCGCTGCCGGTATCCAGAATGGCCACGCCCAGTCGACCGCCGTACCGACGTTCCAACTCCGCCAGGCGTTTCTTGGTGTCATCCGCATCTGCCGCGATGGAGAACGATGGGCGGATGGCAAGGGCCGAAGCGCCGATCAAGACGCTTTTCAACAGGTTTCGACGATTCACGGGATCGCTCCGCAAGAAGGGACAGGACGTTGCGCGAGAACGCCATCCTAGTTGCCGTAGCGGATCTTTGGCGGGAAAAGTTATGGCAAGTTTGCGGCAATCCGGTTCGCGCGTGACGCTCATCGTTGCGAACATCACGCGCGCAGGCCGCTGGTGTCAAATCGCTCGCACGAAATCCATCACCCAATTCGTTTCCCAGGTCTTGCCGCCGTCGGGAGAGTACGCCTGCTCCCAACGCGCGCTGGTCGATGTGATGTGCGACCACGTGTAACGCACGCGGACGGGTTTTCCGTTGAGCGTATCGTCGGAGTAGAAGTTGCCTACGCCGTTCACGAAGTGGCCTTTCACCGGCGGATCGAGATTGCCGAACGGATCGCGCCCGTCGAGCCACCAGATGGCCCATAGACCGGTTTTTGGATCGTAGGAACGAAGTCCGACACCGCGATACGCGCTGCCAGGCACACTCATGACGTTGTCATCTACATTGGCCCAGCCGTTCATCAGCTGGCGCATGCTGCATGTTCCGTCGAATTCCACCCAATCGTGACTGCCGGCCAGGCGTTCCTTCAATTTGCGATGGTGAACGCGCCAGTTGCCGACGAGAAAATCAAAGTCGTGCAGGCTGCTCAGATGGGGCGCGGCCTGCATCGGCTTGGGTGTGTCCTGTGACGCGTAGACGGGTGCTGCGGCACTCATAACAGATGCCAACATGACAGTTGCGAGCGTGACACGAAACGGTTTCATGGAGTGCTCCTCCTGGGGTGTGGTCCGCATCTTGGCGCACTAAACATGTCAGCTAATGTCATGTATTTCGGTCTGACTTTGGTATGGCTTCGCACGCTTAAATTGGCTCTTGCGAATCGCCGACACCCCTGAGCTGAATGTGCGCTGGGCGGCGTGACGACATAGCATGTGATACAGCCGCGACCGTAGTTCCCTTCGACGATCGGAATAGGAGCGTTGCAAATGCGCATCAGTGTGCTGGGCCGCGTTGTATTTGCCATAGCGTTTATCGGGCTAGGCATCCTTAGTCTGTTTTCGGGCGATTTCGCCTCGGTGTGGCAGCCTGTTCCGCCAGGTATTCCCGGGCGCGCATTTCTTGCCGTCGTTTCGGGGGCCGTCATGCTTATCGCCGGCCTCGGCCTGCTTAGCAGACGCACCGTGGTGCCAGCGTCGCTGGCGCTGACGATCTATACGCTTGTCTGGCTGCTGGCTCTGCATGTTCCGCGCATCGTGGCCGCGCCGACGCAGGAAATCACCTGGGGCGGTGCTGCCGAAATCCTTACATTGGTTGCAGCGAGCTGGATGCTTTATGCATCCGCGGCGACGCCCGCAAGCCGTTTCTACTTCGCTCCGCTCGCCGGCGCGAAAGCGGTGCACATCGCACGATTTTTGTTTGCCGTCGCGTTGCCGCTACTCGGCCTGGAACACCTTCTCTATCTGCAACCCACTGCAGACATGGTGCCGGCATGGTTGCCCGATCGTCTTGGCTGGGCCTATGTGACCGGCCTGGCGCACATCGCTGCCGGCGTCGCGATCCTTTTTGCTGTTCTGCCGCGCCTGGCCGCCACACTGGAGACAGTGATGACGGGCATCTTTACGTTATTCGTATGGATTCCCACCGTAATGGCTACGCCGGCACAACGATTCGTTTGGACCGGCCTGCTGATTTCGACGGTCATTACCGCCGCAGCGTGGATCGTCACCGAGTCGTATCGCAGCGCGCCGTGGTTTTCGTTTAGCCGATCGCGAAATCAGCTGACCGATTTGGCAACACGCTAAGCGGATAAAAGCAGAGGGCCGCCCATTTGGATGTCTACCGTAAAGCCGCTTCCGTAACAGCGGCAACGAATGACCCGACTGATCAATCGGCGGCATGTTTTGGTTTGCGAATACCCAATATGACGAGCCACAAGCAGATGCCGATTTCCCCAAGGGATGCGGGCAGCATGACCAAGCTCGGTACAGTGTGGCCTGGAAAGAGCATGCGTCCGAAATAGTCAATCAAGTAACTGAAGCATCCCAGCATCAGTAACACACCGAGAAGTTTGGGAAGAAAGCCGGACTTGAATACGAGATAGCCGAACGGAAGTAGCCACAGCCCCCAGAAGATCTCGGAAATAAAAACCCGATTGTCGTACGCATCCATCGACAACATGACTCTTGCACGCAACTGATCGGACGTGAACAACTTCTGGTATTTATCACCGTCGATGAGCGACAGAACATCAAGCTGATTAGCTATAGCAACAAAGTAAATGGGTACACAGGCGACAGCTAACGCCACCATCAGCACAGCTGCATTTTTGTCCACTGGGCTGAGCAGTTTGTATAGCGCCAAGGGTAAAATAAGGAAAGCAACATAGCCTAGCGCGCCTGCCGCGATGCCAAGGCGGAATAACGGCTCAAGTGTCACGATGTTGGCGACTACCAGCGTTGCATCACCATGAGCGCTGATGCGCGACGGAACGTAGATGAGACTGAATATGCCGGTTATTACGGTAACCAAATACAACAAGCCAGCCAGTCTCGCCGTCTTCTTGTTCGTATCCATATTCTCGTACCCCTTACGTTCTGACGCACGAAAGACACGATCCTAATTTACGAATTACTAGCGGCACGCGCGGAGCTATCAGATATTGCGTAACCCTACGACGGTAGCGGCGTCCGTGGTTCTTGAGCTTACCGGCTAGCGATTAATCGCGCTTCTGTCCGATCTCTTCCAGTTCGTCGAGAACGTCTTGCGTGAGCACTAGATCGGCTGCCGCCAGATTTTCCTTCAGATGTCCGAGTGACGACGTGCCCGGGATGAGCAGCATGTTGGGTGCGCGTGCGAGCAACCAGGCAAGTGCAACCTGCATCGGCGTCGCGCCGAGTCGTTTGGCGACGGACGACAAGGTCTCGGACTGGAGCGGCGTAAAGCCGCCAAGCGGAAAGAAGGGAACATAGGCGATGCCCTTCTGGCTAAGCTCATCGATGAACGCGTCGTCATGGCGATGCACGAGGTTGTAGTGATTCTGCACACAAACCACCGCGGCGATGCGCTGCGCCTGCGCAACTTGCGCAGAGGTCACGTTGCTCAGGCCAAGGTGCCGTATCAGCCCTTGCTGCTGCAGCTCCGCCAATGCCGTGAACTGCTCCTCGATCGATCCGTCACTGGGCTCGTGAACATTTCCCATAACACGCAGGTTTACGACGTCCAGCACATCGAGACCAAGGTTGCGGAGATTGTCATGGACGGCACGTGTCAGCTCGGCAGGGCTCTGCGCCGCATTCCATGACGCGTCTGCGCCGCGCGTCGCGCCAACCTTGGTCACGATCACCAGGTTCTGCGCATAGGGATGCAGTGCTTCACGGATCAGCTGGTTGGTGACGTGCGGCCCGTAGAAGTCGCTGGTATCGATGTGATCCACGCCGGACGCTACCGCCTCGCGAAGCACCGCAAGCGCGGCACCGCGGTCCTTCGGTGGCCCGAACACGCCAGGACCCGCCAACTGCATGGCGCCGTAGCCCAGTCGGGTCACCTTGCGGTCACCCAGGGAAAAAGCCCCCGATTTCTTAAGTTTGGTCATATGGCCTCCAGGAAAGTGCGATCGAAATGTGGGTAGGGTGCAACTATAGGCACTGATCAGCCGCGCGATAATCCGATGTAATCGGCACAGGTTGTGCGGAGTATCGAACAATGGCGACAGATCTCCAGGACCTCTTTGCATTTCTGACCGTGGTGCAAGCGGGAGGCTTCCGTGAAGGAGCCCGAGCCAGCGGCAGCTCCGCCTCAAGCCTAAGCGAGGCCGTGCGGCGACTGGAAAAGCGCCTTGGCGTCCGGCTACTTAACCGCACCACCCGCAGTGTCTTGCCGACGGAGGCCGGCGCTCGCCTGGCCGAACGACTCGTGCCCGCGCTCGGTGAAGTGGAAGCTGCGGTGGACGTCGTCAACAGTTTCCGGGACCGACCGACGGGAACGCTCCGACTCAACGTGCCAGCCAGCGTCGCCCGCATCGTTCTTCCTTCGATCGTCACGCCATTCCTCAAGACCTATCCCGAGATCAAGCTGGAAGTGATCGTGGAGGATAGCTTCGTCGACATGCTCGCGGCGGGTTGCGACGCCGGCATCCGCTACGACGAACGGCTTGAGCAGGACATGATCGCCGTACCCATCGGCCCGCGCTTTCAGCGCTTCGCGACCGCTGCGTCACCGGACTACCTCAACGCCAGAGGTCGACCCGAACACCCGCGCGACCTGCTCGATCATGCCTGTCTACGCGGACAGTTTGCTGGCGGCGTCATTCCCACTTGGGAGTTTGAACGTGACGGAGAGATCGTACGGGTTGATCCCAGCGGTCCGTTGATGGTTCGCCTAGGCGCTGCAGTGGACCTGGCCGTTGAAGCGGCCGTGGGTGGCCTGGGTGTGATCCATCTCTTCGAGGATTGGTTGCGCCCCTACTTCGACCGTGGCGCGCTCGAACCCGTGCTGGAGCCTTGGTGGCAGACGTTCACCGGTCCATTTCTCTACTACCCGGGACGCCGTCATCTGCCTGCGCCGCTGCGCGTGTTTATCGATTTCATCAGGTCACGGTGATCGCAAGCCGATACGCTCACTGATTCCGCGAAACCCAGCCTAGCCCCAGCCTCTTCTGCAGCGACACGAAATCCTTCAGCAGGTCGGCCCGCCCTTCGACGAGATTCTGTTGCGCGGTAAATTGCACGCGTTGCGTGTCCAGCAGATCGATCATCGAAGACGTACCTGCTTCGTAACGCTGGCGCATCGGCGTCGATGCATCATCTTGTCGATCCGGCGGCCGCTCGGGCCAAAGCTTTCCAGTGGTGTGCATCGTTCTAGGAAAGTCGTGATTGGGTATCGTATATTTTGTGGAGGTCAATACCCGTTCCCATCTCGAGCCATGAATCGCTGGAAAGCCGCCACCATCCATCTGTTGATCAGCGTCTTACTAGCCGCACTGATAGGTGCGTTGCTCTACTTCGTCTGGTTTCCCTCACCGTACTCTTCCGCCGCCGGGGCCAATGGACTGATCCTGCTGCTGATGGGGGTCGATGTCTGCATTGGTCCGCTACTCACGCTTCTGGTAGTCAATCGCGATAAGGCAGCCAAATTGTTGCGGCTGGACCTTACTGTCATCGGCGTATTGCAGGCCATCGCTTTCGGCTACGGCCTACATGTCATCATCAGCGCACGACCGGTGTTCATCGTTGCCGAAGTGGATCGGCTGGTGATGGTGTCAGCCAATCAACTTAGCGATGACGACCTGGCCAAAGGCGAGCGAACGGAATTTCGCAAGCGTTCGTGGACCGGACCGGTATTGGTGGGCGCGCTTCCGCCCAAGGATGGTGGGTCTAGAAATTTTGCGCTAAAGGTCATGGAGAGCGGCAAGGATATCGACCAGCTGCCCCAGTATTATTTGCCTTACGACCAAGTGATAGACGCCGTGATGAGGCGCGCTATGCCATTGGCGTCGCTCAAGAACGCAACAGATTCGCAACGGGCTTACCTCAATCGCCTGCAGGCGGCAGCACCTTCCCAGACACTGGAGGTGCTACCTCTCCAACGCGGCGACCATAGCTACTCGGCGATTATTTCATCCGCAAGCAAGCGCCCGATCGCCGTACTACCCATCGATCCCTGGGGATGAGGCATGGCGCGACCAGCGAGCTGATCGATAGCTGCCGGGTTCTACCGTAGGCAGCCATCGCGTGTGGATGAGTACCAATCCATAGCCGATACGCTCACTGAGTCCGCGGAACCCAGCCTAGCCCCAGGCTCTTCTGCAGCGACACGAAATCCTTCAGCAGGTCGGCCTGCCCTTCGACGAGATTCTGTTGCGCGGTAAATTGCACGCGTTGCGTGTCCAGCAGATCGATCATCGAAGACGCACCTGCTTCGTAACGCTGGCGCATCAGCGTCGCGGAACGATCGGCGGATGCGTCGATCTGCTGCAATCGCGCGACGCTATCGCGCTGATGACCGTAGCGGGACAGCGCAGTATTGGCATCTTGCAAAGCGGCGAGCACGGTCTGCGAATAGCGGGCGATCGCCTCGTCTCGGCTCGCCTCGGCCTGACGGATGCTGCCGCGCGTGCGCCCGAAATCGAGTACATCCCATTGCAGGTAAGGCACGCCCAACCAAGTGAGCGCGCTTTTCCGCGTCAGATGTCCGGGGTCGGCGGCGTTGGAGCCGATGAAACCCAGCATCGTCACCTTGGGAAACAGGTCGGCGGTGTGTTCGCCGATCTGCGCATTGCTCGAGGCAAGCCGCCGTTCGGCAGCGCGGATATCCGGCCGCTGCTGCAGCATCGTCGCCGGATCGTCGATGGGCACCGTCGTCGGTAACGCGGGCAAAGGCGTGGGTGCCGACAGTTCGCGATCCAATGCACCGGGAGCCTGGCCGGTGAGCATGGCAAGCTGGTCCAGCGATTCGGTGACCTGCTCGTCGAGCGGAATCAGTGTGGCGCGAGTGTTTTCGACTTGCGTGCTCTGTCGTTCGACATCCGCATCGGTGCCGACACCGCGTGCGCGGCGCTGCTGGATCAGCGTGAGTGTCTGCTGTTCGAGTTCGGCTGATTGGTTGGCCAACGCGAGACGCTGCTGCTGATCGCGCAGACCGATGTACGCCTGGGCTACTTCAGCGGCCAGCGATACCTGAGTATCGGCGAGATCTGCATCGACCGCTTCGGCCTGCGCGGATGCCGCCTCGACGGCGCGGCGCGTTCCGCCGAACAAGTCGATTTCCCAAGAGGCGTCGAAGCCCGCGGTATACAGCTGCAGCGGACCGCGCCCTTGCGAAGCGTTCGCAGTCTGGCCTGTCGACGCAGCGTTGCCGCTCGTTTGCTGTGATGTCTGCAGACTGGACAAGTCCGGCTTACGCATACGCAGCGCTGCCGCATCGGCCGAGACCTTCGGCAGAGCTTCAGCTCGCTGCTGTTGCAGCTGCGCACGCGATTCGCGCAAGCGCGCCTGCGCCGCCTGCAGGTCCTGGTTATGCGCCAGCGCCGCATCGATCAGCGCATCCAGCTGCGGATCGCCCAACGTGCTCCACCATCTGCTCGGCGCATGCGTCGATGCGGTGCCGGCGGCCGGCGCACGCACGAAAGCATTCGCATGCACGGCGTTATTTGCCACCTCCGGCGCGCCACGATAATCGGGTCCCACGGTACAACCCGACAGTGCCGCGATCGAGGCGATCAACGCGACCCGCAGGACACGCGAGGAGCATGACTCGTACGTAGACATAACGAACATCCTTAATGGCCCTCGGCCGCCGGCGCGTGATAGCGCGGCGTCTTCAGCAGCAGCGCAAGCGGTATGCAGCACGCCAATGCAATGGCGAGTATGTAAAAGGTTTCCGAAAAGGTGATCACCATGGCTTGCTGCTGGATCTGCGCGGCGAGCTGACCGAGCGCACGCATCTTCGAATACGCCATGTCACCGGTACGCGCGAACCAATTGGCCGCGTAGGCGGCGAGTCGGTCCTGGCCAAGCAGCGAATTGGCAGTCAGCGACTCGCGAATCGACGCCACATGAAATGTATTGCGCCGGTCGATCACCGTACCGATGATCGCCAGGCCGATCGAGCCGCCGAGATTGCGCGCCATGTTGTAGACGCCGGCCGCGTCACCCGCTTCCTCGCGCGATACGGCTGCCATCGAGGCTTGATTCAACGGCATGAACACCAGCATCTGGCCTGAGCCGCGAATCAGCTGTGACCATAAGAAATCGTGACCGACGCTTTGCGCAGTCAGGTGAATATCCAACATACAGCTCACGACGAAACACAGCAGACCGATGATGGCCAGTATTCGAAAATCGACCCTGCCAAGTAGTCGCGGCAGTATTGGCATGACCAGGAAGGCCGGCAGGCCGGACATCAGCATGATCCAACCGGACTGTTCCGCGTTGTATCCCGCGATCAGGCCGAGAAATTGCGGTATCAAATAGATCACCGAATAGAACACGCCACCGACGACCGTCACGATGATGATGACGCTGGCGTAACGCGGATTTCGCAGCAGGCTCAAGCGCATCACCGGCTTTTTGGCGGTGAATTGCGAGATCGCAATCAACAGCATGCCTGCTAGCGATAGCAGGCTGAGCCAGACAATCATGTTGGATTCGAACCAGCGTTCGCGCTGCCCCTCTTCCAGCACGACCGTCAATGAGCTGAGGCCGGCCGAGAGGCCGACGATGCCCACCCAATCGGCCTGCTTCACTGCATCCCAATGCGGTCGATCCGATGGAAGACCGATCAACAACAACGCGATCAACCCCATGCACACTGGCAGGTTGATGAAAAAGCACCAGCTCCAACTGATGTTTTCCGTGAGCCAGCCGCCCAGCACGGGACCGAGCAAGGGACCCAGCAGCACGATCAAGCCAAAGATCGTCATGCCGACCGGCAACTGCGACATGGGCAAACGACTGCGAATGATGGTCTGGCCGGTTGGAATCATCGCTCCACCGGTCAGACCCTGACCGATGCGGCCGATCACCATCGCCGTCAACGTATGCGACACGCCGCACATCATCGAAAACAGAATGAACAGGATGGAACCGCCAAGCAAAAAATTGCGCAGGCCGAAGACTCGCGTCAACCACGCGGCAAGTGGAATGATCACGATCTCCGACATCAGATAGCCGGTCGAAATCCAGGTGCCCTCGGTGCCGGTGGCACCGATTTCGCCCTGGATTTGTGGCAGTGCCGAATTGGTAATGGAGATGTCGAGCGTGGCCATCAGTGCGCCGAGCGCACCCGCCGCCACCGCGGTCCAGTCCGCTACGCTGGCACGTTCGGGATGGCTGGCCGGCAGGGCGGCCGTCTCAGCCATGACCGTTTGCTGCCGTCGTCGGTTGCGGATGATCGCTCGCCGAGCGCGTGTCCACCTCCACCGTCACCGACAAGCCGGGTAACAGCAACTTGCGGGTTTGCTCATCGGTATCGAGGCGGATCCGCACGGGTACGCGCTGCACGATCTTGGTGAAGTTGCCGGTCGCATTCTCCGGCGGTAGCAGCGCGAATTGCGAACCGGTGCCCGGCGCGAAACTGTCGACCACGCCGTGCAGATCCGCATCAGGCAGTGCATCGACATGCACGCTCGCATGCTGGCCCGCGCGCATCCGGCCGACCTGGGTTTCTTTGAAGTTGGCGGTGAGATACACGCTCTGCACCGGTACCACCGTCATCATGCGCGTACCGGGTTGCGCATACTGCCCGACACGTACCATGCGGTCGCCCACGCGTCCTGCCAACGTACTGCGAACCAAGGTGTCCTGCAGATCGAGTCGCGACTGCTGCGCAGACGCTTGCGCCGCCTCCAGCTGTGCGTGGGCCTGGGCGATTTGCGCGGTCAGGTCGGCAATTCTCGCCTGCGCCTGGTCGACGGCGGCGGTGTCTGCGGCCAGCGTCGCGCGGGCTTGATCGCGATTGCTGACCAGCACCGATAGCTGGTCGCCGCTCTCGGCACCCGTTTTGGCCAGCGGTCCGTAGCGACGCACTTCGTCTTCGGCGTGGCTGCTGCTGATCTGGGCGGCCTGCTGTTGCGCCTTGGCCTGTTCGATGGCGGCACGCTGCTGCTGAATGCCTGCCTGCGCACGCAAGATGTCGGCCTGGCGGGCATCGACCGTCGCCTGAGCTTGATCCAGCGCGGCCTGGTATTGGCGACTGTCGAGGCGCACCAACGGATCGCCCGCGTTCACCGCCACGTTGTCGCCGACGTAGACGTCGGTGACATAGCCGCTGACTTTGGGCGCGATCGTGACGCTGTCGGCCTGCAGATACGCATCGTCGGTGCTCTGCATAAAGCGGCCGACCAGCCACCAGTAGGCCGTGGCCAGCACGGCGGCAATGATCGCCAGCATGCCGATCGGCAGCAGGAACTGACGTGCTTTCGACCGGCGTGCCGGCGGAACGGCGGAATCTTTCGATGCGGCGCCTGATGGTGATCCGGTGGGAGCGGGCATGCCTAGTCGTCCAGAATTATTCCAAGTGGAATATTTATTCCGATTGGAATACATTTGTCAAATGTTATCTTTGCCAGCGTGAGCAGAACAGATCGACGCATGAGAGCCAGCGCATGAATCAGACCAGGCGCCCGCGCCGCCCGCCGGACGGCGGTTATGCACGCGGTGACGAAACACGCCAGCGGATCATCGCCGCGGCAGTGACCTTGTTCGGCGAGCACGGCTTCGCCGGTGCATCGACGCGCGATATCGCCGCCGCCGCCGGGGTCAACGCACCCGCGCTGCAGTACTACTTCGAAAACAAGGAAGGGCTCTACCAGGCCTGCGCCGAATACATCACGAACGATCTCAAGGCCCGTTTCGCACCGGTGATGCGACAGGCCAACGATGTATTGAAAAGCGATGGCGACACGGACGCATTGATCGATGCGTACTTGGGCATCCACGAAGTGACGATGGACTGCGTACTCCTGCAACCCTATGCATCGAAAAAACGTCTCTTCGTCGCGAGGGAACTCGCCGACGAGGAACCCGACGTGGCGTCCAAGCTACTGCATCAGCGACTGAAGAAGCCGCTGAACAAGCTGATATTGACGTTGCTTTCGCGCATCATGGGCACCAGCCCCAACGATTCGGTAACCCGCATCCGGATGCTTACGCTGAAAGGCCAGATCATGCCTTTCTATCATCCGCCCGGCGCTTGCCTCGATTTGCTTGGATGGAAAGAAATCGATGCCGCCAAAGGCGCGCTGCTCAAGGCAACCGTGCTGGCGCAGACACGCACCTTGCTGGATAGCTGGCGTGTCGGCCCAGGTGCCCACCGGTCCGCGCCATAACGCAATTGCCAGGAAGCACAAACGAAAGGCTGGCCTGCATCGCAACACTACGACGTCGGGAGCTTATTTAATGGCCGTAGATACGTCGGCAACGAGGCGTACGAGTCCCTTGATATCGTAATTCGGTGGATCGACCGTGGTGCCGAGCCTGACGATCACCAGATGCTTCGCGGGTACGATCACGATGCGCTGTCCTTGTGCACCCGACGCCATGTAGGCATCTGGCGGCATCCCTTCGATACGGGCTTGGGTGTCGCCCTTGGCCGCCACATTGGTCCAAAAACCGGAGCCGTAGGGACTATCGAGTGTCGGGCTGCTCGAATAAGTGTCCCACTGCGCAGGTAGGATGCGTTGACCGTTCACCGTGCCGCCATCGAGATACAGCTGCCCGAAACGGGCCCAGTCACGAGCAGACGCATATATGCGCGTCGAGCCAATCAAGGTTTGCGCGCTATCGAATTCCATCAGCACGTGGCGCATGCCGATCGGATCGAACAATTCCTTGTGCGCGAAACGGATCAGTCCCGGTGCGCCACCACTCACCTTGTCGCGTATCACACCCGCCACTAGCAAGGTATTGCCGCTGCTGTATTCCCATGTCTGACCAGGCGTGGCCTTCAGCGGCGCCTGCGCCGCGTAGGAAGCCATGTCATGCATCCTGAAAAGCATGATGGATACCGGATCGAATCCGTTGTCTTCTTCGGCGAGGGAAAGGCCCGATGTCATCCGCATGAGTTGATCGAGCGTGATGCCGTGGCGCGGGTCGCCCGAGTCTTTCCAAGCCGCGATTGGTGCTGGTGCGTGGATATCGAGCTCGCCCTTCCTAACCAGGATGCCCACCAGCGCATTGACGACGGATTTGCTGACGGAAAAACCTATTTGCGGTGTGTCAGGGCCGAATCCTTCGGCGTACTGCTCGGCAACGATGTTTCCGTCATGCAAAATCACGATCGCATGGGTATGGCGGAGCGGGCCGGTCGCCGGCTCCTCGAACGCACGTGCCAGTGCGTCGCGGATGAGAGGATCACTAGGGTTTACAACGGCTTCGGTCTCGGCTGGACCTGCTGCACCGCTGGCAGCCTGCAAGGTGCTGGCATCCGGTGTTTGCCAGGCTAGCGCGCAACCGTAGTTAGGGTAGTAGGTTGCGACATTTTCAAACCTTCCATGCCAGTCGGTGGTGATGCGGCGATGCACGCGATCCACTGAATAGTGCAAGTGCGGCAACAGCAGGGCCAAGCCCTTGTCTGCGGCGTAGTTCTCGGCGAAAACGCGATCCGGCGCGAGTCCCGACACAAAAACACCGGAACAGAGCACGTCGGAAACACTGGCCGTCGCCACGCGAATCGCATGATCCGGGCGCTTCCAGAGGCCCAGTCCCGCAAGGGCAAGTAACACGGCCACGACGATGCAAAGCAACCAGGCTCCGATCGACTTCTTCGATATGGACACGAATTTCCCCTTTTCGGCTGCTGGATGTACGTTTCCCGGTACACGCCGCAACCCCAGAAACTACCCTACTATCACGCGATGACGACATCTCCTTTACCGCAACCCAAAGACGCCCATCGCGGCAGCCTGGCCTGCGTCGGCATGGGCATGACCCTGGGCTCGCACCTCACGCCGCTGGCACGTAGTCATATCGAACAGGCGGACGTGGTATTCGCGGGGCTTTCCGACGGCATCGTGGAGATGTGGCTGCACCGCATGCACCCGGATGTACGCAGCCTTCAGCCCTACTACCAGGAAGGCAAGTCGCGCATGAAGACCTACCGGCAGTGGGTCGAGCTGATCATGACCGAGGTGCGCGCGGGCAAGCGCGTCTGCGGGGTGTTTTACGGCCACCCCGGGATCTTTGCGTGGTCGCCGCACAAGGCTATCGAGACGGCGCGCGCGGAAGGCTTCGAGGCGCATATGGAGCCAGGCATTTCGGCCGAGGACTGCCTCTACGCCGATCTGGGGATCGACCCCGGCCGCTTCGGCTGCCAGCACTTCGAGGCCAGTCAGCTGCTTTTCTATGAGCGGCGCATCGATCCCGCCGGCTATCTGGTGCTGTGGCAGGTCGGCCTGGTGGGTGATCGCTCGCTGGGGCGCTTCCAGACCGGGCCGGCGTACCGGCAGGTCCTGGTGGACCTGCTCAGCCAGGACTACCCCCTCGACCATGAGGTGATCATTTATCGAGGAGCAACGCTGCCGATCGAGAAGCCGCGCGTCCGTCGCGTCGCCCTGCGCGATCTGCCCCATGTACCGTTGACCGCGGAGGAAACGGTGGTGTTACCCCCGAGCCAACCCCTAAAACTAAACCTTGCCCTGCAAGCGCGGTTGGACGCATTGGACAAGCTGGAGAAGGCAAACACCGTCGCGTAAGGTAAGGGCCGCCATAGGGGTGATCTTCATGCCACGGCCGGCTCGGGGAAAAGCAGCTTCGCCAGCACTTCGCACTATCAAGAAGTACGGATGACGGCCGTCATCAAGTTTTATCAAGCTGATGAGCACATGGCATCGCTATACCGGCTTCTTCAAACTGCTGCATGACCATCAAGGAAAACAGGGGAATCACATGACAGACACGATTGATTTGCTGGAGGCCATCGGCCGAGACGCCTCGCTGCGTCATGCATCGACCGAGGAACTGACCGCCATGCTCGAAAAGGCACAGGCTCCCGAAGCGCTCACCGTCGCGGTGGCATCCGGCGATAGCTCGCAGTTGTCCAAGGAGCTTGGATGCCCGACGTGTGAACCGCCGCAGTCCACCCAGACGCCCGGTCACGAAGAAGAGCCGGCAGAGGAAGAGCCGCTCGAAACCCCGGCGCCTGACAAAAGCAAGACGCCCTCCAAACAATAAGCGACATTGACATGCCTGGGCTGCCGAGCCGCATCTGGCCATGGCCCGCAATCGCGGCTATGGCTTGGTGCGTGCTCGTGCAGCCCGGCCATGCCGCTGCACCGGTTACGAATCCAGCCCAATTCCTCGACCAGACCGAGAGGCTGCGCACGGTAGATCACCCGCGTTTCGTCCAAATGCTGGAACAGATCCACCACGAAGCACCCCGCCTGACGACCGACGAGCAATGGCATCTGCGTTATCTGGATGCATGGGAAACGATGTTCGAGGGTAACTACGCCACGTCCGAGGCCGAGCTTCGCGACGTGATCGATCACTCCGGTGACGAGACCCTGGCTGCCAAGGCATCGGCGCAGCTCTTGAACAATCTGGCGACCAACCGACGCTACGAGGAGGCCTTCGCGCTTGCCAATCGCGTGGCGTCCAGTCTGCCCCAGGTCAAGGATCCGCTGGTGCGCTACACGCTCCTGACGGGCCTGTCGCAGATGCTCGACTTTGCTGGTCAAACCGATTTGGCCATCCAATACGCACGCATGGCGGAGGACGCGGTTCCTCCTGGCGAGAACTTATGTCGCCCCTTGTCCATGCAAGCCGCGGCGCTCTACAACGGCAAACGGCTGACATCCGCCAGCCCGGAACTGCAACGAGCCATCGATGCCTGCGTAGCCGTCGGGGATCCGGTCTTCGCCAATGCCATGTGGCTGACTTTAGGCAGCCTCTATCTGGACGAAAACCAACCCGTCAAGGCGATGGCACTGCTCGATCGGATCGCCCCGGGTATCCGTGCCAACCACTACTACCCGCACATGCTCTCCGCACAGGTGGAGCTCGCGCAGGCCTACGCCAAACTAGGCAACGACAACGACGCCCGGAAAGCAGCCCTCGCCGCCGTGGCCATGAGCCACACGGGCGACATCAGCGAGTGGCTGATGGTGGCCTACGACGTGCTTTACCAAGTCGAGAAGAGGCAAGGCCATGGTGCCGCCGCACTCTCGTACTACGAGCACTACGTCACCCAGGACAAAGGCAATCTCAATGACGTCAGTGCCAGGGCGCTGGCCTACGAGGTGGCCCAGCAGCAGATGCTTGTCCAGAAATTCGAAACGGAAAAGCTGAGCAAGCAGAACAGCATCCTGCAATTGCAGCAGGCATTGGACACCAAGGCGGTCGAGGCCGGTCGGCTCTATATCGCCCTGCTGCTGGTGGTGCTGGCATCGGTCATTTTCTGGCTGTACCGGCTGAAGCTCTCGCAGCTTCGCTTCAAGAAGTTGTCTCATCAAGACGGACTCACCGGCATCTTCAATCATCAGCACTTCATCACGGAGGCCGATCGGGTCCTGCGCGTATTGGAGAAAAAGCTTGGCCTAGCTTGCCTGGTATCGATCGACCTGGATCACTTCAAACAGGTCAACGATACCCACGGTCACGCCATCGGGGATGTCGCGTTGAAACATATCGTCGTCATCTGCCAACAACACCTGCGCCCAACGGATTTGTTCGGCCGCCTGGGTGGTGAGGAGTTCGGCATGCTGCTGCTCGAGTGCTCACGCAACCAAGGCGTTGCCATCGCCAATCGCATCCGGTTAGCTATTGAAGCGACGCCCGTCGAGACAGACGGGCGTGTCCTATCGCTGTCCGCCAGCGTTGGCGTGGCCTCCACCGATGCCTTCGGCTACGGGTTGCAACGATTGTGCAGAGAAGCGGATGCCGCCCTCTATCGGGCTAAACGCACCGGGCGCAATCGTGTCATTGCCGATACCGAAAACGACGATTTCGTCGAAGCCTGAAGCGGGAGAGCGCATCGTAGTTATCGGCGACACGCAGTGCAGGTGACTGCGTGTCTTTCCCGGTGGCCTCGCTCATCGTGACGCCACGCCGCCGAATGGCTCAGCGCAGTTGCTGGATACGGATCATGTTGCCTGCGGGATCGCGGACAGCGCAGTCGCGAACGCCATACGGCTGATCGGTTGGCTCTTGAACGATATCGGCGTCGCGGGCCTGCAGCTGCTCGAAGGCACCTGCGAGGTCCTTGGTGGCCAGCAGGATGATGCCGAAGGTGCCCTTGGCCATCATCTCGGCGATGGTGCGTTGTTCGTCGCCGGTGATGCCGGGGCTGGCGTCCGGCGGATACAGGACGATGGAAATGCCTGGCTGACCCGCCGGGCCGACCGTGATCCAGCGCTTCCCGCCGTATCCGACGTCGTTGCGGACCTCGAAGCCGAGGGTGTCGCGATAGAAGGCCAAAGCGGCGTCCGGGTCGTTCTGCGCGAGGAAGCTGGAGTGAATGGTGATGTCCATGGTGTCTCTCTCAGTGGTGGTGAAGTCCATGGCGATCAGTCTATTTCCGGCTCGGTGGGTGGCGCTTCTCGATTCCTGACCGGTCGTGTCACTTGTTTCGCCATGCACGACGGGATCCCCAACGCTGCCTGCGACTCCTGGCGCCGATAGGTGCCGGGCGACATGCCGACCAGCTCGGTAAAGCGTGTGGTGAAGGTGCCCAGCGATGCGCAGCCGACCTCGAAACAGACCTCGGTAACGCTGAGGTCGCCACGACGCAGCAACGCCATCGCGCGCTCGATGCGTCGCGTCATCAGATAGGAGTAAGGCGACTCGCCATAAGCGAGCCGGAACTGGCGACTGAGGTGACCGGCTGACATATGCACACCACGGGCCAGCGACTCGACGTCCAGCGGTTGCGCGTACTCCCGGTCGATCCGATCGCGAACGCGGCGCAGTCGTGCGAGATCGCGCAAATATTGCGCGGAGTCGGTTTTGTTGGTCATTGGCATGATCGTTTCACGTCGCACCGAAGTGCTCAAGCCCGTTGACGCGATGTATCCGGTGCCCGCTCAACCAAATGAGGCGCAAGCGGGCACTCACGACAGATGGCAGTGCGACAGAACAAGCTGGCATGGGTACAGGCGCTGCGGGGAGCCGCGGCGTTCATGGTCGTGATGGTCCACAGCCGCAGTGTGCTTATGGATACTGCGGCGGGCAAAGTCGTTGCCAATCATGTCCTGTTGCCGATGGGCATGGGCGTCGATCTATTTTTCATCATCAGCGGTTTTCTGATGGTGTTCACCAGCCAGGACTTCGACGGTACCAAGGCTTACGCCTGGCGGTTCATGGCCAAGCGGGCAGCCAGAATATGGCCTCTGTTCGCGGTGGTGACGCCCGTCGCGCTCGTGGTGGAACACGGCATACATGGTTTCCTCGATCCTTCTATCCTGCTTCCCTATCTGGAAGGGCTGGCCTTCATTCCGCACGATCCGAGTGCGTCTGGCATTTATTTTCAGATGGCCGTCGGCGTGGCCTGGACGCTGTGCTTCGAGTGTTATTTCTATCTGCTGTTCGCCGCGTGCATGCTGTTCGGACGGTGGCGCTACGTCGCCATGGCCGCATGGTTTGCCTTGACCTTGGTGGTTATTCCGCTCATTCGCGGCAACTACAACTTGAACGTGGCCTCCCAATCGTTAGTGGAGTGGTCCAGGTATGCAAACCTCGCTATCAATCCCATCGTGTGGGATTTCGTTGTCGGCATGCTCGGTGGGTGGCTCTACGTCTCTGACTTCAAGATCGAACGGATTGGGACGATCTACGCCATGGTGATGGTGTCAGGGCTGCTGCTGTCGATCGGATGGAATCGCCTGGGCATGGTGAATTTCTTTGGTCCACACGGCTGGGCAGCGCCAATGACCATCCTATTCTTCGGTGCCGTCATGCTTGCGAAGATCGGTGCGATCAACGTGCCCGCTTGGTCTGTGTGGCTGGGAGATATTTCTTACTCGCTCTATCTGGTTCATGTTTACGTGTTTGAAATCCTGCAGCGCGTTGCCGGTGCCATTCCTATGAATCACGACACGTCCAATGCAGTGCTTTTTATCATCCGCCCTGTCGCTGCGGTGATCTGTGCCTGGGTGACGTTCCGTTACGTCGAAGCACCCCTTTCCACCCTTGCGCGCAAACTCCTTGGGCTTTCAAACTCAGTAAGACAACGAAAGCGAACTCATCCAGGTTAAAGCTGCCGGCTGTTTCGGCGACGGAATGGGGTTGACCGTATAACTGAGCTGATTGGACAGATAAACGCCACGCGTCAAACGGTGGACGTAGGACAGCGCGTAGTTACGGCTGAAGTCCACCGCGGTGAAACCACTTGCCTGTCGCATGCGTTGAAAGGAGCCGCTCAATTGATTGAAGGTATAGCCCAGCGCCAACACGTCATAAGGCTGTCCAAAAGGACCTAATACGTAGAACGTAGTGCCAATATCCCCGCTATAGACGTTTCGATCGGGCGGCGCATAGTCGGCCTTCACATTGATGTAGAACCCGCGGAACGGTTGCATGGCATCGGTTGGGATCAACTGATAGTCGCCCACCAGATAGTAGGCATAGTTGCCATCGCTATATCCACCATGGAAGTTGGGAAAGCGGCTTTCGTTATAGATCACACCCTGACGTATCCACGTCATTCTTTGCTGAGGAGCGGGATCGATCTGGTAGCCAAGCTCATTGATATAAAGCGCCTCGGCACCGGGAATATGCCACTTCAGCCCCCAGAAATTATTACTGTCCCAATCCGCTTGGGGTCCGTTGGGATCCACGCTACGCGTGACGCCGAAACGCTCGTAAAAGTGTTTGCTCGCCGAAGCCAAGCGTAGATTGACCTCGGGCGCCGACTTGTTAAAGATAAATCCGACTTCGTATGGGATGGAACTTCCGACACCCGCCGGCGATGTCGTCGAATTGGTTCCTAGGGAAAAGCCGTAAAATTGGTTTCCTAGTTCGTCATAACCATATTGCAGCTGCTGCCGCCCATCGTTGAAACGTTGATTGACGTAAAGGCTGTTGATGGCGAAGCCGGTCGGATTCTCCTGTTTGTAGGAGAACGCTTGCACATTCGCGTTGAACACCAACTGCGATGCTCCAGCGAAACCCATGCGGGATAAATCGTAGGTGACATAGATGAACGTGTTAGCCCGATACGTGGGATCTTGTCCAATATAAAGTTGGGGGCGGGCGCCATGATTCAACAAATCGAAAGTGCCGCCCAGGTAAACGCCACCTTCAATCATCCAGCCGCTGTCAGCCAGTTTGCCGCGAGATCCGCCTAGTCCAGGCGACAAGGTTTCGCAGGTGCTGATCGAAGGGTTCGTCGTACCCTGCGGCTGCAAAGTGTCGTAACGATGGCAACGAGCGGCATCGGTATCGCCGTTTGCATCGGAGGAGTCCGCCAAGGATTGATACTCGGCGTGCGCATCATCGCAAATTGCCGAGAAAGCGATAAGCAAACTGCCTGCCAACACGAGCGCAGCACGGTAATCATTCTGAAACATAACAATTCGGCGCAACTGCGTACTCAAAGGGTGCAAAAGCACATCGCATTGATGTGGGAAACTTGGCCTCGTTCGCTACGGTAAATACGCCAGTGACCTATATACAGTGCCAGAAGGCATGCTCAGTTCAGCAAACCAGACTGCGCCTTGGCTCGAACGCGGACGTTCGCTGGTGGCGTAATGTCGCGAAGTCAGTTCTCGTTGGCGCCCGTTACAACCCGTTTGTAGTCACTGACCGTTGCGGTCTCCGCGGTGCCATGGTTGTAAGAGTTCGTGACCTCTTCGTGGATCGTGTTGTGATCCGCACTCATCGCGGCATGAATGACCGTGTGCACGTTCTCGCCATCGGCTTCGCTATCTAGCTCAACGGTCCACGTGTTTTTCTCAACTACCGTCGTAAATTCGGTGCAACCTTGCATGTTGTCGCACCACACGCTTTTGTAGGACTTCGCGTGAGGATCCCACCAGGCATAGCTTTGGCCAACGACGTTTCCACTGGTGCCTCGCGACCAAAAGTCCTGGACGATCGAGAAACCGCCCGGACCTTTCGTAATGGTCATCACGCCACGATCGATGCCCCCTTTGGGCGAACTCCTTCCGGGCTCTGTGCGAATGGTGACGTTCCATTTGCCGATCCGGGGGTAAAGCGCGGACATCTCTGGAGGCGGCATGCTCGTCGCCGTCGAGGCAAAGGCCGTCGACGTTTTATCGTCGACCGTAGCGGGACTGCTACCAGCTGCGACCACGCAAGGCATGGCGGACAAACAACAGAAGAGCACAATCGACATCTTCATAGGCCACCTCTTTGGACACGACAAAAGTGCCCGCTTCGGAAGCGGACACTCTCAGTTTGCCCATGACGCCGTCGAACGGCAGATTGTTGCCAAGCGAATACTCAGGTGGTGCGGCCGGATTCGAATAGAAACCAAACGCGGCGTTCCGCCTCATCGATCCAGTTTTCCAACAGGCTGGCGGTGGCGACATCGTTGTAGCGATCGCACAAGGCATGCGTTTCCCGCATGAAGGCGGCAAGGCGCGTATTGTCTTCGCGCAACTCGGCGAGCATGTCGGCCGGCGTGACGAAATCCGCGTCGTTGTCCGAGAGGCGCTGCAGCCGCGCGGCGTGGCCGATCGAACGCAAGGTAGTGCCACCGAGCTTTCGTACGCGTTCCGCGACGGGATCGATCGTGGCGTAGATTTCGTCGGATTGCTCATCCAGCAGCAGGTGGTAGTCCCTGAAATACGGCCCCGACATGTGCCAGTGAAAATTTTTGGTCTTCAAATAGATCGCGAAAATATCAGCGAGTAGCGCATTGAGTTCCGCCGAAATATCGCGTTGTGCGTCTTTGCCGAGCGCATTGGGTGTTTTCAACGGCGCATCGCGTCGTTGCTTGGCTTTGGTGACATTGACCATGGCATGCCTCTCTTGCAGGTGGGGGATGGGGCGAGAGATCCGAATCGCATCGAAGCGTTGGAACCTGTGACCATACGTCAGCAAGGCGATAACAGGCAACTACACAAGTTTTGGCGCCGATCATCGCAATAAACAGACATTGGCTCCGCTCATTACGTTGATGCCCGACGGGGCAGAAAGGCCAGCGCCAGACACGCCGCCAAGGCGATAAGATCCAACCACGCGAACCAGTCACCCCAACGCGCATACAGCGTGTGCGTTTCGCGTAGCGGCAGATCGCCCACCAGTTCGGCGTCATGCTTTTCGCTGGACGCTTCAGCCACGACGCGACCGCGATCGTCGCTCAAGGTAAGTCGTCCGGAACGGGCGGCGCGCGCGATCGCGAAACCGCTTTCCACGCCGCGCATGATCGCCATGCGGCTATGCAGCCAGCCGTCTATGTTGAAATCCCACGCGGGTACCAGCAGCAATTGGGTATCGCGCGCTGAATAGGCGTGGCCGATATCGTGGAAATCCATGTCCTTGCAGATCGCCAAGCCGATGCGCGGTGCGCCACCGAGCAAGGTATAGCTGTCACCCGGCGTGTACTGGCTTTCGAAGCCGGGGATCAGGTGATGTTTGTAGTAGGTTGCCGGCGACATGGCGCTCGGCTGGAACACCGTCAGCGTGTTGCGTTCGGCGTGGGGATCGCCTTTGAAGTCTATACCGAGGGCCACCGTGAGGTTACGCTGCTTCGCCAGCTCCGCGAATGCCGGAATGCTGGCATCGGTTGTCGCGAAAGATGTCTCCGGGATCAGCACGATCTGGGCGCCTGAGCTTGCGAGGCGATTGACGGCCGCGACATAACGCGCTTCCAGCACCTGGCCGTCTGCCTCGGTCAATGCGGGTCGGATCGGTTTCTCCAGCGATACCAGGCCGATGCGCATGGTTGCTGTGGCCGGCGTCTGCAGTCGCCAACCGCCGTAGGCGACAGTGGCGATCATCAACAACGCGGCGATCGCGCCCGTCCGGATGCGCGCACGTTTCGTGGCCTGCGGCGCAACCTGCACGGCGATGGCGGCCGGCAACAACAGCACCAGAAAGCCGATGCCCCAGAGGCCTGCGACGGCAGCGATCTGGATGATCGCCAACGCATCCATCTGCGTGTAACCGATATTGGCGAAGGTGCCGTGCGGCGAAAGTAGATTGTTGATGTATTCGACGGCGACCCATGCCGTCGGCATCGCCAGCGCCGCCGCTAGCGCACGGCCACATAGCAACAATCGCCGGTACAGCAGCACGCATAGCGCCAGCATGAGGCCGGGCGTACCGATGGCATACGCGATGAAGGGTATGGGCAGACCGAGGTACGAATGCAGATAGGCCCACTGATTGAGGCCGCCGACTGCGTACGCCGCGAACGCTGCCAACGCGGCCCAGGGCGCGCGAACACGCGGCGCGAGCCATAGCACCGGCAGCGGCGCGAGCCACGTCATCCAGCACACCGGTTGCAAGCCGCTACCGAACCACCAGATCAGCGCAGACAACGCCGTTGCTGCCAACCATGTCAGTGGCGCAAAACCATCAGGCTTTGATGCCATCGATCAATCTCCCTAACGATTGCAGGTAGAAGGCGCGAAACTGCGCCTCGTCGTAGCTGAAGCGGCCCGCGCGATAGAGGGCGATCAAGCCGTGTTGCTGCGCCCACAGCGTCATCATGACGTCGTATGGATCGTCCTGTTTCAGCACGCCCTGGGCCATGCCTTCGATCACCGCGTCGAGCCCGACGTTAAAGGTGGGTGAGCGACGCGCACGAAAATCTTCGGGATAACGTCGCGCGTCGTCACGGCGCACCGAAAAAGCGTGATCGAACAGGTGCGGATGCGCCAGCGCGTAATCCAGATAAGGCTCCCCCAGGGCCATCAGCCGCTGGAGCACGTCGGGGCTCCGCGAGTGCGCTTCCCATTCGTGTGCGACGGTGTTGAAGCTGTCGTCGGAGAGTCTCTTCAGCAGCGCTTCGCGGTTGGGGAAATGGCGATAGATCGCCATCGGCGTGATGCCCACCGCATCGGCCACACGGCGCATGGTCACGGCGTCGGCGCCCTCGCGATCGAACAGCCGATGAGCAGCCCGGAGAATTTTTTCGGCGGTGGTCAAACGAGTCATGTATACATCGTAGACACGACGGTATCTGCAATGCAATACCGCCAGGCGACCCCTTCGGACGATGCCTTCGGCCGTCGGCGAAGCGTCAAAAGTCACCTAAACGTAATACGTGCGTGACTTATGAAGCGCCTGCACGCGTCGTTTGTCATCACGCCATCGAATTGTGTGATGTGACATACACAACCCCATGGTTGGCGCATGGATGTCACTCGACTGAAACGCCTGAAACCTAAGTTGCAGAGCTTCCCCCGCGCTGCGACGAAGGACGTGTCATGACATCGATGAACCGCCGGCGATTCTTGCAACTCCTGGGCAGCACGACGCTTGCTTCCATGCTTCCTGCAAGCATCGCGCGCGCCTTGGAAATTCCCGCCCATCGCCGAACGGGTTCCATCGAGGATGTCGAGCACATCGTTGTGCTCATGCAGGAAAATCGTTCCTTCGATCATTACTTCGGCACGCTGCGTGGTGTGCGTGGGTTCGGCGATCCCCGCCCCGTCAATCTGCCTACGGGCAATACGGTGTGGCATCAGCCCGATGGCTCTAACTATGTGCTTCCCTTTCATCCCACCGCGCCGGATATGGGGCTGCAATTTCTGGAAGACCTCGCGCACGACTGGATCAGCACGCAGGCAGCGTGGAATCAGGGCCACTACGACCAATGGGTGCCAAACAAAGGCACGACGACGATGGCGTATCTCACGCGAGACGACATTCCATTCCATTACGCACTCGCCGACGCTTTCACCATCTGCGACGCGTACCACTGCTCGGTGATGGGACCGACGGACCCCAATCGGTACTACATGTGGACAGGCTGGGTCGGTAACGACGGTTCCGGCGGTGGTCCGGTGATCGATAACGCCGAAGCGGGCTATTCCTGGTCCACCTATCCGGAAGTGCTCGAAAAGGCGGGCATCTCCTGGAAGATTTATCAGGATATCGGCACAGGTCTGGATGCCAACGGTTACTGGGGTTGGACCGACGACGCCTATATAGGCAACTACGGCGACACCTCGCTGTTGTACTTCTTCCAATACCAGAACGCGCAGCCGGGCAGCCCGTTGTTCGAGAAGGCAAAGACGGGCACCAACATCGCCGTGAGCGGCACGCCGTTCGACGTGCTGCGCGAGGATGTGCTCAGCAACAACCTCCCACAGGTTTCCTGGATCGTTGCGCCCGAAGCCTATACCGAGCACCCGAACTGGCCGGCCAACTATGGCGCTTGGTACGTCTCCCAGGTGCTGGACGCGCTGACCAGCAACCCGGAGGTATTCAGCAAGACCGCGTTGTTTATCACCTTCGACGAGAACGACGGCTTTTTCGATCACATGGTGCCGCCGTGCGTGCCTCCATCCAGCTCGCAAGGGCAATCGACCGTAACGACGGTCAACGAAATTTTCCCGGGCAGCGCTTACTACCCGAGCGGCCCCTATGGCATGGGGCCACGCGTACCGATGATCGTGGTGTCGCCGTGGAGCAAGGGCGGTTGGGTTTGCTCGGAAGTGTTCGACCATACGTCGATCATTCGATTCATCGAGCGACGTTTCGAGTCGAGCTATCCCAATCTGCAAGAATCCAATATCACGGCGTGGCGTCGGACGGTGTCGGGCGATCTCACGTCCGCTTTCGATTTCTCGAAGCCCGACGGCAGCCGCCCGTCATTGCCCAGCACGGGCGCTTATGTTCCGCCCGATGACCAGCGTCATCCCGACTATTCGCCCACGCCTCCGGCACATCAAACGCTGCCGGACCAGGAACCGGGCCTGAGACTTGCCCGCGCCGTTCCCTACGAATTGCGGGCCACCGGACGGGCCGCTCAAGACGGGAATTTCTGGATCGACTTCGAAAACGCCGGACGCGCCGGCGCCTGCTTTCACGTGCGTTCGGCGAACGCATCGAGCGGCCCCTGGTATTACACGGTGGAAGCGGGCAAATCCCTTTCCGCCGCGTGGCCGACACCCGCGGCATACGACCTCTATGTGCATGGACCGAATGGTTTCTTCCGACACTTCAAGGGTGATCTCGCATCGCGCAAGACGACCTTGAAGATCGCCACGCGCTACCACCGTGATGAAGGCCATCTCGCGCTTTTATTGGCGAACGAAGGCAATGCGTATTGCAACGTGTCGATAGAGAACGCGTACAACGGCGAATCCATCGCGTACTTGCTGGCGCCTGGAGAACGCGCGGAGAAGAAGTGGCATCTCGGCGACAGCTACGGCTGGTATGACCTGATGGCACGCTCCGACGCCGAGAGCGGGTTTGTGCATCGGTTTGCCGGGCATGTGGAAACGGGAGCACCGAGCGTCAGCGATCCCGCTATGGCACAAGCGCGTTGGCGGAATGTGCAGAGCTGAAGGAACCAACCTATTCAGCGCATCCTTGCCCCGGCAAACGGCCAGCGGACGGCTGTCTCGGTATGTCGTCTCGTTGGGAAGTAGAAGCAATACCGCTACATCATCGTTTTGGCATACGCTCGAATGTCGGCAAGCCATCGGGAATCTGATGGAATGCCTGCTTATCGACGGTGAAAATGGCCATCTGCGGAGTGCCAAAAACGCTGGGATCGTCGAGCGTGCCGACTTTCAAAATGATCGCGTCCAAGCCTGGACGAAGCGTGGTCAAATGCGTACCGCATTCGGCGCAAAACTCCCGGGTCACCGGATGCTCAAGGTCGCTTCGCGCAAATCGCTTGGGCGTTCCCTTGGTGTAACTGAAACCATCCACCGGCATGAGTAGAAACATGTTCGGCGAACCGCCGCTGATGTACTGGCATTCGCGACAGTGGCATTGCGCTTTCAACATCGGCTTGCCTTCGGCCACATAGCGCACTGCACCGCAATAGCATCCGCCTTCCAGTTTCGTAGCGTTCATGAGTTAACCTCAAGGACTGCGCACGTTTTCGTTTGTTGCAATGTCTTCCTCAGCCGCTATTCAACTCGTCGACGTTTGATCATTTATTCGGCGGAAACCACACATTTTGAATCTTGCCGTCGCGCACTTCGTATACCGCGATGGCCTCGGGCTGACCTTTATCTGCCGGAAGACCTATCACGCGTTCATGGTCGACTACCGTTGGACCACTGGCGGCGCGTTGGATGATGGCAACACGGAAGTCCTTTGGCTCCCTCGCAAGAAATGCATAAGCCTTCTTTAAAGCGGACATACCCGTAATCGTCGGGCGTTTGCCGCTGAGATCGCTGATGGTGACGTTATCCGCGTAGCAGGCTGCAAACGCGTCAATATCGTGTGCGTTGTAAGCATCGACCTGCGCCTGGACAATCTGGATAGGATCGGCCGATTTATTGCCACAAGCCGCGGCCGACAAAGGCACCAGCATCAACAGTACGCATGTCGAAACGACCTGCATGAGCCTAGACATGGACTTCTCCAGTTCGGTGAACGGGATAGTGCCGCAAGCAGTAATGATTCGGCCATGGGAGACGTGCCGCATGACGGCGAGGCCATAGAAGGCGCACACTAACAGGTCAACAACCATGACCGGGAGAGCGACATGAGCAAGGGTATGGATTCAAAGAAGAGCGACAAGAAGAAGCCCGCCAAGACCATGAAAGAGAAGAAGGCGGCAAAGCAGGAAAAGAAAAAGAACAGCAAATAGCCGATGCCGATAAACATCGATGTGGCCAAAGCGAGCGCACGCGCGCTATGGGATCGGATCGGCCGGCATATAGAGGACATGGGCCTGTCGAAGCGGCTCGTACAATCGGGCCGCTATGCATGCTCCGGTGCCTCTCCGGCTTTCTGCACAACGAGTAGACGCTAGCGTTAAAAGTGCTGCACTAAGGGCTTTTCGTTCATCGCGATATGAATCGCGGCTGTCGGAGCAGGATGGCGTCCTGCCACCAGCGCACGATCTCATGACAAAGTACTCAATAGGCGTCGGAGCTATTTGGCATGCTCTAGGCTCGCGTTACGCACGCTTTCGCGTCCGGATTACGTAAGGTTGCTGTAAGTCTTGAGATCGCAAAAACAGCGAAACTCGGCGTACAGATGTTTGAGTAGACTCGAAACAGGAGGGATAGATGAAGAAGTTCGCGCGCCACGTGTTTTCTGTTGCGATCGCCGCAGCACTCACCGTGAATTTGGCAGCCTGCAACCAACAGGCCAGTGCAGACCCCTCGGCGGACGGTGGCCTTACGGCCGCGGCGCAGGCGGGCCCGCAATACGCCCAGGTCGTTAGCGTCACCCCCGTCAGGCACGCCGACGGCGATCGGCAGGTTTGCCAGGATGTAGTCGTCAACCACACCGAGCCGCCGAAAGATCAGCACCATATCGCGGGAACCGCGATCGGCGCAGTGGCGGGCGGTTTGCTCGGACACATGATCGGCCACGGCAAGGGCAATACGTTGGCGACCGTCGCCGGCGCGGTGGGCGGCGGATACGCCGGCAATCGTATCGAGGCGGCTCATCAGCACGATCAGGTGGTCCAGAGCACCGAGCACCAATGCAAGACCGTAAGCGGCTCCGGCGATCGAGTCGTCGCCTATGACGTGACCTATGTTTACAACGGTGTCCAGCGCACTACGCGTATGGATCACGACCCGGGCAACCGCGTCCAGGTGCAGGAAGGGACCACCGTCGTTTCCGACGCACGCTGATTACATCGACGCGCGTAGTCCGATCAGATAAGAAACAAGAAGCCCGCGCAACGCGGGCTTCTTGCTTTGTGCACTTAGGTAATGCGCGACAACGACAGCGATTGACGACTGTCTATATGGCTCTTTGACAACATACCTGAGTTTATTCTTAGCGAATGACGATTGCGCGTGTGAAATACCAAGAACGTCAGCATCAGCTAAGCGTATCGTAATCCGTCAGTCATTCGCACGACCTAACTTCGACGAGCGTCCACTCGATCCAACATGAAGCGCATTTCGCTGCATAGCTGGAATTGTTTTATTTACATTGGGGCTCGATCACATGCAATCTTCGAAACTGCGCAGCGCACTGCTCAGCAGTATCCGCTGTTCCCTCACGCTTTGTATCGGTACATTTTGCGTGCCTGGTTTTGCTTTGGCCAACGATCCAAGCACGACCGCGGATCACACGGTGACCACCGACAACAACGCACCGTCTAACGAAACAAATGACGCATCGGGCACGGACAGCGCGAAAAAGAAGATCAAGGACTTGCAAGGTGTGCACGTTGTCGCGCCACGTACCACGGAAGAAACCGCTCGACTTACTCAGCAAAACGCGCCCAATCTGATCAACATCCGCACCGGCGACGAAATCCGCGCGCTGCCCGATGTGAACACCGCTGAAGCTGTTCGACGCATTCCGGGCATTTCGCTGGAGACCGACGAAGGCGAAGGCCGCTACGTCAACATTCGCGGTTTCGACGCCGATTTGAACAGCACGACCTATGCCGGCGTTCGTCTGTTGCCCACCAATAACGCGTCGCCTTTCGGTGGCTATCGTGGTGTGGCGCTCGATTCCATCCCCATAGGTTTCATCGGGGCGGTGGAAGTGACTAAGTCGAACTTGCCGAGCCAGGACGCCGAAGCGCTTGGCGGCACCATCGAGGTGCTGCCCAAAACGGCGCCCGATGAGCAGGGGCCGTTCCTCGAAGGCGACGTGGGTGGAGGCTACGAAGAATTGCGCGGTACGAAGGTGACGGACTATTCGTTCACTGGCGGCGGCCGCTTCGGTGCGCTTTCCATTGCATTGACGGCATCGAGCCATGTCGATTCACGCGGCATCGACGACGTCGAGCCGGCCTATTTCAACGACAGCGCGCATCCCTATCAAGCCGTCAACGATATCGAGCAGCGCGACTACGAGTTGCACCGTCGTCGCCACGGTTATGCCGTGGACGTGGACTATCAACCCGACGACCACAACGATTGGTACTTCCGGGCGTTTGAAGCGGGTTACACCGAAGACTATAGGCGCCAGTTCTTCGATGTGTTCCCCGATGGCAACACCACGGTGCTGCCCAATGGTTCGCTGCAGGACACGCTGACCTCGGCGACTGCGATCACGAAGTCGCTACGTGACGAGCAAGAGACGTCCAAAGAGCGCTTCTACATGCTTGGCGGCAAGAATGATCTAGGCAATACGACGATCGACTACCACGTCGCTTACGTTAACGGTACATATAAAAAGCCTTACGACTACAACTCCACCTTTACGTACAACTCGCCATCACAACCTGCTGCGGGACAGATTACGTATAGCCCGACCGGGCCCGGCCACGTGCCGGTCTATACGATCACGGGCGCGCCGGGATATTTGGACCCGTCGAATTACACGTTAAGCGGGATCAATAACAGCACGGCCTACAACTTCGATCGTGAAATGACCTATGCCGTCAATTCATCGACGCCGGTCAATTGGGGCAGTTTTAGCGACGAGTCGCTCAATTTCGGCGTGAGCATACGTCGGAGACACAAGGAAACCACGGCGCAACCGTATAACGTCGCCACCACGGCGTTGCCGCTGACTGCCGTCGCCAGTGGCGGCAATGAAACCTATTACGACGGCATCTATCAAAACGGCGTGGATATCATGCCTGGCGCACTGCAACGCATTTTCGGCTACGGCACCATCGGTCCGGGCGAAATACTAAGTAGCCAGCAGCAGTATCTGAACTCGCACGAAGATATCTACGCGGGTTACGGCGAATACACCGCGACCTACGGCAACCTGGGTATCTTGGGTGGCGTTCGTTACGAGGAAACGCGCGATCACAGCAATGCGTTTTCGACTGGCACAGATGCGGCGGGCAATCAGTTCTCAACGCCGACCAGCACCCAGCATAGCTACAGCAATTTCTTCCCCAGCCTGCAGTTCCGCTACCAGCTTGAGTCGGACACCATCCTGCGCGCCGCGTATTCCTCCACCATCGGTCGACCGGGTTTCAACCAGTCGAATCCGGCGCTGATCGTCGACCTCGGCTCGGGCATCGTTACCACGGGTAATCCCGCGCTAAAGCCGGCTACCGCCAACAGCTTCGACTTCAGCTTCGAGAAGTATCTGCCCGAGGGTGGAATCCTCTCCGCCGGTATCTTCGATAAGGAAATCTCCAACTACATCGCTCCCATTCAGTTGACGCAATCGTTCGCCAACAGTCTCTTTCCGGGCAACTCGCAACCGCTGCGTGTGTTTACCTACAAGAACATTGGCTCCTCGTATGCGCGCGGCTTGGAGCTGAATTGGAACCAACAATTCCTGTTTCTGCCGGGCTGGCTGAACGGCTTTGGCGCGGGAGCCAACTACACGTGGGTCGACTCGCGTTTCGAAATCCGGCCAGGCGAATATTCGCTGCTGCCGTCCACGTCGAAAAATACCTGGAATGCCTCGGTGTTCTACAAGCGCTCAGGCTTGGCACTGACTCTTGCTGCGTACTCGACGTCCGCCGACTTATTCAGCATTGGCAACGATCGTACCAGCGACGTCTACAACGCAACGCGCACGTCGATGGATTTCAGTGCGAGCTATGAGTTTCCGGAGAACTGGAGCATCTATTTCGACGCGAAGAACCTGCTCAATACGCCGCATGCGTTTTACCAGGGCACGCCGGACCGTCCCATCCAGCGCGAGTTCTATGGGATCACCTATCTTGCCGGTGTTCGCTTCCAGTTTTGACAAATGCGAGGAAACACCAAGGTCGTCCGCTTACCCGGACGACCTTGACCCGCCTTATCGCCATTCATGTGCCATGTTGCGAGATGCTGCGGAGCTTGGCTACATCTAAGGATGTTGGACTTATCCTTTGCTTTTATCCCATACCACTCAGGAAAAAGATCATGAAAGCCCTTGCATGGACTATGGCGCTGACTACGCTGCTTAGCGCGCCAGTAACAGCATCAGCGCCTGCCGCAACCTACAAAGTGACCCAGCAGTACGCGCTGGGCGGCGTTGGCGGCTGGGATTATCTGACCCTTCACGTGCCGGCTCACCAGCTTTTCATCGCGCGCGACAATCGCGTCATGGTGGTCGACACCACCAGCGGAAAGCTGGTGCAGGAGATCCCCGGCATGCAGCACGCGCACGGCGTTGCATTGGTTCCCGACCTGCATCGGGCGTATGTAAGCAATGGCCACGGCAACGATATCAGCGTGGTCGATCTCGATACGCTCAAGGTCACCGGCAAGATTGCCGTGAGCGGAAAAGATCCGGACGCCATCATCTACGACCGCGCCAGCGAACATGTGCTGGCGATGAACGGTGATAGCAACAGCATCAGCGTCATCGATCCGACGAGCGCCAAAGAAATCACCACCATCGCACTGGCTGGCAATCCCGAATTCGCTGCCGGCGATGGCGCCGGCAATGTTTATGTCAATCTTGAGGACAAGGGCGAGTTGGCACACATCGACAGCCACGCCAATACCGTTCGCGACACCTGGTCATTGGCGCCCTGCGAAGGGCCTACCGGACTGGCCCTGGATAGCGCGCATAAGCGACTTTTCTCGGTATGCGCCAATGGATGGCTGATCGTCACAGATGCCACTGATGGGCATCAAGTCGCCAAGGTCGCGGTGAACAAGGAGCCCGACGCCGTGGCGTACGATCCGCAGACGCAGACCATCTTCAGCCCGAGCCGTGAAGGTGTTCTGAATGTGATCCATCAGGACGATGCGGATCACTACACCGCCGTCGCCACCGTGCCGACGATGAAGAGCGCGCGCACGTTGGCCCTGGATCCCACCACCCACACGCTTTACCTAGTGGGCGCCAAAACTGCCGAACGTGGCAAACCAGTGAACGGTTTCACACTGCTGGTTGTGAGTGCGCCGTAATCGAGGCACATCGCAAACGCTTCAGTGCGCGTTAATCGCAAGAAGCCGAGCATCGGCATCGAATCCACGGAGGTGTGTCATGACCAAACGCTTAGTTGGCAATCGGATTGTGATCGGGTTGGCAGTTGCAGCGTTGGTGGCTGCGCCATTGAGTGCCTCAGCGCATGACGGCTGGGATCATGATGGCGGACATCACCACGGCTGGGATCGTGGCGACTGGCATCACGATCATGACGATTGGCACCACGATGGCTGGCGTCGCGGTGGCTATTGGAGCGGCGGACGCTGGATTGCCGGAGCCGTGGTCGCAGGCGCGGTAGCGGGGTTGGTCGAAGGCGCCGTCGCGCCGCCGCCCGTGTATTACGCACCGCCTCCGACGGTGGTTTATCGCCAACAACCGACGACGGTGGTCTATGAGAGTGCCCCCGTCGTAACCCGCACGGTCGTATACGGTGTTCCGCGCTATGAAGACGATGGCGATTGATATCGGGTACTGGCGCCAGCGCTAACTGCAGAAGAGCCCGGCTAACGCCGGGCTCTTCGTTTTCTGTAGCGCGATCTGACGTGCGTCACTACAAAGACACGTCGGACCCTGGAATATGGCCCTATCCAGCCACTTGGTTATAGTTCGACTGACGAGGATCCGGGGGGGTCTAATGAACACTAGCCAGCAGCCATCGAACGAGGCTGACAAACGCCGTACAGGGCCGCAGGGTACCCGGTTGCTTTCGGTTACCGAACTGCAGCGATTCGCTCGTGAAGATGAGGTCGCATCGGACGGGCGCGCCACGCGATTTCAGCCTGTCTTGAAAGGTACCAGCGAAAAGGTACGCGACTGCCGCTACCCGCTCCGCTCCGGTCGACAAACCATCGGACGCCGCAGTGACAGCGACTTCGTTGTCGACGATCCAAGCGTATCGGCGTCGCATGCGTGGATCATCAACCAACATGGTCACTACGTGATCATGAATACGCTGTCGACCAACGGTACCTTTGTCAACGACAAGCGTGTCCATGAGGCCGTATTGGCTCATGGCGACAATGTGCGACTCGGGCAAGCTGAATTTGTCTTTCTTACCCACGAATACGGTTCGCACAGCATCTGGCGTTATCGCTGGGTCGCGTTCGCATTGTTAGGGCTATTGGCGTTGGCTGGATTGGCGTGGTGGTTCCTGTGATCGGCTGACCATGGGCCAGAACAGTCCAACCAAGATCGGGCGTTATCGTATCGAAGGCATTCTCGGCGAGGGTGCCATGTCGATCGTATACGCCGGTTTCGATCCGGACATCCAGCGCCACGTTGCCATTAAATGTTTGCACGGCGAGATGGCCGCCGACCCTGCTTATCGGCGACGCTTTCAGATTGAAGCACGCGCGGCCGGGTATCTCACTCACCCGCACATCGTCACGATCTTCGACACCGGGGAAACCGAAGACGGTCGCGCCTATATCGCGATGGAACGCCTGTTGGGCGAAACGCTGGCAAACCGCGTCGCAGCCGAGGGTTTCCCGTCGATACCGATCATTATCGAACTGGTGAGCCAGCTCGCCGCGGCACTGGATTACGCGCATGCGCAAGGCGTTATCCACCATGATGTGAAACCCGAAAACATCATGCTGATCGACGGCTGGCAGTACGCGAAGATCGCCGACTTCGGCATTGCCGAGCGCGATTCGGTTCGCGCTAGAACGGCCGGATCATCGAACGAAGTGGGCGGTACGCCAAGCTACATGTCGTTGGAGCGTCTGCGCGGCGAACAAGGCGATGCTCGCAGCGATTTGTTTTCACTTGGTGTGGTGATGTTCTGGCTGGTCACCGGGCGGCTTCCGTGGTCCTACACGGATGATATGGAGCGGCTTCTCAGGCAGCGAGTAAGGCTGCCTGAGCCGCCGATCAAGCCGCGCGATCCGACCACGCCTCCGATGTTGGTCGACATCGTACGCACCCTGATCGCACCGTCGGCGGATGCCCGCTATCAGCGGGGTGCGGAGCTTATCGACGATCTGCGCTTGGCGCGCCAAAGTTATGAGCGGTCGCGCGATGCGCATCCCGAAACCCGCATCCATTCGATGGGTGTGCGTTGGGCCGGCCTGCTTGGCGCCACCGTCGTCGTCGTATTGCTGGTGGGCATGTTCGCCATTTACAGCATGCAAAACATCGCGGTGACGGGATTGGCGCGCGATTTCGGCAGCTCGCTGGGAGGGTTGATCGCCAGCGATGCCGCCGAAAATATTGTCATTGGCGATCGTGCGGCAACGCGCGCGCTCGTCGAAGACATCGCCCGCAACCAGCAAATCGACTACCTCGCCATTGCCGGCCGAGACGGCCAGATCATCGCGAGCACGCAGCCTGGCGAAATCGATCAAGCTTTGAAGCCGGTTACCGGAACGCAGCAACGGTCTCTGCCGCATGACATCACCAGCTACCAAACTCAGTTAGTGAGCGGCGGCCACCCGCAGGACGTGCTCATCTTTGACGTTCCGGTTCGCTATCAGACCAAAACCGTAGGGCGCTTACGCCTCGGTGTCAGCGCAGCACCTTTACGCGCGGCGCAAGAAACGGCCTTGTGGGTGATCGGTGCGGTGTTGCTCGCCACGCTCGTGGCAGTGTTTATCGCCGCTTATTGGCTATTCCGACGTCTTCGGGTCGCCCTGGATCTGCTGGCCACCGCACTCATGCGCGTGGCGCGCGGCGATTATCAGCATCGCATACGGCTTGCTCGCCGCGATGAGCTGGGTCGGCTGTTTGCTGCGTTCAATCTGATGAATGAAGCGATAAGCAGCAACGTGCACGAGCACGGTACGCAGCCAGCCGCCATGGCGTCGGAACCGATGGTGCAACCCACACAAATCGTTCGTACGACCGTGGCGGCCGACGATGCGCATTAGCATTGCTCGGTCGGCTTAGTACTGTTGCAGGCGCTGCTTAAGTTCGATTGCCCGCGCTCTGTAGACGGCCGCCGGCTCGTAGCTGGGATCCATCGCAAGAACGCGATTCCACAAGGCGATCGCCTGGTCCAGATGCTGATCCCGATAGAGCACGATGGCCCGCTGGTGATAGTTCGCCACCAGTTCTTTGCGCATCTCTACGGATACCGGTCCGGAAGGCGGTAATTTGGGATCCAACGTCAACGCCTGATCGAGTAGCGCCAGCGCGCGGTCTTTATCCCCTTGCTGGTACAAGGCTACGCCCTGACTCTCGAGTCTGCGGGCTTTCTGAACCGGCGACTCGGCCCGGGATGAATCAGACGAACGCGATAGATCGGACGAATGCACACCAGCGTCGGTGTTTACCGCTGCTGGTGTCGCAGATGTTTCAGCATCGGCGTCGCTTGAAATCCGCTTTTGCGAGGCAGGCAGCTGAAGCGTCGCGCCGGAGCGCAAGAGAGAGGGGTTGCTAGCGTTGTTATACCGGGCCAATACCAAAAACAGGTTGGCGTCGCCAAGGTAGTGAGCGGCCACGGTGCTGTACGACTCGCCCGGGCTGACCGTATGCGTACGCGCAGGAGCGCCAAGCATTTGCACCGGATCGACGGTCAATTGATGGAGCAGTGACTGCGCGCGGTGATCGCCGGGATGGGTTTCGAGGTAATGGCGCAGTGCTTTTTCGCCCTCATCGTAATGGCCGGTCTGGAGGTCCTTCTTTACGATCGTAGCGAGAGGCAAATCTGGCAACGATTCCGTTGGCGGCGGGGTGTCGACCACCGGCGGGGGCGCGGATGCAGCCGCGGGAGCAGGATGCGCGGTGGCGTGACCGCCGAACCCGGTGCCCATCTTTTGCTTGATCGAGTTGACCAGATCGCATCCGCCCAAACCGATGGCCAGCAGCAAGAGAAGCGCGGGTTTCCATGGTTGTAGCCGTACCGATCGAAGACTAGTTTGCACGTTTTATATCCTTACTCAGACCTGATCACGGGCTTCGCACATCTTGCCGCTCTTGGCAGCGGACTTGAGACCGAACAAAGCCAGCCACTTATAGATACCACGCTGCCGTGGCGCGCTTATCGAACCCTGTCGCACAAAAATAAGCGACGCATTGTCGCCCTGCTCACCACCGCGCTGAAGAACAAGCCGTAGCGCCTCTTCGAGCGCATGCTCATGCTCGTGCCGATGCACGTAGGTTCGTAGTTCCTTGGTCGAGAGATGAGCCCATACCCCGTCGCTACACATGACAAACGTGTGACTCGCATGGGCGGGCATGCAGCCATGCTCGACCTGCGGCGCTTGCGAACCCCCGAGTCCTTGTAAAAGCAGGTGTTGCTGGCCGTGGTGACCCGATGCCTGCATGACGCTGTGGTCAACCGTGCAACCCAGAAATCGCCGCCCTTTGAAACGATAAAGACGACTGTCGCCGACGTGAGCCCAGAAGGCCAGGTCTCGTTTAATCAAAAGGCATACCACGGTGGAGTGCGGCTCCGCACCGCTGGAAACATCCCGGCTCTGTAGCAGCCGCTGGTGTGCCTCCTGGCAGAGCGTTTCGAGAAAGAGCGCACCTGCCTGCTCCTTCCAGCGACCGGCCTTCCACAACTGCAAGGCGGTCTCGATCACCAAACGCGAGGCAAGCTCACCGGCGCCATGCCCGCCCATGCCGTCGGCAAGGACCAGCAGACAGGCTTTTTCGTCTTGATCGTGGAGGCATATCAGGTCGTCCTGCTGCGTCGGCCGTCCACCTTTCGCACGCCCGGCGACGACTGCAGGCGACACTTTGATCTCGATCTGATCATCCATCGTATGTCCGCACCCCCAGACGTACCCATACGTTATGAGCCCTTCGCAGAGCTTCACCTGTTAATGCAATGACCCCCTGAACACGCCGCGATGGCGTTTGACGGGCGTCTAGCGAGGTAGACGCTGGGAATAGCCTACATCCAAATGCGCCCGTGCCATATGCCAAGGCACTCGAGGAGGCGACTTCAAAGTGTTGCGTCAGGGGTTATCGAACGGACCGCGGCGCACCGATGCCAAAAGCGCGACGATCAAGAAACCGTGAAGAGGCTCTTAAGGCCTGCGCAAGTTTTGCTGTGGCAAAAGCCTGTGCTTTCAACTGATTTTGTGACCTGTAAATCAGATGTAACACCTAAGTTTGCGCAAAGCACTGGACGGCTTGGTCGGGCCGGTAGCACCATCGATAGCCCCGGTATGCAACCGGGATAGCAGTGGGAGTTGAAGTAAGTCAGCGCGACCGCAGCCTGCGTGGCTGCGTCGGGCCCACACGGCGGTCCGATGACTTTTCTCGTTTTGTCCTTGCACCCAGGGAGGTGGCGTTACGACGTACTGATGTTCAGCTAGCAGATCCATCACAGGGGGACTCGCTTTTTTCATCTCACTTTTTAGGGAGAAAAGACGTGAAAACCGAGCATGTGATGATTGGCGTATCGATCGCTGCCGCACTTGCGACACTGCCTTCGATCGTCCTGGCTTCTGCTTCAAACGCTGCGCTCGACGGCCTCAACACGGCCGAGGCGCCCCGTGTTACGCAAACTGTCGATAATCGTGTCGTTTCTGCGCTTGGCAATACGCATCTGTCGTTACTCGACCAGATGAAGCCGACTGGCAGCGTGGCCGATTCCACACCCATGAACCATATGCAGCTTGTGCTCCAGCGCAGCTCATTGCGTGCATCGGCGCTGGAATCCCTGATCGCCGCGCAACACAATCCTGCATCGTCGAAGTTCCATAAGTGGGTGACGCCCGCCGAATTCGGCGCGACCTTTGGCGTAGCGGATTCGGATATTGCTGCCGCGACGTCGTGGCTGGTCTCGCAAGGCTTCACCGTGCACGGTGTGTATCCGAACAAGATGCAGATCGACTTCAGCGGCACGGCGGGCCAGGTGCGACAGGCGTTCCGTACGCAAGAAAGTCGCTACACGGTCAATAAAGTGAGCCACATCGCCAACAGTGGCGATATCAGCGTTCCAGCAGCGTTGCGCAGCGTGGTGGTCGGCGTGGCAGGCTTGAACGACTTCCGTCCGCAGCCGCTACACAAGCAGCCGCAGGTGGCGCAGTTCAATGCGTCCACGCAGCGTTTCAAGATCCAGCAGTCGTCCGCAGCCGCGGCGAAAAAGCCCAATCCGTTCGCCGTTCCCTTTACCGGCGGCGTGCGCGGCTTCGTGCCGTACGACATGAACGTGATCTACAACACCTCGGCACTGTATAGCGCAGGCCTTACCGGCTCCGGCATCACCATCGCCGTGGTCGAAGACCTTGGCATGGATAACTCGGACTGGCCGAACTTCGTCTCGCAATTCAATCTGGGTAGCTACGGCGGAACCTTCTTGCAATTCCAGCCGCAGTTGTCGCCCTCCACCGGCAATTGCACCGATCCGGGCGGCGAAGATCCATTTAGCGAAAGCATCGAAACCGTGCTGGATTCGGAGTGGTCCACGGCGATGGCGCCGGGTGCCAACATCTGGGTTGCGACATGCAACGATGCGGGCAGCACCAACTTCTTCGGTGGTGTCTTCACGGCAGCGGACAACCTGATCAACAGTACCTCGCGTCCGAACATCATCAGCGCCAGCTACGGTTACGGTGAAGGCTTCACCGATAGCGCGAGCAAGTTCGCCATCGACCTGATGTGGGCGCAAGCCGATGCAGAAGGTATCTCGGTGTTCGTGTCCACGGGCGACTCCGGCTCCAACCCGAGTTTCAACGGCTCCATCATCAATGGTGTTCCGGCCATCGACGCCAATTCGTTCGCAACCTCGCCCAACGATACCGGCGTAGGCGGCACGGATACGGCCGATGTGCTCGACGGCACCACCAGCAAATACTTCAGCAGCACGCTGAACTCGGTGTACGGCTCGGCTTTGTCGTATGTACCGGAAATCACTTGGAACACATCCTGCGGCAACACGCGTGCGGCCAAGGATCTGGTCAATTTGACCGCGCTCAAGTTCTGCAAGACCGCGCTGATCTACGATCCCAACGGCGACTACGTGACATCCGAAAGCGGTAGCGGCGGTCCGTCGTCGGTCGACATCAAGCCGTCATGGCAACGGATTGTGCGTGGTGCGGCCAAGGATCAGTCGCGCGATCTGCCTGACGTCTCGCTGTTCGGCGGTTCGTATGGCGGCTATTCGTGGGTGATTCTGTGCACGGGTTTCTATCCCTGCACAACCAACTTCACCTCGCCGGTGGAACTGGTGGCCGGTACATCGCTGTCTTCGCCGATGTTCGCAGGTATCCAGGCGTTGATCGATCAAGGTCTGTCGAACGCGGGCTTGTCCCCGAACCAGGGCAATGCCGCACCAACACTGTATGAGCTTGCCAGAAGCGAATACGGCGGCCCGACCGGCTCAGCGCCCGCGTCGCTTGCCAAGTGCGATTCGGATAACGGCACCAAGGGCACCAGCAAGTGCGTGTTCTACAACATCACCGACGGTGGCAACTCCACGCAATGCATCCAGATCGTCGCATTCGCGCAGACCACGCCGGATTGCTACTTCTACGGAACGATCCAGAACTTCGAAGGGTTCTATGGCCCCACCCAGGTGGGACTGACCTCGTCCGACGCAACGAAGTACAACAGCACCACGGCGGCTTTCGCCGCTCGTCCGGGCTGGAGCTTCGCCAACGGTCTGGGTTCGGTGAATGCCAATAACCTGCTCTCAGCTTGGAAGAAGTTCGTCAACGCACCGTAATCATCTCGATCATCGACGGTGTAAACACGATTCCCCCTGACACTACGTTGTCAGGGGGAATTTTCTTACTCGCTGCAAAAGACCCATATGACGCTCCTGGACGAAATATCTATCCCCGCCATGTCATAAACTTCATCCATCCCCTCGATCACAAAACAGCGGCATGGGTCAGCAATCGTTTCACCGTGGCATCGCGCGGGTGATCACGGCAACCAGTTTTGGCTTTGCTTTGGTGCAACTGGACGTCACCATCGTCAATGTGGCCTTGCCGCACATCGCCATCGACCTGCATACCGGCGTGGCAGGCCTGCAATGGGTAGTGGATGCCTACGCGCTGGCATTCGCCGTACTGCTGCTCAGCATGGGGTATCTGGGGGACCGCCTCGGCGCCCGTAAGGTGTATTTGTCGGGCATGCTGCTGTTCGCAGTGGCATCGGTGTTGTGCGGGTGCGCGACTGACGCTGTGCTGCTCATCGTTGGCCGAACGTTGCAAGGTATGGGCGCGGCGGCGATGCTGCCCTGTTCGCTGGCCCTGCTCAGTCATGCCACCGCGCATGAGCATGCGCTGCGCGCACGCGCTATCGGCTGGTGGACTGCTGCGGGCAGCATCGCCATTGCGGCCGGACCGATTATCGGCGGACTACTGATGAGCGCGATGAACTGGCGCAGCATTTTTTTCGTCAATGTGCCCGTATGCGCTGTCGGTGCCTGGCTCACCTTGCGTGTGCCGGAGACGGTGCGCAAGGCACAACACAAGCATTTCGATCTACCGGGACAATTGCTGGCCATTCTGGTCGTGACGGGACTGACCATGGCCGTGATCGAAGCGCATCCGCTGGGATGGACACACCCCGTCGTACTGGCGTGTATTGCGATGGTGCTGGTGGGTGCGCCGCTGTTTGTGCTGGTGGAGTCGCGCAGCCCGGCACCGATGTTGCCACTGCATTTTTTCAAAGCGCGCGGTTTCAGCACCGCCGTTGTGTACGGCATGGTGATGAACTTCACCTACTACGGCATCGTGTTTCTGCTCAGTCTCTACTTACAGCGCGTGCACGGCTTTAGCGCGTTGCGCACGGGCTTGGCCTATCTTCCGCTGACGGCGACGTTTTTCGGCGTGAACGTATTCAGCGGATGGCTAGTGGGCCGCACCGGCGCGCGCTTGCCGATGGTGCTGGGCGCGCTGATCGATTGTGCCGGGTTTGGGCTTTTCTTACTGCTGGGCGCCGACAGCCCGTACTTGCTGATGCTGCCGGCTTTCGCCTTGCTGCCGGCCGGCATGGGCTTGGGTGTGCCTGCGATGACGACCACTGTGTTGTCCTCCGTCGAAAAGGAAGCATCGGGTACCGCGTCAGGTGTGCTGAATTCGGCGCGCCAAGCGGCAGGAGCGATGGGCGTGGCGCTGTTCGGCTCGCTGGCGGGAGATAGCAACGAACGGATCGTCATGGGTCTGCATCTTTCTTCCTGGATCTCCGTTGGGCTGCTGCTTATGGTGGCCGCATGGGCGTTCCGAAGCATTGCGCCTATCGTCGCCGGCAAGCGCAGCGAGCTCGATGCGGTGGACTATTGATCCGGTGATGCGGCCGAGCCGGAGGTCAAGGCACCCACGCTCTACTGGCGCTTCGGGAGCAAGCAGGATCCGGTCGACGATACGGCAACCCAGGAGTCAACGTGTCTCGGAAGTTTTCCGGGCGGCTGGCATCGCCCCTTCCGACGCCGCCATGCGCAGGAAATCGCGATTTAGACCGCGTCTACCCAACGCCTAGCGACCGCCATGCCACTGTAACCTGCGCGCCTCACCCTGCCGGGGTTGCCGAATGGCTGTATCCCGGTGGTTGTCGTGTCATTTTTATCGGATATCCGTCGCCATCCCATGGCGATCAATCTGCTGGCCGGCGGTGCCGCGTTCCTGGCCTATGCGTCGATGTATGCATTTCGTAAGCCATTCACCGCGGCGTCGTTCGAAGGCATGCACCTCGCCGGCGTCGATTACAAAGTGTGGCTGGTGATCGCGCAGGTGCTGGGTTACATGCTGAGCAAGGTGCGCGGCATTACCTGGATCGCAGAGATTCAGCGCCAGCGACGCGCACGCACGTTGGCGGGGCTGATCGGATTCTCTTGGCTCGCCCTGCTCGGCTTTGCACTCGTTCCCGCGCCCTGGAACATTCCGTTTCTGTTTCTCAACGGCTTGCCGTTGGGCATGGTGTGGGGCGTGATCTTCGGTTATCTGGAAGGCCGTCGCGGCACCGAGATGATGGGCGCGTGCATGTGCGGCAGCTTCATCGTCGGATCGGGCGTAGTGAAATCCGTCGGCATGTGGCTGATGGTGCGTTGGCACGTCAGCGAATTCTGGATGCCTTTCGCCACGGGTATGTTGTTCATCGCGCCGTTGTGCGTTGCTACATGGTTGCTGGAACATTTGCCCGCACCCGACGCCGCGGATATGGCCGCACGCAGCGCGCGCGTACCGATGGATGCGGCCACACGACGCGCGTTTCTCGCGCGGTTCCTGCCCGGCATTGCCATGATCGTCGTGGCGTACGTCGCGCTGACCGTGACGCGCGATTTTCGCGACAACTTCGCCGCGGAAATCTGGAGTGACCTCGGCCGCGGCGGCGATGCCTCGGTGTTCACCGAAACGGAAGTACCGATTGCGATCGCCGTGCTGATCATCACAGCGTTCACGATGGTGGTGCGCGATAACCTGAAAGCGTTGATGTTGAACCATGTACTGATCTTTGGCGGCTTCGGCACCGCCGTTCTTTCAACGTGGATGCACAACCACGGCCTGATCGATCCGGTAGGTTGGGTCGGCCTGAGCGGCTTCGGCTTGTACCTCGCTTATGTGCCCTACAACGCCACATTCTTCGAACGCATGCTGGCGACGTTTCGCGTGACCGGCAATGTGGGCTTCATCATGTATATCTCCGATAGCAGCGGATACATGGGCAGCGTGCTGGTGATCCTGGTGAAAGAGTTCGGCGGCATGCGGCTGTCATGGGCGTCGTTCTATGCCGACACCGTGATGACGTTGTCGGGGATCGGCATGCTTATCACGCTGGTGTCGGCGGCGTATTTCTATGAGAAGGCGCGGCGGGCGAAGGTGCCGTCCGGTATACCGGCGGCGGCCTGACATCGTGCGGTATCGCTGCATGTCCAAGCCGCTTTGAGCCTCGGAAATTAGTCCGCCCCCCTTTTTAAGCCAACCTGGACATGGTGTCGGGCCGAACGTGCTGGAAAGCGCGCTCGGCATGCTGTGCTCCGAGACCAAGCGCAAACCAAAATCCGGTAGACTTTTCCGGCCATGGCTCTTTTTTGGACATACCGGGGGGTATAGCGCCAAAAAGCTTTTGTCGATACTCGACAACTGAAAATGCGCCTGAAGATGTCTTGGCATTTTATGGAAGCGTTATCGCGCACTCATCAACAGGGGAGAGTTACGACATGCTTAGGATTCGAAGCCAGGGTACGCTATTAGTCACTAGCCTTTTTCTAGCCGTCAGTGCGGCATTGCCTGCGAGCGTACACGCTTCATCTGCTATCGATCGCGATGCACCTGGCGCAAACAGAGTCAATGCCCAGTCCACGCGTTCCAGCCCTAATTTCAATACGCCGTCCCCGCTTCCCAGCTCTCCCTTTCAGACTCCCTTCCCGCCTTACGACCCGCCTACACCTCCTCCGTTGCCTAACCCAGACAGCAACCTACAAACCAGCTACATCTTTATGCCCGGCTACACCAGCGTCAACTGGATCGTATGCGGCTCAACACAGCAGAGCGAAGGTTGTTATAGCTTCGGGTCTCTCGGGCCATTCGGTAAGGTAGGCGCACTTGTCGAAGGCAATCCAGTGGTGGACTTTACGACGGATACCGTTACGCGAAATATCTATGTCGTAGACCAAGCGGTCGGTGGCGGAACCGGCGTGATGCTCTATGTCTATACCAAAGTCGATTCTGTCGTCCCCGCAGGCGATCGCATTACAGTAACGCTGACGAACACCGTGCCTCTTACGCTTATCGGGGGGACGAATGCTGCGACTTATATGGTGGCGAATAAGGATTTTCTCTACATCGCGACCAATCAAAGCGCATCCGTTGCACAGATTCAAAAGTCCACTCTGACCGTCAATGAAAATGGGGGCGCCGGCCCAGCCGTATCGTCCATTACATCCGATGGCTATGGTTTTGTGACCATAAACTTTGGAACCGTTAGCAGTCAGAATGTTTTCGTTACTTACGGCCCTAACGGCTATGGAACCGAAAACGGCGGCGGGACCCAATATCTGCTTGGCACGTCGACCGCGCTCTCCACTGCCAATCTTGCAACAGCCTCATCAAGTGCAGCCACTCCATCCCTTGCAGCACGGATACAAGTTCGGATGAAGGCAACTGCGCCACAGGTTGTGTCGGGGAACACAGACATTCATTAAGGGAAACCATCGAACCACCGCACTCTTAGTTATATTCGAACTAAGAGTGCGGTGGTGGTGCCCCGTGCAGGTCGTGACGGGTGAGGCAATGGACGAATGGGTCAGACCACTTTTCGATACGCCACGTGCGCAGGAAAAATAGTCCGACCTCTCTTTGCAGATCTCCAACTTCGCGAAGAAAATGTGAATGTGTGATGCGGATCGATAATTCGTCGCCAAAATAAATCCGATAGCAGCGACAGGTCTGCTTCACGTCATCAAAGTGGCATACGCGATCCATATCGTTCGGCTCATCCCACTCTTGGACGGGCGCGAAAATGATCGAGCTTAGCCGCCGTAAATTTCTCTCGTTGTCAGTCAAGGCCGCTGCACTGGGCATCGCCGCACCTACGCTTGGTGGCGTGTTCAAATCCGCTAAAGCAGCGACAACCGCTGCAACGGGAACCATCACCGACGTCAAGCACGTGATCGTCTTCATGCAGGAGAACCGAAGCTTCGATCACTTCTTCGGAACGCTGCAAGGCGTGCGCGGCTTTTCCGACAGAGCGGGCATCACGCTACCCGGCGGATACTCCGTGTTCGACCAGCCGAACGGATTGGCACGCCAGTACCCCTGGGCCTTCAACACCACCTCGCCCGCTTCCGGTCAAACCGGCGAAGTGATCACGCAGTGCGATGGCAGCCTCGATCATTCATGGGCGACGCAGCACCAAGCGTGGGACAACGGAAAAATGGACCAGTGGGTGTCGGCCAAGGCAAGTGTCCGCACACTGGGCTATCTCACTCGCACCGACATTCCCTTCCACTACGCACTCGCCGACGCGTATACCGTTTGCGATCACTATTTCTGCTCCATCCTCAGCGCGACCGGTCCTAATCGCACCTATCTTTGGGGCGGCATGATCGATCCTGCCGGTGCCAACGGCGGACCTGCGTATGACGGCGGTGCCGAATCCGGTCTCACTTGGCAGACGTATGCCGAAGCACTCGGAGAGGCCGGTGTGAGCTGGCAGGTTTTCCAGGTCGCATCCGACAATTTCACCGATAACGGTTTGGCTTTTTTCAACCAGTTTGCCAATGCGTCCACGACAAGCTCTTTGTATAAGCATGGCATGTCGTCCGTGCCGATTATCGATTCGGGCGCCTACTACTCCACACCCGCCAGCATCGCCGCAGCCATTCAAAGCGACGTGGAAAATGGCACGCTACCGCAAGTCAGCTGGATCGTAGCTAGCCAGGATTTTTCCGATCATCCCGACGCCCCGCCTGAAAACGGCGCCTATTTCCTCAACCTGATTTTGCAGGCGCTGGCCTCGAACCAGGAGACCTTCGACTCCACCGTCCTGATTCTCAACTACGACGAGAACGACGGTTTCTTCGACCACGTTCCGCCGCCGATTCCGCCCGGCGGAACAGCAGACGAATTCATCAGCGTTGGCGGCGAAACACAGCCGATCGGCATGGGCTTCCGCGTTCCAATGATTATCTGCTCGCCGTGGACGCGTGGCGGCGTGGTGGACTCGCAGATCTACGATCACACGTCGGTGATTCAATTTATGGAAACGTGGACCACGGCGCTCGGTACACCTGCGATTTGCTCATCCATCAGCGCGTGGCGACGTCAGGTGAGCGGCGACCTTACCGGTGCGTTCAACTTCGCCAATCCGGTGCAAGGCTTGCCGACCAATTTGCCATCCGCATCGGCATTCATTAGCCGCGAAAACACCTGCAACCCGCTACCCAATCCTACCGACAGCAACGCCTCCAACAGCCTGCCGAAGCAGGAACCCGGCACCCGCACAGCGCGTGCGCTGCCGTATCAGCCCGATGCCAACATCTCCTCGTTTCAATATGGCTCGAACGGCCAGATCCTGGTGTGGATCGAGATGTTGAATGTAGGCACGATCGCAACGCGCGCCGTGCCATTGGCGATCTACGCCAATGCGTATCGCAGCGGCGGACCATGGCAATACACCGTGAATCCCTACAGCAACGGCAGCAACGGTTCCGTCAGCGATTTTTTCAACATCGGATCAGGGTACGGAAGCGGGAGCTACGATCTGACGGTCGTCGGCCCGAACCGATTCCTGCGTCGCTTCGCCGGTGACGTCAACAACGCCGGCAAGACATGCAGCGTCACGTCGTCGTATGCCGCGGATCCTTCATCCGGTGAACTCGCGATTTATTTTTCGATGACCAACACCGGAACCGAACCCGTCACCTTCACCATCACCGCTAACAACTACACCACGGCCGCACCCTGGACCTACAACGTGGCTGCAGGCGCGACGGTGAACACCTTTTTCGATGCGGTCGCCAGCACACAAGGCTGGTATGACTTCACGCTCACCATCAGCAGCGACACAAGCTGGATTCGTCGCTATACCGGGCATTTGGAAACTGGGAGCGCTTCCGTTACGGGGTGAGAGCAGAAACGCTTCCAAGCTCGCTTTCCCAACACTCCACTAAAGAGATCGCAAGCACTTCCAGCCTATGATTTCTTACGCAACCAAGTGTCGAAGAAGTTGAGCACTCGTACCTTGTACGCGGCCCCGACATACGCACAAAGATCAACGTGTCTGGCTCCGTGCACTACCCATAGTTCCTTCGGTTCGTTCGCTGCGTGAAACATCGCATAGGATTCGGCAATCGTTGTATCCCGATCACGATCACCCACAATCAGCAGCTTGGGCATAGTCAGATGGCTGATGTGGTCAATCGGGCGTAGTTGATCGGGATAAATGCCCAGGTGAGGATGCAAGGTTGCCAACAAGATTGGCGCTAGCCAAGGACCCATGGGCCCCAGGTGGATAGCCAGCCGATCTTCTGTTGCTTGCCTGATCGTTGGATAGACCTGTTCCAGTACGACAGCATCCGCATCCATATCGGGTTCAGCCAGGATCGTGGCGGCACCACCCATCGACGTGGCGATAATGCCCACCCGCTCACCGGGGAGCCTCTGGTGCAGGTAGCGCATTGATGCCTTCACGTCTTCAGCCTCTCGATAGCCAAACGTGATGGCTCGGCCAGGACTGGCGCCCGATGCCTGGAAGTCGATCAGCAGGACGGCATAGCCCGCCGCATGCAGGAATCGAGCGCGATCAATCATGCTCCGACGGTCAGCGCGGACACCATGAAGCAACAGAACGGCACCCTGATGCTCTACACCGGCGACGAACCAGCCGTGGATCGGCATGCCAGTGGCATCAGGAATCACCACCGACTCCACTGCAAGGTCAGAGGGTGGTGCTCCAATGACACGTTCAGCAGGACGGATAAGAAGCCAGCCAACGAACCAGATGGCGATTAAGGGAAGAATCGAGATCAAGACTAGCGATAGCAACCACTTCTTCCAGCGCTCTAAGCGAATCATGTGGCGTTCCCTGCGGGCGACGAGCCGTGTGTGTGCCCAGGAGAGAAATCGTGCCTAGATGCTCTGCGTTTTAGGTGACTAGCCCGAGTCGATCAAGTGGCGATGACGGGGCCAAGAGATAACGCCGTGACCAAGGTGATTATCGATTCGATAAGCGTACGAAGCTTCCAGGGTCTGGAAAGTCGACTCTGACCGCACGATCGCGAAAATCGGCAGGCACCTCCACAGGACCCCACGTATGACATTCCAGGGTCAACTCGTTATTCCCAAGGAATAGAAGAAATCCGCATACGATGTCGTCAGCCCTGCCTACAACCGGTACAGATACGGTGCGCTCCTGCTCTGGCAGAGATGGGTTACGGACGGTCAAGTAGTAGCCACACCCCGTGTATTCGTAATTCGCGGGCGTGACAAGTTTATGCAGGGCCACGAACTGTTCCGGCGTGAGGACATCATCAGCCATAAGGTGAATGGCATGCAGTTCGAAATCGCGCAACGAATCCACGTTGGCCGTCACTCTCGACATTGTTATTAGCCCCTAGCCATAGGTGTCGATGATGACAATGCAGGCGCTTAAAAGCTTTGGCCTGAACTCGGTTTCTATTTTGGTCAGCGTTGCATCTTGTTCCATCAGGGCGGAATGTGCCCACAGCAGTCGCTCATTACCAATGGGAAGGCCGAGCGTCGCCGACAAGAACTGCCAGAAAATTTGATACTTCTCATCGCCTTGAAGGCCCAACCAATGGAGAATCTTATTTATGCGCACACAGCCGACGCCAATGCCAACCTGCAAGGAAAGCAACGCTTTGGCGGCAGAAACCAGTTGCTTCTTCCGAGCGACCTCTTGTTCTGGTGTCATATGTCTAAGGTCTGAGTTAAGTGGTGTCGGTACGGCATCCGCTTAGACGATTGGTTATGCCCGAGAAAAAGGCTCTGAGCCCTTTTTCTAGCCTCTTTCATTTTTGCCTTCAATTTTCCCAGTCCCCCATGCACGAAGATCACTTCGAGTACTCCTAGAAGCCACCAGGGCAAGGAAGGCCTGCTCGTCGGCCTCGGAAAACGTTCGACGGGGCACCACAAAGATAGCTCGCGCCGACGTGAACAAGAATGCGAATTCCTTGCTGACCCGCACACGCTCTATCGCCGCCCACGCCATCGTGGCGCTATACAGTCCCAGAAAAGGGGTCAGACTACTTTTTCCGGCATGTAGTAGGGGCGAGCGCCTATGGTGCAGCTGAGCATCACGAGGGATTCTAGCCATACCGCCTTATTTGTGACCGGTGCATGCCTCGGCAACCTCGTATAGCCATCGATGGGCTCACTCAGCACGTCATCCAGCGAGGAAACAATCGACATGCATGCTTCCTGCAGGAACAGGATTACCGATGCTACTTACAGCATCTTCTGGAAGCAGCGATACAACATCAGTGCGGTATTCATGCATACGTATTGATGACCAATCATGTACACCTTTTGATTACCCCGTCCGCCGCACCATCCTTATCCAAATGCATGCAGTCGCTTGGGCGGCGTTATGTTGCTTACTTCAATAGCACCTATCGCCGCACCGGCACGCTTTGGGAAGGCCGGTATAAATCGAGCGTGGTGGACAGCCAATCGTATCTATTGACCTGCTACCGATACATCGAGCTTAACCCCGTGCGTGCGGCCATGGTGGCCTGCCCTTCGGACTATCCATGGTCGAGCTATCACGCCAATGCGGCCGGCATCAGCGATTCGCTTGTACAGCCCCACTCTGAGTACATAGCCCTGGGTGCAACACCCGATGCCAGACAGGCTGTTTATAGAGATTTGTTCAAGCACGCCATTGGCGACGACGTGCTTGATGAGATTCGCGCACACGTGCAACAGCAGCGCGCACTAGGCTCTCATCGATTTCAGGCCGCTATTGAAGCCGAACTCGGACGTGTCGCGCGGGTTCGTCCTCATGGCCGGCCGAAAAAGTAGTCTGACCCCTTTTTTCCTGACCCCTTTTTTCCTGGCCCGAAGTAACCAGCCTTGCAGAAAAATGGGTCAGAGCCCTTTTCCGAAGATTCAACCGCAAGGGTGACTTAGGAAAAGGGCTCTGACCCCTTTTTCGGGTTCGTCCTCATGGCCGGCCGAAAAAGTAGTCTGACCCCTTTTTCTTGTGATAGTAGTTTGCGGCAACTTTACTATCCTTGGTTACACCTATGCCGAATCCGTACATTTCTCCGAGAAGCTGATGTGCACGCACACTCCCCACGGATGCGGCTCGCTTTAAGAAATCAATTGCCTGGCTAGGCTTGCCTTCAGAAAGATAAAGCTTTGCTACGTAGAGTAAATCTTCCGCTCCGCCGCATTCTGCAATCTTCAACGACCAATGCAAGGTTTGATCAATATTGCCTTGATCAAAATAAGCCTTAGCTAAGTATCGCTGAAAATTGAGATGCTCTGAAAGCGGAGCCGTTCGGCACAATTCTATAGCTCTATCTATGTTGCCTGAAGCGTCAATGTTTAGCACACATGCCCAGCATTCCTCGATTGCTTTCGCGTCACCTTGGGCTGCCGCCTTCAAATACCATTCGACAGCTTTCTCATACTCCTTGCGCTCGGCGTTGATCCAACCGAGATATCGCTGACACTTCGAGTTCTCGGAGCAAGGAAATTTCTCGCAATACTCAATGGCGAGGGCAGTTTCCCCTCGCACGTCGAGTTCCGCGAGTCGTTTCACACAATCGAGTTCAGTCATGGCGTCTTCTACGTAAAGCTCAGAAAAAGAGGTCAGAGCCCTTTTCCGAAGATTCAACCGCAAGGGTGACTTAGGAAAAGGGCTCTGACCCCTTTTTCGAACTTAAAAGTGCCGATTGAGGCCAGCAAGATATTGTTTACGTACCTTGGCTGCCGACTACCCCTTTGGCGACGGCCTCAAAGTATTGCCTATCCCTATTGGGATACTGACTTTGCAACTTTGAAAATGCCGCATCAGCTTCAGCCTTGCTTCCTTCCCGCTCTAATGAATACGCAATAACACAATCATGAGTCAGTCTAAATGCAGTCTCTTCTTTAGGCGCAAGGTGATATACCGACCACCCATAAATCGGGAACGAAAGCTTCCACTCCCCTATCGCTGTCGAGCCGACTTGATTAGCAGACTCTAAATTATCGATGGCTTTAGTCCAATTAGAATTATGAGCCGCATCGAATCCTGCTTTCTGCAAGTCATAGAGCACTTTGGCTCGAAGTTCACTTTGCCATACCTGACTACATCTCATTGAGGCGAACAAAATTACTATGCCGGAAAACACGCATCCAAGAACAAAAGTAAAAACGTATTTCAGCATCTTGGCCATTATTGTCCACCTGTACTCATGCATTGGTTGAATTTGTTTTGACACTGCAACAGCTTTGGAGCGTCCTGCGGCGATGAGGGAGGCATGCCAGGCACCCCACCTCCAGAGCATTCTTTATAGTCTGCCAAACAGCACGAATAAGGCGACCCTTCTTTGCAGGAGTTGTCAATCACCTTTTTACAGGCATTCATTAGGGCCTTATTGCGAAGCTTTGTGAACCAGCCATCACCACTTTGCTGTGTTTGATTGCAATCTTGATAGCGACCTTGCTCGCCGTCCTGATCATCGCCTGGACAAAGCCCTGAGGGGTCAATGTACATTAGTGGACTATTTAATCCGTAAACATAAAGATCGATTCCACCATCTAGACCAGATGGATCAGTTTGATCGAAACCTCCGCGAGCCGAGTCGTAGTAACGCGGACCGTTGTAATTCAGGCCGGTTTCTACATCGGAGTATTGTCCCGGAAACCGCAGGTTATAGGTGTACCCATTGCTGGTCGGTTGCTGCTCGCCCCACGGGTTGCCCTGATACGCCCACGACCACTCCGTGTTGCCACTGCCATCGGCAATCGCTCGCGGTGTACCTAACTGATCAGCGGTCACATAGGCGGCGCTCGTGGTCGTACCCTGCGTATCCAAGTTCGCCACCGGGATGTCGCCGAGATACACGTATTCGCGATTGGTCGCGCCGTACTCGCTCAGCAACTCACTGCCCTGACCGTAGTTGTAGCGTTCAGTGGCTCCGCTTACTGTTTTCGCCACCCGTTGTCCGCTGGCGTTGTAGCTATAGGTAGCGATCGTGCTCTGATTGAGTTGCGCCAAGGCCATGCGGTTACGTGCGTTGTAGCCAAACCCATACGTGCTACTGACTTGGCTGATCCCCGTGGTGTTGCCGTCGGCATCCACCGTGCGCGCCGCATTGCCCGTCGCCACGAGTTGATGCGTGTTCGGGTTGTAGTTGTAGGTGCCCGTATCCAGACCGCTACCGGTCTTGCTGAGTCGATCACCGGTTGGGTTATACGTCACGCTTTCCAGCGTGCTGCCATTGGCTTCCGTAACTTGGGTTAGGCGATACAGCGGGTCGTAGCTGTAGGTTTCCGTCGCCGGATTCGCACCGGCGCTGTTGCCGATCGCGGTGATGTCGCCCATCGCATCACGGGCCACATGCAGCGTGAACGCCGGACTGGTCAGATCGGTCAGGCGATAATTAGCATCGTAGGTGCGAGTGACCGCCTGACTATTGCCCAGCGTGTAGCCATTGACCGGGCCGAACGGTAGATAGGTGACGTTGCTGACCAGCGTGCTCGTACCGCTGCTCGTGGTGGCGGTGACCCCACTGACACGCCCGTCCGTGTCGTAGGTGTAGCTCACCTGATCCCCGCTGGGATGCGTGATGCTCAGGATCTTGCCACCCGGACTGCGCGCATAGGCCGTCACATCCGTGTGGCCGTTGACCGTTTGGCTGGCCTGGGTCACATAGCCTTGGGCGTTGTAACAGAACACGGTGGTGACGGTGTTCTCGACGATGCGCGTCAGGTGGCCGATCGGGTAGGAGGTACTGCAACCGGTAACACTGTTGGGCTCGTCGTACGTGTAGGTAATGTTCTGCGTGCTGTCCGCGTAGCTGGCACTCAGGCGACGGTTCTGTGCATCGTAGGCATAGGTGACGATGTTGCCGTTGGCGTCGGTGCCGGTCAGCACGTTGCCGGCCGCGTCAAAGGTACGCGCCGTGACGCCGGTATCGGGGCTGGTGAGGCGGGTGGGATCGGACAGCCCGTCGTACTGATAGGTGGTGTTGAGACCGCTGGGGTCGGTCACTTGGGTGAGGCGATCCAGGGCATCGTAGGTATACATCGTCTTGGTGTTGGCCGTTTGCGCTAGTACGGCCGAGGCACCCGTTACCGCAGCAAGTGCGAACGCTAAGCGGGAGATTGACCGCAGGAGCGTTCGTCCCTGGTCATGACGTGGCCGGACGCGAGCGTCCTCTTCGCGGTACGCCTTGCCCATGGTTGCTGTCACTTCCATTACCCCCTCTCCTTCCCCTACGTGTTGGTTGGCTGACGTGATCGCGTTCACGTGTGGCGTCGCGATGGCAGCTAAAAAAATGGACGTTTGTTGGTGATCCATAGCATCGCCCCCGTCAGTTCGTGCCGTTGTAGTTGTCGATCGTCTGCACCAAACGGTTCAGCGCGTCGTAACCCAACTGGCGCTGGATGCCCAAGGCGTCGCTGCTTTGGATCAGGTTGCCGTTGGCGTCGTAGCTGGTGCTGGCGGTGGCGTTGAAGACGGTGTGGCTGAGGCCGTCGACCACAGTGGTGAGTTGGCCCAGGGGGTTGAAGGTGCGGGTGAGGCTTTGGTGGACGGTGCCGCTAGCGTCGTAGACCTGTTCGCTGGTTTTGTCGCCGGCGGCATCGAGGGTGTATTGGACGTAGTTGCCTAGCGCATCGGTGATCTTGGTGAGACGGTGGGCGGTGTCGTAGCCGTAGGTGGTGGTGACGTCGTCGGGATCGGTGACGGTTTGCACGGCGCCGTAGGCGGTGTAGGTAAAACGCGTGGCGGCACCGCCCACCGTGCGCGAGGCGAGCCAGCCGCGCGGGGTGTAGGTGAGATCGGTGTTGATGCCGTTGGCGTCGGTGATGCGCGTGATGCGGCCATCGGCATCGTAGGAGGCGATGGTGGTGACGTGGCCTAAGGCATCGGTGACTTGATACAGATCGCCGGGTTGATAGCAGGCGGCGCCGGGGGTGTCGCAGTTCGCGGCACTGCTACTGGTGTAGTAGGTGTAGGTGGTGGTTTGCGTCAGATCGGTGCGAGAGCCCGTCGCAGACAGCATCAAGCCGACCAGCGGGCAGCCGGTACCGACGGCGGTGCAGTAGGTGTAGGTGCTGCGGCGGACACCGGATGGAACGGTGCCGGTGTTGGAACAGGTGTAGGACTTCGCGGCCGATACCGCTCCATCAATTTCGCAACGTGCAAGTGGTTCGCCCAGCGTGTTGTAAACCCAGTCTGTCTGGGTGATCAACGCATTGCTTGGGCTCAAGACATTTCGCTGAGTGGGAACATGGAACGTATCGTTCCATGTAGTCATGATAGTTCGTTGAACGGGACCGCCGGAATCCTCGGTGCGTCCCGTCTCCATGCCATCGGCGTCATACTCGTACGTGGTTATATTGCCGTTGAAGTCGGTGGTTTGAGTCACCAAGCCCATGGGGCTGTTATAGGCCCAGGAGCTAATCGTCGAACACGACTCGCAGATAGCGCTGACGCTTGCAAGGTATGGGACGCCCGCTTGCGTGGTGAAAGTATGGGTGCGCGACGTACCTAAGGGGTCGACCACCGTTACCGAGCCGCCACTGGTGTAGGTCAGCGCGTACGACTCCACACCGCCGGCCATCTGGTTGTTAATGCCTTGGCCCGACGCGTTGTAGCTGTAGCTGAAATAGCGGGTACCTGTTTCATCAAGGATGCCAGTCAATAATCCAATGGCCGTGTCGCCACCGTTATTGGGAGACTCATCGTAGAGATACGTCCACGTCGTGCCGCCCGGATACGAGACCGTTTGCAGTTCGCTGCTGCCGTCGTAGGCGTAACCGTAAGTAGAACCATCTGGCGCAGTCACTTGGTTGATCAGGCCGCTGCTGCTGTAGGTGATCTGGATCGTGCGCTGCTCCGGATCGACCACCGATATCAAATAGCCTGGCCCCGGCGCCACCGTCGTGGGTGTACTGGCCGTGCTGTAGTTGAGCGTCGTAATGAATCCGTTCGCGTCTTGAATGCTGGTCAACTGACCGGCAGCGTTGAACTGCTCGGTACTGCGTGTATCGACACGTTGAAGCGTCCAACTCGTGGGATTGCCACTGCTGTCGGTCTGCTCGGTCAGCGCGTCGGGGACATCGGCTTGACCATGCCACACGCCGCTGGATAACCAGTAAGTAATAACGCGCCCGTCTTCACGGGTGACAGTGGCCGTACCCGTGCCGGAAGAAGATCCGGCCACATAGGTCACGTGACTCGAATAGGAGTGGCGCCAATGCTGGCCAATGGTATCCAGCCCGGCGCTGGAATCACTGTTGTAATAACGTGTGAAGCTCAGCCATCGGCCCGCACTAAAGTCCCGATCTTCGCGGTAAACGTTGCCCGTACCCGCATTGATGGGATCGCCTTCAATATTCAGGAGAGGCGGCTTGCCGATCAGATTAGCGTTGGAAGGCGACGTACTTGTGCCCACGCAAAACCAGCTGACTCCCGTACCGCTGGAATACTGGTAGACCAAACTCCAATCCATCTGCGCCCAACCACCTGCAGCGCCATTACCGCTCCAAGGATCGGTGAGGTCATAGATGTAACAGGGCTTGCTAACTACCCAACCGTTTCCATAACCCGGGACTGCCGCCATGCTGGCTTGGCACACGCCCAGGGCTTGCTCATAGGTATAGCCAGACGAAGCAGGGATGCACCATCCGCTGTCGGCCATCACTGATGCCGTGTGCAACATGCCAAGCAGGAAAAGAGCGAATAAAGCTATCCAGCGCTCGAATGTCGATCGCGACGTTGTCTCTCGCGACGCTGAAAAAGTGATAGGCCCTAGACCTTTGGCACAGCTGTGCAGCACTCGTGTGGTGCTTCCAACGAAATCCATTTTTGTCCCCTGTTACATGTGTCGTAGGCTGCTAACCGGTGCAACATGCCCAGCATGTTGTCAACGATTCGTGACGACTGTTATCGCAAGACGCAAGCCAGACTTCTGCGTGATGCTACGTAGGATCTTTCCTGCACAGGCTGACTACTGTGCGAACAAATCATGGCTATACGATGACCCAAGTGCGGCACAACCGTCCTCAGTGGGTGTGCCGCGAAGGGGATCATACGAGTACGAACGCGTTACCCAACCGGCTCGCGCCGAAGCGTATCGACGTATTGGCGAAGGAAATGAATCGCGGCATGTAGGCCGTTGGTTTGCGAGGGGGTGAGTGGCCAATGGCCAGTCTCGATTCGCTTGCCGTGGGCTTTGGCACGGTGGAAGGCTTCGCTGTTGCTTAGCAGTTCGCGTATGACGTGGGCTGCTAAAGCGGTGCCAGCGAGCTTCGTGATGTACGTTTGCCGTGACGCCTTCACCGGGTCCAGGGGAAAGAGTGGACCGTCGAAGGGTGAAGTGGATTTGCGATCGGTGGGAACCGATGGGCATGCGTGTGCCGTATGATCTGGCTTAGCCATATCAACTGTGCCTCAGTTGGTTGTGGTTAGCAGGTCGTGGGAGTTCCAGCTCTCACGATCTGCGCTCTCACTGCATTGCTGCAATGGTCACCGACGTAGATCTAGCAACGGACGGCGTTGGTGACAGGCCGAAGGTAGCAAGCCGCTATACATATATATGTAGGTGTTTGTCGGTTTGCTGCGTGCGCTTGGGTTAGATGCTGGTAGCCGGTTTAATGACCGGAACGGATCGCCTGCAACAACATCGTTCCCGCGTCTGCAAGGCAGCCATCGTTGCGAATCACTACGCTTTCGGGTGGTGTCGGGTACGCATCCAATCTTGCGAGACGCGCTGCGATATCCGATTCCGTCTCTCGCCCGCGTGCAGCTAGCCGTTTTGCAATCGTTTGTGCGCTTGCTGTGATCAGCACCGGCCGCAGTGATGGGAACCGTTCGCATGCGTGGTCGAATGCGCCGCGCGAACCGTTGACCAGCACATCAGCGCCGCGCGCCAGCCAATGCTGGACTTCGTTACCGATGCCGTAGTGCAGCCCGTGCGCCTGCCATGTCAGAGCGAACAAACCACGCTGCTCACGTGACTGGAATTCCGCTTCGCTCAGGGCGACATGATTTTCACCGCCGGCGTGCGCGGGACGCGTGATGTAACGATGCGCGCATAGCACGCCGTGTCCTGCGCCATGTTCGCGCACCCAAGCCAGCACACTATCTTTGCCTGCGCCGGATGGCCCCATGACGTAGTACAGATGACCATCGCTCATGTAGCAGTTCCTTTGCGTAGCGCGATGCGTTCGATCTGTTCGAATGGCTGATCCAGTTCCCTTTCGCAGCAGATGGTGAGCGCGTCGATATGTGCGTGCGTCGGCTTCGTCAGTTTTAACGAAAGCCATTCGCGTAACGCTTGTTCTTCTTCATCGCTAGCGCGCGCGCACAACGTCATGTGGAATCGATAGCGTTGCAGCACGTACGGGTAGCCGTACTCGCGGAACAAGCGGAGTTCGTCTTCACCGAGATGAGGCGCTCTACGCTGCCAGGCGTCTTCGGTAAGCGGTGCGCGCAACGCATTCAATGCGAGCACGCATCGTTCGGACAATGCCTGTGCGGCAGCTTCATCGCCGGAGGGGCGCAAGGCGAGAAAGCCGGCGAGTTTATCGAGCTGTAGCGGCAGCTTGAATGTAGCGACATGCTGCGCGATATCGTCGAGTTTTTGGCGCAGATCTTCGTAGCTGACACCTTCAGCCAGTGCGAACGGCGCGACCAGCGTTGCGTGCCAGCCGTAGCGACGCGCGGGTGCCAACAATGCCTGCAGACGTTCCGGTGCCATGCCCGGTATCGTCTGGGTGGACAGCCAATCGCGCCCGAAGGCGTGCAGCCCGCTGTCTTCAGCGGGACAGAAGTAGACGGCGTAGCGCATGGTCAATCGTTCATCAGCACGAGTTGCACCCAATCGCCGGAGAAGCGCGTGATGCCATATTGCACCGGCACGCCGCGCGTATCGACATTGATGGATTGCACGTAGAGCACGGGGCGGTTGGCGGGCTGTTTCATCAGGCGCGCGGTGTTGGCGTCGGGCAGGCGCGCGGAGACGCGGGTGTATTTGCGTTCGTAGTCGGTGATGCCGAATTCGTTGAGCGTGCGGGTCACCGATTGCAGGCGACGATACACGGCGGGCAAGCCGGAGAAGCGCGCGGCGGGAAAGTAGGCGGTGCTGTAGTCGACGACGTGGCCGTCCGCGCGGTCGAGGGTTTCGATGCGGTAGGTGTATTCGTGACGATCCAGGCCCAGCGATTGCGCGACCTGCGGCGGCGGGATTTCGCGCGCGTCTTCCAGAAATTCGGTGTCGGCCTCGACATTGAGGTTGCGCATGTTCTGGGTGAAGCGGGTGCGGCGGCTGATCGGGTAGTCCAGGGTGTGCTCTTGCACGAAGGTGCCGCGGCCCTGTTCGGTGCGCACCAGGTTGCGCTGTTCCAGTGCGGCAATGGCCCGGCGCACGGTGTGGCGGTTGACGTTGAAACGCACGGCCAGTTCCTGCGCGGAGGGCAGTTGCTCGCCCTGGCGCAACTGGCCTTTAAGGATGTCGGCGGCCAGGATGCCGCTGATTTGGCTCCATAGCGCCACACCCCGCCCTCGTTCGATCTCGCTCATACCACTTCCTTAGCCTGTCTATTGACCGTCATGGCAGCGGCACGCGGGCCTGCTGCAATGGGTTTCGCCGGGCGTCCCCTCACGCCTGGGTCTGTCTAGATAACTAGACATTTGTGACAAGCCTAGGAATACCCATGGACACCTCCCCTAACTTGGCGCGCGCGCAATGGATGTCGCTGCTGGCGCAGGCCGAACCGGCCGAGCTGGCCGCGGCCATGGACGCCTTCGCGCCGCCGGCCGACACGGCCTGGCTGCGCCCGGCGCAGACCGGTCTATACATGTTGCGCGGACGTGTCGGCGGCACCGGCCCGCAATTCAACTTCGGCGAAATCACGGTGACCCGTTGCAGCGTGCAGGCCGGCGGCCATATCGGCCACGCCTGGGTACGCGGCAGCAACCCGCGCCATGCCGAATTGGCGGCGCTGGCGGATGCGATGTTGCAGGACTCCGCGCAGCATGCCTCCTTGCGCATGCAGGTGATCGAGCCGTTGCGCCGCGCGCTGGACACGCGACGCGACGACGCCAGCCGCAAGGCGGCCTCCAGCAAGGTGGAATTCTTCACTGTGGTGCGTGGCGAATGATGCAAGCCGCCTTTGCCGACTATGTATTCGACAGCCAGCGCACCTTTCGTGAGCTGCTGCAGGCGATGGCCCGCCCGGCCCAGCCCCGTCCGTTGCCCGTGTTGCCGCCGTCGCCCGCGCCGATTGCACCGGCGGCGATGGCCATCCTGCTTACCTTGTGCGACGCCACGACGTCGGTGTGGCTGCAACAGCCTGAAGAAGAAGCGATCAGCCACCTGCGTTTTCATGCCGGCCTGCGCCTGGCGGAACGCCCCGAGGATGCCGATTTTGCGCTGATCAGCGACCCCGCTTCGATGCCGTCGCTGGAGCGGTTTGCGCACGGCGATCTGCGTTATCCCGATCGCTCGGCCAGCCTGATTATTCAAGCCACCTCATTCAGCTCCTCCCCCTGCATGCAGGGGGAGGATGGGAGGGGGTCGCACACGGTTGCCTCAACGCAAGATTGTGCAACCCCACCCCAACCCTCCCCTGCAAGCAGGGGAGGGAGCAACCCCGCCATGCGCTTTGCGGGCCCCGGTATTCGCGAGACCGAGACCTTGGCGATCGACGGTCTGCCTTCCGATTTCTGGCAGCAGCGCGCGGCAATGGCCGCGCAGCTGCCGCTGGGTGTCGACCTGTTCTTCGTCGCTGCGCAACACGTCGTTGCGTTGCCGCGCACGACCCGTTTGCTGGAGAGCTGAATGTATGTTGCCGTGAAAGGCGGCGAGCAGGCGATCGCTCGTTCGCTGGAATTGTTGGCCGAGGCGCGCCGTGGCGACACGGCGGTGCCGGAACTCGAGCTTGCGCAGATTCGCGAGCAGCTGCGCCTGGGCGTCGCGCGCGTGATGCAGGAAGGTTCGCTGTACGACGAAGAGTTGGCTGCGCTGGCGATTCGCCAGGCCGCGGGCGACATGCTGGAAGCGATCTTCTTGCTGCGCGCGTATCGCACCACGTTGCCGCGCTTTGGCTATACGCAGCCGCTGGATACCACGGCGATGCGCGTGCGGCGGCGCGTGTCGGGGACGTTCAAGGATATTCCGGGCGGCCAGGTGCTGGGCCCCACTTACGACTATACGCAGCGCTTGCTGGAGTTCGACACGACGACGCCCGCCGTCGTCAAATCTGCCGAAACGCCGCTGCCATCCAACATGCCGCGCGTGCTGGACCTGCTCGATGCGGAGGCGTTGATCGAACGTATCGATGCCGGCAGCGATCCGGAACCGATGGATCTCACCCGCGAACCGCTGATGTTTCCTGCCGATCGCGCGACGCGTTTGCAGAACCTCGCGCGCGGCGATGAAGGTTTTCTGCTCAGCATGGCCTATTCCACTCAGCGCGGTTACGCGGAAAGCCATCCGTTCGCCGGCGAGATCCGCATGGGCGAAGTGGATGTGGTGGTGTGTCCCGAAGAATTGGGTTTCGCCATCGAGATCGGCGCGGTCACGCTGACCGAGTGCCAGATGATCAACCAGTTCCACGGCGGCAACGGTGTGCCGCCGCAATTCACCCGCGGCTACGGTTTGAGCATGGGCGAAGGCGAACGCAAGGCGATGTCGATGGCCTTGGTCGACCGCGCGTTACGTTGCGACGAATTGGCCGAACCGAGCTATGCACCGGCACAGAACCAGGAATTCGTGCTGTCGCATTCTGACAGCGTGGAAGCCTCGGGCTTCGTGCAGCATTTGAAATTGCCGCATTACGTGGACTTTCAGGCGGAACTGTCGCTGCTGCGCACCTTGGCTGCGCAACACGCCACGGATACCGATGAACAGCCTTTGAGTGCGGCCGGAGGGCAGCGGCCATGACCACGATATCCATACGACACGCAAATGTGCTCCCTCTCCCCTTCGGGGAGAGGGTTGGGGTGAGGGGCCAGGCTGGCCACGCACTCCGCTTCAACAAAGCACTTTTTGTTCTAGTTGCACGCAAAAGCACAGCTCTTCGGCACACTGGCCCCTCACCCCAACCCTCTCCCCGAAGGGGAGAGGGAGTTGCATCCCCGCTATGACTTACAACTTTGCTTTTCTCGATGAAGACACCAAGCGCATGCTGCGCCGCTCGCTGCTGAAAGCCGTGGCGATACCTGGTTATCAGGTGCCGTTCGGTAGCCGCGAAATGCCGTTGCCTTACGGCTGGGGCACCGGCGGTATCCAGGTGACCGCCGCCTTGCTCGGGCCTGACGATGTGCTCAAGGTGATCGACCAGGGTGCGGACGACACCACCAATGCGGTGAATATCCGCCGCTTTTTCGCCCGCGTCGCCGGCGTGGCGACCACCGAGCACACGGCCGAAGCCACGCTGATCCAGACCCGTCACCGCATTCCTGAAACATCGTTGCGGGAAGATCAGATTTTAGTGTTTCAGGTACCCGAGCCCGAACCCCTGCGCACGCTGGAACCGCGCGAAGCCGAGACGCGGACCCTGCACGCACTGGCCGATTACGGACTTATGCATGTGAAGTTGTACGAAGACATCGCCCAGTACGGGCACATCGCTACCAGTTATGACTACCCGGTACTGGTCGACGGCCGGTTTCTCACCTCGCCGTCGCCGATTCCGAAATTCGACAATCCCAAGCTGGATCGTTCGCCCGCGTTGATGCTGTTCGGTGCCGGTCGCGAAAAGCGGCTCTATGCCATCCCGCCGTATACGCACGTGGAAAGCCTGGCCTTCGACGATCATCCGTTCGAGATTCAGTGCTGGGAGCACCGGTGCGAACTGTGCGGCTCGGGCGAAAGCTATCTGGACGAAGTGGTGGTGGACGATCAGGGCACGCGCATGTTCGTCTGCTCCGACACCGATTTCTGCGGCAGCCGTCGCACGGAGGCGCAGGCATGAGCATGATGCGTGCTTCCTTGATCGTCGTCCCGGCGAATGCCGGGACCCAGCGCCTTGAGCGCGTCAAAGACACTGGACCCCGGCATTCGCCGGGGCGACGGGTTTTCCGCACGCATTCATCGAGGTTCGCATGAGCGCGCTGCTGCAAGTACGCGGACTGAGCCAGCACTATGGACAGCGCGTCGGTTGCGAGGATGTGAGTTTCGATCTGCATCCGGGCGAGCTGTTGTGCGTCGTCGGCGAATCGGGCTCGGGTAAATCGACCCTGCTCAACACCGTTGCCGCGCAGTTGGCACCTAGCGCAGGCTCCGTGCGTTATCGCCAACGCAATGGCGCGTGGCTGGAGCTCGGCACGCTGAGCGAAGCGGATCGCCGCCGCCTCGCACGCGAGGAGTGGGGTTTCGTCACGCAGAATCCGCGCGATGGACTGCGCCTCAACGTGAGTGCCGGCGCCAACGTCGCCGAACGGCTGATGGCGCTGGGCATGCGCAATTACAGCCAACTGCGCGGTATCGCCCGCAGCTGGCTGGAGCGGGTGGAGATCGATGCCGCGCGCATCGACGATGCACCCACCGGCTTTTCCGGCGGCATGCAACAGCGCTTGCAGATTGCGCGCACGCTGGTGACGCAACCGCGCTTGGTGTTTATGGACGAACCCACCGCCGGCCTCGACGTATCCGTGCAGGCGCGCATTCTGGATCTGCTGCGGCGACTCGTGAACGAACTGGGCCTGGCCGCGGTGATGGTGACGCACGATCTCGCCGTGGCGCGCCTGCTCGCCGCGCGCACGATGGTGATGCAGGGTGGCCGCGTGGTCGAAACCGGTCTCACCGATCAGATCCTCGACGACCCGCAACATCCGTACACGCAATTGCTCGTTTCTTCGGTACTGACGACATGACCGCGACCCTGATGCTTGAATTGCGGGACCTCAGCAAGTCCTTTGAATTGCACCATCAGCATGGCGCGCGCCTGAATGTGCTGCGCGGTCTCGATCTGCGTTTGCATGCGGGCGAATGCGTGGTGCTTTCCGGTCCGTCCGGCGCGGGCAAGAGCACCTTGTTGCGCGTGATCTATGCGAATTACCGGCCGAGCTTCGGTGCGGTGCATGTGCGGCATGCGGAGCGTTGGCTCGATCTCGCCAAGGCCACGCCGCATGAAGTGCTGGACGTTCGCCGCCGCACCTTGGGTTACGTGAGCCAGTTTCTGCGCGTGATTCCGCGCGTGCCGACCTTGGATATCGTGGCCGAGCCGCTGTTGCAGATGGGCACGGATCCGCACGAAGCGCGACAGCGCGCGGCCGATCTTCTGCGTCGCTTGAACGTGCCGGAACGCCTGTGGCAGTTGCCACCGGGCACTTTCTCCGGTGGCGAGCAGCAACGCGTGAATATCGCGCGCGGCCTGATCGTGCCGCGTCCGGTGTTGTTGCTGGACGAACCGACCGCCTCGCTCGACGCCGACAATCGTGTCGTCGTGGCGGAGCTGCTGGCCGAAGCGCGCGCTGCCGGTTCCGCGGTGCTCGGCATTTTTCATGACGAGGATATGCGCGAACGCGTCGCCACGCGCCTGTTCCCGATGCAAGCCCTTGAAGCCGCCTGACCTTATCGTTGTTGACCCGCTGAGATGACCATGAACGATTTAGCTTTGACCAATGCGCGCATCGTGCTCGACGACGGCGTACTGCACGGCACTCTTATCGCCCGCAACGGCGTGATCCGACTGGTGGAGGAAGGCTCGACCCAGGCGCCGGGTGCGATCGATTGCGAGGGCGATTACATCGTTCCTGGCCTGGTCGAATTGCACACCGACAACCTGGAAAAACACCTGATGCCGCGCGCCGGCGTGATCTGGCCTTCGCTGCCCGCGGTGCTCACGCACGATGCGCAGATCGTGGCGGCCGGCATCACGACGGTGTTCGACGCGCTGTCGGTGGGCGATCTGGAAGAAGAAAGTGTGCGCATCGAAACCTTGCGCAGCACCTACGATGCGATTCTCGAAGGTCAGGCCAGCGGCGCATTGCGTGCCGATCACTGGATCCATCTGCGTTGCGAACTGGCGTATCCGCGCTTGCTCGAAGCGCTGGAGCCACTGATGGATCACGGCAGCGTGCGCCTGCTTTCGCTGATGGATCACACGCCGGGTCAGCGCCAGTACCGCGATCTGCAGCAATATCGCAAGTACTACAGCAAGAACCATATGAGCTGGACCGAAGACGAATTCGCCGACGTGGTGAAGCGCCGCACCGAGCAGCAGGCCAAATACAGCGACTTGCACGAGAAAGCCGTACTCACCATGTCACATGGCCGAAATATGATCCTGGCCAGCCATGACGACACGGATGCGCAACAGGTAGACCATGCAAAACGCCTCGGCGTGACTATTTCGGAATTTCCCACGACGCAGGAAGCCGCCGATGCCGCACACGGGCACGGGCTGACGACGGTGATGGGCGCTCCCAATGTAGTGCGTGGCGGATCGCACTCGGGCAATGTCGCTGCCTTGGATCTGGCGCGCACCGATCGTCTCGATATGTTGTCGTCCGATTACGTGCCGGCCAGCTTGCTGCATGGGGCGTTTATGTTGCACTCGCAAGCGGGTTGGTCGATGCCGCGCGCCATGGCCACGGTAAGCAAGAATCCCGCGAAAGCGCTGGGTTTCGACGATCGCGGCCAACTCAAGGCCGGCATGCGCGCCGACATCGTGCGCATGCGAACCGTGGATGGTCTGCCCATCGTGCGCAACGTGTGGGTGAACGGGCAACGTTCGTTCTGATCGGTCGTTCGCGGCACGGCGGTGCCGCGAGTCTTCCTTTCTGCCTGCCAACAGAACACCTCGTTAGACAAGTGATCGCCACGAAGCGGCGAGAGATCTTGCGCGATAACGGTTTAGTTTCAGCGCTTCGCATGGCCAGGGCGGCGCGTCGTCTCGACATCCCGCTAGACAGGTCGGTCTAGACAAGCAGTCGTAGATGTCGCCTTCACGAAGGCAACACGCAATCCCCGCACAACGTTCGTGCAACTAGCGCCAGGTGAAATGGAACGTGCCGTCATTCGCAGAGCGTACCTAGGGGGCACGCCTGCACATTTCCAATCACCTTAAGGCTGCTCTATGACCTCGCTCCGCGCTCCGCTATGCCTTGCGCCGGCCGCTGTTGTGCCGTCGCTCGCGCAAGCCCATCCCTCCGCCACTGCCTATGCCGCCAGCGACATCGCCCGCGGCGTTCGTCGCTGACGCAGCCTCGTTAAGACATTCGCTACCGCCCATCTGGAGAGTCCCTTGAAGATCAATAAGATCGCATTTGCGGTGTTGACTGCGCTCGTTGCGAGCCGCGCGGCCTATGCCGTGGATGACACCACCCCTTCCACCGCCAACGCACCTACGTCTGCCACGGCGACGACGCCCACCGCTACGTCGCCGACGGCTCCCTCGTCGGCCAATGGCGCGAACAACGCCAACACGCTGCAGACGGTCACCGTTACGGCACAGCACACGGTCCAAGACGTGCAGGACGTGCCGATCACGATTCAGGCCTTTACCGGCGAAACCTTGCAGCAGATGAATGTCACGTCATTCAATGACCTGATCAAATACTTGCCCAACGTGACCCTCGCCGCGAACGGCCCGGGCCAGGGCAATATCTACATGCGCGGACTGAGCACCGGTTTCCTCGGTAACCAGTCGAGCGCGACCATCGCGCCATTCCCGAACGTGGCCGTCTATTTGGACGACCAGTCCATGCAGTTCCCGGCGCGCAATCTCGACATCTATATGGTCGACATGGAACGCCTCGAAGTGCTCGAAGGTCCGCAGGGTACGCTGTTTGGCGGTGGCGCCGAAGCCGGTGCCGTGCGCTACATCACCAACAAGCCGAACCTGACCAAGGTCAGCGGCAGCGCCGAAGCCAGCACCAGCGTCACTGATGGCGGCGCGCCGAGCAATTCCGCTAATGCGGTGCTGAACCTGCCGATCATTCCCGGTACGTTCGCCGTGCGTGGCGTGATCTATAACGATCATCAGGGTGGTTACATCGACAACGTGCCGAGCACGTTTACGCGCCAGCCCACTGACGGCGGTGGTGCGATGGCTCCTTATGTGGCCGCCGGCGGTACCTCGGTGTTCAATAACTATCCCGTGGCACAGAAAAACTGGAATCCCGTCGATTACCAGGGTGCCCGCCTGTCCGCACTGTGGAAGATCAACGATAACTGGAACTTCCTGATCGCCGAGAGCTACCAGAACTTGGATGCCAACGGCCAGTCCTCGACTTACCCGGTCGGTGCGGACGGTCAAAAGCTTGGCACCGATCAGATCACCGCGTTCGTGCCGGCCTGGAATAATGACCATTTCACCAACACCAGCTGGACGTTGAACGGCCAGATCAATGACGACCTGTCGCTGGTTTACACCGGCGGCTACACCAATCGTCGCATCAGCGAGCAGCAGGATTACACCAATTACTCGCGCAGCGCCGGTGGCATGTATTACCAATGCACCGGCACGTCGGCAGGCTTGTCCAGCGCCGGCAAGCCGATCTGCTATTCGCCGGCCGGTTACTGGAACGACCACGTGACCAGCACGCACGAGAGCCACGAGTTGCGCCTGAGCACACCGGAAGACGATCGCCTGCGTTTCATCGGTGGCCTGTACTACGAAGATTTCAACATCGACGACCACATGGCCTTCAATTACTTGACCATTCCGTCGTGTACACCGGGAAATCTTGCCGTCGCCCTGGGCGGTGGTGCGCCCTGCGTCGCCAACGCGCAGTCCTCACCGGGCGTCAACGTGCCCGTCGGCACGGCGTTCGGCGAAAACGCACAACGTGGCTACCGGCAGGAAGCGGCCTTCGGCTCGATGTCGTATGACATCCTCCCGAATGTCCTGACTGCGACGGTCGGCACGCGTTATTACCATTACTCCGAGTGGCAGACCGGTACCGAGTTCTATACCACCACGGCCCAGGTGAACGTCCCCAACGGCACCTACGTGGGCGACGACACGGCGATGAACTACCACAAGTCGTATCACGGCTTTAAGAGCCGTGCGAACCTGCAGTGGCATATCGCGCCGGACATGATGGTGTATTACACCTTCTCGCAAGGCTTCCGTCCGGGTGGCTTCAACCGCACGACCTCGGGTGTGGCGAAACTCGATGGCGAGCCGCAGTACCAGAAGCCGATCAGCTACGCGCCTGACACGCTGACGAACAACGAAATCGGCTTCAAAGGTACGTTCCTCGACGACCGCGTGCTGCTAAACGCCTCGCTGTATGACATGCGGTGGGACAACGTGCAGATGCAGTTCTTCAACCCGTTGGTGCTAGGTAACACCACCTTCGCGGTCAATGGTCCGAACTACAAGGTGGATGGCCTGGAGCTGCAATTCCAGGGACGCATCACCGATGGCCTGACCCTTATCGGCTCGGGTTCGCTCAATCATGCCAAGCAGACCAACTCGCCGTGCCTGGTCAACAATATTCCGGGGTCGGCCGGCTACAACTCCTGCATCGTCCAAACCGGAGCCGCCGGCGCCGTGACGTCGTTCGCCAATCCGTTCGGCGTAGAGGGCAGCACGCCGGCATTCTCGCCTCGTTCGCAGTTCAATCTGCGCCTGCGTTACGACTGGATGTTCGCTGGCGGCTACAACGCCTTCTGGCAGATCGGCGCAAATCGTACGGGCTCGATGTACAACCAGCCGGCAACCTATCCGAGCGGCGCGGGCGTGACGAATGTCACCACGGTGGAACTGCGTTACCTGCAGGCCGGTTACACCACCTACGACGCGTCGGTCGGCGTGGCGAAGGACAACTGGAACGTGTCGCTTTACGGCACCAACCTGGGCAACAGCCACGCTAGCGTGTTTACGTCCTCGGCTCAGTTCATCGAATCGCAAGTACCGATCCGTCCGCGCGTGCTGGGCGTGAAGCTGGGCTTCAAGTTCTAAGCGGCCAACCTGGCGCGAAGTCGATGCACATAGAATGGGGCGGGCGACAAGCCCGCCCCCATTTTTTGATGGTTTTCTCTTATTCCCATGAACGCTACGGCCACCGACCCGACCCTCTCGCCGCTGGAGCTTGAAGTTCAGCGCATCCGCCAGCTGCATGCGGACGGGCAACATGCGCACGCCTTGCAGGCAGCCCAGACGTTGTTGGCCGAGGTACCCGACGATGTCGATGCGCTCTATCTTGTCGCCCGCAGCCAGCGTTACCTGGGACAGATCGACGCCGCGTTGCAAACGCTCGCGCGCTTGGAACAGCAACGTCCTCATTACAGTCGTGTGCACGAGGAGCGCGGTCACTGTTACGTGGTGATGCGCGATGCGCCGCGTGCGATCGACGCGCTGCTGCATGCAGTCAACATCAACCCGGCACTGCCTTCGAGCTGGAACCTTCTCGAAGGTCTTTACCGCATGACGGGCGATACCGCCAACGCGGCGACCGCTGCCTCGCATGTAGCCACGCTCAAGCGCTTGGCGCCCGAGATCGTGCGCGCGACCAGCCATTTCTCGGATGGCGAATTCGACCCGGCCGAACAAATCATCCGCGCCTATCTGCTCAAAGCCGGCAACGATGTCGAGGCAATGCGCCTGCTCGCCCGCATCGGCCTGGCGCGCGACGTGCTCGACGATGCCGAAATACTGCTCGAAGCCGTGTTGAAGATCGCCCCGGATTTTCGCGCGGCACGCTACGACTATGCCTGCGTACTGCTCGAGCGGCACTTGTACAAGCGCGCCTGCGAGGAGACCGAGAAGCTGCTGGCCGTCGATCCCCGGCATCTCGATTACCGCGCGCTTTACGCCAGCGCGAACGTCGGCCTTGGCGAACATGAGCGCGCAATCGCGCTATATCGAGAACTTCTGCGCGATGCGCCCGGCGCGGCCGATCTGCATCTGTCACTCGCGCATTCGCTGAAAACGCAGGGACGGACAGCGGAATCGATCGAGGCTTATCGCGCCGCAGCTGCGGCTCGGGCTGATTTCGGCGACGCTTACTGGAGCCTGGCGAATCTCAAAACCTATCGCTTCACCGACGAAGAAATCGCCCGCATGCGCGCCGCGGAAGCGGCGCCGTCCACGCAGACCGTCGATCGCTATCACTTGAGTTTCGCACTCGGCAAAGCGTTGGAAGATCGCAGCGAGTACGCCGAGTCGTGGCGCTATTACAGCCAGGGCAATGCGCTCAAACGATCCGAGAGCCGCTATCGCCCCGAGATCATCGAAACCAACACGCACCGACAGATCGACGTGTGTACGCGCGAGTTCTTCGCCAGCCGCGACGGCGTGGGCGACCCGCGTCCCGATCCGATTTTTATCGTCGGCCTGCCGCGCGCCGGTTCCACGCTGATCGAACAGATTCTGGCCTCCCACTCGCGCGTGGAAGGCACGCATGAGCTGGGCGAGATTCCACGCATGGTGCTCGACCTGCAGGGTCGGCAGCCGGACCTGGATGACCCGCGTTATCCGGGTGTGCTGGCCGAGCTCGCGCATGGGGATTTTCTAAGGCTCGGCGAAAAGTACGTGAGCGAGACCCGCATCTATCGCGGCAACAAACCGTACTTCATCGACAAGATGCCGAATAACTTCCGGCATATCGGCTTGATCCATCTGATGCTGCCCAACGCGAAGATCATCGATGCACGACGCGAGCCGATCGCGTGCTGCTTCAGCAATCTGAAACAGCTCTTCGCCACCGGCCAGGAATTCACCTATAGCGTCGAGGACATTGCGCGTTACTACCGGACGTATCTCGATGTAATGCAGCACTGGGATGAAGTGCTGCCGGGTCGCGTGCTGCGTGTCCATCATGAGGACGTAGTCGACGATCTCGAGAGCAATGTGCGGCGAATTCTCGATTTCTGCGGGCTGGACTTCGAACCATCCTGCCTCGAGTTCTACAAGACCGCGCGCAGCGTGCGCACCGCTAGCTCCGAACAGGTCCGCCAACCGATCTTCCGCGACGGCCTCGATCAGTGGACGAAATTCGAGCCCTGGCTGGGTCCGCTCAAGGATGCGCTCGGTGACGCGCTAGTACGTTATCGCTAGACCGGGTCGACTTTCCCCGGAACAGATTTTCGATATACCCCCTCCGCTGCCGCGTCGCCATTTCTGTGTTGTTTGAAATGGCGACGCGGCTTTTTTTCTTGCTCATCATCGACTTAGTCGCCAGACCAAGCTCTCGCCGGCTAGCGCGGCCGGTACCGGCGATGCCCCCAGCCCTTGTAAACGATATAGTTTAGATATATCTTTTTGTCGTTCATTTCGATATATCGGAGTTATGTCATGCACAGGCATTCCATGTTCCACCGCTTCCTGCAACGTCATCACGAAGGGCACTGGGCAGGTCGCGGCGATGATGGCCACGAGGCTTACGAATTCCACGGCGGGCGGGGTCGGCACGGCCCGTTTGGGCATCACCAGGGCGGCGACGCGTTCAGCGATTGGGACGGCCTGCAAGGCGGCGGGCGGCGCGGCGGCAGTCGCATGCTCGGCCACGGCGATCTCAAGCTGCTACTGCTGGCGCTTATCGAGCAGCAACCGCGCCACGGCTACGACCTGATCCGCACCATCGAAGAGATGTTCCACGGGCATTACTCGCCCAGCCCCGGCGCGGTTTACCCCACGCTGACCATGCTGGAAGAGATGGGGCACGCCACGGTGGAAAACGAGCAAGGCGGACGCAAGCTGTATGCGATCACCGACCAAGGTCGTGCGTTTCTTGAAGCCAATCGCGCCGCGGTCGATGCGATGACCGAACGCAATCGCCATAGCGCACGCATGATCGCCAAACTGTCACTGCCGCTGGCGGTGCGCAAGGCGATGCATGCGCTGAAGCATGCGGTGTTGATGCGCGGTGCGGACTGGAACAAAGCGGAAGCACAACGTATCGCGTCGATTCTCGAACGCGCTGCCGCCGAGATCGCCGCGGGCCGTGCGGATGAAGGCTGATACAAACGATGATGGGTTGGGGAGAGCGTAAGCAAACCCCAACCTTCATCGCCGACGCGGCGATCAGTGCGCGGCACCCGGCTTCACCCAGGTTTCGAACAATTCGTCGATGCGACGGTATTCGTCGTACCAAGAATCGGGATGCTCGAACTCGTGACGCTCTAGCGGATACAGCGAGAGCCAGAAGTTCTTTTTGTGCAGTTCGACGAAGCGCTGGTAAAGCCGGACCGAATCGCTGGCCATCACGTTGTCATCGATCAAACCGTGGTTGATCAGCAGCGGATCGCGCAGGTTGGCAGCGTATTCGATCGGTGAACTGGTCTTGTATGCCTCGGGATCGAGCTGCGGATCGTTGAGGATGTTGGCGGTGTACTGGTGGTTGTAGGTAACCCAGTCGGACGGCGGCCGTTGCGCGGCGCCCGCGGCGAATTCGCCCGGCGCACGCAGCAGCGCCATCTCGGTCATGAAGCCGCCGTAGCTGCCGCCGTAAATGCCGACACGCTTCGTGTCCACGCCGTGGTTTTTCACCAGCCAGGCTTTGCCGTCGAGCAGATCCTCGAGTTCCGGGTGGCCCATCTGCCGATAGATCGCCGTGCGCCAGTCGCGGCCATAGCCCTGGGAAGCGCGGTAGTCCAGATCGAGCACCACGTAGCCTTGTTGCACCAGCAGGTTGTTGAACAGCTGTTCGTGCTGATAGTACGTAGCGGACTCACTGACATCCTGCAGATAGCCGGCACCGTGCACGAAGATCACGGCGGGACGCGAAGCGCCGGCGCTTTCATCCGCGGGGCCGTAGTACTTGGCGTAGATCACGCCCGCGCCGTGCGACGACGGCACCTCGACGATCTTCGGCGCAATCCACGCATGCGCGGTGAAGCCGGGCTTCATGGTGTCGGTCAGTTCGCGCGGTGTACCGCCTTGCGCATTCTGCACGGCGAGCTGCGGCAACACGTAGGCCGACGAGTGCAGCACGGCCAGTTGCGTGTCATCCGGTGACAGCGCGTACTGATCGGCGCCGCCGTACTGGGTGACGCGCGTCAACGCGCCGCCGTTCACCGGCACGCGATAGATGTCGTAGCTGTATGGCGCTATCTGGTTGGCGCGCACGTAGAACCATTTACCGTCGGTGGAAAGCTGCGGTTCGTTCACTTCGAATTTGCCGGAGGTCAGCGCCTTCGCCGCGCCATCCACGGGCTTCACATAGAGCTGCGAATAACCGGTCTGTTCGCTGAGGTACCACAGCGTGCGGCCGTCCTTCAGCCAACCGAAATCGTTGAAGATCCAGTTGATCCATGCGTCGTCATGCAGACGATGCTGCGGCACCAAGCTGTGTTTGTTGACATCGAGCGTGGCGATCCAACGATCCTTGCTGTCGATGGAGAGAAACTCCAGCGCGACGTTGCGGCCATCCTCGCTCCACGCGATGCCGGCGCTGCCGCTGTCCATGCTGTACATCGTCACCGGGCGCACATCGGGCGCCTTCAGTGCCTTGGCTTCATCGTCCTTGCCGGCTTTCTGCAGCGCCGCGACGGTCTTCGCGCGGATCGCTTTGAGCGGATCGTCCTTGATGCCGGGCAGATTGTCGGTCGAAATGGGGTACTGCTTGTGCGCAACCAGATCGAGCAACAACACCGACTGCGGTGCGGGATCGTTGCGGCCGACGTAGGTGCGCGCATCTTCGGTTTCGGTGTAGCCCGAGTCGGTGACGTAGTGGATGACGCCCGGTGCTTTGCCGTCATCGTGGTGCGCGGGCTGCGTCACCACCAGCATCCAGTGACCGTCGGGCGAAAGCTCGGTGTCGACCGGCTGGATCTTGTCGCCGAGCCAGAACGGTTGCGGAGCGCGGCTCGGATCGGCGGCGGCCAAATCTTGCTGGTTGGCGTGCACGGCATCCTTGTCGGCTTTGTTCTCGCGCAACTCTTTGAACAGATCGAGCTGTTGCTGGCCCAGTTCGTCGGGCTTTTTCGCCTGCGGGTCGTCGGCGAATTTCAGGATGGCGGCGGGCGCGGTCACGCCACTGGCCAGGTCATAGCTGTACCAGTTGTTGCTCTCGCGAAACTGCAATGCACGGCCATCGGCGGAAAATTGCGGCGCCGATTCGGGCTGCGCGCTGCGCGTGATCTGCACGCGGCGGCCGCTGGCCAGATCCACCAGGAAGACGTCGCCGTGCAGGATGTACGCAGCATGCCGATGCGCGCGGTCGTAGACGGCAGGGCCCTCGGCCTGCGCCATGGCGGCGGCATCCAGCTTGGTGCTTTGACCGTTGCCTGGATCCACGCGGTACAAGTCATGGACCGGGCTGCCGTCGCGCTTGAGGCTGTAATAAAGGTTGCGCCCGTCGACGCTCCAATAGGGATTTTCCACCGCGTGGCCCATCCAGTCCGGAGCGGCCATGATGGTTTCCAGATCGAGCGATCCCGAACCTGGCGCAGTCGCCGCCGCGGCGGGCAACACGATGAGGGCTACGAGGCCGGCGAGCAGCAATCGGCGCATGGAACGCTCCATATGTGGAAACGGGCCAGCATAGCCAAGCGCGCAGGGCTGGCAAGCGCCAAGGGTCCCGTTTCGCTGGGCCGCTTGCGCGCGATACGCTCGGCAGTCGGCCACCTGTCCGCGGAGCGGCTGCTACGATGCCGCTCCGGTGCCTTCTGTTGATGCCTTATGAGCCTGCTTCCCGCCGTCGAAAACGAAACCGCCGCCAATCCCGTCTACAGCGTCATCTGGCTGCACGGCCTTGGCGCTGACGGTCACGATTTCGCGCCGATCGTGCCGCAGTTGGTGCCGCCGCAATCGCCCGCGCTGCGCTTTGTGTTCCCGCATGCACCGGTGCGTCCGGTGTCAGTGAACGGTGGCATGCCGATGCGCGCCTGGTACGACATCCACGGCTTCGATCTGGTATCGCGGCAAGACGAGGCGGGCATACGCCAGTCCATCGCGCAGGTCGAAGCGTTGATCGCGCGCGAGCAGGAACGTGGCGTTCCCAGTGAACGCATCCTGCTTGCGGGCTTTTCGCAGGGCGGAGCCGTCGCACTGGCGGCCGGCCTGCGTCACCCGCAGAAACTTGCCGGCATCATCGCGCTGTCGACGTACCTGCCCATCGCCGACTCACTCGCCGGCGAACGCAGTGCTGCCAATGCCGCGGTGCCGATCTTCTGGGGCCACGGCACGCTCGATCCGGTGGTGATCCTGCAGCGCGGGCTCGATTCGCGTGCCACGCTCGATGCGCTCGGCTACGACGTGGAATGGCATACGTATCCGATGCCTCATTCCGTGAGCCCGGAGGAGATTGCCGATCTGCGCCACTGGATCGGCAAACGACTGCGCTGAAACGCGCTGCGGCTACGGGCATACTGCGCGCATGCCGGATCACACCGCCAAATCCGCTCAATCGCATAGCCCGTTGCCGGACTTTTGCAGCCTGCCGGTGATTTCCGCCTTGCTGGTCGTCGGCGCACTGTGCGTGACGCTGGCGTGGCTGGCGCCGGAAAGCACGCGCGGTTTGCGCGGTTATAGCGTCGGCATGTTGTTTGTAGAGTGGCTGGCGATGGTGATCGGCGTGGCGCTATGCAAGCTGCGGCCGTGGTTGCTGCGTTTGCCGGGCCTGCTGCCGTATGCCGGCGTCTGGCTGGTGATGGTGCTGATCGTGACTGTGGGCAGCATGCTGGCGCAGTGGATGGATGCGATGCTGCAGATGCAGCTCATCCTTTCTCCGTCGCTTGCTTTCGTACGCGATAACGCGCTGATCGCTGCGCTGCTCGGTGCGGCCATGCTGCGTTATTTCTACGTACTGGCCGAATGGCAAGCGCGACTCGCTGCCGTGGCACACGCCAAAGTAGAAGCATTGCAAGCGCGCATCCGTCCGCATTTCCTGTTCAACAGCATGAATACGGTGGCTGCCTTGGTGCGCGTGGATCCGGTAGCGGCGGAGCGCACGGTGGAGAATCTTTCCGAATTGTTCCGCGCCGCGTTGGGGCAACACGACACACACAGCGGTACGCTGGGCGAGGAGTTGCAGTTGGTGGATCGCTATCTGGCGATCGAACAATTGCGCCTGGGCGAACGTTTGCGCGTGCGGCGTGAACTCGACGATTTACCGCTGGATGCGCCGCTACCGGTGCTGCTGTTGCAGCCGCTGGTCGAGAATGCCGTGCGTCACGGTGTACAACCACTGCGCGAGGGCGGCGAAGTGATTCTGCGCGGCGTGCGCGACGCGGACATGCTGCTCATTGAAATTAGCAATCCGCTGGCCGACGGTCCGGCCATCGGTGGCAGCGGTCACGGCTTGAACAACGTGCGTCAGCGTGTCGCGTATCACTACGGTCCGCGCGCCGGCGTAGAAGCCGGGCCGCAGGGCGATCGCTTTGTGGTGCGGCTGCGCTTGCCGATGGAGGTGCGCCATGCGCGTGCTGATCGTCGATGACGAACCCCTCGCGCGGGCGCGACTCGCCGCCTTGCTGCAGGAGTGCGAGGACGTCGAAGTCGCCGGTAGCGTCGGCGATGGCGAAGCTGCGCTGACGATGCTCGCCCAGACACACCCTGATGTGCTGTTGCTCGATATCAACATGCCCGGCATGGATGGCAAGGCACTCGCTGCGCGACTGGCGAATCGCCTGCGCCCGCAGATCGTCTTCTGCACCGCTTACGAAGCGCACGCGGTACACGCGTTCGATCTCGGCGCCGTCGATTACCTACTTAAGCCCGTGCGGCTGGAGCGCTTGCGCGATGCGCTCAAGCGAGTGCGGCAACGACTCGACGCGCAGCCGCACGAACCGGTCGGCTGGTTGCATGCACGCGTGCGCGGCGAGCCCATACGGATGGCGTTGGACGAAGTGATTTGCCTGATCGCGGAAGAGAAGTACGTGATCGCGCACCGAGGCGGCGATCAGCTATTGCTGGACGATTCGCTGCGCCAGCTGGAAGAAACCTATCCCGACCAGCTGATTCGCCTGCACCGCAATTGCCTGGTGCCGGCACATCGGCTGATCGGTCTGAAGACGCTTGCCGATGGCCGTGTGCTGGCCCGGCTGGCCGGCACCGATTTCAGTCCCGAAGTGAGCCGCCGCAATCTGCCCACTTTGCGCAAGCTGCTACGCATGAGTTGACCGGTGCGCGACAATAGAAGCTGTCGCCGTCCCCGGAACCGTCATGACCCCTACTACTTTGCGCATCGCAACCCGCAAAAGCGCGCTTGCGCTATGGCAAGCCGAGCACGTGGCAGGATTGCTGCGCGCCGCCCATCCGGGTCTGCGCGTGGAGCTATTGCCGCTGTCCACACGCGGCGACGAGATCGTCGATAAACCGTTGGCGACGATCGGCGGCAAGGGACTGTTCCTCAAAGAGCTGGAAGTGGCGATGCTGGAAGGGCAGGCCGATCTGGCAGTGCATTCACTGAAAGACGTGCCCGCGGAGTTGGAATCCGGCTTTACGTTGGCGGCGATCCTGCCGCGCGCGGATGCTGCCGATGCTTTCGTCAGCAACGACTACGCCAACTTGGCGGCTTTGCCGCATGGTGCGCGCGTGGGTACATCGTCGCTGCGCCGTCAGGCTCAGTTACGTGGGGCGCGCCCCGATCTGGAATTGCTCGACTTGCGCGGCAACGTCGGAACCCGGCTGCAAAAACTCGACGCCGGCCATTACGAGGCGATCGTGCTTGCGTGCGCAGGGTTGGAAAGACTCGGACTGCACGACCGCATCCGCTCCCGACTCGCTGCACCGACGTGGTTGCCTGCACCGGGGCAAGGCGCCATCGCCATCGAAGCGCGCGCCGATCAGCTTTCCGTGCTGGAAGCGCTGGCCGTGTTGGATGATCCCGACACGCGACTGGCCGTGACCGTCGAGCGCGCCATGAATCACGCGTTGGGCGGCAGTTGCACCGTGCCGGTGGGCGCATGGTGCACGGTTACCGAGCGCGGCCTGCATTTGCGCGGCATGGTAGGCGATGTATCCAGCGGACGCTTGCTGGTGGCCGAAGCCGCGGGCAGCGGCGATGACGCCGTGAAACTGGGTAACGAGGTGGCGCAAGCGTTGTTCGCCCAAGGCGCCGCCGCCTTCCTCAAATCCTGACGTACGCCCATAAAAAACCCCCTCCGTTTGCGCGGAGGGGTGTTGCGCTGGCGATAAAGCCATCGCGCTCGATCAGATGTTGTAGACGATGTTGGTGGTCGCCAGCGTGTCGGTCTTCTTGATGCCCGGCAGCACGACGCTGTTGTGTCGTATCTGGAAGCCGACTTTGATCGACAGCTTCTTGGTCATGCTGACGGCAAGGCCGGCATCGTTCTGGAGATACTTGTTCTTGTCGCCCGCTTCCATCAGGAAGGTATCCTCGAACGCGGTGTTGTCGGTGAGGCGGTATTTGTAGTTCACCAGTCCGCGCGCCACGACTTCGCTCTGACGCGGCTCGGTGAACGGCACCGTGACGCCGTTGCGCGTGATGGTGCCCGGCGCCGGCTGATATTCGGTGTAACCGGGACCGATTTCGAACGAGAGCTCGGTGCGATCGTCCTTGAGCGCGATATAGCCGTAGCCGATCGACAACGTGCCTTGCCAGCGGTTGGCGCCGAAGTCGTCGTGGTCGTAGCGTGCGGCGGTCACGATGTAGCTGCGCGGATCGAGCTTGTAGCCCACCGAGGCGCCGCCATCGTAACGATTAGCCGTGGTATCGAATTGTTTGATCGTCGCGCCGGCCGCGTTGACCTCGTTAACGTCGCCCTTGGAACGCAAGACGTCGAAGAAGAAATTGTTCTTCCACTGATCCGTTTCCTGGTTCAGGTTCAGCTTTGCGTTCAGGTTTTGCGAACGCGAGTTGCCGGTGGTCGAGGCAAAACCCAATTGCCCCGAACCGGTCCAGTTGCCGGAAGGGGTCTGTGCGCCGGAGGAAGTGTCCTGGGCTTGGGCAGCGAACGTGGCCAGGGTGGCAAGCGCCAGACCGGTCATCAGAATCTTTTTCATCGCTGGGGGAGTCCTTTGTTAAAAAGCCGTTGGACTCACCACTTTATCGGGGCGGCTTGAATACCCGGTGAATGTTGCACCGCATCGTCATAAACGGTCTCCGGGCCAGAACGCATCAGGGTCGGCCGATCGGGTGAGGGCGAAGTCGTAGAGCCATAGCTCCAGACTCTTACCGATCACACATGCCGTCGCCGCACCGAGCGCCAGCCAACGGCCGCCGGGAAGTATCGGCACCAGCAGCAGGCTCAGGCAGGGCACCGCACAGATCAGCACGGCGGCGAGAAAGCGGCGCGATTGCAGACCATGGGTACGCCTCCGCTGCTCGCCCAGGCCGGGCTCCCGCAGCGACTGCCAGCCCAATCCATCCACCAGCCCCAGCAGCATGGCCATCAGCAGCAGGCCGATCGCCCACGGCCAGAGCTCGACGGCCCCACCGGTAAGGTTGGCCTGGAAGATGATGCAAACCCACAGCCACAGCCCGCCTCCGTATGAGGCCGACAGCACTCGGCTGACGGGCAGCTGCATGGTCATACCCGCCTGGGTCGCCAGACGCCGGATGCGATAGCCATAGGCACTGGTCACGATGCAGAACAGGCTGCAGAGCATCAAGCCGACGCTGATCAGCCGGGTGGCCCAGAAGCCCTCGTCGCCCCGCGCCAGGCCGGCCAGACCCAGCATCGGCAGATAGGTGGCGAGCGCCAGCAGCGCCTCGCGGGTGGGGCGATGTGCGATACCGATGCGCCAGCCGTGCCACTCCGGCATCACCGGCAACCGCAGGCAGGCTGCCACCAGACCGGCACTCACGAACACGCACCCCAGCGCCAGCGGCACCAGGACATCGCTACGCCCTGCGCTGTAGATCCCTAGCGCCAAAGCCAGGCCGAGCAGCATCCACAGCCCATACCCGCACAGGGCAAGGACCTCCAAAAGCATGGGCGCCAACCCGACGGGCGGGGTTTCCAGGTCGCCGCTAACCGATTGCGATGAATGTGGGGATATATCCATGTGGACCGGGGAAAGTCCGCACGCACGCTTGCGGGCGTCACGTAGCATGCTCATGCTACACAAATCTTGTTGCCGAACGTTGCCATGGATCGCTACGAGCGCATTCTCACTCTGCACCGCCTACTGAAATCGGCTCATTACCCGGTGCCGTTGCCCCGGCTGATGGACGAGCTGGAGTGCTCGCGTGCCACGCTGTATCGCGATATCGCCTTTCTGCGCGATGCGCTGGGGGCGCCGATCGAGAGCGCGGGTGGCGAGCACGCGGCCTTCCGCTACGAAGCCGCCGAAGGTCAGCGCTTCGAATTGCCTGGCTTGTGGCTTACTTCCGACGAACTGGCCGCGTTGCTGGCGCTCAATGAACTGATCGGACGCAGCGGCCCTGGTGTGTTGGCCGGTGCACTCGCCCCGTTCAAGGCACGCATCGAACATCTGCTGTCGGATCGCGCCAGCGGCAAAGCGCTGCCGGTCGAACGCATCCGGGTGATTCCGTGGGGCGAACGCAAACTCGATCAGCAGGCGTTCCGCATCACCGCCGGTGCGGTGCTGGATCGTCGCCAGCTGCGCTTTCTGTATCGCGCACGCACCACCAACAGCGAAAGCCGCCGCACCGTTTCGCCGCAGCGACTGACGCATTACCGCGACAACTGGTACCTGGATGCCTGGGATCACGACCGCGAAGCGCTGCGCAGTTTCGCCGTGGATCGCATCGCCGAACCGCATACGCTGGAAGCGACCGCCAAGGATGTCGCGGAGAACGACCTCAACGATCTGCTCGCTTCCAGCTACGGCATCTTCGCCGGTAAGCCCAAGGCGTGGGCCACGATCCGTTTCTCCGCTCATGCGGCGCGCTGGGTCGCCGACGAGCATTGGCATTCGCAGCAGAAAGGCAACTGGCTGCCGGATGGTCGTTACGAGCTGCAGCTGCCGTATTCCAATTCGCGGGAGCTCTTGATGGACGTGCTCAAGTACGGTCCGGATGCCGAAATCGTCTCGCCTCTGCCGCTGCGCGAGGAAATGAAGATCATGCTGCAGCTGGCGCTGGGCGGGTATCAGTAACCCTCCCCCACGCGTTCTCTCGCGTTACCATGTCGGTGATGCCTGTCACCGATACCAGCGTTAAAGACGTCGCGGCGAAGGACATGCCCCGCAAGCCCACCGTCGCGCTGGCGCTTGGCGCGGGCGGTGCGAAAGGATTGGCGCACATCGGCGCTATCGAGGAACTCGAGGCACAAGGTTTCGACATCGTCGCCATCGCCGGTTGCTCGATGGGCGCGGTGATCGGCGGCATCCATGCGATGGGCAAACTCGATATTTATCGCGACTGGGTCTGTTCGCTGGACAGGTTCGATGTGCTGAAGCTGGTGGACTGGTCGTTTTCCTTTTCCGGTGGCGGCTTCATCAAGGGTGACAAGATTATCGATACCTTGCGCGACTTGATCGGCGATACCAGCATCGAGGAATTACCGATCGCGTTCACCGCGGTCGCCACAGATATCGAACGCGAACGCGAGGTATGGCTGACGCGTGGTTCGTTGTTCGATGCGATTCGCGCCTCGATCGCGATACCTACGCTATTCCGTCCGCATGCCATCGATGGACGCCTGCTGGTGGACGGCGCGCTGCTCAATCCTGTGCCCGTTACGCCCCTGATTCGCGAATCCGCCGATTACCTGGTCGCCGTAAGCATCGATGGACCTGCCGAAACCACATTGGCAGAGGAAATTTCCGCCAGCGAGAACCACGGTAAAGGCGGCATCGGTCGCCTGCTGGGTCGATGGCTTCCCAATGGTGGCGAAACGAAGGCCACCGAGAGCAAATCGCGCGACCCGGGCGCGTTGGATCTGCTTCGCCAGTCGATGGATCTGATGCAAGCCAATCTTTCGCGCTTGCGCCTTGCCGCGTATCAGCCGGACCTGCTGGTGCAGCTGGCGCGCAATGTGTCGGGCGCTTACGAGTTTTATCGCGCACGTGAACTTATCGAGTTGGGACGCGAGCGGACGCGCGCGGCGCTGGAATCCTGGAATCCCGGCCGCCCTAGCCCACACCGTTCGCCTTGATCCAGTTATCCAGATACATCTTCAACGCCACGGCCTGGTTATGTTCCTCGTCGCGCGCGCTGTACAACAGCGTGACGCGATGCCGTTCGGCCCGCGTCGCCAGCGGTTGCCAGAAAGAGGTGTGTGCATCCAGTTCGCTTGCGTAGCGGTGCCGGAAACATTCCCAGCGCGCAGGGTCATGGCCGAACCATTGGCGCAGCGCGGTGGACGGCGCCACTTCTCTTGCCCACACGTCCAGGCCCGCGTCTTCCTTTTTCAGGCCACGCGGCCATACGCGATCGACCAGTACGCGATAACCGTCCACCTTGGTGGCCGGTTCGTAGATACGTTTGACGGCGATGCTCACAAACGGCCTCCCTCGCGGGACTACGACCATCAAGCATACGCCGAGGTCATGCGGCCGGTGTGATGCCGCTCAGATTTCCTCGACGCGAGTGACCTTGGCCCGGCGCATCAGCCACGCCACGCCACGCAGGTCGGCGACGCCCACCCACAGGCGATCGAGCATGCCGTACTTGGAGGTGCCGGCGGTACGCGGGCGATGTCCGACCGGCACGCTTTGGCTGCGAAAGCCCGCGCGCTTGACCAGGGCCGGCAGGTAGCGGTGCATGTGATCGAAGTACGGCAGCCGCAGGAAAACGTCGCGCTCGAACAGCTTGAGGCCGCAACCGGTATCGGGCGTGTTATCGCGCAGCATGCGCGAACGCACCGCGTTGGCGACCTTGGACGAAATGCGCTTGTTGAAGCTGTCGCGGCGCGTGGTACGCCAGCCGGCGAAGAGTTTGGTCTCCGCGTCGGCCGCATCGCGTGCGGCGAGCAGCTTGGGGATATCGGCCGGATCGTTCTGGCCGTCGCCGTCCAGTGTGGCTATCCACGGCGCACGCGCGGCGCGCACACCGTTCCACACGGCCGTGCTCTGCCCGCTGCGGCTGACGTGATGCAGCACGCGCAATTCCGGATAGCTCGCCTTCTGCGCATTCAGCACCGCGCGGCTGTCGTCGCTGGAATCATCGTCGACATAGACGATTTCGAACGCGACCTTGCCACGCAACGCAGCGGCGATTTCGGCGAGCAGCGGAGGAATGTTGTCGCGTTCGTTGAAGACGGGCACGACGACGGAAAGTTGCGGCATGGATAAGGCCTTGTCTTGCGTAAGCGGTGTGGGCACAGCCGCCGGATTCTAGCAGGGCGCCGTGACAGCCCAGGTTTCAGCGCATCTTGCCCAGAATCCCTTCCAGCTCGTCATTGCTGTGGTAATGGATCACCAGCTTGCCGCGCCCACCGCGGCCGTGCGCGACTTCCACCTTGGTGGCGAAGCGCTCGGCCAGTTCGCGTTCCAGTGCGTCGATGTTCGGGTCGCGGGCGGGCGCGCTCTTGGCCTTGCCCTTGGGCGCGGTCTGCGCCTTGCGCGCGGCGTCTTCGAGTTCGCGCACGCTCCAGCTATGGCGCGCCGCCTCCAGCGCAAGGCTTTCGGCTTCGCGTTCGGGCAACGTCAACAGGCAGCGGGCGTGGCCCATTTCCAGCTTGCCGTCGTCGAGCAGGCGCTTGATGGACGCGGGCAGATCGATCAGGCGCAGCATGTTGGAAACGGCCGCGCGCGAACGGCCTACCGCATCGGCGGCCTGCTGATGGGTGAGGTCGAAATCGTCGATCAGACGCTTGATGGCGTCGGCTTCTTCCAGCGGCGTGAGGTCCTGGCGCTGGATGTTTTCGATCAGCGCCATCGCCGGTACGGCGATTTCGGGCACATCTTTCACGAGTGCCGGAATCTCGCTGAGTTGTGCACGCTGTGCCGCGCGCCAGCGGCGTTCACCGGCAATCAGCTCGTAGCTGTTCTTGCCGATCGCGCGCACCACGATCGGCTGGATGAGTCCCTGCGCCTTGATCGAGGCGGCCAGTTCGTCCAGCGCTTCGTCGTTCCAGTGGCGGCGCGGCTGGTATTTGCCGGGCTGGATCTGCTGGATGGGCAGCGAGCGCAGCTCGCCTTCTTGTTCGATGACCGATGGCGTGCCGGCATCGCCGCCGCCGAGGAGAGCATCGAGCCCGCGTCCCAATCCACGCTTTTTAGCGGTTGCCATGCTTACTCCTGATCCAGATGTGCCGAGGCTTCCAGCGTTTCCTCGGGCGCGTCGCCGTGCATGGCGTGCAGCGCTGCGACGGCGGCCTGCGAACCGCGTTCGCGGCGGATGATCTCGCCGGCGAGTCCGATGTAAGCGATTGCGCCGCGCGAGCTGCGGTCGTAGAGGTGAATCGGCTGACCGTGACTGGGCGCCTCGGCCAGGCGCACATTGCGCGGAATGATCGAGCGCAGCACCTTGTCGCCGAAATGCTGCGTGAGCTGCGCGGACACTTCGTTGCCGAGGTTGTTGCGCACGTCGTACATGGTGCGCAGCAAACCTTCGATTTCCAGCTTCGGATTCAAATGCTGGCGCACGGCCTTGACGGTATCGAGCAGACTGGAAAGACCTTCCAGCGCGAAGTATTCGCACTGCACGGGAATCAGCAAACTGTGCGCAGCGGTCAACGCGTTGACCGTGAGCAGATGCAGCGTAGGCGGGCAATCGACCAGAATGGTGTCGTATTTGCCGACGACTTTTTCCAGCTGTTCTTTGAGGCGACTTTCGCGCGCCAGCGCATCCATCAGCTTGAGTTCGGCAGCGGTGAGATCGCCATTGCCGGGCAGCAAATCGTAATGCGCTTCGGTAGTGACGATGGCCTGCTCGATCGGTGCTTCGCCCAATAGCACTTCGCAGCCATTAGGTGTGGCTTCGTGCTTGTCCACGCCCGACGCCATGGTCGCGTTGCCTTGCGGATCGAGATCGACCAGCAGCACTTTGCGCTTCGCTGCGGCGAGCGCCGCGGCGAGATTGACGGCGGTAGTGGTTTTGCCGACGCCACCCTTTTGGTTGGCGACAGCGATGATACGGGCCATGTCTCGTCCGGTACCGTGCGTGTTCGAAAGGACGGCTAGATTAGCAGCCTGCCCGCCCGAGCACGACGAGATGGCGCTCGGAAGCTTCCAGCCCTGGGACTTGTAGCGCATGGATAGCACGTACTGCGAAGGCGGGCGGCACGCCAGGCAGCTCATCGTCGGGCGTCTTGCCCTTCATCGCCAGCCATATCCCTTGCGGTGCCAGCAGGTGGCCGCCCCAAGCCAGCATGTCGGCCAGGCTGGCGAAGGCGCGCGCCGTGATGCAGTCGAACTGGCCTTCCACGTCCTCCACCCGCGATTGCACGGCACGCACGCCCTCCAGCTTCAGCGCGCGAATCGCCTCGCGCAGAAAGCGCACTTTTTTGCCGTTGGAATCGACCAGGAGTACCTGCCGCCCGGGTGCGGCAATGGCGATCGGAATACCGGGCAGGCCAGGGCCGGTGCCGAGGTCCGCAAGAGTGTCGCCTTGCACGTAGGGGAAGATGGCCAGCGCATCGAGGAGATGGCGGGTGACCATCTGCGCGGGATCGCGGACGGCAGTTAGGTTGTAGGCCGCGTTCCAGCGCTCCAGCAGGGCGAGGTAATCGAGCAGGCGCGGCACGGCATCGGCCGGCAACCGCAGACCGAGCGCATCGATGCCCTGTTCGAGTTGGGTTTGCAGGGCGGTGCGCGCGGTCATCGTCGTTCCGTGGATGAAGGGGTCGATCAGTATCCGGGCGGCATGCCTTGCGCGCCAGCTTCCGATAAAAGAAGACCCGCCGTAGCGGGTCGATGCTTTCAGATTCCCCTGCGCCGGTGCTTCTTGGGCGACCTGGACAGTTCTTCTGTTGAATCAGGCGGCTTCCAGCTCCACGCGAGTCACCATCACACCGTTTTCGCGCAGATGCTGGTTGAGGCTGCACTTGAGGCGGGCGGCCACTTCGCGGCGTTCGGCCTGGCTCGCTTCGGTATCGGCATGCAGCGCATCGAGCACACCGCTACGGATAAGCTGGTCGGCCTGTTCGATCACCGCATCGGCGCGCTCGGGTTCGAGCACCTGCCAGTACACGGTGCCGTGCACCGCTTGCGTTTCGGCCATCGACGCGTCGAAGCGGAGCGTGCGGCCGCCGAGGTCGATGCGGTGTCCGACGCGATCCAGCAGCGGCAGCACCACATGGGTGCCCGGCTGCAGCAGGCGCACCGGCTTGCCGTGCCGATAGAGGCTGTGGACCTGTCCCGCCGGCACACGCTTGACCGCGACCGCTGCCAGAGCGAGGAGTGCGATGATCAGGGTGAGTGTCAGGACAGTCATGATCTTTTTAGAAACAGCTAGTTATGTGTTCTTTCTGAAATTTTTACGAAGCATGATTTTACAGGCACATGAACCTGTTTAGATTAATCTTTATTTAACGCCGAAAATTCATGCCTCGCAAGCCCTTCATTGCTCAATCGTTTAACGATTTGTCGGAGTTCGCCGTCCTTGCCACCAAGATCGTCATGGATGGCTATTCCTTTAATACCGATATCCCCGCGTAACTCCCCTCTTGCGGTGTTAGCCATGCATGGGGCCTGCCAACTGTACGGCTTTAGGTCTATCTAATTGATTTTGAAGGCCGAATGCGGGCGTCTCGGCCATGGCATAGGTCGTTGCCGAGACCGATTTCAGTCCTACAGCGTCGCTTGTGGGCCTTGCGCGACCGGATCACGTGCGCGTGCGGCGAACGGATATCCCCACGTTCAGCGGCACATCGCTCTCGGTCGACGAATCAATGGCTCTGCTGGTCTGCGTTGACCTTGGTCATGTAGACGGTCAGTGTGTCGACCTCGGTTTCATCGATGGGCGCACCGTAGACCGTGCGCATTTTGTTGATCTCGGCCTTCCAAGCGGCTTGCGACAACGCAGGCTGCCTGAGCACCATGCCGGCCGAATGGCAGATCAGACATTTGGCGGCGATATCCGAACCCGGTCCAGGTGGGAATGTTGCCGCGCTGGATGGAAGGTTCACGGAGACCGAATGGATGGTTATCGGCGCGGGCCGCGCAGCCTCGTGTGCCGAAGAACCTGAGACAACGAGGGCCAGTAGTAACGCCGCCACGTCGAATGCAAGTTTGCGTTTCATAGCGACACCCTCAGGCAACGGTGATCTTGGTCGACTCGACGACGTTGCGCATGAAGCCGCCCGCATTCCAGTTCGCAGCATCGGGTTGCTCGACGCCGTTGCTGTTGACCGCCTTGACCATCAAGGTGTTTTCACCGCGGGAGCCCGGCGTGTAATGCGCATGCCAGCGCCGGAAGCTGTACTTGCCGTGATCCTCTTCCAGCGTCGCATCGCGCCAATGTGTGCCACCATCGTTGGACCAAAGCACTTTCGCCACACCCGTGTCGCCACCGAAAGCGATGCCGCGAACTTGCACGGCGTGACCGGCAAGTACGCGATCGCCATCGCGAAGATTGGTGATGAAAGAACGCGGCACCATGCGATTGATCGGCACGCTATGGAAGCCGGTCTGCCCTGGCTTGACGTTAGCGTTCGGCGTGTCGGGTATCAGGTAAGCCTTCGCCATCCAAAAGTTGTCGTCGGGCTTGTTCAGCACTTCGATGTCGTTGAGCATTTTGACCCAGTAGGTGGAATACCATCCGGGCACAATCAGGCGCGTGGGGAAGCCGTTCAACAGTGGCAGCTGCTCGCCATTCATGCCGTAGGCGATCATCACCTCGCCATCGCGCGCGTGATCGATATCGAGCGACTTTATGAAATCGGGCGTCGACGCAATGATGCCGCTGTCCAACCCATTGAAACGAACTTGCACGGCGTCCGCGTTCACGCCAGCCCGATCCAGAACGTCTTTCAGGCGCACACCGGTCCAGCGTGCACAGCCCATCGCGCCATTGGCCCACTGACCACCCGCCACGCGCGGGTCGAAAAAGCCGCGGGAATTGCCCGAGCACTGGTTGACCGCAGCGATCTCGACCGGCTCGAATTCGGTCATCAGCTGGTGAAGGCTCAACGAGAGATTCTTGCCGACATGCCCATGCACGGTCAGGCGAAATGCCTCCGCGTCGATCTGCGTGGGGATATAGGGCAGATGCCAGCGTACGAAGAAGCGATTATTGGGCGTGAATACACCGTGGTCGAATACATCGAAGGGTGTTTCCAGCAGCGGCGGGCGCGTCCGCAGCAGAATCATTTCGCCTTTCTGCGGAAACGCGTTGGTCAATTCGCGCTCGCCATTGGCGAATGGCAATCGAACCGACTTCGTTGTCGCGCCGAGGGCGGCAGTTCCACCCCACAGTCCGATCGACCCAAACAGGCCGGCGGCCTGCAAAAAGCGACGTCGCAACATCGCCTCAGAACTCAATTCCTTGCTCATCGCGATTACCCCGCAGAGTCAGCAGGCAGAACATCGTCTCCGGAACGAATATAGCCCTGTCGATACGGATATCGACAGGGCTATGTCTTGGGCAAAACGCGTTCGACGTAGTGGCGCTTAGAATTTGCCGGCGCGGAAATCGGCGATGGCTTCGTGGATCTGCTCGGGCGTGTTCATCACGAACGGGCCATAGCGCGCCACGGGCTCCTGCAAAGGCTGGCCGGCCACAAGCAATACGCGGGCCGGGGTTTCGCGACCGGCTATGCGCACGCTGTCGCCTTTGGACAGCACCGCCAGTTCGCTGCGCGAGAGCTTTTCGCCGGCGACCTGGGCATCGCTGCCATCGAACACATAGGCGAAGGCGTGATGGCCTTCCGGTAACGGAATGTCTATTCCGGCGCCCGCTTCCAAGGCGATATCCAAATACACCGGCGAGGTGACAATCCCTGCCACGGGACCCACAGCCTCACCCAGCGTGCCGGCAATTACCTTCACCGTGACCCCTTCGGCGGGGTGCACGACCGGGATTCGCTCGGGGCTGATGTCCTGGTAGCGCGGTTCGGTCATTTTGTCCTTGGCCGGCAGGTTCACCCACAGCTGGAAACCCCACATCAGGCCGTTTTCCTGCTGCGGCATTTCCGAGTGCACGATGCCGCGCCCGGCGGTCATCCACTGCACGCTGCCGGGCATGAGGTCGCCGCGGTTGCCGTGGTTGTCGCCGTGCTGCATGTGGCCGGCCAGCATGTAGGTCACGGTTTCGAAGCCGCGATGCGGATGCTCCGGAAATCCGGCGATGTAATCGCCCGCCTGGTCGGAACGGAATTCGTCCAGCAGCAGGAATGGATCGAGCATGTCCAGACCCGGCTGGCCGATGATGCGCTTGAGTTTGACGCCCGCACCATCGGAGGTGTCGGTGCCGCGAATGCGGCGGAGAATGCTGCGCTCAGTCATGGCTTGCTCCGGTAAAGAGAACTGCCGCCCATGATGGTTGCGTCGCGATGCGCACCCAAGGGGGTGTCCTGCGAACGGACTGTTTCCCGCGGCAGAAAGCCAAGGGTGCGGTTAGTGCACCCAGTGCCCGCTGCGCTGCCGTGGCGGCGGAGGCTGCTCGTTCTTCGTCTCGCTCGCTTGGTTCAGCGCATCGAGTTCCGCCTCGGTCGCCGGATGTTCCGACCAGTAGTGATTCACGGCAATCAGCACGGCCGGCAGTTGCGCCAGGCAGTCGTCGTATTCCTCGTCGGTGAGTTTTTCGAACTCGGCTTCCGCGCTGAGGATGCCTTCATCCACCGCCAGGGCCATCACCGGGCCGAGCAGTTCCATCAGCGGCGGGTCATCGGCGAGGCGCTTTTCCCATAGCATGGCGCGCAGATCGATACCGCGACTGAAACCTTCGCACCAACCTGCCGCCGACAATACCGGGCCGGTCTCGGTCTCCACTTCGCCGAGGATCGGCTCGTAGGCATCGACATCGAGCTCCGCGCTGATCGAGTCGTTGAGTTTGGCCAGCAGGGCGAGCACGCGGTTGCCTTCGTCCTCGTCCGCGAACGGCTCGTGCAGCACTTCGGGCAGCCATTCCTCGGGCAGCACCTGCATAGGCCCAACGGCTAGCGCAGAAAGCAGGCCGTGGACGCCGTCGAGCAGCAGGCGGCTGTCCTGAGCGTGGGCTCGCAAATACATGTCCAGCTCGTCGAGCTCGTTATCGTCCAGCGAACTGGGCCAATCGGTCTTGGTAGAGCCTGCTTTCATACTCCAAATACCCCGCGCCGGGAGCTGTTTGCCCGCAGGGCAAGGAAGAACGAAGGCGCGTATGTCGATACGTAACTGAGTGATGACGCAGCCATGTGGGCAAACAGACCCGGCCCTTCGGGTTGCTTCTGAGTGGCCGCCATGCGGCAGCACGCGGCTTGACCTGACAGCCAGTCAGGCGCTGCGCCACGCGCTACCACCTGACGGCCACTCAGAAGCAACGCGGGGTATTTGGAGTATGAAAGCAGGCTCTTCGTCATCAGATATCCAGGTCCACCGTGACCGGGGTGTGGTCGGAGGGTCGCTCCCAGCGCCGCGGTTCGCGGTCGATGGCGGCGGCCTTTACCGACGATTTCAGGGCATCGCCGAGCAGGATCAAGTCGATGCGTAAACCCATGTTGCGCCGGAACGCGCCCTGCCGGTAGTCCCACCAACTGTAATGGCCACCGTCCTGTTCAAACAGCCGAAAGCTGTCGTGCAGGCCCAAATCCGTGATGGATTTCAGGGCCGCCCGTTCAGGTGGCGAACACAGGACTTCCTCGCCCCAGCCGGCCGGGTCGTAGAGGTCGCGGTCATCCGGGGCGATGTTGAAGTCGCCCAGCACGACCAGTTTGGGATGCCGCTGGATCTCCTGCGCCAGGAACGCCTGCACCCGTTCCAGCCAATGCAATTTGTACGTATATTTCTCGTCGCCCACGGCCTTGCCGTTGACCACGTACAGATCCACCACCCGCACACCGCCGATCGTGGCGGCCAGGATGCGGCGCTGCGGGTCGTCCAGGCCAGGGATATCGGTGACCACATCACCGAAGGTCAGCCCGGTATCGTTGCGCGCCAGGATCGCCACGCCGTTGTAGGTCTTCTGCCCGGAGAACACCGCGTGATAGCCGGCCGCGGCGAGTTCATCGACGGGAAATTTCGCGTCTTCCAGCTTGGTTTCCTGCAACGCCACTACGTCCGGCTGCGCGTCAGCCAGCCACTGCGTGAGATGCGGTATGCGCACCTTGAGCGAATTCACGTTCCACGAAGCAATCTTCATGCGGTCATTGTACGGGCCGGCCCGTATCGGCTCCATGACTGCCGCTGCTGCTTACCGGAAGAGTGGGAGTCACGCTTTAGGTGTCGTCGTGCACATGGGCATGGCCGACGTGAACTGTTAGCGTAAGGCCCTCCCGTGTCTATAAAAATTTGACGCCATGCTCAAATCCACCCGTCTGTTTCTGCCCTTGCTGGCAGCCCTGCTCGCCCCTGTTGCCGCTGCCGATACGCATAGCGCGACCGATCCGCGTATCGACGCCCTGCTTACCCAGCTGGGTAAAGTTCGCGAGATCGATGAGGTGGCGTTATCGCCGGATGGTCATCAACTGGCGTGGGTGGTGGAGACGGGCGGCAAGCCCGGTATCATGCTGGCTGACGCACAAGGCCAGCATCCCCGCAGTATCGGTCTGGCGGCCAAGCCGGGTACATGCAGCGAGAGCGGTCTGGCGTGGGCGCCCGATTCTCGGCACCTTGCCTTTTTCTCCAACTGCGCCAGTGCACGCGTTGGCATGGGCGGCAGCAAACAGCCGGATATCTATGTGCTCGACACGCAGGGACAGGGCAAACCTGTCCATCTTTCGAGTCTGAATGGTTATGCGCATAGTCTGAGTTGGGCGCCGGATGGCAAGACGCTCGCGCTTCTTTATGTTGAAGGCGCAACGCGCCGCGCCAGCGCCTTGGCGGCCGCCAAACCGGCTACCGGCGAAATCGGTGTGGAAGGTATCGAAGTGCAGCGCGTCGCCACCGTGCCTGCCGAAGGCGGCGTGCCACAACCGGTGACGCCGGCGGACAGTTACGTCTACGAATTCAGTTGGGCACCCGACAGCAAGCGCGTGGCCTACGTTGCCGCGCCCGCGCCCGGTGACAACAACTGGTGGATCGCGCAGCTCTATGTGCAGGATGCGCAACCCAACGCAACGCGCACTGCGTTGGTCGATCCGCACACGGTAAGCGGGTCGTTGCATGGATTGCAGATCGCGCTGCCGCGTTGGTCGCCGGATGGCTCGCGCATCGCCTTTATCGGCGGTCTGATGAGCGACCAGGGTTCGACAGGCGGCGATCTCTACAGCGTTTCAGCTCATGGCGGTGCGCCGGTCGATCTCACGCCTGGCATCCACGTGACACCTGCATGGTTCAGCTGGAGTTCGCCGCAATCGATGCTGGTAAACCAAGTCGATAACGGACAGTTGCAATTGGCGGAATACGACGTGCAAGCCGACCGCGCGCAGCAAAAGCGCGTGTTGTTCACCGCACCGGGTTATACCGGCGACGGCACCGCTCTCGGGGCGCTTTCACTGTCTGCTGATCACTCGTACGTCGCATTCGGCCAATCGTCCTTCGACGTCGCACCTGAAGTCTATGCGGGGCCGATCGGCAGCGAGATGCCGAAAGCGGTCACCGCCCTCAATGCCGATCAGAAGCCGAGCTGGGGCAAGGCGCGTTCCGTGGAATGGGACAACGAGGGCTACCACGTGCAAGGTTGGCTGCTCTATCCCGCCAACTACGATCCGAACAAGCACTATCCGATGATCGTCAACGTGCACGGCGGTCCTTCGGCCGCCGACATTCCGCATTGGCCGTCCGTCGGTTACGGCGCCGCGCCGTTCTCCACGCTGGGTTACTTCGTCTTCATGACCAATCCGCGCGGCAGCTTCGGTGAAGGCGAAGCCTTCGTGCAGGCCAATCGCAAGGACTTTGGCTACGGCGATCTGCGCGACACGCTCGCCGGCGTGGATGCAGTGGAGAAGATGGTGCCGGTGGACGACCATCGCCTCGGCCTCACCGGGTGGAGCTACGGCGGTTTCATGAGCATGTTCGCGCCGACGCAGACACAGCGCTTCCGCGCTGTGGTCGCCGGTGCTGGCATCGCCAACTGGCAGAGTTATTACGGACAGAATTTGATCGACCAGTGGATGGTCCCGTTCTTCGGCGCATCCGTGTACGACGACCCGGCGATTTACGCGAAGAGCTCGGCGATCAATTTCATCAAGAAGGTGAAGACGCCTACACTGATCGTGGTGGGCGAGCGCGACGCGGAGTGTCCCGCGCCGCAATCGTTCGAATACTGGCATGCGTTGCGCGCGCTAGGTGTGCCGACCTCGTTGGTGGTGTATCCAAACGAAGGGCATCACTTCTACAACCCGGTGAACCAGCGTGACGTACTACAGCGCGCGCTGAACTGGTTCGAAAAATACTTGCCGCCGGGCCAGTGACCGGTACGACCTTCTCTTTCCTGCGCAGGAAGGGGAAGGTCAGAACAGTTCGCCCTGTGGCGATGGCTTGCGCAGCGGTATAAAGCGCGATGTTTCCAGTCGCAAATCGCGCGCGCGGCCAAAACCGTGACGACGACAAGCAAGTTCGAAACGTCGACGCAACAGTTCCGCGAACACACCTTGACCGCGCATGCGCGTCGCGAAGTTGCTGTCGTAGTCACGACCACCGTTCATTTGCTGCACCAGGCTCATCACATGCGCTGCGCGTTGCGGCGCGTGCAGCGCCAGCCATTCGCGGAATAGCGCCTTCAATTCATGAGGCAGGCGCAGCACGGTGTAACCGGCACACGATGCGCCGGCGTCAGCCGCCTGTTCCAGCACCGCTTCCATATCCCGATCATTCAATGCCGGAATGATCGGCGCTACTAACACGCCGACCGGCACACCGGCGTCCGCCAACATGCGGACCGCCTTGATACGCCGATGCGGTGCGCTGGCGCGCGGTTCGAGTTTCGCTGCCAAGTGGTTGTCCAGCGAATTCACCGACACGAATACTTGCACCAACCGTTCGCGGGCCATGGGGACCAGAATGTCCAGATCGCGTTCGACCAACGCATTCTTGGTGACAATGGTGCAGGGATGATGACATTCGGCTAACACTTCCAGCGCAGCACGCGTAATACGCCAGCGCTTTTCTATCGGCTGATAAGGATCGGTATTGCTGCCGATGTTGATCGGGCTGACGATGTAGTTCGGCTTAGCAAGATCCGCTCGCAGCACCTCGGCAAGATTCGTCTTGGCTCGCAGTTTCGTTTCGAAGTCGAGGCCCGGCGAGAGGTTGAGATAGCTGTGGCTGGGTCTTGCGAAGCAGTAGATGCAGCCGTGTTCGCATCCGCGGTAGGGGTTCAACGCCTGGGTGAATCGGATGTCCGGCGAGTCGTTGTGGGTGATGACGCTGCGTGCGCATTCTTCGGTGACTTCGGTGCGCGGACGCGGTTGGTCTTCATCGAGCACGGCGTGCTGCCAGCCATCGTCTTCGGCGTGATGCCGGATCGTCTCGAAACGCCCTTCCGGATTGGATGCGGCGCCGCGGCCTTTGAGCGGGCGAGGAGGGTGAACCATTTGCCTATGATGCGTACGGACTGTCTCACTCGTCGCGACATTCAGGGCTGCGCGGCATTTTGCAATTGCTGATCGAGCCACGTTGCCATGGCGCTCAGCGGATAGTTCTGTTCCAACTGCCGGTGCATTTCGTCGAACACGGGCGGGGAGATGGTCCAGCCCAATGGAAGCGGGTAGTTGCCCGGGCACAAACGCATGTGCCAGAGGACGTCGCCATCGCTAGGCTCGCCATTGTTGAGTTGCAGTGAAGAAAGCAGTTCAGCGCGAGCGAATTCGCCACGCGCATTGCGCGTATCCAGCAGGGCGACGATCGGCGCTGTCGCTTCGCCATAGCTCGAACGTTCCGTAGGACTTGGCGTGCGCGGGCACGCTACCGAATAAAGAGGCAGCGGATGGGCGGGATCATGCGCATCGACGAAGTCGTGCAGGCTGGGATCGTTGCTGATGTGAAGCACAATGAAGTGAAGTGGCTGTCCTTGCTTTGCGGCAATGGTGCGCAAGCGCTGCATGATTTCGCGCAGGGTCGTCGTGCCCGAGTTTTCGAAGTAGCCGCCGTCGACAAGTTGCAAGGCGGTGGGAGTAGGTGACTGACTACCCGTGGTAGCTGCGGTCTGCAGTGTGCCGGCGGGGCTCAGAAAAGTGAAACGCGCGCTATTGAGCAGCACCTCGCTTAGGGGCACGCGCGGGTCGAGCCAACGCGAGCCGTCGTAGGCCGTTGTCCACGAACTTTCGGCGAACGGCCGGAACGGGTCCTGCACAAAGCGCCATCCTTCGCCAACGGTCGTGCTGTTGAAAAATAGCGCCGGCACGTCGGCGTTTAGACTGCCATCGGCATGTTGGTAGAGGGCCGCAAAGGGTTGCGCGAACGCAATCTGGCCCTGCTCCTGTGCCGCCTGTTCCCAGGCACGTGTAAGAGCGCGTCCACGATCGTCGAACAAAGCACCGGGCAACCAGCGTTGCGTGAAATCGATGAACCACGCATTTGCCATCACTGGCGCAAGAAAGTCGTGGTCGAGTATGTGTTCGCTGCGTGTTTGTGCGGACAAGCCGGTCTGCGGTGGGTTCTGCAAGGCAACGACGTAGGTCGCCAAGCCCAGACTCCCGCCGGAGACGCCACTTCCGGCGAACAGGTAGCGCTCGAACAGCGGCTCGCCGCCATTCGGTGGCGTTAGCTGATCGATCAGTGCTGTGAAGCGACTCAAGACCATCGCCGTCCATGCTGCGCTGCGCAGACCGCCGCCTTCGGTCGATACCACGATGACCGGACACGCGCGCTGCGGACGACAGCGGCTTTGCAGCCATGCGTCGGCATAAGTATCGAAATCCGGGCGGCTTTCCGGCGGCGGCGGCGCGGGCCGCTGGTGCGTGCTCATCGATGGATATTGACGCACGCGGTGATTGTCGTTGAGGTGCGTGGCGTGTAGGCCTATCGCTGCAAGTGCCAGCAAACTGATCAGCGGCACACCTCGGCGATCAGCAAGCATGCATAGAAATCCGCCGCTCATGCAGAAGAAACTGCCGGTGATCAACAAAACGGCCAGCGAGCCCATGCCATCGAACTGACGCGGTTGCATGGCCACAAGCACCGTGATCAGCACATTCAACATCAAGACGGCGAGAAATACGCTGAGCGGTGTGGTACCGAGTACCGTGATGGATTCTGCTCGCGGTTCCAACGAGCCGGCCTGCGCCGTGTGCGCGTTCGCTGCCAGTAAACGTGATTTCAACACCCATTGCCGCCCGATGAAGAACGCGATCATGGCGGCCGATTCGATCAGCAAGCCGACGGCACGCAGATCACGTCGATGGCACTGCACCGCGGTCAGGCAGGTGGCGTGCGGTGTGCTCTGCAATGCCATTAGATAACCGAACAGCACCAGCAATGGCACGATGGCGCCCAGTATTCTGGGAATCCATCGGCGCAAGGGCGCGGCACGGGGATCCTGCAACGCTGGCCAACGCGGATAGATCAGGCGATAGGCATTAAGCGCGGTGTACCAGACCGCCAGGCCTGCCATCGCCGCGGTTACCAGCAGGGCTGCGTAGCGGGCATTGCTAGGATCGGCCCACATGGCGATCAGAAAGAGCTCCGTAGCCTGGTCGACATTGCTGATCACCACCGTGGCGAACACCAGGATCAGCAGGGAAACGCGGACCGGCTTGCCATGATCCAGGCCGATGGCCAGCCAGTCGGCGATATTGCCGAACAAGTGCCGCCAGCGGTGCACGATAGGAGTGGACGAATTCGGGTCGGTCATCGTTCCGCATTCCCTGAGCTGCCTGATCGGCGACTCCTATTATGAGAAGACTCGTGTCGCACCGGTGGAAGGCATCGCATTTCGCGCCAAGGCGCAGCGATATGATGGCGGCATCGCGGCAAGTTTGATGAGGGGCCCGTCATGCGATGGTTACTGCTGTGTGCAACGCTGTTGTCGTGGGCCCTGTGTTTTACCCGCCACAGTCCCGGCGCCATGGGCTTTTGGTTGCTGATCGGCATGATCGGCGCGATCGCCACGACGCTGGCTTTCGCGCAGGCGCGCATCGCCGCCAACGCTCAGCCGGATTTGCGGATCGAGCTTATGCGCAAATCGCTGGATCGCGATAAGCCTCCACAACAGTAATGTTGCACTGCACCTTTGGCGGTTTAGCCACCTAAACGCTACACTCGAGCGGTTGGCCGCCCTCGCTTGGGCGTGGTGCAGTTCCCACCGAGTTCGCTCCCGGCAAACCGGTGAGCAGGAGGCAAGCATGTCAAAGGTCTATCCGGTCGATCCCGCGTTTGCCGCCAAGGCGCGCCTGCGTAAAGCGGACTACGAGAAGTTATATGCCGAATCGATAAAGGATCCCGAGGGATTCTGGGGCCGCATCGGCGAAAGGCTGGACTGGGCGAAGAAGCCGAGCCGAATTCGTGACGTTTCTTTCGACCCGAAAGACCTGCACATTCGCTGGTACGACGACGGTCAGCTCAATGTCTCGGCCAATTGCCTGGATCGCCATCTGGCGACGCGCGGCGACAAGACGGCGATCATTTTCGAAGGGGACGATCCCGCCGAATCCCGTCGCATCAGTTATCGCGAGCTGCATGCCGAGGTTTGCAAGTTCGCCAATACGCTCAAGCATCTGGGGATCAGCAAGGGCGATCGCGTGGCGATCTATATGCCGATGGTTCCCGAGGCTGCGGTGGCGATGCTGGCCTGCGCGCGCATCGGTGCGGTTCACTCCGTGGTGTTCGGCGGATTTTCGCCCGATTCTCTGGCCGGCCGTATCGCCGATTCCGCCGCAAAACTGGTGGTGACTGCGGACGAAGGTGTGCGTGGCGGCAAGAGGATTCCGCTCAAGGCAAATGTCGACGCCGCGCTGGAACGCCCCGGCACGAACAGCGTGGAAACGGTGATCGTCGTACGGCGCACAGGTGCTGCGGTGCCGATGCAATCCCCCCGCGACCGCTATTACCACGCGCTGATGGAAGGGCAGTCGGCCGATTGCCCGCCGGAACCGATGGAAGCCGAACATCCGCTATTCATCCTTTACACTTCCGGTTCGACGGGTAAACCGAAGGGCGTACTTCACACGTCCGGGGGTTACCTGGTCTATGTGAGCTTTACGCACGAACTCGTGTTCGACGTGCGCGACGATGACGTTTATTGGTGCACCGCCGACGTGGGCTGGGTGACCGGGCATAGCTATGTGGTCTACGGTCCGCTCGCCAACGGCGCGACCACGGTGATGTTCGATGGCGTGCCGAATTACCCGGATTTCAGCCGTTTCTGGCAAGTCGTGGATAAGCATAAGGTGACTTTGTTCTATACCGCTCCCACGGCTATACGCGCATTGATGCGTGAAGGCGAGGCGCCGGTGAAGAAATTCTCGCGCGCCAGCCTTCGTCTGCTCGGTTCGGTCGGCGAGCCGATCAATCCGGAAGCGTGGGAGTGGTATCACCGCGTGGTGGGCGACGATCGTTGCCCGATTGTGGATACGTGGTGGCAGACAGAAACCGGCGGCATTCTGATCACGCCGCTGGCGGGTGCGATCGATACCAAACCCGGCTCCGCCACACTGCCGTTCTTCGGCGTCAAGCCTGCTGTAGTCGACGCAAGCGGTACGTTGCTGGAGGGCGCGGCGGAAGGCAACTTGCTGATTACGGATTCCTGGCCCGGCCAGATGCGCACGGTCTACGGTGATCACCAGCGTTTCATCGACACGTATTTCAAGGCATATCCAGGCAACTATTTCACCGGCGATGGTGTGCGTCGCGACGAAGACGGCTATTACTGGATTACGGGTCGCGTCGACGACGTGATCAATGTGTCCGGCCATCGCATCGGCACTGCCGAAGTGGAGAGCGCGTTAGTGGCGCATCCGAAAGTAGCGGAAGCGGCCGTCGTGGGCTGTCCGCACGAGATCAAAGGCCAGGGCATTTATGCCTACGTGACCTTGGTGGCCGGCGAACAGGGCAGTGACGATTTGCGCAAGGAGTTGGTTGCCTGGGTGCGTAAGGAAATCGGCCCCATTGCCACGCCCGATTACATCCAATGGGCACCGGGCCTGCCCAAGACGCGTTCGGGCAAGATCATGCGCCGCATCCTGCGCAAGATCGGCGAAAACCTGCCCGATCAACTTGGTGATATCTCGACGTTGGCCGATCCGGGCGTGGTGAAGAATCTGGTCGATGAGCGCCTGATCAGGTGACCCTATGCCTCGCATCGGCGGGGCCATGCGACATCACTTTGCACGATCGCCGCTGCGCTTGTATCCGGCAGCGGCGTTCCGGCAGCATGTAGGAATGCGAACCACCCTCGGCCACGATGTTGCCGGCATCGCTGCCGGCTTAAGCATGGACACCATCCATGTGTGGCTGCTCAATTATCGAAGGGAGCAGCGACGCGCGCCGCTGCGTGCTTTGCTCGGAGCTTATCTTGGCTTGTTGCCGGATGACGTCGTGCTGGTCGATGACGAATACGGGCGCCCAGAGTTGACCGAGCCGTGGAACCGCTTCCTGCAATTCAATTGGTCGCATAGCGTGGATAAGGCCATCATCGTGGTCGCGCACGGAGTGACACCGGGAATCGACATCGAGCGCATCCGGCCACGACCCCGCGCGATGCAGTTGGCGGAGCGTTTCTTTCATCGCGAAGAAGCCGCAGCATTGGCGGCAGTCGACGAATCGCAACGTGAGCGCACATTTCTGGAGCTGTGGACAGGCAAAGAGGCTGTCCTAAAAGCCTTAGGTCGCGGGTTGGCCTTCGGCCTGAATCGCCTGCGTCTCACGATGGAACCCGTTCCTCACCTGCATTGGCTTGACGGTGACGATGCGTCGCAGTGGCAATTGCATCGTCTCGACCCCGACACCGATCATGTAGCCAGCGTAGCCTGGCGTGGCTCGTCACGATCCATCGACATGTGGACACTTGCCGACCGCGACTGAACGGCGCACTGTGTCCGGCCCACGACCTACACGTTCCCGATCCATGACCCTGCTCAGCGTCAATCTCAACAAGATCGCCGTGCTACGCAACTCGCGCGGTGGCGACGAACCGGATATATCGCGCGCCGCGTTGACCTGCATCGAGGCGGGATGTGGCGGCATCACGGTCCACCCGCGCCCGGACCTGCGCCATGTGCGGCCGGATGATGTGCGAAAGCTGGCTGCAGTCTTACGCGGGCGCGTGGAATACAACATCGAAGGCAATCCGTTCGCGGCGGCGCGCGGCGACTATCCGGGTTTGATTGCCTTGGCCCGCGAGGTGCGCCCCACCCAGGTGACGTTGGTGCCCGATAGCGACGGACAGATTACTTCCGATCATGGTTTCGATCTCGCCAATGACGCAGAGCGTCTACGCCCGCTGGTCGCGGAACTACGCGAGCTGGGTTGCCGCGTAAGTCTGTTCGTGGATCCCGGCACAACCGGTTTCGAACACGCCGTGGCCATCGGTGTTCAGCGCATCGAAATCTACACCGGGCCTTATGCCGAAGCGTTTGCCGAGGGCAACGTCGGTGAACAGCTCGCCTTGTGCGTGGACACGGCTCGCCGGGCACAGCAGGCGAGCTTGGCGGTCAACGCGGGGCACGACCTCAGCCAGGCGAATCTCGGTACCTTGCGCGTCGCGATCCCCGGTCTGGCCGAAGTATCGATCGGACATGCTTTGATCGGCGAAGCGCTCTACGAGGGGTTGGCCAACACCGTGCGCAACTACCTGCAGATATTGCGTTGATACCGGCCGTCTAGACGGCTAATCGCGAAATTCTCCGCAGTCGCACATTCAATCCCCCATAAACAGAAACCCCCGCGTACGCGGGGGTTCTGTGGGTAACGTTTTGCAGCGCTTGAACTGCTCCGGTTCAACCGCCGTTGCTATCGGTAAAGCCAACCTTGTTCAGTCCGTAGCTCTTGGCATCGGCCAGAACGCGGGCAACGACTTGGTAAGATACCGCGTCAGCCGCATCGATCTGCACTTCCGGCTGCAGGTTCGCATCCTTCTGTGCCCCGATGATCGCCATCTGCGCTTTGATTCCATTCTCATCCAGCGGGGTGTCATTCCAGTAGAACCCACCAGACTGGTCGATCTTCAGGTGAACCGGTTCCGGCGGATTGGGCGGCGGAATCACATTCGGGTTCGGCTGCGGCAAGTCGATACGCACGTTGTGCGTCATGATGGGTGCCGTGATCATGAAAATGATCAGCAAGACCAACATCACGTCAACCAAGGGCGTGACGTTGATGTCAGCCATCGGCCCTTTTCCGCTTCCAGTGCTGAATGCCATAGCTACTACTCCTTACCCGTCGTCACGAAGTCGATATGGACCACGCTGGAGTCCTTAGCGTCAGCAAGCACCTTACGAACAATTCCAAATTCCGTATTTTGTGCAGCTCGAATTTGGACTTCCGGTTGCGGCGGCGGCGAATTTCCGATGATCTTAAATTGCTGGATCAGTTCGGCTTCGGTAGCCGCCGTCGTGCTATCACCGTAATAAATACTGCCGTCTTCCTTGATAGCTACGTCTAGCGGCGGCGGGCGCTGCTGATTGTCTTCGATACGCGGATTCGCGTTGGGTAGCTTCACCGTGATCCGATGCGACATCAGTGGAGCGGTGATCATGAAAATGATCAGCAGCACCAACATCACGTCGACCAGCGGCGTGACGTTGATTTCCGACATCGGCGAGCCGGATTCGGTTCCGGAGCTCATCGCCATGGGTCAATCCTCACTTCTGAGTCGGAGCGACGCCTTCGACGCGCGCACCGGTAGCGAAGAAGTCGTGCAAGTCATGCGCGAATTCGTCGAAACGGGCGTAGGTCAGGCGGTTCGAGCGGGTGAAGAAGTTGTAGGCAAGCACGGCCGGGATAGCGGTGAACAGACCGAAGGCGGTCATGATCAAAGCTTCACCCACCGGACCAGCCACCGCTTCCATCGACGCGTTGCCGGATGCAGCGATGCGGATCAGGGCGTGATAGATGCCCCACACCGTACCGAGCAGACCGATGAACGGTGCCGACGAACCGACCGTAGCGAGCAAGGTCATGCCACCTTCCAGACGCAGGCTCTCGCGAGCAACGGCCTGGCGCAGGGCACGATCGATGAACTCCGAACGGCTGAGCGATTCGGCAAGGCGACCACCGCCGGCAGCAGCCTGCTGGTGATGCGCGACCGCCGAAGCGGCGTCCAGGGCAATTTTCGAGAAGGGTTCGCCCTTGGGCTGAGCTTCCAGCTCTCGGATGGCGTCCTGAGTCGAATTATTCGACCAGAAGCCATTGATCACGCCGTCGGCGCGACCGCGCACCATCGAGTTGCGGATGGCGTTGGCGATGATGAAGTACCAGGAGGAGAAGGACATCACCACCAGGACCACGAACACGATCCAACCCAGCGGGTCGAAGTGATGGATAAGATCGCCAAAGCCCATTTGCTGCATGGCTTGAGCGTTGGCGTTGCCACCCAGAGCCGGAGCGGCATCGGACGGTGCAGGAGTCTGTTGGAACATAAACGCTACCCTTGGAAGTCAAGCGTGAACTGTAACTGTAATAGGTATTACAGCTGATTGAGATTGAAATTGACGGGTACGCGCACGTAACCCTCAACCTTCTTACCGTTTTTCATTTCAGCGTTGAAGCGCCAATGCTGAGCCGCTTCAATTGCCGCACGATCCAGCTCGCGGAAACCACTGGACTGATCGACCTTGATGTCCTTCGGCGTGCCATCGACGGCCACCAGGATCAACAACGTTACCGTGCCCTCGTGCCGCTGGCGAATGGCCTGTGGCGGGTACTTAGGCTGCATACGGCTGTTGTAGCTGATGTCCTGGCTCGCCGTGATGTCCGCAGGCGGTGCCGGCGGCGCAGGCGGTGCCGGCGGCGGTGACGCCACGGCATTGTTCGATGCCTCTGCTACAGCCGGCGGCGGTGCCGGCGGCGGCGGTGTCGGCGGCGGAACCACCTGCTTGATGATCTGCGGCGGCGGCTGCTTCGGCGGTTCCGGCGGCGGCGGCGGCGGTGG